>NZ_WYEV01000005.1:0-520262 GCF_015143645.1 Paenibacillus sp. P13VS | reverse complement strand
CTTGTCCGAATACGTTTTATACTTTTGCCCTTTAATCGCCATAAAAAATGCACCCCCTAGAATTTCATCGGCTAAACCCAGGGGTTTTTCCAATGTCTATTCTAAGGGGTGCGCTTCACACATAACTGTGGGTGTTGAGGTCTTCTTTTATATTACTGTGAAGGGGTCTTAATGGATAAGACTAATCTTTAGGGTAAAACATTCGTACAGCAGCTTATTATTGACCCATCATGCCGCCATCTACAGTGTAGAGGGATGCTGTTACATAAGAAGCATCTTCAGACAAGAGGAAGTTCATTACGGCTGCCACTTCTTCTGGTTCGCCATAACGTCCCATTGGAATGCTGGCTACAGTAGCATCTTGGTAGTTTTCCACGTCACCGGAGTTTGCTTCGATTTGACGCATCATACGAGTGTTAATCGTTCCTGGCAATACCGCGTTTACCCGGATATTGTAAGGTGCAAGTTCATTTGCTGCAGTACGTGTGAGACCTACTACGGCATGTTTGGACATAATATATGGGGATACGGCTGGAGCACCCATCAGACCTGCAAGGGAAGAGGTGTTCAGAATCGCACCGGATTTTTGTTTTTTCATTACTGGAATAACATTTTGCAGACCAAGGAATACGCCACGAACGTTAACGTTATATACCGCATCCAGTGCTTCAACGCTGAGATCTTCGATCAGACCGGTTGGGCCTTCAATACCTGCGTTATTGGCAAAGTAGTCGATTCTGCCAAAAGCATCGAGTGCTTTTTGAACATAGTTTTTCACGTCTGCTTCCTGGGATACGTTTGCTTTTACCGCAATCACATGCTCTTTGTCGAGGTTCAGTTCAGTGATTGTTTTTTGAATGGCTTCTTCGTTCAGATCCACCAGAACCAGATTGATTTTACGTTCAGCCAGTCTGCGTGCCAATTCTTTACCAATGCCTCCTGCAGCTCCTGTAATTACTGCTGTATGTGTATAATTACTCATGATATATTCGCTCCTTATTTATTATTGGCAGGTTTTTCTTTAAAAAAAGTTTCAACCTGTCGTCTATCTTTCCTGTCTCAATGTTAAGATATACATAACGGTGTGACAATAATCATTGACAGCGCATATGTCTGGTATCGGACACAGATGTAAGCGGTGTTCATTTAGGTTACAATAATGGACAAAGGAGGCGAAAATGTTGATTATCGAACACCCCCAGGACCGGAGAGCACGAAGAACGCAGGATGCGATTATCGCTGCGACGGTTTCATTAATATTGGAAAAGGGAGCCGACGCCGTCACCATTCGTGACATTACAGAGCGTGCAGATTACAATCGGGGCACTTTTTATTTGCATTTTCCTGGCAAGCCGGAGCTGCTTGATTTCATTTTGGAGGATTTCATGCAGGGAGTGGGCCAAGCCTATGCCAAACCGTATGCTGAATTAAAGGAAGTGGATATGACCGGATTACTTCCTTCAACTATGCCGGTATTTGAATATATTGAAGCTCATCAGGATGTCTTCCGTGCCTTGATGACCATGCATGGTGATATGGCCCTAAGGCTATGCAATATGTTCCGGACTTACTTGACCGAGGATTTCGTGCTGGTAACTGAAGATAGTGAGTACACAATCAATTATGATATTATGCTGAGCTACCTGATATCTGCCACGGTGGGTGTCATCATGCACTGGGCAGAGATAGGATTCAAATATTCTGCGCATTATATGGGAGAGCAGTTGACGGCATTAATAAACATCAAACCGACCCGTCTGCTGATTGAACCAGGACAGAAGGGTCGGACCATTCACGAACGTATGCTATTGGATTGAGAAAAGGGAAGCAGGCAGCTATCCCGTCATAGAGGTATCTGCTGCTCGCTGGAGCTGAATCAGTCGTTCGCGTACGAGAACGGCTTCGCCAATGATGATTAGCGCAGGGTTATTCACCTTCTCTGAAAGGGAAAGAGCGTAAAGCTGGCTGAGTGTGCCGGTAATGATTCGTTCGTTCGCGGTGGTTCCGCGTTCAATCAAGGCTGCTGGTGTACTGCTGCTTTTGCCGGATTGCAGCAATTCACGTTGAATGAGGGGTAATTGGCTGATACCCATGTAGATTACCAGCGTGTCAACACTATGGGCGAGCAGATCCCAGCGAACGGAAGATACACGGCCATCACTCCCTGTACCTGTGACACAAGCGAAGGTTGAAGCCACTCCCCGATGGGTTAACGGAATCAGGGATGAGGCGGAAGTGCCCACAGCCGAGGTGATGCCAGGAATGACCTCAAAAGGAATTCCGGCTTCAGCCAGCACGAGGGCTTCTTCACCGCCGCGCCCGAAGATGAACGGGTCACCGCCTTTGAGCCGAACCACCTGCTTGCCTTCCGCAGCGTGAGCAACCAGTAACCGACCAATCATCTCCTGACTCATGGAATGCAGCCCAGGGGCCTTCCCGCAATAGATCCGGAGTGCTGCATCAGGAGCTTCGGCAAGCAAGTCATCATTCACCAGTCGGTCATACAGTAGTACATCTGCCGTTTGAATGCGTCTCAGAGCTTTCACCGTAATGAGTTCCGGATCTCCAGGTCCAGCACCTACGATACTTACCAGGCCCCGGCTCATGATCGTGTCCCCAGTCTGGACGCAGACTCTGCATTACCCAGTCCTGAACGACCGCCATGGATGGTTGCGAGTTTGGATGCCATCGGGATGGGGTTTCCCCAGCGGTGTGCAGCGTACAGCCCTAACCCGGTAAATAGGGCACCACCAATGAAATTGCCAAACAGCACCGGAATCTGATTCCACAGCCACCAGTCGGCAATACTGACATCAGCACCCAGCATTATGCCCGCCGGGATGACAAACATATTTACAACAGCGTGTTCGAATCCTTGAGCAAAAAATATCGTAATCGGCAGCCACATGGCCACGATTTTACCGAGTGTGGAGGTGGACGTCATCGCCATGACCGCACCTAGTGTCACCATCCAGTTACATAGAATAGCCTTAATGATGATCAAAACAATACCTGCGCCGCCCAGATGCTGATATCCGAGCGTCTTGGCTTCGCTGGTCTGAATCAGCGTTTGAACGAGGGGACTGCTCATGTCGGTTCCCATCTTCGTCAGTGTGAGTTCATATAACAGAGCGTAGAACAGGCATCCAAGTATATGGCCTGCAATTACCCAAAAGTAATTACGCAGCATATCCATCAGTGTGACTCTGCGTTTCATAACCGCGAGTGGAATCATGGCGAAGCTGCCTGTCACGAGCTCAAGTCCGAGCAGAATAATGATCACGAACCCTGCAGGGAATATCAGTGCACCTGCCAAACCAATGGAAGTTTGAGATACAGCGGTATATGCCAGCGTTGTTGCAAAAGCGAGAATCGCACCGGCCAAAAAACCACGGATTAACATCTGCACCCGGTTCATTCTGGCTTTATTCTCGCCTGCGTCCACCATCGATTGCAGGACTTCTGCCGGTTTAACAAAATCCATCGTGCACGCCTCCCTCATTCATGATGTCAGGCATATCTTCTGATTAAAGACTAACCTGCAATGGTAATGTAGATCTCACCGCTGTGATCATCGACCTCGGTTTTATATGTGTTCAGACATCCATCGTCCGGCTCATGTACCTTGCCACTGCGAAGGTCGATTTTCCAGTCATGCAGCGGGCAGTGGACAGCCGTTCCGCATACCATGCCTTCTGACAGCCTGCCGCCCTTGTGAGGGCAGCGATTCTCTACGGCGTGCAGCGTTCCATCACTCAATTTGAAGACGGCAATCTCGGTATCCAAGACCGTAAACGTCCGAGCTCCCTTTTCGTCAATATCCGCCAGATGTCCAATTCGCAATCGATTCATCGCTGATCCTCCTCTTCTAGTGGGCTGCCGGCTGGGTGCCAGCGAGTGGGGTGAAGTTTTTACGCAATTTTTCGTCTTCAATAATTTCCTTCCATGGATCAACGGTACGGCCCAGTGTCAGTTCAAGCCGTTCGACCAGAGCCAGGCGCTCTTCACGGTTCTCAAGTGCCTTCTTCACATGGTCCAGACCGACACGTTCAATCCAGGCTGCCGTTCTCTCATTCCAGCGTGCGTTTTCTCTATAATATTGAAGGTAAGCATAAGTCCACTCTTCGACTTCGGCATCGGTTTTCACGGTGCACAGTAATTCTGCTGCACGGACCTTGACCCCGCCGTTGCCGCCAACGTGCAGTTCCCATGCACCGTCAATCGCGACAACCCCCAGATCCTTAATGGTGGCTTCCGCACAGTTCCGCGGACATCCGGAGACTGCAAGCTTCACTTTGGCTGGAGCAACCATTTTGTCAAGTTTCTTCTCCAGACGAATGCCCATCTCAATGGAATCCTGAGTTCCGAAGCGACAGAAGGTGTTGCCGACACATGTTTTCACCGTGCGGAGCGCCTTCCCGTAGCCAAATCCGGAAGGCATGTCGAGCTCTTCCCAGATTTTCGGCAAGTTTTCCTTTTGTACACCGAGCAAGTCGAGCCGCTGTCCACCTGTGAACTTCACCATCGGCACATCATATTTCTCGGCAACGGTTGCGATCTTGATCAGTTCTGCCGGGGAAGTGACACCTCCATAAATTCGTGGAATAACCGAGTAGGTTCCGTCTTTTTGAATATTGGCATGATAGCGTTCGTTCGTGAACTTGGATACCCGCTCATCCTCGTACTCAGCTGGCCAGATCATGCCAAGGTAGTAGTTAAGGGACGGACGACATTTGGAGCAGCCCTCCGGTTCATTCCAGCCAAGCACATTCATGACTTCCTTAACGGTTTTCAGCCCCATCTCTTTGATCTGGGCAACGATCTCATCGCGGTCGTAGGAGGTACAGCCGCAGATACCCTCTTTCACCTGTTCCAAGGCAGCATCCCCTGCATAATGGACGAGCAGCGATTCAACAATGGGCTTGCATCCCCCGCAGGAGGCGGAAGCTTTGGTACAGGACTTGATGGCACCAAGGGTGTTGCACCCTTTGTTCAGCACTGCATCTCCAATGGCAGCTTTGGTGACACCATTACAGCCGCAGACGATCTCATCGTCTGGCATAGCTGCCATCCGCTCGGCTACCGACGGGCCGGACCCTGAACCGCCGGCGGTTACCCCAAGCAAAATTTCCTTTTCACGTCCACTGATATTCTCTCCGCTTTTAATGAGGGAAAAGAGGGAGGCACCGTCTGAGGTATCTCCGAACAGTACAGCTCCGATGAGCTGTCCGTCCTTCATAACCATCTTTTTGTAAACTCCGTCTACGTCATCCTGTATACGAATGCTGCGGGTATCAGCCGCATCCTTGAATTGGCCTGCAGAGAATACATCCACACCGGACACCTTCAGCTTGGTGGATGTCACAGACCCTTCATATCCTTCGGTTGCTGCACCTGCCAGGCGCTTGGCCAGAACCATGCCCTGTTCATACAGCGGGGCTACCAATCCATACGCGATGCCGCGGTGCTCTGCACATTCACCGACTGCCGAGATGCCAGGGATACTGGTGTTCATGTAATCATCCACGATGACGCCGCGGCTCACGTCCAGGCCAGCCTGACGGGCCAGTTCAACCTGCGGGCGAATGCCGACAGCCATAACAACCAGGTCGGTTTCGAGCACTGTCTGATCCGTGAAGCGCAGTGATTTTACCCGATGTTTGCCCGTAATTTCCTCGGTATGTTTGTTGAGAAGAAACTTCATACCCTGCTCCTCAAGCTCCCGTTGAAGCATCAGGCCTGCAGGCAGATCCAGATTCCGGTCCATCAGATGTCCGTTAATATGAATAACCGTGACATCCATTCCCAGATTGAGCAGCCCGCGTGCGGCCTCCAGTCCAAGCAGTCCACCCCCGATTACTGCCGCTTTGCGATACTTTTGTGAGGCTGCCATCATCGTTTCACAGTCCTTGATATCACGGAAACCGATGACACCTTCCTTATCTGCTCCGGGTATTGGAAGAATGAACGCCTGCGATCCGGTTGCCAGAATCAGCTCGTCATATGAAGCACGGACACCAGCCTGGGACACTACTTCCTTGCGCTCGGCATCAATTCGAATCACGGGATCACCTGGGTACACCCGAATGCCGTTATCCTCGTACCAGCTCCATTCGTTGATTACGATATCTTCAATGCTCGTGCCGCCTGCAAGTACAGAGGAGAGCATGATGCGATTGTAGTTGGGGTGCGGCTCAGCACCAAAAACCGTAATTTCATAAGCATGCGGAGCGAGTTTAAGAATATGTTCAATTGTACGAATACCTGCCATACCATTGCCGACCAGCACCAGTTTTTTCGTTGTACTCATTGTGATTAGCCCCCTTGGTTCCATTCTGCGAACTGCCTCGCTTTTCGTTCCGGAAAAATAGAAAAAGCCTGTCATGCCTCGGTGGACTGCGCATATGCATACGCATGCCATGGATCCGAGATTGCAAAACAGGCTTCATTGCCGTTTCAACCAGCTACGCCGTTGTAACTGTGATCGTTCAAATATGGAGTTGTTATGGCCTAACTATAAAAGATCCTTCCATTCATGTCAATATAGTTAACACAAAAAAATATTTGAAATTTGAAGTTAATTATGTTTACATGTGTGTAATAGAAACAAGAACTGAACGATGAACGAGCAGTGTGTACCGCAACGTGAAGTCCGCAGTCGCAGCGGTTACATGGAAGAAGAGGCATACAACCCTCGGCAATAACAAGAGACGGAGTTAGAAAAGGCCCCGATTTATCATCATGGAAATGAGCCCGAGAGGTTACCGACATGCATAATGGGTTTCAAACATGTATATTTTCAACTTAAGATATTGTCAGGTTATATAACATGTTGACTTGATGAACTATTTTAGGTGTTAAGCTAACCATTCTGCCTATGCATTAGGGAGGGATTGATCCATCATGCGATCTTTATTGGTCATCCGTGTAGAACCAACAATAGCGGCCTCAACCGATGCAATCCCTCTTACTCCTGAGAGATTGCTGGGGGCAAACGGGTACCATGTGCAGGTGACAGACAGTGAGACGGAGGCTCTGAAGCTGGCAGCTGATGCAGAGGCATCCATCCTGCATCTGTCGCTGGCCGATGTGGAATATTGGGTACGCTGCCTGGGAAAGGGGAAGGTGAACACCCCATTGATATGGTGGTGCGCACCGGACACAGCCTCTTCCTCGGTGGAATCCTGCGAGGTAGAGGCTTCAATGGACGGAATACTGACCCCATCCATGATTGGGCCTGAGATACACTGGACGCTGCACTTTGCCGCCAAGCGTTATATGGAACGCAAGCAGTGGGAGCAGGAACGGAAACAGCTGCAATCCCGGCTGGAGGATCGAAAGTGGATAGATATGGCTAAGGCCATTTTATGTGATCTGAAGCAAATCTCCGAGTCGGAAGCTTATGACTTGTTACGCAAGAGAGCGATGGATGAACGTAAACGGATGGTGGATGTCGCCACGGCAATCGTGAAGGCGCATCAACTGCTACAGTCGTAATTGAAAGGAGGATGCATCATGGATATGTCTGAGATTCTCAGGGAGGTTGGACGTGGGAAACGTGGTTCACGTGATCTGAATTATGCCGAAGCGCTGGCTGTTGCCGAGCACATTCTGAGACAGGAGGTATCACCTGCTCAGACAGCTGCTTTTCTAATGGCGGAGCGAATGAAGATGGAGAATGTTGAGGAACTGGAGGCCTTTGTCCACGCATGCCGGAACAGTGCAGACCGCCTGTCCTTATTCCAGGATGGACTTGACTGTGCAGGTCCATATGATGGACGGACCAAATCGTTCATGGCTACCTTTCCGGTTGCCTTTGTACTGGCAGCAGCCGGGCTCCCGGTGACTTTGCACGGAAGCGAACCTCTGCCCCCCAAGTGGGGGGTAACCTTGTCCATGCTGCTCAGGGAAGCGGGTATTGATACAAGGAAATTGGATCGGGAAGAAGCCAGAGTGGCGGCGCAAAGAACGGATGTGATGTACGTATCCTCCGAAGACTGGTGCGCTCCGCTTCGGCAGCTAAGACCACTTCGAGAAGAACTTGGCTTTCGTACCGTGTTTAACACAGCGGAGAAGCTGATTGATTTTAACCATTCGCCGTATCTTGTTTTTGGCGTATTTCATAATACATTTCTGGATCGGATCGCGAAGCTGCTAACCCGCTTCGGATACCGCCGTGCTTACGTGGTACAGGGAATGGAAGGTTCGGAAGACCTCTATATTGATCGGCCTACACGTGTGTATGCTGTGGAAAACGGAGATACACGGCTGGAGCTGGTGGACCCTGCCGCTTATGAGCTGGATATTCCTGTGCCCGAGATGGCATGGACAGCTGCGAAACAGCTTGGAGTGGCACAATCGGTGCTCAGCGGAGAGGGGCATATCGCTTTTGTGAATCAGGTGTTGTTGAATGGCGGCTTCCGTCTGTATGTGACAGGGCGCGTTGATTCAATTGAAGAGGGTATTTATACCTGCCAAAGTCTGCTGGATAGCGGAGCAGCTTACCGGAAGTATCAGCAATGGACTGTCTCCATGGGCGGGGAACTACCGGATAGCAGAGCAGTGTCCACGTATCCGGCTACCTCCAGCTGATGTTGTAACTACTCCCAAGGATAGGTAACGGTAAGGAAGTCGGCAAATTTCTTGCTCTCTTCCCGCCGCTGCTTCCGCATGGCCGCCCGATCCGGAGCGGTCTCATATAATTTCTTCTCTTCTTCCGTTTCCGGAATGAGTCGGGGGACAATGAGTTTTCGATTATTTTCATCCAACGCCACAAAGGTCAGAAATGCGGTTGCCGCAATCTTTTTCTCCCCTGTCTTCAAGTCCTCACGAATGACCTTCACAAATATCTCCATGGAGCTGCGTCCCGTCCAGGTCGCAAAGGATTCCAGTGTAACAGAATCAGTTGGATTGATGGGATACAGAAAGTCGACGGAGTCGGTTGAAGCCGTAACTGTGTTGACCCGGCATAGTTTGGAAGCGGCAATGGATGCAATATCATCAATATAGGACATTAACTTGCCACCGAATAAAGTGTTATGGTTGTTCACATCGGTCGGAAATACTCGTGCAGTCTTGAAGCAGCGCGTCTCGCGCACATATTTTTTCTCCGCTTGTTCGGACCCCGTATCTTTAGGTATCTCTCTCATGTTTCTTCCTCCTGACCCTCTGGCTGCTGCGTCTCTGTAGCATGTACCAGATCTATCTTCTATTATGTTATTCCTAGTATAGGTGCCCACCAAGTTCATATTCCAATGATTTCATGATTGCCAAAAAAACCGCCAGGCGCGGACCGGCGCGCGGGCGGTTGGTGCTGCTGTATATTAAGCCTTGGCTTTGAAGATGCCGGACGGTCTGCCTACGGGCAGGAAAGTATATCCGAAATGAGCGTTCAGTACAGAAGCTCCTGTGCCGTAGAGCGACACGATACCAATACCCATTTCAGCATATGCTGCGATGGTATGGAAGACGTGAGGAGCTACGCCGAAAGCATCAAACGTCAGGCCAAGGAACAGGAAGTCAATCAGAATGAAAATGATGAGCAGTACTTTATTGGCTTCCACAGCGCCCAGCGTCATGAACAGGGTGAATACGAGGTATCCGGCAAAAGCAAATCCGAGCTGCTTACCGTCAGCCTGTTCTGCCAGGGTGGAGCCAAACACGCCCATTTTGATCAGCCAGTTGGCACCCATCGCAAACCAGAAAAATGCGTATGCGCCAAAAGCAGTCGTGCCAAATGTATTATTGCGTTTGGAATCTTGAATACAGGCGAACAGCTGTGCAAATGCACCCAGGAAGATCGCCCATGGGATAGCATAGCTGAGTCCGTCTGTAATGCCAAGTTTCTGGGAGGAAGCGACCAGGGTCACAATAGCCAGCCCAAATAATCCCATTGCGCTGGGATCGGCGTTTATGATTTTAACTTGAGTCCGTGAATCGGTTTGCATGGTCTTGATGAGCCTCCAATGATATCAAATCAGGATGTAAACAAGAATACAGTCCTTTAGTAACTTTCGTATCCGCCGGGTCCGGACACACACATCGCCCTATTGTACCTGAATGGCCCGGTTATGGAAAGGAATTTGTTCACCGCGCGAATGCAACATCCTGAACGTTCAAACACCCCTCCATAGCATGCAGGTTGGCCTCTTTGCTCAGTTTGCCTGCCAAAGGGGTGTTTTTGTTGTTCATTTTCCAAAATACACAATAAAGACACATTCATACAAGAAGTAGGATAGGGGGAGAAAATATGGATGCAAAACATGCATCTCATTGCAGAAATGGCTTGGTAGCGCCACTTTTGCGGCATCCGGGAAAACATAGTTATTCATGACTTTCAAAAACTGGGGAAGGATACAAAACATCCATGCCGACTATGCCATATGTTAATCCAACTATAGATTGACAGTAAAAACTAAAATATAACACAGAAATAAGGAGGTCAAAGGCATGGTTATGAGTTTGGATTTAAAAAATCAAATCGAAAAAGCCAGACATAACCTTCATATGTTGGTAGAACATCACGAGGGTGGGCTTGGGCATCCGGATGTCATCAGACAATCCATGGCATTGGATGAATTGATTAATGAATATAATCGAATGAAGCGAAACCAGACAAGAGCTTGAGGAATTCATATAATAGTTGGACAACATAGATGAGTACATATGACGATGCGGGCATGAACATAACCGGAAGGACAGCTTTCTTCTCAAAGCTGCTTGATTCCTGTTAATTCATGCCCGCATGTATTTTGGCGCCGGATCAGTGCAAAAGCCGCTTGGCTTCCATATACAGTACCTGAACAAATTTTTTGGTATTTATTCGAGTCTGGGACAAGGAAGGCTCCACATTGTTCTGCAGCTCCAGCATTTTTTTGCGAATTTCCGTAAAATCGAAGAATTTAGACGCATAGTTCTCGAACTTGGGATGTGTGTAATCGGTTAATCCCAGGGACACCACATGACTTAACGTTTGAAATATCGCCCGGCGAACACGCTGCTCTGAGGCCTTGACCTCTTTGGTTATCTCGGTGGCCGAGGCATCCGTTCCCAGTTTGCGAATTGCGATATTCTGAAAAATATCCTTGAGCGACGGGAATGTATAAGGCGAGATGGTGTGATCTTCAGCTTCAATCTGTTCCAGATATTCGAGCATGTCCAGCAGATCCTTGCTGCCTGCTTCACCAATCATGCCCATTTCCGAGAGAAGGAAATTTCCTGCGGTCGCAATGGTTTTATTAGGAGCAGGCGCGGTTTGGCGTCCGGCAGATTGGATGCTGGTCAATCCCTGCAATGTCCGCTGAATATCCTGAATGGACTGCTGCATCCGCAGACGTTCTTCGACCAGACGGAGAACAGATAGAATCTCCAGCCGATTGATCGGCTTCGTAATGTAGTATTCGATGCCTAGCGAGTAGGCTTCACCGATCATGTTTTTGGATTCAATCTGGGAGATCATCACGATCTTGCCCTCGAATCTTCCTTCCAGTGCACGTACGGTCTGAATTCCGTCCCGATGGGGCATGAGCAGATCAATCAGCAGCACGTCTACCTTCTGTAATTCCAGCAGCTCGGCATGGATGTGAGCTCCGTCCTCTGCTTCTCCGGCAATCTCGCCCAATCCCTCATCTTCAATAATATCCATTAGCATGGAACGAACGCCAGGATCATCATCCACGATAAAATAACGCATATTTTCGGTATCCTCCTCTCCTCAGCGGATGTAATTGGGCCAATGTATGTTCAGACAGATGAACTGCCCTGAGTCGTGGTCAATGTAATTCCTATCATACTTCGTCGTTTCCTTTCTGCATAGAACCAGCCATGCAGCAATAAGCCAATATGTCAGATAACGTAACAAAGTTTTGCTGAAAGCGGCCTTTTTATAAAAAAAATCCAATGTTTGTTGTAGGAAAGTGTCGTTTTTCGTAGATAGGACTGTAGTATAAGTAACATCTGAATGAGCTGGCTATGAATTGTGTGGAATGGTACAAATGCCAAACGGAACGAAAGATCATCATTCAGAAGTATGCCATGGGATTCTATATGCAATAGTATGGGAATTTTACGCTCAGACATGCAAATGGAATGCGGTTTAACAATATATGAATAAAAGGAGTATTGCCAATGGAGCAAACGATACAAGATATTGTCGTTGTTTTCAACGATTTTTTATGGTCCAAGCTGTTGATCCTATTGCTGGTCGTATGCGGGATTTACTTCACGACCAGGACAAGGTTCATGCAGTTCCGCATGATCGGAGACATGGTCAAGGTGCTGGCTGAACCCAAGAGCAAGGAAGCGGATAAAATCTCGCCTTTTCAGGCGTTCTGTATTAGTATGGCTGCCCGTGTAGGTACCGGTAATATTACGGGAATTGCGCTGGCTATTGCCCTTGGGGGACCGGGTGCTGTGTTCTGGATGTGGATCATTGCAATTATCGGCTCAGCCTCCAGTTTCGTAGAGAGTACACTCGCACAGATCTATAAAGTGAAGGATAATGGGGGCTTCCGCGGAGGACCGGCTTATTATATGGAACGTGGGCTAGGCAAACGGTGGATGGGGGTATTGTTTGCCATTCTCATCACACTATCGTTCGGCCTTGTCTTTAACGCTGTGCAGTCCAACACGATCACTGTGGCATTCCAGAATTCGTTCGGTCTCGATCGGTTGACGGTAGGTATTGTAATGGCGGTGATCTTCGCCGGAATCATTATGGGCGGCGTGAAACGGATTGCCAAGGCATCCGAATATATTGTGGTGGTCCTTGCTGTGCTGTATATCGGGGTTGCTGCATTTGTAGTGCTGGCGAATATCACCCAGCTTCCGGCCATGATTGTGCTAATCGTAAAAAATGCCTTCGGCATTGAACAGGTCGCCGGTGGTACATTGGGTGCAGCGCTGATGAACGGCGTCAAGCGTGGATTGTTCTCCAACGAAGCGGGAATGGGTAGTGCGCCTAATGCCGCAGCTACGGCGGATACGACACATCCGGTCAAGCAGGGACTTATTCAGGCTTTTGGCGTCCTGACCGATACCCTTGTCATCTGTACAAGTACGGCCATGATTATATTGCTGTCCGGAGTCTACGAAGGCTCCAATCTGGGGGGCATTGAATTGACCCAGGCAGCATTAAGTGTGCATATCGGATCTTGGGCATCAGGCTTTTTGGCTGTTATGGTATTCCTGTTTGCCTTCAGTACACTCATCGGGAATTATTATTACGGGGAGACCAATATTGAGTTTATCAAGTCCAATAAAATGTGGCTGTGGGTGTACCGGATTGGCGTCATCGCCATGGTGCTGTTTGGTGCAATAGCCAAAGTGCAGCTGGTCTGGGATCTGGCGGATCTCTTTATGGGGCTGATGGTCGTCGTCAATCTGATTGCGATCCTCATGTTGTCCAAGGTCACGTTTGAGGCGCTGAAGGATTACAAAAGACAGAAGGCTGAGGGGCGTGACCCCGTCTTTACCCGTGACCTTATTCATATTCCGGGTGAGGTGGAGTGCTGGGAGTCTGAAGCGGGTGTAACAGGAACCCAAGAGATGAAGATTGCAAAATAGGATTAGCGTAGCTCGGGTGATAAGAGCCGGGTAGGATAATAAAACAAAAAAACAGGACACCGACGATACCAATAGGGCTCGCGGGGTCCTGTTTCATTATTTGGTATATTTTCAGATACCTATTGATCGCTCAGGATACCATTTTACTTTGTATGAACAGAGTAACTGATCAGTTGATCTGCCAGCATTTTCATCCGGTCGCCCGTTTCATTCAGTTTCTCAATGACATCGGTGAAGGAGGATACAAGAGTGGCTTGTTCCTGGGAAGAGGCAGCAATCTGTGAAACTTCCACTTCCATCTGTTTAATGACCTGTTGGACGTCTTTCAGACTTGCATCAATATCGGTTGTCGCCTGCTTGGCGTCCACGGAGAGCTTGCGCACTTCGGAAGCAACAACGCCAAAGCCTGCACCAGCCTCGCCTACACGCGCTGCTTCAATAGCGGCATTCAGGCCCAGCAGGTTCGTTTGTTCGGAGACTTCCCGGATGAATCCGGCAACCTTATTGATTTCAGCGGAGTTTTGGACTGCAAGGCGTGTGTTCTCCAGAATTTGTTCACTGGTCGCCTGCAATTCCTCGGCATGAGCTGCTACGTGCTGAACCATCTCCACCAGGTTGCTATTAATGGATTGATTTTCTTGTATAATGGCTTCTAGTTGATTCTGATTGGATTGATCGTAGGATATGCAGAAAATGGCAACAACTTCATTATTGTCATCAAAGATGGGAATGTTCAAAATATCCAGCTCAATTCCGTAGACTTCTGGGGGCAGTTTGGTGAGCGAAGGTTCGCGCCCGTTAGTCAGAGCTGTAAAGTTTTTATAATCGTCCAGCAGTGGCTCACCTTTTTCAAAACCGAGATTGAATCTCTCATTGGCAACGGCGTACAATACTTTCTCATGATCATACACAGTCAAACCGGCTGGTTCTCTAAGAATCAGGCTAATATAAGGCATAACTTTCAGAAGTGCATCTACAACATTCATGGGGTCGAACCATCCTTTCATTATTCCTAATTTGCGATTAGAATTCAAAAAACGTACATAATGCTTTAATTATCATCGGATAAGATTGCGCTATCATTAACTCCATTTTTAAATAAAATGATGACGAATTACGGACGAAATCTGAGAATTTTCCCATGTAAAATGATTTATTGGATATAAGTGTTAGTTGTAACTATTTTTATATCAGGATATTTGAGCAGTCTGATGCCGAAATTGGGACATATGTCCATTTCTATACGTTAAATACTTGGGTGGGGGTTACCGGAAATGAGAGAAATCATGGATTTTGGGCGAATGCGTCAGCTGGCACGTGAACATGGTCTGGATCAGGTGCTGGATGAGCCTGCACTTGCAGAATTAAGACTACTTGAAGCCACCAAAGGTGAGATTATATGTGCGAAGGGAGAACGGCCGGAACGGTTCTATTTTCTTGTTGAAGGCAAACTGAAGATTTATACGACACTGCCTAACGGCAAGTCACTGCTGCTCCGTTTCAGCACGCCGCCAGCCCTCGTAGGCGATCTGGAGCTGGTCAATGGAAAGGAAGCCAAGAATACGGTTGAATCTGTCAACAAAAGTCTGCTGCTGGGCGTTAGCTATCGTTACCTTCAAAATACGTATGCGGATAATCCGAAATTCCTGCATTTCATGCTTAGTCATGTGACCCATAAGCTGTATACGTTCTCCAATTTATCGAGCCTGAATCTGCTGTACCCGGTAGAAAGCAGGTTTGCCAGCTATCTGTTGTCAACGATGGAGCAGGGCGAGCAGGTGACGGAAGAGATCCAAACGTCCAAGCTGACAGAGCTGGCGGATATGCTGGGGACGAGCTACCGACATCTGAACCGGGTAATCCATGATCTCTGTGATCGGCAGATTATCCGTAAGGAACAGCGCAAGATTGTCATCTGCCATCTGGAAGAATTGCGCGAGATTGCTGGAGGGAACATGTATGAATAAGATCGGCTCCATGGATGTGAAAGTCTCAAATGTAACGCAAAGAGCACCCTATGCCTAAGCAATGGGTGCTCTTTGAATGCAAAGATTAAATATCGCCACGCTCTTCAAATAATTGAGCAATCTCCACGATAACCTGAGTGGCTTTCACCATGTTATCAACCGAAACATATTCGAATTTGCCGTGGTAATTTTCGCCGCCTGTGAAGATATTTGGTGTAGGCATGCCCATATACGAGAGCTGGGAACCGTCCGTTCCTCCGCGGATGGGGCGAATAACGGGCTCAATGTCCAGACGAGTCATGGCTTCATGCGCAATATCAACAATTTGGCGCACAGGTTCGATCTTCTCACGCATATTGTAATATTGATCATTCAGCTGCACGGTGATGCTCTTCTCTCCATACTTGCCTTGGAGCTCTTCCGCAACCTTTAATACATAGGCTTTGCGTTCTTCAAACTTCGCCCGGTCAAAATCACGAATGATATAGCTGAGCTGCGTTTGCTCAACATCGCCTTCAATGGATATAAGATGGTAGAACCCTTCATACCCCTCCGTGAATTCGGGAGCTTCTTCCGCAGGCAGACGGCGGTTGAACTCCATGGCGATTTTGGCCGAATTGACCATTTTGTTTTTTGCGGTTCCAGGGTGAACATTCGTACCTTTGACTGTGATTTTGGCTGCAGCCGCATTGAAGCTCTCATATTCAAGCTCTCCCAGTGGTCCGCCATCTACCGTGTAGGCATACTTGGCTCCAAAAGCAGGCACGTCGAATTTATGTGGTCCGCGTCCAATCTCTTCGTCGGGAGTGAAGGCAACCCTGATCTTTCCGTGTTTGATCTCCGGGTGATCGATCAGATAGGCCATTGCCGTCATAATTTCGGCAATACCTGCCTTGTTGTCAGCACCCAGCAAGGTTGTCCCATCCGTTGTCATGAGGGTGTGGCCTTTGTATTCACGCAGTTCGGGGAAGTCAGTGGTAGACAGTACCACATCCAGCTCCTGGTTCAATACGATATCCTGACCATCATACTGGTCAATGACCTGCGGCTTAACATTTTTGCCAGTGAAGTCTGTCGCTGTATCCAAGTGAGCCAGGAAGCCAATTACGGGAACCACCTTGTCCGTATTGGATGGCAGAGTTGCCATGACATAGCCATTCTCGTCCATCGTTACGTCCTGTAAACCAATGGCTTTGCATTCCCCTACAAGGTATTCGCCCAAGGCGAGTTGACCCGGCGTGGAGGGGCAGGTTTCACTGTTTTCATCCGATTGTGTATCCATTTGAGCATAAGTTGTCAGTCGCTCGATTAAAATATCTTTCACCATCATCGCTCCTTCAGCTTTATGGGGTATATTATCTCCTGTGTATGAAAGTATCATATCATGTTTTGGACCTACTTCGTGTAGGGGCTATGAGTGGTAGCGGGGTAGTCCTAGGTATAAAAAAGGGTACTATGGCACAAAAATGTACGTACTTGCATTCAGGGGAGGCTGCTTCATAATAAAGAATGGTCGAAGGATTGGCGAGACAGACTGCACAAGATTGGGTAACTGTTTTTCATGTTGAAAAACAAGCGATTGCCTCAACATATACTAATATATTGAATAGGAGATGTATCCATATGTCAGAGAAATTATTTTCCCCTTATCAGTTCAAGGGGCTTCAACTGAATAACCGGGTAGTTATGGCGCCCATGTGCCAGTACTCGGTAACAGCCAAGGATGGCATCCCGAATGATTGGCATCAGGTTCACTATGTAAGTCGTGCGGTTGGGGGTACAGGTCTGATTGTTATCGAAATGACAGACGTTGATCCAGATGGCCGCATTACTGATAACGACCTGGGCATCTGGTCGGACGAGCATATTCCGGCTTTTGCCAAGCTGGTGGATGGCATGCATGCCCATGGCTCGAAAGTGGCCATTCAAATTGCACATGCTGGGCGAAAAGCAGAGGATGCAGAGCAGCCGGTAGCTCCATCCGTGGTCACTTTCCCGGGTGAAGACTTTAGGGAGCCTCGTGCGTTAACTACCGAAGAAGTAGAAGCGATGGTACAGAAATTTGCGGACGGTGTTCGCCGCGCAGTACAGGCTGGAGTGGATGCCATTGAGCTGCACGGAGCACATGGATATCTCATTCACCAGTTCCATTCCAAGCTGATGAATCATCGTGAAGATGTATATGGACAGGATCTGGCACGATTCGGCGTTGAGATTATTCGTGCGGTGAAAAAGGAAATGCCGGAAGACATGCCGCTCATCATGCGCATATCTGCAATTGAATACGCTGATGGCGGCTACGATATTGAGCACACCTTGGAAATGGCTCGTGCCTATCAGGCAGCAGGTGTGGACATATTCCACATCAGCTCTGGCGGAGAAGGACCTGCCGGACAACGGAAGCCGGGTAACTACCCAGGTTATCAAGTTCCATTTGCCCGTCGTTTCCGCGAAGAACTGAACGTTCCGGTGATTGCAGTAGGGCTGCTGGATGACGCAGCTCTCGCTCAAGCCGTTATCGGCAATGGCGATGCCGATCTGGTTGCAGTGGGCAGAGGCATGCTGCGCGATCCGTACTGGGCTAACCATGCGGCTCTGGAGCTTGGCGTCAGCAAGGATAAGGCAGCGATTGCGGAGCAATATTCCCGCGGTTATTAATTTATCTAAAACATATATCAGCTTGTAAGACAGGCCGCGGCAAGGGTGAACCTTATGCTGCGGCCTGATTTTGCTTTTTTGACAACCAAGTGGTCACGGTTGGGATTCCGTTGTACAGAGCAGACTAAGGCGGGAGATGCACATCTTTTAAAAATGCGTTCAAAATGAGGTGCGTTTAAGAGGAGATCCGATGCTAGATTTGGTTGTTAAATGAATTCATTTGACACCCATCTTCATATCCCGAACAATGAGTAATATCTATTTAAGGAGGCGATGGTTATGACATCATCATCGAGCGCACTGCCGGACATTCGGCAGCAATTGGTACTTCATGCACCGCTGGAAAAGGTATGGGAGACTGTCTCAACGGCAGAAGGCATCGAAGCCTGGTTTATGCCAAGTAATCTGGAGCCGGTGGAAGGACATGAATTCGTGCTGGAGGCGGGACCTTTTGGCAAATCACCATGCCGGGTGACGGAAGTTCAGCCGCTTCATAAGTTATCCTTTCAATGGGGCAAGGATTGGGCACTTACCTTCGAACTACAGAAACAGCCCGAAGGTACAGCATTTACGTTGATTCACAGCGGTTGGGATGCCGATAAACTGACTGAATTCGGACAGGCGCATGCCATCGTGCGCGAGCGAATGGAGCAGGGCTGGTCAGGCATCGTGCAGAAACTGGCACAGGTTGTAAGCCAATAAGAGAGGATTGTCAGTTGCGATCAGGGTCATTTCCTGATTGAACAGCTGGCCGTCCTTTTTTTATTTTGTGAGCTTTTCATGGAGAGTTTGCACGAGATGGTGAACGGCCTTAAAAAATGTGATTCTTTTTAGTTTCCTTCTATTTCCGTGGGCAGCAGAAACGTGTAACATGGATCATAGAAGATAAAACGACAAAAAGTGACGCCTATCGTCACATGTCAGAAGGATTTCATTCGATGAAAAAACACTGGATTATGCTGACGATTAGTTTCATTTGTATTGTTGTCTTCCCTGTGGGGTGGATTGTGCAGAGTATTATAACTGAACGCGGGAATCCGGTAGTTAAACAAGGCCTAATCGATTTGACCACATGGGATTTCACCAAAAAGGGTGCAGCCACATTGGACGGAGTCTGGGACTTCTACCCGAACCAATTACTGACCCCGGTTGATTTTGAAGCGGATGAGTCCGGACGCAAACCACTTGGGCCACCTGAAGCTCTTCAAGTCCCGGCCAGGTGGAATAAGACGATGGGTGAAGCTCATGGCTACGGAACCTACCACCTTCGTGTCAAACTCAGGCCCAGCTCCGAGAAGAATGACTATGGCATTCGTACAAAGAATATTCGTATGGCACACCGTATTTTTATAGATGGCAAAGAGATCGGAGGCAAGGGACTGCCTGGGGAAACAAGGGAAACGGACCTCCAATACAACTTGCCGTTCACCGGGTTTACCTCAATTGAGGGAGACCATGCAGACATCATCATTCAAGTTTCCAACTATACATACTCTTCCGGAGGAATCGTAGCTTCCCTATTATTTGGAGATGAACACAGCATTCTGTACAGCCAGCAGTGGGACTGGCTCAAGGATCTGATGACCCTTTTCGGCTTTATCCTTCCTGCGGCGTTTTTCCTGCTCCTGTTCAGGCTGCGCCGGAGTGAGAAGGAACTTCGCTACCTAGGCTTATTCAGTCTCTCCGGAGCCATGTATGCACTGACGCATGGGGAGAAACTCCTGGGCACCTTTGTACCGTTTCTACCGAATACTGAAATTCTAAGGCTTCAATTAATAAGTTCAGCACTTGCCTATTACTATTTGCTACGCTATATGGATGCGCTTGTTCCGGGTGCAATTCACAAATGGTACGTACGTCTTGGAATTACGCTGGTGATTTTGCAATGCGCAATCGGCCTTACCTTGTCTCCGGTACTATTCTCGCAACTGGAGCCTCTAATGCTGATGGTGTCGCTTAGCGTCATTGTATACACTCTTCGGGCGATGTTTTATTGGTTGAAAAAGAGGCCCAACGACAGCCATTACGTGCTGATCAGCATGATGAGCATCCTCATGGTCGTTATTCTGTATACCATCGGCGCATTCACGACGCAGGATACGGCTTTTCTCGCCCTATACGAGCTATTGTTATTTGTCTTTGCTCAGATGATTCTTACGGCGATCCGGTTCGCGCAGTCCTTTCGTGAAGTTGAGGCGTTATCCGAGCGCTTGCTTGTGATTGATAACCTGAAGGATGAATTCATGGCTAATACGTCGCATGAACTGAGGACCCCGCTGCATGGCATCATTAATATTGCCCAGTCCATGCTGGAAGGAGCGGCAGGGGCTGTGACGCCGAAGCAGGCCAGAAATCTGTCCATGATCACGTCTACCGGTAAGAGGCTTTCCCTGCTGGTCAATGACATTCTGGATTTCTCCAAACTCAAGAATAGTGAGATCGAGCTGAAGCGGGAGGCGGTGGATCTGGAGTCCGTTGCCCGCACAGTGGTTGAAGTTTCGGGATTTACCTTCGGGGATAAGCCTATTGTGTTAATACAGGACTGGCCTCCATCCCTGCCACTGGTCGAAGCAGATGAGGATCGGTTACGGCAGATTCTCTATAATCTGATTGGCAATGCATACAAGTACACGCAGCAAGGCGAGATACGGCTATATGCGATTGTGCAGGGAGAGCAGATCCGAATGTCTGTGGCGGATACCGGGGTTGGCATTGCTCCAGAGAAGCTGGAGGATATATTCCAGTCCTATGAGCAGGAGAATGGTACAAGTGAACGAATTAACGGCGGGACAGGGCTTGGTCTCAGTATTTCGCGTAAACTTGTAGAGCTGGGCGGAGGCATGATTTGGGCCCAGTCAGAACCGGGTCAGGGGTCCATTTTTCACTTCACCCTGCCCATTGCCAAAACGCCGCTGCTTCATACTGTTTCCAGACCGACTGCAGCGAGCTACGTGCCTGCCGAGCGTGCTAATTCATCTACAGGGTTTTCTACAGAACTTGATGAATCAGAAGAAGGCCCTGCAGCAGAGCATACGATTCTGATTGTGGACGACGATCCGGTAAATCTCCAGGTATTGTACAATCTGTTGTCAACAGAGCGATACCGGGTCATTTCTGCTGATAGTGGTGCTGCCGCCTTGAAAATGCGAGAACAACACCCGGGAATCGACTTGGTGATTACCGACTGGATGATGCCGCAGATGTCCGGAATTGAATTATGCCGCAAACTGCGTGAGCATAATTCTCTGTCCGAACTGCCTATCCTGATGCTGACGGCGCGTGGATTGCCTGAAGATATCAGACTGGGTTTTCAGGCAGGTGCTAATGATTTCCTAAGCAAGCCGGTCGATGCAGGTGAGCTTCGTGCAAGGGTGCGAACCCTGATTGAAATGCGGGCCTCCGTTCAAGGCGCCATTCGCACAGAGATGGCTTTTTTGCAGGCACAGATCAAACCCCACTTTTTATATAACGCGCTTAATGTCATTATCGCTACTTGTGCTGTTAACCCGGACAAAGCAACAGATCTATTGATCGAACTGAGTCACTATCTGCGTGGGAGCTTCGACTTTCAGAACCGGGACCAGCTGGTGCCGCTGACCAAGGAACTTGAGCTGGTGGAGTCCTATGTTCATCTGGAACAGGCCCGATTTGAAGAACGGCTGGTGGTCAACTATGAAGTGGAACCGGACGTTCGGATCTATGTGCCGCCGCTTAGCATTCAGCCACTCGTTGAAAATGCCATTCGTCATGGTGTGATGGAGCGGGCCGCGGGTGGAACCGTGACTCTGAAAATTGTCAGAGAAGACGATCGTATCATCGTCCAGGTTGAAGATAATGGGGTGGGCATCCCTCCGGAGCGCTTGGCTCAGGTTCATTCAGGAAGGACAGAAGGACCGGGAGGCGTGGGCCTGCAAAATATCAACCGGCGTTTAGTGTCCTTATATGGCGAGGGATTGAATATTCAAAGCCATGTGGGCAAAGGGACGAAAATTCATTTCCGTATTCCTCTGCCGAGAGGTTAATTAGCCCAGAGTTGTGCCGAGACGGATCATAATGGTTAACAGACTAATAAGTTGATGAAGTCAATTCTGTAATTCCTTTGATATAGAACGAAGAAGAATACGTAAGGGCAGGAGGCTGGAAGAACAGTGAGAGCCATTGTAATCGATGACGAGAAGCCGGCGCAGCTCCACCTGGAGCGCCTGTTATTGTCGGACGGACGGATTACACCCGTGCAATGTTTTTCAACAGCCCGTGATGGACTGGATTTTCTGGCAAAAGAACGTGTCGATGTGGTGTTTCTGGATATTGGCATGCCAGAAATGAACGGACTGGAAGCGGCTGAGTATATACAGCAGCTGGATAACAACATTCGAATTATATTTGTAACAGCGTACGCTGATCATGCAGTCGAAGCATTTGAACTGCATGCACTGGATTATGTTCTGAAGCCGGTAAGCTCGGCAAGATTGGGCAAAACCATTGACCGGATTGCTGCTTGGAAATCTGCTATGCCCGAAATGGCAGCAACCACTGAAGTCAAGGAACCAGCTTCCAATGCTGCCGAGGATGATATCCAGTTACCGGGACTGCTCACCTTCAAACATTTGGATATCTACAGAAGCCTGAAACCGGAGGCAGCCAAGCATAAATGGAGGACGACCAAATCCCAGGAGCTATTCGCATTTCTGTTTCACCATCGCGGAGAATGGGTAAGCAAAGAGATTCTGCTTGATAAATTATGGGCTGATGTCACCTTGGAGAAAGGGCTAACCCATCTGCATACATCCGTATACCAGATTCGAAAACTGCTCAAAGAATGGAGTATGACAGGCAAATTGGAATACAACATGAATCGTTACCGTTTGCTGCCGGGCAATCTGGTGAGTGACGTGGAGCAGTTTGAACTAGGAGCGGGATATGCAGAAGTCACTTCTACCAATGTGGAAGAGCTGCGGGAGATCATGTTGTTATATCGCGGAGACTATCTTGAAGAGCATGACTACCCTTGGGCACAATCAAAGGCACGTGAGCTAAGACGCAAATATATACAATTGGTCATGGACCTGGCTGAATGGAACATGAAGCAAGGAAGAGGCAAGGACGCCATCGATCAGTTACTCGATTTACAGGAAAGAGAGCCTTATGCTGAAGAGATTTGCCGATTAATGATGAAGGTATATGCATCCATGGGTGATGGACAAGCCATACTGCAAGTATATTCATCATTTGCCAAGACACTCTTGGAGGATTTGGGGCATCAGCCGGAACCGGAAACGAGCCGCCTCTTTCAAGAACTAACGGCGAAGTAGGCACAGGCCGGGCGGGAGGATTGTCGTGAAATTATTTATACATCGCAAGGATTTGCGTACGGAGGATCTTCAGGCTTTTGATTATTTGCAGAACCAGGAAGATGAGAGTGTGCACCTTTTTATCTACGACCCCTTTTTGCTTCGTCAGGGACGCGATAAGGAACACAGCGGCATCAACTTTCTGAGGCATGCAGCCGGGCTTGCGAGACAGTACCGGGAGGCTGGCAAGCTGCTGCATGTGGCACATGGCAAGCCAGCAGAAGTTGTGGATTACATATTGGGACACACGGAAGACATTATCGATGAAGTGGTCGTTCACCGGGATATGACCCCTTACGCGATCGAAAGGGACCGCAGCATACGCAAGGTTGTGGACCAATACCAGGCCAAGTTCACACAGCTGACGGATCATCTGCTGATCGATCTTCCGCGGTTCGCTGATTTTACAGGCAAATCGGAGCCTTATAAAGTGTTCGCTGCTTTCCACCGGCGCTGGGTGGAATTTATGAATGAATTCCCGAATCCTCCTTCGGTAATAACGGTCGCTGATCTTAAGATCAGTAAGCTGTCCATCAAGTTTCCTGATTCATTCAGGGTTCCTGCAGCGCTTACGGATATCGAGCCGGCTGAAGAGCCTTATGGACTGCTCGATGCCTTCCTGAAGGAGCGTATCGCGGAGTATGGGGAGCATCGGGATGAATATGAAGCATACGAACCAAGCCATCTGAGTTCCTATGTGGCGGTAGGGGCCATCTCGATCCGCAGGATGTACGATGCCGCTTACCGGGCTGAACAGCCGGATGAATGGATTAGACAGCTGTGCTTCCGTGACTTTTATCTGTACCGTGCAGTATATGAGAGTCACTATTTTACATATGAAAAGGTATACGATCTGTCACCGTTAAGTGATTATCACTTCGAACGCTGGTGCAGGGCAGAGACGGGAATACCGATTATTGATGCTGCGATGACCGAGCTGAATGAGACGGGGCGCATGCCTAATCGACTGCGTATTCTGACGGCGATGTTCCTGACCAAGAACCTGCAGTGCCCATTTCCCCTGGGTGAGGCCTACTTCAGACGCAAGCTGCTGGATTATGACAACATTCAGAATCGGGGGAACTGGTTATGGTGCGCATCCCTTGGTGAGAATGCTGCTCCGTATTTCCGGGTAAACAATCCGGTAACACAGTCGGAGAAGTATGATCCCCAGGGAGATTATATCCGGAAATGGCTGCCTGAACTGAAGGATCTGCACAGCAAGGATATCCATCAACCACGCGAGGGTGCGATTGTGGATCTGAAGGCATCCAGACAGGCGGCTATAGAGGTCTATAAACAAATTCTGGCGAGTCGTCAGAAGGATTAATACCATGCAGCGGAATGTGTATAGTGATGCTGGAGGGAGGATCGGATGGTCGGATCTCCAAGGCATAGCCTGAAATGTCAGGCTCGAAGCCCTGCTGTCTCAGCTTGTCCATGAGCAGGAGAAACGTCTGATCAATATCTACCCGATCCGGAGCACCGAAATGGGTATATACGGCGTATTCACGGGCTGGAAGGATTATACCAACCATGCCTTCCGGCACTTCATGGAAGTGGGATACCTCTACTCCGGCAATATAGTGATAGAGGCGTGTGCGACTCAGAGATACGCCCGTCTTCACCCCCGTCCGAATTTGGCGGGGGATTTCATGTTGTCTGCGTTCTAATTCATTCCAAAGCTTAGGAATTATCACTTGTGACATATATACAGCTGTAAAAGGAGCCTGGAATTCAAGGCCGACCACATATGTCTGCGGCCGTACCATCCGCTCAAATGGATGAGCCTTGGCAATTCGTTGACCTGCCCTATCCGCAACTCGACCCGATTGCAGCAAAGTATATCCTCCCCGCCGTCCAGGTTCTGCATATAGAGGCACACCCATTCCACTAAGCTCATGTAAATACCGAAGCATAGTACGGTAAGAAACCCCGAATTCAGCAGCCATTTCTTCAGCGGTAAACGTAGGTTTGTCATACACTCGCATCATAAGTTCAATCAAACGCTGCGTTTTGGTCATGTTCCATCTGCTCCTGATAGAAATATAGATATACTGACAGATTTTGTCACTATATTAGTATAAAATAGAGTCAGGACTTACGGCAACAGGATCAACTTGAAGATAGGGAGAGCATGAATGAAAGGGTGAGAGGGTATGGAACAAGTCAATTCTTCAATGTTGGTGCGTATGGAGGCGGCGACCATCATCGGACTGAAATGGGAGGGAACCTTCGCGGAAGCAGGGGCAGGGGGCATTCGTGAAGTGCAAACGGAGTTCAAGCGTCGTCTGCAGGAGATCAGTGATGTGCTCCACCCACAGGAGCTTCTGGGATTGTCCTATCATACGACAGATACAGGATTTGTTCATTATGTCGCAGTCGAGGTTGGCAAAGATGGAGCATCAACCATTCCATCTGGAATGGTGAAAGTTGATGTCCCGGCACATGACTACGCCAAGTGCAGCCACGTCAAAGGACAGAGTGTGGAAGCATCCTACAATCGCATCTATGCCTGGATTGAAGAACAGGGTCATGCGGTGTCGCAAGGTCCACTTACACACTACGAAGTATATCCGATGGATCAGGATCCATATGATCCGGAGCCCGAGTTTACCATTTTCATCCCAGTGAACCAGAAATAAATCCTGCTGAGGCAGCATCGCTCGAAGACCGCATTATAGCGGTCTTTTTTACATTTATAGACATGAAAAGTGTGTGAAATCCACTGAAAATTTAGGAATTGTTAAGAAAATGGACTACCCATCTTAAGCATTATGCCTTTTAATAGATAGAGAGCTTATCGTACTAAGTCATATCTGACATATTGACGAACACATTAAGGAGAAACGCTAAACATGAGTGAGACATTGAAAAGAGAGCGAATACCGGAGTTGAACCTGGTACGTGCCATGGCGATTATCGGCGTGCTGTGTGTGCATTCCACGTCCTATGCGACGGTGGACATGACGGGTTCGGGCTACTACTGGCTGTACAACTTTATTAATATCTTCATGAAATATGGTACGCCAACTTTTATTTTCATGAGCAGCTTCGTGTTGTTCTATAACTATTATTCCCGTCCTTTGGACAAGAAACTGGTCAGCAATTTTTATAAAAAGAGATTCGTTTACATTTTGCTGCCGTATTTCCTGTTTTCCCTGTTTTATTTTGTGATTCTGCATTTCACCCATTATCAAGGCCGTCCGTTTGGTGAATCTGCCATCAGCTTCATTACCAAACTGTTCACGGGTAAGGCGTATACGCATCTGTACTTTGTATTCATCAACATGCAATTCTATCTGTTATTCCCGCTTGTTCTGTGGCTGCTTAAGAAGTATCCTGCGGTGGTTAAGTGGTCTGTACCAATTGGCCTGCTGATCCAGTGGGCATTTATCGTAAGTAACAAATACGGGTTCCAGGTGCCGAACAAAGGAAGCTGGGCCTTCTCGTACTTCTCCTATTTCATGCTGGGAGCGTTCATTGGGGTCTATTTTCCAAAGATCAAGCAATGGTTTGTCATCAGTCGTGAAAATGCGACCAAAGGCCGCGTAGCATCCTGGATTCTGCTGTGGGCCGTCTGGATTGCTGCCGGACTCGGACATGTATATATTTATTACCTGCTTCGTATGAAGATTGCCACGTATAATACACTGTGGTATGAGTTTTTCTGGAATTTGCATACCTTTGCTTGTGCGCTCGTGCTGATTCAGATTGCATACCTGTTGTATCGCAAGGGGCCTGCATTGATTGCCAAGCCGCTTAATCGACTTGGTGCGCTGTCCTTCGGAATTTATCTGATCCATCCATTTTTCCTGCTGTTGTATCGGGAATTCCCGCCGCAAACCGGGGTCTCCTGGCTGGTTCACCTATGGTATGCCGGAGGCTTTGCCGTAGCGCTGTTCGCTTCATGGATTGTAGTGGGGCTGACTGCAAGGTTCATTCCGTTTGCCTGGGTCATCTTCGGTAATCTGCCGAAACCAAAACCACGGGTTATCCCTCAATCCAATTCGGGACAGCTCGATGTTCGTTAATATTTAATTGCCATTACAGGAATAATAAGCCGTTTCTTGGTCGACCTTAGGGTTGAGCGGGGAACGGTTTTTTTCATGCGATCAATGAGCATCATGTGGGAACGAATGTTTCTTTTGGAGCTGCCAGGGGTAATGAGAAGGCGGAACACAAATCATAAATGCGAGACTTACAGAACAGGATCAAGGTGAGATAAATGAAAACATGTGAACAATGCGGGAAACCGATGCAAGATATATTGGAATATGTAGAGCACATTCTTCATGAATGCAATGGACAGACAACAGAGTACAGCACAGATGCCTATCCGCCACAGACACAGGGATATGAGTGTGTCCGCGAGCAGATGTGATACAATAGAAAGAAACCGGATTCATACGGAACCGAGGTGACAACATGGAGACGGGCTCAGCCCCTTTCCGGCAGGACATGACGGAACATGAAGCGCAGCAGACCAAGGTATGCATGTATTGCGGGCAACAGCGTCCGTTGTCTGAATTTCGGCGCAGAACCGGAAAGAGGGCGGGGCCCGGTGCCAGACGAGGGGCCTGTCGTCGTTGTCGTCAGCGCAGTGGACAGGCTGACGTTAGCGACAACCTGGTGCAGCAGGGACAGAGCTTGCACATGCGGATGCAAAGACCGGAGAAGATTACAAATGAATCAAGTGCTGCAGCCAATCAACGGGTGATTCAAGAGACAGTGGATGAAGGTTCTGAGAAACAGCACAGCCAAGCTGAACCTCTATCTTCCGCCTCCTCGGAGCCATCAGGTGATCGGAAGAAAAGAAGACGCAGACGAAAGTCCAAACGGCAGCAGGCACAGCCAGGTCTTGAGCAGTCTGAACGGATCACGGAATCAAGCGCCGCAGGCCAGGCAGAGCGTGATCCGAAGGTCGGTGGACGCACGATATCCAATGTGCGTGCTGAACAAGCCGCCGCGCAGCCAGCTGTGGCGGCCAGCGAGGCTTCGCTGCCGGAAGATCCGCAGGATCCGGCAGCGGGAACAGCAGCTGCGGGTCAGCAAACCGCAGCGGGGCGCAAGCGCAAGCGGCGCCGCAAACGCTCGGCGCCGCCCGGCGCTGGCACTGGACCAGACCGCATCGCGGTCAAGTCCGAGGTGCCAGCGAGCGACCGTGGCGCTGCGGCCACGGTCGACGGGCCTTTGGCGGCAGGTGCACAGCCTGCCGCTCCAGGGCTGGACCCGGGCCAGGCAGCATCTGCTGCGGCCGGGGCAGCCGATTCGGCTCCCGTGCGGCCGCAGGGTCCGCACGGGAGCAGGGCACGGCCAATGCGCAAAGAACGTGCGCATAAGGCCGCTAGTGAAGACGGTGCCCGGGCAGCAAATCCCGGACACCGTCCCCATTCCCATCATGCCCGCAGTCGAAGTGCGGGCGCAGATGGCCGGCCGCGCCGTCAGACTCCGGCAGTTCCGGCAGCCATTGATCCGGAAGATCCGTCGTCGCTGCGTACGAACAGGCAGGGCATGGTCCGCATGCGTGGCAAGACGGATAAAGGCCGCCGCTGGCATCAGGAGATTGACATGGAGCTTGCAGTCACGCTGGTCAAGGAAAAAGCCGCAGTTGTTGTCAATCGGTACACGATTCGCCGATTATTCAGCAACAAGGATTTCAAACGGTACATCATGACCCGGGATCAGTATACCTGCTACTTCTGTGGATCATATGGGGATACGATCGATCATCTTCTGCCTCGGGCCAAAGGCGGTCATACCACTCCGCTAAACTGTGTTTGTGCCTGCAATCTGTGCAACCAGTCCAAAGCGGCAATGGATGCAGACGAGTTCATGCAATCCGGCATACCCGAATGGAATGCCGCTCATCAGGAGGAACTGAACGAACTGCAGATGCAGGAAGCGCAGCTGGAATAGAATATGTTTATTTCTTCTCCTGTTAGGAGGAGGAATACCAATATAGAAAAGCACACCAAGACTTGTTGTACAGGTCAGGGTGTGCTTTTTTGTTATGTTGGTCTCATCTGTGAATATTTCTTCAAATTAACAACGGTTTGATGTGGATTCGTGCGTTATACTGTGAGAAGAAGATGAACCGTACCCAGATCATTCGAGCACAGGAATTGCGGTGTAAACGGATGGAGACTGAATAGATTGGAAGGATGCACATGACCCCGGTACCTCTGGACATCATGTCCTATATTACGGAAGAGAATATTCGTTACTGGCTGGAGCAGTTTCGTTCCCTGGGGCCGCTTCCGGGTATACTGCTTACCTTTATGAAATCCTTCGTGCCACCGCTGCCAACCCTGCTGATCGTGGGGGTTAATGGGGCGGTGTACGGACTATGGGCGGGATTTTTGTACTCGTGGATCGGGATGTTGCTGGGGTGTACCCTGACCTTCTTGTTGGTCCGGGAGATTGGAAAATCGGCCTTCGTGGAACGATGGTCCAGCAAACCGCGTGTTCAGCGGAGCATGGTATGGATTCGGCGGAATGCCTTCAGTTATGTATTTTTGCTGAGCATTTTTCCGGTCGGTCCGTTTGTCATCATTAATGTGGCGGCAGGTATTGCCCGAATGAGACTTATGTCTTTCCTGCTCGCCGTAGGATTTGGTAAGGGCATTATGATATTCTGCGTGACCTACATTGGCTCCAATGTGGCACAATTCCTCGAACATCCTGTTAGGTGGATCGGTGTATTGCTGTTTATCGCTGTATCCTTATGGGCCAGTCGGAAGCTGGAGAGACACTTCACCCGTTCATCCTCTGAGGAGAAACGGAACGAATCCAATCCCTCTTCAGGGAACACCATTTCTTCCTGATCAGCCGCATGCATATACGGTTCTAAGGCATCCGGTTACGCGCATAAGCTAAACAGACTGTTATCGAGGAACTGATTTTCTCGTTAACAGTCTGTTTTCTGTTTGCTTCACTCATATGCAGGCACCCTCTTATTTACCTTTATTCCATAATTCCAACAATGGTCCCTCGTTCCCGTAGACAGGATCTGTATCAGGGATGGGCACACCCTGAATCTCCCGGAGCACTTCAGGACGCTCTGCCGGATCACCTGTACGGGTATTGTAGCTCGTGCCGCCAGGGTAAGCACCTGCTATACGAAAATCAGAGCTGGCTTCCAGACGCTTATGTCCTGTCCCTGCAGGAAGTACAACAATATCTCCCGTTTGCAGATAAACTCGTTGTCCCTGTTCCCCGCCCAGAATCAGCTGAACGAAACCGCTAACCACGGCTAGTGCTTCATGGGCATTGCTATGAAAATGATGATAGTCAAACACACCATTAATCCAGCTGTTTCCCCAGTGATTGCTGTTGAGCAGCGACTCTGCTCGGGACGGGTCTTTTGCCCATACGCCCTTATACAGCAATACTGGCAAGTTTGGGTTGTTGGGAATCACGCCATCGTCTTTGAAGTAAAAGGTCTCTATATTATCTCTGGATTCATTCATGATCATCACCTCACTGTTTATTACCCTCATTAGCTGTCTGTTCTGCTGAAAGAAAAATAAAAAATGAATGGAAAATGATACAAAACGTATCAATTTAAGGTTATACTCAATACATACGCTCGCCTCAAGAGCCTGCCTGAGTAAAATCCAAGGAGGAATGGTTTGGTGAACATTGTCATTACAGGGGCTTCCGGATTTGTCGGATTCAATCTTTCTCATTATTTGGCGCAAAAAGGCCACCGTATTACCCTGATCGACCGGGATGACTATTGTCAGAGACTTGTTCACAGCTCCCCGCTGCATGAGATGACCTTCACTTGTTGTGACCTCGCTTCAGACCGCTTCAGCTTGCCCCAGGAAACCGATTATATTATTCACCTGGCAGCCATGCCGCATGTGGATTATTCCTACCATCACCCAGGAGAAGTATTTCGTAACAACACACTAAGCACACAGGCCATTTTGCAATATGCAGCCAATCATCGTATTCCGGTTGTGCTGGCCTCCTCGGTAGAGGTCTATGGAGGCGAATTTGGCAGAGTGTATTCCGAATCAGACGTATATGCTCCAGTATCACCCTATTCGGCATCCAAAGTAGCCTGTGAGACGCTCGCTCATTCCTATGCCCAATGCTACAACCTCCCCGTCAAAATCTTCCGCCTAACCAACCTTTATGGGCCATGGCAGCTGCCTGACCGCATCATTCCCCGCAATTTTGGCCGGATGATGGATGGCTTGCGGCTGGATATTCAAGGATCGGCTGTACGTGATTTTCTGTATATCGATGATGCATTGAAAGCCATTGAACAGATTATGCTGCATGGACAAGATCGACATACGTATAACATCTCGACAGGACAAGGCACGACGATGCAGGAGATTGGCGAGCTGCTGCAATCACTGCAGCGCTCCACAGGAGATGTCGAGATTCGAGATCAGGAACCGACCCAGTCCAGAGGCTCCAGTTTGGTCGTTTATTCGGGCAAGTTAAGAGAAGAACTGGGATGGAAACCGCAGATTACCTTGGAACAGGGGCTGGAAAAGACCTACCGCTGGTATCAGGAGCATCCCGATTGGGTGCGACAGTTCAGCAGACAGTATCAAACTTCGAGAGGAAGTCATGAGTTTATCGTGGATATGGCTAGATATGTGGCCCCAGCGATTTGATACAACGTACAATCAAAAAAAGCCAGGGAAGGGTGATTGGAATAACACCTTCCTTGGCTTTTTTCTGCCCCGTAGGTACAGACATGTTCATGCTGCATGTCTACGGGCCGACATCATCACGTATATAGTGCACGACTTCATCGTGCGAAGCATATGAGACCTGATCCTAGTGGCGATCTTTTACATCGGCAATTTTATCTTGAACCGCGCCTTTCGCCTTGTCCTTTTTACCCTCAGCCTGAAGGGATCTGTTGTTTGTTGCGTTACCGATCTGATCCTTCACTTCGCCTTTGGCTTTATTCACGCCTGCTTTGATTTTATCGCTAGTTGAATTACTCATATCGAACATCTCCTTCATTTCTGGTGTAGTCCTTATTAACCGGGTTCCTGTAATTTTAAACGTTGTCTGTCAAAAGAAGCTGTCGTAAGGGCCTGAAATAAGGTCAAGATTCTCATCGGGAAGAATTGAGCCAATAGGGAATAAGCCAGCATGACAAGCTGCATAATAACGATAGTGACCAAATTCGTTGCATGGAATTCATGATTTTGGAAAACACTTCCTAAAAATAAGACTGAAAAAATCCTCTATATGTACTTTTTCGCACATATGGACGTATGTGATCTTGTCTTAATACCACATGTGGTAGGAGTGCAGATCTGGAGTAGAATGATAAGCGGTTACATTCCGACCGCGAAGCTTGACAAAAAAATCGGATTTGTTACAATGTTCACAATATCTTCACAAGTGTAAAAAATTTCTTTTTCATGTTCATGTGTAAGAGGTGTAATATAAGGGTATAGAGTTCGGTTTCGGCCTGCTTGTCGTTTTGCGTCAACACATGTTGTCCGCAATAGACCCAATACAATACATGATCCTAGAGCGGCCCATGGGCTTCGCTCTTTCTATTGTGTGAAATTTGGTACATTTCAATGTATCGCTTGTATTCGTGGTTCGGCTCTGCTTGACAGGCATCATGAAAGTCGCGGACTTCTATCCCAAAGTAAAGGAGGACTTTCTCTTATGTCACAATCGCCTACTCAACAAGAGGTGCCAGTTACAGAAGGTGCCAACGTTTCCGAGCGCCAGTCCTTGGACGTGCTCGATCAACTGATGAAGCCTGAGGTACAGGAGTCTCTGACCGTTCTGGTTGAAAACCTGCCTAAACTGGCTGAAATGGTTACTGCCATGACCAAAGCTTATGACTTTGCACAAAGCGTAGCTACAGACAAAGTTCTGATCAGCGACACAATGAGCGCAATGGGTGAATTCGCTAAACCAGTTGTAGACAAAGCCAAAGGTGTGGCTTCCGCTGCAATCGAAGCAAGTGATCGTGCGCAAGCAGAGCAAACTTCGGTTGGTCTGTTCGCTATGCTCAAAATGCTTAAAGATCCAAACGTACAACAAACGCTGCGTTTTGCTCAATCATTCCTGAGCATTCTGAACGAGCGTCAACAACAGCAACGTTAAGATTAGAAGAACGGAGGATGGATATGTCGAAGCAAATTTTGATCTTGGGCGGAGGTTACGGTGGTCTTTTGACTGCGCTGACTGCGCGTCAATACCTGACACCGGAAGAAGCGACAATTACAGTCGTGAACCGTTACCCTACGCACCAAATTATTACGGAACTGCACCGTCTTGCAGCAGGAAGCATTGCTGAAAAGGCAGTTGCTCTTCCGCTTGAAAAATTGCTGCGTGGTAAAAACGTGAACTTGAAAATCGATACGGTGGATACTATCAAGCCGGACGAGAAAAAAGTTCTGATGACCAGCGGCTCTACTTACTCTTATGATGCACTCGTCGTTGCCCTGGGTAGCGAAACGGCATTCTTCGGAATTCCGGGATTGCAGGAGTACAGCTTCACGCTGAAATCCGTTAGCGATGCTAACCGCATTCGTGCACATGTTGAAGCACGTCTGGATGCTTACAAACAATCCGGCAACAAAGCAGACGCAACGTTTGTTATTGGTGGCGGCGGTTTGACTGGTATCGAGCTTGTCGGCGAATTCGCTGACCTGCTGCCAGGCGTATGCCAAGAAAAAGGTATCGATTTCAACGATATCTCCCTGTATACCGTTGAAGCAGGTCCATCCATTCTTGCAGGATTCCCGCCAGAATTGGTTGACCGTGCAAAATCGAGTCTCGAGAAACGTGGCGTTAACTTCATCGTTGGCGTAGCGATCACAGAGATGAAAGAAAACGAAGTATTGCTGAAAGACGGCAGCTCCATCCCTACGAACACACTCGTATGGACAGGTGGCGTACAAGGTAATGCGGTTGTTGCTAACAGTGGAATTGAAGTGGATCGCGGCCGTGCTAAAGTTACGGAAGTTCTGCAATCCACATCCCACAAAGATGTGTTCGTTGCTGGTGACAGCGCAGTGGTCTTCCCTAGCGAAGGCGCTCGCCCTTATCCTCCAACTGCACAACTGGCTTGGCAAATGGGTGAAACCATTGGTCACAACCTGAGCGTAATGTTCAAAGGTGGCGCAATGGAATCCTTCACACCAGTATTCTCCGGTACACTGGGAAGTCTGGGTCGTAAGGATGCTGTCGGCATGATCGGTGGCAACCAGACTCGTCTGAAAGGTCTGCCAGCAACCATGATGAAAGAAGCAAGTAACATCCGTTACCTGTCTCACATCCACGGATTGTTCGCACTGGCGTACTAATTTAGTAGCCATCCATAAAAGGGTGCCCCTTGGGGCACCCTTTTTGCGTTGCTTCAGCCAAGGTTAAACGCTAAGGAGCAAGTGAGGTTAAAAGGGCTGCAGAACTGATGAGCTGGGTCAGGTATAGACAGTACAGGGTGTATGGTATATTAAGATGTATATGAAGCATTTTTTATGCGCTGACATGCGCTAAACGGATGGGATCACAGCGGCCGGCGCTTAGAAGCGCCGGCTTTCGTTTAAATTAAAGACAAGTCCAGAGAAGGATAAAGCTACACGGGGTTACCCGTTTAACCGAGAGGAGCATGACATATGAATGTATTGGTTATTGGAGCAAACGGACAGATCGGCAAGATGCTTGTGGAACAGCTCGCCCAGGAAGGCAAGCATCAGGTAACGGCAATGATTCGCAAACCGGAACAGGCAGATGCGTTGAAACAGCTGGGTGCAAATGTAGTCATGGGTGATCTGGAGGGCAGTGTGAATGATCTGGCTGAAGTGATGAAGGATCATGATGCCGTCGTCTTCACGGCAGGGTCCGGTGGTTCTACAGGTGCAGACAAGACACTCCTTATTGATCTCGACGGGGCTGTAAAAACAATGGAAGCCGCGCTGCAGCAGGGCATTTCCAGATACATTCTGGTCAGTGCTTTTGGTGCAGATCAGCGGGAGAAATGGTCGGATGCCATTAAACCATATTATGTGGCGAAGCATTATGCCGATCGCGCGCTGTTTGCGAGCGAACTGAATTATACGATTATTCGTCCTGGTGGCTTGAAAAATGAACCAGGAACAGGCAAAATCGCCGTAGGAACAGACTTGAAACCAGGAAGTATACCGCGTGAGGATGTAGCTCGTGTTATCGCAGCATCCCTGCAGGAAGAGAAGACATATCGAATGGCGTTTGACCTGATTGCCGGGGACGACCTCGTGGAGGATGCATTGGGCAAACTGTAGAGTTCTATTGTAAGATATCGTGAGAATGGAACGAGGGGGAACTCGGTATGAATGAAGCCGTGCTGGTGATTGAAGATGAACCCAAAATCGCACGCCTGCTTGAACTTGAATTACAGTATGAGGGGTATCAGGTGGGTAAGGCAGGGAGCGGTACGGAAGGATTGGAAATGTATCATGGTGGCCAGTGGGATCTGATTCTGTTGGATATTATGCTGCCAGGCCTGAGCGGAATTGAGGTGTTGCGGCGAATTCGTGCCAGAGATGCCTTGGTGCCCATCCTGATGCTAACAGCGAAGGATTCAGTTGAGGACAAGGTGTCGGGACTTGATCTCGGCGCCAACGATTACATTACTAAACCTTTCCGAATCGAAGAACTGCTAGCCAGAGTACGGGCAGCGCTCCGGCTGAGTGCCGCAGCCGCTTCTTCATCCGGGGTAATACGACATGCCAATCAAGACACAACAAGCCATATGAGTGAAGAAGATACAGGCTGGCTTACTGCCGCTGGTTTGAAGTTGAATGAGGGTACAAGGGAGGTATCCCGGGATGGAATACCGATCGATCTTACTCCACGTGAGTTCGATCTTCTCGTGTATCTGCTGCAGAATCAGCGTCAGGTATTGAGTCGTGATCAGATTGTACAGGCCGTTTGGGGTTACGATTATTATGGAGATACCAATGTGGTGGATGTGTATATCCGTTATGTGCGCAAAAAGGTAGATAACGGATTCACTCCGCCTTTAATACATACTGTTCGTGGTGTTGGATACGTTCTGAAGGAGCAATCATGAGTCTGCGGAGTAAAATCTATGGATACTCCTCCGTATTGTTTGCGGTACTGCTCATCGCTGTAAACCTGTCCGTGTATATCGTATTTGAACGGATTACCATGTCTAATGAGATCAAGCGTGTCGAAGCTGAGGCCGGGTCGATCGTAACAGGAGTGCGTGATTCTGCTGAATCCATTCCACCGGACGATCTGCTGCGTGCCTATGCGCCGGTGGAAGGAATGCTCCGCATTGTCAATGAGGATGGTACCAGTTCCGATCCAGTAACGACAGCGACAGAGCCCCAACTGAACGAGATGCTAAGCAAGCTGCCGTATAAGTACGAGAGTCAAAAGAAATCGGAGTATACCCGGGTTGGAGAGATGGAGTATGTCTGGGTGTCTGTGCCGGTAATCTGGCCTGATGGTGAAGTGGTGAATGTACAAGTCATCGAAAGTGTTGCAGATACCGAGAATGGCCTGTCCGTGCTGCGTACGGTTCTGGTCGTGGTAACGATTATTGCATTGATCCCTGCGATTATCTCCAGCCGAATTCTGGCGAACCGGATGACAAGGCCGATTCAGCAGATGACCCGTACCATGAGTGATATCCAGTCAAGCGGACAGTTTAAGCGGCTTCCGCTGGCTGCCCAATCGAAGGATGAACTGAGTACCATGGGCCAGACATTCAACCGCATGATGGATTTGCTGGAATCCAACTTCGAGCGGCAGGAGCGTTTCGTTTCGGATGCCTCGCATGAGCTTAAAACACCGCTGACCATTATTGAGAGTTATGCGAGTCTGCTGCAGCGACGGGGCAAGGAACGACCTGAGGTGTTCGATGAGGCGGTTGAAGCCATACTGTCCGAATCCGTCCGCATGCGGGAGATGACCGAACAGCTGCTCCTGCTGGCCAAGCAGCCAGAGCAATGGAACATACAGCTGGAAAGGCTTGATATCACACGTTTGGCTCAGGAATCCACCCGAGCCTTCCGGGAAGCCTATCACCGGGAAGTTGATTGTGATGATCCGGGCAGTATCTGGGTGATCAGTGATGAGAGTAAGCTGAAGCAGATGCTGTTTATTCTGCTGGACAATGCCCGCAAGTATAGCGAAGATGCCATTGAAGTCAGACTGGAATCCAACGGACAGGAATGCCGGATATGCATCGTTGATTCGGGGATTGGAATGCGGGAGGAAGAGCTAACCAAAGTATTTGATCGCTTCTACCGTGTGGACCCGGCAAGAACCCGCAGCGGCGGAGCAAGTGGATCGGGCTTGGGATTGTCACTCGCGAAGGACATCGCAGGGGCTATAGGGGCACGTGTTGAACTGAAGAGCGCCGAAGGTGTAGGCACCGAGGCTTCAATTATTTTGCCAGTATCCGTTCAGACGAACCTGTTCTCATGAAATTCTCATTCTTCTCTTGTATACTGATGCCAAGAATGTCACGGGAGCAGATGCACGTATGAAAGGGGGAGGCAGATTGGAAAAGTCACAGGTACCACCGGAAATGAAACGGGAACAGCAGAAGACGACCGGGAGGTCCAAGCGACCGATATGGTGGGGAGCAGGGATTGTGGCTGTGCTGCTTGTCGCAATCGTGGGCTGGTGGCAGCCATGGCAATCCAGCCGTGTGATGCTGAGTGCGGATGCAGCGGCTCAGGCCGTATTGGAACAATACCCTGGAGAAATTGTGAATTCCACGTTGAAGGACGGTACGTATATCATGCAGCTTCGATCCGAAACAGGGCTATATGATGTACAGCTGGATGCAGTAACTGCTACAGTCAATGCCATCAAGCGGCTGGAATCCAATCCTCAGGCTGAAGAAAAAACACTGCTCAGCCGGGAGCAGATCAAGACGGAGTTACGGAAGCAAACCGATGAGCAGCTGGTATCACTGGAACTAGTGGAACAGCAGGGGAGTCCGGTTTATCTGGCTGTATTGAAACTGAAGGATAATCGCCGTGAGCAGTGGACGGTTGATCCATATAACGGGGAGAAGCAATCTTCCCAGACGCTGGATGCTCCAGCTTCGGAACCGGGAAACGAGAATGATGCTCCGCAGTTTCTTAGTGAGAAGGAAGCTGAACAAAAGGCACTTGCCAGAGTTCCCGGGGAAGTGGATGACACGGAGCTCCGTGGAACGAATAGTGGGAATCCCTATTACCTGGTCGAGATTGATCTGGAGGATGGCAGGGAAGCTATCGTGCAGGTGAACGCGATATCCGGAGCGATCCGGTCCGTGACCTGGGATGAAGAAGAAGATTAAGTAAAGACTCAAAAATAGAGATGCAATAATGCTGTGAATGTTCGTCTCATTTTCTCATCAAATTCTAATCTGACTCTCGCTGTTCTCTCATACGCACAGGTTATTCTATAACTGTAGACGAGAACGAGAATAACAACGAGGAGATGAAACAGGATGATGAACAAACACAAATTATGGATTGGCAGTATTTCGGCAGCGGTACTTCTTGGAGGATCGGCGGTAGCGGCGAGCAGCAGTGTAAACGGACAGTCGGTACAAACCTCGCCATCATCGACTTCGCAGTCGGTCTCACAGGATCAGAGCAGTACGGGCAAATTGCTGACTGGAGCGCAAGCCAAAGCAGCAGCGTTAAAAGCGGCTGAGGGTAAAGTGGACGACATCGATCTGGAGCGCAGAAACGGCCAAACGTTCTACGAAGTCGAAATTGACCGCAAAGGAAGCAATGACGTTGTGGTACGATTGGATGCCTACACAGGCAAGATCCTGGCGGTTGTGGATGATGAAGACTATGACGACGATGATAATTACAATGGCTCTGCTACAAGTACTTCTTCCAACCAGTCTGCTGCAAAACAGGTTAAACTGACCGAAGCACAAGCCTCTGCAATTGCCCTGAAACAGGTGACAGGTGGAAAAGTAACCGAAATTGAGCTGGACCATGATGACGGACGTTATGTCTACGAGATCGAGATCAGAACCCCGGATGGGGAAGCAGATGTTGATGTGGATGCCAATACAGGTAAAGTGCTGTCCTTAGACCAGGACTTTGACGACGAGGATTAATGAAGGAACGTTAATACAACGATTAAAAGAAAAAGAAATACAGTTTAGCATGCTCGTACACCTAAAGAGAATACCTCATGAAAGCTGCATGCTCATGGTAAAGGACGCTTCATATGAAGCGTCTTTTTTGGCTTTCTTCTCATACCCTTTTGAAGGTCTGTTTGTAGACATAGTGCTCATCCAGATCATAACATCCTAAACTGTGGTAAACTAGTAGAATTATAGAAATAGATAGAGACAGGAGCTGGATAACGAAGTGAATGAAGAACAAGTACTTTCCATTGAAGGCTTGCGGATGCGTTATAACGGACGTTATGTCCTGAACGGAATTGATCTTGTGGTGAAGCGGGGAGAGATGATCGGGTACATCGGTCCCAATGGAGCCGGCAAAAGCACCACGGTCAAAATCCTGCTGGGACTGGTTGAGGGATATGTGGGCAAGGTTTGCATCTTTGGCAAGGATATCGCAGATGGCGATACAGAATATAAACGCAGAATCGGTTATGTCCCCGAAGTTGCGGAGCTGTATGAACAACTGACGCCAGCAGAATACCTGACCTTTATTGGAGAGCTGTATGGCTTGTCTTATGAGGATGCCGATTACAAGGCGAAGCAGCTGATGGATTGTTTTGGACTCGAAAAATCCTATCATTCCCGCATTGCCTCGTTCTCGAAGGGGATGCGCCAGAAGGTGCTGCTCATCTCAGCATTGCTGCATGATCCGGATCTGTTGTTTTTGGATGAACCGCTCAGTGGACTCGATGCCAACAGCGTGATGGTGGTCAAGGAGATATTGTCACAGCTGTCGGCCAAAGGGACAACCATCTTCTATTCCTCACACATCATGGATGTGGTGGAGAAGATCAGCAGCCGGATCATCCTGATTGCGGAAGGAAGAGTGATGGCAGACGGGACATTCAGGCAGCTGCAGCAGCAGTCCATGGAAGGCACGCTTGAAGAGGTGTTTAACCAATTGACAGGCTTTAATGAGCATAAGGCGATAGCTGAACGCTTTGTATCGATTGTACAGGAGGTGTATTGATATGGCGGAATCCTCCGAATTCCGTACGCTGAAGATTCTGGATCATTTTCGCCATATCATTACGAAGACGGGTGCGGATTATGATGTACTGCGGCTTATATTGAAAGTGAAATTTCAGATGGATCAGCGCAGGGTACCAACTGTATTGTCGTCGCGGAGCGGTAATAAGGAGCAGAAGGAAGGCAATCTGTACCTTCGGTCCCTCTGGTTGTACGGATTAATGGGTTTGCTTCTGGTGCCATTTGTCGTGTGGGATACGGGTCATTATATGCTCCAGATGGGTCTGGTCACCGCTGTGCTGATGTTTATCATTATGACATCCATGATCTCGGACTTTTCCTCTGTGCTGCTGGATATCCGGGATCGGAATATCATTATGACCAAGCCGGTGAATGCCCGTACGGTTGGCATGGCCCGGGCTATTCATGCCGGAGTGTATTTGCTGCTGCTGACAGGTTCCCTGACAGCCGTACCACTGGTGGCAGGCTTAATCACACATGGCATCGGATTCTTCCTGTTATTCATTGCGGAACTCATTCTGATTAATATGTTCATCCTGGTCACCACCTCTCTAGTTTACCTGTTCATGATGAAGTTCCTCGATGGAGAGAAGCTGAAAGACATGATCAACATGGTACAGATTTTGTTATCCGTTGGCATCGCTGTTGGATATCAGCTGGTGGCAAGGTCATTCAGTATCATCGATTTTGACATGGTCTTCACACCAACCTGGTGGCAGCTCTTACTTCCTCCCGTGTGGTATGCAGCTGTATATGAATGGCTGTTCGGTGGTGGTGGGGATGTATGGCTGTATACCTTCAGCGCACTGGCTGTTGTTGTTCCAATGATCAGTTTGGTTATCTATGTGAAGCTGATGCCTTCCTTTGAACTGTATTTGGAGAAAATGGCCCATTCCGGATCGACCTCGGGGCGAAGAAAAGGGTCATGGGATCGCACGCTTGCCAGAGTGTTCTGCCGTTCCGGAGAGGAGCAGGCCTGCTTCCGGCTGTCAGCGAGCATGATGCGGAACGAGCGGGAATTCAAGCTGAAGGTATATCCATCCATTGGATTATCCTTTGTCCTGCCTTATGTATTCTGGTTCACCCAGCTGCAGTCCTCCACGTGGGCGGAGCTTAGAGAGGGCTCGTTCTTTTATACGCTGTACATCATGCTGATTCTTGTGGTTTCGGTGATTATCATGCTGAAATATTCGGGCCAATACAAGGCATTCTGGACCTTCCGGGCTGCACCGATTGCGAATGAACATGTGCTCTATAAGGGTGCACTGAAGGCATTTATGTGCAATATGTTCTTTCCGGTTTTTCTGCTGAATGCCATTGTGTTCACCTGGACATTTGGGCTGCGGATTCTGCCTGATCTGGCGGTGATTTTGCTGGTGGGTACAGCGCTGATCCCGTTAACAAGCAAACTTCTATTGCGCAAGCCGCCATTCTCCCTGTCCTTTAGTATTGCCCAGCAAAGTGATGGCTGGTTCGTATTCGCTGCATTTCCGGTGATTGCCTTGCTATGGGGAATTCATGTTTTCTTTCGTACGCTGCCAGGAGGCATCTGGATCTTCGGTGGACTTCTGATTGTGACCAATGTGCTGCTCTGGACCATGCTTTACCGGGTTAAGCGGGTGCATGTTCAGGTTTGAAGGGACTGGGGGAGCAAGCAAGGAACAGGTAAGAAACAGGCAAGGAACAAAATGCACGATAGTAAACTATAAGAACGAAGGCCAACCCGTTCATCTGAACCAGGTTGGCCTTTTGCCTTTGAAGATCATTGGTCAAGAAAGAGGAAGGGGAATTCATGGCTGAGCAAGTCGGGCCTCAGCCATCTGGTCCGCTGCATCAGCAGTGGAGATGCTTGATGCCGCAGCTAGCTGGTAGACCTGGGTGAGTGTATCCGCGATTTCCGCCACCCGCTGGCGGATCTGGTCCGGCCCCTCACCCTCCAGCTCGTAGGCGGTGCTGATGATGCCGCCTGCGTTAAGCACATAGTCAGGCGCGTACAGAATGCCCCGCGCCTGCATGCGGCGAACAACCGGCTCCCGGTGGCTGAGCTGGTTGTTCGCCGCCCCGGCAACAATGGAGCAGCGCAGCTCCTCCACGGTTGCCGGGGTCAAGACGCCCCCTAGTGCACAGGGGGCGAACACCTTGCAGTCAGCGGCGTGAATATGGGCCGGATCGGCCGGGGTAGCGCCGCTGAACTGCACAAGGGCACGTTGTACACGTTCCGGTACAACGTCTGCCACAATGAGCCGTGCCCCGGCTGCATGCAGGTGACGGCACAGGGCGTGACCAACCTTGCCCAGTCCCTGGACGGCAATGGGAATGCCCTGAAGAGTAGTGACCCCCTGATGCTGCAGCGAGGTCACAATGCCTGTATACACCCCGTAGGCAGTCATCTCGGCGGTGAAGTCATTTTGTGCCCCCAGTGACCCGGTTGTATCCGTCACATAGGTGGTCTCCAATCGGATCTGGTCCATGTCCGCTGCCGTAGTCCCCAGATCAAGGCCTGTAACATAGCGTCCATTCAGTCGTTCCAGGAAGCGTCCCAGCGAGCGGAAGATATGTGCACGTTGAGAGACACTCAGGTTCAAGCTGTTATTGCCGGGCGGCTCCACGCCCGATACTTGCTCTGCCGCCGGCAGCTCCCAGACCACGGCTTTTCCGCCGCCATACGGCAGGTTGGAAACGGCATTTTTGTAAGTCATGCCTTTGGCCAGCTTGATTGCATCACGAACAGCGTCTTCCTCCGAAGCATACGACCAGCAGCGGCAGCCTCCCAGTGCCGGTCCAAGGACGGTGCTGTGGATGGCAATGACAGCCCGCAGTCCGCTGTGCGGATCATGACAAAACACGAGTTCTTCGAGGCCTTCGCGCTCCATTTCCTGCCATAGCAGCATGGCCCTTCCCCCTTATGTCACCTTGTACCCATCAAGTCGTCTGAGTGTTTGCTCTCCGTTCACTGCTCTTCATTCTATTCACCAAAACCTGGTTTCGCCCCTGGGTCTTCAGCCGGGTTGATAATCGGGACAAACGGTTCTATAATGGCAATTCCAGCGTGGCATTCGACAGGAAAGCCCGAGATTTGCTTTTAACCGTTTAAAAAGCTCGCATAATGTCCAATGATGGAGATATGGAAAAACGTACAGGAAACGGACCGCAGCCCGGATCGTGGGCCAGCCGTTGTGCATGCCAGGAAAGAGGGATTGTCGTTGCTTAAAATATTGTTGTTTATCTTTTTGATCCAAATCGTGTATGTGTCGGCGTATACGCTTCGGATGATTCTGACACTCAAAGGACAGAAATATATCGCAGCCCTCATCAGCATGGGTGAGATCGTCATTTATGTACTGGGGCTGAATTTGGTCTTGAAGTACCTGACCCAACCGTCTGCATTGATCGTTTATGCCGTAGGCTATGGCCTGGGTGTATTGCTCGGAGCCTGGATTGAAGAAAAGATTGCGCTCGGTTATGTTACGGTTAAAGTGATCTGTAATCAGATGGGCGGGAATGTAGCCAATGCGCTGCGAGATAGAGGTTATGGGGTTACGGCCTGGGTAGGCAGTGGACGTGACGGAGATCGTTTGGTCATGGAGATTCTGGCGAAACGGAAAAATCAGAAATTGCTGTACCAGACCATTCTGGAACTGGACCCGAAGGCATTCGTGATCACTGTAGAACCGAAGCAGTTCCATGGCGGATTTTGGACACGCTCGATCAAAAAATAGGATAAGACAGGCATGCCGCGCTGCAGGCCTGTTTTTTTGTGAGCAGTTTCGGTTTCATTGCTTTTCCTTATCCCTGAAGAACTTCCTTAGAAGTTAATTTCGTACGATTGGTGGTTGCCTAGAGTACAATCCTCGCAGTACCCATGCAGCTCCGACAACGATTATCAAGAACCTAAAATAGGGATTATTGTTGTAATCGCTTTCAGGATGTACATTGTGGACATGTCCTACATGACCTGCACTGGCAGGGTTGGACGGACATGCTTATTATAATTCAGGGAGGAATCGTTCTATGAAAAGCAGGATTCGAACATGGTGCAGTGCCGCACTGGCTCTTACATTGGGGCTGACCCTACTGTCTGGCCCAACAAGTGTACAGGCAGCAGGAAACGCAGATTACAATCTTACAGGTTTCTCCCAGGGGAACACGGGCGGGGGTTCCATCAGCGAATCGGATACGTCCAGGTATAAAAAGGTCTATAATGCAGCGGATCTGGCTGCAGCGTTGAAAAAGAACTCCGGTGTCAAAGTCGTCGAGATCATGAACGACCTGAATCTGGGGTGGAACGAAATTCCGAGCGCCGCCCAGACATCCCCTTTTGCGAAGCATAATGATGCACTGACTCACCCCGTACTGAAGCAGACGGGCGTAAGCAAGCTGACGATTGACAGCTTCAATGGACTGACCATTTTCTCTGCTAACGGGGCCAAGATCAAACATGCAGCCATCAGCGTCAAACGCAGCTCCAATGTTATCATTCGTAACCTTGAATTTGACGAGTTATGGGAATGGGATGAAGCAACCAAGGGCGATTATGACAAAAACGACTGGGATTATATCACCCTTGAAGAGAACAGTAATGTATGGATTGACCACTGCACATTCAATAAAGCCTACGACGGGCTTGTGGATTCGAAAAAGGGAACCAGCGGTGTGACCATTTCCTGGTCTCTGTTCAAAGGGGATGACGGCAGCGCGAACAGCTGGGTTACCCAGCAGATCAATGAGCTGGAAGCGAACAAAGCATCCTATCCGATGTACAACTATCTGCGCAGCAGCGCGGTAGGGCTCAGCAAAGCTGATATCATTGCCATTTCGTCCCCTCAGAAAAAAGGACATTTGGTTGGCTCAACGAGCTTCGAATCAGCTAACGCCAATCTGTCCATGACCCTGCACCATAACTTGTACAAGGACATTCAGGATCGCATGCCGCGCCTGCGTGGAGGGAATGCACATGCCTATAATATCGTAATGGATGCGACAGGAGCGCGTGCAGCCAAATCCAAAATTATGTCGGCGATGGCTGCTGCGATCTCGTCCAAAGGCTATCATTTTGATATCATCAGCAACGGGGCCATCTCTACAGAGAACGGGGCGGTGCTGGTGGAGAAATCGGTGATCAAGGACGTACAGTTCCCGGTTCGGAATAATCAGACGGATCCGGCCGATGCTGCGTATACAGGCAAAATTCGGGTGACGGACACGATGTATTCCCTGGATGGAAGCTCATTCCGCGGCAGCAGTGATACTTCAGGCAGTCCGCTCAGCCCGGTACCGGCTGCAGTGAAGAGCTTCTCCTGGAACGGATTTTCGTCCCTTCCTTACAGTTACACCACGGATGATCCGGCGACGCTGAATGCCCGACTGACGGGATCAAGTGGAGCGGGTGCAGGCAAATTAACCTGGTCCAAAGACAATTGGCTGAAGACGAGCTACTAGATAACCCAATGCAGCAGGTAATGTGATGATTGAATGAGGGGTGGGGGATGCCAACCCGCTCCACCGCATTTTTTATAAACAAAGAGTGCTCCTGCAGCCACCATGGCCGGGAGCACTCTTTTTAAGCAACAGAAGTCCTTAGTTAAACCAATCCATCATCCTGAGAGGCAGGTGCAGCGCTCACCGAATCACGATAAATGATATTGCCCTTCACGTGTACGCGTCCGAAGCTGCGACTTGGGTTATCAATCTTTTTGAGCATGGATTGAACTGCCGTGCGCGCCATCTGTTCCACATCGACTTCAACCGTAGTTAGTTGGGGGTCGGAGAGCGTGGCATAGATATCGTTATCGAAACCAACCACGGAGCATTGTGCGGGCACCTGTATCCCCAAGGAGGTCAGTTTCTGAACGAGTAAATGAGCGACCTGATCGCAATTGCATACAAAAGCCGTCGGCAGCTGCTCGGGCAGATCGATCTCAATGAACGTACCCCGCTCATCCCTGTCGTTAAGCACAAGCTCCTGATTCATCGGCAACCGATGCTCCAGCAATGATTTGTAATATCCCAGGAATCGATCCTGAATGCTGCTTGTAGAATATAGATTCCCGACATAAGCAATACGTCGGTGTCCCTGCTGGACCAGAACGTTGGTCAGCTCGTAAGCAGCGTAAAAGTTATCGGTAACGACAGAATCGATATCCGCATGCTCGTCGTAGAAATCAAGAAACATTTTGGGAACGTCCATCGACTGCACCAGTTCGATATACTCTTTGCTGATCTGCCCAAGTACAATGAAACCATCCACTTTGCTGTCGCTGTATAGTTTGGGCAGTGTTAAATCCTCTTCGTCCTGACCATTCAGAATGTGCAGAATGCCATAGTATCCTTGGTCCTCCAAATGCTTGGTGATGCGCTGGAATACGCGTACGTAGAACGATTGGGTAGGTCCGGTAAAACGCTCCGGGATAATAACGCCTATATTATGAGTCAAGCCTTCCTTCATCGAGCGGGCTGCAGCATTATACCGATAGCCCATCTGAACGGCAAGCACTTTGATTTTTTCCTTCAATTCGCCACTGACGCCATCTTTATCATTTAATGCTTTCGAGACCGTCACACTGCTAACTCCGAGCTTATCGGCGATATCCCGCATGGTGATATTGTTCTTCAGCTTTGGTCGCCTCCTTCAAGCCGGTTTACATACAATGTGCTGTCATTATGATTAGCGCTTACTTAAACATAATAACCACCCATATCAGTATACATCGTTACCCACATGGAATAAAGAAATTCTGGCAGGATCTGCGCTAATTTTTCAGCATCTTGCGTTTTTGGGTTGAAGGCTGGTCTTCATATTAAACCGATTGTTTTTGCAAAAGTTCCAAGTTCCGTTCGATCAGATCACCACGCTGGCTGGCACAATCCAGGGAACGGTACGGATCGGCCGGGGTGTTGAAGGTGTAATCAACCAGTTTATCCAGCGTCGTTGTCGCCACATGACAGCGGGTATCGCTGGATGCGTAATAAATGAAGACTTTACCCTGTTCATTAACCACCGCACCGTTGCAAAAAATAACATTGGATACATCGCCTACACGCTCGTCGTCATAAGGTGCAATGAAATGCCCGCCCGGCTTGGCGATGATTCGTGCCGGATCATTCAGATCCGTGGCGAATGTGTACAGTACATAACGCAGACCCGCCGCCGTGTTGCGTACCCCGTGCGCAATGTGAATCCAGCCGTGATCTGTCTTGAGCGGGGCAGGTCCCTGGCCGTTTTTTACTTCGTAAACCGTATGATATTTGCGCTCGTCGATGATGGTTTCCTTGGCAATAACCGGATTCAGAATATCATCACACAGCCCAAAGGCGATTCCGCCGCCGCTGCCGGTGGAGATGAATCCGTCCTGTGGGCGGGTGTAAAATGCATATTTGTCATCGACAAACTCCGGATGCAGAACCACATTCCGCTGTTGTGGTGAGCCTGTCGTAATGTTGGGCAGGCGCTCCCAGCTAACCAGATCACGTGTGCGCACAAGACCTGCCTGTGCCACCGCGCTGGACGTATCAAATGCCGGTGCTTCGGGGTCTTTGCGCTCAGAGCAGTAGATGCCGTAGATCCAGCCATCTTCATGCTGAACGAGTCGCATATCATATTGGTTGGTCTCTTCTTGATCGATGTCTTCCCACACCAATGGCTTGCCCGTGAAGCGGAATCCGTCGATGCCGTTGTCGCTCTCAGCGAGAGCAAAGATCGATTTGCGGTCCAACCCTTCGGTTCGGATGACCATCACGTATTTGCCATTGAAGTAGATGGCCCCCGGATTAAGCGTAGCGTTAATACCCAGACGCTCCATGAAATGGGGGTTGGTCGTATCGTCCAGATCGAATCTCCAGTGGAGCGGCACGTGATGGCGAGTAATCACTGGATAACGATACCGATCATATACACCGTTGTAGAATGCAGGATCAATCTCATTTTGGCGTGTAAGCAGCTGCTCCTGTTGCTCCAGTAACTCCTTGTACTTTGGGTGTATCATCGTTATCCCATCCTCTCGATTAGTTCAATACAAAACCTGCTATTGTGATACGGGCATTTCCATGGTCCGGCAATTTCACTCTGATCCGGAACGCCGTCTCCGTCTACCGACCAGTACCATTCCCCGCCAGCACGACGATCGATAATATGTTCCTTCGTATATGCCCACAAGCGGTTCACTCTCTCCAGAAACATAGGGTCGCCTGTACGCTGATAGGCGTTATAGAAGCCGACCATCGCCTCTGCCTGCACCCACCATATCCGTTTCTCATCCACATGAGTTCCCTCTTGTTCGTTCATCAGAGAGCCGTCGGCCTGTACGGCCACATTGGAAATGTTATAGGCAATATCCGTCACCATCGCGGAGTACTCCGGATGGTGATCCAGCCCCAGCACTCTCAACGTGTCGTCAATTAACCAGCTGGCTTCAATGTCATGCCCGAAGGATTGCAGATCGATAATGGATTCCCACGCCTTGTTGAAAAATACCCCGAGAAACTTCGTGTCCTTGTCGTACACCCGTTCATACAAGATGCCCAGCAGGCGTTCTAGCGCCGCTCTCACCTGCTGATCCGGCCATACTCGGTAGAGGGTGGTATAGGCCTCCAGCACATGGATATGTGTATTCATCGTATAATCCGCCATCACGCCGTTCTCACTCAGCATTTCGTTCGGCTGTTCATTCCAGAAGCGGTCGAATTGTTCCTTATACGCAGGTAATTCTGCATTCAGGCCCTTATCCTCAATCAGAGCAAAAAGCGTTTTTGCAAGTTTCAAAGCAGAGGCATCCCCAGTAGCACGGTAGTACTCGCTCAGTGAATACACCCCGAAGGATTGCGTATACACATGTTTACTCGTATCGAGTGGTGCTCCTTGGGCATCCACCATCCAATACAACCCGCCAAATTCCGTATCAAGGACATGGTCCGCCAGAAAACGGTAAGCGTGTTCTGCGTGATCACGCCAGATTTCATTTCCGGTTACCCGGTAAGCTGCTGCAAAAGACCACAGCTGTCGTGCCGTGGCGATTCCGCCTTTGGGAGCGAGAGGGTCGACCTGAAGATCATTGGCAACCCAACCATAGAATCCGCCGTGGGTATGGTCCTTGAGGGCAGACCAAAATGGCAAAATATGTCCTTCCCAGTGTTCTTTTATTTCAGTCCGGATGTCACTGCTGTTCGTCATAAGTAAGCGCCCCTTTGAATTACAGGATCAAGTTTATTTAAGTTATCGGTAACTTTATTTAATAATATTAGATTCGGATATAGATGTTGTCAACGAGTCGTTTGAGAAAAACTTTTGTTAAGTAATAAATAATTTAATTGACAGGTAAGCGTTACCATAATAAAATCCATTTTGTAACCTTAACGATAACTTAAATTAACTTAGCAAAGGGGTCGAATCGATTGAAGAAAAACAAAGGCTGGATGCTTCTGCTTACCATGCTGCTCATTACTTCACTACTCGCAGCTTGCTCTTCAGGAGGTGAATCTTCACAAGCAGGGGAGGAAATCAGCACAGATCCTGCGGATATCAAAGGTGAGATTACCGTTTTGACGCAGCGTACGGATATTGTGGATACCGTGTTCAAGGATTACGCAGCAGCATTTAACAAGGAGTATCCGGATGTCAAAGTAAACTTCCAGTCACTGGCCGATTACGAGGGCCAAGTGAAAATCCGGATGAGTACCAAAGACTACGGTGACGTGCTGATGATTCCGACCAGCGTACCTATTGCCGATATCCCGGACTTTTTTGAACCGCTGGGCACGTATGACGAGTTGAAAGACAAGTACACAGGGATTGAAGAACGTATGGTCGATGGCCAGGTGTATGGTATCCCTACCGTCATCACGTTCTCTGGAATTATCTATAACAAGCAGGTATTCAAGGATGCCGGCATTACAGAAGTGCCCAAGACGCCTGAGCAGTTCCAGGCAGCTCTCCAACTTGTGAAAGACAATACAGATGCAATTCCTCTGTACACCAACTATGCGTCCGGTTGGGCTTTGACGCAGTGGGAGTCCGATCTGGCGACGGTTGCAGGCAGTGTGGACTACGTTAACATTGATCAGCCGAACACGGATGAGAACTTTGTGGCCGGCAAGCCGCATTATGAACTGTACAAAGTGCTGTACGATGCTGCCAAGAATGGCCTGATCGAGAAGGATCCAACCACAACCGATTGGGAAAGCTCCAAGGCTGACCTTGCGAACGGCAAAATTGCAACGATGGCACTTGGATCATGGGCGATTACGCAAATCCAGGGCTTGACGGATACACCGGATAATATCGGATTCTTGCCATTCCCTACAAATGCAAGTGAGGTCGTCGTTCCGCTCGCCGCAGACTATAACATCGGCATGAACGTGAACAGCGAGAACAAGCCTGCTGCGAAAGCATGGATCGACTGGTTCCTCGCGAAATCCAACTATGCAGTTGAGCAAGGCGGAGGCATGAGCGCAGACAAAAATGCGGAGCTGCCACCCATTTTGGATCAATACAAGGACGTTACATTCTCCACATTAACCCCTGCCAAAGAAGGACAGGAGGGCTTGGTTGATAAAATCGACAATGAAGGCGAGATCGGCCTCTGGCAGCCGGACTTCAAGAAACGCATTATCGAAGCAGCCATCGGTAACCGCAGCGAATCGTATGACGACATCATGAAGGATCTGAATGACAAATGGGTGAAAGCGCGGGCAGAACTCACGAAGTAAGCAGTTTACAGCAGATGCATCGTTGTCACTGCAATACGTACGTCTGACCACCGTTGACATACAGCGAGGCATCGCACACGGACTGAAGGAAGAAGGGATTCCCTTTTTCATCAAGGCATTTTGCATCTGTTTAACGGATGTGAAATGCCATCTTCAGTAGTGGATATATCAGCGTAATTGGGCGGGAGTCTTTCGATATAAAAGCGGCAGAACCGCTTGGAGGTGTGGAGAGCATGAAATACTTAAAGATTTCGAATTGGGGTTATTCAGCGCAGCGCATATTTATCATCTGTGCCTTCTCAATTATTCCGTTGGCACTGCTGTTCACGTTTGCTTATTTACCTGTCATTAACATGTTTAAATACAGCTTCACCGATTGGAACGGATACAGCAAAAGATTCGACTATGTTGGGTTTGAGAACTACACGCGGATCTTCAGTGACCCTGAATATTTCAAAGTGTTTATTGTCAGTCTCTACTATTTTGCTGCCACGTTCATACAGATGGGCCTGGCCCTATACTTTGCAACCATCCTGAGTTTCAAAATTCGAGGCAAAAACTTTTTTAAAGGGATATTGTTCTTCCCCTATCTGCTGAATGGCGTAGCTATCGGATTTATCTTCCTCTTTTTCTTCAAACCGGACGGTACCCTCGATACTCTCATGCAGGCGGTTGGACTTGGGCAGTATACCCAGCTCTGGCTGGGGAATCCGAATATTATTAACGTGTCACTTGCAGGCGCATCCGTATGGAGATACATGGGCTTCAACTTCATCATCTTCCTCGGTGCGATCTCTTCCATTCAAAAGGATGTCTATGAAGCTTCGGATATTGACGGGGCCAATCGCTGGCAGCAGTTCCGCCATATCATCCTGCCGAGTATTACACGTATCCTGCAGCTCAACCTGATCTTGGCGATTAGCGGCGCAATCAGTGCGTTCGATATTCCATATATTATGACCGACGGCTCCAACGGAAGTGAGACCTTTGTCATCCAGACTGTCCACTTGGCATTTAAGTACGGCAAACTGGGCTTGGCATCGGCAATGGCCGTTGTGCTGCTGTTCATCGTCATTCTCGTTACGCTCGTTCAGCGTGTGACCATGAAAGGGGAGGAATGAACGTGCATCAACTCAAATACACCCTTGCGAGCCTATTCAAATATGCCTCACTTATTCTTGCAGCGTTCATTGCGCTTGTACCCATTGTTGTGGTGCTGTTTGCATCACTTAAGACCAACGCCGAATATGCCACGAGCAGTCCACTTGCCCCGCCAGCCAACTGGCTGAACTTTGCGAACTATACCAAGGCTTTTGTGGACGGCAACATGCTGGTCGGTTTCAAAAATACGATTATTATCCTGATCATTTCCATCGTGGGTGCGACTTTAACGGGCTCCATGATCGCTTACGTGCTGGATCGTTTCAAGTTTAAAGGTAAAAAAATCATGGTTGCCGCGTTCCTGCTCGCTACCCTGATACCCAGTGTTACGACACAGGTCGCCACATTCCAGATTATTAACGCCCTGGATCTGTTCAACACCCGCTGGGCAGCCATTGTGATGTATCTGGGGACAGATATCATTGCCGTGTATATTTTCCTCCAGTTCCTGGGTTCCATCTCCAATGCACTCGATGAATCCGCCATGCTGGATGGGGCCTCCTACTTCACGATCTACTGGAAAATTATTTTGCCCTTGCTGAAACCGGCGATTGTTACGGTCATTATCGTAAAAGGGGTCAACATCTACAACGATTTCTACACACCGTTTCTATACATGCCAAAGACCGATTTGCAGGTCATATCTACTGCCTTGTTCAAATTCAAGGGGCCATTCGGTTCCCAGTGGGAGGTTATCAGCGCAGGCATCATGATTGCCATTATTCCAACGATGATCATCTTCCTGCTGTTACAGAAGTACATCTACAACGGCTTCGCACAAGGCTCTGTGAAATAAGATGCGAAGGTTGTATGAAATGGATATGGAACATGCCCAGGAACGGAGAGGGCAGTAAAAGTCTGGAGAAACATAGTCGCCTTTATCACCGAAGGGAGAAATGAAACGATGACAGTTGTTAAACCGAAAAACGTACACATTGTTGGAGATGCCCTGCCGAATATGCCTTGGGAGGATAAACCGGAGGGAACAGAAGGGCCGGTCTGGAGACATTCAGCCAATCCGGTCGTGCCGCGTAACCCGGTCAAAGGAGTTGCCCGCATTTTCAACAGTGCCGTTGTTCCTTATGAAGGAAAGTTTATTGGTGTGTTCCGCGCCGAAACGATTAATGGTCGTCCGCACCTGCATATGGGTTCGAGTGAAGACGGTCTTTCATGGATCATTGAAGAGGAGCGTATTCCTTTTGTGGATGAGAATGGTGATCCCTTCATGCCGAACTATGCGTACGATCCGCGTCTGGTTAAGGTGGAAGACACGTATTATATCATCTGGTGTACTGATTTCTACGGTGCAGCGCTGGGATTGGCCCAAACGGATGATTTCAAAACGTTTGTGCGCCTTGAAAACCCGATGCTGCCGTTCAACCGCAATGGCGTATTGTTTCCACGCAAAATCAATGATAACTATGTCATGCTGTCCAGACCGAGTGACAGCGGCCACACACCATTCGGCGACATTTTCCTGAGTGAAAGTCCTGATCTTGTGTACTGGGGCAAGCATCGCCATGTCATGAGCAAAGGCGGTCAGGGCTGGTGGCAATCGGTCAAGATTGGCGGCGGTCCTGCTCCGATTGAAACATCTGAAGGCTGGCTGATGTTCTACCATGGTGTCACCGGAACGTGCAACGGTTTTGTATACAGCATGGGTGCAGTCATTCTGGATCTGGATGAGCCATCGAAAGTAAAATATCGCTCCTCGAATTTCGTGCTGACCCCTGAGAAATGGTATGAGGAGCAAGGCTTTGTGGACAATGTCATCTTCCCATGCGCTACACTGCATGATGCGGAGACAGGACGAATCGCTATTTATTATGGTGCAGCGGATACGTATGTTGGCGTGGCGTATACCACCGTGGAAGAGATCGTAAATTACGTCATCGAGACCGACGAAGTCATCGCCGGAGACCGCGAGGAAGGCAAGCTTTAATTGCAGTGAAACAATTTAAAATGAAGCTATGGTTTACACAACAACGGAGAGTGCAGAACCAATCTGAAGAAGCGGAGCGTTCGCATTTATCCCCGGATTTTACCCTTAATAAAGGGATTAAAAGAAAATCCGGGGATAACGGCGATCGGAAGATGGTGCTGCAATCGGAGTGACGAGTGGAAAGATCGTCTGTTTATTTTAGAAATATGTTGAACATGAAAGGGGCTCTACAGCGCAATGCATATGGAGTACATTAAGGGATTTACATTTGGCTGGATGAGCGGCAGAGGGGAATTCCGTAAACCGGAAGCCAAAGAGTCTCTGCGCCTGATGGCTGAACGAACGGGCAGTTCACATGTCATTTTTGCGCTGGCGGCACTCCAGGATCACCCGCAGGCGGTAGAAGTGAAGTATCGGGGAGAGCATATGGTGGAGGATGACGAATTGCTGGACATGATTCGTTACGCCCGCACCCTTGGGCTGCGCGTGATTTTGAAACCAACCGTTAATTGCACTGATGGCACGTGGCGTGCACACATTAACTTTTTTGATATTGATGTGCCGTGTGAGCCGAAGTGGAAGGACTGGTTCCGCAGTTATACCGCTTATCAGAAGCACTATGCAGCCATTGCGGAGCAGGAGAAATGCGAGATGTTTATCGTTGGCTGCGAGATGGTACAGTCCGAGCGTCGAAGCGCGGAATGGCGCGAGGTGATTGCGGCTGTACGTGAGGTGTACTCCGGACTTGTGTCGTACAATACGGACAAGTATCAGGAAGGTCATGTGACATGGTGGGATGCAGTGGATGTGATCTCATCGAGCGGATATTATCCCATCGGAGACTGGGAAGCGCAGCTGGACCGTATTGAACAGGAGATTGCGCATTACAAGAAACCCTTTTTCTTCGCCGAAGCAGGCTGTCCCAGCCGCAGTGGATCAGCCCAGGTACCGAATGACTGGGGTCTGGAAGGTGCGGTCAGTGTAGAGGAACAGGAGCGTTTCTACGAGGCCATGTTTAGGCATGCCAGCCAGCGGGATTGGGTGCGGGGATTCGGTTTATGGGACTGGAGTGCGAACCTGTATCAGGAAAAGAATGCCCTGACCGATAATGGTTACGGCGTGTATGGTAAACCGGCAGAGCGTGTTATTCGTCGTTTCTATGAAAGGTTGTCGGTCGAAGTTTAGCCTCCCTGGTATAGCAAGTCCGAACTGCGATATTGATGATGAAGCAGAGCGAGCAATGACGAAGAAAAAGGCGTACATGCAGATAATCCTGGATTATCCTCATGTGCGTCTTTTTTTGTTTTCCTTGGGCGAGAGTACTTCGTTTCACGCTTGCGGGCATGTGCGCAGCAACGTATGATGGATAGAACATATCAATGAGCAGGTACGGAAGGACGAATGGACGGTGTTGATCATGAACAAACATGCACATGGCTGGGTCACGGCTGAAGGGACCCTGAATGAACAGGCTATAACCAGCCGGGAACCGCTCTATAAGGGGATGAACGCCAGGTATGTGGAGCGATTTACGGTCCACAGCGGAGAGAGTTACATTTTCAAACCACTCACGAATCTGGGGCAGCATGGGCGTGAACGGTGGATATCCAGGCATGTACTGTCCTTACTGCCCTCCATCTACCCGACGCTAATCGATTCCTCGGAGGAAGCCGTTGCTCCGGAACAGAGCTGGCTGATCTACGAGGACCTTGGGCCGCTTGTGCATGATTTGCAGGAAGATACATTGCTGTCTGCAGCTGTACATATGGCGGAATGGCACACGCTCTGGGCACCTCAATGGGACGAGCTGCCCCGTGTGGGCCAGAAGCCGTCCATTGGGAACATGCTGCAGGAACTCCGGGATGCCCAGGAATCAACGGATGAATTGCTGTCCAAGCTGGGAATGACGCTCTCTGCATCTGATTGGGACGAGATCAGGGCACTTATTCAAACAGCTGACAAAGAACTTCCGCTTGTCCTGTGTCACGGGGATCTGCATCCCGGCAATATGGCCGATGTGAATGGCAGACTTGTCATTATCGATTGGGAACATGCCCATCTGAATACGCCCCTCTGGGATGTATATCATCTGGTGGATCTGTCTCATCCGCTGTTTCCGAGACATATTACACCACAGCTTCGGGAGCGGATCATTCAGACGTATCTGAACGAGCTGGAGCAGCGCGGACAGCGGACCGAGAGAATTTCTTTTCGAAGATGGTATGCAGCGTATGCCGTTGTATTCTCGCTCTGGATGCTGCGCTTGATTGATTCGGATCTGCAGAAGGCAGACTGCGTATGGCCGGAGGAGCAGCTGCGCAATCAATGGAATGAGACGGCAGCCACGCTGGAACAGTGCATGAACCAGCTATTTACCGAATAGACATGAGGGGGCAGAACATGCGTAAAGTAGGACTCGTTATGCGCAAAATTCAATTCACCGAGGCGCAGGGACCACGCGTATTCGCTGATCGGCTGAAGCAGATCGGTCTGGAGCTTGGGGTAGATATTGTGTTTATATCGCCGGAGCGCCATGTGAGCGGGTATGACTGGCTGCCCGGTTATGAACACGAGAAGGGAGATCTGGTAAACTACGATATCGTGCTGGACCAGATTTATAGCCAAAATATAGAGCATGTCATCTACACGGTATCCGGGTTTACATTTTTGAAGATGTTTTTGCCCAAAAGTGTGCTGTTTCCGCACAGCTTCCCTGACCCGGCACTGACGGGGTATGAGATGATGAAGCCATTCTATACCATGGTGGATAAAGCCATTGTGCAAACGGAGTTTTTGAAAACAGAACTCGGACGTAACTTCGGCGTACATGATGTGAGCGTCATTCCGATCGGCTTCAATGAGGAGCTGGCACACCGCCATTATGACCCAAGTCAGGTCGTGCACAACCGCGTGCTCTGGATCGGCCGGGATGAAGCGAATCGTCGCCCGGATCTGGTGCTGGAATATGCCCGGCAGAACCCGGACAAGGAAGTGTACATGGTATTTGGCGGACGGCGTTATGAGGAGAGCATGAAGAAATATGACATACCGGACAATGTGAAACTTCAGTTTGCATTGACCCAGGATGAAGTCTTTACTCTGATGAACTCTGCCAAGGTATATTGGAGCTGCTCTGCGTTTGATACGTTCGCGATGCCCCTGACGGAAGCGATGGCTATGGGCAAAATGATCGTGAAGCCTGAGCATGCGTGCTACGGCCATATTCGTTCTACACATGCCTTTGCAGGCAATGAGGATAACTGGTTTGAGCTGGTGAATATGGCTGCTGCTGCACCGCGCAATGTATCGGAGGACAACCGTGAGTATGCGTTTGGAGCCTTTTCGCGCACAATTATGAAGGAAGGGTACCGGACGTTTTTTGCAGATTGGTTGAAATAAGCTGATGAGCAGCAGACTCCAACTGTGAGGAGAGGATTTTGTGGATATCGTTATTCTATGGACGCTTGGCATGTGGACAGTACAGCTGTTATTGGAATGGCTTGTGTACCGGATCCAGGGCCGCCGAATGACATGGGTTCAGTCCATCCTGCCTTGTGTGACTTTGCTCGGAGGGGCTATTGTAATCATGATCAGCATCGATATGGGTGGATGGAACGGTATCGGTTATGCGCTGCTTGGTGCAGCTCTGGGTACATCGGGCTTATTAACGTTGATCACGGTCGCCATTACGGCTCTGGTGCTGCAGCGTCGGAGAAGGAAATGATCAGGTCTTGGGGGAAAGAGCCTTGGACTTGATGCTAGGCGCATGACATGGTTGCAGAGATGCAATCGTCTGTGATATATTGGCATTAATTATGACAAGGGAGGTGAAGACAGGTGAATCACGAGATGCTTAACAACCGTATTAGCCAGCTGCCGATTGCTATGGCTGGCATTGTTCACACTTTTTGCTACAACGGGAGAAGTCTGTCCAATTTTGAATATACGGAAGTTAACCATTGCGAGAAGATGCCTGCCTTGACCTCATTCGGACGATAAGCGATTAAGCTTGAATTCTGAAGGGCCGCGGAGCTAACCTCTGCGGCTCTTTTTGTGTTGCGGTCAGGATCTTCCATACCATAGGAGGAACCTTATTATGATGATCATTAGCGCGCAACAACTGACTCAATACCACGGAGCACATCTGGTGCTGGACGGCATTACTTTTGAAATTATGGAGGGGGACAAAGTCGCCCTTATCGGCCGCAACGGAAGCGGCAAAACGACACTGATGCGCCTGATGGCCCGGCTGAATCAGCCGGACGAAGGGCAATTGATGATCAAAAAGGATACACGGATCGGCTATGTAGCCCAGGTACCGGAAGGGCTGGATGATTATACGGTACTGGATGTGCTGGCTCTGGGATTCAAAGCACTTATGGAGTGCCGCAGCCGCATGAAGGAAATGGAGCAGCAGATGTCTGACCCGGACTATGCAGCAGATCCAGACCAATTGGAACGTCTGTTGAAACGATATGCCGCACTGCAGGAACAGTTTGAACGTGAGGGCGGGTATGAGATGGACGCACGGATTGATCAGGTGGCGGACGGACTGGATATTGCCAAAGCACACTATGGCTGGAGGTTCGGCTCCCTCTCCGGAGGAGAGCAGACCCGCGTCGTGCTTGCTTCACAGCTGATTGTCCGTCCCGATCTGCTGCTGCTGGATGAGCCGACCAATCACCTTGATCTGGAGCGGGTGGAATGGCTGGAAAGCTATCTTCGGGAGTACACAGGCACGATTGTGCTGATCTCCCATGACCGTTATTTTCTGGACCGGGTGGTGACCCGAACACTGGAGCTGGAGGATGGCGAAGCGCAAACGTCAACAGGCGGCTATACGGAATACATGAAGGTGAAGGAACAACGGTTGCTGCAACAATTTGAGGAGTTCAAGGAGCAGCAGAAGGTCATGAAGAAAATGAAGGAAACGATCCGTCAATTGGAGGAATGGGGACGCATTGGCGGGAACGAGAAGTTCTTCCGGCGGGCCGCTTCGATGCGGAAGGCACTGGAGCGGATGGAGCAGGTGAAGCGGCCTGTGCTGGAGCGGCGCAATGCAGATTTCGATGTGCGTCCTACAGACCGCACGGGCCGCCGCGTGGCGGTGATCGATCAGGTCGAGAAGGCTTACGGAGAACGTCCGATCCTGCGCGGCGTTTCAGCGCTGCTGGAGTTCGGAGACAAGGTGGCCCTGATTGGACGTAATGGCTCAGGCAAGACCACATTGTTCAAGCTGCTGCTGGGAGAAGAGCAGGCTACTTCCGGTCAGCTTGAATGGGGAGCAAGGGTGGACGTTGGCTATCTGGCACAGCAGGAGGAGCCTTCCAATCCGAAGCTGAGCGTGCTTGAACATTTCCGCCTGGAGGCAGGCGTGGAAGAAGGCGAAGCACGTGGCATTCTGGCAAGGTATCTGTTCTATGGGGCAGATGTATTCCGCTCGGTTGGGCAGTTATCTGGCGGGGAATGGACCCGTCTACGGTTATCCCTGCTGGTGCATCGCAAGCCGAACGTACTGCTGCTGGATGAACCAACGAACCACCTGGACATTGCTTCAAGAGAAGCACTGGAAGAATCCCTGGTTGACTTTGAAGGCACGGTGCTTGCCATCTCTCACGATCGCTACTTCGTGAACCGTATGGCTTCACGTGTCTGGGAGCTGGAGAATGGCGAGATGACCACCTATCTCGGGGATTATGAAGCCTATCGGGAGAAAAAGCTTGAACTGCAAATGCGGGCAGGTGAAGCGGCCCAGCATGCCGTTCAGATTCCGGCCCTTCCTCGTGATCGTGCCGAATCTAAGGAACAACGTAATTCTCGCCAAGGAGAGAATGGAGCGGGGAAACGACAGTCAGCCGAGCAGCTGGAACAGAAGCTGGCTCGTCTGGAGGCACAGATTCAGAAGCTTGACCACCAGCTTGAATTGCAGGCAAGCTCTGCCGAACTGGAACAGCTGTGGAATGAGCGTGAGCAGCTGTCGGGTGAATACAATGAGTTATTGGCCCAATGGGCTGAATTATGATCGTTCGTCAAAGCAAGGACGAACATGAAAGGTCGGAGAATGGTCTCCGGCCTTTTAATTTTCCGGATGTTGAATACAGTCATTCTCCCCTGCAATAGGCTTCAAAAGGTGCATTGGGAATGTCCTTATTTACATGTCATAGGGAATAGTGTAACTTTTTCCCTTCTCATGCGTTAAATACGTTTGTATGATTTGAAGCGGCTCAACTTAGAGCTACACAAAAGGGAGGTTATCGTTATCTATTACGCATTGACTTATCGAAGCTGGTCGGACGATCGGCAGGCCGAGACCGGGCAGCTGGAGCACGTATCTGTTACCCGGGATGAACTGTTTATGCGCAAACTGGTGGATGCAACCCTGATGAAAAACAAATTGTGGGCCCATCTGTCCAACGAGTGCGAGGATCTGCGGGATCATGTGATCTATGTGACTGCCTATGAGAGCCAGATGCCTGCAGATTACGGTACAGCGATTGCGGACGCTGCACTGGCCATGTGCAAAATGTCCTCCATGTACAGCGCAGAGTACATGCTGTGGAATGGAAAGGCATTTGAGGAGTTGGAACTTGCAGAATCGTCCTCGTACACGATGGAACTCGCCGAGCGTCTGCTGGACCATTATATGGTTCGTAACGGAACGACGTATGAATTCGTGTATTCGGTGCTGGATGCGGATCGCCGGAAAGTGTTGTTTTTTATGAAGGAGGTAGACCTGTAATGACAGAAGAAGAGCGGCACCATTCATCGAAACCCGGGTCCAAGGCAAAGCTGGTTGCCTTTTCCCTGATGCTGGCTGTACCTGCGGTATTGTCGGGCTGCGGCAGCAATGACGAATGCGACCCGGATTATGACACCGGATGTGAGTATGATTCCAGCAGTGGGCATTATTATTATGGCGGTTCATATGGTGGCAGCAGCAGTAGTAGCAAGAGCAGCTCCTATAGTAACTCGAAGTCCAAATCGAGCGGATTTGGCAGCTTCTTCCGCAGTTCGGGAGGCTAAAGGATATGAGGCATATTCACTCATTGCCATATAGTCACGAAGAGGTGTTTGCGGGCGAGGCGGGGCAGCATGTGCCGTATCACCGAATGTATGGCAAGCAATATTGTGTACCCTCACTAACCCTGTATACACCTCAGGAAATGAAGGAATTACAGCATGCCGCTGCACAGGTTGATGGAATATACGGCAAAGTCATGCGATTTATCCAGCAGTACATGCCGGATAGCTTTCTGGAGCAGCAGCTGGGTATTCATCCAGGGCTCATTGCGACAGCAAGGATGGAAATGGTGACGGGTGGTATTACACGTCAGGACTGGATCATCGGCGAGGCGGGGTTCAAGTGTATCGAAAACAATACCGACACGCCTACGGGCATACCCGAAGCTGCGGTGCTGGAGCGCATTTTGGTGGGCATGGCCGAACGTGATGACTTCAGGGCGCCATCAGCAGACATGGATGCTTGCATCCGTGAATGCTTTCGCGGGTGGCTGGAGTCTTATGCCGAGCAAGGGCTGCGAGGACCAGTAACATTTACCTCATTTGGGGAGCATGTGGAGGATCGGACCAATACGGAGTATCTGATGAGACGCTGCCAGGAGGCTGGATATGAGGTGCGTTATGCTCCTCTGGAGGAACTGGAGATTGTTCCCGGAGAGGCACTGTATCATGATGGACACGAGATTCAGCTGCTGTATCGTCTGTATCCGCTGGAGTATCTCGTTGATGATCGGGATGAGACAACAGGTGTGGACATCGGTGCAGCGCTGCTTGCACTGGTACAGGAAGGGCGGGTTGGGCTGATGAACCCCGTACAGCATGTCCTGATGCAGAGCAAAGGCTTCATGGCTGCGATCTGGTCACTCTATGAGCGCAATGAACAGACACCAGAGTACTGCGGTTTTCGGTTGTTTACGGATGCCGAGCTGGAGTCCATTTCGCGGTATCTGTTGCCCACTTATTTTGAAGCAGGACCCTTCGAACTGGAGTCCACGCCTTATGTCGAGAAAAGCTATTGGGGCCGAGAGGGCCGAGGCACGGTGCTGCTGGGTGAAGGAACGGAGAGTAAAACGTCAGAAGCAGGCCAGGACGAAGATGAAGACATCGCTGCGTACTATAACAATCAACCGAAGATTTATCAGCAGCTGGTTCCAATGGAACAGGCAAGCATCGTGACTGAAGACGGGGAATATAGCGGGTATCTGCTGACAGGCGTGTTTGTCATAGGTGGGCGTTTCGCCGGTGTGCTGCCCCGAATCGGGGAGAAAGTGACCGGAGATATGGCCTATTATTGTGCGGCTGCGGTCAATGAACGTATTGGATGATGAGGAGGAGTAAGAATGGATAATTTGGGAATGAACCTACTGAATGTGGCGGTAGGTGTCGGCATTCTGCTGGTGGTATTGGTATGTGGGTATTTCGCTTTTAGCAAACTGACCCGGTATAACGATAGTGAGGAAATTGCCAAAGGTAACGAAGCGGCGGGCATGTATATGGGCAGCAAGCTGCTAGGACTGTGCATCATTGTTGGTATGGTGTCCTTCTCCACGCATTCATGGCTGGATATGCTGTTATGGTCTGCACTTGGAATCATTATTCTGTGTCTGGTCTATATTATATTTGATTTCCTGATTCCCAAAATGCGTGTATGCGATGAGATTGCAAGAGGCAATCTGGCGGTAGCACAGCTGCTGCGTTCCATTATCATCGGCGTTTCCATCGTCATCGGTACGTTTTTGATGTAAAATGTACCCTAGCGATACATGAATATCAAACTGAAGAAGGAGCGCGGCATCATGAGAAAAGTCATCATTGATACAGATACAGCAGGAGACGATACAATTGCGATCCTGACAGCACTGCACCACTTCCAAGTGGAAGGCATCACCATTACGGGCGGTAACGTCCAGTTTGACCAAGAGGTTGAAAATGCCCTGTACACCGTGCAGGTGGCTGGACATGGCGGCAAGGTGCCTGTATACAAAGGATGCGAACGACCGCTTATGGCCTACGGGCAGGCGCAGCACCGCACAGTGGAAGATGTGCATGGCGACGACGGCATGGGCGGCGCGCATTTCCCCAAGGCAGATCAGCGTCCCGAAAGCGGCCACGCGGTTGATTTTATCATTGAGAAAGTGCATGCCAATCCGGGAGAGATCTCTCTTCTGGCGATTGCACCCCTGACCAACATTGCGATGGCGATTCAAAAGGACCCGACGATTATTCCAGAGATTGCTCATCTCTACATCATGGGCGGTACGAATAATGCACTGGGCAATATTACGCCAGCGGCGGAGTACAACTTCTACGTTGACCCTGAAGCTGCCAAAATTGTACTGCATGCCGGTATTCCAACCACGATGGTCGGCTGGGAGATGTGTACCCAATATTCCGTTATGGATGATGATGACCATGCAGAAATTGCAGCGCTCGGAACATCCGGGGCCGATTTCTTCACAGCGATCAACAAAGTGGTTATGCAGTTCAACAAGTCAGTACATAAGCTGAATGGCACCACACACCCGGATACACTCCTGATGGCTGTAGCAGCAGACGAATCGCTGATGACGAAGTCCGGTCAATATTACGTGGATGTGGAAGCGGCAGGAGAACTGACGCGTGGATACAGCGTAGTGGATATCAACGGACGTTTCGGCAAAGAACCTAACGTGCGCGTATGTGAAGCCATCGATCGGCCGAAGTTTAAATCCATGCTGCTGGATGTTTTGTCAGCTATTCAATGAACCAAGGAATGATCTGAACACGGCAAGCCCACCGGGGTCCGCAAGGACCAGGTGGGCTTTTCTTGTTACAATTCATTAGTCTTGCTGCAGCAAAAATGAACGGATTCCGGTGGTGACCAGGTCGTGGTCTTCCTCATCCGGCAGACCTGATACCGTAATTGTTCCGATCTGTCCCTGACCCTCCACAATCAAAGGAAAGGCACCGCCAGCCAGTACAAAGTCAGAGGAAGGCAGGCTGAAATCCTGCTCAAGCGTTTTATCCTCACTGCGCAGACGCAGAGCCGTATGCCATGAACTGGAGGAGAAATGGTTAACCACATTATTTTTACGCCGGATCCAGTCTTCATTGTCCGGATGAGTGCCTTCCATGGCATGCAGGAAAAGACGGTGTCCACGGAGGGTAATGTCGATGGTTACGGCCTGTGAACGGCTTTTTGCCTGCTCGACCAGATGGAGTCCAAGCTGTAGGGCCAGTTCAGAGTCAAATGTACGAAATACCAAGTCCTTTTCTTCCTGCTGCATTTCCTTTAATCTCTCTGTCATCGTCAGGTTCAATTTACAGGCAGCCCCTTTACATGTGTAGTTTATGTCTACATTCGACGTAGGGTAGGGTGGTCCCTTCCGGATGCAGGCTGGATTATCGTTTGGCTTTCTGCCCTACATTTCCACAACAGTCCATTTGGAGACACGACTTCGGCTGTGGTAAAGTGAAGGGAACGTAACTTTGGACATTCCACAGGTTTACATAGGATAGGGCAAAACGAGTTGGGCAGGAGGAGAGACAATATGCTGTTTTATTTTATAGCACTGCTGGTGACACTGGTGGATCAGGGTACCAAGCTGGCCGTGAGAATGTATATGGAAGTTGGCGACATGATGAGACTCGGTGACTCGGGCATGCAGCTGCAGCATTATGAGAATAGCGGGATGGCGGGAAGCATGTTCCAGGGAAATGCGCGTCTGTTCGGCGTTGTCGCCATTCTGTTCATTGCCGGCATTCTGTATTATCGGAGAAAAGGTGAAATTCGCGGTTTCTGGATGCAGGCAGGAGCAGGCTTCATGGTCGGTGGAGCCTTGGGAAATGCGATCGACCGTTTTGTATTTGCAAAAGTAACGGATTTTCTAGTATTTCCATCGGGCCGGGGCATTCTCAACCTGGCTGATGTAGCGATTAACATTGGGGTGATCCTCTTGGTGATCGGAATGTTAATCCGTGCATTTAAGAGCTACCGGGCCAAGCGATCGCGCAATGCCTTGCCCAAAATTGAACGTTGGTAATACGTTAATAATCAAGCGTTGCAATCACGCACAAATGGAAAAAAGAAGGACATTGGATAGTTGCCGATGTCCTTCTTTTTGTTATACAGCTATACATTCTGGAAAATACACCCATGATTCATTTTAACCGAAACCGTTTTAGAAATAGAAAAGGGTTGAATAACGCCATTCTGTATGGTGGAACAGGTGAAAGGATTAACCATATGGTTATTTCACCAGTTTAATGGGTAAAGCTTTACGTATATAACGCTGAGGGAGGTACAACATGAGAACATCGCTTACCAAGGCACTCGGGACAATGCTGCTGTGTGGAATTATGGCTGTGCTCTTATCCTCTTGTACAAGTGGGGAGAGCGCAAACGGCAAAGTGCAGGTCGAATTTTTCCAGAACAAACCCGAAGCCAAAGCAACGTTTGACGAACTGATCAAAACTTTTAATGCGGAGCATTCCGATATACAGGTCACTCAGGTGAATCCGCCGGATGCGGAGACCGTGTTGAAGACCCGCGTCGTGAAGAACGATGTGCCTGACATTATGGCCATGGGTGCAACCGATACATATTCGATACTGGCCCAAAGTGAAATTTTTGCCGATCTGACGGACAGCTCGCTGACCAAGACGATTGATCCGAATTACATACAAATGCTGAAGGATGTCACGGGTATGGAGGAAGTGACCGGTATTCCTTACGCAACTAATGCAAACGGCATCATGTACAACAAAACGTTGTTTAAGGAAATGGGACTGGAAGTTCCCAAGACATGGGACGAGCTGATTGCTACCGCCAAAAAGATCAAGGATGCGGGCAAGATTCCGTTTTACTTCACCTATAAGGATGACTGGCAGACCAATCTCCCGTTCAATGCACTTGGACCCAACCTGGTCGGTATTGATTTCTATCTCGAGCGTCGTGAGAACAAGGTGACCTTCAAGGAGAAATACCGCGAGGTGGCGGAAAAGCAGCTTGAACTGATGAATTACGGTCATGGCGATAACTTCGGTAAGGCCTATTCCGACGGTAACCGGGCTTTTGCCAACGGCGAAGCATTCATGTATATCCAGGGAACCTGGGCGATCTCCGAGATTCGCAAAGCCAACCCGAATGTGGATATCGGCTTCTTCCCGTTCCCGACCGGAAATGATCCAAGTGAGATCAAACTGGTGAACGGCATCGACTCCCTGTTTACGATCGCGGCGGATACGCCAAACCGGGAACAGGCTGAGACGTTTATCGCATTCCTGCTGGAATCCGAAAACATCGGGAAATACATTGAAGAGCAAACGTTATTTGCAGCCGTCGAAGGTGTGGAGCAGGACGACCCTGCAGTGCAGGAGCTGACGCCTTATATCGAGCAGGGCAAGGTTATTGATTTTGCCGATCACTACATTCCGGCTGCGGTGCAGCTGAATTCTATCGTACAGTCCTTTTTGCAGAACAAAGACATCGACAACTATCTGGATACACTCGACAAAGAATGGGACAAGGTAGCGAACCGGCGTTAAGCCTTGTCCGAAGGAGGATGGAGTATGAACAAACGTATGGCACCCTATTACTGGATGACGGTTCCGGCGGTGGTATTGTTCTTCGTGTTTATGACGCTGCCGGCTCTCCAGGGGATTTATTATTCCTTTACGAACTATAACGGGTTTGGGAAAAGCTATGATTTCGTTGGTTTCAAAAACTATTTCAACCTGTTTCAGGACGACAATGTAGGCAATGCTTACTGGTTTACATTCAAGTTTGCCATCGTGGTAACTATTCTGACCAATATTCTGAGCCTGCTCATCGCACTCGGGCTGAATGCCAAGATCAAGTTCCGCAACTTTTTCCGCGGCATTTACTTCCTTCCGAACATCCTGAGTGTATTGATCGTGGGTTACATATTTAACTACCTGTTCTCCAACGTTTTTCCAATCTGGGGACAAAACCTGGGGATTAACGCCCTGTCGACCAACATTCTGGGTAGCGAAAGCCTGGCATGGATCGGGATCGTTATCGTAGCCGTATGGCAATCGGTAGCACTCAATACGATTCTGTATCTGGCCGGACTGCAAACAATACCAACAACGCTGTACGAGGCATCCAACCTCGACGGTGCAGGCAAATGGCGTGAATTCTGGAGCATTACCTTCCCGCTCATTGCCCCATTTTTCACCATCAATATGGTACTGGCTATGAAAAATTCCCTGATGGTCTTCGATCAGATCGTTGCCTTGACCAACGGTGGACCCGGCCGAGCAACACAGTCCATTTCTCACCTGATCTATACAGGTGGATTTGAAGGCGGCGAATATGCATATCAATCTGCGAACTCGGTTATTTACTTCATCGTTATTGCGGTGATTTCGATTCTGCAAATCCGGTTCCTGCAAAGAAGGGAGATGGATCTGTAATGAGAAGCCGTACACGTACAAACTGGCTCGTTATGCTGCTCGTTATTCTGGGCACATTATTCATCCTATTTCCGCTCTATATGACAGTTACGATCGCGTTGAAAAATCCGGAGCAAATGGCTCAGTCAGTATTTGCCTTCCCGACCCAATTGCACTGGGAGAACTTCGCAAGCGCCATCGACATGACGAACTTCTTCCAATCGTTCCGTAACAGTGCTGTCGTTACTGCATCTACCGTCATTTTGACGCTCCTTAGTAACTCCATGGTGGCATACGCTATCGCGCGCAATATGGAGAAACGCAAGTTTTTCAAAGGGCTGTACTATTACTTCGTCAGTGCGATGTTCATTCCGTTTCCAATCATCATGCTGCCGATTGTCAAACTGACATCTTCACTGGAGATGACGAACCTGCTTGGCTTGACCTTATTACATACGGTGTATGGACTCGCCTTTAACGTCTTCGTGTATGTCGGATATATCCGGTCCATTCCGGTGGCACTGGAGGAGGCCGCTTTTGTGGATGGAGCAACAACCTGGGGCACATTCTGGAAAATCATTTTCCCGCTCATGGCACCAATCAGTGCTACGGTTGGTATTCTGACATGTCTGTCCACCTACAATGACTTCCTGCTGCCGCTCATCATTATCAGTGATCCGGCACAGTACACACTGCCGCTGGTGCAATACGTCTTCCAGGGTCAGTTCAATACCGACTTCAACCTGGCGTTTGCATCCTACCTGCTGGCCTTGCTGCCGATGATTATCATCTATCTGTTTGCTCAGAAGTGGATCATTAATGGGGTAACCCAAGGTTCTGTAAAATAAAGGGATGTGAATATAGAGGGGTGGACCTAAGAGTCCTCCTCTCTTTTTTTTTATTCCAAGGACGCACTCCGAACGTTTCAAACGGATTGATTAACCCGGGAAACTGTGCTATTTTTTATTCGTTAGTTTAATCGTTAAACAAAGAGAGCGAGTGTTGTATCTTGCAAGCGCTTTAATTGAATAAGTGAATGAAACCAGCATCGGTGTACTCAATCTCAAGAGCAAGGGAGTAGGATGGTGGTTTTTTTACATGCAGAAAGGAGAATGGACGGAGTTGCAGAGGAAATCAGGGCGCTATAACTCGCTTCGCAATCAGATTTTCGTCGGTTTCGTCATGGTGATGCTCATTGTTCTGCTGCTCGCAGGTGTAACAGCCTATGACCGGGTGGCAGCATTGCTGAAGAGCAATGCCGAGAAACATATCCATCAGACCGCAGTGCAGGCCAGTGGTCGGTTGGACGCGCTCATTGCACAGGTGAACTCCCTGACGGCCCAGGTCGCGGATGATTCGTATGTGCAGCGTCTGCTCAGTGACGAGAAGCATGGTAAACCGGCCACCTTTAATCAACGTCAAGCACTATTGCAGATTGCAGGCAGCTATCAATCTTTTATTAACGGGGCGCAAAGTATGGAGATTTACACAACCGGATACAACCGTATATTCCCGATGGATGACCGATCCCTGGATCTCCGGGTGGAGCGCAGCTGGATCACCCAAGCGGATGAAGCCAAAGGCAGATTAGTGTGGGCAGGCTCTGACCCTGAAGACCCGGGTGTACTTCTCGCCATTCGGCGAATCAACCTGCTGGAGCATTCCTTTGAACATGGGGGCTATGTTGTGGTGCGGATGCAGCGCAGTTTTTTTCAACTGAATGACTCGAATGAGGCAGAGGGTTCGCAGGATTCCATCCTGCTGCTGGACGGTGATGGTGAAGTGGTGACATCCAATCTGCAGATTAACCTTGATCCCAAGGCCATTTTGGACAGCGGGTCCGTCGTTCAGAATGGAGAGGAATCCTATATCGTTGTTCGCCATAAGTCCGAGCTGACGGGATGGACACTTGCTGTGCTGACACCGCTAGGAGAAACAACCGAAGGGGTATCGATCCTGAGAACGGCACTGCTCGTTTCGGGAATCATTGGTGTGGGGCTGTTTCTTGTGATGTCCTTTTTCCTGTCCACCATGATCACACGTCCGTTGATTCGGCTGATGCGGGCCATGCGCGGGGCACAGCCCGGAGCGATGAGGCCGAATCTGATGGTCAGCTCCACCATGGAGATCAACGAGTTGAATGAGGTGTATAACCAGATGGTGTACAGGCAGAACGAATTGACACGTGTGGTGCACGAGAAGGAAGTCATGCAGTCCCGGGCCGAGCTGAAGGCGCTGCAATCCCAGATTAATCCGCATTTTCTGTTTAACACCCTGGAGGCATTCTATTGGTCTTTGGAGGAAAAGGGTGAAGAGGAGCTGGCGCTTAGGGTTATTGCCATGTCCCGGTTATTTCGCTACATCATCCCGGGTCCTCATCAGGATGAATGGGTCACGATCTCGGACGAACTGGAGCATGCGGAGCGGTATTTAAACATTATGCAGATGCGGCTGGGCGAGAGAATGCAGTGGGAGATCAGGCTGAGCGAGGAAGTGCGCAGCGTGCCTATCCCCAAGCTGCTAATCCAGCCATTGGTGGAAAACGCGATCCTGCACGGGATTGAAAATACGTTAAAGCCGGGCAAGGTGGAGATTCGTGTTGAACCTTCCCCCGTTGAAGGTCGTGTACGCGTCAAGGTCCAGGATAATGGGCCGGGCATGGATGAGGAACGTCTGCTATCCATTGTTCAAGCTCTGGACGGCGGTCCTGCTGCGTCCAGCAAGGGAACGGGAGTGGGGCTGATCAATGTGCATCGCCGGCTGAAAGTCTACTTTGGCAGCCAACTGGGCGAAGCAGCCCAACTTGTGGTGGAGAGCGAAGTAGGGAGAGGCACCATCATATGTTTTGAAATTCCGAGGGAAACGGGGGCTGCACATGATTCATGAGAAAACCATTCTGATTGTGGATGACGAGCCGCGTACAAGAGAAGGCATACGCAAAACCCTTGAGGCCTGGTCTACTGGGCGAAACCGGATTCAGACTGCAGCAAGCGGTGTTGAAGCCAGGGACTGGCTCGCCAGCCAGCCTGCAGATCTGCTGATCACCGATGTTCGCATGCCGGAGTTCTCGGGTTTGTCGCTGGTGGAGGCCATTCAGCATTTTCCGAGTAAGCCAGCTGTCCTGATTATGTCGGGGTATGCGGACTTTGATTATGTCCACCAGGCGATCAAGCTCGGTGTGGTCGATTATCTGCTCAAGCCGATTGACAAAGAGCAGCTGCTGCAAACGGTACAGAAGGCACTGCACGTCCATGAACAGCAGCGGCGCATCCAAACGATACAGGAGATGGTTGATCCGAAGCTGTTCGAGGTCAAGGAGCGAAGAGAACAGCAGGGCAATACCCCGATTGGCGAGGCTTTGGCATACATTGAGGCACATCTGGGTGAACCGATGACCATGCGTGAGCTTGCCGATTCGCTGCATCTGAACTCCAGTTATTTCAGCGTGCTGTTCAAGGAGCAGGTGGGGTTGAATTTCAGTGAGTACCTCATGCGTAAGCGGGTACAGCGGGCCAAGGAATTGCTGGTGCAAACAACGATGCCCATCTCGGAGATCGCGGAGAGCGTTGGGTATCAGACCGATAAATATTTTATCAAAGTCTTCAAAAGCCTGGAGGGGCTCAGTCCAAGCAAATACCGTCATGCCGTAAATGAAAAAAGTTAACAAGTCCACCTTAAAATAGTGGAGTTTTACCAAATCGTCCTGACCTTATAGTGTGATGATGCCCGTGCTACAATTTCGTTAAAGCGGTTACATTAACCGAAAAACCACTATTGGGGGCTGGAATTATGAGCAAAAAAACGCTGGCAATGCTTCTGTCATGGACGCTGGTTCTCGCTGTCATTTTGTCGGGGTGCAGCAGCACGGGTTCCGGTGGAGGCAGCGAATCCGGCAGTAATGGCAGTGGAGAGAGCGGTACCACAGACGGAAAGGTCACACTGAAATTTATGCATCTCTGGCCGGCCGGAAGTTCTGCACAGCAGAACAAGCTGGTCAACGATATTATCCAGCAGTATCAGACGGACAATCCAAATGTGACGATCAAGCAGGAAGTGCTGGAGAATGAGCAATACAAGAACAAACTGAAGATTCTGTCCGCATCCAATGAACTTCCCGATGTTGGGGTAACTTGGGCCGCAGGCTTCCTGGAGCCTTATGTAAAGGGCAATCTGTTTGCGCCGCTCGATGAACTGCTGAATGGATCCCTTGGTGAGAAGTTTATCGCCGGAACGACCGAGGCTTACGCGGTAGACAGCAAAACCTATGCGCTCCCGATTGAGCTGAATATATCCCCCATTTATTACAACAAAGCGATCTTTGCCAAATATAATTTGCAGCCGCCAGCCACATACGATGAATTCCTGAATGTGCTGAAGACGCTGACCGAGAACGGCGAAGTGCCAATTGCACTCGGGAATAAAGACCGCTGGACCGGTTCACTCTGGTATATGTATCTGGCGAATCGTGTAGGCGGGGATGCGCTGGAGAAAGCGATTAGTGGATCAGGCAAGTTTGAAGATCCTGCCCTGCCACAGGCTGCGGCAGAAGTGCAGAAGCTTGTCGATATGAACGCATTCAACAAGGGCTTTAACGGGTTATCCAATGACGAAGGCAAATCCGAATTCATGAATGAAAAAGCAGCGATGTATCTGATGGGAACGTGGGAACTGCCGAACTTTACTACGAACCCGGATATTCCGCAGGAATTCAAGGATAAGGTTGGATTTTTCAAATTTCCGACGATTGACGGCGGCAAAGGAGACATCAACAGCTGGGTAGGCGGACCGGGCGTAGGCTTGTTTGTGGCCCAGAACTCCAAAGTGAAGGAAGAAGCGCAGAAGTTTGTGCAGTATTTCGTGGAAAAATGGGGTGAAAGCTCCGTGACCGAAGCCGGGGTCATTCCGGCAACCAAAGTTGATACGGCGGCAGTACAGCTGCCACAGCTCTATATCGATCTGCTGAACGAGTTGAATCAGGCAAGCAGCCTGACACTCTTTGCAGATGTACAGATGAAACCGGCTGCTGCTCAGGTGCATCTGGACATGATTCAGGCATTGTTTGGCAAAGCGGTCACCCCTGAGGACTTTGTGAAAAATCATCAGGCTGCAATTGATAAAGGCAACTGATGTACACCTCACCTACACCATTTGAAGGTTAGAACGTTTGAAGGGAGGATCACGTCTTGGACAAAGTCATGTCGAACCGTCTGGTTGCTGCGCTGTATGTGCTGCCTGCGCTGCTTCTGCTGCTGGTTCTGGTCTATATCCCGATTGTGCTCACCGGATATTACGGTTTGATGCAATGGGATGGGATTGGGGCGATGACGTTTATTGGTTTGGATAACTACACCAGATTGCTTCAGGACAGTACGTTCTGGCAGAGCGCCAATCATACGTTTTTGCTCGCCTTGTTCTCTGCGCTGAGCCTGATTGGTTATCTGATGATTGCACTGGTGCTGTCAGGCAAGATCAAAGGCGCGAATCTGTTTCGCAAAATATATCTGATTCCGATGCTGCTGTCTTCCGTTGCGATCGCTCAGCTATGGCTGAAAATCTATCATCCCAGCAACGGTGTGCTGAACACCTTCCTGGAAGCGATCGGATTCAGCAATCCGCCGGCCTGGCTGGCGGAGCCATCGCTCGTGCTGTATGCACTGTTCGTGCCGATTCTGTGGCAGTATGCAGGCTTCTATATTTTGATCTATTATGCTGCGCTGAAAAACATCCCGGAATCTCTGGTCGAGGCTGCCCGAATTGATGGTGCGAATCCGTGGCAGATTGCCTTTCGGATCAAGCTGCCACTCATCACGGAAGTCATCAAGGTAACCGTGGTGCTCGCCGTGGTGGGCTCGCTCAAGTATTTTGACCTCATCTATGTGATGACCGATGGGGGCCCTAATGGCTCCAGTGAAGTTATGGCCTCCTATATGTATCGTCAGGCTTTCCGAAGCTTCGACTTTGGGTACGGCAGTGCTGTAGGGTTTTTCCTGCTGTTGATCTGTCTGGTGGTCACATGGCTGCTCCGCAAGGCGACGGCTTCCAAAGATACGATCGAGTATTCCTGACGTGAACGTAAAATGAAAGGAGGTCTATCCTGGTGAAGACGGATACGGCTGTTCGGCTGCCCGTACATCCGGAGACAGGCCAAGGCTCAGCATGGTTAAGAAGGTTTGGATATGTGCTGCTGTATGTGCTCTTGTCTCTGGTGGCTGTGCTTCAGATATTGCCCTTGATCTGGCTGCTGTTATTCTCGCTCAAGAATAATCAGGAAGTATTCGACATGGCTCCTTTTGCCCTCCCGGCTACGCCGCGTTGGGAGAACTATGTCAAGGTATGGACGGAAGGCAATATCAGCTTATACTTTTTCAACAGTGTATGGATTACGGTGGTTTCTGTGGTGTTCACGGTTCTGTTTGCCAGTCTCGTCACGTTTGCCATCACACGGATGCGCTGGAAGGGACGTTCACTGGTGCTGGGGCTGTTCATGGTAGGTCTGATGATCCCGGTGCACTCCACACTGATCCCACTGTTCAGCCTGTTCCTGAAGCTGAATCTCACAGACCATCCGTTATCGGTCATTCTGTCTTACATTGCATTTAATATGCCGATCACAATTATGATCCTGCTTGGATTCTATTATTCACTTCCGAGAGAGGTCGAGGAGGCCGCGGTGATGGACGGTTGCTCCGTCAACCGGATCTTCTTCCGCATTGTACTGCCGATGACCGCTTCCGTAATTGCGACAACGGCCATCATTAACATGATCTATGACTGGAACGAATTTATTTTCGTCAATACCTTCATTAGCTCGGATGCGTATAAAACGCTGACGGTTGGTGTACAGAACTTTATTGGTCAGTATACCACCGATTGGGGTGCCATTGGGGCTACGCTGATGATCAGCATCCTGCCGATCCTGATTGCTTTTCTGGTGCTAAGTGAACGGATTGTTGAAGGGATCGCAGCCGGTTCGGTCAAAGGATAATGGTCCGGTAATAGGTCCAGTAATGCCCTTCTATTAGACGCATTGTCTGCGTTTAATAGAAGGGTTTTGTGATGTCTCGGCATGTCTACAGAGCAATGTGGCAGTGACTGCAAGACAGGTTTTATGAAACAAATAAATGCCTATTTCTTACATTTCAAAATTCTTTCAATTATTTTCGCAAAACTACTGCATTTTCAAATTACCTGTGCTAACATACCCTATGAAATCAAGCCCACGTTAGAAAGGTGAGAAAATGACAGCAATATCCTCGACCAAAGAGTCCCTCCGTTCAGATGCCAAGGATCTGAAGCTGATTCGGCTGACCTGGCCGATTTTCCTGGAACTCTTCTTGTTTATGTTGATGGGGAGCGTAGATACGCTCATGCTTAGTTCGGTATCGGATAATGCAGTCTCCGGGGTGGGCGCAGCCAACCAGATTATCTCGATTGCCATTCTTGTACTCGAAGTCATCGGACATGGTGCTGCGATTGTCGTAGCCCAATATATAGGTTCCAAAAAACTGAGTGAAGCAGCACAGGTTACAGGGAATGCGATTACGCTGAACCTTATGGTTGGGCTGATCCTGAGTGTTATTTTTCTGGTGTTTGGTGGACATTTACTGACACTTCTGAATATTCAAGGCGAAATCTATGATTACGCCCGTTCGTATATAAGCATTGTCGGAGGCGGGATTTTCCTGCAGGCACTCATCAATGCGCTGGCTGCAACCATTCGTACACACGGGTATACCAAGGAAACGATGTACGTATCCGTGTTTATGAACGTCATCCACGTGATTGGTAACTATGCCCTGATCTTTGGACATTTCGGCCTGCCCAAGCTGGGTGTGGAAGGGGCAGCGATCTCGACGGTGGGAAGCCGTTTCATCTGCCTGCTGATCTTCTTCTGGCTGTTGTACCGTGTGAGTGAGGTTCGGGTCGAATTCGGTTATTACATTAAATTGTCCAAGAATTTTATCGGCAAAATTCTGCGTATCGGCATTCCGTCTGCGATGGAATCCATGGTGTATCATTCCTGCCAACTCATATTTACGTTGTACGTGACCTATCTTGGTGCGGAAGCCATGGCAACCAAGCAATATGCAGGCAATATCTCCAGCTATATTTATCTGTTCAGCATGGCGATCGGCATGGGAACATCCATCATTGTCGGTCGTCTCGTGGGGGCACGCCGCAAAGATGAGGCATACAAACGGGTATTCGACAGTGTAAAATGGGCCCTTCTGGCCACCGTTATTATTGACGTGATCATTATTATCTTCCGCGTACCATTAATGAGCATCTTTACGGAAAACCCGGAGATTATTAAGCTGGGCGCGCAGGTACTCCTGCTTAGTCTGTTGCTTGAAACCGGGCGTACCTGCAATATTGTCATTATCGGTTCCCTGCGTGCGGCAGGGGATGCCAAGTTCCCGGTATATATGGGGCTGATCTCGATGGTATGCATGAGCCTGCCTCTCGGATATCTGCTGGTGTTCCAGCTTGATCTGGGTCTGGCAGGTGTATGGCTTGCCATTGCAGCAGACGAATGGACACGTGCGGTCATTATGTACTTCCGCTGGAAGAGCCGGGCGTGGGAGAAACATGAACTGGTGGAGCATGATGAGGACGAGGTTGGTGCAGAGCCAGTCCCGGCAGTCTGATTCGTTTTCCACTATTGGATATACAGCTCTCAAGAAAAGAGTCGGTCAAGGACATCGTTGTCCCTGATCCGGCTCTTCTTTTTATATTTTCCGCAAAAATGATCAAAACGGCTGCTTGGCGAACACGTATAGTAAGGATATGGAAGGGGGTTAATCTCCACTTGAGCCGTTATCAGGAGATGATTCAGCACAGCTTGTTCTATATTGAGGCACATTTGCATGAGGAGATCGGACTGGAAGAGGTGGCGTCAGAGGCTTTGTTATCGCCGTATCACTATCACCGGGTATTCCGGGATGAGGTGGGCATGACCGTTATCGATTACATTCGTCATCGCCGGATGAGCTTGGCTTCGACCGCGCTGCGCTCCACGGATGCAGGCATTTTGGATATTTCTCTTGCCTGCGGCTTTGAAAGTCAGGAAGCATTCACCCGGGCCTTTCGCAAAATGTATGGCATGCCGCCCGGTCGTTTTCGCAAGGTATTTGATCTGAAACTATTTACCGGAAAAACCAGAGGAGGAGAAGTACAGATGAATTCTGCAACTGCAATCAAAGGCTGGATGTTAACCGGAAGCCACCCGCAAAATTATGAAATGGGCATTGATCCTGCCGAAGTCCATCATGGGAAGGCCTCGGGGTATCTGAAGGCTGTAACACCCATGGAGCCGAATGAGTTTGCCACGATGATGCAGCAATTTCGTGCAGACAAGTATGTAGGGAAACGAATGAAGCTGTCCGGCTTTGTCAAAACCGATCGTGTGGACGCATTCTGCGGATTATGGATGCGAGTGGATAATCATGTCCAGGACGTGCTGCAGTTTGATAATATGCATGACAGGCCGATTACGGGAACACAGCCCTGGAATCAATACAGCATTGTGCTGGATGTTCCCGCAGAGAGCGCAGTCATCTCGTTTGGCGTGATCCTGAACGGTAAGGGCAAGGTCTGGGTGGACAGCTTCCGCTTCGAGGAAGTGGATCTGAATACACCCTTAACCCATATGGAGACAGAAGTTGAGATGTCGGACGAGCCGATGAACTTGTCGTTTGAAGAATAGTTTGATCGTTCGCATGCTTGTAAACTTAACATGGTAAAAGACGAAGGCCGATCCGTTTCCAGGTGAGGTCTTTTTGCCTTGTACGGGTATAAAAAAAGTGGAGCGAAGTCCAAGCTTAGAGAATACGGCTTGTTTTATAAATCATATCGTCCTCCATGGATTATCCGGCCAGACCTTGTTAACATAGATCCAGGAATAAAGAACTTAAGAATCTATAAAGAGGATGAATCCGATGACTAAAAAAGTGCTTGTGGTCGATGACGAGTCAAGCATCGTCAGTGCCATTGCTTATGCGCTCCGGCGCGAAGGATATGAAGTAGAGACAGCAAATGATGGCGAGGAGGCACTGGTCAAGGTGGCGTCATTCCATCCGCAAGTCATGATTCTGGATGTCATGATGCCAAGGCTCGATGGATACGGCGTATGCCGCAGACTGGAGGACCGTGAGGATATCGGCATTATTTTGCTGACCGTGAAAAATGACATCGTGGACAAAATCGTTGGCCTGGAGATGGGTGCCGATGATTACATGACCAAGCCGTTCGAGATTCGCGAGCTGCTCGCCCGGGTGAAGGCGCTTATGCGCCGGGTGGAGAAGAGCAGTCCACCGCCAGACGAGCAGAAGAATCAGGCCATCGTTAATGGAGACTTGCGCATTCATGTGGCTCACCGGACGGTGACAGTGAAGGAAGAAAAGCTGGAACTGACGCCCAAGGAGTTCGACCTGCTCACGATCCTGATGTCCAATCCGGAGCGGGTGTACACCCGTGATGATCTGCTGGATCGGGTGTGGGGCATGGAATACGCAGGAGGCACACGCACAGTGGATATACATATTCAGCGTCTGCGCAAAAAAATCGGTGATACGGATCAGCAAAAGCTGCAGACGGTGTACGGTATTGGCTATAAGGCATCAGCTCCTGAACCGGGCGGTTCGGCATGAGGGTCAGCATCAAGCTGAAATTCAGCGTGTTTCTGGCGGCATTGCTCATCTTGACCGTTGTGGTGCTCAGTTCCCTCGTCCTGCGAGGGATTGAACGCAACCAGCAGTCACAGATCGAGGGCATTCTGTCGCAGCAGACGCGTCTGGTCAATCTGAATGTGCGTCAGGCCTACTATACGGAAGCCATACGGCTGGAGACGGATGCCTTTTTGAAGCAAAATGGACGCAGGCTGGCCCAGGAACTGGCGAACTCGACAGGTCTGCCCATTGCGCTCTATGACATGAATGGGACACAGGTAGGCTCGTCCATTACACCGGGTGAGAGTCTGGAGATCCAGGAGACGCTGAACTATGCTCTGCAAAATAAAATCGCCTACCGTGAACAGGGGGACACGCTGCTCTATGCGGCACCGCTGGATGGTCCGGATGGCCAGATGGGTGCGATATGGATGCAGTACTCGGTCCAGAGCTACCATGAGTTCTATGCACGCATTTTACAGTTGTTCCTATGGGCGGGAATTGCCGTCGTGGTATTGAGCTTTATTCTCGGGTACCTGTTCTATAATCGGTTCGCGGTTGCGATCACCAAGCTGAAGAAATCAGCGGATTCCATTCGGGAAGGCGAGTATATCACCGAATCTCCTGTTAAACGCAAAGATGAACTGGGCGAACTGGGGCAAGGCATTTATTACATGAGCACGTCCATTCAGCAAAATATTACAGACATGCATGCAGAGCAGCAGAAGCTCCAGCTGGCGATTGAGAAGTTGCAGGCACTGGAGCAGCAGCAGAAACAATACATCGGCAACATCAGCCATGAATTCAAAACGCCACTAACCTCTATCAAGGCCTATGTGGAACTGCTCGATATGTATCGGGATGACCCTCAGCTGCTGGAGGATGCCTCCAGCAACATTGGCAAGGAAACGGAACGGTTATATGAGATGGTCGAGAAGGTGCTGCATTTATCGGCATTGGAGAAATATGATTTTGAGAACCAGGCGGAGGATGTGGAGGTTGGTGCGCTGCTGGAGGACGCATGCGGACGCATGCGAGGCAAAGCTGAAAAGTTTGCGCTTCAAATGGAGCTGGACATTCAGCCTGCCGTTATCCGTAGCGATCGGGAAAGCCTTATGCATATCTTCATCAATCTGCTCGATAATGCAATCAAGTATAATGTGCCTGGCGGTGTCATTCGCGTACAGAGCGAGCAGCGGCCACAGACGCGTGAAGCGGTGATTCGCATTTTCAACTCGGGTCTGCCGATTCCGGAAGAGGCAAGAGAGAAGATATTTGAACCTTTTTATACAGTCAACAAGGACCGGGCGAGAAGGACGGGTGGAACCGGACTAGGTCTGTCACTCGTGAAGCAATTTGTAGAGAGACAGGGCGGAACGATCACCCTGCTGCAGGGTGACCTGAAGAATGAGGAAGGAACAACGTTCCAGCTTGTTCTCCCGCTCGCCAATTCAAGTTTACAAGTTGGAAACAAGTTTGAATAACTTTGGAAGTATGGTATGTGTATGCTTGGTCTATAGCATAGAAAGCAGGGGGGACCATGATGAATTGGAAACAGGCGGCACTCAGTACATTGGGAGCGTTAGCTCTGTTGTCTGCAGCAGCTTGCGGGGGGACGACGGAGCCGGGAGGCAACACACAAAGTGGGAAAACGGGCACGGATATCACGGTAAAAGACAATACCAATACATCGGTGTATCAGAGCTTCAAACTCGAGAAAATTGATAAATTGCCCAATATGCGCGGCGTGGCCTGGCTAAGTGATGACTGGATCGTATCGGACAAAGAGAACACATCGATGAAACCCGTCACGGTTGAGGGCCAGGAGAGATATCCGCATAACTTATATATGTACGATCTGTCGAAAGGAACTGATACACCGCTCAAGGAGAGCGAAGTCAGCTTGAGCTCGCCGATTGTCTCACCAGATGGGCAGTACCTGTTCTACCGGGAGCCGGAGGAATCGACAGGCAAAGGTTTCTTTCTGAATTTGCACAACGGGGAGTCGGTGAATGCGGGTGAGGAAGATGGTTTCGTTCAGGAAGGCGCATGGCTGGATAATGAGCATGTTGTCTTTCCGAATATGAAGGGAGACCTCGTCTCAGCCAGTATTGATGGAACAACCAAGGTGTTGGTGGAGACCGGCAACTTCAACGTGCGCAGCGTCAGGGTTTCGGGCAGTATGATCTACTATATTACCGGTGAAGACGGACAATTGAATGCCTATGATACAACTACAGGTGACGTGAAGCAGGTATTGAAGAGCGTGGAGTGGGTCATTCCATCCAATGATGGAACCAGGCTGGCCATTGTGAAAAAAACAGCGGATACGAAACGGGCGCTGGTGCTTACCGATCTGGAAGGCAACGAGAAGGCGACGCTCGCCAGGGGCACCCAGATCTTCGGGACCAGTTGGTCCGGGGATGATTCCAAGATCGCGTACACGATTAACTCGGAGAGTGATGATGAGAAGGGGCTGTTCGTCTCCAATACGGAATCAGCAGAGCAATTCCAGATCTCGGCCGATATGGACGACATCTCCGATCCACTCGACTGGAGCCCGGAGGGCAACAAGATTCTGCTGTCTCAAGCAGTTTTGCAGAATGAATCGTATCACTTTGTCACTTCGGTTATTACGATTTCGGAGTAATTAAACCCAAAGAGCCTGTTCCCCAGTGGGATTCAGGCTTTTTCTTATGTAATTGTACTTTTTGAAAAGGTGGAAGTGGGCTGTTCCTTACGGAGAAGCCTCGGTATATAAAATAACGGATAGATCAACAAGTAGAGGTTAGGAACCCACCAGCCCCAATCGAGCTCTCCACGAAATGACCAGAACGCAATCGCTTGGAGCCCGACATGACCTCAAAACTAATTAGATAAAAAATACCCATAAGTACTGCGAGCCCGGTTTTCTTTGTGTCAAGAAGAGGACTTCTTTAATGCTGCGGTAAGTTATACTGAAGAGACGAGAAGTGAAGGGGGAAGTGTGCCATGGATGAAAAGGACTGCCGTTTACTGCTAAGCGTATCTGAAGAGAGCAGTCTGACCCGTGCTGCGGAGCGCATGTTTATGACTCAGCCGGCCTTGACTTACCGATTGCAGCAGCTGGAAAAAGAGTTTGGCGTACCGCTCATCGACAAGACGTTGAAGGGGGCCAAATTTACACCGGAAGGTGAACATCTAGCGATCTATGCCCGGAAAATGCTGCGTGACCTCCACCTGGTCAAAGAGCAGCTCTCGAATATTCGCAATGAAGTCAAGGGAACGCTGCGCCTGGGGATCGCCAATCATTACTCCTTGTATAAGCTCCCGCCTTTATTAAAACAATTTCAGGAGCAGTATCCAGAAGTGAAGTTTGCCGTTACCTGCGCACTAAGTGTTGAGGTTATTGAATTGCTGACACGTGATGAAATTCAAGTGGGCGTGATCCGGGGAGATCATTCCTGGTATGATTGCAAACATTTGCTGCACGATGAAGCGGTCTGTATTGTCTCCCGGGATCCCATTCATCTGGATGAACTCCCCGAGCTTCCGCAGATTGCCTTCCAGGAACCTGTAACCAAAGCAGGTGGAACGGCTACAACTCCGTTTCGTGAGGCGGTAGCCTCCTGGTGGTATGAACGTTATGACCGCTCACCTACGGTGGCGATGCGGGTGGACAGCTATGAGACCTGCAAGGAAATGGTGCGGTATGGCCTTGGTTATGCAATTATTCCGGGCATCTTCGTTACAGATGCGGACGGGCTTCACCAGCAGGAGCTCATTCGTCTTGACGGTCAGGGCGTGAGACGTAATACATGGCTGGTTTATAAAAAAAGTGTGCTGCAGCAAGCTACAGCAGAGCGCTTTATCGGTTTGATGAGATCGGATAGGACTCAGGCTGATACGTGTATAGATAATATTTAAAACTCAGGTGGAAAGTGCATGATATATATATGCATAATTATTCGGGTGGATGTGGGGTTGAACGGCGTCTCTTGCAGGTTGGCATGATATGGGGATTACGTAAGTTCTGGTTTTAAAGGGATATGGATACGGCTGGATTGCTCATCAAACAGCTCCATATGGATGTTGAAATATTCCGTCTACGCTTACACATCATGATATCCATATGTAAATAATCCAGGCCCATAAAATTTTTTATGGGTCTTTCCTTAATTTTTTTGAATTTACTAATGGCATGGCCACACATACAATATATGAAAATCACACTGTATATTTATTCAGTAGAATTGAATATATCATATGTTGTTCGGAGAAAGGTGGTAAGCATTCATGAATCATGACCATGCTCATATGAAGCAGAACATCAAGGACATTGTGGATCAGCTGGACCCTCAGCTGCGGGAGCTGTCCCTTCGTATTCATGCCAATCCTGAGCTTAGTTTCGGGGAAGTTCAAGCACAGCAGTGGTTAACAGAACCACTTGAAGCGGCCGGATTTCAGGTAGAAAAGGGGATTTCCGGACTTCCGACTTCGTTTCGAGCTGTATGGGAAGGCCAAGCAGATGGGCCTACCATCGCTCTGCTGGCCGAATATGATGCTTTGCCTCGTATTGGACATGCCTGCGGACATAATCTGATCGGCACTTCGGCAGTAGGTGCCGCCATGGCTCTTAAGAAGGCTTTTCCTGAACTGCCTGGGCGAATCATTGTTCTTGGTACTCCAGCGGAGGAAGAGGGCGGCGGCAAGATTATCATGGCAAATGATGGTGTATTTGACGGGATCGATGCTGTCATGATGTGCCATCCGCAGCAAAAAACGATGGTACTTCGGGGAGCGCTGGCTTGTGTGGACGCAACCTTTACGTTTCATGGCAAACAGGCCCATGCAGCTTCTTCTCCCGAAAAGGGAATCAGTGCGCTGGATGCACTGGTAAATGCCTATGCGGGCATTAACTCGCTTCGCCCCTATTTGAAGGATGACGTCCGGGTAAACGGGATTATCACCAAGGGTGGAGATGCACCAAACGTTGTGCCTGAGCTGGCAGAGGCGGTGTACATTATCCGGGCCAAAACAGTTGAGGAACTGAAGACGGTTATGGATAAAGTGTACCGCGTCGTGCGTCATGCTGCCGAGGGAGTTGGTGCCACGGTGGATATTTCGGAAGGGCTGATCTATGCCGAGCGCAATAACAACAAGGCGCTGGCAAGCCTGTTTCAACAGAATCTGGAGGACATGGGCATTGAGGTGCATGATCCGCCGCAGACAGGTGGAGTGGGTTCATCGGATATTGGCAATGTGAGCCAGGTAACCGCAGCGATTCATCCATACATCCGGTTGGGAGATGCCACGACCCATACCCCTGAGTTTGCCCGGCTTGCCGGAGCGGAAGAAGGCATGATTGAGCTGAATCTTGCAGCCAAGGCGCTTGCACTGACAGCGTACGATCTGTATGCGGACAGAGCTGCTTTGCAGCAGGTGCGGAATGAATTTGAAGAGTGGAAACAACAGAAGGACGAGGGATGATCAATTGGAAAATATAACAAAACCACCACAACAACCACGCAAATGGTTTAAGATGCCGCATACCTTCGTCATCTTGTTTATTCTGGTATTGGTTGCTACCGTACTGACGTACATTATTCCCGCAGGGGAATTCGACCGGGTGAAGGATGAGGCCACAGGCAAATCTCTGCTCGTTCCGGGTTCATATCATCATGTGGAGGCCAATCCGACGAGCCTGTGGGATATTCCCAAATCTATCGTTCGCGGGCTGGTTGATTCCGCTGACGTCGTATTCTTTATTTTCATTATTGGCGGGGCATTTCAGATCATTACAAGCACGGGTACGATTGAGGCGCTGACAGGCCGGGTAGCGCGTTCGTTTGCCAACAAGGGATTGTGGGTCATTCCTGTGTTTATCACCTTATTCTCTGTTGGTGGGTTTACAATGGGCATGTCTACAGAGGTCATGGTTTTCGTACCTATTGGTATCGCTATTGCCCGGGCACTGGGATATGACGCACTTACCGGTACAGCGATGATCTCGCTGGGAGCCTCATGTGGTTTCACCGCTGGACTGCTGAATCCGTTCAATGTTGGCCTGGCCCAGGCCATTGCCGAAGTTCCGATTTTCTCCGGCATGTGGCTCCGTGCGATCATCCTGGTATGCTTGATTGCTATGACGAGTATCTATATCATGCGCTATGCTTCGCGGGTGAAATCTGACCCGACTCGAGGGCTGGTTCCCGAGCTTGAGATGGAGCAGGCAGCGGATGCACCAGCCGTGGATCTGAACAAGCTGCCAACCATTCGCATTACACATATCCTTACGATCATTACGATTGTTGCCGGGTTTGCCATGTTGATCTGGGGCGTATCGACGGAAGGCTGGTGGATGGAGGAGCTTGCGGCCCTTTTCCTGAGCATGGGCGTCATTTCCGGACTGGTTTCCGGGTTCGGACCGAGCCGAATTGCGAGTGAATTTGTTAAAGGGGCAAGTGGTATTGCGTACGGAGCGTTTATCATTGGTCTGGCCAGAGGTATTATGGTTGTTCTGGATCAGGGGAATGTTATCGATTCGGTTGTGTACGGAATGTCTACTGCAGTGAGTGAACTTCCGTCCTCAGTTCAAGTACTGGGCATGTACTTCTTCCAAAATATCATGAATGTCTTCATTACATCGGGTACAGGCATGGCGGTGACAACGATGCCGATCATGGTTCCGCTATCCGATCTGCTCGGCATTACCCGTCAGACTGCCGTGTTGGCATTCCAGTTCGGTGATGGTTTCACCAACATGATACTGCCAACATCCTCCGCGTTAATGGGCAGCCTCGCCGTATCGGGTATTCCGTATCAAAAGTGGGTTAAATTTTTCTGGCCTCTCATGGTAATGTGGATAGCACTGGGGATCATCTTCATGCTAATCGCGAGTGCCATTCAGTATTCCTGATAAAATAAAGAGCCTGTGTTCTGAGGCAGCTCCTCTCCAACTGTTTATACAGTTCAGATGGGCTACCGCCAGAACACAGGCTTTATTTATGGAACTTTAATTTGGCATACTCATCAGCAGCTTCACTGCTTCGGCACGCGTCGTGTTGTCTCTTGGCGCAAAGGTGTTCAATCCCTTACCATTCAACAGCCCGGACTGCTGTATTCCAGCAACCGCTGCTCTCGCCCATACAGGAATCTGTTCGTTATCGGCAAAGGTTGAGCTGGTTCCGGATTCTGCCTTCAATTGCAGGGCATTCGCTACCATCACGGCCATTTCTGCACGGGTTACGGCATCATTCGGACGGAAGGAACCGCTCGAGTCCCCCTGAATGAATCCGGCCTGCACGGCACGGGCTACGGCAGACTGTGCCCAGGCGCCTATGTTTGAGCGGTCGGTGAATGATAAAGGTGCTTCTGCATAATCGGTGTGCAGTGCATTCATCAGCATCACTGTGAACTCGGCACGAGTAACGGATGCATTTGGTTTAAACGATCCATCCACATATCCCTTCACGATGCCATCACTAACAGCCTGCTGAATGAGCTCTTCCGCCCAGTGACCGTTTATATCGTGTAATGTGACTTCTACTGGGGCGTTAGGCTGATCCACCGCGAATACAGCAAATTTGGTGAAATGATTTACGTCGACTTGGATCAGATTCCCATCCATAGAGGATTCTCCAGCAGAAAGCCATTTCTTATCTTGTTCATCAAAATAAAATAGTTCAGCCCGCTGATTGCTACGCAAGCTCGATCTGTCGAAGGCCATCTTCAAGGTTACGGGTTTGTCGAAATTCTGAGTCACATTCTTGAGTAGTTCATATACCGGGCTGAGCAGTTGGGTTTGGTTGGTCAGCAGATCGGAAGTACCTTCAACCGGGTCAATGGTGATCTTCAGCTCCTGATTCATTGCCCCGGCAGGGATCGTTAATGTGACGCCATTTCCCAAACTTACTTGACCGGCCTGCCCCGGTGCCAGCGTTAAACGTCCGTTTGTTGATGAGTTCGCCGAGCTGGATGACGAGGAATTATTGCTCGATCCGTTACTGTTCTGGCTGCCGGAACCACCGCTGTTATTGCCATTGCCGCCTGATGGTGGAGAAGGAATCACGTTCCATTTCGCATATAAAGTAAGCTCGGCGGTCATCTCCGTTTGATCAAAGTCGAACGGTGTCTTCAACTCAGCATCGACGTACCATCCACTAAACGTATAGCCTGAACGGCTTGGTGAAGCCGGAGCTGTGAGCTTACTCCCGTGCTCAACCGATACATCATCTACGGCAGATCCACCAAGAGTATCGAAGGAGATGGTGTACTTGTCAGCAGTCCATTTTGCATACAAGGTAAGATCGGTAGTTACAGGTGTGTTGTCAAAATCAAAAGCCTGACTCAAACCTGAATCGGTGAACCATCCAGCAAAAGTGTGCCCATCTTTGGTTGGATCATCCGGAGCTCCCGCCAATTCATTATATGGAATAGACTGGTCATCAACAGCCGTACCGCCGTTAGAGTCGAAGTTAACGGTGTAGGAATTAATCGACCATTTTGCATATAGGGTGATATCCCCGGTTACAGGTGTGTTGTCAAAATCAAAAGCCTGGCTCAAACCTGAGTCGGTGAACCATCCAGCAAAAGTGTGTCCCACTTTGGTTGGATCAGCCGGAGCTGCCGCCAATTCATTATATGGAATAGACTGGTCATCGACCGCCGTACCGCCGTTAGAGTTGAAGTTAACGGTGTAGGAGTTAATCGACCATTTTGCATACAGGGTAAGATCGCCAGTTACAGGGGTGTTGTCAAAGTCAAAAGCCTGACTTAAACCTGAATCGGTGAACCATCCAGCGAAGGTGTGTCCTGCTTTGGTTGGATCATCAGGTTTATTCGTTTTGTCTCCGTAATTCACGTTTTGTTCAGGGACCTCGGAACCGCCATTACTGTCAAAATGAATGGTCCGCGGCGCATGAAAGCTGAAACGAACGGTTGTTGTATTGTCTGCACGATCCGTGACAATCAATACATGTTCTCCTTCGGTCTGGACGGTATCTCCACTATTAAATGGGAAGCCACTCAACGTCGCTGTACCTTCATTAAAAGTGATGACTGGACTAATGGTATAGACGCCGTTTTGGGTAACGCCTGCAACAATAGGAGGATGAGTATCCACCGTAAAGTGAATCGTTGTTGTACCAATGCTATTGGTGACTTCCAGAGTGTAATCTCCATCTGCCGTGACTGTAGTGCCACTTGTAAATGGAGCACCATTTAGCAGCGCGGTTCCACTGTTAAATCTAGGTGTGACCGCTTGGTTATACATTCCGCCTTCAGTTACGTTGCTAATAACTGGAGCTGTAGTTTGCTCAATCGTCAGGGTAACTGCCACAGGTATACTTTCACCCCATTCGTTATAAGCACTATAAGTGAAACTGTCAGTTCCAACATAATCAGTCATCGGAGTATACGTAAACGAGCCGTTAGAATTCATGACGACTAATCCGTGCATCGGCCCACTTCTCAATATAGCGGTAGAAGCTGCTCTATCGTTGGATAACACGCTGGTGCTGAAATAATCAAAGGGGTGTTTTGGTTAGTAATATAGTTGTCTTCAATGGCTTCCGGGAGCTCCCCGCCTTCTAAGGTCGGGAAAACACCTGTGTTAGCAACATAATAAACCAAAGCAGACTGGCTGCTGTTGAGATTAGGTACATTAAAATTAACCTGACCATCCCCCCCGAATTTGGTGCCGAGTAGACTAAATAAGACCTGATTTTGGTTGATGGGCAGTGTTAATCCGTTTGCCGGTATCCAGCGGTTTGTCGGGAGGCTAACCAGCATGGGAATGATCTCGCCTATATACTCGTTACCTGTTCCATTCTCGGCCTTTAGCGTGGGATCAGTAGAAATGGCATAGAAAATGATATCGTTCATTTTAGGCATGTTAGGAAGTTTAAATGTGGTACTCCCATCTCCGCCATACGTCGTGCCGATCATCTCATATAAACCGCTGTATGTGGAATTGGAGACCTCTTGACCATTGGTAGCTAGAAATCCTGGTGGGGTAAACCTGTATGGAAAAATGCGAACCTCTCCGAGAACGGATGGCACCGCACTATAGATGCTCTCATCACGAGAAGGATATATCCCGTTTATGGCTATGTAATAGCCCATGCCGTCAGGTGCAGAGCCTGATAGATTGGGTAAGGAAAAGGTTGTTCTTCCATCTCCGCCAAAATTAAGCCCGAGGAGAGAGTAAAGAGCGGTATTTTGAGTGACTGACATTGATTGCCCTCTAGCTGGCATCCAGCCCCGAGGTATTGCGCTGTAGGGAAATAATCGGATCTCCCCAAGGTAAGGCTCTGCTCCCGCTGCCTGTGCCCGTTCGAAAATACCGGAGTTATTCCACAGACCACTCAGCCCAATCAGGAATACCAACCAGATGATACTTACTTTCTTCAATAAAGGTAAACTCACAATCTCATCCCCATTTTCCTCATAAATAAGTTCACGTTATGCTTATCCCCATCCACTGCACTTTCGTGATTTACAGTGGTAAGCCATATAATGATGAGCATAGTGTACTGGATACGAAGGCAAAAATGAATATGATTTTAATTCAAATTTGAAATAAATTTTGATATCTTCCAGAGACACCTCAATTATGGTTGAAATGTTCCATAACTTTCATCCCTTTCTATACATTTATATTGACTAAGCCCTTCCGATTCCGATAAACTAGAGTGCAGGAATAAAAGTCGTATGTTGGGCAGCAGTTCGAGACGATGTTTCGGGCGGCTGTTTATTTTCTTTTTAATGAGCAAGGTTGCAACGTTGTAGGCTTGTCGGATGATCCGGCCAATATCAACATGGAATAGGAACAGGTGATACACATGTGTAACAGCGCGTACCGCGTGCTTTTATATTATAAGTTCGTGAAGATTGAAGACCCCGAGACATTTACTCAAGAACATCTGCAATACTGCAAGGACCTGGGTGTAAAAGGCCGTATTCTGATTGCATCGGAAGGTATTAATGGTACGGTATCCGGCACGCCGGAGCAGACGGAGCAATACATGAAGGACATGCATGCCAATCCGCTGTTCAGCGATATGGTGTTCAAGATTGATGACGTGGAAGAGCATGCGTTCAAAAAAATATTCGTTCGTCACAAAGCGGAGCTCGTAACCTTCCGTGTGGACGAAGATCTGGACCCGAACGTGACTAGCGGCAAACGTCTCTCGCCAAAAGAGTTCCACGAGCATTTGCAGCGTGATGACGTTATCGTCATCGATGGCCGCAATGACTACGAATACGAAATTGGTCATTTCCGCGGAGCCATTCGTCCGGACGTTGAGTCGTTCCGCGAGTTTCCGGAGTGGATCCGGGAGAACCTGGGCGACATGAAGGACAAAAAGATCATTACCTACTGTACTGGCGGCATTCGCTGCGAGAAGCTGACCGGTTTCATGATCAAAGAGGGATTCCAGGACGTGGCGCAGCTGGAAGGTGGCATCGTAACCTACGGTAAGGACCCTGAGGTACAAGGTCGTCTGTTCGATGGTAAGTGCTACGTATTCGACGAACGGATCTCCGTACCGATTAACCGGACAGATGAGGATATCGTTATTGCCAGCTGTTATCACTGTGGAACGACACATGACCGATATATTAATTGTCCAACCTGCAACCTGCAGCATGTGTGCTGTGAGGATTGCGAAGAGACGCATAACCGCTTTTGCTCGGATGCCTGCCGGGAGGCAGCACCGGTACACGCATAAGCAGGAGAGCAGGTGCTGCACGTGAAGCGTGAAGACGAAATGACGACGCGTGAACGGATTTTGTTCATGCTGAAGCGGCAGGGCACGATGACCGCAAGAGAAATGACGGCCGAACTTGAACTGACCGGCATGGCGATTCGCCGTCACCTGACGGCACTGGAGCAGGATGGACTCATTGAAGTCCGGGAGGCTCGGGCCACAGCTGGACGTCCATCTTCGGTGTACCATTTGACCGCACGCGGAGATGGTTTTTTTCCAAAATCCTATCCATCGCTTACGCTTGAATTGTTGGAAGAACTGACGGAGTCTGCCGGTGAAGGCATTGTAGACACGTTGTTCGAGAGTCGGCGCGACAAGCTGCTTCGGAGCAAATTGCCACAGATGGAGGGCCAGGATCTGGCCGGGCGTGTGGAGGAATTGGCACGAATACAGAATGCTAATGGCTACATGGCCGACGCGTCGAGAGAAGAAGACGGTTCTTATGTGCTGACTGAGCTGAACTGTCCGATTGTACAGGTAGCGAGCGTATATCGTCAGGCTTGCCGCTGTGAATTGGATCTTTTCCGTTCCTTGCTGCAGGCAGATGTCGAGCGCACGGAATGCTATGCTGAAGGCGGCAAAAAATGCACATACCAGATTCGCGAAGCCGCGGGAAATTGATGAACGTATGGAGATTGTTTCGATCATTCGAAGCAGTCTCCTTTTTTGTTAGATAAGACGTAAAAACGTTACTATGATGACTGAATACACTTTATGATTCACTTAACATCCGGTTAGGTTTTATCAGTTGATTTTATTTAGGAGAAATATTAACCTACATGTACGCTTGACACATCGAACTCACGATAATAACATACGTTATATAACAGTTGTTATTATTATGGAGGGAGAAATAATGCCACCAAGATCCGAGATCACGCAGGAAAAAGTATTATCTGCCGCATTTCAGCTTGTGCGGGAGCAAGGATTGGAGGCGGTTACTGCGAGAAACGTCGCTCAGACGCTTCAATGCTCTACCCAACCAATCTATAGCCTCTACAACAACATTGAAGAGCTGAAATCAAGCGTGTATAACAAAGCTGCCGAATTTGCTCGCCATTGCATGATGGATTATAAGAATAGTGATAATTCTCCTGCTCTGAACCTAACCATCGGTTTTCTGTATTTTGCTCAAAACGAGAAACAGCTGTTTAGAGCTTTGTATTTATCAGGTTATCGGCAATACAATCCACATACCGATCAGTTTCTGGGTGAAGAACTAACCACATCTTATATGCGATACAGCAAGCGATTGCAGGATATTTCCTACGAGCAACTCAAACGTATTTTTCTAAAACTGACAATTTATCTAATCGGCATTGGAACGTTACTGAACTCTCACACCCTAGAGTTGGACATGGATGAAGCCATAGAGATGATCCGGGAAATGTATGAGATGTTACTGCATAAAGAAGGTCTCACTTATTAAATCCGAATAGGGAGTGTGCAAAGTGGTCCAGGGGATCGGTAATAAAATTGGAGAAGGCGGATGCGCTGAAGTGTTTGAATGGGAAGATGGAAGCAAGATTATCAAATTGGCTAAGCCTAATACCATTCCGGCTGCTTTACAGGCTGAACTGCACCACTGTCAAACTGCTTGGGCCTGTGGGCTTCCCGTTCCGCGCCCCTATGATTTGGTGGTCGTTGAAGGACGGTCGGGTATTGTATTTGAACGGATTTATGGCGATCCCATTATAAAGAGATTTGTGGAAAGAGCAGTAGAGCAATCCAGAACACAGCAACCCATTGATATTATGAAGGACTATATAGAAGCCAAGATCACGGCAAAACTGTTTCATCAGATTCACTCTCATGCAGTGGCCAAAATGCCAAGTCAGCAAGAAAATATAAAGAATGATATTAATAGAGCACAATATCTAACAGATGCGGAGAAGGCAGCCGTTATCGCCGAGCTGGATGGCTTACCCATCAAGCAGCAGCTATGTCACGGAGACCCAAATCCAGGTAATATACTGGTTAGGGATAACGACGCAGTCATTATTGACTGGAACAATGCTTCTACAGGAAATCCGGAAGCTGATTTGGCTGAATATGTAATTATGATCCGATATGCGATCTTACCCCCACATTTGCCGAGTGAAGCCGGTGTTCTTCTTGATGCTACAAGGGAAACCTGCATTAACTTGTTTATGGAAGAGTACGAGAGGTTATCTGGCATCCGTTATGCAGATGTTGAACCTTGGATCCTTCCTGTGGCAGCACGCAAGCTGGTTGCGGATGGTATCTCCGAAGAGGAAAAGCGTTTGCTTATCAACGAGATTAGAAGAAGGCTCCACATTTGTTAGGCAAATTTAAATATGATAAAGGCGCCATCGGCAGCAATATCGCGGATGGTTTTTTTATTTTGTGTAATGTTTTCTATCACGATTAAGGAATAAACCAAATTGGAAGCGGTACAACCATTGACGGGAAAGAAGTCGCACCTTAATATTAGAGAAACACAAAATGACCAATACGAGTCATGGACTTCAGTCGCATGAGGAATGTCTATGTTTGTCTGCTTTTGTCGATAAAAGCAACAATGCGTTGAAGCGTTCGCTTTGTCCCGCCCTATCGTGTCACTAGGATGAGAGATGGGCAACACATTTAGAAGATGGAGAGGGGTTCTCACATGAAAAAGAAATTCTGGATGTCACTGATGATGGTTGCCTCAATGATTGTAGCCGCAGGTTGCGGAAATAACAGCAGCACAGGTACGGGTACGGAATCCGAAGGATCCGGTACTCCAGCAAGCGAAGGTACTGCAGAAAAATCCTACCGCATTGCCATCTCGCAAATTGTGGAACATCCATCCCTGGATGCAACACGTGAAGGATTTATTGCGGCACTGAAGGAAGCGGGAATAGAAGAAAACAAAAACCTGACCATTGACTACAACAATGCACAAGGCGATTCAACCAACAACCTGTCCATTGCCCAAAAAATCGCAGGCGACTCAAAGAATGACCTGGTGCTCGGGATTGCTACCCCATCTGCACTGGCACTGGCTCAGCAGGTCAAAGAAAAGCCATTGCTCTTCGCAGCAGTAACGGACCCGCTGGGTGCCAAGCTGGTTGGTGACCTGGACAAGCCAGGCGGCAATGTCACTGGTGCATCGGATACGAATCCGGAGGCAATTGTGCAGCTGGCTGATTTTATCGCGAAATACATGACGGACGTAAAAACGGTAGGTTTGGTCATTAACGAAGGCGAACCGAATGCCGTTGTCATGGCAGACAATGCCGAAAAAGCGCTGGCAACACACGGAATCAAGCTGGTCAAAGCTCCAGTTACGAATACATCTGAAGTTAAACAGGCAACAGACTCTCTGGTAGGCAAAGTGGATGCCTTCTACATCACACTCGACAACTCGGTTGTCAGTGCAGTGGATACGATCATCCAGACAGCAAACAGCAACAAGATTCCGTTCTTCTCCAGTGACCGGGATACGGTTGAAAAAGGTGCTTTTGCTACCGTAGGTTTTAAATACTATGACCATGGATATCAAGTGGGCGAAATGGCCGCGGATATTCTGAAGAATGGTTCGAAGCCTGGCGATATGAAAGTAACCGTTCCGGACAAGCTTGATCTGATCCTGAATCTTAAAGCAGCTGAAGCTCAAGGCATCACCGTTACCGACGAGATGAAGGCGGAAGTGCAGGACCAGGATAACAACATTATTCAATAATCTGACCGGATAACAACCGGCAGTACGGATGCGAGGCGGACGTGCAGTGGGTTCGCCTCATTCTTTTCGATAGACAGGGAGGAAGTAGCGTGAGTATAAGTTGGAATTCAATCGAAGGGGCAATCGAGCTCGGTCTGTTATATGCCCTCATGGCCCTTGGTGTATTTATTACGTTCCGGATTCTCGATTTTCCCGATCTTACCGTAGACGGAAGTTTTACAACAGGAGGCGCAATCGCGGCGGTTATGATCTCCAATGACTTTTCTCCTTGGCTCGCCTGTTTGGCGGCAATGGCTGGAGGAATGATAGCTGGAGCCTGTACCGGTCTGCTGCATACCAAAGGCAAAATCAATGGATTGTTATCCGGGATTCTGATGATGATCGCCCTCTATTCCATTAATATGCGCATTCTTGGTGCGCCGAATAAATCCATTATGGGAATGGATAATCCATTCTCGGGCGAGCATGTCATGGTGCTGATCATCATTGTTGTACTGGTATTTAAAATCATGCTGGACCTGTTCATGAAAACCGATATTGGACTGGCATTGCGCGCCACAGGCGACAACAAACGCATGATCCGTAGCTTTGGTGCCAATACCGATGTAACGACCATCGTCGGCGTCAGCTTGTCCAACGGACTGGTGGCCTTGTCCGGGGCATTTATTGCCCAGCAATCAGGCTTCGCAGACATTACGATGGGGATTGGTATGATCGTGATCGGATTGGCCTCCGTTATTATCGGAGAAGCCATCCTGGGTGCAAGAACGGTATTCTGGGCAACGCTCGCTGCTGTGGTCGGTTCGATTATTTACCGGATTGTCGTTGCGCTTGCACTTCAGGTCGAATGGTTCGATACCTCTGATCTGAAGCTGATTACCGCGGTAATCGTCATTATTGCTCTTGTCTTCCCAACCATGCAGCGTTCGATGAAGCAGAAGAGCCTTGCTCGCAAACGAACGGAAGAGCTCATGCGATCCACGGGCCAACAAGCGAAGGGAGGCATGTGATCATGCTGGAGATTTCACATGTGACGAAGCTGTTTAATCCGGGAACGACAGACGAGAAGACCGCACTGGTTGGCGTGAATCTGACGATGAATCCGGGGGATTTTGTAACGGTCATCGGCAGTAATGGTGCAGGAAAATCGACGTTGATGAATATCATATCTGGTGTAATGAAGCCGGATATGGGTGATGTGCTGATTAATGACCGGTCCATTAAAAACCTGCCTGAGCATAAGCGCAGCAGCTGGATCGGCCGGGTGTTCCAGGATCCGATGGCAGGAACGGCCCCGCATATGTCCATTGAAGAAAACATGGCGATGGCGTATAAACGCGGTAAAGGACGTGGCCTTGGCTTCGGGGTTACCCGGGCAAGACGGGAGATTTTCAACGCCCAGCTGCAGAAGCTGGGGATTGGACTCGATAAGCGTCCCAATGCCAAAGTGGGTCTTCTCTCTGGCGGGGAGCGCCAGGCACTCAGCCTTCTGATGGCAACCTTTACCCAGCCGCAGATTCTGCTGCTTGATGAACATACGGCGGCACTTGACCCTTCACGTGCCGAATTGATTACCGAGCTGACCGAAACGCTGGTCCGTGAGATGAAACTAACGACCCTGATGGTAACTCATAATATGGAGCAGGCGATTCGTCTCGGTAACCGTCTGATCATGATGGATAAGGGCAGAATCATTCTGGACGTCAGTGAAGAGCGCAAGCGCACATTGACCGTACCTGAGCTGCTGGGCGAATTCGAGCGCATCAGCGGCAAAAAGATGGCAGATGACCGCGTGGTACTTGGCTAAGCCAGTCCATACGCTGGGCGTATTATACAGAAAACCTTTTGCGTACCCGCAAAAGGTTTTTTGTGGTATGTTGTTTTCTACATGAACGAATACCAGGTTTAGTGTAATCACATTATGGATGAACCCAAACAAGGGATAAGCAAGCATATACAGGGGGAGCAGGCATGTCATTGCAATTTGATGAAGGTACATATACCGTAACCCGGCGCACGGATTCCATCCAGCTGCTCGCGAAGGAATTCGCGCTTTTTCATTTTCTATATGAAAACAAGGAAAAGGCATTTACTCGCAGCCAGCTGCTGGACAGCGTATGGCCGCTGGAGTACCCGGTTGAACGAACCGTGGATGACCATGTGTATCGGCTGCGCAAGAAGCTGAAGCATTGGGAAGAAGTTTCGCTCGATACGGTGCGGGGCTACGGTTACAGACTAACCATAAGGACGAATATGGCAGCGCTGCCCGCCAACCCTTCCGAACACGATCTGGAGATGCGGGAAGTGATCCATGGATTGTTCCGCAAATATCATTTGTTTGGACAGGGGAAATCGATGTTAACCTTGTTCAATCAGCAGGATGCTTTGGGTATCCAGGTTGATTCGTTCTATCAGCTGTATATCCATTTTATCCAGGGGAATCTGGAATGGCTGATAACCACCGAGGAATTCCCTTTTGAGGAGCGTTTATACTGGCTGCTGATTTTTGTACACGCGCTAATCGAACCAGCGGAGAGTTTGCACCTGTATGAGCGGGCATTGAATTCACCCGCGCTGTCTGCGGATCAGCTTCGGGAGCTCCGTATCTTGAATATTGTCGAGATCTATGCAGAGGTTGGTCAATATCGGCGTGCCAAAGCACAACTACTAGAGACATATCGCGTCATTGAGGCAGACCATCTGGTCAACTTCAAGCTGCCTGTATCCCTGTCGGAGTTGTACGTTGAGTTGTGGGGCGGCAGTGGTGAAAGAGTAGAAGAACAGATGAGCATGTTACGTTCGAGTTTGAAGGATGCCCCATATTTGCGTGAGATCGGGCGGTTCCAGGTTATGGAGGGGCTGTGGCTGCTGAGGCAGGGGAGAGCCCGAGAAGCAGAGCCGAGAATGGATGACGGGCTGGATGTTCTCAAAATGACATTGAACGCACCACTATACATCAATTCGGCGAATCAGATCTTGTTATTCATGGCACATCACCGAATTGAGGGACGTCTGGTTCATAAATATCGTCAAGTCTATGCTGAAATTGCCAAAGAATACGGTGTTCCTATGTATGGGCAGCGTATTACGAATGAAGTCCGCGCGTATTTATCCCCATTTTCTCCAGCGTCTGATCTTCCTCTGATATAACTCTCGTATGATTACAGCCAAGGAACATGTAAGCCTGACAACAAGGCTGTAATCAGATGAGTAGGAGGAAACCCCCAGAATGAATACTGTTTCACATGAATCTCATCAGCCATCACAATCGTCCCAAAGGCCATCCACAAGTTTGTGGACCAACTTCCGCTTCATGCGCATGTTTATCGCGTATGCGCTCGCTACCTTCGGGGATTGGTTCGATGCCCTTGCCATTCAGATATTGGTGGCCTATCGATGGGGTGCCGATCCACTGATCATCGCATTGATTCCCGTCTGTATGGCTGTTCCGGGCATCCTGCTGGGTTCGGTCGCGGGTACACTTGCAGATCGTCTGCACAAAGTAAAGATCATGCTGCTCTGTGATGTAATTACCGTTGTGCTTACGGTTGCCATTTTGTTCGCGCCAAGCGCGGCATGGCTGCTTCCACTTCTGGCCCTGCGAGCCATGATGGGCGTATTCCACATTCCGGCCCAGCAGGCGCTGACGCGTCAAGTGGTGGCCGAGGAGCATCTGTTTCAGGCATCGTCTCTGAACGGTTTTGTCGGACAGTGCTCCAAGGTGGCTGGACCGCTTCTGGGTGCCGTCATCCTGGCGGTATTCTCACCGCAGATTTGCATTGTGATCAATGCCTGCACCCGTCTAATATCCGGGTTGGTATTATGGCCATTGCGACGGTTAACAGAGAAGCCGGAACATTCTATAGACCATGAGACACAAGATCATCAGAACCACGCGGAGACGGAATCGGTGCTGACGCAGTGGACGAAAGGGTGGAGCTTTATACGAAACAGCCGGGCCATACTATGCACGCTGTTGTTTGGCTGTTTGGGCTTAATGGCCATTCTGATGATTGATTATCAGTTCGTAACGCTTTTCCGAAACGTCAAGCCGGGGAATGAAACCTTGATCGGGTGGCTGGGCTCATCAGCAGGCGCAGGTGCTGTTATCATGATTCTGCTGCTGAACCGGCTGCCGCGAGTCAGTTATGGATGGGGGCTCGGTGGAGGTTTTGTCCTTATTGGCGCAGGTATTGCTGCTCTAGGCTGGGTAGTCCCCCATACCCCGGATGCTTGGATTATCGTTTGGGGGCTGTGCATTGGTCTTGGAAACGGCCTCTCTATGGTGACTCTGAATTACTTGCTGCAAAAGGAAACCCCTCCTGCTTATGTAGGACGTGTCTTCGGCATCCAAAATTCAATGTCCAGTGTTGTGCTTGTCATTGCCCCGCTGGCAGGTGGTGCGCTAATTCATATGATGGGACCCGGCCTTACCTTTCAATTCATCGGCATTGCTACGCTCGCTATTGGAGTGGCAGGCGTCGTATTGCAGCGTATATTGTGGGGAATCCGGGAATCACATGGCACTGTCCTGAATGAACACGTATAACATCTATTTCTGGTGTGAAAAGAAATACGCTAAAGCCGCTTCCGGTTCGCCGGAGGCGGCTTTGACCATTTGGAAAGGTAGAGGTGTTCATTAGACCTCCCACCAAGCAAAGTAGGCTGTAGACGCCAGCAAGCCTCCAACGGAAAGGGAACCACTGACCGTCAGATTAATGGCCTGACCTGGCGGGACGACATAGCTCCCAAATACGCTGGATGAAAAGGGCCCCGCTTGCAAAGGCATCGTCATTAGCGTAGTTGCTCCGGTAGGCGCAGCGTTGGAAAATCGCACGATTGCAACACTGGTGTTGGTACTGGACAGATTGCTGTTCACGGATGGCAGCGTACTTGGCGAAGCCAGCGTTCCATTGGCACTCAGGACCATGGAACCGCTGAAGGAGGACAGGAGATTGAGTGCAACTGTAATTCCACCGGAGAGCTTCGATACGTACAGCGTTCTCCCACTTCCCACAGGGTTGCTCAACTGAACCGTCGCGATAACGCTGCCGCCCAATAACCCCAGGGTGGTGGAGTTGGTTGTACCGGAATTGAATAGTCTTCCCACGTTTCCTGCATCGCTTTCCGGTGGGGTAATAATGCCCGGAGACCGAAAGGTATTGGTATTGGAAGTATACACTGGCTGAGTCTGCGGGTTAAACACGTTATGGTTGGGCAAGGTATTCACCACCTTTTCCTTCATGGTTATCTGTCAGAATTCCCACCAGAACAAATTAATGGCTGCCGTCTGATTCCCAACACCCACGCTAACGGATAACGTCTGTCCTGGTGGCACGATAATCGAACCGTTGAAGTTCATCCGAAACATGCCAGCGGTCAGCGGAAGACTTAGCAGGCTTGTAAACGCACCGCCCAGCGTTCCTGTATTTTGCCTCGTGGTGACCACACTGGCATTCGTACTCCCAAGCAGTGTATTGACCGGGACAGGTGTACTTCCACCCGATGTAGAAACAGTTCCGCCAGAATATACGACCAGCGTAGCTGCTGCGGTTGTTCCTCCAGATACACTTGAAATCCTTAAGGTTCTGCCACTGCCAGCGGCATTAATGATTTGCAGAAGAAGATTCTGGTTGTTAGGAAGTCCGGCATTATTGGTAGTCAATGCAAAGAAACTGCCAGCAGCAGCAGCCCCGCTCTCTGCCGAAGCCTCAATTCCGGGGGCGGAAAATGTATTGGTAAGCTGGGTAAACAGGGGACCATTAGATTGGTTGAACACGTTATAGTTCGTTATCTTACCCACCTCCGATTTGATTAAACTGAACTGACCTTTTGGCATGCAAATATATACTCTCATCCTTGTACTTACAGTGTATGTACGACATGAGAGAAGCGTTTGGGGCAAGAACGGCAAAATCGAAAATAGCGGCAGATGCCGTGCCCGTATTTTAAGTCCGGGCATACGATGCGGAAGCACATTTTTTAAGGGGAATCGAGATGAGCCGAACAGCGAAGCGAAGCAAGAAGAGATTGAGACCAGCTAAATATGTGAGCCGCCGCCGACCCCGCCGATCCTGCCGCGCTAAACTGCTGAAACCTCCTTGTTCCCGGATTACTCGTCCCCGGGTCAAGCAGGGTCGTCCCTCACGCACGATACTCCCTGGTGCTACTCACTGTTTTACAGAGCATACGTATGTCGGGGCCGAAACAAGCAGTTCCACCAGTGCTCTTCCTGCTCAGGATACATCATCGCTCAGCATGTACACATATGGCATTGTGAACCGGGGCAAGAATCCGGCTCTTGTACAGATCCAGATTAGTCCCAATGCAGTGGATTATGCGGTGGACAGCCAGGAGGTGATTGCGGGGGGCCAAACCAAAGCTTTGGTTCCGCAACGGTTCCTTCGATATACCCGGCTTGCGATTCAATCGGTGGAGCCGGATCAACCGACCAGGCTGGATGTTTACTTTCAGGCACAGCGCATGCCCTAAGGTGAAATAATATGACTGATTTCCAGGGAGGAGGACGGGGCTCATGCCTAACTTCACAACGTTTAACACGAATCCGGACAATCTGCGGACCCTGATCTTTGGTCAGGATGCTACCGGTACGGCCCAGCCCGTCAGAACGGATACGAGTGGTAATGTTGTTGGGATCATTTTGGACGGAACGATCAGTAACATCTCGGGTTTGACGACGGTCACCATTAATGCAGGCACAATCACCAACCTGCTGAATGGTACCCTTACGAGTGTGCTCGGGGCCACCATTACAGCAGGTACGATCACCAGTGTGCTTGGAGCTACGGTAACAGCAGGGACCTTGACGAACTTGCTGAATGGTACGATCACCAGTGTACTCGGAGCAACCATTACAGCCGGAACCATCACGAGCGTGCTTGGAGCTACAGTGACAGCGGGAACGTTGACGAACCTGCTGAACGGTACCCTCACAAGTGTGTTAGGCGCGACCATTACGGCAGGCACACTGACGAACTTGCTGAATGGTACGATCACCAGTGTGCTCGGAGCAACCATTACAGCCGGAACCATTACGAGCGTGCTTGGAGCTACGGTCACAGCGGGAACGTTGACGAACCTGCTGAATGGTACGATTACGAGTGTACTTGGGGCCACAATCACAGCAGGCACGCTGACAAATTTGTTAAATGGTACAATCTCGAATGTGCTTGGAGCCACCATTACAGCGGGAACCATCACCAGTGTACTCGGAGCTACGGTGACTGCTGGAACGCTAACGAACTTGCTGAATGGTACGATTACCAGCGTGCTTGGAGCAACCATTACAGCCGGAACCATCACGAGTGTACTCGGGGCCACGGTAACCGCAGGAACCTTGACGAACCTGCTGAACGGTACAATTACGAACGTACTCGGCGCGACCATCACAGCCGGAACCATCACCAGTGTGCTTGGTGCGACGATTACTGCAGGTACAATCACAGGCATTCTGGGAGCGACGCTTACAGCCGGAACCTTGACGAATCTGCTGAATGGTACCCTCACGAGTGTGCTAGGTGCAACCATTACGGCGGGCACGTTGACAAACTTGCTGAACGGAACCATCACCAGCGTACTTGGAGCAACGGTCACGGCCGGAACATTAACCAACCTGCTTAACGGTACAATCACGAATGTGCTTGGAGCCACAATTACTGCGGGAACATTAACGAATTTGCTGAACGGAACGATCACCAGTGTACTCGGCGCGACCATCACAGCCGGAACACTTAGCAGCGTAACGTCGATTTCCCAAAAGAGCTTCCAGGAATCGCAGCTGATCAATACACCTACTGCCAATACGTTCACGCCTCTACCAGCAGTGACAACCAGTGTATTTGGCACATATTCCTTCTTTGTATACAACAGGGGGCCAGGGATCAATCGTGTGGATGCCCAGGTGGAAATCAGCGCCAACGGCTCGAACTGGTATACGGATGTGGCAACAGTCACGGGAATTCTGGCAGGCTCCGTGGACGTACTGGTTCCCCAGCGTTTTCTCAAATATACACGCCTTTCTTATCGTTCCAGTCTCATCGGCGCACCAAGTACAATCGATGTGTTCTTCAATGGACAAGGCACATAACCAGGTTATCAATCATATAGGTACATGGAGTCCCATTTAATGGACTTCATGTACTTTTTTTGCGTTGGAGGTGACAGCATATGCAGAACAGGCTGCTTGGAATTCACATGATTGTTCAAAATGAGGAACAACATTTGCCCCGCTGTCTGAATAGTTTTTATCAACCCGGTATGGAGTGGTTCATTACAGATACAGGCTCGGGTGACCGCACGCCAGAGATTGCAAGACAATTCGGGGCAACCGTACTTCATGCCGAGTGGGAAGATGACTTTGCACGGGCACGCAATATTAGCCTGCCGCTGGCAGGTACCGAGTGGATTCTGTGTGTAGACGCGGATGAGTATGCTATAGATGGTATGGAAGAGTTAATGAATTATCTGCCTACAGTCCATAAGAGTGTATCGAAGTTAAAAGTGACAATAGAGAATCGGATCGATGAAAAAACGAAAGATCAGGTTGTCTTTCAGCCGGTACGCCTGTTTCGATCGGGTTACGGATACCGCTATGAAGGTCGTATTCATGAGCAGCTGGTATGTGATGATACGGAGAACATCCGGCAGGAGTCCGACCCCGTGGCTCCGCTTCGGCTCGTGCATGATGGGTACCTTGCTTCCCGAATCGCTCAGGGACGCAAACCTTTGCGGAATTTGAAGCTTTTGCAGCAGGAGTTAAAGGAGCACCCGAATCAGCCTTTTCATCTCTACAATCTGGGAGTGACGTATTGCCAGCTGGGAGAGATGGGGAAGGCAGTTGATTCGTTTGCCAATTCACTGCGCCTGACAGAGCTTGGTGCACCATATCGGTCTACACTCGTGTGCGATTATGCGAAAGTTCTTGGAGCCCTGGAACGTTATGATGAAGGCCGCGTGCTTCTGGCAGTGGAAACGCAGCGTTACCCGGACTACGCTGACCTTCACTTTCTATACGGTGACTTTCTTGAACAACAAGGTCTCGAGGAACGAGCTTATCAATCCTATGCAAGAGCAGTGGATATATACGAAGGAGTCCGCAGGCAAACTGAATATGTACATGAAAAAGGCACAGACACCTACAGACCCTACACAGCCATGGCACGTCTGGCACAGAAGAGAGGGTTCCTGCAGGAGTCGGCCCATCTGTATGGTCTGGCCTTGGACTACATGTCTGCATATTCCCCTGCGCTGGAGGGGCTCGCAGATGTATTGCAGCAATCTGGAGAATCCGATGAGGTCATTGCTGAGGCATTACTGCTTCGCTGGAAGAAACGGTTGAATTTGCGGGAGCAGGACCATACAGGAGAAGGTGCAGATGAGATCAGGAATATTATTCACGCGCTTGCATCCTGCGGAGCTTATGGGCAGGCATTGTCCCTGCTCCAGGATCTGGCCCAGGAGGTTCAGATTGACCCTGCAGTTCAGCTGTACTGGATGTTATGTGCGGGCCGATGCCCGGAAGCCATACAATTTGCAGAACAACTGTGGGGTGACCGTGATGTGAGTGTCGAACCTCTCCTGCCCGAACAGCGACTGGATTGGGCAGTTGCTTGTTGGGCCAGTGGAGCAGGCCTTCCTCCTGCTTTTTTGGAGTCATCTGAGCAGGAAGATCGTGAAGTCTGGGGGACGGTGGACCGGTGGTTCAGAGAACAACAGGTGCAGGCGTGGAACACCGTGAGACAGAGTGGGGAAAGGCTGCCTGAAGTACTGCAATCGACTGCGCTTAACCTGATTCAGGACATCGTGCAGCGATCTGTCCAAACAGGGCAACTGACAGTGGCCCAGCAGTGGTTTGAGAAGTGGATGGATGGTTGCACGGAGAAGAACCAATGCATGGAGTTTAGCAGGTGGATTGCAGGCATTCTTTATCGCGAAGGATATACCCGATCAGCCGCTGATCTCCTAATTGGCTGTATGACGGAAGGGAAGCTGGATGCTGAGGGTACCTTTTACCTCGGGGAAGCATTGTTTGTCAAAGGGCATTACGATCAGGCTGTGACTCTATTTCAGCAGGCGCTGGAGCAAGATGCAGGATCGTATCAGGCACGAGCTGGAGCTGCCATAGGTTATTTGTATTTGGCTCTTGGCGTTATTCAAAAGGAGCTGAGTCGCTCTCCTTCCAACCCGGGCCTTATAGCGGAGCAGGATGCCCTCCTTCAAAGGTTAAGGACAGCCCAAGGCATCCCTTGGCGTACAGATTGGCATGCCAAAGAGAGGAGGAACCAGTTTGCCGAGCAACCGCATTTCGCTATGCATGATCGTTAAGGATGAGGAGGAGTGGCTCGCGCAATGTCTGGAGAGTGTCCAGGGAGCTGTAGATGAAATTATCGTCGTGGACACCGGCTCTTCGGATCGGAGCAACGATATTGCGCGGCAGTACGGGGCTAGAATCGTGCCCTATGTGTGGTGTGATGATTTTGCTGCTGCACGTAATGCAGGTCTGGAGCAGGCAACAGGGGAATGGATTCTGTTTCTGGATGCGGACGAAGCACTGGATGCAGCAGCGCGGGAGCAGCTTCGGAGCTGGACGGCAGCCAGTACATGCGACGGATTGTTTTTGAACATTCATAACTATACAGGTACAGGTCAGCAGGGAGCTACAGTGAATCCGGTACTGCGGTTGTTCCGTAATGCTCCCGAGCATCGGTTTGAAGGGCGGATCCATGAACAGATTGCAGGGGCCATTTGCCGGAAGAATCCGGATGCTGCTTTTCATGTGACAGACATGGTGATCCATCATTATGGTTATCAGACTGCAGTTGTGGAGCGCAAGGACAAGGTTAATCGGAATCTGAAATTGCTGGAACAGGCGGTGAAGGAAGAGCCGGAGCAATCGTTCCATCATTATAATCTGGGCGTCGAGTACTTGCGTGTGGGGGAAGCGGAGCGGGCACTTCAGACCTTTCGTGTGGCCAAAGCAGGCATCGATCCTCTGGTGACCAGTTATGCCCACTTGTTATTCAAGTATGAGGTACGATGCCTTCAACACTTGAATCGCTGGCAGGAAGCATTGGATCACATTGAGGAAGCACTGGTGTTATTCCCGGATTATACGGATCTGCTGCATAATCGCGGAGTGTGTCAGGAAGCATTGGGTCACACGGAGCAGGCAGAGCATTCCTTGCGTGAAGCCATTCAGTTGGGACCGCCGCCTCCTGTGTACCATACGGAAGAAGGAATGGGCACCTATCAGACCTGGTACGCGCTCGGGCGGCTGCTGGAAGGGCGGGCAGACCTTGAGGGTGCAGTCGATGCTTACGTGGAAGCCGTTCGTGCCAAATCCAGCTTACTGCCACCCCTCTACCGAATATTCCGGATCATGCGGGTTTCGGGGCAGCAATCGGTTATACCCGCACTGATTACCCACCGTTTCGCCCTGTCTTCCGAAGAGGCTGCTCACAAGATCATTGGCATTCTGGAGCAGAGTCGTTGTTATGTTGCCGCGCTGGAGATGCTGCCAGGCGCAGATGCGCAACCTTCGAAGGAGATGAGAGAACGGCTGTCATTGGCTGAGTCGCTGCTTCATATCGAACAGGGGAGATGGAACAAGGCGAGGCTGAAGCTGGATACCGTTCGGCGTAAAAAAGGTGATTATGCGCTGCAAGCAGCCAGTTGGCTGGAGCGTGTAAACTGGCTGGAAGGACGGGAGACAGCAGCATCGGATCCATTAACGATGTGGCTGAATCACTGCGTGCAATCGGGACCAGAACCGTCTGCAGGACAAGAGAAGGCCGTCTTGCATACCACTGCCAGTACTAATGCCAATGCCAAAGTCAATGGAAGGCCTGGTGATGCTGAAGCAAAGACTGAAGCAGCAGCTTATGAGGGCTGGCAGGCCTTGGCTCTGCTGATGGAGGGATGCATCCACTCCGGTAGATGGGCTGAGCTGCTTGGGCTCGTTCAGATCTGCCAGCGATTTTTGGCAGCAGATGTCCGCTCGTCGGAAGAGCACCATCATGGGCAAGCGCTGAACCGAACTCCGGAATATGCACAGGAACCTTTTGCCGGGGCTTTCAATACCGCTGCAGGAGCGGGCTGGCTGGCGAAGAGTCTTGTAGGTGCCGCAGATTCCATTTACAGGAGTTGGCCGGTGAACCGAATGGTGAACGTCACCGCTGCTGGCCAGTGATACAGCAGCTTCGGCTGGAATTGCCGGGACCGGATGGTTTTGAGATCTGAATCATTGACAGTATGGAGGGCTGAGCTTGGAGCCTGGAATCAGCCTGTGCATGATTGTAAAGGACGAGGAGGATGGTCTTAGGCGCTGCTTGGAATCTGTCAGGGGAATCGCGGATGAGATCATCATAGTCGATACCGGTTCGGCAGATGATACGCTTCGAATTGCCGCCCTCTATGGTGCCAAGATCATTCGTGCAGAATGGAACGGGGATTTTGCTGCTGCTCGCAATCAGTCTCTTACCGCTGCAACCCAGCCCTGGATTCTGGTATTGGATGCAGATGAAGTATGGGGGCAGACGGAGCAAATGAAGACAGAGCTTACGCAGTTATTATCCTGGAGCCCTGATCATGTCTGGGGTTACTGGATCAAGGTAACGAGTCTCTTGGGACCGTCTGGTGAAGAACGGGTGACGGATGCGGTGTGCCGCTTGTTCAGGAACGATCGCCAGATCACATTCAAGGGTAGAATTCACGAAGAGGTCGCATCCTCCATCCTGGCTTTTGCTCCTGAAGGCTTGGTGCATTCGGAGCTGGAAGTCCTGCATTATGGCTATCTGGAAGAGGTCATTGTACGCAAAAATAAAACAGAGCGGAATATGCGTCTGATTCGTTCCGCTCTGAATGAGGGGGCCGATGAGCAGCCGGAGCTGCTGTATGCGCTGGCGGCGGAATGGTTTCAGCAAGGGGTGTACGATGAGGCACTGCGGCTGCTGGAACCGCTGCTTGCCCGGCTTGGGCCATCCTGCGGCTATCATTCGGATCTGGTACTCAAAACAGCATATGCCTTAAGGGAAAGTGGGCGGCCGGAACGGGCGCTGGCTGTGGTACAGGCATGGACTACCGTATATGCTGACTTCGCGGATGTGCTGGAGCTTGGCGCGGTGCTGGAATTGGACCTCGGCAGAGAAGAGGCAGCGCTGGCTTGGTTGAAGAAGGCACGATCCGCAGCGAAATCAACGGGGCAGTACACTTCCGTTTCAGGTGCCGGAACGTATCGAAGCCTAACGCTGGAAGGCATTGCCCTTGAACGTCTGGGCCGCTGGGAAGAGGCTGAGGCAGCCTACATTGCTGCACTGGCTGCGCAGCCCGGAAACATGGCTGCATGGCAGCGCCTGCTGCTGCTGGCCGCAGCCACGGGGCGGCCGAACGCCATTGCAGATGCGGCAACGCGTGCACTGCTGCCGCCTGCTGCATGGCAGGTGCTCGTTCCGGCCGCGCTGGATGCCCACCGGCCGGAATGGCTGCTGCGCCATGCGGGACCGCTGGCGGCTGTGCTGCGGCAGCAGCCGCTCGCCGCCGGGCTGGCGCTGGCCCAGCTGGGCGAAGATGCGGCAGCGCGTGCATCGCTGCAGCCTTGGGCAGCGCATGCGCAGCTCGGGCCCGAGGCGTCGCTGGCGCTGTGGGCGCTCGGCTGCAAGCGCAGCGCTGGGCGCGCACTTGCACGCGCAGGCGCCCACCAGCCGCTGCAGGGCCGCACAGCATGCGAGCTGCCTGCAGCGGCACTTGCTGCGGATGCGCTGCTGCGCGGCTCCGCGCCGGGCAACGCAGCGCCAGGCACAGCTCCGCACTGCGTAGCGCCTGCGCCACGCGCCACAGCAGCTGTTCCGCTGCAGGCCGTGCACGCCGCAGCCCAGGCGCTCGCGCGCGTGGGCGCCTGGGCCGCATGGCTGCGCCTGGGCCGCATGGCTGCGCCTGCTGCAGGCCCTGCCGCAAGGCGCAGCCTCGGCGCTGCTCGCGGCGCTTCCGCCTGCGGCACGCTGCGGGCTGCTGCGCGCACCCGCAAGCGTCCGTGAAGGGCTGCTGGAGCTATTCGGCTTGCCGCCGGAAATACAGCAGCCCTTCACAGACGAAATGCCCGCCACGGCTCGTGCCACAGAGGCACTGCTGGCAGGCACGCTCGCGCTGCTCGCCGGGCGGCAGACCGAAGCGCAGGAATGGGCCGTGAGGGCCCAGCATATTGCGCTTCAGCCTGCCGCCTCCGGCCGCCCGGCGACGACTCTATGTTCGCCGGGGCTGCACATGCTGCTGCGCCTGACATCTCCCGGCGCAGCGGCAACCGAAGGTTTTGCATCCCGCTGTAAGATGCTATTCGTCCATCTCTGACATACCGGGCTTTCACCCGCATAACAGCTAACCCCATTGCTGGCATTTGACAGCTTCATTCTTGCCAACGAAAATGGCTACCCTTTCCGAATCACTGCCCGGAAGCAGCGGATTGGCGTTCCATACATGTCGGACCAGATGGCATCATCAGGCTCTTCCACCACGAGCTTTCCATCAATGGTGAGACCGGTAACAGCCATGATGGTCTCGAGTAGATCGGGCCGCATCTCGGGCACATCAAAGGTTGCAATTAATTGTCCATCCGGCTTCATGACCCGGGCAAATTCGCGAAAGGCACGCAGCATCGTGCCTGTATCCAGATGCTCCAGAACCGAAATGCAGAATATACGGTCAAACATGCCGGAGGCATAAGGCAGCTGCGCCAGGTTCGCCTGAGCGCGATGCAGCCTGGTCAAGTAGTGCTCCGGTAAGTGACGCGCAGCCTCTTCGCCGAAGTCGGAAGCAATATCCAGCCGAATTGCTTCCTCCGACAAGATGCGTTCATCCCAATCACAGGCGTGAGCTTCCCGGCAGTGTTCGGCCAGCCAAAACTTGAATGGATGGGAAATGCCGCAGGCTGCATCCAGTACCACGTCGTCTTGTTGGGCAAACTTGCGGGCCCATTCATATTCGTAAGGTCTGCTCCACCATGCCGGATGCAGTGGAAATACCAGCGTATCTGTTTTGGGATCGCTTTGCCGAACATATCTGGATACTAGTGCCTCATTCTGATTAGGTGTGTCCATCATCCCCGTATCCCCTCTCTCAATCCTGCATCTGCCAAGAACGTCTCCAATACCGAACGCCACTTGCGCCGCCATCCGGACAGATCGTAAGCGACAGCTGTCTCCCTGGCGTATATGCCGAGGCACTCCCGCTCCGCCCTGTCCTCCAGCAAGCGAACCAGAGCGGCGGTTAGTGCTTCATCGCCAGGGGGCACAAGCAGCCCGTTAAAACCGTCCTGTATGAGATCGTTTAACCCGCCCACATTGGAAGCGACCACCGGAATGCCGCAGCTCATGGCTTCCAGGCAGGCATAGGAGGTTCCCTCCGAGAACACCGTGGGAATCACGGCAATATCAGCCTGATGGTAGGCCTCGCGGATATCCCTGAAGTCGTACGTACGCTGCAAGATGCGATCCTGGTGCGGATGAGTGCGGTGCCAATACCGAAACACCCTGCCCACCGTGCTGCCTTCAACCAGTTCTCCGGCAAATTCAATCTCCAGATCCGGATAGGCACCCAGCAGCCGATCTGCCGCAAGCATCATGGGGATGATGCCCCGTTCCATACTGATCCGACGCGGATACAGAATTCTCAGAGGACGGGCAAGCTGTGATGGCAAAGCCATACTGTGGATGCTGGCAGCAGAATCAGCGATCTCGTTTGCCTGATCGGAATTGTCAGCGTTATCAAGCAGAACAGGCTCCTTAGCACTCCATCCGGAGATGGCTACCCCGGCTTCTTCCTGGCTGGCGAGGTCCTCCTTCCATGCAGACAGCCATTCCGCTTCCTGTTCCTGCCCGAACCTCGGTCTGGGGGGAGCAGGAGTGAAATAGGAGGTATCCACAGCATTGGGAATAAGGACAACCTGTTGGGGATCATCAAACGTGCATGCTGCCCGGCAAAAGGTCTGAAAATGGGAGTCCACCGATACGATGCGTACCAGTCCATCCAGTGCCAATTGGATGTGCTCAGCCACCTGCTGCTTGGTCTCCAGTGGCAGTCCGGGACGATCCCAGTTAATGCCGTGGCAGATGCCCAGACTGCCAGGCTTGTAGCTGATGGGCTGCCAGAGACAGCTGGCATAGATGACCGGGCCGCGAGCTGCAGCTGCCATCCGGGCAAAGGCTTCAGGCACATCATCCATATCGTAGGCGTATCCGAATACATCAATCTGCTCCGTACGGGTCTGAAATGCTTCATAATAAGACAACTGATGCACTTCAGGATTATGCCCCAGCTCGCGGATCACACTGCACAGATCCAGAATATAACGTTCAAGCCCCCCTCCGAATACCCGTCCGAACTCCCGGTTGTATCCATCCGTGAAGCTGTGTGTCAAAATGCTGACCACACCCATCTCAATGCTCCTCCTTCCAGGGAACCAGTCGAGGTTCCGGGTCAAGGATGGATTCGTAATGTTCCAGACTGCCCCACTCGCCGCTGGGATCAATGCGTTTGTAACGCAGATACTTGCGAACCCGGTCTTCGAGGCTGCCTGCCCACCCCAGATGCTGTACTTTTAATTCCGTGCGAATGCCAGGCAATACCGAACTGGACAAGGGGAGACGGGGAACATGATGGTTCTGCTGTGGGTAAAAGTAAGGATACTCCGGCATATAGCGGACAAGTGATGCCGTATGCCGTCTGTGCAGACCCCAAAGTTCGTCATCCCGGTAGTGAGTCCGTCCACCCCACATATCGTAGAATCGGAATGCCACCCAGTCTGCATGGTCCTGGTTGATCAGATCGCGTATCGCTTCCTTGGCCTCCGTACTGTACAGTTCATCCGCATCGACGGACAGCAGCCAGTCCGGTGAAGTACTTACAGCCGCTTGCCATAACGCATTGCGGAGCCGCCATTCCTCTGCAAATAGAGGTTTCTCCAGGATCTCGAGCCGAATCACTTTTGGATAGGACCTGCATATGTCTGGTGTTCCATCGGTACTCGCATCATCCACGATAACGATCTCATCCACGAATTCACTCAGATCATGGAGTACTTCCTCGAGGTATCGTCCACGTTCGTTACGGACCTGCAGCATGGCAGTCAGTTTGTTTCCGTGACTTTTGCGGACACGGCGGATGGAAGAAGGTGTGGGGCGTGAACGCTCGCTTTCCACCTCATTGCTCTTCGAGTCCATCTGATGGTCTGCCAATGTTTCGGAAGAGGAGGGGGGAACTTCAGTCCGAATGTCAGACTGCATGCCCAGCCCCCGATTATGCTGCGTGCGCTTCTTCGGGTCCAGCATCACGGCACCTCCCCGAGCAGCTGCTGTACAGCGTGATCCAGCAGTTCCATCTCCACAATCCGTGCGAGAGCTTCCTCATTCTCCATCGCAGCTTCGAGAAACTGTCGCACTGCCCCGTGACGATCTCCCCGCAAGGCCATGGCAGTCCCTGATAACTCCTGATAATCCCTGCGGCTGGAACGGTCCTGAATATCTGCTGCATGGACCAGAGCCAGAGCATCCTCCACACATTCGGTCTCCTGATATATCCGGAACTTCCAATGCCGGGCGGTTTCTCCTCCAAGCGCATCCAATATCCCCAGCGCAGCACCGTAATCATCGTTTAACCGCAGCAGCTCTGCCTGCACAAGCTGATGCTCTCCCGCCTCCAGCCAGCGGCACAGCTGTTCATAGTGATGCCGTTCCTGTTCGCTGCCTGCACTGATTCCATAGACTTGCAGCGCAGATTCAACCTCTCCTGCTTTGACATGAATGGCCGATAGAAACCGATAGTGTGATTGTACACAGTCACTTCGCCCGTTCATGATCGCATGTGTAAAGGCCTCCTTCAGGGATGCTGCTGCACGGGAGTCGTCCAGCAAATATTCGTAGGCTGCCAGCAAAAAGGAGATCGTCTCATGCGGCCCCGTTTTGGAACGGAGCTGGCGGTAATAGTCTGCACGCATGCTGCACTGGAGCGGCGTGATGGTGTCCGGTGCCTCGGTCACGGTTTGTCTGAGGGCATGAAGAAAAAGAAGCTCATAATCTCTTAGCGGAATTTCGAGATCATCCTTGTGTATGGAGCCAGCCGGAGCCTTGTCTTCACCGCCCAGCCAGACCGCGCGGACGCCCTGAAAGGCAAGTTTCATATACCGTGTTTCCGAAGACGTGCCGATCAGATCGGCAGTACCAACCAGTCTGGATATGCAGCTCTCCCACAGCGGAGAGCTTGCTTCATCGCCTGCCGGCTCGGGAAGAAGCACAATGCTGATCTTCGGTTGCATCGATTGAACTGCTGTAAGCCAGTAGGGGTGTGCAATGACAGCTGCGGTGTGATTTTGCTGGAGCAGAATCTCAGCTTCTGGCAGGGTGATTACTGAAATGGCCGGGGGCATCTCTTCAGAACGTTCCTGACTGCTTACATATAAGACCTCTCCCTCGGCCGAGAGCAGGGCAGCGATGTCCGGATAAGGAAAAGTGGACCATCCCCCTTTACGGGGAAAAAGAATATACCGATTGGGAGGACATTTGCTGTCATCCTCAGTTGACGCTGTTTTCCCGTTGATCTCCGGTACCCATTCGGGCTTATCCATAGGTCTTCACCTCACTTTGAATGCATTCAAACGTTCGGCCCCCGCTTCCGGAGGTGTTCCATCTCTCCACATCATATGTACAGCCCTTAAGGCACTTCGCATGATATGTCTGACTCTAGCATATGGGCATGTTGTGCCAAACATGAGCAACTTCCCTGAATAGACGAAGCAGATAAGCCGCATTTCGGCTGAATTTTATCCAATGTGTGACCATCGTCACATTTTTTTCGCAATTCTGACGTAGATTGTGATAATTGTCACATGTACAAAATAGGCAATCTGGCACAATACGTTCATCACGTATTTGGCGGACAGATAGACAGCGAAGGTGCAGCTTCCATGCCAAATGCAAATCACTGCGATGTAAACAGAAAGAAGGGGTAACGATGGATCCGATTATGTTATCGCGTATCCAATATGCACTCACAACGATCTTCCATTTCTTTTTTGTACCGCTGTCCATCGGTCTTGTGCTGCTGGTAGCCATTATGGAGACGTTGTACGTAGTCAAGGGCAAGGAGATTTACAAAACGATGGCCAAGTTCTGGGGCAAGCTGTTCCTGATTAACTTTGCCGTCGGGGTCGTGGCAGGTATTCTGCAGGAGTTCCAGTTCGGTATGAACTGGTCCGAGTATTCACGCTTTGTCGGGGATGTGTTCGGGGCGCCACTGGCGGTTGAAGCCTTACTGGCGTTTTTTATGGAGTCTACATTTATCGGGCTCTGGATTTTCGGGTGGGACCGGTTATCCAAAAAGGTGCATCTGGCCTGTATTTGGCTCGTATTTGTCGGCACATTCTTGTCCGCACTGTGGATTCTGGCAGCCAATTCATTCATGCAGCATCCGGTCGGTTTCGAGATTAACAACGGCCGTGCCGAGATGAATGATTTCCTCGCCTTGCTTACCAATGGTCAGCTGCTGGTTGAATTCCCGCATACGATCTTTGGCGCATTAATGACAGGGGCCTTCGTGGTAACCGGCATCAGTGCGTACAAATTGATGAAAAAGCAGGATGTGGAGATTTTCCGCAAATCGTTCAATATCGCCATCATCATTGGTCTTGTTTCCTCATTCGGTGTGGCATTCTCGGGACACTTCCAGGCGCAATATCTGGTGGAGACACAGCCGATGAAAATGGCAGCCAGCGAAGGAACCTGGACAACAACGGAAGATCCTGCGCCGTGGACGGTCATCGCAGCAATTGATCCGGACAAACAGGAGAACTCCGGTGAGATCAAGATTCCCGGATTGCTCAGTTATCTATCCTACAGCAAATTCTCCGGCAGTGTTCAAGGCATGAAGGAACTCAATGCCGAGTATCAGCAGACATATGGGCCAGGGAACTACATCCCGCCAGTGCGGACGACGTTCTGGAGCTTCCGTATCATGATTGCTGCGGGTGGTTTAATGATTGTACTCGCCCTGTACGGTTCATTCCTGGCGATGCGCAAGAAGCTGGAGGTAGCTGGAACTTGGTTTATGCGTCTGATGGTTTTTGCCATCTCCCTGCCTTTCATCGCCAATACGTCGGGCTGGATTATGACGGAGGTGGGACGGCAGCCTTGGACGGTATTCGGATATATGACGACCGAAGCAAGTGTATCGCCTAACGTAAGCGCAGGCCAGATTCTGTTCTCTACCATTGCGTTTACGGCGGCTTACACGGTTCTGGGCATTGTCATGGTCTATCTGTTCGTTCGTGAGATCAAGGCAGGTCCGCACGTCGTAGATAAGCCGGAGGAACACGATGAATCAGCCGATCCGTTCGGCATGGATGGGGGGTATTCCGTTGTCACTAAGTGAGCTTTGGTTTCTGTTGATCGCTGTATTGTTTGTCGGTTTTTTCTTTTTGGAAGGCTTCGATTTTGGTGTGGGAATGTCCACAGGCCTGATTGCCAGATCAGATCGTGAACGTCGTACCCTGATTAACTCCATCGGTCCGTTCTGGGATGGAAACGAGGTCTGGCTAATCACGGCAGGCGGCGCAATGTTCGCTGCTTTTCCGCATTGGTATGCCACCTTGTTCAGCGGTTTTTACCTGCCGCTTGTAGTTGTGTTACTCGCATTGATCGGCCGTGGAGACGCTTTTGAATTCCGGAGCAAGATGAAGCAGCAGCGCTGGCGCAAAACATGGGATATCATCATTGTCGTCTCAAGCAGCCTTCTGCCATTTCTGTTCGGGGTTGTCTTTGCAACGCTCATGAAGGGCCTGCCCATTGATGGGGAGATGCAGATGCGTGCGGGATTCCTGGACATCGTCAACCCGTATACGGTTGTTGGCGGTCTAAGTGTAACCTTGTTATGTCTCGTTCATGGGCTGCTGTTTGCTTCCTTGCGGACCGTTGGAGATCTCAGGGAACGGGCGTTGAATATGGCAAATACATTAATGCTGCCGCTGGCCGCCATTCTGGCGGTGTATGCGGTGATGACCTATTTCATGACAGATGTGTTCGCCGTTCGTGGCTGGGCACTCTGGATCATGGTGGTCCTTGGTGCCGTTTCATTAGGTCTCGCTGCGTACTTCGTGCGGCATAAGCGTGAGGGCTGGGCTTTTGGTATGACCGGAGCCGTGATTGCCATCGCGTTTGCCTCTGTATTCATTGGCCTGTTTCCAAGAGTCATGGTCAGTTCCTTGGGCTCAGCGTTCGATCTGACCGTCTATAATGCGGCTTCCGGTGCGTATTCACTGAAAGTGATGACGATTGTAGCCTGCACGCTGCTGCCTTTTGTCCTCGGATATCAGATCTGGAGTTATTACATTTTCCGCAAACGTCTGAACGAGCAGCATCACCTGGAGTACTGACATGGGACGGGGATTGCTGAAGCTGCCGGGGATCCGGCCTGTACTGGCGCTGGCTTCAGCGCTGGTACTGCTGCAGGCGATGACGATCATTATGCAGGCCAAATGGCTTGCCGAGGCCATAACGGCATTGTTCGAAGGGTCATCCATCGCAGAGCAGTACCCTGTGCTGCTGCTGTTCCTGGCTGCTTTTGCTGCCCGGTATGCCATTTCCTTCTGGTTGCAGCTGGTGGCCATGCGATATGCAGAGAAAACGGGAACAGACCTGCGCAGGCAAATGGTGGAGCAGTGGTTCAGGCTTGGCCCGCGTTTTGCCAAAACGGAAGGAACAGGGCATCTGGTCACGTTGGCACGCGAAGGAACAGCCCAGTACAAGACGTATCTGGAGCTATTTATCCCCCGCATGCTGGGCATGGGATTTACCCCAATCGTTATACTCTTGTATGTGTTCAAGCTGGATATCATGTCCGGTGTTATTTTGACGGTGACCCTTCCCATATTGATTGTGTTCTTGATTCTGGTCGGTCTGGCTGCACAGCGTAAGATTGATGGGCAATTCAAGTCATACAAGGCACTGGCCAATCACTTTGTCGATACGCTTCGCGGACTCGAAACGCTAAAAACGCTGGGCCAGAGCGGCAAGCATACCGATACGATTATTCGAGTCAGCCAGCGCTACCGAAAAGCAACGATGTCTACGCTGCGCATGGCCTTTTTATCTTCCTTCGCGCTGAACTTCTTCACCATGCTCTCGGTTGCCTCAGTCGCGGTTGGCCTTGGCTTGCGGCTAACGGAAGGACAGATGCTGCTCGGACCGGCACTGACGGTACTTATTCTGGCACCGGAGTATTTCCTGCCTGTGCGTATGGTGGGTGCAGATTACCATGCCACATTGGATGGCAAGGAAGCTGGAGAAGCGATCGTACAGATGATTGAGCGGGGGAAGGCAGCCGAGCAGAGGCAGGGGGAAGCATATGCCACTACGGTTCTTCAGACACAGGCAGGGACGGACGGAGTGAGATCTGTACAGCAGTCTTCTTCAGACCGTAAACATGCCTCGACCATACGTGTTGTGTTGGAGGATGATCGCACTGCCAGACCAGTGTCTTCAGCTTCATCGAAGCTGATCTGGAACAAGGGCAGCAGGCTGGCGCTTACCGACATCCAAGTGCGTCATGAAGAGGACGGGGCCAACTCGCTGGAGGATGTCACCTTTCAGATTTCCGGTATGATCAAGGTTGGTATCATCGGTGCAAGCGGTGCAGGGAAATCAACGTTGATTGACGTGCTGGCCGGCTTTCAACTGCCCACATCAGGACGAGTATTGGTGAACGGTCAGCCCGTGTCCCTGGAGATGATGGAATTCTGGAGAACACAAACGGCTGCCATTCCGCAGCATCCCTATATATTCAGTGGAACCCTTGCTGATAACGTCCGCTTTTATATGCCGGAAGCATCGGATGCGGAGGTCGAAGAGGCAGCTAATGCAGCAGGTTTGAACCAGCTGGTCTCTTCCTTGCCAAACGGACTGCATGAGCGAATCGGAGCCGGGGGTAGACAGCTCAGCGGTGGGCAGGAGCAGCGGATAGCCTTAGCCAGAGCCTTGCTAAGTGCACGGCCGGTGCTGCTGCTGGACGAGCCAACCGCACATCTGGATGTAGAGACAGAGTACGAGCTGAAACAGACGATGCTCCCGTGTTTTGAAGACAAACTGGTATTTTTGGCTACTCATCGCCTGCACTGGATGGCGCATATGGATCGCATCATCGTGATGGACGGCGGGACGGTTGCCGAGACAGGAACACATGAAGAGTTGCTTGCAAGACAGGGCGTCTATTACCAGATGATTCGGGCCCAGATGGAGGCGGTATAACATGGAAGCTGAACATGAGCAGATAGAGACGGCCCGAAACGGGCGTGTGAAGAGCAGCTGGATTTCTACTTACGTGGTACAGTACCGCTGGAGATTTGCCGGAGTTATCGCACTGGGGACATGTGCTGCATGTTGTGCCGTCCTGCTGCTCTTTACCTCGGGGTTCCTGATCTCCAAGTCTGCGCTCCGCCCTGAAAACATTTTGATGGTATATGTGCCGATTGTGGGTGTTCGTGCGTTCGGGATTTTCCGTGCGGTGTTTCGATATGCCGAGCGGCTGGCCGGTCATGATGCCGTACTGCGTGTGCTTGCCGATCAACGGGTGAAGCTGTATCGGATTTTGGAGCCTCAAGCCCTGTTCCTGCGTTCACGAATGCAAACGGGGGATGTGCTCGGTGCACTTGCAGAGGATGTCGAGCGGCTGCAGGATATTTATCTGCGTACGGTTTTCCCCGCCATCACGGCACTGATCCTGTACGGTGCGGCAGTTATCTCTTTTGGAACCGTGGATCTGGGTTTTGCATTGTGGATGGGTCTGTACTTGTTATTCCTTATTGGGTTGCTGCCATCCATCACGCTAAAGATTACATGGAAACAGAAAGTACGATTGAAAAAGGAGAACAGCCACCTATATGCGCGCCTTACTGACGGTGTACTTGGCCTTGGAGACTGGCTGGCCAGTGGTCGGGCAGCAGAGTTTGTTCGTCTTCAGGAGGAAGGGGAGGAGCGGGCAGATTCCGTTCGGCGCAGCCTGCGAAGATGGACGCGCTGGCGTGATCTGATTGCACAATGTGTCATTGGACTGATGGTGGTGTCCGTGACATTGTGGGCAGGAAGCCAGGCTGCAGCAGGACAGCTGCCCACTGTTATGATCGCGGCATTTGTATTAGTTCTGTTCCCACTTACGGAAGCCTTATTGCCTGTGTCCGATGCGGTGGAGCGTATCCCCGAGTACCGGGAATCGCTGGATCGATTGCAGCATCTGGAGGGTAAGGGACACGCTCCAGATGCTACGTCAGGCAGAGGTGAAACGGTGCAGGCGACTGAAGCCCCTTCTGAATCAGCGGAGATGACGAATCGTTCATGGGATCAACGCATCCGTCTGCGTATCCCTCCGAAGCTGAGAGCAGATATTCGAATCGATCATGTAAGTTACCGCTATGCTTCCGAGAATGCCCATGCGATACAGGGTGTCTCTCTTCATCTGCCCCAGGGGAAACGGCTAGCTATCCTTGGGCGCAGTGGCGGAGGCAAATCCACACTGCTCAAACTGATTCAGGGTGCTCTGCTCCCTTCAGCAGGGGAAGTTCTGATCAATGATCAGCCTGTGCAGACGCTAGGAGACAATGTACCTGATGTCATTGCAGTGCTGAATCAGAATCCCCATCTTTTCGATACAACGGTCGCGAACAATTTGAGGATTGGCCGTCCACATGCAACGGATGAGGAGATCAGACGTGTGGCTGACCAGGTCGGTTTGTCCGGCCTTATCGAATCTCTGCCGCAGGGGTACAATACCCCGATGCTGGAGACGGGCATGCGCTTTTCGGGCGGCGAACGGCAGCGGATCGCCCTGGCCAGGGTACTGCTGCGAGAGACACCTGTCGTCATCTTCGATGAACCTACAGTGGGACTTGATCCTGTGACGGAACGCGCACTGATGCGCACCATTCTGGACAGCATGCAGGGCAAAACGATGATCTGGGTTACTCATCATCTCATTGGTGCTGAACAGATGGATGAGGTCATTTTTATGGAAAATGGACAGATTGCCATGCAGGGTTCTCACGAACAGCTGCTGGCTCGGGAAGAGCGTTATCGTCGCCTCGTCGAGCTCGACCGACCAGGATGGGCAGACTGGCAGAAGCCAGGGGTTCCGTTGCCGCCCGCAGCTTCCAGGTAAGTGTGGTTGGTTTCGAGGGTTGAGGGCTGAGATCATGTTGATCGGATGAAAAGAGAAGACTTACTCCAAGGTATAAAGCTGATGAAAGGGTTATATCAGCCAAAAGACGAGCCCGTGGTTTCACGGGCTCGTCTTTTTTTACTTGATATGGAGCAATAGGGTACGTCCCTACATTTCGACCAACATGAGAATGATGGAAGAGAGACAGAGGCAGGTACTGATGAGATACAAAACGCCAACCACCTGCTTATGGTTCAGCCCTGCACGCAGGAGGCGGTAATGAGCCTGGCTTGCATCGGCCTGATAGATGGCTTTGCCTTGAATGAAACGTTTGATAACGACAAAGATATTGTCGAAGATCGGTACACCAAGGGCCAGAATCGGGATGAATAGGGACAGCATGGTGGCTTGCTTGAATGCCCCATCAAGGGCAATGACAGCCAGAATGAAACCGAGGAATGTCGCACCGGCATCACCCATAAATACCTTGGCCGGAGGTTTGTTGTATTTCAGATACCCAAGCGTTACACCGACAAGCACGATGGACATGAGTGCCGAATCGCTTTGGCCTTTGGCCAGGGCAACGACAAACAGCGTGACTGCCGAGATCGCTGACAATCCGCCAGCAAGCCCGTCCATGCCATCCGAGAAGTTAATGACCGTGGTTACACCGAAGATCCACAGGATCGTCAGAATGAACTGCAGCCAGAACGGAAGCATGACGTATTCCGAGGTCAGCGGGTTCACAAACCCGGTGAATGCAATGCCGGAAGCAAATACGAGCACGGCCGCAGAGATCTGAATGATCATTTTGGGCAGGGCGGGAAAGTCTTTGCCTTTTGTTTTGTACCAGTCATCAATGGTGCCAATCGTTAACAGAAGCATACCGCCTGCAACCAGTGCGGCTGTCTCCATGGACAACTGCTTCGTAAAAGCAATGTATGTCAGGAAGAATCCGGTGAATATCGCGTAACTCGCCGTCAGTGGAATAGGCTGCCTGTGCAGCTTGCGCTCTACGTCCTCCCGTGGCTTGTCCACAAAATCAAGGCGGTGTGCCAGGCGGCTAAGCGGAGGAATGAGCAGAAGCACGACAACAAAAGACAGCAAAAAGGCCATTATGTATACCATAAAATTGCTTGATTCACTCCCATCTACCATTTTTCCCCTATTATACGAGCTGGAGCGGAAATCTGTCGATGTCATTATTGTAACCTGCTTGAACGTACATGTTGGCAGAAAGCCAAAGTTCAGATCATTTATTGAAAATAAGATCCAAAGAAGTGGTTTGCTGTTTCCGCATGATAGCCGTCATCTCCTTGCCAGGTAGCGGCAAAGATAAAATCGCCGGAACCACCTTTGCCTCTTCTCGGCGTATCGCCAGGAATCAGCAGTCCAGCAGCAGCCCAGATCTCAATCAGCGCATCCCGTTCCTGTTTGCTCGAAGGGAGCAGACCTTTCCACAGCTTTTCAAGCGAGCGGGCACTATCCTTAAGATCACCAGTCTGGCAGGCTGCGAGAAGCTGTTCAAGGATGGCCTTGTCTTCCGAGGTTACCTCGTAGCTTGAATCGTTATCAAGAAGCAGCAGCTCCAGATCCATCAGGCAGTAGAGCAACCATCCATGACGGACCCCGCCCCATTTGATCCGCTCAAAATTCAGGACGTTCAGATCGACGTTCACATACTGCTTGTCCGACTGTAACCGCAGGTAATTGCAATCCCCGCATGCACTGGTGTTGGCATGAAGCGCGGGCCGTTCCCCATAGGTATGCAGAGGTAAACGTGAGGTGAGTGCCCAACTGGAGAGCGCACTGCGCAAATATACTTTTTTGGTAGACAGGCTATGCAGAAAAGCCGATACAACCCTGTCCTTCAAGGTAATGTCCTCATGAATTTCTTGCAGACGCCGGACAACCTCATCGTGGGTGGTGGTCTGCGGATCGAACATCACATGCTTGCTCTTGGCATATTCAAAATCATCTCCGGAGAATGGTGCACGTTCTGTCTTCCAACCGCCACCTCCCCAGAATGTGCTCAGCAGTATTTTTGCCGCTTTTTTATCCAACAATGCAATTAACCTCCTGTCGTATTCAATATTAATTCTACAAGACCGGGGAAACGACTGTTTAGATCATCCTTTCGCAAAGAGTAAAAATGCTGTTTGCCTTCAATGCGTGGCTGGATCAGGCCCGCTTCACGAAGAATTTTGATGTGATGGGACAATGTGGATTTGGAAATATGGTCTACTTCGAAGGCGGAACAGTTTTTCTCGCCGGAGCTGGCCAGGCAGTGAGCAATCTTCATGCGCACCGGATCACCGAGTGCATTGCAGACCGTGGTAAACTCCATGTCCGAAGCCATGGGTATCGTAGGTTTTTTCATATCTATGACGGTAGCATATTGAAACGTCTCTTTCAATGTTTGATTTTTTTCGAACTGAGGGTTGTAAGGAGACTGAATCGTGTGATACATTGCTATTCAATAGTTCGAAATTATTCGAACTGAAATTCGCATTGGTTTAAGACCATCAGGAGGAACATCATGACTACCTTGTTAAACAACTATTTTCGCTTATTTGACGCTTCCCGTACGGACGCACGTGCAATGGAGGATTTACTGTCCCTGTTCACAGCGGATGCAGAGATTGTGCTGAACGGTACCAGCAGAAGGGGATTTGAAGGTTTTATGAAAGCATTCTACGAGTACAACATGGACGTCAAACATATGTGGGACGGGTGGGTGCTTCAGCCGGACGGCAGCTATCAGACGAACTGGGCCGTATGTGGGCAAGCTGCTGATGGCACGGTATATGCCAAAACAGGGATTGATATCGCCCGCGTGAATGATGAGGGACAGATTATGTATCTGGAAAATGTGCAGGACGACAAGGATGCATTCAGTAAATATAATCAGTAATGCTTTATAAGTAGTAAAAAAAAGGTGCCCTTAAATGGACACCTGTTTTTTCTGCAACTATTTCTGATGCATCGTTTTATTTTGAAAAGCAGCGATATCCGCATACTCTTCCTCAAATTTGCGGGAGATCCGAATAAAGATCGGCAGCAATTCCCGGTAGATGCGGACATGATCCGGGTCAGGCTGATGGCGATGTGTGGATCCAATCATGCCGGATACCGCACTCAGGGAATCAATTCGGCCAAGTGCATACAAGCCAAGCACGGCTGCACCAAGGCAGGAGCTCTCAATGCTTTCGGGAATAATCACATCCTGGTCGAAGATATCGGCCATCATCTGCCGCCATAATTCGGAGCGGGCGAAGCCGCCCGTTGCCTGAATTTTGGTAGGACGGCCGATCTTCTCTTCAATAGCCAGCATGACGGTATACAGATTGAACAATACACCTTCCAGGGCGGCACGGATCATGTGCTCCTTTTTATGATGAAGCGTCAGACCGAAGAACGAGCCGCGGGCATTCGGATTCCAGAGGGGGGCACGCTCACCTGTCATATACGGATGGAAGAGCAGACCTTCCGATCCTGGTGGTACATTTTCCGCAACCCGTGTGAGCACTTCATAAGGATCAATACCCAGACGCTTCGCTGTCTCTACCTCAGAAGCTGCAAACTCGTCCCGAATCCAGCGGAAAATGACTCCGCCATTATTCACGGGCCCACCGATCACCCACGCATCCTCGGTGAGCGCGTAACAAAAGAAACGTCCTTTCGGATCGGTAACCGGTTTGTCCACGACCGTACGAATGGCTCCGCTGGTGCCGATGGTCACTGCCACCACGCCAGGATCAATTGCATTTACGCCAAGATTGGAAAGCACACCGTCACTGGCCCCGATAACAAATGGGGTCGTGTCTGCAATGCCCATTTCCTTGGCATACTCCGGGTTCAGACCTTGCTTGAGCACATGCGTGGTCGGCACAAGCCGGGATAAATGATCTGGTGTAATTCCTGCCACATGCAGGGCTTCCTCATCCCAGTCCAGCTTCTCCAGATTCATCATTCCGGTGGCCGACGCCATGGAGTGATCAATCACGTACTCATTGAACAGCTTGAGGAACACGTATTCTTTCATGGAGATGAATTTGTGGGTTTGCTTGAACAGCTCCGGCTGTTCCCGGGTCAGCCACATGATCTTGGTCAGCGGTGACATCGGATGAATGGGCGTTCCTGTTCTCAGATAGATTTCGTGACCGTTCATTTCAGTTTTGAGTGCTTCGGTCCATTCCGCGCTGCGATTGTCTGCCCACGTCATGGCACGCATGAGCGGTTTGCCTTGTCCGTCAACAGGCAGGATGCTGTGCATCGCCGAGCTGAACGATACAAACAGAATCTCATCCGGTTTGACACCCGCCTTGGATGTCGCCTGTTTGACGGATTCTACAACAGCTTGGAAAATATCGTCCGCATCCTGCTCAGCAATCGCAGGAGTAGGGGTATACAGCGGATAATCGGCACCACCCTGAGCTACAATGGAACCGTTTTGTTCGAACAATACGGCCTTGGTGGATGTGGTGCCGATATCTACGCCAATCATATAGGGTGAAGAAGCCATTTTGTCATCCCTTTCTCTGAAGCATCTGGTATTTATCTTTAGATAAGAATATCAGACTTGAGGGATGGATCAAAATGCCGAGTCTTAATCTTTCACTGCTCCTGCGGCAATGTCCGAAATGAACTGGCGGCTGATGAACAGGAACATGATAATGAGCGGAATAACTGCCAGTAGAGTACCGGCGATAACCATCGCGTAATCCGTATTGTACAGTCCATTTAACTGTGAGAGAGCAATCTGCAGGGTATATTTCCGTTCATCTGTCAGGACAATGAGCGGCCACAGGTAGTCGTTCCATACTCCGATAAAGGTAAATGCGCCGAGAAACGCAAACGCAGGTCGCAGGATGGGCAGCGCCACATTCCAATAGAGACGGAAGAAATTACAGCCGTCGATCCGGCCCGCATCGAGCAGGTCATTCGGGATGGACTCCGTGGCATACTGCCGAATCCAGAAGATGCCGAAGGCATTCACCATGCCCGGGATAATCAGGGCCTTGAAGGAACCGACCCAACCGAACGTCGCCATAAGCACGAAGGAAGGAACGAGCGACAGCTGGGAAGGCACCATCATGGTGGCCAGCAGCAGGACGAAGAGCCATTTTTTGCCCGGAAACTCAAACTTCGCAAACGCAAAACCCGCTAATGAATCGAAGAACAGCACGAGCACGGTCACCATGCCGGATACAAACAGTGTATTGACAAATGCACCCCAGAAGTCGATCTGCTGCAGCACCCGGCTGATATTATTCCACAGTTCTCCCCCGAACCAGAGCTGGGGCGGAAATGTATAGATGTCGGACGTTGTCCGTGTGGACATTACAATCAGCCAATAGAACGGGAACATGGAAATGAGCATGCCCCCGATAAGACCGGTATACAATACGAGCGATTTGAGGTATTTGGACGTCATGAGCGCTCCCCCTTGTCACATCAGGATGACTTGCCTTGAACAAGCTTCCAGTTCACGATGGAGAACAGGGCGATAATGAGGAACATGCCCCAACCCACCGCTGCACCATATCCGAAGTAATTGTTGATGAACGACTCACGGTAAAGGTACAGGACAATGGTCATCCCGGCTGCGCCTGCACCGCCGTCGTTGCCCACAAGAATCTGAGGTTCGGTGAACAGCTGCATGCCGCCAATCGTTGATGTAATCACCGTGAAGAGAATCACAGGGCGCAACATCGGAATGGTAATTCGGAAGAAGGACTGTATACCGGATGCGCCGTCAATTTTGGCTGCTTCATACAAGGTCTGCGGTATACTCTGAAGTCCGGCGAGATAAATGACAGCATTGTACCCCGTCCAGCGCCAGACGACCATGGAGGAGATCGCCACTTTAATACCCCAAGGCGCATTAAGCCATTCCACGACCGGAAGCCCGACCGACTGCAGGAGATAGTTGAGAAAGCCATAGTTGTTGGCAAACAGTGCACCAAAGATGATCGCCACGGCTACGATGGAGGTGACGTTCGGCAGGAAGTAACCGACACGAAACAGTGTACGGAACTTCACGAACGGCGCATGCAGCAAAAAGGCAACAATCAGGGCGAAGAACAGCATGGGAATGGTTGAGTATATCCAGATCATGAATGTATTGCCCACAGCCTGCCAGAACTCGGCATCCGTCAGCATGTATTTAAAATTGTTCAGCCCATTGTAGGTCATTACGCCAATGCCGTCCCACTTATGGAAGGCCAGGTACAATGAGAAACCGATGGGAAACAGTCCAAACACGGCAAAGAGAATATAAAACGGCGAGATCGCTGCATACAGGGCACGATGTTCCCAAATTTGGGACAGGAGAGATTTCTTCCGATCCAGGTCCGGACGCACGGCTCCGGGTTCGGGAGTGAGATGGGGTTCGGTTACAGCCATATGAATTCCTCCTTATGCGGATATCGAACACACACGTTCTTCAGGTCAACGCTGGAGTTCCCGCTCAACGCGGTGTACGGTATCGGTCCAGACCTGCTGGGGATCGGCATTTTGCTTCGCGACATCATTCAGGCGCCGGGTAATAATGTTGTGTACCGATGGGTAACGTTCACCAAAAAAAGCGTCTGGAACATGCTGTGCCGATTCGGCAAATACAGGCCCTGTCGCCTGTCCGCCGAAGAAGGGCTCCTCTTCTTTCATGGCGGGAGAGTCGAACACACCCGGCGCAGAAGGAAAGAGGTTCAACGTCTGATATTGCTCCAGCTGATTTTCCGGACTCTGCAGCCAGCGCACCAGCTCGTAGGCTTCCTGAGGATGCTCACTGGACTTCAGAATGGACAGGAACGAACCGCCGTTATTGCCATCTCCGCCAGGAGCACGGGCCACCCGCCATTTACCCGATGTATCTGGCGCGGCTTCCTGCAGCACCTGCTTCATCCAGACCGCACCCACGAAGGAGGCAATTTCCCCATTATTCATCGCTGCATTCCAGCCTGGAGTCCAGCCGTCTGCATTCGCCAGCAATCCCTTTTGCTTGAAATCAATGGCGGTATCCCAGCTTGTTCGTACCAGAGGAGAATCCATGCCGATAAACGAACCATCCGGGCGGAAGTAGCGCTCAGCTCCTTGGGACAGGACTTGATTGTAAACGCTTCCAATGTTATCGGTTAGAAATACCTTGCCTCCAAGTTTCTCCTTGATCTGTTCGCCTGCTGCGGCGTATGCTTCCCAGCTATTCAGCTGACGGCTTACTTCCTCGGGTTCAGATGGCAGTCCAGCCTCCTTGAAGAGGTCAGCCCGGTAAAAGAGAGCTGTCGGTCCTGTATCCATCGGGAAACCGATCATCTGTCCGCTGGGCGTGACGCCCTGCTTCCATTTCCATTCAAGATACTGGTCTTCGACGTCCCCAGCGCCGAGATCATACAGGTTATAGAAACGGTCTTCACTGGGGAACAGTTCCATGATCCAGTCGTTTAGGGCAACAATATCGGGCTCGCCTGATTTGGCGGCCAGCGTTGTCTTGAGCTTCGCCTTGAAGTCACCGCCGATCTTCTGGGCAGTCAGTTCAATATTGGGGAACTGTTCCCTGGCCTTGGCAATCAGCTTATCATCAATGGAACGGTTCCAGTACCATAGTGTAAGCGCTACCTTTTTGTTGTTCGCAGAATCGTCTTGTCCTGGCCAGATGGAGCATCCGCTTATAAGCAGCACGCAGACCATCATGATGGCTGTCCAGCAGGTTTTTTTCCGGCGGATCATGTGCACAACCCCCTCATCATTAAGTTCGAGGCATGAAGTACTTTGGACTACAACATCATTCTATGAGCAGTTTATAAACTCATACCCAATATTCCGAAAATGAAACACAAATTTGTGTCGGTTTCGTATCCTGATTTTATTAGTTACTTTAAAAACAAAAGTTACTTGACACAATATAATTTTTATTTTAAACTTGCTTACATAAAGTAACTAATGATGATGACAATAATATAGATACGTACTATAAACGTCCAGTGATCTTTTTTCGGTCTGGATACGAATCAATCTGTATATCAAACGGCTTAACAGGAGGAAACAAACATTATGATCAATTCACATATTATTCAATTACTTGCCCCCAAAATCCAGACTTTTCCGAGTGGAAAAGAATTTATATATCTGGTTGGACCGATTAAGCTCCCGGTCAATCTGGATGGAGAGACGCATACATTCCAGTGGTACAGCTGGCTGAAATCGGATAAGGTCATGGAGAGCGGCGAGTTGATTGAATCGCTGGCTACTGCCGAACTGGCAGAACGTCAGCAGTCGAGTGTGCTCGTATACGGCGATTTTGCCGAAGCGCAGGAAGCGCTGATCCGGATGCACAGCATCTGTCATACAGGCGATATTTTTGGCAGCAAGCGCTGCGATTGCGGCTTCCAGCTGGAGCAATCCATGAAAATGATCGCAGCCCATGGAGCTGGTGCCTTGTTCTACCTGGCGAACCATGAAGGTCGCGGGATCGGTCTGTTCAGCAAAGCGATGGCGTATATCCTGCAAGAGGAAGGTCTGGATACCGTAGATGCGAACCTGCAGCTTGGCTTTACGGATGATGCTCGTAACTACGACGATGCCATCGCTGTATTGCGTGCACTGCGTTCTGCACCGGTTACGTTGATTACCAACAATCCGCGGAAGCTGGCTGCACTGCAGGAAGCGGGACTGAATGTGGGCGGACGTGTTCCGCTGTGGGGAGATCGTTCGGCGTTTAATGAGAAATACCTGCAAACGAAAGTAAGTCGTTCGGGTCACTTGGCAGAGAATGATGGCTGGGCCGGGGCTGATGTACTGCTTCCGCATGCGCAGGCTTAAATTTCACCTTAAGTGTTAAATTAGCGTTGATTCCAGTGAAGGTATCTTGCTGTGCAACCGACCAAAAGTGGCTGTTGTTGTTCACTCCTTAAAGGGTGTATGACAACGGCCTTTTGGTGTTTACGAAAGAGCAAGAACACTACGGGGATGCTTCCTGCTGCCTGGTCCAGCTTGCCGATCTACCATACGGATTATACAATATAGGCAATCTGAATGATGCAGGAGGAACGATGGTGCCATTTGATGGACAGAGCATGTTACCGGCTGCCAAGAGCATGAAGCAGTTCGAAGCGATTATTGATGGCCCTTACACCTATGGGGTTTTGCTGGATACCCACATTGCCCAGTTGAACAGCTTGCTGGACGAGGCAAGGCGGCGAAGCAAAAAAATCCTGCTGCATGCCGATCTGGTCCAAGGGCTGAAGAACGATGAGTACGCGGCAGAATATTTGTGTCAGCATATTCGTCCTGCGGGTTTGATCTCTACACGGGCAACCGTCATTCAAAAAGCGAAACAAAAGGGGATCACCGCGATTCAGCGGGTGTTTTTGCTGGATACAAATGCTTTGGAGAAAAGTTATCAACTGCTGACGAAGACACAACCGGATTATATTGAAGTGCTTCCTGGTGTTATTCCGCATATTATTACCGAGGTAGCGGAACGGACGGGGATTCCCATTATTGCCGGAGGACTGATCCGGTCTGCCCAAGAGGTTGAGCTTGCGCTGCAGGCCGGTGCAACAGCGGTGACCACGTCCAATTTTGACCTGATCCGACATTTTGGGGAATCGCTTACAGAACCGAAACAATAGCATGAATTTCAACATTATTGCATCTGTCAATCCGGCACCAGGGATATCGAATGATGCAATATGCGTACAGGAGGTTGTCGATATGGAAAAGTATATTATGGCTCTTGATCAGGGAACCACGAGTTCACGGGCTATTCTGTTTAACCACAATGGGGAGATTGTACATATTGCCCAGCAGGAGTTTCCGCAGTACTTCCCCAAGCCGGGCTGGGTCGAGCAGAATGCGAATGAAATCTGGAGCTCCATTCTTGCGGTTATGGCTTCTTGCTTGGCAGAGAGCGGCATTAAGCCTGCCCAGATTGCCGGAATCGGGATTACGAACCAGCGCGAGACGGTTGTAGTGTGGGATAAGGAAACAGGTCGCCCTATCTATAATGCTGTAGTCTGGCAGTCGAGACAAACTGCTGATATCTGTGATGAGCTGAAGACGAAGGGCTTGGCTAACCTGTTTCGTGAGAAAACGGGACTGCTTATTGATCCCTATTTTTCCGGTACGAAAGTCAAGTGGGTTCTGGACCATGTGCCAGGAGCGCGTGAACGCGCGGAGCAGGGAGAACTGCTATTCGGTACAATCGACAGCTGGCTGATCTGGAAGCTCAGCGGAGGTACCCATGTAACGGACGTATCCAATGCTTCCCGTACGTTGATGTACAACATCTATGATCTACAATGGGATGACGAACTTCTCCGTATTCTCGATATTCCAAAAGCAATGCTGCCAGAAGTGCGAGGCTCCTCTGAAGTGTATGCGCACACGATGGATTATCATTTCTTCGGCCACCGGGTTCCCATTGCTGGCGCAGCAGGCGATCAGCAGGCAGCCCTGTTCGGTCAGGGATGCTATCACAAGGGCAGTATGAAAAACACATATGGTACCGGGTGCTTCATGCTCATGAATACAGGGAAAGATCCGGTAAAGTCGGACCATGGATTGATCACAACGATCGCCTGGGGTGTTGATGGCAAGGTAGAGTATGCACTTGAAGGCAGCATTTTTGTGGCGGGTTCTGCCATTCAGTGGCTTCGTGACGGATTAAGGATGCTGCGTTCCTCCAAGGATAGTGAGGATTATGCTGCACGGGTACCCTCCACAGATGGTGTGTATATGGTACCGGCCTTCGTCGGGCTAGGTAGTCCATATTGGGACAGCGAGGTCAAGGGCGCCGTATTCGGTCTGACACGCGGCACCACGAAGGAACATTTTATTCGAGCGACGCTTGAAGCGCTGGCGTATCAAACCAAGGATGTTCTGGCGGCTATGGAATCCGATTCGGGGATTGCTGTCGATTCGTTACGCGTCGATGGCGGTGCAGCGGCCAATGACTTTCTGATGCAATTCCAGAGCGACATTCTGGGCATTCCGGTTGAGCGTCCAACGGTGAACGAGACAACGGCTCTGGGGGCAGCTTATTTGGCAGGTCTTGCTGTCGGATACTGGGAAAGTGCGGATGAGCTGAAGAATCATGAGAACACGGAGCGCGTATTCAATTCGCTGATGGAAGAGGATACCAGAAATGATCTGTACGCCGGTTGGCAGCGAGCAGTGAAGGCTGCCATGTCCTTCAAATAAGTAGAAATAAGAAGATTTAGCTATTTGTACTTTTTCATTAAACAAATTCAATAGATGATAATTACTGGTGGAAAATGATGCATAAATTACAGGGGATATTTTCCTGGAGAACGAAATGCATATATCCATGATTAGGAAAATAAAGAGGTTAGTGGATCAGTTTGAAATTACGTCCTTGGACAGAACAATTTTTTGAAATTTTTTTGAATAATGTGTCATTTCAGGCCTTCACGCCGCTCAAAATGTGTGATAGGATTAAGGCACAAGTTAAAAAATGATGTCTGGAGATCGGGAGAGACCACGTACCGCTCAGCAATTGCTGAAGCGAATGACGTGGTCTTTTTTTGTTCTTTTTTGAAGATGGGTTAGCGAAAATAAAGGCAATGAATGGGAGGCATACCGATGACTTCATCTTTCTCGGCAGCGATGCGCGGCGAGTATCTTCAATCCATGGCGAATGCACATTTTGACATATTGGTTATAGGCGGAGGGATCACGGGGGCAGGCATTGCCCTTGATGCCGTGTCCCGCGGACTGAAGACCGCGCTGGTTGAAATGCAGGATTTTGCAGCGGGCACGTCCAGCCGTTCAACCAAACTGGTCCACGGAGGGTTACGATATCTGAAGCAGTTTGAAGTAAAAATGGTAGCGGAGGTAGGACGCGAACGGGCAATTGTCTATGAAAATGGACCTCATGTGACGACACCGGAGCCGATGCTCCTGCCCATCTATACGGGAGGTACGTTTGGGCGCTTCAGCACCTCGATTGGTTTGATGGTGTATGACCGGCTCGCGGGTGTGAAGCGCAACGAGCGCCGTACGATGCTGAACGCTGGAGCTGTCTCGGACAGCGAACCTTTGCTGCGCCGAGAGGGACTGCTGGGTGGCGGGTTATATGTGGAATACCGGACGGATGACGCACGGCTTACCATCGAAGTGATGAAAGAAGCGGTAAAGCGTGGAGCACAAGCTGTGAATTATGTAAAGGCAGACGGATTTGTGAAGGAAAATGGAAAGATCATTGGCATCCAGGCTACGGACCAGATCACAGGCCAGCGTGTTCAATTAAGGGCAAGCAAGGTCATCAATGCTTCGGGTCCATGGGTGGATGAGCTCCGCGAGGTAGATGGTTCACGTCAGGGCAAGACGCTGCAAATGACCAAAGGCATTCATCTGGTGTTCGACGGATCAAGGTTTCCACTACGGCAAGCAGTATATTTTGACACCCCCGATGGGCGAATGGTTTTCGCAGTTCCGCGCGATGGCAAAACATATGTGGGTACCACGGATACTGTTTTCCGAGATGACCCGGCGCAGCCTCTGATCTCTGAAGCAGATCGGGATTATCTAATCGATGCGATAAATGGCATGTTTCCAGATATCCAGATTCGTGCCGAAGATGTGGAATCGGGCTGGGCTGGCATACGTCCATTAATCCATGAGGAGGGCAAGAGTCCTTCCGAAATCTCACGCAAGGATGAAGTGTGGGTCTCCCCTTCCGGACTGATCACCATTGCGGGAGGCAAGCTGACCGGGTATCGCAAAATGGCTGAAATGGTCGTTGATCTGGCAGCCCGGGAGCTGACGCAGGAAACAGGGAAATCGATTGGGCCATGCATAACGAAGAAGATGCCGATTTCCGGTGGGCACGTTGGTGGCTCAGCAGGATACTCCGTCTATGTAGAGCGCAAGATTAAGGATGGGGTAGCGCTTGGACTCCATCGGCAAGCTGCAGAGCGGCTGGCTCGTACCTATGGATCCAATGTGGATGCCCTGTATGACCGGCTGCCTGATCCACGGGTCAAGGCCGAACGGCATGGCATGCCGCAGGAACTGCTGCTCATGCTGAATTATGCAATTGAGGAAGAAATGGCCGTAACCCCGGCAGACTTCCTGGTACGACGAACAGGCGATTTATTTTTCCGAATTGACGAGGTGCGTCAGTATAAGTCGGCAGTTATCCAATACATGAATGATCGGCTGTACTGGACGGATGAGCAGAGAACAGGGTATGAACAAGAGCTGGACCGGCTGATATTGGGGGCATCTGGAAAAATATAATGCAGGATTTTGTATGATGGGGTCGAATGGAACATGTAAGCGCGTAACAAAGAGAGGGGATTACATCCATGACGTTACAGATCGGCATCATTGGAACAGGCTGGTTCAGCAAAGTCCATGCAGATATTTTGGCACGAATGGAAGGCGTCCGTGTGGCAAGTGTGCTCGGGACCACCTTGGAGAAAGCTGAGGCGATGGCTTCCGTGTATGACGCAGCCGGCTACAGCGAGCTTGAACATATGCTGGATGGGGAGAAGCTGGATGCAGTTTACATCTGCGTTCCGCCAATGTCACATGGTTCAATTGAATCGGAACTGATTCGTCGGGGCATCCCTTTCCTTGTAGAGAAACCACTAAGTACAGGAATGGATATTCCGCGCAAGATTTTAGATCAGGTGAAGGATACAGATTTGCTTACTTCGGTAGGTTATCACTTCCGCTATCAGGAAGCAGCTCAGGTGCTTCGGGGGGCAATGCAGGATCAGACGATCGGCATGGCACTTGGACGCTGGATGGGCGGTATGCCGGGCGTAGCCTGGTGGCGCCGCCAGGAAGGATCCGGAGGACAGTTTGTCGAGCAGACAACACATATTGTCGATTTGCTCCGGTACTGTGCAGGAGAAGTTACTGAGGTGTATGCTGCGGCAGCCCAGCGTGTGATGCATGAGAAGCACGATCATGTTACCGTGGCAGATGTAGCGAATGTTACGCTTAAGCTGGAGAGCGGTGCCATTGCGAGCATTGCCAATACATGCCTGCTGCCGGATGGAGAAGGCGGTGCAGGACTTCAATTCTACACGGAAGCCGGAGTATGGGACTGGACACCGGACCGTCTGCTGCTGCCGAGTGCTGCTGCTCACGCGATGGCAGGTCAGGAGATTCCGGCAGGACATAATCCGTATGAGCGGGAGAACGAGGCGTTCATTCATGCTCTTCGGACGGGTGACCGTACGCGGATTCTGTCTGATTACGCAGATGCCTGCCGTACACAGGAGATTACAACAGCAGCGCTGGCATCTGCCGATTCCGGTCTGCCGGTGCAGCTGAAGCCTATTAGAAACCTTTCACATTAATTATTTTATAGTTTAATTGCAGTTCAAGCAGTTCAAGAAAAAAGCCTGAATGGGAAGCTGATCTGGAGAAGATCAGCACCTATTCAGGCTTTTGGTGTTTTAGATTAGAGCGATCTGCATTGCTATCGTTTCAGCCAGTCGGAGGACCAGCCATAAATCTGGGTGATCACCGGCTCAATAGCCTTGCCTTTGGGAGTCAGCTCGTATTCAACCCGTGGCGGAATTTCAGGATACATATGACGGGTTACGATGCCTTCCATCTCCATTTCTTTCAAACGCTCGGATAACAGACGGCCGCTAATGGCCATTTCCGCTTCCAGCTCTGTGAAGCGCTTGGGTCCGGAGAGCAGCTGATACATGATCAGCAGAACCCACTTCTTACCAATGATGTCCATAGCTTGTGTGATCAAACAGGGACTTGGTGATTTTGCTTTTCTCAGCTTCAACGTGTTCACCTCAATTCGCATAACAATGTTGGAATAGTCTAATTGTCTTGTATATAAAAAAAGTGCCTGGCTTACCGCCACTCTGACGAAAAATAAGAAGCATTCATTCCTATAGGTTACGGCAAAAATCCATGCAACAACCCTTTTGTATGTATTATACACTATTTATCAAAAAATTACTTGAATAAATAATCTTATTATTATATACTCACTTCATAAAAGTAAGCCAGTATCCAATAATACCTAATAGATAGATTTAGACCACATTAATCGTTGACATGTTGGCTTGAAAACCGAGTCGTCGCAAGACGGCTTTTACATAGATTTAGCATCTTGCAGATTTGAATTGAATTTGGCATGTGCAGCAGGCAAGATGCTCCCGCTTTTCTTTTCATCTAACCTTTAGATCAGTTACAGGAGGAACATACATAATGAGAATTATTGGATATATTTTTCTGGTCGTGCTTGCAGGTGTATTTGTAATGACGGGGCTTAACAAGGTAATGGGTGCTGAGATGATGGTACAGACCTTCGAGAGCTTCTCGTATCCTAAGTGGACGATGTATCTGCTCGGTGCGGTAGAATTGCTTAGTGCAGTGGGCTTATTGATCCCTCGTACCCGCATGGTAGCAGCAGGTGTACTGACATTTATTCTGATTGGTGCACTCGGAAGTCATCTGATCTACGGACAATACGGGGCTATTGCTCTTCCGGCAATCCTGCTTGTTGCCAATATTGTTGTTCTGGCGATCGGTATGCGCAAGCTGGAGGAAGAAGAGGTTCTGGAAGTCATTCAGGCGTAACTTAATTGAGCAACGAATAGATTGAATAACCAAAGAGGGCGGCTGCCAAAACAGTTGCCCTCTTTTATGATGCGTTTATTTCATTCATTTTTCTTTAGATTGTAAAAAAAGATCACAGGCTTCTCTGCGCTCGGGTGGTGATCCGCCTTGTAGCCTTCGTATCTGACATCTGCAGCCAGGTGCTACAGACCTGGCGAGCCCAATCCGGATTCGATTTGCCGGCATCATTCAGCCAGTTGCTAACTGAATCCTGTACATATTTGTCCGGATCGGATTTCACCGATTCCAGCAGGGGAAGAGCTAAGGCCGGGTTATCTTTAAGCAGCTGAATATGCTTAGCCCAAACGCCGCGGGGTCTAATGGATTCAATGGCGAAGCGTCTGATTCGCGGATCAGGATCAGCTGTCCAGGGTAGAAGGTGCTCCAGGGCAATGGGTAACTCGTTTATGATCGGCTCACGTACAGCCATCCAGGCAATCTCGCGCACACCGAAATGGGGGTCTGCGGCGAAGGGGCGGAGACGATCAAGCTTTTCATTTAAGGACAGCTGCGAATCCATTCCAATCATGTAAGCTGCCCAGCAGCGAACGCTGTCGGAATGATGCTGGGCAATGGAATAGAAAAGTTCCGTCCGATATTCAGTATCCCTATGATCCATGAGAGCAAGCCAAGCAAGAGCTATAGCCGGGATGATCTTCATAATCCGCTGCTCATTCAACTGCTGTAACTGCTGAATGATTTCACGGGTATCCTCGATCATTTCCCAATCATGGGTGACTTGATGGAATAGAACGATGTGATCGACTGCGAGCCATTCCGTCAGGTTGACGGTTTCGATCTGTCCGGATTGGAGAAGGTTGCGGACATGCTCCGGAATATCTGCCGCTTTGCGAGCACCTTTTCGTAGAAGAATATCACTGGGGATCGTTGCGTGTGCCTTTGCTTGCATGACTAAGCTCCTCCTTGTATACGTGTCTATACGTACACGATACAGTGAGCAGCAGGCAGGAGATGTAATCCATCTTACATGTGGGCAGACAGGTCGTGCATGGAGGTCATTTCATCCCGATGCAGGGATGCCGACTTGAAACCGGTACGGATTCTCCCGGCTTTTGAGAGCTCCTGCAGTGCGACAGTAACCGATTCCCGGCTTGCCCCAACCATCCAGGCAATCTCCTGGTGGGTCAGTGCGTGATGGATTCGGAAGTAATCCTTTTCCTCAGTCGATCCCATCTGGCTGGCTAGTCGGAAGAGAGTATGCATAATTTTATCATGGAGATTCCCGAGGGCCAGCTTCTGTGTAAGCTCACTCATGCTCTTGATCCGCTCGCTCAGCACCTTCATCAGGTTCATCATAAATGCGGGGTGTTCAAGCAGAAACTGGTCAAAACGCTGGCGGTTCATCAGGCAAATGTCGGATTCCTCCATCGTTTCGATATACAATGCACGTGTACCAAACGAGAACCCATTCATTTCTCCAAACACGTTGCCTTCTTTCAGAATATCGAGTGTAAACTGCTTTCCTTCTGGACTCAGTGTATAGAGACGGACGGCCCCCCTTTTCACAAAATAAAAGCCTTCGGCAAATTTATCCGGGGTCTGGATCAATGTATTTTTGGGCAGGGTGGTGATGGATGTCATGCTGTCCATTTCGATAAGATCCGCTTCGGACAGACTGGACATCAGATTAAACCGGGATAAATACAGCATGTTATTCATGGGACTCTCCTCCATATCAATAAACGGATAAAAAAAAGAAGAACCCACACATACACAGGGTTCTCTTGCAGTAGGACTTCCTCATCGGGAAGATCTCCTGATTATAAATAATAAAATGAAATCGTATTATAGCAATTTCTTTAATTGGGAGACGCGTCCTTGGCTAATACCAAGCTTTTCCGCAATCTGCTGCTGAGCCAAACCAGGATTCTGTTCAACAATTTCTTTCATCTGTTGCAGCATGCGTGCCGTCTTGGGCCGCAGGTCAGGATACTCAGTGCTGGCAGCTACAGTTCCCTCATCCCATGTGGGGGACAAGACTTTGGCGGAATCGGAAGCAGGACGCTCCACGGCTGCAGGAGCCTGTTTGTTCTGAGGAACGAACCATTCGGGAGTGTCATCCGGGTGTTTTAATTGAACAGCACACGTCCGGCAGATGAATTGCTCTTTGAAATACATTTCCGTATCCATATCACCGCAAAACACACACAACGTTGATTTGTACTTTCTCAAAATCAACTCTTTCCCTTCAATGAAAAACTCAAGCGGATCGCCGATATGGATTTCCATCGTATCCCGCATTTCCTTGGGAAGGACAATTCGTCCAAGGCGGTCCAGAGATCTCTTCATTCCGGTTCTTTTCATCGCATCTCCCCCGCAATATTCGCTTATAAAACATGTCCTTATTGTAAGGAAGAAAGGGCTTTAATACAACAATAATATTTCAAATAATAGGGACAATTCTATCTATTATGGGAAAATAAGTTTAGAAAGAATAGGAGCCACCGCCAAAGTGAACAATGCAGCGAGTACCATGGAGATACTGGAGATGGTTCCTGTCAGGGAACTTAGCTCGAACGCTTTGGAAGTCCCTGTGCCGTGGGCACCTGTTCCGAGCAGGGTTCCGCGGGCAATCTCTCCATCAATGCGGAGCATTTTAACGATAGAAGGACCCATAATTGCACCAAGCAAACCGGTCATGATGACAAAAACCGCAGTAACAGCGGGGATACCCCCAATAGTAGCCGAGACATTCATGGCAATCGGAGTTGTAATGGAACGCGGAATCAGGCTGTGAATCAGCCCGGAGTCCAGCTGAAGCCACTTGGCGAGCAGGGCAGACGAGAGTACGGCAACTACCGATCCAGTCATGACACTGAAGACAATCTCGGATATATGCTTTTTGAGCACATGGAAAAAGGTATACAGCGGTACAGCAAAGGCTACCGTAGCCGGCTGCAGCAGAAGACTAAGCCATTTCCCGCCGCTGCTGTAATCTGCATAATCCGTTCCGGTCGCAAGCAGCACCCCAACGACAAGCAGGGGCGTGATCAGCAGTGGGGACAGATAAACCTTGGGCAATTGGCGATACATGCGTTTGGCAATCAAGTAAATACCGACAGTTAACAACAAGCAGAGAAATCCAATCATCCGGTGTGACGCTCCTTTCGTTTGGCGATTCGTGTGGCAACCAGCCCGGTGCAGACCATAACCAGAAATGTACTCAGCAGGACGATGAACAGAATCTGTAGTCCGTCATGTTCAAGCATGGGCATGTAGTTCATGATGCCAACGGCTGAAGGGATGAAGAAAAGCAGCAGTTCTCCGAGCAGCCATGCGGCTCCGACTTCAATCCAGCGCAGCTTCACGACCCGAGTCTGTAGCAAAATAAACAGTACAACCATGCCGAGTATCGAACCCGGTATAGGCAAATGGAGAGCACGGGCCAACTGGTCCATGAGCAGTGAAAAGACCATGAGGAGAGCAACCTGCAATATCCCAAGTCCCCATTTCTTCACTTCAATTCCTCCTTATATCATCAACGTGATTGATTTATTTTTTTATGAAAATGAATGGAAACACACTTTCTTGTTACAAATTTTACATCGCATTCTTTCATGAGTAAAATGCATATTAAGAATGTTTTCTATTCCATTTATCTATGAGAGGCTGGAATCAACGATGGATATCCGCCATTTGCAATATTTTCTGGAGGTCGCCAGGCAGCAGAGCTTTACCAAGGCAGCCGAGGTGTTATATATCACCCAGCCAACCATCAGCAAAACCGTGAAAAGTCTGGAGGATGAGCTGGGGGTTACGCTGCTGGATCGGTACGGCAAGAGAGTCGAATTGACCGATGCAGGGCATGTTTTCTTCCGGCAGGCACTGGAAATTGAAAAATCGTTTCGCAGCTTGTCCTCCGAACTCGACGATCTGATGAATCTGAAGAAAGGACATCTGCGCATCGGATTGCCACCCATGGTGGGCTCGAGCTTTTTCCCCATGATCATTGGTGAATTTCATAAGGCCTATCCACAAGTGAGCATTCAACTGTTTGAGGATGGTGCCAAAAAGGTAGAGGCCGATGTCATCAGTGGTGCACTGGATATTGGTGTGGCTGTGCTGCCGACGGTGGATGAGCTGCTCGATCATTTTGTGTTCGTGGAAGAAAAGCTGAATCTGCTTGTTCACCCTTCGCATCCGCTGGCGGGCAAAGAATCGGTTGCCCTGCGTGAACTGGAGCATGATGCCTTTGTGCTGTTCAGGGAGGATTTTGCCCTGCATGATCGGATCATTGCTGCCTGTCAGCATGTAGGATTCCAGCCGAGGGTGGTCTATGAGAGCTCCCAGTGGGATTTGCTCAGTGCAATGGTTGCGGCCAATCTGGGGGTGGCATTACTTCCCGAGACCATCTGCCGTGAAGTGGATCATATGCGTGTACGCATTATGCCGGTTGTGGAACCCGTGATCCCCTGGCAGCTCGGCATGATCTGGCGTAAGGACCGATATCTGTCTTTTGCCACAAGGGAATGGATCGGTTTCACCAAGGCGATGTTGAGCGAAGAAAGGAAATAGAAATTACTTCATTTCGTTGTTACAATGAGAGCAGAATAATGATGGAGGTGGAGAAACATGAAATTGCGGGTATCCGCGGTACAGTACCGATTGCAAACCATCAGCTCCTTTGAGCAGTTTGCTGCTCAAGCCGAGCATTATATACGGACAGCCGACGAATTCGGAACTGAATTTGTGCTGTTCCCTGAATTTTTTACAACTCAGCTCATGTCCATTGGTGACGGTAAGGGCAACGCGCTGACCATTGAGGACTTGCCCGATTTTACAGAGCAGTATGAACAGCTGTTCACATCCCTGGCAGCGAAGTACAACATGCATCTGATCGGGGGAACCCATGTCATCCGGCGTGAAGGGAAATTGTATAATACCGCCCACATGTTCTATCCGGATGGCCGTATTGCACGCCAGGCCAAGATCCATATTACACCGACCGAAGTACAGGAATGGAATATGGCACCGGGGGATGGCCTTGAAGTATTCGACACGGATAAAGGCAGAATTGCAATGCTGACCTGTTACGATATTGAGTTCCCGGAAATTGTGCGTATGGCAAAAGCCAAAGGAGCTGACGTCATCTTCTGTCCTTCCTGCACGGATGACCGGCACGGATTCTACCGGGTGCGCTATACAAGTCATGCGCGCGCAGTGGAGAATCAGGTTTATGTTGTACTGACCGGAACAGTAGGCAATCTGCCGACAGTGGACTTCATGCGTGCCAACTACGGACAGGCTGCCATCATTACGCCGAATGATGTCCCGTTCCCGCCGCGCGGCATTCTGGCCGAAGGTGAGATTAACGATGATATGATCGTAACAGCAGATCTGGATCTGGATTTGCTCTACGAAGTACGTGAGCGCGGATCTGTAACGACCTGGCGTGACCGCCGCACCGATCTATATACAGACTGGGCGTAGTCCGAGGCTTGAAATACCCGTATTGTCTGTTGGGAGGAGGAGATTATCAGCATGTATCAAAAAGAGATGTTGATTACCGGTCCGGATAAGCACGGTAAGCCCGTAAAAGCTATCGTTCGTGCGTATCAGGAGGCTGACTTCGATGAACTGATTCGCATCCAGGCCGAGAGCTTTCCTCCGCCTTATCCGGAAGAGCTGCTCTGGAACCATGAGCAGCTTGCCAGTCACGTAGCCAACTACCCGGATGGGGCCATCTGCATTGAGGTAGATGGTGAGCTGGCGGGATCGATGACCTCGCTGCGCATGCAATGGGACCCTTCACATCCGGCAAGCCACACGTGGGCTGAAGTGACCGATGATGGGTATATTCGCAATCATCAGCCGGATGGCAACACGCTCTACATCGTTGATCTGTGTGTACGTCCGAAATTTCGCAAGTGGGGACTGGCACAGCTCATGATGCAGGCCATGTATCACCTGGTCATTGCACAGGGGCTCGACCGGCTGCTCGGTGCCGGGAGAATGCCCGGGTACCATCTGGTGGCTGATGAAATGACGGCTGAATCGTATCTGGAGCAGGTGGTATCCGGCGAGAAACGTGATCCGGTGATCTCATTCCTGCTGCGCTGCGGACGTATGCCAGTGGGTGTGGCGACGGATTATCTGGATGATGAGGAGTCCTGCAACTATGCAGCCCTTATGGAATGGCGCAATCCGTTCAAGACATAATGCACATTTAACATTGGAGGTAGATGAATCCATGGAATTTACACGAATTACTTCAATAAATGATCCTTTGTTTGCCCAAATGCACAAGCTGATGCAGGAAATTTTCCCGCCTGAGGAAGTGCTGGACTTCCCGCTGTGGCAGGAACCACTGGAAGACCCCGGCATTCGTGTATTTGTGGCTGTGCATGAAGGAAACGTTGTGGGAGCGACTGAATACCGCTACTACGAAGACTGGAATGTGGCCATGACGGATTTTACGATCATCGGCCGCGAAGGTTTGAGCATCGGAAGTTTCCTTGCCAACCATCGGAAGCGTGACCTGCAGCAGCTTGCCGCGGCAAACGGCAAGGAACTGTTCGGCATGTTCGCCGAGATCTATAACCCGTATCTTAGCCAGGATCATGAATTTGGCGGCATTAAGCCCATGGATCCTTATTTACGCCGCGAAGTGCTGTCCCATCTGGGATATCAACGACTGGATTTTCCATACGTTCATCCTTCCTGGCAAGGGGACGGAGAAGCGGTGGGTGGACTTGACCTCTGCTTCATGCCGGGCAATGAGGAGCAAGGGGAGCTGCCAGCCAGCCTAGTGGCCGATTTCCTGAATCGCTATTATGCTGTCCTGCCGAATAAACCGCAGGAATGGCTTGCCATGGTGGATCAGCTGAAAGCTCGCACTTCGGTGCCGCTGCTGCCTTTGTAATTACGAATGGAATATACAGCATGACACAGCCTGCGAACGGCTGGAAATGCATAAAGCCCATGAAGCAGGATTCCATTCCTGTTTCATGGGCTCTTTTAATAGATTGAATGATTGCTTCGGAGGCTACTTTTTTGTATTCCGGTCAGGCAATTGAATCAAATAACTGTTGGACAAATGCATAAGATCCAAAGCACGCTCATACTCGTCCTTGGTAATGTACCCTGAGGAGGACACGTTGTCGTCATCCGTTGTGGCCGTTGCCGGAACAGCTGCCTCTTCGGATGACTCCTTATTCGGTTCCGAATGGTTCTCCACCTGACTGGTATCCTGCCTTCCGGCATTAGCTAGCGAGTAATGGGTTCCGTCACCATAACCGGTCTCCGGAATGAATAATGAGGCATCATTAAGCACAGAACCGGTAGGCAGATAATAGCGTTCCGGCAGCAGATTGCCTGACTCCCGCAGCAGATCCTGCCCGAAGTGCAGTTGATCCTGGAGAGATGCGCCTGTGAGTCCGGCTATCGTTGGCAGAATGTCCACCTGTCCACCGATCTGATCCAGCTGCTCTGCAGGCGTGACCCCTGGAGCCGTCATGATGAGCGGAATATTAATCATGTCCGCAGATGTATACTCCCGGCCATAGATTTCTTTCATTAACTCTTTGTCGTCCTTGTCCAGCGAATAGATGGGCAGGCCAAGGTGGTCTCCGTATACCACCAGCAGGCTGTTTTCCCATAGTCCGCGTTGTTTCAAACCATCGATGAATTGTCCCACCGCCTGATCGGCATAATGCTGGGATACCAGATAATCGCCAGGCAGGGTGTCCGCGTACCGCTCCGGCAGCGTCAGGCTAACCTTTCTCTCTGGCAAATGGTACGGGTGATGCGCAGACATGGAGATGATCTGTGCATAGAAGGGCGAGCCTTCTGCCTGCATTTCTTCCAATTTATCGAGCGTTTTGGAATACAGCACCTCATCCGATGCCGAGAAAGCAATGGAGTCCGCTGTGCCAAAATAATCGATATCATAATATTGGTCAAAACCAAGCGCCTGGTAGAGCTGATCCCGATTCCAGAAACGAACATCGTTTGAATGGAAAGTAGCCGTCTGATACCCGTTTGACGACAATAATTTGGGGAGACTTGGCAGGGCTTTATCGGCATAGACCGTCGATGCCGCTCCGTTTGGCGGTGTATAGAATGATGTGTTTACAACAAACTCGGCATCCGATGTATTCCCCTGACCTACCTGCTGATAGAAGTTCGGGAAATACAGGCTTTCCTGTGCAAGCTGGTTGAGATGTGGTGTGACTTCCTGGCCATCCACCTTCAGACCAATCAGGAAATTCTGGAATGATTCCAGCTGGAGGATTATCACATTCCGGCCTTTAGCTGCCCCGGAATCCACGATAGACTCCAGCGCTGTCGTTTGTTTGATCTGATCAATGCGATCCTGATCAATCTCATTCATCGGAACGGGTTTTTCAGGCCGATCCGCCAGAATGGTATAAGCCTCGTAACCGAGAATTCCCATTTGTTCCGCTTGGGTAATTTCGCTCATGCTTGCCCGGTTCGGGTATATGTTCAGCATGCAGATTACCAGGGAAATCATCAGAATAACGGAGGCGACTCTGCGTGTGCTTCTGCGGTCCAGAGGTATCTTTCCCGGACGTTCGGTAACGCCGAGCTTGATCCGGCGCCGGATCAAGATTCCGCCAATAATCAGAATATCGGCAAAAATAAACAAGTAATACGGGTCCAGCAGGGAGAACATGCTGCTCTTCACCGACGTCACCTGATTCACCTGCGCGAGCGCATGATAATTGACGATGACCCCATAATATTTGTAATACATGATGGCAGCGAAAAAAATGCCTGACAGCACCAGGTTCAGTGCAAGATAGGCCCACATCCGTCTTTTGGCGGCGAACCACTCAATCAGACAAAAGCAGATCCAGATCAACGGCAGCTCCGTAAGCAATGGCTTCCAGACGGGGATATCATCGAAAATGACCATCCAGGCCAGGGAGCTTTTGATAATCATAATCACGGTAAACAATATAAACGGTCCGCTTAGAAACCGGGTGAGTGAACTGCGTGACAACATAACCGCCTTCCCTTCCGAAGTTTCATTTAACAAGTATTATGATACCTCATGGTATGTCGTGTCAAAAGTATGGAATAGAAAAAGCCCCTCCCATTCGGGAAGAGGCCTTTGTGATCTGCTGCTTAAGTAAAACTCGATGGGCGCTTGAGTCTATCAGGTTCCCATTATTCTATTGTATATGTCGTGACATAAGAGGCTCTTGGAAACATGGCTGGTTTCTGGGCGGTCAGCCCTTCACTTGTACTGCGGTTGCGGTGGGCATGATTATAGGCCTGAGACTGCTGCCAGCTTTTGAAGTGATCCTCTGACTCCCACAGGGTAAGTACAACATACGTATCATCTTTCAGGGGACGAAGCACCCGGATACCGACAAAACCTGGCTCGTCCTCCACTTTGCGTGCACGGTTTTTGAACCGATCCTCGAAGTCACCGCGGCCGTCTTCCGTCACCGGGATATTATTCAAAACCGCAAAGCTGCCGCCTGTCCAGGAGCCTGCGGCATCAAATGCCTCATATGCGGCTACGCTATCATCCGACTCAATATGAAGCAGACGTTCAGACGTTTCGATGGCAAGACGAACCTGCTCTTCGCTCCGCAAGGTCAGATGCGGATATGCAGCGAGCACGTCCGGAATCGGGGAAGGAACCAAATAAATATACATGGAAGCTGCCTCCTTAAATGTACGTTCCTCTTCAACATAGCATATGGGGAGGGACGAGTCCAATCTGCAGAATGGCTGGTTTGGCCAGGTCTTTTCATGATAAAGTAAAAGGACTAAAACAGAACGGGTGATCGTATGACAAATACCATTCGAATATCAGTCAGGCCTTTGGTTGAATATGTATATCGCAGCGGCAGTATTCGTCCCGGATTCCGTTCCAATGCATCCATGCAGGAAGGAACCCGAATTCATCAGCGGGTGCAGAAGGATTATAGGGAAGATGATCTGAAAGAAGTTGTGCTTGAAGCTGAAATCCGGCATGGAGACCTGGTCTATGTAGTTGAAGGGCGATGTGATGGTCTGATTCGTCTGGAGGGTCAGCTCACTGTGGATGAGATCAAATCAACAGCCGGCAACCTGGATGATCTGGGCGACGGACTTCCGGTCCACTGGGCGCAGGCCATCATGTATGCATATATGTATGCCGTTCAGCATGATGAGCCAAGAATGCAGGTACAGCTTACCTATGTGCAGACTGTGAATAGTCAGGAGAGAAGATATCGGCGCATGCTCGAACGTGAGGAGCTTGAGCAATTTGCTGCTGAGGTCATTGCCGGATATGCTCCTTATGCCGAGATGATTGCTGCATATGAAGAGAAGCGCGATGTCACGGTTAAAGAACTGCCGTTTCCCTTTCGCAAATATCGGGAAGGGCAGCGCAAGCTGGCAGGCGCAGTATATCAGACTATCCGTGAAGGCAAGGGACTGATGGCCAAGGCACCAACCGGAATTGGGAAAACAATGTCCGTCTTATTTCCCGCAGTGAAGGCCATTGGTGAAGGCGAAGCCAGTCGATTGTTCTACCTGACGGCAAGAACGACGACTCGTGTTGCGGCAGAAGAGGCTTTTGCCAGAATGCAGGCGGAAGGACTGAATATGCATGTGATCAGCCTGACTGCCAAGGACAAGATCTGCTTCAAGGATGAGGAAGCTTGTGATACCGGACAGTGCGGCATGTGCGAAGGGTATTATGATCGCATTAATGGGGCAGTGCTGGATATGCTGGAGCATGAAACATTGATGACACGCCCAGTCATTGAACAGTACGCGCGCAAGCACCGGGTGTGTCCGTTCGAATTTTCACTGGATGCGGCATATGCGGCCGATGCAGTCATCTGTGACTATAACTACATTTTCGACCCGCGTATTTCCCTCAAACGCATGCTGGAGGAGCAGAAACGCAAGACGGTGCTGCTGGTCGATGAGGCGCATAATCTGGTCGATCGCGGCCGCATGATGTTCTCCGCTGAGCTGGAGAAGGCTGTTTTTCTGGATGTCAAAAGGGAGTTTAAGACGCTGGGCAGCAGTGTCGCTGCTGCGAAGGCCATTACAGACCATGCGGGAGCCATCGATAAGTACCTGATCACCCTGCGCAAAAACGGAGGAGAAGAGGGTAAGCTGCTGCAGCAGGAGGCTCCGGAGGAACTGATTGAATTGCTGGAGCCCTTTGTCATGGTTGCGGAGCAGAATCTTGTGGAAGGTGGTTCGGGAAATGCCGAGACGGATCAACTGCTGCTGGATGCCTACTTCACAGCCCAGAACTTCCTGCGTATCGCCAAGCTGTATGATGAACGATTCGTCACGTATGCCGAATGTGTGCGAAGCGAAGTGAGAGTGAAGCTGTTCTGTCTTGATCCATCCGTGCTGCTCCGTCAGACAGCGAAAGGGTTCCGTTCCATCATTCATTTCTCGGCAACCTTGTCACCACTGGGTTATTACCGGGACATGCTGGGTGCAGAGGAAGAGGACTACACGCTGCGTATCCCTTCACCCTTTCAGCGGGAGCAATTGGATGTAAGACTGCTTCCCTTGTCCATTCGCTACAAGGATCGGCAGCGTTCCAGGCAGCCGATTGCGAGCATGCTGCATCAGCTCGTATCCGAGTGGCCGCGGAGCAACCTGCTTGTCTTTTTCCCGTCGTATCCGTATATGCGTGAAGTCTACGAGACCTACATGCAGCTTCCTGGTGAGGCCGATACGGTCATGCAGGAACAGGGCATGAATGAGCTGGAAAGGGAGGCATTCCTGAATGCATTCCAGCCGCATCCGGAACGAACCAGGCTCGTATTCGCCGTGATGGGCGGCGTATTTTCAGAAGGGGTGGATCTGCCGGGAGATCGTCTCAATGGGGTCGTTGTGGTCGGTGCAGGGCTTCCCCAGATTGGACTCGAAAACAACGTGCTTCGTGACTATTTTGACCGCTCAGGACGCAATGGCTTCAATTATGCTTATGTTTTTCCGGGGATGAACAAGGTGCTGCAGGCAGGCGGCAGGCTGATTCGGACGGAAGAGGATACGGGCGTACTCGTATTGGTGGATGATCGGTTCACCCAGGAGCCGTATCGTTCCCTTCTGCCCGAGGAGTGGCTGGACTACAAGCGCATCTCCCCTTCAACCGGAAACTTCTCTGCGGGTGATTGAAGCATAGGCCAAAAAGGGTATTACTTGGATAGCAAACGAACGAACAAGGGCGAATACATATCCGTTCCAACGTCCGCTTCGAAAGCAATCAAGGAGGTCGGTTTTTGATGAAAAGAAATCATACGATGATGCAGTTTTTTGAATGGCATTTGGCTGCAGACGGTAAGCATTGGAAACGACTGGCCCAAATGGCTCCGGAGCTGAAAGCCAAAGGCATTGATTCGGTATGGGTGCCCCCTGTGACCAAAGCCATTACCCCGGAGGATACCGGATATGGTGTCTATGATCTGTACGATCTCGGGGAGTTCGACCAGAAGGGCAGTGTGCGGACGAAGTACGGTACCAAACAGGAATTGGTGGATGCCATTGCCGAGTGTCAGAAAAACGGTGTTGCCGTCTATGTCGACCTGGTGATGAACCACAAGGCTGGTGCCGACGAGAAGGAATTTTTTAAAGTTATTGAAGTGGACCCTAACGACCGGACGAAGGAGATATCCAAACCGTTTGAGATCGAAGGCTGGACCAAATTTACGTTTCCGGGTCGTGGCGACCAGTACTCCTCTTTCAAGTGGACCTCCGAGCACTTTAACGGTACGGACTTTGATGCCAAGACAGAGCGCAGCGGCATATTCCGTATTGCAGGAGAGAATAAGAACTGGAGTGAAAATGTCGATGACGAGTTCGGCAACTATGATTATCTGATGTTCGCCAATATCGACTACAATCACCCGGAGGTCCGCAAGGAGATGCTGCAATGGGGAAAATGGCTGATCGATACGCTGCAATGCAGTGGTTTCCGCCTGGATGCGATCAAGCATATCAACCATGAATTCATCAAGGAATTTGCAGCAGAGATGATTCGCAAGCGGGGGCAGGACTTCTACATCGTAGGAGAGTTCTGGAATTCCAATCTGGATGCCTGCCGTCAATTCCTGGATACGGTGGATTATCAGATCGACCTGTTCGATGTGTCCCTTCACTACAAGCTGCATGAGGCATCCCTGGCAGGCAGAGACTTCGACCTTTCCAAAATTTTCGATGATACGCTCGTTCAGACACACCCAACGCATGCCGTAACGTTTGTCGATAATCATGATTCCCAGCCGCATGAAGCACTGGAATCGTGGATTGGCGACTGGTTTAAACCCAGCGCGTATGCATTGACCCTGCTGCGTCGTGATGGGTATCCGGTTGTCTTTTACGGCGATTATTACGGTATTGGCGGTCCTGAGCCGGTGGAGGGCAAAAAGGAGATTCTGGATATCCTGCTGTCTGCCCGTTATAACAAAGCTTATGGCGAGCAGGAGGATTATTTCGATCATCCCAATACCATTGGATGGGTACGCCGCGGCATGGAAGAAATCGAGGGCTCCGGTTGCGCGGTGGTGGTCTCCAACGGGGATGATGGCGAGAAACGAATGTTTGTCGGCGAACATCGTGCCGGTGAAGTATGGATCGATCTGACGCACAGCTGCGAGGATAGCATCACCATTGAGAAGGACGGTTGGGCTACGTTCCATGTGTGTGGCGGAGGTTTATCCGTATGGGCTTTGCCTGATGAAGAGAGTACAACTGCGTAAGCTTGAGGATAAATATAGACAACGAAACCACCTGAAATGGCGATGGAATGCCTGCAGGTGGTTTTTTGCTGGGTCCAGCTTTTATGATTGTGTTAATGAAGGCAGCCTCTATCCGGCCCCATTTGGGAACGTGGACGAAGGCTACCTCGTCTTCTAGTAAAACGATGCTACAGCTCCTGAAGCTACTCGGAGCATCCCATACATATCTTATTTCTCATCCAGCTCAAACGATTCCAGTGTGCCGACCATGCGCAGGTCATGCTCGCGGTTGAACCGTTCCCGGGTACTCGCATCTGCATATTCGTCATGATAATGCATTAAGACGGTCTTTTGCCTTACTTCCGCAGGCAGTTGTTCAAGGTCCTTCAGCGAGGTATGAGATTTGATTACCAAATCATGCATATGGCATTCATGGAAGATCAGCTGCACATCTGCGGCAGCCTGTTCAACCCGTTCCTGATCCAGTGTACTATCTGCACTGTAGTAGAAGTAGGGCTTCGCAGCAATACCATTGCTGATCATGCCCGGAACGTGCTGTGTACGGAATGTCTCAAACGTCACGCCGCCCAGCTCGAATGTGCCTCCATCCGGCAGTGGAACGATATCATAATAATCGCTCATTGTACGCTCGCCATCAGTGGTGTAGCGCATGCCTGGAGATAAGATGCTCCATAGCGGCTCGACCAGCTGTTCGTGGATAAACAGGCGCGGTTTGCGGTCACCCACAATTTGCGAATAGTATCCGAGCATCTGTACACCGTTAATGTGGTCTTCATGCAAATGTGTGATAAATACATTATGGATATCAGTCATGGGGAACCCAACCTCTTTGAGCGCTTTGGCATTCGATTCCGGAAAATCAATGACCAGATGCGTGCCTCCAAATTCGGCGAGCATGCTATTGTGATGCTGCTCTACGCTGAACATGTCCCCTGTGCCCAGAAATGTAATCTTCAACGATTTCAACTCCTTGTATGATCTTCAGATCAGCATATCGTTCATTAAAACCAGTATATCTTGTTCGGGGGCATATGCCTAAATCAACCTTTTTTGAATACGCTATCATTTTTTATTGAACTTTGATAGGAAACAGTGTAGCGTTAAGATGGGAAGTGTACCCATATGAACGTAAACTCACCCAAAGGGAGCGTGCGAAGCGAATGAAGTCTTTTTTGGATGAACAATTTTTGCTGCACAATGAGACAGCCGTCAAGTTATATGAGGATTACGCCAAGCACATGCCGATTATTGACTACCACTGCCATCTTAGTCCACAGGAGATCTACGAGAACAAGACCTTTGGCAATATTACGGAAGCCTGGTTGTACGGGGATCACTACAAGTGGCGGTTAATGCGGGCAAACGGTATCGAAGAGCAGTACATCACTGGTGGTGAGGGCGTGACCGATTACGATCGTTTCCTGGCTTATGCCAAAACGGTACCCATGATGATCGGCAACCCGTTATATGCCTGGTCCCACCTGGAATTGCAGCGGTACTTCGGGGTATATGAAGTGTTGAATGAGAGCAGTGCTCCAGGAATCTGGGGAAAAGTAAATGCCAAGCTGAACAGTGAAGGATTTGGTGCACGTGACCTGATCACGAAATCCAATGTCACGGTTGTGTGCACGACCGATGATCCTTGTGATTCACTGGAATATCATCTGAAAATTCAGGAAATCGAAGGCTTTGATACAGCTGTGCTGCCTTCTTTCCGTCCGGATAAGGGGCTTGAACTGAACCGGGATACCTTCATCGAATGGGTAAGCAAGCTATCTCAGGCTTCGGGTACAGCAATCTCTGATTATGATTCATTCCTCTCTGCGCTGGAATCCCGGGTGGAGTTTTTCCATTCCGTGGGTGGCCGAGTTTCCGACCATGCACTGGACTATGTGCCATATGGCAAGGCAACACGGGAAGAAGCGGCAGCCATTTTTGCCAAAGCACTCGCAGGTCATCAAGTAAGCCGTGAGGAAGAGGACAAGTACAAGACCGTTACACTGACCTTCCTGGGCAAGCTATATGCGGAGCGGGGCTGGGTGATGCAGTTCCATATGAATGCAGCCCGTAATAATAACAGCCGGATGTTCGCTCAGCTTGGACCGGATACCGGATATGATGCGGTGAATGATACGCCGCTCTCTTCTGCGATGATCGGTCTGCTGGACGCACTGGAGCAGGAGAAAGCACTGCCCAAAACCATTCTATATTCCTTGAATCCGCGGGATAATGAAGTGCTGGCTGCCATTGTCGGCAGTTTCCAGGGCGGCGGTATACCAGGCAAAATTCAGCTGGGTGCAGCATGGTGGTTCAACGATACCAAGGATGGCATGCTCGCTCAGATGAGAGCGCTGGCCAACGTTGGTTTGCTGAGCCGTTTTGTGGGGATGCTGACAGACTCTCGCAGCTTCCTTTCCTACACAAGGCACGAATATTTCCGCCGTCTGGTCTGCAACCTGATCGGGGAATGGGTGGAGCAAGGAGAGGCGCCGCACGATATGGAATTGCTTGGACAGATGGTTCAAGGCATTGCCTACAACAATGCCAAGGAGTACTTCCCCTTCTCGCCTTCCCTCAAAACCGTATCTGCTTCGCAGTCCTGATTAACATTGAACTTTTCGAAACCGTGGCAATTTGCCGCGGTTTTTTTGTGGTGTCATTTACCTATTTGACTTCCTCCGCTGACGAAAATATAATTAGGATACCTAATTAATTGATATACTATTTAATAGTGATCCTATGTTAATTGAGAATTCATTGAGAATGCAAAAAGGAGGAACGCCATATGACAGGTCTGGATCCAGTGGCCCAAAAGCTGCTGTATTCCATTATGCAGTTTAATAAAGGCAAATGGAGACAGCATAAGCCCCACGGGCGCAACCATAATGAAATTATGGTATTGGCCTGTTTGCTCCACGGTTCACATCCGGGAGAGCGTCTGGATTGGAGAGATAATCCCCCCGATTTTCACAGCGAATTGAATGAAGATCATCCAGGACTGAAAGTATCGGAGATCAGTGCATTGCTGCGAGTAAAATCACCGACGATTACCCCAGTCATCCGTGGGCTTGAGGATGAGGGACTGGTCAAGCGAACCATGGACCCTGATGATCGCCGTGCCGTGCGTATTACGATTACGGAAGCAGGCCGTGATATCATTCGGGCTGCTCATGACGAGCGCATGCAGATATTCAACAGATTGGTTGAGCATCTGGGAGAGGAAGACAGTACCCAGTTAGCCGAGCTGCTGACGAAAGTATATAGCTTTTTTGACTCGCTCGCTTCCCAGCAAAAGGAGCATTCAACCGAAGGAGATGATACGCCATGATGAAACTGTTTCGCATGCTCAAGCCTTATCAAATCCCCATTATCTTCATTTTGGGTCTGGTACTGCTGCAATCACTCGCCGAGCTGTACCTGCCAACCTTGATGGCCGATATCGTCAATGATGGTATCGTCAAGGGTAATGTTCCGTACATTTGGCAAATTGGCGGCTGGATGCTTGTCATTGCGATTGGGGGTACGGCCTGTTCCGTATTGGCCAGTTACCTGTCTTCCCGTACAGCGGGCGGATTTGCCAAGCAGCTGCGCAGCCGGGTTTTCCGCCACGTGGAGAATTTCTCGCTGCAGGAATTTGATAAGCTAGGCACCGCATCACTGATCACCCGTACGACGAATGACATTACGCAGGTTCAGAACGTATTAACGATGATGCTGCGCATGATGATTATGGCTCCGATGATGTGTATCGGTGGTATCTTCATGGCGGTATCCCAGGACGCCAAATTGTCCACGATCTTCCTGGTCGTGCTGCCTGTACTGGCGGGTGCGATTGCACTGATTGGAGCCAAGGGTCTTCCGCTATTTAAACAAATCCAAAAAAAGCTGGACCGGCTGAATTTGGTTCTGCGTGAGCAATTAACAGGTATTCGTGTCGTTCGTTCCTTCAACCGCGGAGAACATGAACGCGTTCGTTTTAACGGAGCGAATACGGATCTGAGAGATGCTTCGATCAAAGTTAACGTTCTGATGGCGACATTGATGCCTGTTATGATGCTTGTCATGAACTTCTCCATGATCGCCATTCTATACTTCGGAGGACAGCGCATAGACAGTGGAAACATGGACATTGGTTCCCTGATTGCGTTTATCCAGTACGCGATGCAGATCATGTTCTCACTGATTATGGTTTCCATTATTTTTGTCATGATTCCAAGAGCTTCTGCATCCGCAGAACGGATCAACGAAGTGCTGGATATGCAGCCTGACCTTAGTGATCCAGAGCAGCCTCGTGGCATGAAATCCCTGCAGGGCACCATTGAATTCGACAATGTGACCTTCCGTTATCCGGGAGCAGAGAATGCGGCATTGTCGGGTATTTCGTTTACGGCCCGTCCGGGAGAGACCACAGCCATTATTGGTGGTACAGGATCAGGGAAATCCACGCTGCTCAGCCTTATTCCCCGTTTCTATGATGTAACAGAAGGCAGTGTGCGGGTGAACGGTACGGATGTACGTGAAATCAGTCAGGAAGATTTACGCGCGAAAATTGGCTTTGTGCCACAAAAGGCCGTCCTCTTCACGGGAACGATTGCGGAGAATATCCGCCACGGGAAAGAAGATGCCACGATGGAGGAAATCGTTCATGCAGCCCGGACCGCTCAGGCCGAGAACTTCATCTCCGAGATGAAGGACGGGTATGACAGCCTTATTGCTCAAGGTGGTAATAACGTTTCTGGTGGACAGAAACAGCGTTTGTCCATTGCACGCGCACTTGTTCGTCGCCCGGAAGTGTATATTTTCGACGACAGCTTCTCCGCTTTGGATTTCAAAACCGATGCCAAACTTCGTGCTGCGCTGAAATCCGAAACGACCGAAGCGGCGGTGCTGATTGTTGCACAGCGAGTAAGTACAGTTATGGATGCAGATCGCATTCTGGTTATGGATGAAGGACGCATTGTTGGCTCCGGTACCCATAAGGAACTGCTTGCGAATAATGAAGTGTATCGCGAGATCGTATCATCCCAGCTGACAGAGGAGGAGATCGCATGAGTGAGCGTACCGAACATAAAAGCAGAGCACCTCGCCCCTCTGGCGGACCAGGTCACCCAGGTGGCGGTATGGGCATGCGTCCTCCGGGCGAAAAGCCGAAGGACTTCAAGGGTACCCTGCGGCGGCTGATCAAGTATCTCCAGCCACACCGATATCGTCTGCTCGGTGTATTGGTAGCTGCAATCCTCAGTACCGTGTTCAGCATTATCAGTCCAAAGGTTATGGCTGAAGGAACCGATATACTGAGCCAAGGCGCCATTGCTATTCTGCAGGGCATACAGGGTGCAGGTATTGATTTTCCTGCATTAATGAAAGTGTTGTACCTGCTCTTGGGGTTGTACCTGTTCAGTGCAGCATTTATGTATATTCAACAATACCTGATGGCTGGTGTTGCTCAGCGAGTGGTCTATGACATGCGTGAGCAGATCAGCGCCAAAGTGGGCCGGCTGCCACTGAAATACTTTGACTCCCGTACCCACGGGGAGACGCTCAGCCGGGCAACCAATGATGTGGATAACATCAGTAATACGCTTCAGCAGAGTTTGGCCCAGTTTATTACTTCTGTCGTAACCATTGTCGGCGTAATTATCATGATGCTGACGATTAGTCCATGGATGACACTGATCACCATTTTGACGCTGCCACTCAGTGTAATCGTTGTGATGCTGGTGGCATCCCGTTCACAAAAGCATTTTGCGGGACAGCAGAAATCACTGGGTGAGCTGAACGGACATGTCGAGGAAATGTACACTGGACACAAGGTCGTAAAAGCATTTGGACGCGAAGAACAATCGGTACAGCAATTCGAGAAAGTCAATGAAGAGCTGTATGAATCGGGCTGGAAGGCTCAATTTATCTCAGGGATCATCATGCCGCTTATGAGTTTTGTCGGTAACCTGGGTTATGTTCTGATCTGTGTGGTCGGCGGGATCTTTGTTACACGCGGCGCTATCTCGATCGGGGATATTCTGGCGTTCACGCAGTACTCTCGTCAATTCACACAACCGATTAACCAGATTGCCAACATCTCCAATATCATTCAGTCCACGATCGCTTCGGCAGAGCGGGTGTTCGAGCTGCTGGATGAAGAGGAAGAGGTACCAGAGTCCAACAAGCCAGTACAATTACAGCAGCCTCAAGGAGCGGTTGCGTTCCAAGGCGTTAATTTTGGATATAAACCGGATGAACTGCTTATTAAAAATATGAACATCGATGTTAAGCCGGGTCAAACCGTGGCCATCGTAGGACCAACCGGCGCGGGTAAGACAACACTGATCAACCTGTTGATGCGTTTCTACGAAATTCAGGATGGGAAAATCACGATCGACGGTGTCGATATCCGGGACATGGAACGCGGCAAGCTGCGCAGTCTGTTCGGAATGGTGCTTCAGGATACATGGCTGTTTAACGGAACCATTCGGGACAACATCGCGTATGGACGTGAGGGTGCAACCGAAGCAGAAGTGGTTAAGGCGGCAGATGCGGCCCATGCCGATCACTTTATTCGTACGCTGCCGGATGGCTATGATACCGTGCTGAACGAAGAAGCATCCAATATCTCTCAGGGACAGAAACAGCTGCTGACGATTGCAAGAGCCATCTTGGCGAATCCGTCCATTCTTATTCTGGATGAAGCAACGAGCAGCGTGGATACCCGGACTGAGGTATTTATTCAGAAAGCAATGAATGATCTGATGAAGGATCGCACGAGCTTCGTCATTGCTCACCGCTTGTCTACCATTCGCGGGGCGGATCTCATCCTTGTCATGGATCACGGTAATGTGATTGAACAGGGCAACCATGATGAATTGATGGCACAGCAAGGATTCTACGCGGATCTGTACAACAGCCAGTTTGCTGAGCAGCAGCCCCAGGCCATCTAATTGAACGGATGCATACAATGATATAGAAATAAGCCGGACTCCCTGTTGGGAGCCCGGCTTATTTGCTGTGTCGTATCCTTTTGCCGCCTGGTTGAAAATGAATTACTTGTCTTTGGATTCCACCACGGCTGTACGATCTGCGTCATCACTGGAATCGCCCTTCTCTTCAGGCTTTGCGTCCGTGTTCGCTTCTTGAAGAGCTGACGGGGCGGGTTCGCCCGGAATTTGCTCACGCTGTTCAAGCATACGTTTCACGACCTCATAACAGTCATCGACATGTTTGTTACCCACATAACGCATGGCTGTGAAGCTGAGAGCTGCGGCTAGACCTTGGCCTGCAAGTGGAACGAACTTGGCTACGGATTTGGTGGCTACGCGTACGCCGACCCGCTTCAGTACCTGAACGACAAGCTCCTTCGTTACCATGCGTCCGATGACTTTGCTTCCGATAGACATGACGAATCCGTAAATCATGGATTTGGTCTCGGGGTCCATGCCGTCGAGCTGTTTTTGCGACAGTCCGAATTTATTGTTAATGGCAGGCAATAGCTGCATAAGCATCCCCACATCAGCCAGCACGTCTGTACCGGGTAACGGGACAAGTGTAGTACCAGCAGAAGCGGTTGCTCTCTTGCGGACCATCGTGCGGCATTCCTTGCGGACTTGCTCCAATTGTTCCAACGTTGCCGGAATCATAGGAAATCCCTCCATTCGTATATGGTATAGATATAACCGATTTAGCTCCTTTTGAATGGCGTTTCCCCCGTGGGGGTGATTATGGAGTGTGAAGTAACCTTTTCCCTCTACCATGCGTTTAGTAAAAAAAGGAAAATACTCATTAACCATGTACGATTTCTATTTATTACGGATGTGAGGGGATTACGATGCATACACGGTTATATGTACACCTGTTATTATGTTGTGTATGTTGGCTGTTCATTACAAGCTGTTCAGCACAGGAGGGGAAGGACAAGGTGGAATCCAGTACCAATCAGGAATTATCCGCTGATGAACGGAATGCACTTCTGAAGAAAATCGAGCCGAAACAGATTGAGGCGATGAACCGATTGGGGCTGCAGCTGATCAGAGAGCTTGGAGCACAGGAGGCATCGAGCGGGAAGAATCTGCTGATCTCTCCATATAGTATCTCAGTGGGGATGGGCATGGCGTACCTTGGCAGTGAGGGAGAAACAAGGCGGGAAATGGCAGAAGCGATGGGTTGGTCAGGACGGGATGATGAGCAATTAAACACTACGCAAGCAGCACTGTATCAATTATTGATGCATCCTGGCTCTGAAATAGAGATTGAAATTGCCAATGCGGTGTGGATTAAGAACGGAGTCACAGTAGAAGATGAGTATAAGGCTAAATTACAGCAAACATTTGAAGCCGAATTCAGGCCATTACATACACAACCTGAACAGGCCAAAGATGAAATTAATCGTTGGGTGGAAGAGCATACTCGTGGCAGGATCCCACAATTGATGCAGGAATCACCTGCAGCGGAAACGCTCATGATTTTGGTGAATGCCATAGCCTTTGACGGCAACTGGACGAATGAATTTCAACCTGAGTATACAAAAGATGGCGATTTCCGGCTCGCAAATGGAAGCACGAAGTCTGTGCCGATGATGCATCAATCGAAGCAGTTTCATTACACGGAGAATGAGGATTGGCAGGCTATTCGGCTTCCCTATGGGGATGAACAAATGTATATGCTGGTTGTATTGCCCCGGGAGGGTCATACGTTGGAAGAAATCCAGCTGCAGCTGGAGGATCATCCCCAAAAGCTGAATGAACCATCTGACTTCAGGTCGGTAGACTTGTCTTTGCCCCGCTTTCGAGCCGAGTATGGCGTTCATTTAAAAGAAGCCATGCGGCAGCTTGGGATAGAGAAGGCTTTTGATCCACATGCTGCTGATTTTACAAACATGATCCCGCGTGGACCGGACTGGCAGGCCTATATTGGCCAAATCATCCACCGAGCTGTGATGGAAGTGAGTGAGCAAGGAACCGTAGCAGCCGCTTCTACCCTCTTGGATATGAGAGCAGGGAGTGCGCCACCTACGGATCGTGTCCAGATGGAGGTTAATCGTCCATTCATGGTTGCTGTGGTGGATGATTCAACTGGAGCATGGGTTTTCGCCGGAGCCATCCAGCAGCCTGAACAGGTCGCTTCCGACTGACGTCTGAGCTGTAAGTAGAAGTATAGGCTCTTTCGCTACTGCTTCAACCTTGACGGCTAAAGGGTAAACAAGCATTAGAATGGAGGAAGAGAGCGATGGCATTTAACAAAGCACTGTTAATTCATCACAATCATGCCGGAAAAGCGAATCGTGCGGATGCTGTAGGTACTGCAGCCGGAGTACTTGCGCCTGCTGTTCGTGAGCTTGTTGTTGTACGTACCGACGAACCCGGAGAGGGGGAAGCCTTGTGCCGGGATCGCGGGGAAGAGTTCGATGTCGTTTTTATTTTGGGTGGGGACGGTACGGTGCATGAATGCGTGAATGGACTGGCCCGTCTGCAGAACCCGCCGCTGATTGGGATTTTGCCTGGAGGGACCTGTAATGATTTTGCACGTTCTCTCGGATTGTCACCGGATGTGGAGGTTGCGGCACGTCAGCTGCTTGAGGGTCATGCTGTTTCGATTGATATTGGGCAGGCCAATGATCGGGTATTCACGAACTTTTTTGGCATTGGATTAATCAGTGATACATCGCAGAATATTAACTCCAACCTGAAGGGTACGCTGGGTAAGCTGAGCTACTTCATCAGCACATTGCAAACCATTAGTAACACCGAGCCTTTTCATTACCGGATGGAGGCTGACGGCAAAACGATGGAAGGGGAAGCCGTCATGATCTACGCGGCGAACGGACGGTTTCTTGGAACGAATTCACTTCCATTTGCCCCAGATGCGCTGCAGGATGGTGAACTGGATATCCTCATTATTCATGAGACGGGCATTCCGCTGCTGCGAGAGATCCTGTCGCACAAACCGGAGGGAGAGTGGCAGCCACAGAATAAAAGTATCAGTTACTTCAAGGCATCAACCCTGCTGCTGGAGACGGATGCGCCCATGCCCGTTGATACGGATGGCGAATTGTACATGAAGACACCCGCCGAGCTGTCGGTGCTGGCGGGCCATCTGACTTTTTTGACCGGAGATGTGTACTAAGCACTTCTCCGGTTCATTATATATCAATTACCTTGCCGCGCAGGGCCTGTCATCTGACCTGGGGCATGCCGTTCACGGAATTCATGCTCCAACATACTCATGAGAATAGCATCATGATATTGGTGGTTGACGGGGAACACGTGGTGATGATGTTGGTTGGGACATTCGTGATACCTCCTAGAAAGTCATAACGCTTGGGCAATGGTCTATCCATATCAATGCCACTGTATAAACTGTTGAATTCTGATATCTCAATAAAGTATACGTTAATTTCGCTGAACGGCTCCGTCCAGGAATAAGGAAACCAGCTCATGAGCCAAGTCTTCAATGCTTCCGTGCATGCTGCGCACATCCTCCCGGTTCGCGAGCATGAGCAGGGATGTGAATGCTTGGGCGAGCAGCATAGGGCTCGCAGAGCGCAAATAACCGCTGTCCATCTCCCGTTTGAAATGTGTGGCGAGAACATCGAAGATCTGTGTCTCGGCTTCACGGATCTGCGCAAGCTGGTCAGCATTGAGATAGGTCTCGGCTTCACGCATCATGGTTTCCGTGTCCACATGGGACTGCTGCATTTTGGCTGCAGCAACATTCTCCAGTCGCTGCTGCAAGGAGCCGGGCTCTTCCAAACGAAGAGCCGTCTGCTGCTGGCCCATGGCCATCATACGCGTTATGGCGACAGTGAAGAGCTCCGGTTTGCTGGAAAAATGATAATAGATGGACGCCTTGGTCACATGGCATAGTGTGGCAATCTGCTGAAGAGAGACGGGTTCATAACCATATTCCATAAATAACTGCGAAGCAGTCATGAGTATCTTCGACTGGACTGATGTCTGATCGGTACCTGCTTTGGGTCTTCCGGGTGACCGGGAAGGTGTAGTCTTTTTAGTCATGCGGCATACCTCTTTACATAAAAATTATCTTGGCATAAAGTGTTCAAAAAATTAGTATTGCAAAATTAACCTTACGGTATATATAATTAACTCGATTATACTATGACCCGTGGTTCATTTCTACAATTCATATACAAAACGGTTTCATAGAAACAGAACAGGAGATGAAGAAACGATGCAAGAAGGATCGGGCTACGGCCGCTGGGTTGCGGGTAAACGGACCAAATGGATTACACTGTTCGTATGGATTATTATTGCGGTTGTACTCGGCGTAGTATGGCCAGCCGTAGGCGAGCGCGAGACGAATAACGCACAGGACCTGAGTGATTCCAAGCCGTCCGTCCAGGCAGCTGCCATTGCTCAAAAGGAGTTTCCAGGTGGTGAAGGCCTCCCTGCATTAATTGTATGGCATCAGGCCGGCGGGCTGACGGACCAGCAGATCGAACAGATTCAGGCGCTGACAGAGCGGCTGGATCAGGATCCGGTAGAGCAGCAGCAAGCGGTTGTGCCGTTCTACCAATTGCCACCACAAGCTATTCAAGGCCAGCTGTCGGAAGACGGAAGTACGTTGGTTATGCCGCTTTTCTTCAATGAAGGCGCAGACTCTGAACAATTGAAGGAAGGCATTGAGGCGGTTGAGCAGAAAACGGAGGACATTTTTGGTTCCAATCCGTTTGATGTCGCTATAGACGATGCCAATGCACTAAGTGCACGGGTCACCGGACCTGTAGGAATATCCATTGATGCGAGCGGATTATTCTCATCGGCCGACGTATCCCTGTTGATTGCAACGGTGATTCTCGTCCTGGTGCTTCTGCTGCTGATCTACCGCTCACCGGTACTGGCAATCATCCCCATTATTGCGGTTGGTTTCGCCTACATGGTCACGAGTCCGATACTTGGATTTATGGCCGATCAGGGCTGGATTACAGTGGATGCCCAGTCGATCTCCATCATGACCGTATTATTGTTCGGAGCAGGTACGGACTACTGCCTGTTCATGATCTCCAGATTCCGCCAGATTCTCTATCATGAACCGGATAAAAAGAAGGCGTTGTTCCAGGCCATCACCGGATCATCCGGTGCGATCGCCATGAGTGGATTCACAGTCGTTGCAGCCCTGCTCGTGCTGCTGCTGGCGGAGTACGGTGCCTATCACCGTTTTGCAGTTCCATTCAGTTTGTCCATTTTCATCATGTTTATTGCCAGCTTGACGCTGGTTCCGGCACTGCTTGCCATCTTCGGGCGGGGATCATTCTACCCGTTCGTACCGCGTACGCACGAAATGGAAGTGGAGCGTGCCAAGAAAAAAGGCAAACCAGCTCCGGCTCCGCGCAAAGTCAAGGAAAGCTGGATTGGTCGCGCAGTCATCACCAAACCATGGACTGTACTGGCCATTACGCTGGTACTGCTCGGTGGTCTGGCAGCCTTCTCCAGCCAGATCAAATTTACGTATGACCTGCTGTCTTCCTTCCCGGAAGACGTACCTTCACGTGAAGGATTTACGGTCATTGGGGAACAGTTTTCGCAAGGCGAATTGGCTCCAGCCAAGGTCATTATAGATTCAGAGGGCAAGGAAACCGATCTGAAGCAGCGTCTTGAAGCTTTGGATTATGTAAGCAAGGTGGGTGAAGCTCAGCAGGGTGCTGAGAATGCCAACATTACCGCCTATGATGTCGAGTTTAACCTGAATCCGTACTCCATGGAGGCCATGCAGCATATTCCGGACTTGCGGGCGACGGCTGAGCAGGCATTAACTGACGCAGGAATTACCAGTGTGGACAGTCATGTCTGGATTGATGGCCAAACTGCAGAGCAGTATGACATCGAAGTGACCGGAGAGCGGGATGCGAGCATCATTATCCCTGTGGTCATCGGCATGATTACATTGCTGCTTTTGTTATACCTGCGCTCCGTAGTAGCGACGGCATATCTGATCGCCACAGTGGTTCTCTCCTATTTCTCGGCCCTTGGTCTCGGATGGCTTATCATCCATTATGGCTTGGGTGCAGATGCCATTCAGGGTGCGATTCCGCTGTATTCATTCGTATTCCTGGTCGCGCTCGGTGAGGACTATAACATCTTCATGATCTCAAGTATCTGGCAGAAACGCAAAACGATGCCTTTACGCCAAGCGATCAAGGAAGGGGTAGGCGAGACAGGTTCTGTTATTACTTCCGCAGGTCTGATTCTCGCAGGAACGTTTGCCGTACTGGCAACACTGCCTATTCAGGTACTGGTGCAGTTCGGAATTATTACGGCAGCGGGCGTGCTGCTCGATACATTCCTTGTCCGTCCATTCATGGTGCCTGCCATTACAGCCTTGTTGGGCAAATGGGCATTCTGGCCAGGTAAATACAAGCCTGTTGCCGAGGAAGCAAGAGAGAAGCAAACGTCCTCCTCTATGTAATTTGAAGTCGGAATTCCGGTAGTTCGGTTCATGTTACTGCTTGATGAGCAGCGCATGGATCTGGAAGACGCGGGCAGTGTGAACAACAGCACTGCCCGTTTTTTTATGGCAACTCTGAGGCGATGGTTTACGTATAACAGGGTTTTGGGACATAATAGAGGGAACGTTGGTCCAGGGGCTGACGGATGAAAGTACATCAATGGGACAACCAGGGGAAGGATGAAAGTAAGTAATGACGAACCAACTTAATGTGTATTTTAACCATGATGGCGGCGTGGATGACCTCGTATCGCTGTTCATGCTTCTGCAGATGGATAATGTAAAAGTTACAGGTGTATCAGTTATTCCGGCAGACGGATATTTGGAGCCAGCGACGGATGCCAGTCGTAAAATTATTGATCGCTTCGGTACGTATTCCGTCGAAGTATCGAAATCCAACTCCAGAGGTAAAAATCCATTTCCTGCAGCGTGGAGATTGCACTCCTTCTATGTAGATGCACTGCCTATACTTAATGAATCTGGCAAAATGGAAGCGCCTTTGTCAGCTGTTCCGGCTCACCAGCACCTGATTGAGAAGGTTCGTAACACAGAAGGCAAAACACTTCTTTTGTTCACAGGCCCACTGACGGACCTCGCACGTGCACTTGACGAAGCACCAGACATTGAAGAGAAAATCGACAAACTGGTGTGGATGGGCGGTACGTTCGAAAAAGGAAACGTGGAAGAGCCTGAGCATGATGGCACAGCCGAATGGAACGTATTCTGGGATCCGGAAGCGGCTTACCGTGTATGGGAAAGCGGCATCCAGATCGACCTGGTTGCACTGGAGAGCACAAACAAAGTCCCTCTTACACCTGCTGTGCGTAATCGCTGGGCAGCAGAGCGCCGCTACGAAGGCGTGGACTTCCTTGGAAACTGTTACGCAGGATGCCCGCCACTGGTGTACAGTGAAACCAACTCCACATATTATCTGTGGGACGTGCTGACAACAGCTTCCGTGGGTCGCGAAGATATCGTGAAAAAGAAAACTGTGAACTGCATCGTAATTCCAGATGGTCCTAGCCAAGGCCGTACGGTAGAGCAAGCGGACGGACGTCCTGTGCAGCTGGTGTACGATACCGATCCGGATGCATTCTTTACTTATATGACCGATCTGGGTAAAAAGGCTGCTCCGCAGCGCTACTAATCCAGACAACCAAAGCATTGTCCTTTGACTATTATTAGAAGATCATAAAAAGCCGCAGGCAGAGTGGCCGGGATTTTTCCCGGGTGCTGCCGTGCGGCTTTTTTTTATTTTAAATCACACAAACATTGCTGCAGGTCCAAGCGTACTCCGTGAATCCAGGATTCGAAGAATAATGGAGCAGCAACATTACATCGTTCCGCCACCTTGGCGAACGGAAGGAGGAATTTTCTCTGGTCCCTGGTTAATGTACCGGTTAATAAATGTACCGACTTTGGCATCGTCGAAGGTATCCAGCTTCATCGTTTTGGTCCAGGCCGTCACGACGACTTCACTGCCTTCTGGAATATCCTTGTTTGGTACAGCCAGTATGCCGGCGCCCGCCTTACGGAACTTGGTCAGATATTTCAGGTGCTCCTTCAGGTCTTCGCTGGCGTCCTCACGATAATAGATGATGATATCGCCATGCTCCAGATTGTGAACAAGATAAGGATATCCCGGAAAATCGGTGTAAAAGCCAAACTTGATATCATGTGGGTTATGAGGCCCCGAAGTGGGAATGGTCATGTCGTAATCAATAGGGTCTTCCGTATGCTCTGCACCATAGTAAGGATCATCTGTTACTTCAATGTTGGCATTAGCGTTAAGATCAGCCACGTCATATTTGTCGAAAGCACCTTGCGTGAAGAACAGAATAAGGATTATGACGGAAACACCGAGCAATGCGTGTGCAGCCAGCCGGATGGAGCGGGTTTTCTTTTTGATGGTGGCTCGTTCATCCTTCTTCATATGACTTAGTATTTTGCCCTGTGTACGCGAAGCTAGAATATAAGCTGCGATGGAGAGCAGCAGCAGGACTGCCCCTACAATGAGCCACAGATAGGATGTTCCTGCCTCGTGGTTCATTTGCATGTGATTCATATCGTGATTCATCGATTGATCCTCTTCTTTCTTTTCTAAAATGGAAATTGCCTTTAATATCACTACATCATGTAGTGTTTAACTGCGCCGAGAACCCTTCTTCAAGGAAACTGTGAAGTTCCCGGTACGTAAATTCAAACATAAGGTTTGCACTACACATTATAGTGTATCGAAGATGCCAGTGCAATCCTGGATCGGGAAACGAAAAAAGACTCTTCTGATTAGAACCAGAGGAGTCTCTTCGTAGATGGAGTTTTGAAATGAAAATCGGACTACAGACGACCGAATGGTGACAGCATCATGCCCAGAATTCCAAGAATGGAGCCTGCGAGCAAACGGTACAAAATGTAGAGCAAAACAACGTTGGCAATAAGGACAGTATACATGCTGTCGATGGCTGACTTCGTACGATTGAGCGGATGTTGGAACAGCACCGCATTCATGCCTGCAAAAACAATGACATACGAAACAACCAGCAGGAAGATCGCGATCGGATATGAAATAAAGATAAACAAGTTCGCGAGCACAAGTGCTGCAACAGACGGAACAAGTAGGGCACCATACTGTGCTACCAGCGTTTTCGGACGAAACGTGATTTTCTCGATTTTCAGTACAGCGTAGATCAGTACTACAGCCACAAGCAGGATGATCGCGGTAAACAGCAGCGGGCGGATGAATCCAGCTACGAATAAACCACCCATATCTAACCGGCTGAAGGTAAGTAAAAAGTAAGTAGAGGACAGGATTGCAATGAGAGCCATCGTAATTAATCCATTCAGCGCATGTTGATCACCGACGGTTTTCATCGTTTGGTAAGGACGGGCTAGGACGCTAACAAAATAGGATATGTACTGTTTGCTGACTTCTTTGGCTTGCTGCACCTTCTCATTTTGCATGACATTGTTCCACTGATTGGTGTCACCTGCAGACGCGTGGTTATTCGGGCCGGAATTGTCATACGTCTGGTCATGAGGTGTTGGAGCAGAAGGTGTACGGGATGGAACGGATTGAGAAGGTGCTGCTTGCGTACTGGACCAACGTGTATATTCGGATTCTGCTGCAGCAGCTGATTCGTGGTCACGGGGAGTGGCAGAAGAAGATGGGGACTGAGTCAGATCTGTACCACACCTCTCGCAGTAATGCGCATTTCCATTTTCATGATTACATACCGGGCATTTCATAAGATGGGCCTCCAATTTCATATATTAAGTAATATAGACATTTTGTCTCATTTTAACGTTTGATGCCGAAGTTTGTCTATGTTTACAGCGTAATCAATAACCGTAATTTCCCAAAAGAAACAAACGGTGTATCAAAAATGATTTTCCAAGCAACAATATTATAGGAAGTGATCAGGTAGAAGGTTTTCGTTTACAGTGGAATTGGCATATGAATTTCGGTGTTTTTTTGGTCATCGTTCGCTTTTATGTGTTATTTGCATGTTAAGTATATCTTTTGGGTTGCCTCCTACCTCATATTTATGTATAATCAAACGTGTTAACACGTCGAATGTACGGTAGTAAATGATGAAGGTGAATTCATGGAACTGCTGGACAGTAATGAAAGTAAGAAAAAGATGTGCCAGTACTACAACGAAATTTCGAAGGAACTATTCGGCTTCGGAACCACTCTCCTGAGAGTGACCGTGGATCAGAATATTGTGACCTTCTTTGCCAAGCACCGACGTTCGCCACGCTCTGACGCCCTGGAAGGGGAGGCCCCCGGCTTGAAGCTGGAAGTGGACTTCCGCATGTCTGTCTTATATAAGAAGAAATTCCGGGAGAAGCTCGAGCAGCACATGGGTTTGCCAATTGAAGCTGTATTAAGGGATTACGATGCGTCCACACAGTGGGCCATCACGAATATCATTCTGGAACAGGCATAACGTGAATCGACTGGTTCGATTCGGGTCATGCGCGCGTTTCGATTATATCGTCCCAACAATTTCATATGATGGCGTCTTGTCTTCGGATTGATTCTGAAGCAGAAACCAATGATGTACCGGCAGCGGGTGTCGCTTTCCTTTGTTTACGAAGAAAAGTGTTCTTGTTCTTACAAGAATGCTTTTCTTTTTGTTTTTTTATAACACATCACACATTTCAGGAGGAATTCAAGATCATGATGAAAAAGTGGGTTAGCGGTTTGGCAGCAGTGGCAATGACATCGGTATTACTTGCAGGTTGCGGCAGCAGCACGGATGATGCGGCAGGTGGATCTGGCAGTGAGGGAACAGCAGCGAACAAACTGGTGATCTCCACTTGGGGCTTCTCTGAAGATTTCTTCAATGAAGAAGTATTTGGTCCATTCGAAAAAGAACATAATGTGGACATCGTGCTTGAAGTCGGTAACAACGCTGAGCGTCTGAACAAAATCCGTCAAGGTACATCGAATGTGGATGTCATTTACCTCTCCGACTACTATGCACAGCAAGGTATCGATGAAGGTCTGTTTGAGAAAATCGATCGTTCCAAAATTCCGAATGTAAATGATATTTACGATATTGCCAAAGCACCACTTGGCGAAGATTATGGCCCAGCATACACCGTTGGACAGCTCGGGATTGCCTACAATCCTGACCTCGTCTCCAAAGAAGTGACTTCATGGAGTGATCTGTGGGATCCGGCATTTGAAAATAACCTGACAATCCCGAATATTACGGCAACAGCAGGCCCAATGGTCGTGGATGCTGCTTCCCGCGTAGCCGGAAACGATACATTTAATGAAGATGCGGCATTTACGAAACTGAAAGAATTGAGCGGCAATGTGGTTAAATTCTACAGCCAAACGTCCGAGTTCGTGAACATGTTCTCGCAAGAAGAGATTGCAGGCGGACCGATCATGGAAATGTATTTCAAGGATCTGAAAGCAGCTGTGCCTAATGCGAAGTTTGTTGCACCTAGCGAAGGCGCATATGCAGTTATGAATACAATCAACGTGGTGAAAGGCAGCAAAAACAAAGAGCTCGCCGAAGAGTTCATTAACTGGCAGCTGAGCCAGGATGTACAAGCGAAGTCCGCCAAAGCCAAAGTGGATTCACCGGTAAACACCAAAGTTGAATTGACTGCAGAAGAAGCAGAAGGCGTGACGTATGGCGCTGACGTAGTTGAGAAGCTCAACAAGCTGGATATGGAATTCGTGAACCAACAAGCGAAAGCTTGGACGGATCGTTGGAACCGCGAAATTGCACAATAAGAAACGTGGGATAGAGCTAGATAAGAACGACAAATAGCGACTTATCGAAATGAATAACCTTTGCAGCAAGCACGATCAATGGTAAGGAGTGGAGAACGTATGAGTGAGGCGTTACAACGTATCATCCTGGATGTAGATACGGGTATTGATGATGCGCTGGCCATTTTGCTGGCCGTCAAGAGCCGGAAGCTGGACATTCTCGGCATTACCACAGTTTGCGGGAACGTGTCGCTCCAGCAGGCAACGGATAATACATGCAAGATTCTTGAACTGGCGGATGCGACTGATATTCCTGTGATGGCTGGAGCGGCCAGTCCGCTCACCCGCCAATCACATTATGAACATCGGGTACATGGACAGGATGGATTAGGCGGAGCACTGCCTGATCCGGCCGTGTCCAAGCAAGCGGAAGAGGGTTTTGCGCCGGACTATATTATTGAGCAAGCCAAGCTGTATCCGGGTGAACTCACGCTGATTATGACTGCGCCACTAACCAACCTGGCACTTGCCTTGCTGAAGTGTCCAGAACTGCCTTCATTATTGAAGGAAGTGATCTTCATGGGTGGCGTTGTTCGCGGACATGGCAATATTACACCGACGGCAGAGTACAATACGTACGCTGATCCGGAAGCTGCACGCATTGTTCTGCATGCAGGCATTGAGAAGCTTACGCAGGTTGGGCTGGATGTTACGCGTCAAACGCTGCTGAATGAAGCTACGATTGAACGTCTCACAGATCCTGCGCTGCGTGCGTACGTGGCTCAGAGCACAGAGATCTACATCAACCGTTACGAACAAATGAACGGTATTCGGGCTTGCGCTCTGCATGATCCGCTGGCAGTGGGCGTTGCCCTTGCACCCGAACTGGTAGGACGCAAATCGTATTACGTGGATGTCGAAACGGCCAGCCGCCTGTGCGATGGCCAGATGGTATGTGACTTTCAAAACCGTTTGGGCCAGCAGCCCAACACGCTAGTCTGCGAAACGGTGGACGCGGAAGCGTTCCTTGAACTTTTTATTAACGCATTAAATGCGTAGTTCTACTCCATTCAGTGAGTAAAGTTAGGCTCAGTCTTAAAATTAGTTCTTAATATGATTCGCTTGTAGTGGAGGGACGAAATCGATTCTGAAGAAACGCAGTGTTCGCCTTTATCCCCGGATTTCAACCTTTACTAAAGGATCAAAGAAATCTGGGGATAACAGCGATCGAAAGAACGATTCGGACCGGAACGGTTGCCAAGCAGAGATAGTAAGTACTTGTTTTTGAAATGATCTAAACTTTCGAAACAAACCATTTTATAAGTCAGGAGTACCGCGATGAAGAAATCAGTAATCTACTGGCTATTGCTGCCGGGGTTCGTGTTTTTGGCGGCATTTATGATCATTCCGATTGTCCTGACGATCGGATCAACGTTTTTCCAGGAAAACTCCTTCACATTTGAAGGATACATGCACTTTTTCAGAGACCCTTACTTTTTGAAAATATTGCTTACGACGCTGCAGGTCAGCGTGGTCACCACCCTTGTCTGTGTGGTGCTCGGATTCCCGACAGCTTATTATATTTCGCAAAAAGCGCCGCGCCGCAAAGGTATCCTGCTGGCACTGGCCATTTTCCCATTGCTGACAAGCCCGGTGGTACGCTCGTTCAGCTGGATGATCATTCTTGGACGCAAAGGTCTGATCAACAATGCACTGGTTGGCCTGGGCATCGTGGATAAACCGCTGGATATTCTGTACACGCCGGCAGCCATGATGATTGGTCTGACTCACCTGTTCCTGCCGCTCATGATTATCTCTCTGGTCGGTGTGCTTGAGAACATCGACAATGACCTGCTCAAAGCGGCACAAAGTCTGGGAGCTTCCCGTATCACGGCATTCCGCCGGGTCGTATTCCCGCTGGCTGTGCCAGGGCTTGTGATCGGAGCTGTGCTTGTATTTGTCGGTAGCCTTACGGCGTATACGACACCTGCACTTCTTGGAGGCAAGCAGCGTGTGATCGCCACGTTCCTGTATCAAAACGCCATGACTCTTAACGACTGGTATCTGGCCTCGGTCGTTGCCGCAATTATGATTGTCATCACGTTTGTCGTGGTCGGTGTCATGAACAAAATGGCCAAAACTTTAAATCCGAAGGGGTAGACACATATGCGGGAGAAACATATCGGGCTGGGCCTGTTCAGTCTGCTGGTCTTTATCTTTCTGCTGGGCCCGCTTCTGATCATATCGGTCACTTCGTTTGAACCGGGAACGGTACTGAAATTTCCGCCGGAAGGCTTCTCCTTCCGCTGGTATGAAAATATTTTTAACACAGGCGGGTTCCTCCGCACGTTCCAGACGTCCATCATCATTTCCCTGCTGGGGAATCTGCTGGCGCTGCTGCTCGGAGTACCGGCTGCCTATGCACTCAGTCGTTACGATTTCAAAGGCAAGTCTGTGCTGAACGCACTGTTCCTGTCCCCGGTACTCATTCCGGGAATCGTGCTTGGTTTTACATTGATGAAATATTTGATCGTCATTTATCATCTGCCGATGTATCTGGGCCTGTTGATCGGTCACACGATTATCATGCTTCCATTTATCATTCGCGTCATTGCTTCCAGTCTTTCGAGCTTTGACTTTGCCGTGGAAGAAGCTGCACTGAGTCTCGGCGCAGGGCGGATAAGAACGTTCTTCCAGATCGTGCTGCCCAACATTCGTTCGGGGATTCTGGCGGCCGTGCTGATTGCCTTCCTGGAGTCGTTCAACAACGTGGATATCTCCGTGTTCATGACGGGGCCGGGGGTAAGTACACTGCCGATTCAGATGCTGACGTATGTAGAGAACTATTTTGACCCAACAATTGCAGCCATTTCCGTGCTGCTGATGGTACTGACTGGACTTTTAATGTTCGTGATCGAACGGATCATGGGCGGATTTTCATACTTTACTAAACGTTAATTGGAGGCGCAGAACGCTATGGCATTGCTGACATTGGATCGCGTATCGGTGGCTTACGATAACCAGACGATCCTGAAGGATTTTCAATTGGAGCTGGAAAAAGGTAAGCTGCTCTCCCTGCTCGGACCGAGCGGTTGCGGCAAAACAACTACGCTGCGCCTCATCGCCGGATTCCTGGAAGCATCGCAGGGCAAGTTTATGTTCGGCGGCAAGGACTATACGAAGGTTCCGGCAAACAAGCGGAACTTCGGATTTGTATTTCAGAGTTATGCGCTGTTCCCGCATTTGTCTGTCTATGACAACGTGGCCTTCGGCCTGCGGATGCGCAAGGTAAAAGACAAGGATATCTCTGCACGCGTTATGCGCATTCTGGAAGTGGTGAACCTGAACGGCTTCGAGAAGCGTTTTCCGCAGGAACTGTCCGGTGGACAGCGGCAGCGGGTGGCGATTGCACGTGCACTCGTAATCGAACCGGATCTGCTGCTGTTTGATGAACCGCTCAGCAACCTGGATGCCAACCTGCGACTGAACATGCGGGTGGAGATTCGCCGGATTCAACAGGAGCTTGGTATTACAACGCTGTATGTATCCCATGACCAGGAAGAGTGCTTCTCGATCTCGGATCAGGTAGCCATCATGAACAAGGGCGTTGTCGAGCAGCTTGATCGCCCGGAGACCATTTTCAAATATCCGGCAACCGAATTTGTAGCCCAATTTATTGGATTCCATAACTTTATTGAGTTTGCTGAACGCAGTGATGCAGGAGATCAGATCTCGTTGAAAGCAGGAGGTCGTCTGTTTACAGCGACAGCCCATCCTGGAACGGCACGTCCCGGCGCTCGCAAAGGCGCAATTCGTCCAGATGATCTGATCGTCAGTGGGGATACGTCAGCGGATCTGGCCAACGCTTTGCCAGGTATCGTGAAGGTGAGTACGTATCTTGGACGCAGCTATCAATATGTGATTGAGACCGAACTCGGTGATTTTACGGCAAACCAGGAGATGGAGACACCGTACCTCAGCGGGCAGCGTGTCAGCCTGATTTTCCCGCAGGACAAGCTTGTCCTCGTTGAATAGCAGCCATATTCGTGAATAGCAGCAGGAAGCAGAAACAGAAGCAGCAAAGGCAGCATGCTGCATGATTGGATATGCAGCATGCTCAATAGAAGGAGATTATGCCCCATGCGTGCAGATCAACTGATTGTGAATGTAAATGTGTATAACAGTTATTATAAACGGTTTGAATTGAATAACGTCGCCGTACTTGACGGCAGATTCATGTATGTCGGACCCGGCGGTCCTGAGCTGATTCAGGCAGACGAAGTGATCGATGCGCGGGGAAGATACATGATTCCTGGCCTGATCGATATTCACCTGCATATTGAGAGTACCATGGTGACGCCGGCTACCTTTTCCCATGGCCTGATTCGCTGCGGAGTAACGTCCATTGTAGCGGAACCGCATGAGATGGCCAATGTGTTCGGACTGGAAGGTGTGCAGGAGATGATGGCTGCAAGTCGTGAGACCATGGTCAACATGTTCTATGCCATCCCGAGCTCCGTTCCGGCAACCCCAATGGAAACAACGGGCGGATCTATTGAGATTGAAGATATGGATGTACTTCTCGCAACCGGAGAGATCATCTGTCTGGGTGAAATCATGAACTACGTGGATGTCATCCGTGACCCGGAATGCAAGACCAACCAGATTCTCCAGCACATTCGCCAAAATTATCCGGATCTCGTGATCGAAGGTCATACACCGAAGTTGCTTGGGCTGGATCTGCACCGACTGATCTATGCAGGTGTGGACTCGGATCATACCCATCAGAGCATAGAAGGACTGCAGGCGCGGATTTCAGCAGGCATGTTCATTGAGATCCAGGAGAAATCGATGACCCCTGAGGTTATGGATTACCTGATTCAGCATGATGTGGCTCAGCATTTCTGCTTCGTGACGGATGACGTTATGCCGGACTCCCTCGTGGAACGAGGTCATCTGGATCATATTGTGCGTAAGGCCATTCAGATGGGCATGCGTCCGGAAGATGCCATTTACGCAGCAACGTCTACTCCGGCATCCCGAATGAAAATGACGGATCGAGGCAGCATCGCCCCAGGCAAGGTGGCCGATTACGTTCTGGTATCCAATCTGGAAACATTGGCGATTGATCAAGTGTACAAAAATGGCCGAAAAGCTTATGACGACTACGAACCGTATAAGCAGGAACGGATGACGGGGCAGTTCCCGCCCCATTTCTATAACAGTGTACAATTGGACAAGCTGACAGCAGAGGACTTCACCATTTCATTGAGCGATCCCAAAGTCAGGGATGCTGCTAATCAGGCGGAACAAGATTCATTCAACTGCCGTGTAATGATGGTGAAAGACGGCTCGACCTTTGTGGAAGAACACATCGCAGAGGTACAGGCAGCGAGTGGCGAACTTCAGTGGGAAGATAGTGGATACGGACAGATTGTTACCTTTGAACGATATGGTGTGAACGGCAATCGGGCACATGGCTTGATCGGTGGAGATACGATTAAACGGGGAGCCATCGCAACGACATATTCACATGATAACCACAACCTTCTGGTCGTGGGTCGCAATCGTGAAGATATGATTCTGGCGGCTAACACGGTCATTTCGAGCCAAGGTGGATTCTGTGTGGTAGAGGATGGCAAAGTGCTGTCTCATCTGGATCTGCCTGTAGGCGGCATTTTGACAGAAGAACCGCTCGCGGTTGTGTCTCATCAAGTGAAGGAATTGCGGACAGCGATGCTCTCCCTTGGTTATGTTCACTATAACCCGATCATGTCGATCAGCACCCATTCACTTGCAGTGAGCCCTGCGCTGAAAATTACAGATCACGGTTTGATTGATGTGAATGCAGGCAAGGTTGTACCGTTGGTTGTAGAGTGAATCGTTAATTCAAAGAACATGAATAGGTAGGTATGCTGTAGAAAGAGTGCAGTATATCTACCTTTTTTGCTGTTGGTTTAAGGCGAGATAAATATTAATCTTTCTTTTCCACGTTCAATGTTCATTTTTACGCTTCTTCATTTTTAGGAGCATTACTGCGTGGTACACTGACCTTATTGCACACCCCGTCATGGGGATTACGATTAACAGATAGCTGGAAGAGGGTTTGGCATCGTAGGTATAATAGGCGTAGACTAGTATCAATGCAGCAACCACGAAAAGAATGAGATTTAGGACTAAGCTATAGATATTTTGTTGTTTCTTTTCCTTCGGGTATGTAGAGAATGTCATGCAGTTTGGCTGCCTCCTTGCCGATTTGTTAAAAAGTTATTGTATCATTTATTAAAGTTTGTTCCCATAATATTCTAATCTTTTATTAATTTTATGAGTGGAATATAACTCACCTCATTGAAGATAGAGAAGGAGGACCATTATGTTATCCAAAGACCAAACTCAGAAAGCGATATTTTTTGATGTGGATGATACATTGTATGACCACTTGCAGCCGCTCAGAGGAGCACTGCAGAAGGTTCTTGGTCTAGCCGATGATGTTCCATATGCCGAGGTTTATCACCGATTCCGCTACTACAGCGACTGGTTGTCCGATCAGGAGGGTCTCTCTGCCGTTCCGGAAGCCGAAGCCGTGGAACGGATGCGCAGACGCAGATTTGAACTCACGATGAAGGAGTTCGGGGTACCCTTAATTGAAGGACAGGCTGAAACACTGCAAGCGCAGTATCTGAGCAGACAGTTTCAGATTCAGCCATTTGATGGTGCTTATGATCTGATGAGGAGCCTAATGGCAGACGGACACCTTGTAGGACTTATTACGAATGGTGAGGGGGAACATCAGAGACGCAAGCTCGAAGCACTGAATGTGTTTGACCTCGTCCCGGAGGAGCGAATCTTCATCTCGGGAACCCTCGGGTATGCCAAGCCGGATCGGCAATTGTTTGAACATGTGAATAAACAGACAGGCACGGATGCACGCTCCAGTTATTATGTCGGGGACTCATGGCGTAATGATGTAGTAGGTGCGGTAAACGCCGGATGGAATGTCATCTGGTTCAACCATCGGAATGCACTGCCAGAATCGAACCATCAGCCTCATCACGTGGCAAGAGATTATAATGAAATAACTCGCATTCTTACATCCGAGTTGGTTCTACAATAAAGAGTGATATGTGTTTTTGCAGCCCTGTGTCCCTTACTAAGGTAGGTAACAGGGCTTTTTGGGTTGTGGAAAATGTGAGGATAATCGCTGCACATCAAGTGAATCCGAGGTATAAATGTGGTGTGTATTCTGACAAGCAGTAACATCTCGCTTCTATGAGAAGATGAAGTGGAGCTTCATGGAATCTTCATTTGGAAGAGCAGGCTAAAGCCTTCACAAAGTAGATAGGCGGTGTTATAATTAAAACAAGAATTAGATTAAGTCTAAATTAAAGAAAGCAGCACATAATCAGAATTCCTTGAATTAAAATCACATTATTTTGTATATGAGAGGGGAACCTATCCATGAGCACAATTCAAACATCAATGAATACGATTTCTAACCATACCGCAGCATTGCAAGAAGTCCTGAACCGCCAGATTGCAGGCTGGTCCGTATTGTATACGAAACTGCACCATTTCCACTGGTATGTTCAAGGACCACATTTCTTCACACTGCATGCCAAATTCGAAGAACTGTATAACCTGGCTACTGCGAACATGGATGAAGTCGCAGAACGCTTGCTTGCGATTGGTGGACGTCCGGTAGCTACGATGTCCGAACAGCTTCGTTTGTCTCCAGTTGATGAGGCACAGGGACAGTTGTCTGCTGAGCGTATGGTAGAGTCGGTGGTTGCCGATCTGCGCACCATGGTAGAAGTGATTAAGCAAGGCATCCATGCAGCAGGAGAAGCAGAGGATAACGCTACGGAAGATATGCTGATTGGATTCACAGCGGCATTGGACAAAGAAATCTGGATGTTAAACGCATTTCTGGGCAAATAAGCGAAGATAACCCGCATCCTGACAACGATATGTAGAGTCCGTGAACAAAGTCCCCGTTCGCTTACAAATCCGGTGTGCTTGCCGTATAATAGTGGCATTCGAGATGTACAGATTGGTGGAATGAATCATGCGGACAGACCTGGATCAATTGCAGGGAGAAGCTGAACGGTTTATATATACATGTTATGAAGAGCTGGGCCATTCGCGAGAAGATGCGGAGGCCCGGCTTATTGCTGTTTATCAGGAGATTGAAGCTACGGGCACTTATGTGCATACGACCGAAGAACTGGAGCACGGATGCAAAATGGCATGGCGGAACAGCAACCGCTGTATCGGACGATTGTTCTGGGACAAGCTGCGGATTGTGGATGCACGTCATGCAGACACAGCCGGAACTGCTGCGGAGGCCGTGATGAATCATATCCGTGTGGCATCCAATGGCGGTAAGGTTATCCCGATGATTACGATTCTTCCGCCGACTGGGCCAAGCGGAGCTCCTGTACGGATCTGGAACCACCAGCTTATCCGTTATGCTGGATACGAGACGGAACAAGGTATCATTGGAGATCCTGCATCCCTGGAACTGACCAAGGCTGCCATGTCACTTGGCTGGCAAGGGGCAGGAGGAGATTACGATGTATTACCGCTCATTATTCAGGCACAAGGGCAGGCTCCCGAATGGTATCCTGTACCCCATGAGGACATTGTAGAGGTGAACATTGAACACCCCGAGCGATCTGAAATTGCGGAACTCGGCATGCGCTGGTACGGTGTACCGATGATTGCAGATATGCGGCTTGAGATTGGAGGCGTTTCTTATCCGGCTGCGCCGTTTAACGGCTGGTATATGGAGACCGAAATTGGTGCACGTAATCTGGCGGACACCTTCCGCTACAATAAACTGCCTGCAGTGGCGGCAGCACTTGGACTGAACACATCCAGCGAAACGACGCTATGGAAGGATCGCGCACTCGTTGAATTGAATGTAGCCGTACTGCATTCCTTCAAGAAAGCAGGCGTCAGCATGGTGGATCACCATACGGCAGCGTCGCAATTTGCTTTGTTTGAGCAGAGGGAGGCAAAGGCAGGGCGTGAGCTGACTGGAGACTGGGTTTGGCTGATTCCGCCTGTTTCTCCGGCAACGACCCATATTTTCCACAGCTCCTATCGCAATGAGATCGTGAAGCCGAACTTTTTCCGTCAGGAATCAGCGTATACACTAGATGGAGAATCAGCCGGTGCTGAACCAGCGGATATTGAACAACAGCATACGGATGCCAATCCCCATCAGCCGCAGGCTGGAGATTCATCCCTGAGATGCCCGTTTGCACACTAGGTGCGAGCGGGTTATTTTTTCTTTTTCATCAGCTCAAGGTCTGCAAAATAGGAAAAAATAAAGGGGGATTTTTCTCTATATGGTTATTTAAAACTCTCCTATAATGAGTCATGAATTCACATAGGAGGGGATCATCGATGGGATACATTGAAACGCTGCGGGGTATGATTGGCAATGCTCCTGTAATTTTGGTAAGACCGAGTATTCTCATTTTGAATAAGACTGGTGAAATTCTGTTAATTCGGCATAATGATGATACCTGGGGAGTGCCCGGTGGATTTATGGAGTTGGGAGAGTCGGTAGAAGAGGCAGCGATGAGAGAGGTTCAAGAAGAGATTGGGATAAAAATAAAGAATCTGGAGCTATTCGGCGTCTTTTCCGGTAAAGAATTATATACGAAATTAAGGAACGGGCATGAATATCATAATGTGGTCATTGGATACGTTTGTACGGAATTTGAAGGGGAGCCTAAGCCCGATGGCGTAGAAGTTTTAGAAGCGAAGTTTTACAAACCAACAGAATTACCCGACAAGACAGACCCATACTTAAAAAGAAAAATTCAAGAAAATGCTCAACATATCGCCTCTTTAATAGGAAAAAAATAAAAGGATCAAGACCGCCCACTCATGTGAGCGGTTTTGTACGTTACCCCTGTTTCGCTCTGTACCTGCTCCGCATTACTGCCTGAACGGCAATAGCGGCAGCGATCAGCACCAGATTGAATACAAACACGGCGTAGAGCGAAACGTACTCTACAAGCAGCGCAGCAATCAGAGGAGAAATGATGGAGCCGATCTCCGCCGCAGAGACGATTCTGCCAATGACCTCACTTCTGCCTGCATCAGGGATGTGGTCCCCGATATGAGCGAAAAAGGAATCCATGTAACAGGCCCCGCCAACCCCGCCAATCAGCATGCCAACATAAACCCATGCATAAGAAGAGGTGCTTAGAAAAACAACCACTTCAATGCCGATCATTAACATGCCGAGCATGCAGAGCAGCAGTCGATCACCCATGCGGTCGGATAGATAACCGGCTACGGGTGCAGCAGCCAGCGTGGAGATCCCGGCCACGGTAAAAGCCAGGCTGGTTGCAAATGGGTCCCAATGCATCATGTGGGCTGCATAGAGAGCGAAGTACGTCAGAAATACCGCATAGGCACTCATTTCGAGGAAATGTACCGTACCGTAGCCGATTAACTGCTGTCGTGGGGTCAACCTTGCCCGAGATCCTGCATAGGCATGGTTTATCGGAATGTCTGGGTTTGCCCCTGAGTCCGGATCTGGCATTTGCTCGCGCTCGTCGGCTGTAAACTTTTGTTTAGATTCTGGCCTGCTCTTGATCCCCATAGCCGTTCCCATGGCTATCAGACAGCATAGTGTAACGAGCAGAAATGGAACCGATAACGGCCAGTGCAGGGCAAGCCAGCCGCTGATCACCGGCCCAAGCACCATGCCTCCGCCTTCACTGCTGCTGATATATCCATTGTACAGACCGCGGTTATCCGCATTGCCCCCATCCCCGATGATGGATCGGACAATGACGGTGAGTCCGGTGGAAGCGAGTCCCTGCAGCAGCCGCAGCAAACCAAACAGAAGTGCAGCAGAAGAGACGGCGAAGCCGCCCATACAGACCGCGAGAATGAACAGCATGACGATTAAGGCCCGTTGACCGCCCAGTTTGCGGTAGAGTGCTGCAGCCGGAACCCCACCAATGACTTTTCCAACATAAAAGAGTGCAAAAATAACCCCCATCATCCAGCCGGACAGGCCGAACTCCTCAATAAATAAAGGAAACAGGGGGAGGATCATGAAACCGCCCATCTGACTAAGAAAACAAATGATCATCAGCAAAGGCAGATTACGGCGAATGTCCACGTTTAGACTCCTTTCCTACAGACTCAGGTAAGCTCAAAAACCTCCAATCGCCAAATAGAATGCGTAGATATCGACATATAAACGTAATGTATGCAGGATCTGTGAGAATAAGAAGAAAAGACATACTGCGTTTACATCAAAACCATTGCGGATATAGCTGAATCATATATAATAGATGGGATTTGTAATAACGATGTGTTTATAGAAGATGTACAGGGGAAGTTGTACCTCAAGTTTAAGGGGGCGAGATAAAACATGTCAGATCAACAACCAATTATCCGGTTCGACCGGGTGACCCAGCAATACGATCAGGATGAAGCCGTATTGAAGGAAGTCAGCTTCGAGATTGAGCGGGGTAAATTTTATACGCTGCTTGGCCCTTCGGGCTGCGGCAAAACAACGATATTGCGGCTGATCGCCGGCTTTGCGGAGCCGACTCAGGGCAGTATTTATTTTAACGGAGCATTGATCAATCGTGTTCCTGCCCATCAGCGCCAGGTTAATACGGTATTTCAGGATTATGCGTTATTTCCACATTTGAATGTATTTGAGAACGTAGCTTTCGGTTTGCGGATCAAAAAGATGAAAACGGCTGAAATACGCAGCAAAGTGTTGGAAGCCCTCAAATTCGTCAACCTGTCCGGTTATGAAAACCGCGAGATTGGCGAAATGTCCGGTGGACAACGTCAGCGGGTCGCCATTGCTCGTGCAATTGTCAACGAGCCTGAGATTCTGCTGCTGGACGAGCCCTTGTCCGCACTCGATCTGAAGCTCCGGACCGAAATGCAGTACGAGCTGCGTGATCTGCAGCAGCGTCTGGGCATTACATTTATTTTCGTTACGCATGACCAGGAGGAAGCGCTGGCCATGTCGGATGAGATTTTCGTTCTCAACGGCGGCGTAATTCAGCAGAGCGGTACGCCGAATGACATCTACGATGAACCGATTAACCGCTTTGTGGCGGACTTTATCGGTGAATCGAACATCGTATCCGGCAAAATGAAGCAGGACTTCGTGGTGGAATTCGCTGGTGCACAGTATGAATGTGTCGACCAGGGGTTGCAGCCGAACGAGCCGGTAGAGATCGTGATCCGGCCGGAAGATCTGGAGATTACGACCGAGGAACAGGGCAAGCTGAAGGTCAATGTGGATTCCCAGCTGTTCCGCGGAGTACATTATGAGATTTCCAGTTATGATGATGCTGGCAACGAATGGCTGGTGCATTCCACGAAGAAAGCAGTCGTGGGCGAACGTATCGGTCTGTATTTCGATCCGGAAGCCATTCACGTCATGCGCTTCAACGAGACCGAAGAGGAATTCGACAAACGACTCGAAGCCTATCAAGAGGCCGTCCATGCAGAGTAAGGCGAGTACACGCAATGCGTATCTGATTCCATATGTATTATGGATGGTGCTGTTCGTTGTCGCTCCGGTACTGCTGGTTGTCTATTATTCGTTCTTTGATGTAGAGGGCAATTTCACGTTTGGCAATTATGCCCGCTTCTTCACGCCCGTATATATGCAGATGACACTGAGTTCATTCTGGTATGCACTGCTAATCACGGTGTTTGCCCTATTGGTTTCCTATCCGACGGCATACTTGCTGACCCGGACGAAGCACAAGCAGCTCTGGCTACTGCTTATCATTTTGCCTAGCTGGATTAATCTGTTGTTAAAAGCCTATGCCTTCATCGGCCTGTTCGGAACCTATGGCCTGACCAACTCCTTGCTTGAAGTGATTGGCATCGGTTCACAGCAGATTCTGTTCACCGATTTCAGCTTTATCTTCGTATCGGTGTACATCTTCATCCCGTTCATGATTCTGCCGATCTTCAACGCGCTGGAAGAGATGAATCCTTCGCTGATCTACGCGGCGCGGGATCTCGGGGCTTCATCCTGGCTGACGTTTCGCCGGGTCATCTTCCCGCTGACACTCACTGGAGTCAAATCGGGATGTCAGGCTGTATTTATCCCTGCGTTGTCCCTGTTCATGATCACCCGCCTTATTGCGGGTAACCGGGTTATTACGCTGGGAACAGCCATTGAACAGCATTTCCTCGTCACACAGGACTGGGGAATGGGGTCGACGATTGCCGTCTTTTTGATTATTGCGATGGCAATCATTATGTTTCTGACCGGATCAGGGAAGAAGGAGGTGCGTAATGGGAAGAAACGGAAAGCTGTCTAACGTTTATCTGGCTGTCGTCTTTGCGATCCTGTACGCACCGATTGCGTACCTGATCTTCTATTCCTTCAACAGCGGCGGACACATGCGTAACTTTGAAGGGTTCACACTGGAATGGTACAGGGAAGTATTTGCCGATACCCGGCTGCTGATCATTGTACTGAATACCTTTATTATCGCGCTGCTGTCATCGGCCATCTCGACCATTCTTGGCGTGGCAGGAGCCCTGGCGATCTATCATGTGCGGCGTAAACGGACCAAGAATACGCTGCTCTCTCTCAACAACGTATTGATCGTAAGCCCGGATGTCATCATCGGTGCATCCTTCCTGATTTTGTTCACCATGATCGGAATCAAGCTGGGCTTCACATCGGTGCTGCTCTCCCATATCGCGTTCAGCGTGCCGATTGTTGTCATCATGGTGCTGCCCAAACTGCAGGAGATGAGCCCAACGCTGATGGATGCGGCACGCGATCTGGGCGCAGGCTCATGGCAGATTCTCGCACGTGTAGTACTGCCATACGTTAAACCGGGTATTTTTGCCGGATTCTTCATGGCACTGACGTACTCCCTGGATGACTTCGCGGTTACGTTCTTTGTAACGGGGAACGGGTACTCGACGCTATCCGTCGAGATCTATTCCCGGGCGAGACAGGGTGTGTCGTTGTCCATTAATGCGCTGTCGACACTGCTCTTCCTGTTGACCGTGCTGCTGGTTATTGGCTACTACTTCATTAACCGGCGCGCTGCACGGACACCTGCCGGAAGGGGGCTGCGTCCATGAAGCAATTGGTACGGACATTTGCGATTGTATTTGTGGCAGCCTTTGCCCTGATGATCCTGGCCTCCTATCTCAACAAGAGTCAGGGATACTCGGGCGGCAACACGCTGACCATCTACAACTGGGGCGATTATATCGACCCGGATCTGCTGACGGAGTTTGAAGAGGAGACAGGCATCAAGGTCATCTACCAGACGTTTGACTCCAATGAAGCGATGCTCACCAAGATTGAGCAGGGCGGAACGACCTTTGATGTAGCGATTCCTTCCGAATATGCGATAAGCAAAATGAAAGAAGAGAACCTGCTCGTTCCACTTGATCACAGCAAATTAACCAATCTGGGCAATATTGATCCTGATTTCCTGAACTTGTCCTTTGACGAAGGCAATCAGTATTCGATTCCGTACTTCTGGGGAACGGTGGGGATTGTCTATAATCCTGAGCTGGTGGACGGATTGACGTTTGAGAGCTGGGATGACCTGTGGGACCCTCGTCTGAAAAACCAGATCCTGCTGCTGGATGGTGCCCGTGAAGTCATCGGGATGGGACTGAACAGTCTGCATTATTCCCTGAATGATACCAATGAAGACCATCTGCAGGAGGCGCTGGCGAAACTGTCTACCCTGACGCCTAACGTCAGAGCCATCGTCGGTGATGAGATCAAAATGCTGCTGGCCAATGAGGAAGCGGCAGTGGGTCTTGTCTGGTCCGGAGATGCTTCGGAGATTATGGATGAGAACGACAAGCTCGATTACGTGGTGCCTGAGGAAGGATCGAACCTCTGGTTCGATAACATGGTTATTCCGAAGACGGCAAGTAATATTGAAGGAGCACACCAGTTTATCAACTTTATGCTGGACCCTGATCATGCCGCACGTAATGCCGAATATGTCGGATATTCCACACCGAACGCCGAGGCGCTTAAGCTTCTGCCAGAGGATATCTCCAGTGATGAGCGGTTCTATCCGGATGATTCACTGACAAGCAAGCTGGAAGTGTACGATAATCTGGGTAAAAAAATGCTTTCGCATTATAACGACCTGTTCCTTGAGTTTAAAATGCACAGCAAGTAACACTGATCGGCATAACAGATGCCGCATGAGCTGCATACTTGAATGTGCTTTATAAAGTCAAAACCCCGATCATCCATTCCAGGATGATCGGGGTTTTCTCTTACCCTTACCTTTAGAGCAAAATGTACTTGCTATCGGTTTATAAGATGAACTTTCGGATTACACGGAACGGAGAGGACAGAACAAACTGGAGAAGCGAAGCGTGCGCCTAAAGCATTCTGAAAGAAAGCTACTTCGGAAGCATAAGCTATTTCCCGGATTTCTCCCTGTCAAAGGGGGAATCAAGGAAATCCGGGAATAACAGCGATCGGAAGTTGTTCTGTCATCGGAGTGGCCTAGTGTAATCCCAGCCCTTCAGCTTATACCCCTACATGTTTCTTTTGCGGCCCACGATTAACCAAGCCCCGCCCATAATCAGCACAATCGCCACGAACGGCTGGATGAAGGACATGCTGCTGAGCATCGAACCGATGGACATTACCGTGAAGAAGAGCAGCGAGATCACCATCAGGATGTTGATGGGAATGAGCAGCCACTTGTTTCGTCCGCCAAACCAGTACAATTCAAACAAACCTACCGCAACCGCGAGGATAAAGCCAGGCCACATCGTGCCCCAGTTACCAAAGAGCATGGCGACTTGGCTAACTACGCCGGCAGTCAGCAAAATACCGCCCGGTACAAGCAAGCCCACCCCTCTGCCAATCATGGAGAAGTACAGCCAGTGGAAGAACAGGCCGAGTGGAATGACGAACAGGGTAGGCCAGAAGTTGGCAAAGATCGTACCCGGGCCGAGTGAACCTCCCTGGTTCAGAATCAGATACACGCCCAGCAAAATGAGTACAGGCGCCAGGATCGTACGTTTAGCCATGATATCTCTCCTTTTCATCGTTTCATTAAGAGTCGTTCCGATCAGACATGAAGTCTTTTTTCTCGTTAGACACAGCATACCATGAATTGGAATTATCCATCCTCGGTCTTTGGCGTTAAAAAGAACCTAGACTTAAGTCTAGGTAGGAACCACATGGTGACTTTCATCTCAGGGCTTAACCCGTGTGTGCTTCCTGCACAGGCGGCCTATTCGGGATTCAGGCCAGACCCGCCCGATATTGTCCCGGCGTCTGTCCAGTCCACTTTTTGAACGCATTCTGAAACGCACTTTGTTCTGAAAAATGTAAGGCATAGGCAATTTCACCGACAGAATATTGTCCTTCCTGCAAATAATTCAGGGCAAGCTCCTTCCGTACCTGAACGGAGATTTCATGGTACGTCGTACCTTCTTCACGCAGCCTGCTTTGAAGTGTGCGAATGCTCACGCCGAGATGTTCTGCGGTGTGTTGTAATGTGGGGAAGGAGGCAGGAAGGCTGTCGATCAGCCAGCGGCTGACCTTGCCAGAGAACGTATGAGAAGGCTGCAGCAGATTCTTGCTTTTCTCGGCCATCGTTTCAAACACCTGCAGCATTTTGGCATCCGAATAGAGCACAGGCTGACGGAGAATGTCTTTGTGCAGACGCAGCAGATTATGGGGTTCCCCGAATTGGGGAGCTAAGCCGAACATGTCAATGTATGGGCCGAGGTCGCCCGTATCATCTGGAGCCTCATGGCTAAAACGAACCTCTTTTACCGCCACCGGACGATTCGCGAGTTTACGGATCAGATACAGAACGGATATGGCCATGTCTTCCACGCAATGGCGGGACATCTGCTGGGGCGACTGCAAAAACAGACGAAGGACCACATCCTGCCCCTGAATTTCCCAATCGAGATTGAAGCCGCTGTACAGAATGATGTTATACCGCTGATATGCGGCGAGGGCATCACCAATGGTCTGGGAATGCATCATCACGTAACCGGGAAGACCCAGATCTGCGAAGTCGAGCAGCAGACCCTGATTGAGGCCAAGATACAAATCGTTGGAATAGGCAGAAGCTTGCTGCATTATTCGTTCCAGTTCGTCGACCGGAATTCGGGCATCGGCATGTTCCAGGACGGCCGAATCGAAATCGGCATATTTGAAAAACGCTTCGAGTTCAAACCCTTTGTGAACAAGAGTTTTCATGATTGGATACAGCAGGGAAATGGATACTCCGATATTGTGGTTGTTCATGTACCTCCATTTGCGCGAATTAGCAACATTTTCGGCGCCCTCGATCATTTGTTTCGATGTAAAGTCACCTTATGATGGGGATGCGCCAGCTTCTTCGGCTTTCATTTATTATACAGGAGGAACCCAAGTATGAAATCCAATATTCTGGTGATTAACGGCCATCCGGATCCCGAGAGCTATTGTAGAGCATTATCTGATGCTTATATCCAAGGCGCCCGGCGTTCCGGCAGTGATGTGAATTTGCTTGATTTGAGCCAAATGGAGTTTAATCCCAACCTTAGATACGGTTATCGTAAGCGGACAGAACTTGAGGAGGATCTGGTCAAAGCCCAGGAATTGATCCGTCAAGCTGATCATTTGGTGTTTGTGTATCCGTTGTGGTGGGGGACGATGCCAGCTGTTCTGAAAGGGTTTTTCGACCGGGTATTCCTGCCGGGGTTTGCCATGAGATACCGGGAAGGCTCGCCTCTGTGGGACAAATTGTTAAAGGGAAAGTCCGCGCAGCTCATCGTGACGATGGATACACCCCGCTGGTATTACCGTTTGATCTACAGACAAGCCGGGCACCGGGTCATGAGTTCAAATATATTGAAATTCTCTGGTGTATCGCCGGTACGGGTTACGGAGATCAGCCCGATCAAGGGATCTACCGAAGCATTCCGGCTGAAATGGCTGGGGAAAATCGAGGAAATGGGGGCCAAACAGGGAAAGAGATGATAAGGTAACAACCTGCAAACCCAAGCCGGACAATAGGCACTAATGCTACTATTCCATTTGAAGTCCTGTATCCAGAGACAACGGTGGAAGATTATTCGTTGAACATGCAGCAAGCCCACTCCGGAGAGTGGGCTTGCTCGCTTTGGCTATATCATAAAAAAGACGTTATTTTACAACATCCGAATGTTTCTTGCCCCAGCTGTTCACACCATCATCTTCGATAATGGAAATGGCCGCATCGGCGATATCCGGATTCGTCATCAATTTCTCCTGAATACGGAACTTGATATCATCGGCATCGGCCAGGGACAGGCCTTTGGTCAGCTCAATCAGTCCTTCAACATGATAATAGCGGCCTTCCTGGATAATACGCATCATCTGGATATCGGCCACGTGGGAGTCTGCCAAGATCGTTTGGGACACCTTGTCCTCGATATCCTGTGGTGCAGCCACACCAATCAGTCCAATCATATTGTCATATCCGACGCGGAAGGCTACGGCAATCATCAGACAGCCAATCAGGGTAGTCACAATGCCATCCAGCAATGCGAAATTGGTCAATGCAATAACAACGACAGAGACGAGGGCAAGTGTTGCTCCGAGTACAGCAACTACATCTTCGTAGAACACAAGGCGTGTCGGCGGTGCAGCGCGTCCTACATTTTTGATCGCTGCCGGAACGAGAGAGAATCCGGATGCTTTCGGCGCTCGTGCTTCCACAAGGATCTCCTTCATCGCTTTAATCAGGATGGCACCGTCAATTACAATGTTCAGCACAAGTACAGCAATGTTAATCCAGAGGCCGCCGGAATGACCCGCAGGGTGCTTCAGGAGGTGAATCCCCTCATGAATGGTTTCGTAGGCCATAATTGTGACCACGATAACGGCAATCATACAGAAGATGTTGATGACCCGTCCAAAACCGGTCGGGAAGCGGCGTGTCGGTTTTTTCTCGGATAATACACTTCCGACAAAGACGAACCCCTGATTGATGGCATCGGCGAGCGAGTGCATGGCTGAGGCAAACATGGCCCCACTGCCACTGAATAGAAAGGCTCCTCCTTTGCACAATGCAAGTACGGCATTACCTGCCATAGCTACAGCCGAGGACGTATTCCCCTTTTTGACGAGAGACATAAAGCTCTCTGACTTTGCTTGATCAGCCACGTTGATTGTTCCTCCCAGAAGATTTGATAGGTGTAAAATTTAAGATTCTTAGTTACATCTTGTGCATTACCACTAAATGTTATTATAACCCGCTTTACATATCCCAGCATTATGCAAAAAAGGTCATAATATAATATGGACCAATTTGAAGAGCTTGAATAAGGAGGAACCATAGATATTTGATCCAAATAAAGGGCATGAAAAAAGGCACTCCTATGGAGTGCCGATTGATGTATCCCTGCGTCAGCAATGACTATTGCTGCTTAAATTTATTCAAACTTCCAGCAGGACAAGCTTAGATTGCCGTATTGATATGCTTTGAATAACAGGGATGCCTTCTTGGTCTGATCGCCAGCTCCCATAGCCAGCAGCAGGGGTACAAAATGCTCTGGTGTAGGGACTGCAGCACGAGCGGATGGTGCTGCCTTGTCATATGCGAAGAGGGCTTCCGTATCCCACTGGACAAGCTTGTCCTCCAGCCATTGGTCAAACTCCAGGGCCCAGGAGTCCACGCCGTTACTTTCCCAGTTCAGCTGCCGCAAATTGTGGACTGTGCCGCCGCTGCCAATCACAAGGATATCCTGTTCGCGAAGTGCAGCAAGTGCTTGACCGATCTGATACTGCTGCTCATTCGTCAAGTAGCGATTCACGGAAAGTGCAATGACCGGGACATCTGCATCCGGGTAGAGCAAGCGAAGAACAACCCAGGCACCGTGATCCAGCCCGCGCACGGAATCAGCCTCAGCGGGAATGCCAGCTTCTTTAAGCAGACGAAGAACATTTGCAGTAGTCTCAGCGTGCCCATGAGCCGGATATTTGATCTGATACAGTTCCGGCTGGAAACCGCCAAAGTCATAGATTGTCTCATATTGAGCCGTAGAGGATACAAGCTGAGTTGCAGACTCCCAATGGGCGGAGAATAAGACGATAGCTCGGGGTTTCGGCAGATCCTGTCCGAGTTTTTGCAGGAATTCGGTATAAACATTCTCCTCCAGTGCAAGTGAAGGCGCACCATGTGCGATAAAGAAGGATGGCATCATTATGCATTCAGTCCTTTCGTATTGTTGGCAGCCAGTTCAGCGTCGCTGCGAAGCCATAATTGGAATTGATCATAAAGCTCTGCGGTGACGTGATGTCCACCAGAATAAGGAACGTAAGTTACATTGCGAGCATGTTTACGGAAATAATTCGCATTGTCTTCACCCAACTGCAGGGGAAACATGTGATCCTGGTCTCCATGGGAGATAAATACGGATAACGAAGCTCCAGGCTCTACGGGATATTCGTCTTTTACAAATTGCGGAATGTATCCGCTCATGGCTACGATTCCTTTGATAGCATCACCCATGATCAAGGAGAGCGTCATCGCCATAATGGCACCCTGACTGAATCCCGCAATATAACGTCGAGCTGGATCGATGGCATATTCAGAGGACAAATCCCCGATCAGCTGCTGCAAGCCCTGAACCGAAGCGTCAAACAGCTCACGAACCGGATTACCAATGCTTTTAATTTGAAAATAGGCATAACCGCTGCCCTGAACAAGGGGTCCCCGAACAGCTACGATAATAAAATCGGACTGCAGGGGTTCCATTAGACGAAGCATATCCTGCTCGTCCGAACCCATGCCATGGAGGGCGAAAATAACGGGATATGGCTGATCTGTATTGTAATTCGTAGGCAATCGAACTTCATAAGTAAATGAGGTATTCATTGAAATCACCGCCTGAAGAAAGTTATATAACAATAGTTCACCAATATGAAATAAATATTCTTATTTATAAACAAAATTTATCATGGATCCATTGTAGGGTCAATATTTTTTTTGTATTATGAAAATATGTTACGTATTAGAATATCTTATTAAATACTGAAATAACGCTGCTGATTGTGATGTTCATATTAATCCCGAGGATGTGATCAGGATGCTGCAAGGAATCGTGCCTATTTTGAGAATATTTGATGAGGATAAGGCCAAAGAGTTTTACGTTGACTATTTGGAGTTTGTCGTAGATTGGGAGCATCGATTTGAAAAGGGGATGCCTTTATATATGCAGATATCGCTTGATTCCATTGTTCTTCACCTGTCCGAGCATCACGGCGATTGTACGCCGGGAGCTGCGCTGCGAATAGAAATGAAGGATCTGGGTGCACTCTGTGGCAGGCTTAATCAGAAAAAATACAAACAGTCCAGGCCGGGAATTACGGATACGCCTTGGGGATTAAGGGAAATGACCGTGACAGATCCGTTTGGCAATCGGATCATTTATTACGAGTCTCCCCGTGCGACAGACTGAAGATTTAGCAAGAGAAGGGTAGGAGAAGCAGTATGGATATCGGTTTGGCCATTCGTACGATTAGGAAGCAAAAACAGATTACGATTATGCAAATGTGCGAGGGGACGGGGTTGTCAAAGGGCTTTATCAGCAACGTCGAAAATAACAAGACATCCCCTTCCATTGCTACACTTGAAAGTATCGCGGATTATCTGGAGGTTCCCCTGCCTTACCTGCTGCTTACACCAGAACAGCGGATGAATGTGGTGCGCAAGGATGAGCGGCAGGAAACGACTGCGGGCAGCGGTTCGATCAAGGTACAGCATCTGACGGCAAAAGGGGCCATGCGCATGTCGATTGTAGAACTGCCACCGGGTGTTTCCACAGGGGTCAACAAGCATGCAGGGGAAGAGAGTCACCTGGTCCTCCAGGGCAGAATTCGTGCAGCACAGTGTGAGGACGTTGAGATATTGGAAGTGGGGGATTCGTTTAGCTGGAATGCCATCGTTCCCCATGAGGTAACGAACATTGGAGATGAGACAGCAGTTGTGTTAATCGCCGTGTCCAAAGAGCTGGATCTGGACCGTTTGTGGGACAAATAGAGGCGCGGCAGCATCTCTTAGGTAAAATGAAAATAGACCGCCAGGAGGTTTCCGGGCGGCCAAATTCATTTCTGCTGTTTACTGCGGATTGGTTGTCCAGATTCCAGCAGCTTTGACAAATACACGATCGGAGAGCTTAAGTGTCGCCAGAGCCAGCTCGGCTACATCTTCCGCTTGCATCATGCGATCCTCGTCTCCGATTTTCAATCCGGCATTGGTAGCAAGCTCTGTATTAACTGTGCTTGGGGTTAACGCCGTTACACGAATGTTGGATTTGCGCACTTCCTGCATCAGGGATTCGGTCATCCCCAGCAGCGCGAACTTGGATGCACAGTATGCTGATCCTGTAGCAAATCCACGTTCACCCGCTGTGGAAGCAATGTTGATTATACTGCCGCTGCTTTCCTTGATCATGCTCGGCAGGACGGCACGAGTCACATAGTATGTACCCATAACGTTAACATGCAGGATACGCTCCCATTCTTCAGGCTCCATGTCGAGCAAGGTACCGAAGCTGGCAATACCTGCATTGTTGATGAGAATGTCAACCGCGCCTAGTTCCATTTCTATTGCTGCTACTGCTGCTTCAGCCTGTGTACGATCAGAAATGTCAGCTACAGCACTTGTGACCTTAATGCCATATGCCTCGCTTAACGTTAGCTGAAGGGCCTCCAGATCGGAAGCCGTACGTGCAATCAAGCCGAGATGCACACCTTCCTTGGCAAGTGCTTCGGCAATGGCGCGGCCAATACCTTTACCGGCTCCTGTAATGACAGCCGTTTTATTTTTAAGTTCCATGTGGGTAATTCCTCCTTATAAGTTGGAATGGCAGTTGATTATACTATATTACCCACAGTTCTCATATTTGCTTCATCACTACTTGGTGATACGGATGCTGCCAGAGGTGGTACGGGCCTTGATGACTTCCTTGCTGTTCATCAGAGATTCCGGTACATTTACATCTCCGGAAGTGGCACGAGCGTCGTAGACTCCTTCAAAATCGGGTGCAGCTTGAATGAAGACGTCTCCTGATTGTCCCGATACATCCACCGCTGCAGAATGGGTCTGTTCGATATGAACACTTCCCGAAGTGAAGCGGATATTGGCTGCTCCGTTTAACTGTGTGATTTCTACATCTCCTGATGTTATTTCACTGTTCACATTACCATCTAACTGATCTGCAGTGAAGCTTCCGGAGGTTTGCGTTACAGTCATGTCACCATCGATAGTGGAAGCCTTGATGTCCCCTGAAGTGAGATCCAGATCAATACGCGGGGCCGATATATCTTCCAGCCGAATGGATCCCGAGGTATTGTTGAGCTCAAGCAGATTGGCATGTAAACCGGCCAACTTCCAGTCGCTTGAGGACGAATCGAGTTTAACCTCATTTAATTGGTGGCCTTCAGGCAGAGCTACGGTGATTTTGGAATCCCGATCACTCCAATACAGGGTGAAAAACTGTATTCGCTCACGTTTTGTCTGAGCCAGCTTGAACGTGCCGCCAGATAACGTGGCCTGTTCGAAACTTTGGATGACAACCGGGTCCCATTTACCGTCTACCTCAATATAACCATTGGAATCCGGGCTGACCACGAATTCGATATCCGCGCTAAAATTGGCATCCATAATTACATTTTGCAACTCATCATTTTTGAAATCCCATCGTTTGGAGTAAGCTTCCCGATCATCTCCGAACTGAACTCCATATATGGACGTGCCGAGCAAACCTATTCCGATACAGATGACAGCCAAAGCCAACCACTTTTTTGTACTCATGCGGAAACGTCTCCTTTCATCGTTTTACTATTCCATCTAATGTATTGCAGCGTGACGGCCTTGAAGCCCTTGAAAACTCGCTGTGCGGCCAAGAAGAACAGAATCCCAACACCAAATGCACCAATAGCTACAAACAGCTCTGCCTTATCAAAAGGACTGAGGAACAGGAAGTCCACCGCAGCTGCGACCGGGGCCAATACCAGCAAGGACATACTGGCAATGGCGAGCCATAGCGACCAGAGGGTTAACCCCAGAGGAATGCCCAGAATCAAATTCAGAAAAATCAGGCCAATCCCTGTAAAAAAGTTGCGAGCAGCCCGGTTGCTGTTCTTCGGCGGCCGCATTTCACCATAAGTCGGAGCGTAGAAGGGATCGGAACCCGGCGTGTTCACGTCATAGCGCTCACCGAGTGCTTCCCGCGCAATCTCTTCCGGATGGCCTAACTCGCGGGCGATCTCCTCTTCAGTTCTTCCTTCCTGAAGCCCGAGCTCGAAGTGCTGATCATAGTCAGCGAGCAGCTCCGCCCGTTCTTGAGGCTCCATCGGCCGCAGATGGATTTCCATGGCCTGCATAAATTGTTGTCTATTCATGATCGGTTCCTTCCTCAATCAGATTTGCGACGTTGCCCACAAATTCATTCCATTCCGTAGTCAGTGCCTGCATGTAGTCACGACCTGTGTCCGACAGCTTGTAATATTTACGGGGCGGACCCTCGCTTGATTCCTGCAAATAGGTGGTGCAGTACCCGTCTTGAACAAGTCTGCGAAGTAAGGGGTACAGTGCACCCTCGGCAACTTCAATATGTTTGGAAACCGCCTGAGCCAGTTCGTAGCCATACCGATCCTGGCGGTTAATCAGCACCAGGACGCATAGCTCCAGTACTCCCTTTTTGAACTGGATATTCACGTTCACACAGGTTCCTCCTTAATCCTTCTTCAATCACTAGTGTGTATTGATCAGTAGTTGTGAAATCATAATAGCATTCAGTACTGTATATTGCAAGGTAGTGATTTAAAAATAGTTCCGTGTCATGGTTGTGCTCAAGAACAGACACCCGATGCTCGTGTAAACTTCGATTGACTTCCCATAAGAACAGCATACGTAAAACCCGGGTAGGATGCCTCCGTCCGAAGACGGAATCCTACCCGGGTCTGGAAACTGAATCTACTCTGTTTATTCTGTGGCTTCAAGCACTTTAAGATCTTTGACAGCCGGTCCTTCAATGACTTTGCCGGCAAAATCGAAGCGGGAACCGTGGCAAGGGCAATCCCACGAGCGTTCCCCTTCATTCCATTCCACTTCGCAACCCAGATGCGTGCAGGTTGTATCGACCAAAAACAGTTTGCCGCTGGTGTCCTTGTAAGCACCGGCACGTTTGCCGTTATGACGAACAACGGCACCTTCGTCATTGCCGATCTCGCTGACGTTCTTGTGAACGATGCCTACTTTTCCGGAGATCAGCTCTTTCGCTACATTCGCGTTTTCGATGATAAAGTTTTTCATACCGGGATCGGTCTTGAATCTGGCTGGATCGAAGACAGCGGCATGGGGATTGTCACGACCGGTGATACGATCTGCCAGAATATGTCCAGCCATCGTACCAGTGGTCATGCCCCACTTGGCGAATCCGGTAGCGACATAAACTCGTTCATGCCTTCCGGTAATCGGTCCTATATAAGGCACTTTATCAATGGATATCAGATCCTGGGCGGACCAGCGGAATGGAATGCTGCGGATGCCGTACGTTTCCTCTGCGAACCGCTCGAGGCGTTCATAATGACCATAGGTGCAGATTCCTTGTCCGGTTTTATGGTTTTCCCCGCCGAAGAGAATGAGCTCCTTCCCTTCATGGAGCACCTTGCGAAGGGAACGGGCTGGCTCATCATCCGAGATGTACATGCCGCCGGCATAAGGCTTTTGAGGTTCTACGGCAACCGCATAAGAGCGCTCGGCGTGTAACCTTGTGAAATAAAAACCAGGGTCATACACCGGAAAGTGGGAGGCTACAACCACATGTTCTGCTGTCACGGATGGGCCATTACCATAAGTACGTACATGAAGTGAAGCATCTTCTTCCACATCAGTGACTGTCGTATGCTCATAGATCTGAACTCCCTGCTTAACGGCAGAATCAAGCAAATGGTGTAAATAGGCGAGAGGGTCAAAGCGAGCTTGACCTGGCATCTTAATGCCTGCTCTCGATGGAACTTGAATCGGAAGCGGATCGACCCACTGACCTGGAATGTTCAGCTTGCCGTAAGCGGTGAGCTCAATCTCCAGCTTTTTCAGATTATCTTCGGATTGAATGTACACGTAGGCATCTTCCTCTGCCCACTGGCAATCGATCTGTTTCTCTTTCACGAGATTGCGCATCCAGTTGGCGGCCTCCGCATTGCCTTCATAATACATGCGCGCCTGTTCCTGTCCGAAGTGGTGAAGCAGTTCATCGAAAATGACCCCATGCTGTGCAGAAACCTTGGCTGTTGTATGTCCGGTTGTACCATCCAGTACTTTCCCGGCTTCCAGCACCACCACACGCATTCCACTTTGGGCAAGCAGATAGGCTGTTGTGATGCCAGCAATCCCTGCACCAATAATGGCTACATCTGCACTGATATCTTCAGTAAGCTTCGGATAGGCGTCAAATTCATGAGTAGCCCTCCAGATCGATTCCGGTATGGGGGGCAGGCCCGCCGGGGGCTGTTGATTGTTGCTCATTCGGTTGTCCTCCTTGATCTTTCTTCAGGTCAAAAATGAAATGGTTCGTATCCCATGCAAGCGCGAAGTTGATGTACTCCTAACCATGATTGCCACACTATGTCAGAATAAAACGAGGTGGCTGAGACTTTACAAATCATTGTTCACATTTTCCTGAAGAGGACCCCTGTTATTTTTGCCTGACATGCATTATGATAGGGTTATCGAAACCGTTTTAGTAAATGTACCAGGGTAATGTATACAGATGTTTAAATGTTGATTTAACAACGTTTTTACCTATATAAAACGAGTCGTAGATTTATCAAAGTGCACCGTGTTCATTACATTATATGTATTCGCTATCATTAGCCGATAAACGATATGAAGTATAAAGGAGATTTCAACCCATGACGAATCAAACCAAATATCCATTTCAGGATACAACGCTCGAACTGGACGCAAGGGTTAAGGACCTGGTATCCCGTCTGACGGAAGATGAAAAAATCGAATCCATGCTGCAATACCAGCCAGCGGTAGAACGCCTGGGTATTGCTGCTTATAAACACGGAACAGAAGCCGCCCATGGCCTGGCCTGGCTTGGTGAAGCTACATCCTTCCCGCAGCCTGTTGGACTGGCTTGCACATGGGATGCGGAACTTATGAAAGAAATCGGTTCTGTCATCGGGGACGAGGCGCGCGTGTTCTACAAACGCAATCCGGCTGTGAATGGTCTTACCCTGTGGGCACCTACAGTTGATATGGAACGTGACCCGCGTTGGGGCCGCAATGAAGAGGCTTATGGCGAAGATCCGGAACTGACTGCCGAACTTACCACTGCACTGGTCAAGGGGATTCAGGGAGATCATCCGAAATATTACAAGGCTGTTGCAACGCTCAAGCACTTCCTTGCGAATAATAATGAAGTGGATCGCGGAAGCGGCTCATCGAGCATTGATCCACGCAATATGCGTGAATATTATCTGAAGGCATTCGAGAAACCGTTCAAGGAAGGCGGAGCGCAGTCAATGATGACCGCGTATAACTCCATTAACGGTACGCCGGCACTGCTTCATCCTTTTGTGAACGAAATTGTCAAAGGCGAGTGGGGCATGGATGGTTTCATCGTCAGCGATGCAGGTGATGTGATGGGGATCAAGAACGATCATAAGTACTATGATTCTCATACACCGGGCACGGTGGAGTCCGTCAAAGCGGGAATCGACAGCATTACCGATGATGCGGATCTGTCCAAGCAAGCCCTTCGCGAAGGGTTGGAACAAGGAACGCTAACAATGGAAGATATCGACCAGGCATTGTTCAATACATTCCGTGTACGTTTCCGTCTGGGTGAGTTCGATCCGGCTGAAGGCAATCCGTATGCGTCCATTGGCGAAGAAGCGATGATGACAGAGAAGGCGAAGGCCCTGTCGCTAAGAGCAGCAAGAGAACAGGTTGTATTGCTCAAAAACGCTAAAGGCACCCTGCCGCTGAATAAAACCAAATCAGGCAAAGTGGCTGTCATTGGTCAGCTGGGCGGCACTGTTTACCGTGACTGGTATGCTGGCACCATGCCTTACAGCGTATCTCCGCTTGAGGCAATCAGCGGCAAGGTAGGCAGCGATAAGGTTGTGTTCAAGGATGGAAATGACCGAATTACATTGACTTCGGTAGCGAATGGAAAAGCAATCGGACTGGCTGAAGGCGAGAAGTCACCGCTTATTGCATCGGGAGAAGCAGAGACGTTCACGCTGACGGATTGGGGCTTCGGAAGTCTCACGCTGCAGGCAGAAAGCAATGGCAAATATCTGACCACGGATGAAGAAACGGTAACGGCTTCAGCAGATGAAGTGTACGGCTGGTTCGTGAAGGAAGTATTCCACTTGCTTCCGCAGGAAGATGGTAGTGTCGGTCTGACAACATGGAATGGCAAAACGGTAACCGCGCCAAATGGCGGAAACGACGCATTTGCCGTGTCAGAAGAGCTGAAGTCTTTTGGTGCAACCGAGACGTTTAAGAAGGACATCGTTGTGAACGGGCTGGATGAAGCTGTAGCCGCTGCGAAAGAAGCAGAAACGGCCATTGTATTTGTCGGGAACAATCCGCTTGTGAACGGGAAGGAAGAGATTGACCGTCCAAGCCTGGATCTGGCTGAATCCCAGCAACGTCTGGTTGAAGCTGTATATGCGGCCAATCCGAATACCGTTGTGGTTATTGTGGGCAGTTACCCGTTCACATCCAATTGGGTTCAAGAGAACATCCCGGCTGTACTGTACACTTCCCATGCAGGACAGGAACTGGGTACGGCTGTCGCCGACGTGCTCTACGGAGATTACGCACCAGCAGGCCGTTTGAACATGACGTGGGTGCAATCCGCAGATCAGTTAACGGATATCAAGGACTATGACATCATTCAATCCGGACGTACGTATCAGTATTTTGAAGGCAATGTACTGTATCCATTCGGACATGGATTAACGTATGCTGCGTTCAAATACAGCAACCTGGAGTTGAATCCCGACCAAGCGGGACCCGAAGGAACGGTCAAAGTAACCGTCGACGTAACCAACACCGGAACCATTGCCAGTGATGAAGTCGTCCAGTTGTATGTACGCGCCGGCAAATCCCGTGTGAAACGTCCACTCAAAACGTTAAAAGGATTCCGTCGTCTCCATGTTGAAGCTGGCGCAACCGTAAAAGTGAGCTTCAGCTTGCCAGTACAGGAACTGGCCATCTGGGATGTCACCCGTGATCGTTATGTGGTTGAAGCAGGAACGTATTCCATCATGGTCGGCAAATCGTCATCCGATATTCAGCTTGTTGCTGATCTGACGGTCGATGGCGAAACAATCCCTGCCCGTAATCTGAGCGTGGTGACCCGTGCTGAGAATTATGATGCTTACTTTGGTGTGGATCTGGATGAGAGCAAGGAAGGTGGAACTTCTGTCCGCGTGACGGGGGAGCACGGATGGATTGCTTTCAAAGATGCCGATCTAGGGGATCAAGCAGCAGTCATTGAAGCACGTGTATCGTCAGAACAACCAGGTGCAGCACTGGAAGTTCGTCTGGACGCAGCAGACGGAACACTGGCAGGACGTGTCGACATCGCACAAAGTGGTGCACAGCAATGGTCTACGGTGAAAGCCGATCTTCAAGGTGCAGCAGGCCAAAGGGACATCTATATTATATTGTCTGCGGGTGTACGCATAAGCCATTTTGAGATTCGCTAAACAAAGCGGATAGAATGAGCTTGCCGCATACTAAATAATTGAATAGAAGAAAGCCTCCGAATCAGATTCGGGGGCTTTTCCACTTGAGTATCGATATGTATATTATTTGCCGTCAAACGTAATCAGTTTGTTCACGAATTGTTTCAGCTGCTGGCTGGTTTCATTCAGCTGTTCAATGGTACTCATGAAATTGTTGACGAGTTCCGCCTGTTCCTGCGAGCTGGCGGTAATCTCTCCAAGCTCATTTTCCATCATTTGAATGGATTGCCGGACAGCGAGAAGGGATTCTTCAATTTGGGTGGTGGCTTGCTTGGTATCTACCGACAGTTTGCGGATTTCTTTCGCAACGACGCCGAATCCGGCTCCTGCATCACCTACACGGGCAGCTTCAATGGCAGCATTTAAACCGAGCAGGTTGGTTTGTTCGGAGATTTCCCGGATGAAGCTCGCAACCTGAGTTACGTTTCCTGATTTCTGTACAGCTTGTTTGGAGTTATTCCGAATTTCCTCAGTTGTGGCGCTCAGCTCCTCGGAATGTGCAGCCACATGCTGCACGCTATCAATAAGCTGATTGGTCAGATGCTCCGTCGCTTCCATGAGCTGTTGTAACTGAGCCTGGTCGTCCATGCTGTAGAGCAGATTGAATATGGCGATGACCTCACCCTGTTCGTTTTTGATCGGCAGGTACGATACATCAAATGGAACACCGAATAACTCCTTGGGATAATGATCGAACTGCTTCTCCGTCGTGCCTTTCAGATCGGCAAAATTACGATTGGGTTCAAGCAAAGGATCTCCCGCTTTGAATTCCAATTGTTTTAAGGACTCTCCTGCAGAAAAGTACAGGAACTTCTCCCGATCGATAATGGAAAGGGTTACATCCTGGCGTATGGTATCACGGAAAAACGGCATACATGTAATGAGTGCTTGAATAATATCCATAGTTAGGTAATTTCCTCCTAAAATGTTTAATGTATAAAAGTGCTAAAGTTTATTTTAGTAACCACCTATATATTATATCGACATGCAATAAAGAAGTGAGTAGTTAAAAATAAAAAAATTCCCATCGAAAATACACGCAATTCATCCTCTGCGTATTTTCAATGAGAATATCGATTGGGATCATGCTATAACGACTCAAGGTCTACTGTAACAATTTGTTGATCTCTTAACGTCGCCTGCACATCCACCAAGCGCTGATTGCGGCTGCCCCGAAAGGGTAAGGATATATCCCGTTCGGCAGCCACGTAGGGGCCATCTACAATGACATCACACAGCCAGGCCAGTTCAGCCCGTATAGGATCAGTGACAAGCTCTTCATAGGTGAATCCCGTATAGGCCCAAACGGTCCGATCAGGGCATGCATCGCGGAAACGGCGAACCCAAGGGATGCATTCCTCTGCTGAGAAAAAGGGATCACCCCCGCATAATGTTATCCCATCCAGCAGGGGATGGGCTGTTAACTCATGCAAAATCTGCAGCTGTCGCTCTGCGGTGAAATGTTCTCCTGCCCGGAAGCTCCATGAATCCGGACTGAAGCACCCTGGGCAGGCATGACGGCACCCGCTGATAAAGATGACCGCTCGCAGACCAGGTCCTTCATTTACAGACTCGGGAATATAACCGTACAGATTCACTTATGTTTCATCCGATCCCGCACCTCGGCCTGTTTCGCGGAATTGAAGCGTACCTTGTAGTCGCCGGTAAGATAACCGGTGACCCGGCGCAGTCGCTGAAAGTGCACGTGGTCCTCGTGTGCCTCACACCCAGGACATACATCACCAATGGCACCTTCATATCCGCATGCTGGACAGCGGTCTATCGGGTGATTAATGGAGAAATATCCAATATCCTGGGCGAGTGCATATTGAACAATACGCTGAAAGGCGCTGGTATTGGCCCGTACATTTCCATCCAGTTCAACATAGGAAATGGCTCCGGCATTACATAGCGTATGGAAGGGAGCCTCCAGTTCAATTTTGCGGTAAGCTGGCAGGGTGTAATAGACCGGAATGTGAAATGAATTTGTATAGTATTCCCGGTCATTGACTCCAGCAATGAGTCCATATCGCTCGCGGTCAATCTTGGTGAACTTGCCGGATAACCCTTCGGCAGGCGTGGCAAAGAGCGTAACATTCAGGTTATGCAGTTCACTCATGCGGTCACAGAATTCACGCATGGTGCGGATAACATTCAACGCCTCACGGTGGATATGGGGGTCCTGTCCATGGTGCCGGCCATACAGTGCGGTCATGCATTCGGCAAGCCCGATAAAACCAATGGACAAGGTGCCATGCTTCAACAGTTCGGCTACCGGTTCATCTGGTGCGAGCTGCTCACCGCCTTCCCACACTCCTTCCCGCATCATGAAATCAGATGCTTTGGCAGGCTGTGCCGTTTGGATACGATAGCGGTGCAGCAGTCCGGAGGCCGCACGGTCCATGACCTTTTCCAGTGCTGCATAGAATCCCGTACGGTCGGCGACGGCCCGTGCACCCTGACAGATGCCATAGCGAATGCCGAGTTTGACCAGATTGATGGTGTTGAACGAAAGGTTGCCTTTACCGCTCTGCCGATTGCGTCCGAAGCGGTCTGCCAGCGTACGTGTACGGCATCCCATGGTGGCGATGATGGTATCCGGATCTTCAGGACGATAGTAAGGCAGGTTGAATGAGGCATCCACGTTGACAAAGTTCGGATACATGCGCCGGGAAGAGCAGGTCACGGCTAGTCGGAACAAGTCGTAGTTGGGTTCCCCTTGAGCCTGGTTAATTCCCTGCTTGCACTGGAAGATATGCTGTGGAAACACGGGCGTTTCCCCGCCGCCAAGGCCGCGGATGGTTGCTTCCAGCAGGGAACGGGATACAAGCCTGCCTTCGGCTGAGGTGCATAGTCCATAGTTCAGCGAGGTAAAAGGAATCTGTCCACCTGCCCGGCTGCTCATGGTATTCAGATTGTGAATCAATGATTCGGCAGCCTGTCCGGTCTCCAGTTCTGTTTCCTCACAGGCAAAAGCAAAAGCACGCGGGCATGCTTCCCGTGCCACTGGACTGTCCAGGTGCAGATGCTCGTCGTCGATCTGCGTGTGCTCTCCAAGCAAACGCTGTCCTTTGCGATAATGTTTGCGGAAGGAGCGCTGTACATAAGGAGCCAGATCCCAGTCGATTTTGTTGGCAGATACTCCGCCGTACTGACTGTTTTGCTGTGATTGAAAGATGATGGCGACGAGCGCCATTGCCGACATGATGGTCTGCGGGGTACGTACGGAGCCGTTACCCGTATTGAAGCCGGAGGCCAGCAGTCGATCGAACGGGATAAAGATGCAATTGGTTGTTCCAAGCGCATACTGATCCAGATCATGAACGTAGAGATCTCCATTCTCTACAGATGCAGCAAGCTCTTCCGGCAGTACATGACGAAGAGCATGCCACTTGGCGGTCTCCGAGCCGAGCCTGCTCATTTTGCCGCTGAACGAATCACCATTGAGGTTGGCGTTCTCCCTCAGTGTGTCTGCGTCTTCTGCGCCAATAATTCGTCTTCCCAGGTCGGATAATAGATCGGATGCCGGTGGAGTGGCATACTCAAGCAGGTTCATGTGAGATTCCTCCCAAATATTGATTTATAATATCGGTCATTTCATTTAAACACTATATGTAGACTTGCATTATCCATTTATAAACTATATGTGGATTTTTGGGTGTGATCATTCTCACACTGTAACCTTCTACAGGCAGGAACTGCTGCGGGTGGAGTGGATAAAGGTTTTCAAAGTGAACTGGGAAGAGTATAATTCCTATTTACGCTGTACTCGGGATAAGCTTGGATTTCATACACTATGATTCTCTTGAGCTTCTATGGTGGTAAACATATATGTACATGTTGTGACAGTTAACTTAAGAAATTTGACCCTCATATACAGGACAGATTCATTTTGAGATAGAGATGTAGAAATACAGCTAAGATTTGAGGGGTGGATCATGGGAACGGCAGGGATTACGAGAGGCTTTTATGAAAATGTACAGGAAGCAGCGTCCCACATCGTGGACGTGTTAAGCGGGGTATTGGAGGTCAATACGATCTTTGTTGCCACCAATGACGAGACGACCAATGTCATTTTGGAAGCTTTTAACCGAAACGAGGAACTGGTTATCAGTGGCAGTGAACTTCCATTTGATTCTTCCTACTGCAGTCTGGTGCTGCGAAATACAAAAGAAAACCTGATCATAACGGATACTGCAGCACATCCGCTGACTTGCTCAATGGATGTAACCAAGGCGCTCGGTAACCGTTTTTTTTGTGGGCATACCCATCATGCGGCGTTCGGGTGAAACCTTTGGGACGATTTGTTTAATGGACAAGCCGGACTATGTCATTAGTGAGACAGATATGAAGACATTGAACGCCATGGCTGTATTCCTTGGATATGTCGTTGACTTGGAGAATACTCTGCTCATCCAGAAACAAAAGCTGAATGATACGGAGCAGCTGAAACAGCAGCTGCAGATGGAGAAGGAACGTGCAGAATCGGAAGCGATGACGAAGGCCCAGATGATTGCGCTCATGAGTCATGAGATTCGCAACCCGCTCAATGGCATTCTTGGTTTAACCGATCTGATGCGTACACCGGATATGCCCGAAGAGCATGTGGAATATGTGGACATGATCGAGACCAGTGGCAACATCCTCCTGTCTTTGCTGAATAATATAATGAACTTTAATATTAATGAAACAGGTAGAACGGTAGTTCATGATGATCCCTTTGACCTGGTTTCTACTATTGAGAGTACTGTGTATTTGCATGCCGGGCTGGCGATGGAGAAAGGAATCGAGCTGGGACTGAACCTTGAGATGAATGTCTCTCAGGTCTTCGTGGGAGATGAGGTCAAGATCGGTCAGCTGCTCGCAAATGTGCTGAAATATGCCATTGATTCCACGCGTACAGGTTCCGTGCTCGTTACGGCCGTCGTAGATGGTCAGAATGTGGATGAGGCTGGTACGTTGCTGCTTCACATCAAATATACGGGCCGGATGCTGGCATCGGACAAAAAGCTGCAGGCGTTTAATACACTGGACGGAAATGTCAGCATTCAGAAGCTTGTGGGCACCAACCTCGGTTTGGCCGTCAGCCAAAATCTCGCCATTCTCATGCATGGCCGTATCGAGGTGACCAGCCTGGCTGAGGAGGAGACGGAATTTCAGATCAGGCTGCCCTTGATGAAACACTGGGAACTTCCACAGCTTACAGGCATCCAAGAGCGACTGAAAGGTAAAACGGTACTGCTGGTCAAAGCTCCTGATATTCTGCAGGGGGTATCTTCCCTCATGCGCAGGTGGGAGATGGATGTGAACATGACCTCAGACACGGGCCAGGCAAAACAATGGTTGGAAGATGGACTTGAGCCTGAAATTGCGGTCATTGACATGGGGTTAGAGCCAGACAAGGCCATGGATTTTATTCATGAATTAAAGGGAATGGCCAACCAACTGCCGATCATCATCCTGGTCCCCTACGGAATGCATATGGATCCTCAGGAGGCGGGGAACGTTAATGCTGTCTTAACCAAGCCGGTTAGACAGTTGGACTTGCTGAACGCACTGAGCGCGACATTGCACCGGGCATAAGAAAATATAAGCAGCGTACCTAATCAGGTACGCTTTTTTTTGTATACGGAAAGAGCATGCCTCGAATCGGTTCTGTTTATTTATCCGTTTTCTTTTGTTAAATCCCTTTTCATCCACGCTGGTTACGTTACAATAGAAAAGTAAGAATCATACTCATTAATCTAGAGGAGGATGTGCATTCAATGGAATACCGCAGATTGGGTGGAAGCGGACTGAAAGTAAGCGAGATCAGCTTGGGCAGCTGGCTGACGTACGGAGGATATGTGGAGCGTGAAAATGCGGTGAAGTCAATTGAAACCGCATTCGACGAAGGCATTAACTTTTTTGATACAGCAAACGTATACGAGCGCGGCGCGGCGGAAGAGCTGCTTGGGCAGACTTTGAAAGCATATTCCCGTGATTCCTATGTTCTTGCAACCAAAGTGTTCGGCAAAATGGGCGACGGTCCGAATGACCAGGGTTTATCCCGCAAACATATTAAGGAGCAATGTGATGCCAGTTTGAAACGCTTAGGCGTGGAATATGTGGACATCTACTATTGCCATCGTTATCATACGGAAACACCGATTGAAGAAACGCTGCGTGCACTGGATGACCTGGTGCGTCAAGGAAAAGTGCTGTACGTAGGCGTAAGCCAATGGACTGCTGCTCAGATGGAAGCAGCGCTGGGTACCGCTGACCGTCTGCTGCTCGATCATGTCGTGGTCAATCAGCCGGTCTATAACATGTTTGACCGCTATATTGAGAAGGAGATTATTCCACTGGGTGAGCGCAAGGGAATCGGACAAGTTGTCTATTCTCCACTTGCACAAGGCCTGTTAACCGGCAAGTACACCTCGGCTTCAGATCTTCCGGAGAACTCCCGTGCGGCGAAGCTCGGCTGGGATGAAGGCAAGATCAATGCAGAGAAAATCGGAAAAGTGCGTCAGCTGATTGAAGTAGCGGACAAGCTGAATCTGAAGGTTGGGCAGCTGGCACTTGCATGGATTTTGCGTCAAAACAATGTATCCAGTGCACTTGTAGGGGCAAGTCGTCCGGAACAGGTGAAGGAGAATGCTGCTGCTTCAGGTGTGAAGCTGGACTCAGCCATTATTGAAGAGATCGAGCAGATCCTGTCTTAGTGGTTAGCAGCCTTTTAAGGCATAGCTATGCAAACTAAATTGTAAAAAAGGATGCCCCGCAGCCATCATTAGGCTTAACTGCGGGACATCCTTTTTTGTGTTTTAGGCTAGAGCAGACGATTGCCAATAAGCACCTTGGATCGCTTCGGAATGGCGCAGACCCGATTTCTCCCGGTATTTTTGGCTTCATATAACGCACGGTCTGCCTGCTCGAAGAAGTCAGCATCATCCTGCTCGTCGCAATGATCCGGAAAGACAGCTACCCCGATAGAAATGGTCAGACGAATTGTTGTGCCATCTGGCAGAGCGAAGAGATACTTTTCTACAGACTGGCGGATGGATTCTGCGATGGCCAGGGCTTGATGATTGCCACAGTCCAGCAGCAGGATTGCAAATTCCTCGCCACCGTTACGTGAGACCATGTCAGCTGATCGCGAATGTTCGATAAGTAATTGCCCCAGCTGTTTCAGGACAGCGTCTCCAGCACTGTGACCGTACGTATCATTCACTTTTTTGAAGCGGTCGATATCAATGACGAGCAGGGAAAGCTTCTGTCTGTTCTCCCGGGCACGCTCCAGCTGCAGTTCCAGGGATTTCTCAAACTCACGGCGATTGCTAAGATTGGTGAGGTGGTCTGTGGATGCTCTACGTTCCAGTAGGAATAACATCTCATTCGATTTATTAATAAATTCGGCGATAAAATAAATAAAGATCCCACCGACAAAAGAAATTGTCATTTGTAACGGATATACTTTCATTAATGAATTCATGCTGCTGGAATTCAGCACCAGAATCACAAAAATCAGTGTTATGCCCAGCAGGTTCATCGTTATGATTTTGGTTAATCTCGACCAGGAAGCATAGGCAAAATATACACCGGATAAACCGATTAGTGTCATGACGAATCCGGCATCAATCGCTGCAGACGACATACCAAACATTGCAATGCGCAGGACGGAGATGACAAGTCCCGAGATGATCGATGCCAGACCTCCCAGATACACTGCGGCTGTAACTATCGCAAGATGGCGCAGATCCACAATAGTATCTTCATTAAGAGGGAAGGAATAGTTCATCAGCACAGTACCATAGATACCAAACAGGAAGCCGCCGATCATCTGCACACGTAATGAGGGGAACGGGACACGAATGTTATAGTATTTGGCAATAATTCCGGATATGTACATGAATGTGATCATGACACAGATATTAATAAAGAACGTGCTTAACAATGAACAGCCCTCCTTTAACGCACATTACTATATTTTATCTGAAAAAGAGCACAGTAGCGAACCATATTATAGCAAATGTGCAATTCGATTGCTGGAAATGGTCTATTATTAATATAAGTTTTCTGGTAATAGACTCGTATTGACTTCATTATACATTAAGATTTATACTTAATCTAAATCAAAATTTGTTTCAATGTTTCTGGGAATCATAGCGATCGATGGATTGCTGTGTCATCGTATATATTTTGGAATGGATTAATAAAGGAGAATTGCCGTGAAAACTCTAAATCTGACGATACAAAGACAGGCCGTATATGATGTAGTACGCCACTCGGAAGACCATCCGACTGCTGCAGACGTGATGAACCGTCTGGTCGAACAAGGCTATAATCTCGCCTATGGCACCGTATATAATTCGCTGCGTTATTTAACGGACAAAGAATTGATCCGGGAGCTTAAGCTGGGTGAGACTGCCAGCCGATATGATGCTCGCATGGATGACCACCAGCATATTATGTGTGAAGTCTGTGGCAAAGTGGATGAGGTTATGACAGAGGTCCCTTCGGCGTGGATGCAGCAGGTGGCCGAGGAAACCGGTTATGCAATTGATCACGCTCATGTGGTCTTTGGAGGTGTCTGCGGGGAATGCAAAAACAAACGGATCAAGTAAAAATCAGGATGTCTGATCGACGTTTGCCGCTGCGGGTCAAGCCAGCTCTTACTGATCCGGCTCCCTTTGTGGAAGCTTGTCCTGTCACACGGCGTGTCATTCTGATCAGTCCGATGCCAGGCCAGGTTCATGAACTGGTCAAAGCGTTGACGGATAGCTGCTTCGATGTATTGGTGTTTCATCGTTGGGAACCGGATCTTCATGAACGGCTGGTATTTGATCTGTTGATCTATGATCTGTCTGTGGCTGGAACGATTGATGCGTTCGCTGGCATCAGCAGCCGTTTGAACCGGGAGGCAGAGCGTATGGCACCTTGCCTATATCTGGTGGGCGAGAATATGATAGGCAGCGCAAGCGGACCCATGCTTCAGGAAGAGCTGCTGGTGTGGCCAGCCCGTCCGCAGGAAGCACTGTACCGGGTGCAGCGCATGATTGGCAATAGTCCGGTTACGCCGAAGCGCGGCTTCTTGCCTGAGGAAGGGCAACGGATCAGCTTCAAGGACCTGTGGCTGGATCGGGAGCGGATGAGTGTTCAGCGGGACAATGAGCGGATTCACTTGACGAAGACCGAATACGATCTGCTGCTGAAGCTGATTGATGCCAAAGGAGCTGTCATTTCCCGGGAGGAGATGCTCAGCGATATTTGGGAGACTGATTTTACGGGTGGAAGCAATGTAGTTGATGTTCATATCAAAAGCTTGCGCAAAAAGCTTGGAGATAACGCAGCTTCCCCGCAATATATTGTTACAGTAAGAGGAGTGGGCTACCGCCTGGCGGATTAGTCCGCTTTTTTTTATTTCTAGTTATTTATGACATAAGCAGATGTTCATCCTTCATTCATGAAACGATCAGGATACTCATGATAACCTCATGCGAAACTCATGCAGATTCTCTATGGGACATGTTAGAATCATTTTAACAGTTAGATCAAGTCTAAATGTATATTTAAAGTAATGACGAATATGATTTAAATAATAGATACACAGGCATGAGGCCATCATGAGGAGGATGCAGAGATGACAGAACATATGACAACGAACCAGGGAGCACCCGTGGGTGATAACCAGAATTCCCGCACAGCAGGCAGAAGAGGACCGACTCTACTTGAAGATTATCATTTGATCGAGAAGATTGCCCATTTTGACCGTGAACGTATTCCGGAGCGGGTCGTGCACGCCAGAGGCGCGGGTGCTCATGGGGTATTTACCCTGGAGAACAGTATGAAAGAGTTCACCAAAGCGGATTTCCTCCAGGAGCCTGGTACGGAAACACCTGTACTGGTCCGTTTCTCCACGGTAATTCACGGAACGGGGTCGCCAGAGACTGCGCGTGATCCACGCGGGTTTGCCGTCAAGCTATACACGCGGGAAGGCAACTATGATATTGTCGGTAACCATCTGCCTGTATTCTTCATCCGTGACGCGATGAAATTCCCGGATATGGTGCATTCCCTGAAGCCTGCGCCAGATACGAATATTCAAGACCCTGCACGGTACTGGGATTTCATGACCCTTTCACCTGAGTCCACACATATGATGACGTGGTTGTTCTCTGATCTGGGTACGCCTGCGAGTTACCGTGAGATGGATGGATTCGGTGTGCACGCCTTCAAATGGATTAATGCGCAAGGCGAGATCCACTACGTGAAGTATAAGTGGGAGTCTGCACAGGGTGTGCGCGGCTTCTCTCGTCAGGAAGCGTCTGAAGTGCAAGGACAGGACTTCAACCACGCTACCCGGGATCTGTATGACCATATCAAAAATGGCCAGTATCCGCAGTGGAAGCTGCAGGTACAGCTTCTGAAGCCGGAGCAGATGGATGATTTCTCATTTGATCCGCTTGATCCAACCAAAACCTGGCCGGAAGATATCATTCCGTTTCAAACGGTAGGAACCATGACCCTGAATCGCAATCCGCAAAACTTCTTCGCTGAAGTCGAACAGGCGGCTTTCTCGCCAAGTGCATTGGTGCCTGGGATTGAGCCATCTGAGGATAAACTGCTGCAAGGACGCCTGTTCTCCTATCCGGATACCCAGCGTCACCGCCTTGGACCAAACTATTTGCAGATTCCGGTGAACTGCCCGTATGCACCGGTTCGCAACCATCAGCGCGATGGACTCATGAATGTGAATCAGGATCCCTCCCCTGTGAATTATGAGCCGAACAGCTCCTCCAGCAGTCCACAGGAAGATCCGGCATACCGGGATACTCAGGTGCCGCTGCACGGTCATGTTACACGGGAGAAAATTGAGAAAACCGATGATTACACGCAGGCAGGCGAATTGTTCCGTTCCTTCACGGCCGAAGAACAGAATAATCTGATTGATAATCTGATTAATGACCTGAAAGGTGTTCCGGCCCAGACGCAGATGCGTGCATTATGTCACTTCTTCCAGGCTGATGGACAGCTTGGCGGACGTCTGGCTCGTGGACTGGGTGTAGATATCTCGGCATACATGCCATCCGGCAGACCGTAAATAAGAGACATTATTAATATTTTTTCATAAGCTTGTAGGTAATAAATGAATACGGATAAGGCTGGGCATGACTGCAGAGAATGCAGGGCTGTCCAGTCTTTTTGCTGTCTTTGCAGCCGAGCTGGCTTCTCATATATGATCCCAGTGATATTCTGAAATGGAAAACAAATTTACAAATCATTTACAATAAATAGCTGACATAGAGGTTGACTTCTCGTTTGATGGCACTACAATGGGTAGTGTGAGGGGTGTCTGAACATGAAAATACACAATTTTAAAGTGGGTGAGCGTGGGCTGAATCGTTTTTTTGGCCCGCTGGAAGCGAAGATTATGGATATCTTATGGGCGCGTCCAGGTAGCAGCATCCGTGAGGTGCAAACAGCACTTGAACAAGATAAAGATGTTAATTTTAATACCGTCATGACGGTTATGAACCGGCTCGTGGACAAGGGTCTGCTTCGCAAAACACAGAAGGGCCGGACGTCACTGTATCACCCTGTACAGAGCAAGGAGGAGTTTATGAACGACCAATCGAAGGAGCTGTCGCATGAACTGGTAGACGAATTCGGTGCACTTGCAGTGAGCCACATGCTGGATGCACTGGATGAAGCCGATGCGGGGTTGATTGAACGTCTGGAGCAGAAGATCAAACAATGGAAAAAGGATAGCGACTGATATGTGGAAGGCCCGCTCGAAACTGTTGTTTACTGTCGGGTTTGGCATTCCGCTACTTGTGTTCATTCAAATGTTTATGTACGCCATGTACAAACTGTTTGGCTGGGACATTCCCTTTAATCTGCTCTGGCTGTGCAATCACTGGATGAGCCGTATGGGATGGTTGTCGGTAGGCCACTTTTTGATGCTGCTTGTCGTGCTAACCTTTGGAGGAACAGGCTGGCTGTTCATGCATCGAATGATGAAGACGCGAGCAGCTGTACGCAAGCTCCATGCGATCGAGAACCAAGAAATGTCCAGAGCACTTGAGGTCAAGTACCGCCATCTCCAACAACCGGGGTTCATCGTCGTGGACAAGCAGTCACCGATTGCTTTTACGATTGGTTTATGGAGGCCTTACATTGTTCTCTCGACGGGGTTGCTCGGTATGCTCGATGCTGAAGAAGAAGCAGCTGTTGTGTATCATGAAGTACATCATCTATGGCACCGTGATCCGTTGAAGACAACGCTGCTGTCGGTGTTTGCCATGATGATGCCGTATATTCCTGTTTTGAAGCATACTTCAAAACAATATCATATCGTCCGCGAAATTTTAGCCGATAATGAAGCAATTGAACGTACGGGAAATGCAGCGGGAATTGGCAGTGCCTTGCTCAAGCTGATCCGCGCTTGTCCGGAACCATGGCGCGTAAGGGAGATGGCTGTGCAATCCTCGTTTGCCGATACGTCGGTGAATGTGCGCATCTCTCGTTTGCTCGATCCGGAACAAGATGTTGAGCTGGCTCTCCCGTGGTTCGCCATATTAATGTCGGCGACAGTGTTTTTGTTGATGTCAGTTTTGTTTGTTTGGTCGATCGGATAAATTGAATGTGACACACTTTAATGTCGAGGAGGAAGATGTACATGAATAGCAGGAGTGTAGAGATTGGCTTGTTCTTCTTAAGAATCATGATCGGGCTCATCTTTGTATTGCATGGGTGGAGCAAGTTTGAAGGTGGAATCAGCAGTGCGGTAGGTTTTTTTGAGAGCATGGGTATTCCTGGGTTCCTCGCATCCGTTGTTGCCATTATTGAGCTGGCCGGCGGGGCCGCGATGATTCTTGGATTGGGAACACGTGTGTTTGCTGCTTTGTTTATTGTCTTGATGGCAGGGGTTCTGTTTACGGCCAAAGTAGGTCAGCCATTTGTTGGTGGTACTGAATTTGACTACCTGACGCTGGCAGGTTCCCTGACCTTGCTATTCACAGGCAGCCGCTTCCTCGCGGTGGATCAGTTGATAGCTAGACAAGGTAAGGTTCAGAATGCAAGTTCATAAGACGCACCGTTTGTGAGCATGTATTTCATAAAAAAGCAGGCTAAGCCTGCTATTTAAGCCTTTTCCTGCTGGATTGGTTTGCGGGTAATTATACTTGTGAACTGCTCTGGCAGGAGAAGGTTTTTTTATTTTGGACGCCAAGCCTAAACTTTTGGTACAATGAGAATAAGTATGCTACTAAGAAAAAATAAGAACATTACGGAGGATGTGCTTTATGATTAATATCATTCCATCTGAAGCCCGTGCCAGCTTCGACCGGGGCTGGCTGCGCGGCAGTCACAGCTTTTCCTTTGGAGAATATCAGGACGCGGAGAACACAGCGTTTGGGCCGATGCGGGTAGCAAATGATGATGTGATTGCACCTGGGCGTGGTTTTGGTGCACATCCGCATAGTGACATGGAGATCGTATCCATTGTGCTGAACGGCAAGCTTCGTCATGAAGACAATCTTGGCAATGTAGCTGTAACCTCGTTTGGGGGAATTCAGCGAATGTCCGCGGGCAGCGGCATGATTCACACCGAGCATAATGCATCCGATACGGAAGAGGTACGTTTGCTTCAGCTCTGGTTTATGCCTACGACGAGAGGGCTGCAGCCTTCGTATGAGACGACATCATTTGATCCTGCTGCACTAACGGGAGCGCTCCTTCCTGTAGTATCTCCTGAAGGTGGACCGCGGGTTGCATCCATTCATCAGGATATGACCATATATCTAAGCCGTTTGACTAAAGGTGAGGCATTAACATATAAGCAGGATGAGGGACGTCGCCAGTATATTTTTGTGATTGAGGGTAAGCTCGGACTGAATGGTGAGCACGATTTAACTGCTGGCGATACAGCGAGGGTAGAACAGACTCAGGTCACGGAATTTCAGGCAAGTGAGGACGCGTTCTTCATGCTCATTGATTTGCCTTAACTTGAGTGGAACGCAGCATTTAATAGACACGAGCACTAAGGGAGGATATACGTCTATGGCACAGCAGGAATGGTTTATGGTTAAACATGGGGTGACCGGGCGAGGTCTGGCGAATAGCAAAATAGATTCCCTGTCCTATCGGTTCCAAAAAGAGGGCGAAGGCTTCGTATTCACCGTTACAGGTTTGGATGATCAAACCGTGGAACAGATCATTGAGCTCAGACAGGAGCTGAACGTCTTTCGATTCGTACAGCGCAAGGATCAACCCCTCCTGAAGCACTGGTACTATGTCCAAGGAGACCGGGTTGCATACGATAAGGATCGTGGAACCCTTACGATTTTTGCGAATTCCGAGATTCGTTATGTGCCTGAAGATTACTTTGCTGATTAATGATCATACGTAGATGGGTCTTCCATACCGGAAGGCCTATTTCTTTTTGTCTATTTCATATGGCATGTGATGTTTTTTAGGTTGTTTTAGGAAATCCCAGAAATTGCGAAGTTACGGAAGGTTGACATCTGGAAATTAATATAGATATAATCCATATTAATTGATAATGAATATCAATATCATATGGAAGAATAGAGTCATTATGTTGTCATAAGGCTATCGGTGAGGGGTTTAGTAGAGAGATGAAGTTAGGTTATATGTTGATCGCACTGGTTGTTCTGTCTTTCGTTTACATATTTATCGGCAACTCGGACATTTCGCCCCTGGATATATTCCACTTGACCCCAGTGCAGCTGCAGGTACTGCAAGTCAGCCGGTTTCCCCGTCTGATCAGCATTCTGGTCGCGGGCATCAGTATGAGCGTGATTGGTCTGATTATGCAGCAGCTGACACGCAACCGGTTTGTTTCGCCTACAACAGCAGGCACCATGGATTCCGCAAGACTTGGAATTCTGGTGACCCTGATGTGGTTCCCTGGCGCGTCCTCTCTGCAAAAAATGCTGGTTGCCTTCGCCTTTGCCCTGGCAGGTACGCTGATCTTTATGCGAATACTCGAGAAGGTTAAATTCAAGGACACGATCTACATCGCTCTTCTGGGCTTGATGTTCGGTAATATCGTTAGTTCGGTGACGACCTTTTTTGCTTACAAAAACGATTTGATCCAAAACATATCCTCTTGGCTGCAAGGTGACTTCTCCACCATCATGAAGGGCCGATATGAATTGATCTATATCAGTATTCCGCTGCTGATTATCGTCTATCTCTTCGCCAACCGTTTCACACTGGCGGGGATGGGAGAAGACTTCGCAACCAACCTGGGCCTGGCATATCGGAGAGTGGTGAACCTCGGATTGATTCTGGTAGCCATGGTCTCGGCTGTAGTCATTATCACCGTAGGCACCATTCCGTTTTTGGGTCTGGTCGTACCCAACATTGTGACGCTTTATAAGGGAGATAACTTGCGTGACACGCTGCCCCATACGGCCGTACTTGGAGCGATATTCGTTCTGGTCTGTGACATTCTGGGTCAATTGATTGTTTATCCGTACCAGCTGTCCATCAGTTTGACAGTGGGAGTCGTAGGCAGTGTGCTGTTTCTGTATTTACTGCTTCGAAGAAAGGCAAATGGGTCATGAGAATGAAATATTCAGCGAATACGCTAAAGTTTGGCATCTTGATCGCAGCGGCGCTCATTCTGATTGGTGTGTTTCTGGTCATTCAGTCGGGGGGCAACTGGGACTACATCCTGCCGCGCCGGGGGAAGAAGATTCTGGCCATCGTGCTCACCGGAGCATGTATTGCATACTCAACGGCCATCTTCCAAACGATAACCAACAATCGCATCCTAACGCCTGGCATCATGGGACTCGACTCCCTGTATATGCTGTTTCAGACGTTTGCGGTGTTTGTATTTGGAAGCAGTCACATCAGCTTTGTAAATAAAAATCTTAATTTTGCAGTGTCAGTCCTGCTAATGACTCTCTTTGCCCTGCTGCTGCATCAATTCATGTTCAGGCGGGAACGAGGGCGCAATATCTATCTGCTGCTGCTTGTGGGCCTGATTCTGGGAACGCTCTTTCAGAGCCTATCCTCCTTCATGGAGGTCCTGATTGATCCCAATGAGTTTCTCATCCTGCAAGGCAAAATGTTTGCCAGCTTTAACAATGTAAATACGGATCTGTTGATCATTTCGATGGCTTCCATCCTTCTGATCCTGCTGTATGCGCGGAAATTCACGAAGTATCTTGATGTTCTGGCACTTGGGAAGGATCATGCGGTGAACCTCGGTGTGGATTACCACTATATCGTGAAACGGCTGCTGCTCGTTGTCATGGTGCTGGTGTCCATCTCTACTGCACTTGTAGGTCCGATCATGTTCCTGGGATTGCTGGTCGTGAATCTGGCTCATCAGGTGTTCCGGACACACCGGCATACCGTGCTGATCTGGGGCTCGGTCATCATCGCCGTCGTTGCCTTGGTAGGCGGACAGCTGATCGTGGAACGGGTATTCACCTTCTCCACAACCGTAAGTGTCATTATCAACTTTGTAGGCGGTGTGTATTTCATCTATTTGCTGCTAAAGGAGAGTAAGTCGTGGTAGAAGTCAGAAATGTCTCAAAACAATACGGCGGCGTCCGGGTAGTGGATGACGTATCACTGAATATTGCCAAAGGCAAGATCACGTCCTTTATCGGACCGAACGGTGCCGGCAAAAGTACACTGTTATCCATGATCACCAGGCTCATTGGCAAAGACACCGGTCAGGTCCTGATTGAAGGCAAGGAAATTGAAGGCTGGAAGAGCAAGGAGTTATCCAAGAAAATATCCGTGCTTAAACAATCCAACCATATCAATATCAGGCTGACGGTGGAGGATCTGGTGGCGTTCGGTCGTTTCCCTTACTCCCAAGGACGGCTTACTCCGGAAGACCGTCAGTGGATACAGGAAGCCATTGATTATATGGATCTTGGTCCGTACCGCAAACGGTATTTGGACGAGCTTAGTGGTGGACAGCGGCAGCGGGCGTACATCGCGATGGTTATTGCCCAGAACACTGAATATATTCTGCTGGATGAACCGCTGAACAACCTGGACATGAAACATTCCGTGCAGATTATGAAAGTACTGCGCAGAATGGTGGACGAGCTTGGCAAAACGATAGTCATTGTCATTCATGACATCAATTTTGCATCCTGCTACTCCGATTATATTGTTGCGCTCAAGGAGGGCCGGGTTGTTCAGGAAGGTAAAACCGAAGATATCATTGATACGGAAGTATTACAGCAGGTATATGACATGCATATTCCGGTGCAGGTGATTGATGGACGCAAGATTTGTGTGTACTTTTCGTAAGAAAATTAAACCAATATAGAGAGTGAGAGGTGTCTATTTATGAAAAAGGGTTGGTTGTTTACGCTGCTCGTTGTATTGTCTGTGGTGCTGGCAGCATGCGGAGGTAATAAAACAGCGGAGAATGCGGGTGCGAGCACAGGTACAGGTTCAGAGGCCAATGCGGGGGCAGCACAGTCCAATGAGGAGATTGTGATTAAACATCAACTTGGCGAGACCAAAGTGAAGAAAAATCCGCAAAACGTGGTGGTGTTTGACTATGGTGTACTGGACACCCTGGATCAGTTGGGCGTAGAAGTTGCCGGTGTTCCTCAAGAAGGCGTTCCTCCATATTTGGAAAAGTATAAAGACGCCAAGTACACCAACGTGGGCAGTTTGAAAGAAGCCGATTTTGAGAAAGTAAATGCGATGAGCCCTGACCTGATTATTATCTCGGGACGTTTGGCCGATTCATATGAAGAATTGAGCAAGATTGCACCGACCATTCATATGGCAGTAGACAACGAGGATTACATGAATTCCCTGACGGAAAACGTGAAGACACTTGGTGAGATTTTCGGCAAGGAAGCAGAAGCGGAGCAAGCATTGACGACCATTGAAGCATCTGCCCAAGCATTGAAAGACAAGGTAACGGCAGCAGGCAAAAACGCACTGATCGTGCTGACAAACGAAGGCAAACTGAGCGCATATGGTGCAGGCTCTCGATTTGGAATCATTCATGACGTATTTGGTTTTAAACCAGCAGACGCCAATATTGAAGTGTCCACGCATGGACAGAGCGTTTCCTTTGAATATGTCATGGAGACCAATCCGGATTACCTGTTTGTGGTAGACCGCAGCGCAGTGGTTGCAGGCAGCGGGGAAGCAGCTCCAGCTAAACAGGTCATCGAGAATGATCTGGTTAAGAATACAACAGCGTACAAAGAAGGACACATTGTGTACCTTGATCCGAACTACTGGTACTTGTCCGGTGGCGGCCTGGAATCCATTCAGGAAATGATCAAGGAAGTGGACGCAAGCGTCGAATAACGGAAGTATATAACAGCAACATATTGGAATGGGGAAGAAAGGATCTCTGCGAACGCAGGGATCTTTTTTTTGTTTTCCTGAAGACGGAAGCATGCATGGATTTTTGTAAATCGTCCACATAATTCCCGTTCATTTGGCACAAGCTACCTTGTATAAAAAAAGAGCGGAGGGACGGACATGGCCGACAGGACAACAGGAAAAGAAGCTGCCTCAAACGCAGCCGAAAAAAAACATATCCCCTTGGGGCTGCCGTCTCCGCCCATACTGAAGCAGCCGATCGGATTGACGCATGAGAGCCATATGCTTGCCCTGGAAGACATTTTCTCGGACAGTTCGGATGTGGTATTCCGCAATGTCATGATATCCCCTGAAGTTCAGGGACTTCTGGTGTATATCGAAGGGATTGTCAACTCAGCTGATATCCAGGATCATATGCTCCGTCCACTCATCCGGGGGCTGGTCGAGCAGCGTACCGATGAGCCTGACGTCCCCATCGATGATACACGCATTGCGCTAACACAGGTGAAAAAGGTGGACTCCTGGGCGGAAGCAGCCGATGGTGTGCTGGAGGCATCGGCCCTACTGTTGATTAATGGAAGCCGGGAAGCCTGGCTCTTTAATGTCAAAGGCGGCGTGCGCCGGGGAGTAGAGGAACCTCAAACCGAATCGGTTATTCGGGGACCCCGCGAAGGATTTACGGAGACACTTCGTGTAAATACAGCTCTGATCCGATTCAAGTTGAAGAATTCGTCACTCAAAATGTTGAGCATGACCATCGGGACAGAGACCAAGACCAATGTGGTATTGACATATCTGGACGGAATAGCGGATTCGAACCATATCAAGGATGTCAAGGACCGCCTGAACAAGATCAAGATTGATGGCATTCTGGAAACGGGATATATCGAGGAATTGATTGAAGATCATCCATATTCCCCATTCCCACAGATGCATTATACGGAACGCCCGGATACGGTCGTGGGGAACCTGCTGGAGGGCCGCTTTGCGATTCTGGTGGACGGCAGTCCGTTTGCCCTGATTGGTCCGGTGACCATGTGGCAGATGCTGCAGGCCAGTGAGGACTATTATGAACGGTTCTTTATCACCAATCTGGTGCGATGGATCCGGTTTCTGTTCGTGGCCATTGCCTTGTTTCTGCCAGCGCTTTATATCGCCATCACAACGTTTCATCAGGATATGCTTCCAACAACGTTGATTCTGAGTATTGCCGGAGCCAGGGAAGCCATTCCGTTCCCGGCTTTGGTGGAAGCTCTTATTATGGAACTTTCATTCGAAGCCTTGCGTGAAGCGGGGGTCAGGTTACCGAAGACGGTGGGTCAGGCAGTCAGCATCCTGGGTGCACTCGTAATCGGGCAGGCTGCGGTTCAGGCCGGGATTGTATCGGCGCCCATGGTTATCATCGTATCCATGACAGGTATTGCATCGTTTACCATCCCGCGCTTTAACTTTGCCATTACAGTTCGTCTGCTGCGGTTTCCGATCATGCTCCTCGCCGGAGCACTTGGACTGTACGGTATTGTTATCGGACTGGTATTGATCTCGGTCCATCTGACGCAGATGACTTCCTTCGGGGTCCCTTATCTGTCAGGGCTGAGTCCATATCACAGAACGGATACCAAGGATATTGTAATTCGTACACCATGGTGGAGAATGATCAATCGTCCTTCCACGGTTCATCATGATAAGAAGCGGATGAACGCCAAGATTAATGGATCGCCGGAAGCAGAGGAGGGGTGGTAAGCTCATGCATTTCATGCAGAAATACCGCACCGTAGTGCTTTTGTTCCTGTGTACCCTTTTGTTATCTGGCTGCTGGGATCGGGAAGAGATTAATGATATTGCCTTTGTCATTGGCATAGCCGTGGACAAGGAGAAACAGGATTACAGGACAAGTCTGCAGATTGCGCTTCCGGGTCAATCCGGTGCTTCGGGAAGTGAAGGCGGCGGGGGAGGGACAAGCGGGGACAAATCCTGGTTCATGCTGTCCACAACCGCCAAAACGTTTCGCGGGACCTCGCTAGAAGGGCAAAAGGCTCTATCCCGGCGCCTCTATTATGCCCATCGTCGTACGCTGCTCATCGGAGAGGATCTGGCCAGGGAAGGCATTGCTCCGATGCTGGACCTATTAACCAGATATCCGCTGAACCGCCTGTCAGCCATGCCAGTCGTGACCAAGGGGGAAGCATTTAAGGTTCTTGATACAGACGCACCGATTGAAAAATTCCCTTCGGAGATGGTACGGGAGCTATGCTTCCTGAATATGCGGCATCCGCGCTCCCTGAAAGTATTTATCGACTCCATCCTCTCGGACGGAATCGATCCCTTTCTCCCGATTGCTTCCGTTTCGGAAAATGTACCGAAGGATTGGAAGGATGTCAAAACCAATATCAAGCTGGATGGACTGGCTATCTTCAAAAAGGACAAACTGGTGGGAATGATCGAAAAGGCACCAGCAGATGCACTGATTTTGGCCATGGGTGAAGCCAATACGCCAGAGGTAATGGTTAAAGCTCCAGAGGGAGAGGGGACGTTGTTCCTGAAGCTGAACGAAAACAATTCTTCGTTCCAGCCGCATATTCGTAATGACAAAGTGAGTGTCACGATTCAACTATACGCCAAGGGAGTTTTGGTGGATAACGAATCGAATTACGGCGACCTGCGGGAACGTGAGATTTTGACGCTTAACGAAGCTGTTCACAAAAAAGTGAAGGAAGATATCGAGGAGGGCGTAAGGCTGCTCCAGAGCAAGTATAATGCCGACATTCTGGGGCTGGGTCGTTCCATACATCAGCAGATGCCGAAAGAATGGGACAGGATCAAGGAACGTTGGTATGACATTTATCCGAATATGGAAGTCGTGGTAGAGCCCCATATCGTCATTGAGAATGTAGGCATTACGAATAAGCCGATTGGATTGACCGAGGAGGAGATCGTGCATGATTAAGCCGCTCATGTTTACTTATCTGGCAATGGTCATCGCTGTTGTTTTCATGGACTTTAAGCACTTGAAACAGGCAGCGGCGATTAACCGATGGTTATCTTATGGGGTAATTGCAGTAAGCATCGGGATTTGGTTTCAGGTTACTCACCTGAGTAAAACCTTCTTCCTAACTGTATGGTTAACACACTTGATCCAGCGGCTTCTTCCATTACCTTGAACAGGAACCTGGTCTAGGACGTTTGGCTTGTTAACATAGAAAGGAGGGAAGGAATGAATCAAGGGGTTACCAACCGTCAACTGGTACTGCTTATCATGCTATTAAGCATAACAAATACGCTAATACAGCCGCATGCTCAAGCGATATTTTATGCTGAGCAGCATGCCTATCTATCCTATATCCCCGTTTTTATCGTTATGGTTGGCTCCATGTGGATGTTGAATCGTGTACAGGGGAGATTTCCTGATCAGGACCTGTTCGAATCTTTGGTCGAAAGGTTCCCTCTGTTGGGACGGCTGGCAGGGTCGTTGTATATCTTCTTCTTTCTGATTGTGTTTGCCCGTGACATTCGCCTCATCGGTGACTATGTCAGCATCACTTTATTGGAGACAACACCAATCTCGATCATTGTACTGTCTCTGTTGGTGATGGCAGTGTTCATCGTAAGGGGCGGGCTGGGTTCTCTGATTGGGATGTCCGAGTTATACATTACACTCTTTTTATTGAACTCGGTCATTGTTCCATTCATGCTCATTCAACAAATCAATCTGGATAACCTCATGCCATACTTTGATATTGATGCTGCAGGTGTGGGCAAAGGAAGCTGGTATATCTTCTCTTTCTTCGGGGAGATGATAGCATTGCCTTTTGTGGTCAAGGGGAGGGACTTTCGTTTCAAATCCGTGGCATGGGGGATTACGATCGCTGCCCTGCTGATGATGTTAATCATGGTGGAGACCATTACTTCAATTGGTGTACCCATTGCATCAAGGCTGGTATATCCATCTTACGAGCTCGCCAGACAACTGCAGGTCAGTGATTTTCTGGACCGATTTGACCTGGCTTTAGCTGCAGTTACCCTGCCGGCGATGATCACGAAAATTGCCTTTGATCTGTTTTTTATCTGCTGGGGATTGAAGCGAATGATTCCTAAGGTATCCGGGAAGCTCATGACAGGTCCTGTTGCACTGGTAGGATTCGTATGTGCGTTCTGGTTTTTCAAAAATGCAATTCAGCTGTTCCGCTTCACGCGGGAATGGACATGGATTGCCATTCTGTTCGAAGTGATCTTTCCAATCATTCTTTTTGTGTTTCTTCGACCACGTAAAAAGGAAAGGGGTTCCTCACGCCAAGGAGAGAACCATCGCGATACAACCCAAAAACAGCATGAGCAGGAGAAGAAAGGACGCAATTCCGATCAGGAAGACAACACAGGAAAAGATGAAATGCAGGGGGGCGAGCTTCAGCCTTCCTGATGCCAATCATAAAAAATCGTTATAGAAGAACACGCCAAATGACGTGAAACAAGGTTTCCCTCCATGAAACTACCCTGTATACTGTAGTCAAACGAATGACGTTCGGACGAACGAACTGGGGGGAACATGAATGGCTCAACATTTGGCCGGTATACGTGTAGCACTGACGGGACCGCGTAAATCCAAGGAAATGGCGTTGTTAGTTGAGAAAATGGGTGGTATTCCACTCGTGCGGCCAGCACAGGGAACGGTATTCCTGGATGATCGGAACATACGCGACGGTCTCGTCTCCTTGATCTCTGATCCACCCGACTGGGCGGTATTAACTACAGGCATGGGACTGGATGCCATATTTGAAATGGCAGAGGATATGGACATAGCTGGTCAACTGCTGGATGTCTTGGCGGAAGCCTCCATTGCAGCAAGAGGATACAAAACGGTGAACTCACTTCGCAAGCGCAAGCTTGCACCGCTGGTCCGGGATGATGACGGTAGTACGGACGGACTGATCCGAGAATTCGCGCCACATAATCTTGCCGGCAAAAAAGTCATGCTCCAGCTTCATGGAGAAACTGCACCGAAGCTGGTCAACTGGCTGGAAGAACAGGGTGCTGAAGTAAGACAGGTTCTGCCTTATCGCCATGTACCACCGGAAGAGGCCGAACTGGAACTGCTTTTGAATGAAATCGTGCAGCATGAGGTCGATGCCGTAGCATTCACCAGCGGCCCCCAAGTACGGTTTCTGGCAGCATACGCAGCTTCCCAAGGCAAGCTGGAACAGATGCAGCAGGCTTTCCGGGACGGTGTGATTCCTGCATCTGTAGGTAAGGTGACTGCAAACGCCATGCGTGAAGAAGGAATTGAAGCACTTGTTGTTCCGGAGGAAGAAAAGATGGGAGCACTCATCGTTGAACTGGGACGATATGTTGCTGCAGCACACGCAGAAAAATCCTGATAAGTAGATCAGGACGCAGGTCTGTTAAAGGATTCGATAAGATCGTTATGAGAGCTACATATATGGATATCAACATTCAAGTTCTGATCTGTTCTGGATCAGAACTTTTTTGTGTTTTGTCTGAACATAGAATTGTGGACAAGCATCATAAGCATGGACATTTTTTCCTGAGCGGTGTTATGATGAAAGCAATATCATTCATGAAAACAAGCAAGGTGCTCTTGCGTCGAGCAAGAGGTAACAGGGAATCGGGTGCAAATCCCGAGCGGTCCCGCCACTGTAATGGGGAAGCCCTTTTCATCCAAGTCACTCGGACATCCGGGGAAGACAGAAAAGGAAGCTGATGATCCAGAGCCAGGAGACCTACCTTGCATGTGTCACCGAACCCTTCGCGGAAAGGAGTGGTGTACGAAGAATCAGGAAACGGGCGAACAACCGGTTCGCCTGGCAGGCCCTTTGCGGCCATGCAGCCACAGGTCTATCCTCAATAGGGCCGTGGACTGTCTTCTTGAGTGTACGTACATGCGTATCCCATCCGTTATAAGGATGGGATTTTTTTGTTTTTTACAGTCGATCCGGAACCGGATCTAATCGAACATGCCGCGAAGAAGAAGGTCGGTCAAGCCGTCCTTTTTCACTGTTTTGGAATAGCCGGGATAAGAAGATTGAGCTGCACGGAGCACCCAATAATTCAGAGCTCTGCTACAGACCATGGTTGAAGAAGCGATGTATATAGATGTGATTGACGCGCTAAGGGTGAACAGGGAGATGGAGGAGGAGAAGCAATGCAGAATCAAGGAAAGCTGCTGATTATCGGATTTGGCCCAGGAGCGATGGAGCATATCACCACACGGGCATTGGAGGCACTTCGGGAGAGTGAGGTCATCATTGGTTATAACACCTACGTTGATCTGATTCGTCCACTCCTGGACGGACAGGAGATTGTACGGACAGGCATGACCGAAGAAGTCAGCCGGGCACAGGAAGCGGTCAGACAGGCCGAGATGGGCAAAATCGTTGCAGTAATCTCCAGTGGCGACGCAGGCGTATATGGCATGGCCGGACTGGTGTATGAGGTGCTGATGGAGCAAGGCTGGAAGCCGGAAACCGGCGTTGGCGTTGAGGTTATTCCGGGTGTATCTGCCATTCAATCCTGTGCTTCCTTGCTCGGCGCACCCGTGATGCATGATGCATGTACGATCAGTCTGAGTGACCACCTTACGCCATGGGAGACGATTATTCGCCGAGTTGAAGCAGCAGCATCAGCTGATTTTGTCATTGCTCTGTACAACCCTCGCAGTGGACGCCGGACACGCCAGATCGTGGAGACGCAGGAGATGCTGCTGCGGTACCGTAGTCCCCAGACGCCGGTGGGGCTTGTAAAAAGTGCCTACCGTGAACGTCAGGATGTCGTGATGACCACGCTGGAAGACATGTTGAATCATGATATCGGCATGCTGACGACCGTGATCATTGGTAACTCCTCGACCATGATGTACGAAGGACTCATGGTCACACCGCGCGGATATCAGCGGAAATACACGCTGAATACCGTGGAACAGCCGCTCAGACCGCATGAGCGGCTCCGCACGGAAGCTGAGCCTTGGTCGCTCGGCGCGATGGAGGCCCGTTCTGCCGCTTCCGCCGATGCAGCAGGCACAGTCCGCGATACGCAGACCGCGCAGCTAGCTGCGGAACCAGCCCTGCGCGGCGCCAGCGCCAGTACGGGCATGGGACCGCAAGGGCAGCAGGGCGCTGGCTTGCCTGCTGCTCAGCCAGCGGGCGGCAGCACCGCAGTGCTTGCAGCCGAGCGGCCTGCAGCGGTGGAAGGCGCACTTCGTGCTGCCTTGGCGGTGCCGCATGCTGGTGCGGCCGAACTGGCTGCCGAAGCACTGACGCGGCTTGCGGCAGGCGGCAAGCTATCTGGCGAAGCGGCCAGCCGCTGGCTGGATGCAGCCGGGTCAGGGATGCCAGCCGGAACGCAGACTGCCGGGGCAGCTGCTGTGCGGACAGCACCCGAGCCGGGACGCAAGGCACCGCTGTTCGAGATTAGCGTGTCGCCTGGTGTCGGCAACAAGAAGTTTACCGCAGCCCAGATGGCGCTGCTGGCACAATGCGCGAGTGAAGAAGGCGAGCTGGAATACACGCCGGAGCATCAGATTATTTTGCGGGTACCGACCTTTGAGCCGGATCAGCTGGTAGAAGAACTGCGTGCAGCGAATTTCATCGTGGTGCCGATCGGTGACGTTATCAAGGTGAAGGCCTGTGACTTCTGCAACATGGAGAAGGATGATGCCGTTCCGATGGCCAATCATTTGCAGGCTGTTATAGGCGGACTTAGTGCGCCGAAAGAGACCAGCGTGGCTCTGAATGGCTGCGGCATGGCATGTTACGGTGCCGTGCTTGAGGACATCGGCATCGTCTACCGCAAGGGCGGATACGACCTGTTCCTTGGCGGCAAGAAGTTCGGACGAAACGCTCACCCTGCCCAGCCGGTAGCCGAAGGGATTCCAGGTGATCAGATTGGCGGGATAGTGGAGCGAATCGTAGCGGAGTACAAGGAAAAGGGACATCCGAATGAGAGGTTCCATAAATTTTTCAAACGGGTTGGAGTAATCCAAGGCTTCCGTCACGTCGATGCGCCTGTGACCGTGGAAGTAAACCCGGTATGCGGCGACTAGGGATCGCGCGAGTGTTGTTACCATCTGATATTTTTTAACCAGCATTTGTAGTTATACCGAAAAAAATTCCATTGCACTTTTATATAGATCGAAATGATTGGGTAACCAGTTACCCTGCGTGAAAGGCTCGTGTACCAAGTAAGCACAACCTAAAATTGAGATGCCTGGTCTATCGATCAGGCGGGGGAGGAAGAAGCCATGATGAATGCCATTTTGCTGGTTGGACACGGCAGCCGTGATCCAGAGGGAAACCGGGAGTTAATGGAGTTTGCACGAGCGGTAGCGGAGAAAGCGCCGGAGAATACCGTGGTAGAGACCTGTTTTCTGGAATTAACAAGACCGAGCATTGCTGAAGGCGTTACGGCTTGTGTAGATAAAGGGGCAACGCGTGTCGTATTGGTGCCGATTATTCTGTTTGCTGCGGGCCACGCCAAAATTGATATTCCGAATGCCATCGACCGGGCCAAGATCCGTTATCCGCAAGTGGAATTTGTATATGGGCGTCCGATTGGCGTACATGAGAAGGTCGTTCAAATTATGCAGACTCGTCTGCAGGAAGCTCAGCCTGTTCTTGTTACCGCGGGCCAAGGCGGCGCAGCAGTGCTGGCTCCGCCAGCTCCTGTCACGGATGAAGAGACGGCCGTACTTGTCCTTGGGCGGGGAAGCAGTGACCCGGATGCCAACAGTGATTTCTTCAAAATGACCCGGATGTTGTGGGAGAAGCTCCCTTACAAGTGGGCCGAAAGCAGCTTTATTGGGGTGACGCAGCCTTCCTTCCCGGATGGTTTGCAGCGTTGTCTCCTGCTCGGAGCGAAGAAGATCGTCATCATGCCTTATTTCCTGTTCACAGGTGTACTGATCAAACGCATTGATGAGATGACTGCAGAATTTGCTGCGGCACATCCGGACATTCAGGTGGAGATCGGGGGATATTTTGGATTCCATCCGAAATTGGTGGAGCTGGTATTGGAACGTGCGAACGAAGGGTTGAATGGACGGGTAATGGCCAACTGCGACAACTGCCAATTCAGACTTGAGGCTGCCAAACATCACCACCATCACCATGATCACGACCACGATCATCATCACGACCACGATCATGACCATGACCACCATCACCATCATCATGATCATGCACACGATCACAGCCATGACCATCATCATGACCACGACCATGGACACACCCACGATCATCACGCCCATGATCACGAGCATCACCATGAGGAGCAGCATACTCACGAACATGCCGTGAGCAGCCGTGAAGCATCGCTGGATTATCATCATGACCACGATGGGGAACTTCACCATTCGCATCATGACCACGAAGGTGCGCTGCATAATCAAGATGAAGAGGGCGGAGACGGAGAGCACACCTCACCAGAAGATGCAGGGCATGCTCAGATCGCAGCTGCTTCGGAGCGGGTGAACCGTCCATGATCTTGATGTTATGCGGTACAAGTGATGCGCGGGAATTGGCTGTGCAGATTCAGCAGCAGGGGATGGACGTACTCACATCGGTTGTAACCGAGAGTGCGGCGCTCAGTCTGTCCGAGGCGGGGCTGCCGGTTCGAACAGGCAGGCTGACGATCGAAGCCATGGTCCAGCTTGTCCGTGAAAAAGGAAGCCGTGCCATCGTGGATGCAAGTCATCCCTTTGCGGAAGAGGCCCATGCCAATGCCATGGAAGCAGCCAGACAGGCAGGAATCCCTTATATCCGTTACGAGCGAACGGGACTTGCCTACGATGACCATCCGCTGCTTCATGTCGTGCCCTCCTATGAGGAAGCCGCTCTTAAGGCAAAAGAACTCAAAGGTTCTGTCATGTTAACGACTGGAAGCAAAACGCTGCAGATTTTCACCAAGCATCTGCTCGGTGATCCTGACATTCGTCTCGTTGCCCGTATGCTTCCGCGTCTCGACAATATGGAGAAATGCGGTGAACTGGGTGTGGAACAGCGCAATATTATTGCGATGCAGGGACCCTTTTCCCGTGAAATGAATGAAGCATTGTACAAGCATTATGCCACCACCGTTATGGTGACTAAGGAAAGCGGCAAGACCGGAGCTGTAGATGAGAAGATTCAATCTGCACTGGAGCTTGGCATTCAGGTTGTATTGATATCTCGCCCAGAGGCCGAATTCGGAACGGTGTTTGATGAGTTTGAAGGCGTACTCTCCGAGTTGAAGCGTGTATTGATGGAGTAGAACACCCGAATAGATCAAATTGGGATAGACCCATTTTGAATCATATTACGATCGAAGGAGTGAGTGCATATGGATTTCAAAACGGAATTTAAACCTTTAACTGTACAGCCTCAGGAGATTGAGGGAAAAAGCTTCGAGATGATTACCGAGGAGCTGGGTGAGCACCCATTCACGGAGGAGCAATATCCCGTTGTACAGCGTGTCATTCATGCCTCAGCTGACTTCGAACTTGGCCGCAGTATGGTTTTCCATCCAGATGCCATTCAGGCAGGAATTGCAGCTCTTCGTGCGGGACAATCCGTTATTGCCGACGTACAGATGATCCAGGCTGGAGTAAGCAAGGATCGTATTCGCGGGTTCGGCGGAGATGTGCACGTGCATATTTCCGACACGGATGTGATGGAGGAAGCGAAACGGTTGAATACAACGCGGGCCATCATCTCGACGCGTAAAGCAACGAAGGCATACGATGGCGGAATCTACGCCATAGGTAATGCACCGACAGCATTGCTTGAGCTGATTCGTTTGGTAAAAGAAGGCGAAGCCAAGCCAGGCTTGATCATTGGTATGCCTGTTGGATTCGTGTCCGCAGCCGAATCCAAGGATGAGCTGCGCAAGCTGGACATCCCGTTTATCACGAACATCGGCCGCAAAGGCGGCAGCACCATTGTGGTAGCTGCGTTGAACGCAATCTCGCTGATGGCAGTGAAGGCATAGTCGCTTTTTCAGCCTAAACTGAGCGTATCTAGAGCGTCCTAGAACGTCCATGAGTGTACCCGAGCAGGGAGTACCAGGGCAGCGCTAACGAACCTCAAGAGCCTTATATCGCAGATAATCACGAGTTATACATTCTAACAAACCTGAGTGAAGCTATTCTGCTCAAAGCCGCCAAAAACGGTGGGAACATCGGCTTTATGTTGAAATAACGACGCTATAATTCGTTAGATTTTCAGTCTGTGGAAATTGGCTCGAATAGGACTTCCTGAGTTCGTTAGAGTGCAGCCATGATCAATTGAAACGGAGCGAATGTTGGAGCATGCAAGGTACAAAGTGCATGAGGGAGTTCAATCCTGAATCCAATCCTGAATCATCGCTCAATCACTAAAGTGTGAAGGTAATAAAATGTAAACTTAATAACTGCCATTTGATTCAATCTTCTAGTGGCATTAGATGGCCAGTTACTCCAAATAAACCTCATGGCATGGTTTAGCATATGAGCCTGCAGGTAAGAACTTTGCGAGGTATACGAGAATACAGGGAGTAGCGGAGGGGACGGAATCGATTCTGTAGAAGCGACAGCGTTCGCCTTTGTCTCCGGAATTCTCCCTATACATAAGGGAATCAAAGAAATCTGGAGACAACAGCGATCGGAAGAACGATCCGTACCCGTAGCGGCTACCCCGTAGTTTTCGCATACGCAGTGAATCAAGTGTCATCTACTATGTAAAGTAATAAGAAAGGACGGGAGGTTCAAAGCCATGGAAAAGAAACGCATGAAAAGCGGGGAAGCACCCGACCCGGACAAACCGATGCGTTCCGGCTTCACCACAGGAGCCTGCGCGACGGCCGTTGCCAAGGGTGCCACGCAGCTTCTGTTAACCGGGATTACTCCTGCACAGGCTGTGGTTTCATTGCCCGCGGGCTTTGACCACTCGTTCGAACTGATCGAGCAGGAACTGATGGCGGACGGCACGGCTGCCTGTGCCACCATCAAGGATGCCGGGGATGATCCGGATGCTACGCATCTGGCGAAGATCATCGCACATGTCTCCTGGCGCGAGGAGCCTGGTGTGGAGCTGGATGGCGGCATTGGGGTAGGTCGTGTGACCAAACCGGGCCTGCCTGTTCCTGTCGGCGAAGCGGCGATTAATCCCGTTCCGCGCCGTATGATTACCGAGGCCGTAACCCAGGTGCTTGCCGAACATGGGACAGCCAGGGGAGTAAGAGTGGTCATAAGCGTGCCGGACGGCGAAGAGATTGCCAAGAAGACGCTGAATTCGCGTCTCGGCATTTTGGGCGGCATCTCCATTTTGGGCACACGTGGCGTGGTCGTTCCATTCTCCACCTCTGCGTACAAAGCAAGTGTGGTACAAGCCATTTCAGTTGCGCAGGCATCTGGCTGTGATCACATTGTGCTGACGACAGGCGGCAGCAGTGAGAAATATGCGATGAAAATGATGCCCGAATTGCCCGAAGAAGCCTTCATTCAGATGGGTGACTTTGTCGGGTTCGCCATCAAGCACGGGAAACGACTGGGCATGAAACGCATCAGCCTGGTGGGGATGCCGGGCAAATTTGCCAAAGTGGCTCAAGGAGTCATGATGGTGCACTCCAAGAGTGCGCAGGTGGATTTTGGATTTCTTGCGTCCGTGGCCCGCGAGACCGGGGCTGGAGATGAACTGGCGCAAGCGATCGAGGAAGCCAACACGGCGACTCAAGTGGCCGACATGATGACTGAGGCGGGGTATTTGCCCTATTTTGAAAAGCTATGTACATATGCCTGTAGGCACTGCCTGGAGCATGCCGGAGGCGGAGTGACGGTCGAAGTGGTATTGGTCACGATGAAAGGAATGGAACTCGGGAGGGCGGAAATCAGTGAACTGGACGACAGCAGCTGGAGCAAAGAATCATAGGATCCGTATCATCGGCGTAGGTGAAGAGGGTGCGGCAGGATTGACGGTGGATAGCCTGAATCTGATTCAGGAAGCAGATGTACTGGTGGGCGGCGAACGTCAGCTGCAGTGCTTTCCTGCATTTGCGGGAGAGAAGCTCACGATTAAGAGCGGATTAAGCGATTTGGTTGTGAAAATAAAAGCGCTGCAGGACACGCACAACATTGTTGTGCTTGCCTCAGGAGACCCGCTGTTCTACGGCATCGCCGGGTATCTTGCGCGTAAGCTGGGCCCGGATCAACTGGAGATCCGGCCTAATCTCAGCTCGCTGCAGCTGGCATTCGCCAAGCTTGGCGAGAGCTGGCACGACGCCGTGCTCGAGAGCGTGCACGGACGTCCGCTCAAGGGCCTCGCCCAGCGCATTGATGGCCAAGCCAAAATTGCGCTGCTCACGGACGAGCATAACAGCCCCGCTGCGATCGGGGCTTATCTGCAGCAGTTCGGCATGACCGAGTATGATGCCTACGTTGCCGAGAACCTCGGCGGGCCAGATGAACGTGCCCGCCATTACACCCTGGACGAGCTGGCAGCAGCTGAATGCAGCCCGCTGAACGTCGTCATTTTGCTGCGCCGCAAGGATGCGCCTGCGCCGCGCAAAGGGTTTGGGTTTGCGGATGAGGAATTCCATCAGCGCAAACCGGAGAAGGGCCTGATTACCAAGCGCGAGGTCCGCGCCTTCAGCTTGTCTGAGCTGCGACTTGGCGAGGACAGCATCGTGTGGGATATCGGCGCAGGTTCCGGTTCGGTGGCGGTCGAGTGCACGCGGCTTGCGCCGCGAGGCCAGGTCTTCGCCATCGAGAAGAACGAAGGTGACCTCGTGAACATCGAAGCCAACCGGATCAAATTCCGGACGGACTTCACCGTCCTTCATGCCAAAGCACCAGCAGGGCTGGACGAACTACCGAATCCGGATGCGGTGTTTATTGGCGGCAGCGGCGGCGAGCTCGCGCAGCTGATCGCCCTATGCGCGTCCCGGCTGCGCCCCGAGGGACGCATTGTCGTGAATGCAGCGACGATCGAAACGCTGCATGACAGCATGAAGGCGATGCGCGATGCAGGCATGGACGCCTCCGTGACGCTGCTTCAGACGGCGCGCAGCAAGCCGATTCTGAACATGACCCGTTTTGACGGATTGAATCCAATTTACGTGATCACAGGCCAGCATGCCGCGACAGAGGGAGCGGTAGCCGGAGTGGAAGAATGACTTTTCAAGGACAGGACAAGGGGGAAAACAACATGAGTACGGCAGCAGTAGGTACGCTGTATGGCGTGGGTGTCGGGCCGGGAGACCCGGAACTGATTACGGTGAAGGCATACCGAATGATCCGGGAGTGTCCGGTGGTGGCATATCCGAAGAAACGCAAAGGCGGCAAATCGTATGCCCACGAAATCGTGGAACTGTATGTTAACCCGGAAGAGAAAGAGATGCTCGGTCTGATCTTTCCAATGACCAAGGACCCGGTTGTCCTTGAACGGGAGTGGGGCAAAACCGTCGAAGCCTGCTGGGGTGCGCTGAAGGAGGGGAAGGATGTGGCCTTTGTAACCGAAGGCGATCCGAATCTGTACAGCACCTTCATTCATCTGGCAAGGCTGATGCGTGAACTGCATCCCGAGGTACCGATTGCTTCGATTCCGGGAATTTCATCTGTACTGGGCGCCGCTGCTGCACTGGATATCCATCTGGCAGACGGGGATGAGCAGGTGGGCATTATCCCCGCGACTGCCGATAAGGAAGCGATGCGTCAGGCAATTGAGCATCACGATACGATTGTGTTTATCAAAGTGGCGAAGGTGCTTGACCCGATGCTTGAACTGCTGGACGAGATGGGTCTCGGCGGCAAAGCCTCGGTTGTCACCAAAGTCACTTCTCCATATGAACTGGTCTGGCGCGATGCCCGTGAACTGAAAGGGCAGGAGCTGGAATATCTGAGCCTGATGGTGGTGAGCAAATGAAAACGCTGGAACCGAAAGTATATATCGTAGGTGCAGGACCGGGTGACCCCGAACTGATTACGGTGAAGGGCTCGAACATTTTGAGAAATGCGGATCTGGTCCTGTACACCGACTCCCTCGTGAACGATGAACTGATTGCGACGGCAAAGCCTGAAGCAGAAGTGCTGCAGAGCTCCGGCATGGATCTGGAGCAGCAGGTTGAGCTCATGTGTGAAGCCACTCGTGCAGGCCGCAGCGTAGCTCGTGTGCATACCGGTGATCCGGCGATGTACGGCGCAATTCTGGAACAGATGGTACTGCTGAAACAGCAGGGCGTGGAGTATGAGATTATTCCGGGTGTTAGCTCGGTCTTTGCTTCGGCGGCCGCCCTCGGAGCGGAACTAACTGTGCCTGAACTGACGCAGACGGTTATTCTCACCCGCGCAGAAGGCCGCACGCCAGTGCCTGAACGCGAGAAGCTGCGTGATCTGGCGTCACATCACTGTACGGTGGCCCTCTTCCTGAGTGCTACGCTGGCGAAAAAAGTCGTGGTTGAATTCCTCGCCGCAGGGTGGAGCGAAGATACACCGGTGGCGGTTGTGCAGCGCGCGACTTGGCCGGATCAGAAAATTGTACGGACTACGCTCGCCAATCTGGCTGCCGATCTGCGTGCCGCTGGTATTACGATGCATGCGATGATTCTGGCAGGCTGGGCACTTGATCCCGATCTCGTGAACCGGGATGCCCACCGTTCCAAGCTGTATGACAAAACCTTCACTCATGGTTATCGCAAAGGAGTGAAGTCCGGTGAGTAATCCGTTTGCAGCCGTAGCCATCACGAAGCATGGTGTGGAGATGGTACGCAATCTGGCTGGACAATTCCAGGGTACAGATGTGTACTACATGAGCAAGTTCGTCCGCGGGGATGAAGAAGAGCTGGGTTATCAGCTGTTTGAAGGCTCGGTGAAGCTGATTTTGCCGGATCTGTTCAAGCGTTACAATGGCATCATTCTATTTATTTCGCTGGGAGCAGTAGTCCGCATGATCGCCCCGATTCTGGTGGACAAAAAAGTGGATCCTGCCGTGCTGGTCATTGATGACCGCGGAGAGAATGTCATCAGTGTCCTGTCGGGCCATCTTGGCGGTGCGAATGAACTGACTCGTCAGGTTGCGGAAGTACTCGGTGCACGCGCGGTAATTACAACCGCTTCGGATGTGCAAGGAACAATCCCGGTAGACATGTTTGGACGGGAGCTGGGCTGGATCGTGGACAGCTTCGACAAGGCCACGCCAGTCAGTGCAGCGGTTGTTAACGAGGAGCCGGTTGCGCTGATTCAGGAGACGGGAGAACGGAACTGGTGGCGATATAACAAGCCTGTACCGGATCATATCCGTGTCTTCAGCAGCATGGAGGAAACCGAGTCATTTCCTTTCAATGCGGCACTTGTGGTCAGCGACCGCCTGCTCACGGAAGATGAACAGACACGTTTTCTGACAAATGGGGTGCTGTATCGACCGAAGAGTCTCGTACTGGGCATGGGCTGCAACCGCGGCACATCCATGGAGGAACTGGAGCAGGAGATGCTCACCACATTGGAAGAGCTGTCTCTATCAGTGAAAAGCGTACGAAACATAGCGACGATTGATCTGAAAAAGAATGAAGAAGGCCTGCTGGCGCTATGCGCCAAATACGGCTGGGAACTTGTGACGTATACGCCAGCCGAGCTGAATACCGTTAAGCTTGCAAATCCATCGGAGACGGTATTTAAATATACCGGAGCTTACGGTGTGAGCGAGCCTGCGGCATTACTGTCTTCCGGAGCGGACCACTGGCTGCTGGAGAAGAAAAAGAGCGGGAACCTGACGATTTCCGTAACGCGAATTCCTTTTGACTAACAAAATTGAAATTATGCGCTTCAGCGATGAAGCAAATAAGTATTGTTTAGGCCGCATCGTTTCGAGGTGCGGTTTTGTTATATCGAAGAAAGGTGGGAATGGATCATGAGCATTTCAAATCAATCTGCCAGACCACGGCTGATCATAGCCGGAACGGGGAGCGGTGCAGGAAAAACAACGGTAACTCTGGGCCTGATGAAAGCACTGGCCCAGAGCGGAATGAGCGTACAGGGCTTCAAATGCGGGCCGGATTATATTGATCCAACCTATCATACGGCTGTAACGGGCAGAGCATCGCGAAATCTGGATGCATGGATGACCTCCCCGGAGTATGTAAGAGAAGCATTTGCCAAAGCATCAGCGGGACATGATATTTCCATTATTGAAGGTGTCATGGGATTGTATGATGGCAAAGATCCCTTAAGCAATACGGGATCAACTGCGGAAATTGCTCTCGTTACACAGACTCCGGTCATTCTGGTCGTGGATGTTCGCAGCATGGCTCGCAGTGCAGCTGCGATCGTGCTTGGTTTTCAGCAGCTGGAGCCTGAGCTTAACATCGCTGGTGTCATCGTCAATCGCTGCGGAAGTGCCGGCCACTACAGTATTGTGAAGAAAGCCATTGAGCAGATGTGCGGCATTCCTGTGGTTGGATGGCTGAAACGGGAGGAGGACATGTCAATTCCAGAGCGTCACTTAGGGCTGGTCCCTGCCATTGAACGGGGAGAGTTGGAGCCGCTGTTCGAGCGGGCTGCGGACGCATTGCTGGAAGGCACCGATCTGGATGCGATTATTGCGATAGCGAAGGCTGCACCTGACATAGAAGAAGAGTTAATCATGAACAATGAGGATATTTCACGGCAAAACCCAGATCCAATGTCGGCCGGTGCCCATTTGAAGTGCAGCGAAGACAGCACGTCTGGCGAGTGTGATGAACGCGGAACTTCGTCCCGTCCGGTAATAGCTGTTGCCCGGGATGCGGCGTTTAATTTCTATTACCCGGATAACCTGGAGCTGCTCGAAGCAGCAGGAGCCGGGTTGAAGTACTTCAGCCCGCTTGCAGGGGAAGGCATACCGTCTGAGGCAGATGGCATTTATCTTGGCGGGGGCTTTCCGGAGGAGTTTGCGGCATTGATCGCAGATAATGTCTCGTTTCTGGAGGGATTGCGTGAGGCCGTTCGCAGGGAGATGCCTTTGTTTGCGGAATGCGGAGGTTATATGGTGCTCGCGGAGACGTTAACCAACCGGGAAGGGCTAACGTATAACATGGCAGGGATTATACCTGCTGGGGTACAGATGCAAGCGAAGCGGGCGGCACTCGGTTATCGTGAGGCCAGAGCTGTAGAGGATTCCTTTTTGCTGAAAAAAGGAGAGGTGATCCGTGGCCATGAATTTCATTACTCTACCATGACCTACCAAGAGGAAGGCGACATTCCCTATGCTTATGAGACTAAGGGATTACGGGGCATGAAGCAGGAGGGATATGCCAGAGGTAACGTTGTAGCCGGGTATACCCATGTTCATCTCGGGTCTCATCCGGGTGCAGCAGGGAGATGGGTGCAGCATTGTCTGTCATACCGACTGAGAAGAAGTGGTCAGCATATATGAAGGACGATTTTTGGATGAAAATGATAAAAGAAAAGAGAATCCTGCATTCATCACACCATGAGACTTTGGTCGTGAAGTTGAGCTTTCCTGTTTACATTTAAAGGTTTTTGCCTGACCATGTGGAATGAATTAAAAGACAGAGCAGCCTGGATAGGGAGGGAAAGCATGGTGAGAACCGTATGTGTGACCGGGGCAGCCCGGGGACTTGGATTGGCTCTGACAGCACAAATGCTGAAGAGAGGATATATTGTATATGCTGCAGGTCTGGATATGGAGAGCTCAGAGGGGATTCGTCTGCTCGTGCAAGCTTATCCGAAGCATCTTCGGGTCATTGAGCTGGATATTGCCGATGATCTGTCCGTTGCGCTGTTTGCCGAGACCATCAAACTGGATACAGATCGTCTGGATATGCTGATCAATAATGCGGCTATACTAGGGAATATTACCGATCATGTCCGCGGGCCGTTAAACTTTGCCGAAATGGCAGAGGTATTCAACGTGAATACGCTGGGTTCACTGCGTGTAACTCACGCAATGCTGCCCCTCCTTCTTGCGGGCGCGGGCAAGCTGATTGTGGACATCTCATCGGAGGCGGGCAGTATTGAGCAGTGCGACAGACATGGCTGGTTCGCTTACTGCATGTCCAAATCTGCACTAAACATGCAGGCTAGGCTTGTGCATAATGGAATCAAGGATGAAGGTGGACAGGTCATGCTGATTCATCCCGGGTGGGTGCAGAGCTATATGAGCGGTGAATTGAACACAGCCGCAGACCTTACGCCAGAACAATCGGCACAGCATATCGCAGCACTTATTGACCGCCATAAGGATTTTATGGGAGATCAGCCTGCCTATGTAGACTATAAGGGGGACGAGCTTCCCTGGTAATCTTGTTACAGCTTTAACATGAAAGGAGTTTTATTAATGGACCATCGTAAAAAGGCGTTGTTGCTCGGCGATTATACACATCCGGACTGGCATCCGCTGCAGGATGTTGACGCAGAGATCAGCCGTATTTTTCATGATAGCATGACCGTGCAGTGCAGCGAGAATCGTAATATGCTGCTGCAGGAGAACATATCGGGATTTGATGTGTGTATTTCATACATGGACGATTGGAAGGGGAAAGTCTCTCCTCAGCAGACAGCTGGATTGCTGTCCTATGTGAGCAATGGAGGCGGCCTGGTCATTCTACATAACGGGATTTCGCTTCAGAATCGTTATGAACTCAAGCAGATGATTGGTGCGAAATTCCTGCATCATCCACCGTATGGACCGCTGGAGTTTACCGTAACGGAACATAAACACCCTGTGACCGAGGGGATTACCGGATTCACTATGGAAGAAGAGCCTTATCTGTTCGAGTTCGGATCATTCGCCGAAACCACGATTCTGCTTGAATACCAGACTGAAGATGGACCTAAGCCTGCGGTTTGGGCACATACCTATGGATTAGGCCGGATTGTATACCTCATGCCAGGACATCATGTGCCTTCTTTTGCACACGAATCCTATCGTCAGCTGATTTTGCAGGCAGGCAAATGGGCTGCACGATACGTGTAACCTGATCGTTTATTTGTTGTGTTGGGTATAAAGGGTATAATATAGAAATCAACGAAGAGGAGGATGACAAGAATGAGCGATTTGTTCAAAAAGGCGATCTCATTAGGGTTGGGTCTTACCGTCGTAAGCAAGGAAAAAATTGAAAAAACCGTAGATGATCTGGTCAAACGCGGGGAACTTGCGCCAGGTGAATCCAAAGCCTTGGTCGAGCGTCTAATGGAACGAGGCGACGAAGAGCAGGGCCAGCTCAAGCGTGTGATCCATGAGCAGGTCAAGCGGGTGCTTCAGGAAGTAGGCGTACCTTCGGAGAGTGATGTGACCAGTCTGGAACAGCGCGTTGCTGTACTGGAGAAAAAGCTCGCCGAATTGGGCCAAACACCACAGCTGCAACCAGATGTATCCCCAGCTCCACTTGAAGTTCCTCCTCCGCACAAAGGAAACGAGATCGAGTAGATGGCTGTGCGAATTAAACATGTCGGCAGATACCGGGAAATTGCCATGGCGCTGGTGCGTCATGGCTTCGGTTATATGGTCGAGGAGCTGGGGCTGTTCCAGCTGCTGGCCATACCTCGGCGGTGGATGTCACGTGAAGCACACACGACCAAAACGCTGAGCGAACGGATCAGGCTTGTGCTGCAGGAGCTGGGGCCGGCTTTCGTGAAGCTGGGGCAATTGGCAAGCACAAGAGCGGATCTGCTGCCCGAGCCGGTCATCCGTGAACTGGTGAAGCTGCAGGATCAGGTTCCCCCTTTCTCTTCGGAAACGGCACGGGGGATTTTGGAACAGGAATTGGATACACCGCTGGAAGAGATCTTTTCCCGGTTTGACGATACCCCGGTGGCTGCAGCCAGCATCGGGCAGGTGCATCTGGGCAAGCTTCGAAGCGGAGAAGCCGTCGCCATCAAGATCCAGCGTCCCGGCATCTCACGGATTGTGCAGCGAGATTTGGATATTTTGCGTGAGCTGACGGCGATGGCGGAGAAGCGATGGGACTGGGTGAAGCAGTACCAGATTCCGCAGATGGTAGAGGAGTATGCCCAGGCACTGATGGCTGAACTGGATTATACCGTTGAGGGGCGGAATACCGAGAAGATCGCCCAGCAGTACCAGCAGGATAACAAGGTCAAAATCCCGCTAATCTACTGGGATCAGACTTCCTCGCGTGTGTTAACCATGGAATATGTGGAGGGCATCAAGCTGAATGACCGTGACGAACTGGTCAGACGTGGACATGACCTGAATGACATTGCCCAGCGACTGGTGGATTCCTTGTTGAATCAGATCTTTATCCATGGCTTCTTCCATGCGGATCCGCATCCTGGCAACCTGATGGTGTTAAAAGACGGGCGACTGGCGTTTATCGATTTCGGCATGGTTGGCACTCTGAGCGATGAGATGAAGCAGCATCTGGCTTCGCTCATCATCGGGTTGATGCGCAAGGATACAGACAGCATGATCCGGGCGATTGAGAAACTGGGCATGATGCCGGATGACATGGATCTCCGCGGCCTCCATAATGATCTGGACAAGCTGCGCAGCAAATACTATGATATTCCCTTTTCCAAAATCAGTGTGGGCCAGGCGCTTAACGATCTGTTCGGTGTCGCACAGAGACACCGGGTCGTCATGCCAGCCGACATTGTGCTGCTGGGCAAATCACTGCTCACAATGGAAGGCGTGATCGAACATCTGGATCCATCACTCAGCATTGTGGATATGGCAGAACCTTTCGGCCGGAAGCTGATCAAGGATCGGTTCAGTCCGGGCCGAATCAAGGATCGGCTGTTCCGCAGTGCCGCAGACCTGACTGAGAGTGTGATCGGATTGCCGGGGCAGCTCCGGCAGCTATCCTCCATTATCAGTAAAGGCAAGCTGCGGCTTGAGGTCAGTGTACCCGAACTGGACACGCTGATGCGCAGGCTGGACCAGATCAGTAATCGTCTGTCCTTCAGTATCGTGCTGCTCGCCTTTTGTATCATTATGGTCGGACTCATTATTGGTTCCTCAATCAGTCATCAGTCAACGATGCTGTGGGATATTCCGGTCATTGAGATCGGTTTTCTGGTTGCCATTCTGATGGTGGCCTTTCTGCTCTATTCGATTTTCAAATCGGGAAGATTCTAGTTACATTTAGGTAGGAAAGAGCTGTTAATGCTTCTTGGCGAAGGAGCGTTAACGGCTCTTTTTGGTCTGGGAAATAATGCATCAACTCTAAAATAGATAAACAGAGCATAACGGAGATATATTATAAAAATAAGAGAAATCCAGGGATAATCTATCGTTTGCGAAGATATAGCCTGTTCGTATAAAAGGATCGCCCTGTCTATAATAATAGGTCAGTACATAACGGACCCGGTCTTTCTGAGAGGGGAAGACCATTGACATCAAGAGTCGTCTTCTGATGTCTTCTTAGCTCGAACCTGAATGATGTAACAGAATTATGTGGGACGCACTGGAACGGATTAAGCAGGATCGCTGCGGATTTCGGACTTCTTTTATTCCGGATGAGGAGCTTCTTGTATCAACACGTACAGGCCATGATGCGGAGGGAGTGTTCCGCTGTTTTGTGCTGCCCTGTCGTGGTTGGTCAGTGACGTGCCTAGCTGTGCATTTCAGGTAATCAACCTATGAGGTTAACGGTGTAGGAGGAACGGCAAGAACATATGAATACGTTAAAACAACAATGGTTTGGCAACATTCGCGGAGACGTGCTGGCAGGCATTACGGTAGCGCTGGCGCTGATTCCGGAAGCCATCGCCTTCTCTATCATTGCGGGTGTCGATCCGATGGTCGGATTGTACGCATCGATTACGATTGCGATTGTGATCTCGATTGCAGGTGGAAGACCGGGAATGATCTCGGCTGCTACGGGCGCCATGGCGGTGCTGATGGTTGGCCTCGTCAAGGATTACGGCTTGGAATACCTGTTCGCGGCCACGATATTGACGGGAATTATTCAGTTTATTTTGGGCATTTTTAAAGTTGGGAAGTTCATTACGTTTGTGCCGCATTCGGTACTTACCGGATTCGTAAATGCTCTGGCAATTTTGATCTTCATGGCCCAGCTAACGCATTTTAAAGGCGCGAACTGGATCATGTATGCAATGGTCGCAGGCACGCTGGCCATCATTTATATTTTGCCACGGTTTTTCAAAGGCGTTCCGGCTCCTCTGATTGCGATTATCGTTATGACGATTATTACGGTCGTGTTCCATCTGGATGTGAAGCAGGTAGGCGACATGGGGAATTTGACGAGTACCCTCCCAATGTTCCATCTGCCTAATATTGAATGGTCCTTCAACACGCTGATGATTTTGCTGCCCTATTCATTTACGATGGCGCTGGTAGGTTTGCTGGAATCCCTGCTGACCGCTACTATCGTGGATGAGATGACGGAGACCAAGAGCAGTAAAAACCGTGAGGTGCGCGGTCAAGGGATTGCTAACTTCGTTAACGGATTATTTGGCGGCATGGGCGGCTGTGCCATGATCGGACAATCCGTCATTAATGTGAAGTCCGGCGGCCGGGGACGGCTGTCCACATTTACGGCAGGCGCCTTTCTGGCCATCCTGCTGCTGCTGCTCAGCGGAGTGGTGAAACAGGTGCCGATGGGTGCGCTGGTAGGTGTCATGTTTATGGTGTGTATCGGTACGTTTGACTGGAGTTCCATCAAAAATATCGCACGTGTTCCCCGCGCAGAGGCCTTCGTTATGGTGGTTACCGTTGTGATCGTTGTCATCACCAGCGATCTATCCATCGGTGTATTGGTTGGCGTTGTGCTTAGCGCCCTGCATTTTGGATGGAAACAGGCCAAGATTCGTGTTCATGCCAGCGAGGAGCAGGGCCAAAAGGTATATCGTGTTCACGGTCCGTTCTTCTTCGGCTCTTCATCCCGCTTCGTCGAGGAGTTTCATGCCGAGACGGATCCGGAGGAGATCACGATTGATTTTGGCGGATCACATATTTGGGATAACACGGCCGTTGTTGCCATCGGCAAGGTGAAGTTCAAATACGCAAAACTGGGCAAAACGGTGCATCTCCGAGGCTTGAACGAGGAAAGCTCACGTTTGCTGGAGAGAAGCGGGTTTGCGGTCTCACAGAGCCATGGTTAATGGAGATAAATGATCTCTGGAACATAAAATACATTAAAAGGGTGCCGGAACATGTCCGGTACCCTTTTGTTTTGCTGGACAAACGTGTAAACTACACGGTATGGAGAAAAAGAGCAGACGGACTGATTGCTTTTTGAAAATCCATTTCATGGGGAAGAATACATCGAAATGGGCTTATCTAAATGAATATACAGAGGTGTAACGATTGGCAAACTTTGAACAACTGGGCATTCGCCCGGAATGGTGCGAGATCCTGAAGCATCAGGGAATCGCCGTGCCGACACCGGTACAGGAGCGCTCGATTCCCGTACTGTTAGGCGGACGTGACATTATTGCTGAGGCACAGACAGGTACAGGGAAAACGCTGGCTTTTTTGCTGCCGATTATTCAGAAAATCAACGTATCGGACCGCTCCCCACAGGCATTGATTATCGCTCCTACGCGTGAGCTGGCCCTGCAAATTACAGAGGAAGCGAAGAAGCTGACGGCCAATGACGATAAGCTTCATGTGCTTGCTGTGTATGGCGGACAGGACGTGGAGAAACAGCTGCGCAAGCTGCAAAATGGGACTCAGATCGTCATCGGTACACCGGGGCGCCTTCTGGATCACCTGCGCCGCGGCACGCTGAAGCTCGATAACGTGAAGAAGCTGGTGCTGGATGAAGCGGACCAAATGCTGCACATGGGCTTCCTGGATGATGTAGAAACCATTCTACGTGAACTGCCGCATAAACGTCAGACGATGCTGTTCTCGGCAACGATGCCGAAGGGTATCCGCAACTTGGCGAAGAACTACATGAAAGATCCCGAGGATGTAAAAGTATCTTCGAAATCGGTTATTCCAATTAATCAGATTCGTCAGCAAGTGCTGGAGTGTACGGATCGTGGCAAGTTCGATGCGCTTCGCGGCATGATTGATACGTATCGCCCGTACCTGGCGATTATTTTCTGCCGGACCAAGCGCCGTGCATCCAAGCTGAATGAAGATTTGCGCGAAGCAGGTTACGAGAGTGACGAGCTTCATGGGGATCTGTCCCAGTCCAAGCGTGAGAACGTCATGAAAGCCTTCCGTGATGCAAAATTGCAAATCCTCGTGGCTACCGATGTGGCGGCACGCGGACTGGATGTGGAAGGCGTAACGCATGTATTCAACTATGACATTCCTCATGATGCAGAGAGCTATATCCACCGGATCGGTCGTACAGGTCGTGCTGGCGGAACGGGTCTTGCCGTGACGTTTGCAACGCAGCATGACAGACCGGAGCTTGCACGTATTGAGGAAGGCACCAATCAGAAGCTGACCCGCATCCAGTGGACGAGCGAAGGTCCAGTGGCCTCCACCGGAGCAGCCAGACGTTCCATCAACAGTCAGGATAATGATGAACGTTCAGGTGGACGCTCTGCCGGAACAGGCAGTGCCCGTCGCGGCGCAGGCCGCAGCGGACGTAATGAAGGTGGCCGCGGAGGTCGTGGTTCCCGCGGCGGTGAAGGTGGACGCAGCGGTGGTCGTAGCGGCGGCCGCAGTGGCGACGAGCGCAGCGCAGGACGCGGATCGGCGCGCAGCAGCGACAGCAGTCGCGGTGCAGGTCGCAGCGGTGATGAGCGCAGCAGCGGCTGGGCTGGCCGCAGTGCGGACAAGCGTAATTCAGGTGGACGCGGGCCAGCCAAAAGTGACCGCCGCGATTCTCGTCGCGGACGGTAAGACCTTGTCGTCCGCGGCAGAGAAGCCGCGCTGGACGATCAGTTTGACGCCATGCATAGGATAACGGCATGGCGAGAATACGAGAGCACTCAGGTACCAACGTACCGAGTGCTTGATGAAAGGGTCGCGACGAATTCCGTCGCGGCCCTTTTTACATATGCGGTATTGCACGCAACGCTCTGCTATTTGGAACGTATTGGATAGATATGTTGAAATATGTGAAAGACCCATTGCTCGGATTCCATGGTGCATATGTGGATCATGCGGGTATACAAGAAGTGAAAAAATCTCGCCAGCGGGCCTATTGGACGTGATGAAGCAGGCAGATCGGAGGTTTTCATGAATACATATCCTCTAATACAGGAACAGCGCAAGATCCTGCCATTTTACTGGCAGTTTACACGATTGATGATGGGCATCGCCCTGCTGATTGCACTAGCTTTGGTTGCTGTCCCCCTGTACCTAATCTGGGAAGTATCAGCGGTGTGGACCTGGTTTACGATAGTGTTCATTCCGCTCGGGGGATGGATCTTCTATGCCGTTTTGCGCAGGATGAGACACTTGTCCTGGAGAAATCAGCATTTGAACCGAACGGAGATGGATAGTTATCAGATTCTCTACATCAGGTGGAACCCGGATTCCCATACTCCTGAAGAACACCGATTTGAGCGGTCAGCCATCCAGCGCGTGTATTATGGGCGTTATTTGACGAAGGAGGCACATTTCTACCAACGGGCAGAATTCAGGGAACCGGTACGTACCATTCAATTTTGGCCTGAAATACATATCCTCTATCAGCAAGGTTTGGAGCACAGACTATGTACAGTACGTTTCTATGAAGAAACAGAGGCCAATGCTTGGCTTAGCCAGCTGGCATCACAGGGAATTGAACTAAGATTCACTATGTATTCCACCGAGAACCTTGCTCCGGAGGCTGAAGTACGTGCTGCTCTGGAAAAGGATAAGCATCAGGAAGTGGTACCTTGGAACATACCGGTTGAGAACAACTTCGAAATCTATCGGCAGAGAGTTGTAGAGGATCTCATAAGTCACAATCATCCGTCCATTCGGATCACGGAAGAGAAGAAACAGGAGAAGGAGAAAAGGAGCGCAGCACGAAAACAGACCAAGGCATTTCGGAGTGTGGGGTGGGCCTGGATGGTGTTTGTGCTTCAGTGGGGGATTGCATTCCTGCTAATGGAACTGGCGAAGAAGGATCAGCTCAATCCGGACACCATGTTCATTCCGTTCATAATCTGGGTAGGTATGGGTGTGCTGTTTGCATTCTTGACCAAGGTTTTTGTGTGGAAGCATGTGCTCATCTACTCGGCATTTACATTCGTGAATGCAATTATCATGAGTGTTTCGCTATATGAAACCGAGGATATCAGTCCAGGTGCCCGGATGTTGGATTCACTGGGCAGCGCCAGTCTGCTGGGTATTCTCTTTATCTGTGTGCCGCTCCTGCTCTATCGATTCAAGGTGGCTGCAGGTGAAGCATTGAACAAAAAGTACAATAACAAATCAACACACAGATAGGTGTGAACAGAAGGAAACGAAGGAGGCGGGCATGGATACAGATGATAACTCCCTGAACTGCTTTCAGGAGCTGATTGAGACACCAAAGCCAATGAGGCCATCTGTGAAATCGAAGCTAACCACACATCGGATCGTGGGGATCGCGATGGTTATCTTGCCGCTGGTGCTGATTGTGCTGCATTTTTCAGCAGAGACCTGGTTTTTGCTGGGAGTTGTTCCTTTTGGGGCGGTGCTATTTTATCGTTCAATGACATCTTTGCGTATGGAAGCGAGGCGTAAATCTCACCCGACATATACGAAGCTTGATCCCAAGGAAGTAAGTTGCGCCAGTTGGAATCCACGTTCCAACATATCTGAAGAAAATCGATTTGACGTTTCCTGTATCGAGCATGCATATTATGGCAGGCATACCGTGGAGCATATGCACTATTATCTGGAGAAAACCCCGGAGACAGCGATCATGCCGCCTGTCATTCATTTCATTTATGATCAAAACCTGAAGCGGAGAGTCCACAGCGTTACCTTTCTGGATGGAAGGGATGCAGAGAAATGGCTTGAAGCTCTCTCTTCGCTGCAGGTTCCATTGAAGTTTACGGCTGAACCCACCTCGGACCAGATGACGGAAGTAGAGCTGCTGGATAAGCTGCTGAACGACAGGGATCAGAAGCCGTTTCTATATAAGCGGAATGTGGACCGGCAATTTTACAGCTACCTGGATAGGGTAGACGAGGAGTTTCATAGAGCATATGAGGAAGGTAGTCTGTCGAAAGAGGAGGAAGAAGAATTCCTTCAGAGAGTTCGTGCATATCAGGAAAAGGAACGTCATGCCTCAGCATGGATGAGTGTAGGGCCGGGGTGGTTTGTCTTTCTGCTTCAATGGGGAGTGACCTACTACCTGGGTCTGGAAGCAGAGCAGGGCAAGATCGAAGCGGAGCACTGGCTGACACCTAGTATATATATCATGGGATTAAGTTTGCTGTTTTATATATTGGTCAAAAGGCTGCGTTGGAAGCAGATTCTCATATACACCATCGGTTCCTTTATCAATCTGATGGTTGCAAGTATGGTCCTGGAGCTTCTGGATCATACCGAGCCCACAGCACAAATGTACGTTTCCTTATATGGGAGCGTGTTGTTGTGCTCCGTGCTGCTCTGGATTCCATACGTCCTGATCTACCCCTTGAAGGCAAGAAAAAGAGATTAACATGGCAGACAGATTCGACTTGAGTCGTTATGCAATTGTTGAAAAAAAGCACCCTACTCTCATGTGAGAATAAGGTGCTCTTTAGGTTGTGGTCAGGTAGATATGGTATAGGATTGCTCTTGCATATTCTTGTCCCTAAAAATCGATGCAGGGGTCCTTGGGAATCACATCGTCTATATATTAGGGAATTGTTGTGCATGAACATGCTCTTTAGGAATGAACCTCGGTAACGTTGTCCCGATATTTCTCGTTATATACTCTCCCAACGGATTCAGCCAAACCGCCACGTGCCTTGCCAGGATACAGTTCAAGCGTACGATAGAGACGCATGAACCGGTCTTTGGGCAAGAAGCGTGCGTAGCGGGTAATAAGACTTGGGAATAACTCGATATATTTGCTTTTACGCACAGCCGCTGCAGCTACAGCGGTCAGAATCTGAATTCCGTTGTGCAGCTGCAAAATATTAACTTCGTATGTGGCGATATACCGGATCGCATCTTCACGAATCAACTCCGGCTTAAGCCTGGCGATTTCACCGATGTATTCGGCGAGCAGCCGCTCGAAGCTGCGCAGCAGCAGGGGCTGGAGCTGCAGATCCATATCACTTCGCAGCACGAAGGATTGCAGCAGGGCAACCTGCTGAAGGCGAATCCGGTCATTATAGACGAGCGATCCAATCTCGCGCAGCATCTCGTAAGCGAGAGCCTCGTCTTCTTTGCGGGCTTCGGCAACGAGTGCCCAGTTTCGGTTGATCCCCTGACGGATGTCCTCCCGGTCTTCGTTTAACATGCGCTTCATCTGCCGATTTTGCTGGGCAGAGAAGGTACGGTGATGCATGAAGATGAGCCATCCGATCAGCAGCAGGGTCACGGTGGCTGCCATCATGGTCTGATCCGTTGTTTCACCGAAGTAGGTGGCGGCAGCTCCGAGTATAACGGCAAGGAACAGATCGCGTGCAATCCGGCGTTTCACTCGTGAGCCGGCACGCTCCTGGACAGAAACGAGGGCGCTGCGACCACAGGAGGTACATTCCTCCTCCCACAAGCAGGTATATTGTCCACAACGCTTGCAGACGTGCAGCTTCTCAAAAGCATAGGTCGTTCGGTTAAAAGGTCTGATGGATACCACTTGTTTGGTACTCATGCTTAATCACGCTCACCATTCAGTATAGTGTATAGGGTACGGTCCGAATCCTCCCTAGTCACGGGTTTGCGACCCTGGAAAAAGAGCGAGATTCCTTTTATAAGGACAAAAAGAAACAATATGGCGAGGCATCCGTATGTAACCATAATCGATTCCTTTCTAGGCATAGTTGTTATGCAGAATAGTGTAAATCTGAAACAAGGTTTCGTTATATTGCAGTTTGCTGGCAATAACTATATCATATTTCCATAGTTGGAATTAAAATGCCAGTAGAAGCGCCGAATAGGTCGATTTTTGTCAGTCATTACAAAACTGTAACTCAAGATAGGGGTGCTTTTCAGAATATATTAGTAGACTGTTAAGATTTCCTTAAGGCTTGACGCCTATAATAAACTATTCCCATTTTAATCTCAAACGTGAAGGAGTACACCCAATGCTGCGGACACGCAAAATACGCTGGCTTAGTGGAACACTGGTTCTGCTGACATTTCTAACGCTTCTGCTGCCTAAGGCGTTGCTGCCCCAAGCTGCAGCTGCTCAGGCACAGACGAGCGGGATCGACGCCGTACTTGTAGCTGATGTAAGTAACTCGATGAATACAAGCGACCGTGACAAGATCAGTAATGAAGCCATGAAAATGTTTATTGATATGCTGCCGGTCCAGGGGGACAAGGTAGGGATTGTTGCTTATACCGATCAGGTAGAGCGGGAAAAAGCACTGCTGGAGATTCAGTCCGATGCGGACAAGAGCAGTTTGAAGGACTTTATTGATCAGCTCGGCCGCGGGCCATACACTGATATTTCCGTCGGGGTGGCTGAAGCGGTGAATGTGCTGAATCATGGTGCAGATGCATCGCACTCCCCCATGATCGTACTGCTTGCAGACGGCAACAATGATTTTAACAAAACCAAAGGCCGCACCCAGGCACAGTCTGATGCAGATCTGGCGAAGGCTGTTCAAGAAGCCCAGGATCAGGGCATTCCGGTCTATACGATCGGACTGAACGCAGATGGCAAACTGAACAAGGATGCCTTAGCTGACCTGGCCAGTCAGACAGGAGGCAAGTCATTCATCACGGATACGCCGGATGATCTGCCGCAGATTCTGAGTGAGATATTCGCAGATCATGCCAAGCTGAATGTGGTGAAGTTGCCTTCCATCACAGGCAACGGCAATTTTCAGGAAGTTACGGTCAACGTACCAAATGACAGCGTGCTTGAAGCCAATATTTCGATTATGTCTTCCAAGCAGGTGGAGATTGAATTGACCGATCCTTCGGGCAAAGCGGTGGATCTGAACTCGGATGAGGCCAAGCTCTCGACATCCAAAAGTTATTCACTGGTCAAGCTGCTCAAGCCTCAGGAAGGCGACTGGAAACTTCGGGTAAAAGGGGCTCCGAAAGACAGCATTGATATCAACCTGCTGTTCAACTATGATCTGCAGCTCGTCGTGGACCCAATTAAGACCAAGTCCTATACGAAGGGCGACAAGGTAGACCTGACAGCCAAGCTTGAAAATGGAGGTCAGCCGCTCCAGGATAACGATCTGTATGCAGATATGAAGGCGACGTTGGTCGTAAACGATCTGGATACGAACAAGAGTGAGGAGCAACCGCTGGAGAATACAGGCAGCGGCTTTGCAGGTACCTTTGAAGTGCCGGACAATCATAACTATGAGCTGGTGATTCGTGCGGAGGAGGACAGCTTCTACCGTGAAAGTGCGCCTATTACCATTAATGCAGGGGGGACGGCAGGTGCGGGAACACAGCCAACCACCTCAGGTGGTGAGCAGGACAAGCCGTTTCCATGGTTACCTGTGATTTTGGGAGTCGTAGCCTTGCTGGTGATTGGAGTGGGTGCCTGGTTCCTGATGGGCTGGCTGAAACGCAAAAACCGCGGCTTTGTCGGCCAGATCATTGTCGAGATTCGGGATGAGAACACCGGGGACAAGTCCTATCCACAATACAAAAAACTGGCATCCTTCCGGGGCAGATTCCATCTGCACCAGCTTTTACAGCTGGATCCGGAATTGAAGGAAACCGAGAAATATATATTTACGCCCAGCAATGGGGACCGAATTATTATTCGCAATACCGCAGGCGGTACATTGGAGAAATCCGGACGTGCCGTGGATGCAAGCTCAGGCGTTGAACTGAAGAACGGTGACCGGCTGAGCATCCCGCTGCAACAGGCGGATAAGACGATTTTGATCGAGTATCTGGTCTAAAAGGAATGCCAATAGAAGTTGGTACTACCCGTTTACACGAGAACGCAGAGGACAGAAAAAAGCTGTAGAAGCGAAGCTAAAAGCTTTCTGTAAGAAAGCTCCTTCGGAAGCATATGCTTCGCCTTTATCCCTAGATTTTCACCTTTGAAAAAGAGAATCAAAAAAATCTGGGGATAACAGCGATCGGAAGGTTGTTCTGTCATCGGAGTGGCAAGTGTAGATATTCTTTAATTTTGCGTTAACCAAAGGGAGGACATGGAATGAAACCAATTGTCAGAGAACATATTCAGCAGCTGGATGTATCGCTAGGCGGAGGGATTGTCAGCGAGAAGATCAGGGTCGATACAATTGATAACCCGATCTTGATTATCGGTCTTGGAGGAACGGGAATTGATGCGCTGCTGCGTCTCAAATATCAGATTAACCGCCGCTTCAAGCTGCCTCAGGACCCGGTATCCAAGAAGAAAATGGACAAGCCGGACAACGTGGAATTTCTCGCGTTTGAAACCAACGAGCAGGACCGTGCGAAGAAGTACAAAGGCATCGGGCTGGACCCGATTAACGAATTCGTGCTGCTGTCCAATGCCGAGATCGGTGGACTGCTGCAGAATCGCAGCGTGCTGGAGCCGTATATTACGGACTGGCTGTCTCCGGAACTGAGCATCACGGATGGCATGAATGGAGCAGCAGGGGTACGCCAGGCTGGACGGTTGCTGCTGTTCACCAAAATCAATCAGGTCGTGCAGGCGATCGACAAAAAGATCAAAACATTATCCGTAGGCACCAACAAAAAGCTGATGGTATTCTTGCTTACCGGTTTGTCCGGTGGTACAGGGAGTGGATGCTTCCTCGATATCTCCTATATCGTGCGCGGCATCATTGAACGGGATCACGGTTCTGCCGGGATCGACCGCGTCAATACGCTGGGTTACCTGTTTACGCCAGACGTGAATCTATCGAACAAAAGTTTAAGCGAGCACACACGCGAATATATTCGCAAAAACGGCTATGCTGCGCTCAAAGAGCTGGATTACTGGATGAATGTCGACAGCCGCGGCGAGCGTTTCACGCAGAAATACGGCAACATCCTGAATGTTAATTCACCGCTGCCGCCGTTTAACCTGTGTCACCTGATTTCGGCAACGAATACGGAAGGTAAGCTGCTGGAGAATGCCTATGACTACTGCATGAACGTGACGGCCGAGAACATCACCAACTTCATGGCCAGTGAGGAGAAACAGTCGGGCGAAGAATTCGCGATTCACGATTATATCAGCAACATCCGTACCAACATTGCACAGATGAACAAGGCGTATCCGGCCAACTATGATTACAACATTATCGGTGCTTCCTCAGCGGTACTGCCGATTGAAGAGATGACGACGTATCTTGCTTACCGGATGTTCGACAAAATGAGCACCATGTTCTCCAAAGCTCCGAACCAGGAGGACACGGAGAAATTCGCCCGCAAGCTGGGCATCGATCTCGAAAGTGTCGTGAAGTCCTTCGAGTCCCGCGTGCCGGAGCCGCTGCCGGGTTATCAGAACAGTGAGCGTCTGTCATACGGCAATGTCGTGAAATCACAGGTCGTGAACATGGACACCGAGCTGGAGCAGAACTTCCTGGCCCGTGCCCGTGAAGAATATATCAAGGCGAAGAAACAGCTGCCGGGCGAGATTGCCGGTCAGTTTACCGAACAGATCCGGCGCATGTTTTTGCATCCCGAACAGGGTCCGTTCTACGTTTCCCGTCTGATCTACACCGAAAAAGGCTTCTGTATACTGAAGATGATTCAGTCGTATATCGAAACGCTGCGCGAGAATGCATTCCGCATTCCACGCGACATTGAAGCTGCGCAGGAGCAATCGGAGGAGAAACTGGGTGACGCGAAGAGTGCCTTCGTCTCCAAAGAGAAGAAAAAGAATGCTTATATTGAAGCTAAAATTCATGAGTACTGGCTGCACGCCGACGTGGAACGCAACGATCAGATGATCGAGTTCTATGAGGATCTGTATGAACTGTTGAATCAGGAAAACAGCCGCATCTATAACGTATTTACCGAGACGCTGAATGCGCTCAGCTCGATTTTCTCCAAGAACGGAGATATTCTGACACGTGGTGAAGAACAGTCCGATCACAAAGGCAACAAAACCTACTACTGGAACGTTGTTAGTGTACCGGATATCGTCAATGTGGTGGATGGGCTGCTGGACAAGCGCGACACGGATGACCTGATCCGCGATTTCTCCCGTGAGCTGCTGGAGAACTCCAACCAGTGGGTGAAGGAGAACGAAATTGATGTGGTTAGTTCCATTTCGGACTTCCTGACCGAGAAGTTCGGGGACCTCATTACCCGTTCCATGGAAGATTTCCTGGTGATCAAATACGGGCAGGATGAGTCTGTAGAGAAATTCGTGGAGCGTTACATCGCTGGCAAGCTGGATGATGAGGCCGTTCCGGTGTTCAATCTCAGCAACAGCACAGGCAGTCTGCATTTCCCGTCATGGGGATTCGTCTCTGTGCCGACACAGGCGCCAGGCATTCTCAAAGGGATTCGCAATTATCAGAACAATGCGGTGGGCAAATCCCACTTTACCGTCAAGGAAAGCGAAGTCCGCAACCGGATTTTCTGGCTGAATACGCGCAACGGGGTGCCGCTGTTTGTGTATACGCCGCTCAAAGTATATGAGGAAAGCTATGAACGTACCATTTTGGACAAGGAAGGCATCGGACGCCATCTGGTACAGACGGAGAAAAACAACTGGACCTACCTGCCATCTCCGATTCCCGAAAAGTCCTGGGGCGATGTCTACGAGAATGCCCGGGTGAAGCAGTATAACGCGCGGGTACGTACCGAATTCGAGCAAGCGATTGGATACAACATCATTACGGCCAAAACAATCGATGAAAATACGAGCAATCGTTATGCTGTTGTCACAACGGAACCGTTTGACCTGGCCGCGAAGCTGAATGCTTACGACATGCGTCTGACGTCAACGACCCCGAATCTAGGTGAGGTAAAACGGGCAGTGACTGAACTGAAACGTCTGCAATCCGAAGGATTGCCGCGTGTAGGGGTGAAGGATATTTTCGGCAGTATTAATGAAGATATGGCCAAAGAAAACCTGGTACGTTCCCCGCAGCTTATCGCACGGGTACGTGAAGAACTGGCGAAGATGAATGCCATCTCGGCCAAAGTGGCTGAACTCGAAGGCATTCTGGCACAGCATCAGGATGAGGAACAGTGGTATGATCGCTTCATCGAAGCTCTGTATACCGACACGATCGTCAAGAAGGGCGCACTTTACGTCTACGACCGCGATCCGGAAGAGGATGCCTGGGAGCCGTTCGCGAACCTGATGAAGAGCCGCAACTTTGCCGAGTATGAAGTGTTTGGCAACTTCCGCGGTCTGTCTGAAAAAGATCGCAGTACACTGCTGCGCAAAGCTTCCCGCCGGGATAACGAACTAACGGCTTCAGAGGACATCGCTCCGCTGCTGGCCAAACTGGATGACCTGGCTGCCCTGTTCATGGAATCGCGCGATCGTCTGGAATATGAACGCGTGGAGCTGGCGAACGGCGAAGACATCTATCAGTTCTACAGAACAATGTCATCGAAGCTGAATGACATCCGCAGAAGGCTGAAGTAACATGGGTGCCGGGATGGAGTTCAAGCTGAACAATACCCTGAAGCGGGATCTGGAGAAGTACGCAGCACAGTATGCGGCAGAGCAGGAGCGGCAAGGCAGCCTGGGTGATGGACGAAGCAGTATCCATTACCCGGCCCTGTTTCTGTTTGTTGGTGACATGGTCGAACCGGCCATGGATGCAGTGCGCGAGATCAATCAGTTGAAGTGGGATAACGGAGAAGGTGTGGTGTATCTCCAGATTGGAACAGAGGGCCGGGAGAAACAAGGAGGACGGGAGCATCGGGATTCATCGGAAGACGGTCAGGTGACCCGTCATATCCTGCCTCTATCCACCGAACAGACCGGACGTCCTTCGAAGACGATGCGCAAGGATGTACACCGCCGTTTTCACGATTCGGAGCAGGCGCTCTTTGGTCTGAATCGCACACTGCGCCGGGTGAGCAATCGGATCGCTGAATACGGCCGGTTATATTCATCGTTTGACCGGATCTATGTAACCGTCGTGACAAGGGCAGATGATCCACTGAACGTGCTCCTGCCTGAACTGACCAAGCTGACCGAGACTATTCTGGCCCAATCATTCAAGTCGGTCCAGACCGATCTGCATGTACTGGTCAGCGAGATGGAGCAGGTGGATTCCTTCGGATATGCAAGTGCAGCCGGACTTGCCTTCTTGAGGGAACTGGATTATATGCAAGCACTGGACTATACGTTCAGCGGTAATCTGCTCGTAACGGAAGATGGGATCTCCATTCCCGTTGTACACCCTTCTTCGCCTTTGTTTGATCTCGTCTATATTCTGTCTGACAAAAATGAGCGAGGAACCGGCGTATCCGGGGGATGGATAGAGAATGCCGAGATTATCTGCCGCATCTGCCTGCTGAAGAACCGGAAGCAGGATCCGGATGCGCTGGGTGCAGTGGCAAGTACAGGGGCCAATACCTACAATAATACGTCGTTCAAAAACAACATTCGTACGACCTCGGATCAGCATGGTTATGCGAGTGCGGGTTTTGCCGAGATCAGACGGCCCAACCAACCGATTGCGCTCGCGGTGTTGTACCATCTATACCGCTATCTGTTGGATATTATGCGACAGGAGCCGGATTGGAGCATGAAAGACAAGCTTGCTTTCTTCGGTCTGGACGCTTCATCCGTAGAGCGCAAGGTGGAAGGGCTGCTGCCCGAGCAAGATCTGGTGGGTGGCATGAGCGGCATTATGACCCATAACGTCAGCTTCTCCGATCTCAAGCCGCTATCCCTGCGTGAAGCAGAGCGGGCGCTATTTGGTCAGGGTGCTGAGGCGTACTTCCGTGACAATATGGTACGTCCGGCGGAAGAGCGTCTCCGTCAGCGCAGCAGTCAAAGTTCCCTACTCCACCGGGCAGAGCAGTCACGGACGGAGTATCCGGAGATTGGCTATTTCCAATGGGCTTCATGGAGTGACAGCAGCCCTGGGAGCGTACGTGAGGCTTTGCTGGGACTCATTCGCGACAAATCGGTTCAGCTTGAATCGGCACGTGCCCTGCTGGAACAGCGCCAGCAGGAGCAAGTGGAGGATCAGCCAATCAAGCGGGCGTTGTTCCGGGACAAGCAGAATGTACGGAGTCTGATCGATTGTTTGTTGGAACGCGTGTATGTGCCCAAGACAGAGCTGTTGCGACTGGAAAACGAACTGCAATTGCTTCGCCTCTACGATTCGGAGATGGAACAGCTCCATAGCTTCAGCCGCAGCATAACGACAGCACTTGAATCGCTGGAACGTACGCTGCGTGAAGCGGCAGAAGAGCGCATCGCGGCAGCGGATGAATATATCGGACAGAATGTGATGGAGTATTACGGGAAGGTAACGGAAGCATTGATTGCCGATTTGGAGGCCAAGCGGGGCCGGGATGTTTGGTTTGAAGAGCGTTATATGGGAGACATTAACCGTCTTGCTGCCGAAGGCAACGAGCGTCTGCTGCAACGTCTGATGGAGGTATGCCATGCGCTGCTGCTCACAGCAGAACCACTAAGATTGCCTTTTGAGGAAGAACTGCTGCAGCGGGCGAATGTAACGATTACCTACGGGGACAAAAACGTATTGACCCGCGATGATCTGTTCCGCAGGTTATACCGTACGCTGGAGGATCAGGCGGTTGTGAGAATACGGGTATTCGATTATACCCAGGAACACCGGTATGAAGAAAAGTATTTCTTTGGCGATCATCACAGTGCTTTTATGGATTATGCGGCACATGCGGAGGAAACGTCCCGCATCTATAAGCTGGGAGTGGTGTACGAAGAACGCAGCAGTGGTGTGGAAAAGTTGAACCTGATGGGAGGGTTCCATCTGGAGGATCTGATGGTCTATCGCAACGGCAAGGTGTATTACGACTCGTATACGGAGAACGGTTATGAGCTTCATCCAGCAGGCCTGGCTGATAAGCTATCACCTATGCGATAGAACGACATGTCATGATCGACTCCGGTATTAATTCAGCCTATGATGGGCTGGTTTGGAAAGGATGCATGCGAACATGCAGCGAAAAATCAATCTTCTCCTGGTCCTGTTCAGCCTGATTGGCGGAGCCGTGGGATTTGCGGCAGGAGAAATCATGTTGCATCAGTGGCTTGGGGAGATGCCTCGCCTGCTGCTGATGGGGCTATACTTCGGTGTGCTGGCGCTGAGCGTAGGTCTGTTCTGTCTGCTCGCCGAGATGATCTCGCCGAAGCTTAACGGAGCTTCCTGGAAGCTGAGATATCTTGGCTTGTCATGGAAACTGCTCGTTCCGGCAACACTGGTGTTCCTGTTTGTCGTTGGGCTGGTCTTTCAATTGTTGTATCAGATCAATCCAGGCGGCGTGAAGCAGGTGAAGGACATTGTACTGATGATCGATAACTCGGGCAGCATGTCGGAAACGGACCCGGATAATGGACGTTTCGAGGCAGCCAAGACGTTAATCAGTCAGATGGAAAGTGACAAGCAGGTCGCAGTCTTTACATTTGATGATCAGCCGCAGTTATTGCAGCCTTTTACCGCACTGGATAGTGAAGCGGCAAAAGCAGAGGTGAACGGGAAGATCGACGGCATTGTCACAACGTCGGGCGGTACAAACTTCGATGCCGTGCTCCGGGAAGCTATGGAGCAGATCCAGAACAAGCAGGATCCCAAACGCGGTACGGTAGCCATTTTGCTGTCGGATGGATTCAGTGAAGCAGATACTTCGGATATCTTATCCCAGTACACGAACGAACAGATCGCGGTGAATACCGTAGGTCTAAGTTTAGTCGACCCATCGGGTACCGACTTGCTGCGCAGTATCGCTCAGCAGACAGGTGGCATGTACTATGACGTGCCGGATTCCGGTGGTCTCAGCATGGCATTTCAGCAAATTTACGATACGATTGATGAACGGACATTGGTGACGGAACGTACAGGCATGATGGAACACAGTACCTATCTGGCCATCTTCCGCGTTGCTGCTATGCTGTTGATTGGTGTAGCATTGGGCGTATCGCTTGGGCTGGTGTTCGATAACCGCCATCTGGCAGTCAGCTTTGGTATCGGTGGAGCGGTGTCAGGCCTGCTAGCGGGCCTTTTGCTGGAGTGGGGACTGGACGGTTCTTCTGTAGGGGATGCATTGGTGAGACTGGGTGCTATGTTCATATTATCTGGGGTACTCACCCTGTTCACCTGGATCATTCCGGTCAAGGAGAATACGCCGCGGAAGAGCAAGGGCCGCCGTGAGGCGGGCAGGGGAACTCCGAACGCAGACGGATTCGGTCAGCGGGGGAGAGACACACGCAGCAAAGGATTTTAAACATCGGGAGGTTGGCGACACATGCGATATGCAGATGCGGACCCTTCGGTACCTCTGATTCGCAGACTTACACTTGCTGTGGATGATGGTTACTGTACCCTGCGCTGGCTCTGGCCCGAAGGTGTAGAAGCCGTATACGTGGAGCGGTTGGAGCTGGAAATGGTCGAAGGTGGACAAAGCAGGAATCAGACTGTGAATGGCAAGCTGAAACTGTATACAAGAGAAGAATACAAGGCGAGTAACGGATATACAGACCGGATGACAGGGTTTGGTGCCATCCGGTACACGATACATGTTTGCCGAATGGACGAAGACGGTCCTGTGCTGCTGCGTCAGCAGAATGACGAGAATACGGTCATCGCCAGTGCAGGGAAAGCAGATATCCGTTTCTCCATTCGTTACAAAAGCGGCTTTTTTCAAAAAAGGAAGACGGTTCTCATGACTGTGACGGCTGAAGTACCTGTGCCGAAGGAAGCCCTCTGTTATGTACGCAAGCAGGGCGGAGTTCCTCTCAATAAGGAAGATGGCACGGTCTATCCTTTTGTCAGTGATTTTACTCCAGGGAGAAATGAGATGCCGCCCGTGGAAGTGGCCAAGGATGACTATGTGAGGCTGTTTTTCACGGACGGACCGAGATACGGAGCCGTTTACCGCCTAATATCAGACTAGATGAATGTGAGGCAGTACAGTCTGCCTGAACAGGGAGGGGAGTGGCTATGAGCTTTTTTAGTCGGTTTTTGAAGAAACAGCAGCCCGTAGAACGGCCGCTGTTTTACGATATTGTCTGTCCATATTGCTTCAGCAAGTTTTCGCCGGAAGAAGTAGTGTTCCGGGCTGCGCATCACCGGGATGATGATGAGGATTATGCACTGGGGGAAGATGCGAAGCTTAATCGGTATCGTGAACGCTTTGGGTTGGACACGGTATTTGATATGGAAGCCGTTCTGGCTCCGCATGATGTGCCTGAGGAACATCGCATTTATTCGGATAACATCGTGATGGGACTTAACGACCGGTATGGTGTGGTTACACGGCGCCGGCTGTGCCCGCATTGTCATAATGAGCTGCCGGTAACGGCAGGCAAGGCACCAAGCAATATCATTTCCATTATTGGGGCATCCCAGGTGGGGAAATCGGTGTATATGACATCGTTGATTCACACCCTTCAGCATTATACGGCTGACCACTTTGATGCCGCCTGCATGCCGCTGAATGCCGAAATTAGCCGCAGATTCCGCGCAGATTACGAAGAACCGCTGTTTGAGCGGGGAGATCTGCTGGATTCCACGCAGAAGGAGAAGCTGCAGGAGCCGTTTATTTTCCAATTTGTATTCAAGGATGAAGATAAGGCACCGCTGACACTGGTCTTTTTTGATGTGGCGGGTGAAGGTATGGTCGAGCAGGACTATCTGGGTCTGCATGGTCAGCATATCAAGAACTCAGCGGGCATTTTGTTTATGGTGGATCCGCTCCAGATTCGTTCCATTCGGGACAAGATCCGCATTAACCTCGGCAACGAGCCAGGCGAGTGGACGCCAAGGTATGATGAACCACGTGATGTTGTGCTGACCCTGTTCGGTGATTTTATCGCTTATCAGGATAAAGCCAAGACAAATATTCCGACAGCCGTTGTGCTGACCAAGAGCGACATGCTGCATTCCCTTAAGGATGAAGAGGGGGATTATATCAAATCCAACAGCAATGTATTCCGCAATATGGTACACCGTGAATGGTTCGATCTGACTGAATTTGAGAATATTGACGGGGAGATTCGGCGCTTTATCGAGAAGGTGGACCGTCCGTTCAAGGGCACGATGGATGTGTACTTCAAGGATACGGCTTATTTCGCGGTATCTGCGCTGGGCAGCAATCCGGTGGATATGAAGCTGCAGGGCGTCGTGAGTCCCATCCGTGTGGACGAGCCCTTTCTATGGCTGCTGTACAAGCTGAAGTACATTGAGGGGAGAGTGGAATGATGCGTTCTTCCATGACCCCGCCCATTGAACAACAGATGTACACAAGAGAGCGGCGCGGGGTGTTTCGCACAACGGAGGGGTTCGATACGGTTGCGGCATCACCAGGACTGGACCCTTCCTTTATTAAAAAAGTACTTCATCCCTATTGCGTCTATGACGCTCCAGCGGAATTAACGGGTCGGAGTGAGAAGGACCAGGCAAAATTCCCGCCATCCATACATCTGATTCATCTGGAGAGCGGAGAGACGATCCTTGGTCAGAATGTGTACCAGTCCGCTGATTTTACGGGGCTGCGCAGTGCCTTTTTTGCACACAACTATGTCCTGTCCCCGGAACGCTCCGAGGAACAGATGAAGCAGGGGAACTGGCTGGATGCCGTATTCGCCACGTCATATGACATCGAAAAAGGCACGGTTTTGCCTGCCCTGACGGAATTGCCGGGTGCACCACTGAATGGCAGGGAGGCCGCCACTGGAGCAGGAGCAGGCCCAAGTGCCCGCTCCGTAGCGCCAGCAGATCTGCTGGCCTCATTGAAAATGAACGAAACTCTTTTCAAGCGCCTGCTCTATGCCGTCATGCAGGCAGTAGCAACCCGGCGGAAGGTATACATCGCACTCGACCTTCCTGCCGAGGAGATCACAGCCGGAGCCAAGGAACTGCTTCGTCTGCTCTATGCAGCACTGCCCTATGCGTTTAGGCGGCAGCTCGGCTTCATGACATTTGCCAAGGAGCCTCAGGGCAAGAAGGGAGTTCATCTTCAGTTTGTAGAGCGGGGCACGCTTCGTCCAAAGGACAGGAATACGGAGAAGGACTTTACCTTCGACTTGGCTACGGGCAGGGTAACCCATGCGGAAATGTCGGTTGCCCAGCTTCCCTATGCGGAGTTTGCCTGGTCGCTTCTACTGGAGCCAGGTATGGCGGATGCGTTTTATACTTTTGCAGACGAGATGTTATCCGGCACCGAACCGGGGCGCGAGCTTTCCATCCAGGCCTATGGGGAATTGTCCATGTTTTATCGTCTCGAGCAAGGGATGGAAGATCTCTACCTGAATGATAAGGGAGGGGTTCTGAGTGGACTGCTTACCTATCTGAAACCTGAAGGTGGAGTACAGCGACGTTCACGTTTGAACGAACTGTTCCTCACGCTGCTCAGCCGGGAACTGGACAGTGTCAAAAGAGAGAACGTACCTGAAGAGACGGTTGCCTCACGCATCGCGGAATATTTCCGCGTCGCTGCACCTGTCGTTCAATCCCGAATCGTGGATTATTTCATCTATGCGGTGAACAATGCCAGGTCCCAGAAGCGGATGAGGGCGGTACAGGAACTGTATGATCTGCTCGACCGCGATTCCGGGCTGAGTCGTGCATTCTTCGATAAGGTACTGGCCAATGAATCACTGACAAAACTGCTGTTTGAGCCCTATCTGGACAATCAGCTGAAACGTACCGAGACTGCTTCAGATGTGATCGGCGTAATCGAACGCTGGGTAACCACGCATGTATCTGCGGTATACAACAGCTTCCTGATTGACCGGACAGCCACAGAGCTGCGAGAACGATTATGTTCGGCGCCGAATCCCGTTCATGCTGCGAGTGAAGCACTTAAGCGTGTGAGCGTGCTGGATCGCCTTTCTTCTGACATGCTCGTGGGTGATGGAATTAAGGCCCGAATTGGGCAGTCTCAGACCGTCACCCGATCCGCCCGTTCGAGTGGAGCCGAGTCAGCGGGATTATCAGCGTATCAGGAAGAACTGACACGCCTGGCTGACAAGCTGGCCTATGTCATTAACCTGTTTTTGATTCAGGATCTTGATCTGGAACGGGTGAACCGTGAACAGTTACTGAGCATTGATATTTTGCTGCACGACAGCGAGGTACGTGATTGGGCGGCGCGTCAGGGACAGGATGTAACGGCTCGTACAAACTTGATGCTGGCAGCCAGAGCATGGCTGAGCGGCGAAGACCGTGAAGAAGAGGTGCTTGAATCACTTAGCCTTGCGGAGCGGAATGAACTTCAGCGTTGGGTACGCAGATGGCTCGCAGGGGAACTGCGGGATCAACCGGGAACACCTGCATATGAGGCGCTTCCGCTGGCGTTCTACCGGGGAGGAAGCGGCAGCAAACTGGATTATGCAGGGCTGATTGAATTTGTCCGCAGCAGTGCTGGCAGTAAGGAAGTATTGTATTCATTATTTGAATGGTCGGGGAGCCAACGGTTGTTCATACGGAGTTCCCAGGCGAGCAAAGCCTACTCAGATGCCATTGTAGCCTATTTCAAAGGTCATGACCGTGAAGCGTTCAAGTCCAAATCGGCATTCAAGCCTTATTACGCGAGAGCGAGTAAAACAATGAAGCCGGTCTATGATCGGGCCAAGAACGAACTTTCATCACCGCTTGTGCGCATGCTGACAGGCAAAAGAAAAAATCTTTTTCTAGGGTCGGTTATCGTTATCCTGATCCTGGGGATCGCCGGGGTAACGTATGCCCTGACGAATAAGTCCGACGCCCCAGAAGAGGCGGCGCCATCGACACAGGAACCGGTCGTTCCGGCAGAGCCCGAGGTACAGTTAGCTGAGCAGATCGCCTATGTCATTTCGGGAGCCGAGGTGGATGGCACGACGACCGAAGCGCAGCTCGTAATCCGTTTCATGAATGAAGCGGACAGCAATGCGTTATTATCTGGTCCGGTTCAATTAACGTTGCAGGATGGTACAACGCTGGAGATGGATGCCGCGTCGGACTGGGAGAGTTTTAACCGGAATGAGGACCCGGATACGGCAGGTTCAGCAGGCGGTACATCTTCTACGGAAGAAACCGATGAGGAACCATCCACCGGATCGGTGAATGACAATCAGCAGGGTGAGGAGTCTGTTCAGGGGGCAGATTCGACTACGTCCGATGATTCTTCTGCAAATTCGGCGGAGGGCACAGTGGCGAACGGGGATGCGTCCGGTTCTGCGGACACGAATGAAGATCTTGGAGAAGGAGCAGGCACCACATCGTCCGAACCTTCAGGGACAGCAGGCGAGTCAGGACGTTCCTCTTCAACGGAATTGACGCCTGCTGAGGCAGATCGTCTGTATCCTTATGGTCAGCAAGTGCAGCTGCCTGATGAGGTTAATCCGGAAGATATCGTAAGTGTCCGGAGCGTTACAATGACTATCCAATTGGTGCCAGAGCCTAAGCTGTAGGATCGTTAAGATTTGTTTTTGACCAAAATGAAATCTTTGCAGGATGACCTCCGATCGTAAATCGGGGTCATCTTTTTTTATTTTCCCTCCAAGAACAACAACGAATATCGGTCTCACAACGGAATTGACGAATGAGGATTGGTACACGGAACGGTATGAAATAACATGGACTCAAGCACAGCTCGAAAAGATGGATGGATCAGAAGCCAACATTGTGTTGCATGCCTATTTTCAGGGCGGACAGTCAGGTTATAAGGACGAGAAGAAGATGATCCTAAGTGCTTCCCAAGCTCTGATGCAGAAAGAAGAGTAGATTGTTACTTTTGTTCACAAATCAGACACAAAGTCTGGATTCATCATTTTTGGACAATCCCCAACAGGGACCAACTGCACGTATACGTTGAGAAAAGCTCTCATATAAATGAGATGAATTCCGATCGAAAAGTCCTCTGAACTGCTATATAATCGCTCCAAACAAGCAAGAAGTTTGGTATTTCTTATTGACAAATGATAATGATTATCAGTATCTTTGTTATAGAAGATTTGTTGCGCCGGAAATACGCTGAACATATAAATTCGTTTTCGTTATCGATAGCCGGAATACATAACCGGGATAAATGAGAGAGGGATGATCGCATGTTTCGTCTGGAGACGTCCAAGCTGGATATCGCTTATGAAGAAAGACTGATTGTTGAAGATCTGAATATTCAAATTCCCCAAGGAAAAATTACAGCGCTTGTTGGAGCCAATGGTTCAGGTAAATCAACCATCCTGAAGACGATGGCACGGATCATGAATCCAAAAGCAGGCAGTGTTTTGCTCGACGGGAAGTCCATTCATAAGCAATCCACTCGTGAAGTAGCGAAGCAACTTGCGATTTTGCCGCAGAATCCTACAGCACCAGAGGGACTCACAGTAACGGAACTGGTATCCTACGGAAGATTTCCTTATCAAAAAGGCTTCGGTTCCATGCGTGCGGAAGACAAGCGCATGATTGAGTGGGCCATCGAAGTAACGGGCATGACAGATTTCCATGACCGCCCAATTGATCAATTGTCAGGCGGACAGCGTCAACGTGCATGGATTGCCATGGCTCTTGCACAAGAAACAGATATCCTGTTCCTGGACGAGCCGACAACGTTCCTCGACATGGCTCATCAGCTTGAAGTTTTGCAATTGCTGGAGATGCTGAACGAGACAGCAAATCGCACGATCGTTATGGTTGTGCATGATCTGAATCATGCCTCCCGCTATGCCCATCACATGATTGGCATTAAAAAAGGTAAAGCAATCGCTACAGGCTCCCCTGTAGAAGTCATGAACTGTGACGTGCTTCGCGAAGTGTTCAACATTGAAGCGGATATCGTAATTGATCCACGTTCCGGCGTGCCGCTGTGCCTGCCATATGCTCTTGCCGGCGAACGCCAGCAAGCGGCAGTGCCTGAGCAAACGGTAGCGTCAGAGCAAATGGTGATGAACGGTGCCATGATGAGTGCTGCCGGACGCTCCGAACAACGTGTTCGCACTGCAACAGGAAGTTAATTTAGCGGACCATGTGTGGTCCTGAAATATAGAATAAGCCGCTTTGCATATATGCAGGCGGCTCGTTCGCATTCATGGGAGGCATGCTGAGATGGGAGCAATCAACTATACCTGGTTACAGCAATATGGAAGAATCACAACCGCTCCTGGGGATGAACCAGTTTGGGAGATTCACATGACTGAGCTTAGACAACCGGAGAAGGCGAGAGAGCTGCTGGATGTATATAATCAACATCTTCAGGCAGATTCAATTCGAACCGCAGCGGTGTACTTCATGCATTCGGTGCGAGGACTGATGCTGGGGATTCATTATATGACGGCACTATGTGATACATGGCTTGATCTTTCACTGGAGAACATGAAGCTGCAGCTCGAGGTTCAGGATGGCCGTGCAGCCTTTCGATTTCAACTGCTGGATGGAACAGAACATCCTCACCCTGAACCAGTGAAGCTCATTGATACAGCCCAATCCTCATTGCGAAAAGGTATTCTAACCGCATACTACACGGAGCAGCTTCGTCCTTTGATTGAAGGGGTTGCCTCCGCCGGAGAAGCGAATCTTGGTCAGATGTGGTCACAGCTTGCCTCCATGCTCCGCTGGTACAAGACGACAGCGTTACAAATGAACATTGAAGAAGCTGAGCGAGAAGCGGTGATGGAAGGGTATGAACACGTCATTGCTCTACCTGCCAGTCTGCTTGGGTTGAAGAAGAATCTGTTATCGTTCAAGCCGGTAGAGATTGATAATCCACATCAACCGGGAGAGACCATGCTGATGAAGCCGGTATGCTGCCTTCATCACCAGGTGTACGGAGGCCAAAATTATTGTTATAGCTGTCCCAAACTTAGTAAGGCTGAACGGCAGAAGCGTTATGATGACATCCTGGCAGCCAAGTCTGGATAACAGGCAGGAAGGCCTCAAGGCTGAATTTGGTAATTGGTAAGCACCGGGTCTATAATATGGAGACAGGCGCTGTATTATGTTGTATACATACAAGGTAATGACAGCTGCCCCAAAACCAACATCGATCATGGGAGGAATCAGTCATGTCCGTATATTCATATCAGGCCGTAACACCAACCAATCAGGAAGTATCACTGGATCTGTACCAAGGTAAAGTTCTTGTCATCGCCAATACAGCCAGCAAGTGTGGATTGACTCCGCAATATGGAGAGCTGCAGAAGCTGTATGATCGTTACCGCGATCAGGGTTTGGTTGTACTGGGTTTTCCTTGTAATCAGTTTGGAGGACAGGAGCCGGGTACAAGCGAGGAAGCTGAATCCTTCTGCCAAATAAACTATGGTGTGAACTTCCCTGTATTCGCCAAAGTGGACGTGAACGGGGAGGATGCGCATCCCTTGTTCAAGTATCTTCGCGAGCAGCAGCCAGGGGCAGCTGAAGACGACACGATTCAATGGAATTTCACCAAATTCCTGGTCAATCGTGAAGGTGAAGTGGTGGGACGCTTTGAACCCAAAGAGTCTCCTGAAGCGATGACTGCAGAGATTGAGAAACTGCTGGGATAATTAAATAGAACAGATCAAGCCTGCCTCCAAGCTGGAGGACAGGCTTTTTTTGATGCTTTTTTTCTATGAACGTTAAGGAAGTGGTTTGCTTAAATTGTAATATCCCTGATCCGAAGCAAGCTGCAGGAGATTACGGGCATAGTTGCCCGCCCAGGAATAGCCGTGCCGCCGCTCCTCGCTGATCTCCATAATATCCATGTACTTCTTGCCGTCACGGTCCGCGTAGAAGGGTACATCTTCATCTACATTGTAGAAACGGTACCAGATCACACTGGACGGGTCAGGCTCGAAATACACCGGTCCTTGACGATTATATTTGGTTCCATCCTCTCGGACCTGATCAAACCAGCGGAGGACGCTCTTGGCTGCATGTTCAATCTCAGGTGTCTGAGGTCTGGACATGAGGAAAGCTGTAATAGCCACCGATTCGGATCCGGATTTCGAGGGCAATTCATAGGCTCTGCCGGATACAGGCGCGTAGGTTACCGGGTCATGCTGGGCACCCCAAACTGTAGGCACACCGTCGTTTTTAATTTGAGCTTTCAATGTATATGCGATTCCTCGATCCAAGGCTGCAGCCAGTTTCGACCGTGTATCCTCACTCAAAATATCGTTGTTGAAGCCTTTACGCTTCTCAATGATGTCATCAATGAGCACCATGGTTCGCACCATGGCATTGTCATTATATGTAACGCTGTCGGAGTAATTGCTCCGCTGTGGATAAACCTGAGGCCATCCGCCTGAAGGATATTGGGAGACCAGGATAAAATCCACCGCTTTGCGGACACTGTCCCGGAAGAGGGGATTGCCCGTCTTTTCGTACATATCAGCCAGGAAGCGGATCTCGGTTGTCGTTGCATCATTATCAAACGTTCCGAGCTCTACGCCTTTGGGGTCTTTCCAATCCGAACGCGGCGTAACGCCATCCCATGAAGACTTGTATTTCTCCTCCATTGCTTTGAAAAAACCACCATGCGGCAGCTGCCAGGATACGATGTTTAGCGCATAAGCGGTGTCCTTGACCAAGTCACCTGTGGAGAATGTGCTGTAATCCCTGAACTTATTCAGTAGTGAAGATACATCAACCCCTGCAGAAGTTTTGGAGGATAACACCTCGGTTTTAATGGTGACAGGCGGGGAATCTGCAAAAGCAACCACGGGCCTGGCGATATCTGCGGTCAACATGGCGATGATTGCAGTGACAGGAACCAGCGTTAATGAAACAGAGATGGAACGTTTCTTCAAAGGAATGCCTCCCAACATAATTGGTATTCTATTCATATAAAATCCAAATAAAGGGCTAATATTATTGTAAGCGCTTTCTAATATAAAAATCAACTGATAAGCTTAAAATTTATATTTGTTATCGCTCAGCGATCAGCCGCCAGCCTAACTATGCGGTGAGGAAGAGGGCCTTTTTTCTCCAAAAGGTTCAATAGCATAAACCGTTATTGGTCAGGGGACAATAGGTTTTAGAGGTTGAAGCAGCGGCTCGTCCACAGGGATATCTTATTTTTTAAATAATTTTAAGAAAACACTTGTAATGTGAAAAAGATCACATTATAATAAGAACATGAAGTGAAATAAATCACAAAGTCGCCATGTTGGTAGTGAATGTTTTCACATAATCGTTTAGCTTCATTAGTGAATGTATTCACAAACAATTAACAAGAGAGTAAAACCATTGTCGTTTTAAATTCCAGGAATCAAGCGCAGCAATCTAATACATGAAACACGGTTTATATTTTATAACTTCAAGGGGGACCTTTATTATGAAAATCGCAGTTATCGGATGTACACATGCAGGAACCGCAGCCATCATCAATACCGCCAAATTGTACCCGGATGCTACCATCACGGTGTATGAGCGCAATGACAACATTTCCTTCCTATCATGCGGTATTGCCCTTTATGTTGGCGGGGTTGTGAAGGACCCGGATGGACTGTTCTACTCTTCGCCAAACCAGCTGGCTGAGCTGGGTGTAGTCACCAAGATGCTGCATGAGGTTACAGCAGTGGATGCCGCGAATCATAAACTTCAGGCTAAAAACCTGAAGACAGGGGAAGAATTTGAAGATACGTTTGACAAACTCATCGTGACAACAGGTTCATGGCCTGTCGTTCCAAAACTTGAGGGGATCGAGATGGAGAACATCTTGCTCTGCAAAAACTACAACCATTCCAATACGATTATCGAAAAAGCCAAAGAAGCCAAACGCGTTACCGTTGTCGGTGCAGGGTACATCGGTATTGAACTGGTTGAAGCATTCCAAATGAACGGTAAGGAAGTCACCCTGATCGATAGTGTGGACCGGATTCTCAATAAATATCTGGACCCCGAGTTTACAGATGCCATTGAGGACACACTGACTGAACGCGGGATCAAGCTTGCACTGGGCCAGACTGTACAGAAATTCACCGGAGAGAATGGCAAGGTAACGAAGGTCATCACATCGAAGGGTGAATTCGAGACAGACCTCGTAATCCTGTGCATCGGTTTCCGTCCGAATACCGAACTCCTCAAAGGCCAGGTGGATATGCTGCCGAACGGCGCAATTATCGTGGACAAATATATGCAAACAAGCCAAAAAGACGTATTCGCTGCAGGTGACAGCTGTGCCATTCACTATAATCCAACAGGCAAGGCTTCTTACATTCCACTGGCAACCAATGCGGTAAGAATGGGTACATTGGTAGCTCGTAACCTGGTTCGTCCAACAACGCCGTACATGGGTACACAAGGGACATCAGGAATTAAAATTTACGACCAGAATATTGCGGGTACAGGATTGACCGAAACATCTGCTAAAGATGACGGGCTGGTGGTGGAAGCTGTAACGCTTGAAGATGCTTATCGTCCGGAGTTCATGCCAACGGCTGAGAAACTGCTGCTAAAAGTCATTTGCGAACAGGCTACACGCCGAATCGTCGGAGCACAAGTGATGTCCAAGGCCGATCTGACGCAATCGATCAATACGATCTCGGTTTGCATTCAGAACAACATGACCGTAGATGAACTCGCCTTCATCGACTTCTTCTTCCAACCGCATTACAACAAACCATGGAACTTCCTGAACTCGGCTGGTCTTCAGGCTTTGCCTCCTGTGGAAGTGAAAGCACCAGCGATGGTTTAAAATAAATAGGAATTTGAGAGCTGCCGCAGAAATGCGGCAGTTTTCTTATATAACTTGATGTAGTTGGTTCTAGAAATGGGTGCTATATTTAACAACAGGTTAGAGGTCAACCGCAATAGATATGAACATGAAGGAGAGGTTCACAACATGCTTACAGATACAGTATCCGAGCTCAAAGTTCTGCTGCAATCCGTATCCCGTTCGTTTCTTGCACTAAATGCAAATGAACTTGTACAACCACGCATGGAAGGAAAATGGTCGCGTCTTCAGATTCTGGGTCATTTATGTGATTCGGCTCTTCATAACGTAAGCCGGTTTGTCCAAATGCAGCATCAGACTGAACCATTGTCTATAACACCTTATCATCAAGACCAATGGGTAGAGAGCCAACAATATATCAGTGCACCGATTGAAGAGGTGTTAAATCTCTGGATCAGTCTGAATCAGTCTGTCATTCGTGTTCTATCCAGCATGCCGGAGACAGGGGGATCACCAACGTGCATCTTACCGGATGGAAGTGTGGTTACAATGGAATGGCTGGCACAAGATTACGTCCAGCATCTGCAGCACCATCTGCAGCAAATTTTTGGTGAACATCATCACCTGGGAACAGAATAAGTAACCAAGCAGCTGCACTCAAGCAAGAGAGCACGGAAGCTGGAACAAGGGACTTTTAAGGCTTTGTGATAAAAGTAACAAACTTGCCGAACCCTTCGCGATACAATGAACTTATCAACGATGTAAGCTGATTTCGTTCATGAACAGTGAAGGAGAGGATGGTATGGCAGCAAAAACACCTCTTGAGGTTGCACAATATACGGTGAACACGGGGATAAAGAAAGGACAGAATCCGGTGTCCTCTGTACTCGTTCTCAGTTTTCTGGCAGGGGCATTCATTGCGCTTGGGTTCCTGCTGGATATTCGCGTGATTGCCTCCGCGCCGGCGGAATGGGGCAGCTTGGTTAACCTGATCGGTGCAGCGGTATTCCCCGTGGGCTTGATCCTGGTATTGATTGGCGGGGGAGAACTGCTGACAGGCAACATGATGGCAGTACCGCTCGCCACACTGGCCCGTAAACTGTCCGTAGCCCGCATGCTGAAGAATCTTACCTTGGTCACGATCGGAAACTTTTTGGGTGCACTATTCGTGGCATATGCGTTTGGGCATGTACTTGGTCTCACAGGAGAAGGTGTGTACCTGACCAAGGTAGTGGATATGGCGGGACACAAGCTGCATGACGGCTTTCTACAGGCGTTTATATCCGGAATCGGGTGTAACTGGCTGGTAGCCCTGGCGGTGTGGCTGTCTTATGCTTCGGATACGATGAGCGGCAAGGTGCTCGGCATCTGGTTTCCGACCATGGCCTTTGTCGCAATTGGATTCCAGCACGTGGTTGCCAATATGTTTCTTATTCCGGCTGCCATCTTCGAAGGGCACTACTCATGGGGGCAGTACATCATGAACTTCATCCCCGTATGGCTCGGTAATCTGACGGGAGGTGCATTGTTCGTTGCTGCTGCCTACTGGATGGTGTACCTGCGGAAGGCGGAACCCGAGGTCAAAGCGGTTGTTCAGACAGTAGAGCCGGAAGCCAGACCGATGTGGAGCAAACAGGCATAATCGCTCGCACATGTTCAACTGAATATATTAAAGCGATCCCCTATTGCCATGAGGTCACGGTGTAAGTTATACCGTAGGCCGGCGAAGATGGGATCGCTTTTTTTACAGACAAAATAAATTCGCCATGACAAGGTTCGGGGGAACGAAACCTGTTCATGGCGAATTTCGGGAGTGGTCCATGATATGGCATGAGGAGGAAGTGGGGAAACACTAACCTAATGCCTTGCTTTTAATTTACCCCTGAATTTCGAGGATGAATCATGGGGCCAAAACTTTTTTTAAGATTAAAGGCAACAAGCCTGAGCGCACAAAACATGACTGTTCTCTTTACGTCATAACCTCCAAAATTATATGATGTAAGGATAGATTTAAATGGGGAGGACTTGTACATATGATCGATCAGGAGAATGGCGTGTTTCCGGCGGTTTGCCCGCTTGACTGCCCGGATACTTGCGGCCTGCTGCTTCATAAGGAGAACGGAAAAATCGTGAAGGTGGCGGGCAACCCTGACCATCCGATTACGAAAGGTGCCATCTGTAATAAAGTCAGAAACATGGCGGAGCGGATATATCACCCCGAGCGGCTGCAATATCCAATGAGACGTGTCGGCGCAAAAGGCGAAGGCAGGTTCGAACGTATAAGCTGGGATGAAGCTATCCATGAGATTACGGGAAAATTCAGCTCTATATCCGCGAAGTATGGATCCGAGAGTATCCTGCCATACAGCTTCTACGGCAACATGGGGATCCTTGGGGTAGACGGGATGGACCGTCGTTTCTTCAATGCACTTGGTGCAAGTATGCTGGAGCAAACGATCTGCAATGCGGCCGGGAATACCGGATGGAAATATACGATGGGCGCCAATCGGGGAACTGTGCCCGAAGATACGGAGCATGCGGACCTGATTCTGGTCTGGGGAGGCAACATTGTCAGTACAAACATGCACCAGGTTGTCCTGGCTGAAAAGGCCCGCAAAAAGGGTGCCCAAATCGTGGTCATCGATGTTCACCGGAATCGTACAGCTCAATGGGGAGACTGGTTTATTCCGCTCTACCCCGGAACAGACAGCGCACTCGCACTGGGATTGATGAATGTACTGTTTGACCGGGGCCTGACGGACGAGGCCTTTATGCAAAAGTACACTGTGGGTCATGAGACACTGCGTGATCATGTCCGCGACTATACCCCTGAACGAGTCGCTCGTATTACGGGTGTACCGGAAGCAGATATCGTGAAGCTGGCTGAGCTGTACGGAAACGCACAGGCGGCACATATTCACATCGGCAACGGTCTTCAGCACCATGACAACGGAGGCATGAATGTGCGAAGCATTGCCTGTCTGCCTGCCATCACGGGACAATGGCTGAAGCGAGGCGGCGGAGCCGTGCGCACCAATAGCTATGCGAGCACCAATAGCGATGCGCTGGAGCGCCCTGAGCTTCGGAGCAACCCGGAAGCACGGGTTGTGAACATGAACCGGATTGGCGAAGCATTGCTGGAAGACCAGCAGCCGATCCGGGCGTTGATGGTCTACTGCAGCAATCCACTGGTGGTGGCACCGGATACCGAGCGGGTGGAGCGAGGTTTTGCACGGGAAGATCTGTTTACCGTTGTGCATGATCTGTTCATGACGGACACGGCCAAGTATGCAGACATTGTGCTGCCGGCCAAGTCTTCGTTTGAAGCGACAGATCTGTATACGTCCTACTGGCATCAGTATGTTCATCTGCAGGAACCGGTCATTGCGCCAATTGGCGAGAGCAAGAGCAATGTGGAACTGTTTTCGCTGCTGGGACAGGCGATGGGATATGACCCTGAGATCTTCGGTGAGACGCCGGAACAGATGATTGCGGACGCCCTGGCGGATACAGGTAATCCTTATATGAACGGAGTAACGCTGGAGGCCCTTCAGGAGCATCGTTTTGTGAAACTGGACATGTCGTCGCATGATTCATTCCTGGAACAGCTGCCTACGCCATCCGGTAAGATCGAGCTGTATTCCGAAACGATGGCAGAAAGAGGCCTTCCGCCGCTGCCTACATATCGTGCTCTCGTTGAAGGGTATGACGGGGAACATCCGGCCGGACCTGATGATGTGCATCCACTCATGTTCCTGTCGCCACCGAATCACAATTTCCTGAATTCCAGCTTTGCCAATACGGAGAAGCATCAACGTATGGAGAAAATGCCCATGCTGCAGATTCATCCGGAGGATGCGGCTCACAGAAACATTGAAGATGGCGATGCGGTAGTTGTGTGGAATGACCGGGGACGGATCGAACTGACTGCCAAGGTGAGCGAATCCATGCTGCCGGGTACGGTGATCAGCCAAGGTCTATGGTGGGATGGAAGCGGACGGAAACAGCGGGTGAATTCACTGACATCCAATCGGCTGTCGGACATGGGCAACGGGGCAACGTTCTTCTCGGCCACTGTCGAAGTGAAGCGTCAATGAGTGTACTTGCAGATTGAGGCTTTTCAGGTAAGATGAACAAGGGATAAACCTTGAAGCAAGAATAAAAGGCAATGTTTAATAATACAAATGGCCTCCGCTCAGGTAGTTTAAGCCGCCGTGAGTGGAGGTTTGTTTTGTTCGTTTAAGGTAGTAAGGAGAATGAATGAAGATGATGAGATGGTTGGATACATATCCAAAAGAAGTCAAAGTATTTTTGCTGGCAAGTCTGGTTAATGCAACAGGGAGTGCCTTGATGTGGCCGCTGACCACAATGTACGTATTTGATGAACTCGGGCGGACGATGGCTAACGCAGGATTCGTCATTTTGATCCAGTCACTTGGCGGTATCTTCGGCCAGCTGCTTGGCGGTGCATTATATCACAGGGTCGGCGTGAAGAAGCTGATCATTGGATCACTTGCCCTTAATGCACTTGGGCTGTTTGCCCTGCCCTGGATTAGTGCGTACTGGGTTGTATTTATATGTGCCATGGGCTGGATCGGTTTGTTCAGTTCCTTGTCGCTGCCTGCGATCCAGGCCTTTATTGGCTTTCGGTTTGCGGAGCGGCGTGGAGAGCTGTTCAATATTATTTATGTAGCGAACAATATCGGTGTAGCGATTGGGACGGCACTCAGCGGTTTCTTGGCTGACTTTTCCTATCACCTCAGCTTTGTACTGAATGGCGTGACCTCTGCCGGGTTTGCCGTCTTCTTCTGGTACTATCTATCGCGGGTGGAGCCGGATCAGGGAGAAGTGCATCTGACGAAACGCAAAAAGGTCCAGAATGGTCCCGGGATCTGGGCGCTGCTTGGCAACACCAGGTTATACCTGTTTATGAGCCTGGGGGTATTGTTCATCCTGTTTGGCAATTCCATCTGGAATACCGGTGTATCGCCGTATATCATCTCGGAAGGGATGGAGAAACGAATGTACGGCCTGCTCTGGACACTGAACGGGGTTCTGATCTTCGTGGGCCAACCGTTCACGAGTTGGGTTAAACGCACCATGGCTCGTACCTCGACTGCGCAGATGGCAGCGAGTGCGATATTCTATGGATTGGCTTATATCGTCATGATCACGATGTACAGCTATCCGGGCATGGTGTTTGCGATGGTGCTGGCGACCTTTGGAGAAATGCTGATCTCACCTGCAACTCCTGCCTTTATCTCTGACCATGCGGGCAGAGCGGCACCATTTTACATTGGAGTCTCCGGCGGGATCGGATCGATTGGTCGTGTCATTGGCCCATATGTGATGGGTGTGATGTACGATAAACAAGGCCTGATTTCGGTTGCCTGGCTGGCAACGGCGATGGCAGGGGTGGCCCTGCTCGGTTTTGCACTTCATGCCGTCCTGAATCGCCACCGTGAGGTGAAGGAGTATGGGTTGGATACCTAGAGTCTTCTAGGCGGGAGTATCATTGGAACAGACATGTTGGACGAGCAGAAGATTTACCCAACATGTCTGCATGTTCCATAAAATATTGATTGACAAAAATGTGTTTTTATGCTATAATTTACATATTAAAAAATTCCGTATATACTAAGGTTCTCCTGGCCAGGGGGACCTTATTTTGTTATGCGGGAGGATAAATATGAAGCCAAATGAATCCAGCATTACGTCTTTGATCTCGGCCTTTGGCCGCGCCTATCACAGCCAGTATGACTCACCTCTGATTTTTAATGATCACCTAGCCAAGGCTCTGATTTCTCCACAGGAGTTTGAACAGATTCGGGAGCAAATGGTGCAGGGCATTCATTTTTTTAATCCCGAAATGGCCGATATGGTGAAGGAGGACCCCGATAAAATATTGAGGTGGATCACCCAAGTCCAGTTGTCTCCCATTGCTTTGGCGAGGGCAGCCTATTGCGAGCAGGTGCTGCTTCACGAAGTCAACCTGGGAGCCAAACAATACGTCATTCTGGGAGCAGGAATGGATACCTTTGCGTTAAGAACCCCGGAACTGAGTGACAGTCTGCATATTTTTGAAGTCGACCATCCGGCCACGCAGCAGTTTAAGAGTGATAGGCTGAGTTGGGCGAACCTGTCGATCCCAGACAACTTGCACTTGATCCCAATGGACTTTGCGCATGGGTTTGCTTATGAAAATCTGACCAGCAAAGGTTTTAAAAATCAGAAAACGTTCCTCAGCCTGCTTGGCGTTTCGTATTACCTGCCCAAAGAGGTATTGTTCAATCTTTTGCGGCAGGCTTTCGCCAACCTTCCATCTGGAAGCTCGATGGTACTGGATTATGCAGATGAACGACTCTTTGAGGAGAAAGGCATCTTTAATCGGGTAGAGAACATGTTGAAGCTGGCAGCGTCCTCCGGTGAGCCAATGCAATCCTGTTTCGCGTATCACGAGATCGAAGGCCTGCTCTCGGATGCAGGACTGCTCATTTATGAGCACCTGTCGCCAGATGATATTCAGCAGCGATACTTCAATAATCGGACGGATGACTTGTCTGCGTTCGAGACCATTCATTTTATCCATGTTGTAAAAAATTAAGCTAATTTAAGGTGTAGCTTGGCATACTCTAAATTAGTAAAATACCCTTCCTCCAATAAGTCAGGGGGAAGGGTATTTGAGCTAAATAATGAAGCACCTTATCCGAATTGCGCCTGATGCAGTCTGCTATAGGAGCCTTCTCGTTCGAGAAGTTCATCATGGCTGCCCTGTTCGGCTACGCCACCGTTCTCCACGACAATAATGCGGTCCGCATGCCGAATGGTTGCCAGTCGGTGCGCAATAACAAGTGTTGTACGTCCCTGGGCAAGCTCAGACAGCGCCAGCTGAATGGCAGCTTCTGTTTCAGTATCCAGTGCCGAAGTTGCTTCGTCCAGAATAAGGATCGGCGGATTTTTCAGGATCATGCGCGCGATGGACAGGCGCTGTTTCTGTCCTCCGGACAATTTCACGCCGCGTTCACCAATCATGGTGTCGAGTCCTTCCGGTTGTGACCGTACCAGCTCTTCCAATTGTGCCCGGCGGATGGCTTCCCAGATATCCTCATCCGATGCATTCAATTTGCCGTAGGCAATATTTTCACGAATGGTCCCGTCAAACAGGAATATGTCCTGCTGTACAATGCCGATATTGGAGCGCAGCGACTCCAGCGTCATATCCTTCACCGGAATGCCGTCAATGGTGATATGGCCTGCATCCACATCATAGAAGCGCGGGATTAGGCTGCACAGCGTGGATTTGCCCGCTCCGGAGGGTCCAACCAGTGCGACGGTCTGCCCGGCTTGAATCTCCAGATTGACCTGGTCCAATGTAGGCTTATGTTCACCATAGGAAAAGCTAACATTATGGAAAGCGATATCTCCACTTACGCTTGTGATGGGCTTGGCCTGCGGTGTATCTTCTACATCTGGCACAGCTTCCAGCAGTTCCAGATAACGCTTGAAACCAGCAATGCCTTTCGGATAGGTTTCGATGACAGAGTTAATCTGTTTGATCGGACCCAGGAATATATTCGACAGCATTACGAAGGCGATAAATTCCCCGTAGGTCATGCTTCCTTGAATGACAAACCATGTTCCGCATACCAGCACAAACAGTGAGACGAACTTCATCAAAATAAAGCTAAGCGAGGAGTTCCACGCCATAATGCGGTAGGTGATTAGTTTGGTGAGGCGGAAGCGTTCGTTATTTTCAGTAAAACGACCGATTTCATGATTTTCATTGGCAAAAGCCTGTACCACACGGATTCCGCTGACCGTGTTCTCGACCCGAGCATTATAGTCTGCTATATCGGCAAACATGCGTTTGAAGGCACTGGACATTTTGCGGCTGAAATACAGGGACAGGTAGATCATCAGCGGCACGATGATGAAGGTCAGTACGGCGAGCTGCCAGTTGATACTGAGCATGATGCCGAAGGCACCTGCCAGCGTCATCAGGGCAATGAATAGATCCTCCGGTCCATGGTGTGCAATCTCTCCGATATCCATCAGATCATTGGTCATACGTGAAACGAGGTGGCCTGTCTTGTTATTGTCGAAGAAGCGGAAGGACTGCTTCTGTACACGCGTGAACAGTTCTCTCCGCATATCGGACTCAATGTTAATCCCCAGCTTATGTCCCCAATAGGTGACTGCAAAATGGAAAAAGGAACTGAGCAGATAGATGCCGAGCAATGCGGCACATGCGGTTAGAATCATGGACCAGTTGCCCTCAGGGAGCAGCTTGTCCACCACCTGGTTTACTGCCAGCGGAAACACGAGTTCCAGCAGGGCAGCTGCAATGGCACAAGAGAAATCCAGAATAAAAAGTCCTCTGTAAGGACGGTAATACGCCATGAAACGGCGAAGCATATGTATTTCCCCCCTGTGATAATCAATAATGATTATTATTCTCATTAATAACATAGAGGAAGATTTTACATTTGTAAATGGACAACTATGATCAATGTTCCATGGACAATGTTATTTTGTGCAATATAGTCTGCAGCTGTTCAATAACCGATAGTGGATCATTCCGTAAAATTTGTCTTCTTCAATCTCATAGACTTAACCATTGCCAACGGCATTTATTTCGGTGAAAATGAATAAAGAGGTTGAAATCGCTATCAACACCGACTATAATGAAAATGTCGAAACGTTTCAATGTCTTGCCAAGAAGCATGTCCATACGATCTTTGTAAGGAACTGCCTGTTGAGTTGTACATGGAAAGGCTTGTCTCGATGCTAATGGATCTCCAGTTAAAGCTGGTCCGAATGAGCCGTTGGGCAAGAAGTCAAATTGGAAGAATTTTTTTTGATATCGCTTCGAAACGTTTCGATTGAATAGAAACGGCTATCATTCAATGATAAAGTATAGAATTTGGTGGTTGTCACAACCATTTACAGTATAAAATGTAGGTAACTTATAATTGGTCAAGTTAGAAGGAGCGAGCGTGGAATGGCAACGATCAAGGATGTGGCAAAGCTGGCAGGTGTGGCGCTCTCGACCGCTTCCTATGCATTAAACGGGGACAGCAAGGTTAGCGCCAAGACCAAGGCAAAAGTGCTGGAGGCAGCCCGGGAACTGAATTATCGCAAAAACGGCTTTGCCATGGACCTGAAACGGAGCCGGACGAATACGATTGCGTTAATTCTGACTGATCTTTCGGGTCCGTATTACTCGGAGTTGATTCGCAGTGTTCAGGATGTGGCGCTTGCGAATGGCTATGATCTGATTGCATGCAGTTCGATGGGTGGCCGTGATTCGACTGCGGTCCGGTTTTTGCGGGAAAAAAGAGTGGATGGTGCGATTGTACTCGCACACAACATCCATGATGACATTTTGGTGGAATCTGCGGGGCAGCGTTTTCCTATTATTGTAATGGATCGTCATCTGTCGGGTGACCATCTGGTCAATGTGCTGGTTGACGGTGAACAAGGTGGATACCTGGCTACGCGTCACCTGATCAATGAGGGGCACCGGAAGATTGCCTACATTAGTGGTCCATCCAACTCGTATGATAATGCCCTGCGTTACCAAGGATACTTGAGAGCCATGCAGGAAGCAGGGCTTGAGGAGAAATCCAAATGGCGTCTAAGCGGCAATTTCGTTCGTGAAGGCGGGCATAGTGCAACCAAAATGATGATTATGCAGGGCGAGCTTCCAACCGCTGTATTTTACGGGAATGACGAAATGGCTATAGGTGGTTTGAAGGCACTGGAAGAGAGCGGCATATCCGTGCCAAAAGATATTTCGGTTATCGGGTTTGATGACATTCAATTGTCTGAATTCGTTCGTCCTCCCCTCACTACCGTAAGGCAGCCGAAGCACGAGGCCGGATCACTTGCAGGACATCTGCTGTTCCAGATGCTGAATGGTGAAGCCGTGAACCCATCGTATACGTTGACGATTGATATGGTGGAACGTGAGTCCGTACGCTCTGTGCAGGCAGAGTCGGGTACCCAGCCCGCGTAAGAAGAAGGGTTTGGATGGATATTTTTCCTGGTATGCCTGGAGCATAAGGGACCGATTCTCAAATAAATAAATAATCTAATGATCATTACGTAAATCTCGTTGAACAGGAGATGAAGCAATGGCTTTGATCCAATGCCAGTTGTTCGCCGAAAGTCTTGGCGTGTCTACAGACATTACACTTATACTGCCTGAGCATTCACCGCTTCGCGCAAGTCGGAATGGAAAACTGCCTGTCCTGTATTTGCTGCATGGGCGCGGTGCAGACCACTCCGAATGGACAAGGCATTCATCCATCGAACGCTTGGCCGAGGCCCGGGGAATTGCGGTTGTGATGCCGTCGGCAGGGAGAAGCTACTATATGGATATGCAGCAGGGCGGGTCTTATTTTACATATATAAGTGAGGAACTGCCTGCATTCGTGAAGTCGCTCTTTCCCATCTCGGACCGCCGTGAAGATACATTTGTAACAGGTGTTTCCATGGGCGGGTATGGTGCATTCAAGCTGGGTCTGCGTTTTCCGGAGCGATATGCTGCGGCAGCCAGCCTCTCGGGCGGACTTGATCTGGCAAGCAGGGTACGTGGCGAAGGGAACTTCACCCCTGCAGAAATGCAGAGCATCTTCGGGAGTCCGGAGCGAATTGAAGGCAGTGATGACGATCTGCTGGCCGTTAGCCGCAGGCTGGCTGCGTCAGGGACGGCGTTCCCGCAATTGTATCAATGCTGCGGAACAGAAGATTTTCTGTACGAAGCCAATCAGATATTTCGGCATACGATGAAGGAGCTGGATGTACAGGTAACGTATGAGGAAGAGCCAGGTGGCCATGAGTGGAGTTATTGGGATATGAAGATCAAGCGTGTTCTGGAATGGTTGCCTGTTCAGGTATAGCCAGCGTGAAAATAAAACCAGGGGTTCGTAACCGGATTGGCCTTTCACAGGTCGGTTTGCAGAAGAACCCTATTCTTTTTCGGTCAATTCGAAACGTTTCGATTTTTACTAAATGAAGGAGTGAAAGACATGACAACGATGATTAATGAACCGATCCGGCTGACTGCCGGGGAATTGACGTTTACCTTTTTGAACAGTGGGGACCTGTACCAGGCAACATCCGGTACAACCATGCTGAACCAGCTGCTAAGCAACCAGATCGATGGTTCTCTGAACAATCTGTACCTGCGAGTACACGAGGGAGAGAACATTAGCTCATACCCGCTGCTGGGTGCACGTTCGAACAGTAAGGTGATTACAAGCAAGACTCAGCCAGACCATCAGCTGATCTGGGAAGGCAGCATTCCATTGGAAGGCCAGGAACAAGGCATCGGTTATCAGGTCGTGTTCACGGCAACATCGCAAGGCGTTTGGTTCTGGGATGTAAAACTGAAAGGGCAGCATAACGGAGTGGATATTGTCTACGGACAGGATGTTGGACTGGCTGATCCGGGTGCGGTACGCAGCAACGAGGCCTATCTGTCACAGTATATCGACCATACTGTCTTTGAAGATGGAGCGAAGGGATACGTCGTATGCTCCCGTCAAAACCAGCCACAGGGCGGCGCATTCCCATATATGCAGCAGGGTTCTTTGACCAAGGCAGTCGGTTACTCCACAGACGGCTTCCAGTTCTTCGGTCTGTCCTACAAGGAAACCAATGAACCGGAAAGTCTCAGCCGTAAAACTCTGGCTAATGAGACTTATCAATATGAGTTCGCCTATACGGCGCTGCAATCCGAGCTGCTGAATCTGAACGGGGAAGCTGAGGTTGTCTTCTATGGACTGGCGAAGTCCAATCATCCAGAAGGCATCTCCGCCCTGGAGTATGCAGATGAAGTGGCTGCGGCTTGGGACGCAGTACAGAATCTCGAAGTTCAGCACGGTGAAACACTCGAGCAAGTGAAGCTGTCTTCCAGCCTGGGCGTGCCGCTTGCGGCACTGGACATGACGGAAGAGGAAATCAAGAACCTGTTCCCAGATCGTCATCAGGAAGAGCGTAATGAGGATTCACTTCTATCCTTCTTCACAGGCAGCTACGAACATATCGTGCTGAAAGCCAAGGAACTGCTGGTGGAGCGTCCTCACGGTCATATCCTGATGAGCGGTGGCAACGTGAAGCTTGGAGCACCGGTTATTACAACAACATCTTATATGTACGGTATCTTCAATTCGCAGCTGGTTATCGGGAACACCAATTTTAACAAAATGATCAGTAACGCCCGCAATGCATTGAATGTGCCGAAGACTGCCGGACAACGCATTTATGTAGAGATGGATGGGCAATATCGTCTGCTCACCATGCCGTCATTGTTCGAAATTGGCTTCAACTATGTGCGCTGGATGTACAAAACTGAATCCGATACACTCATCGTAACGAACTATACAGGTGCACATACAACTGAAGTGAGCATGAATGTGCGTTCTACAAGCGGTAAAGCCTATCGCTATCTGGTAACCAACCAGATCACAATGAACGTGAACGAATACGAATATCCACTGCACATGACGCAGGATGGTAATACATTGGTCTTCAAAGCGGACCCAAAAGCAATCAGTGCCGGCACATATCCTGACTTGCAATATCGCATGTCTGTAGAGGGTGCCTCGATAAACGCAGACGACGAGACGCTGCTGGCAAGCGGTATCCGCAGTGGATCTGCTTCGCTCGTTACGCTTAGCCTGGAAGAGAGTGCAGAGTGGACGCTTAAAGTGCAGGGTGTACTGGAAGGCCAAGCTGATGAAGCTGGATCAACTCTTACATTTGAAGAGGAAGTACAGGCTTACCGCGAATTCTTTGCGGGTGTAATGAATGGCTTCCGTTTGTCCCGCGGGGAAGGTCAGCGTGCTGAGGATCTGTTCAAAGTGAATGCCTTGGCCTGGTGGTACACACACAACATGCTGGTTCACTATTCTGTGCCTCACGGTCTGGAGCAATACGGCGGCGCAGCATGGGGTACACGGGACGTATGTCAGGGTCCGGTTGAATACTTCATGGCTACTCAAAAATACGAGCAGGTACGTGACATCATCAAAATGGTCTACACGCACCAATACGAGGATGACGGCAACTGGCCGCAATGGTTCATGTTTGACAAATACTTTGCCATCCAGCAGGAAGAGAGTCACGGCGATATCATCGTCTGGCCGCTGAAAGTGCTGGCAGACTATCTGACGGCGACGCGCGACTATGCGATTCTGGATGAGAAGGTGCCTTATACCGTCAAACACAGCTTCGGCTTCACGGAAGACACAGCAACGGTACTGGATCATGCGAAGAAAGAGATCGAATACATTCGTTCGCACTTCCTGCACGATACGTTCCTGTCTTCCTATGGCGATGGGGACTGGGACGATACCCTGCAGCCAGCCAATGCACAGCTCAAGCAGTTTATGGTGAGCAGCTGGACGGTAGCTCTGACGTATCAATCCGTCAATGTACTGTCACAGGCTTTGAAATACAAGGATGCTTCCTTCGCAGAGGAGCTTGAAGCTCTTGCTCAGGGTATCCGTGAAGACTTCAACCGTTACATGCTGGGAACCGATGTTATCCCGGGCTTTGTGTACATGGAGGAGGCGGATCAGGCGAAGCTGATGCTGCATCCGACCGATACCGAGACAGGCATTCAGTATCGTCTGCTGCCTATGACACGCAGCATGATCGGTGAATTGCTAACGGCAGAACAAGCTGAATCGCATTATGCACTGATTCGCGAGCATTTCCTGTGCCCGGATGGCGTGCGCTTGATGAATCGTCCGGCTCAATATGCCGGCGGTGTAAGCAGCCACTTCAAGCGAGCAGAACAGGCATCCAACTTCGGACGCGAGATCGGGTTGCAGTACGTACACGCCCACATTCGTTATGTGGAAGCGATGGCCAAGCTCGGTAAGACCGATCAGGTATGGAATGGACTGGCGATGATCAATCCGGTTGGCATCGGTGAGGTTGTGCCTAACGCAGAGATCCGTCAAGCCAATGCGTACTTCAGCAGTTCCGACGGCAAATTCAACACACGTTATGAGGCGCAGGAGCATTTTGATCAATTGCGCAAAGGTACCGTGCAGGTGAAGGGTGGATGGAGAATCTACTCCAGCGGCCCGGGGATCTACATGAACCAGCTGATCTCGAATGCACTTGGTATCCGTCAGGAAGGTGGAGATCTGGTCATTGACCCTGTCTTGCCAGCTGAGCTGGACGGCATGCAATTCGAATTTGAATATGCAGGTGAACCGGTAACGTTTATCTATCACCTGAACGAAGGAGCGGTTAACCGCGTAACCGTAAACGGCAAGGAGATCCGTACAGAAGTTACGGCGAACCGTTACCGTCAGGGCGGAGTCTGCATCTCACTGGATGAGTTCAGACAGCTGCGTACTTCGGACCGTACCATCGTGGATATTTATATGTAACTCACTTCTTATACTTGATGCTTGAGTGTAATGAAAGGCCATCCTCCTTAACAGGCAGGATGGTCTTTTTCTATATAAGTAAGAGACAATGGTCCACGGCCTGTGTCTTATGTGGAGCACACGCTGACTGATCAACTTTATTAACGCAGCGGAACTGCCAGCATCGTATGCAGCAGCTCATTGTGACGAACGGTTTTCGTAACGTAACCATGCGACTCAAGCCAACCGGTTAATTCATCCAGCAGGGGGAAATGGCGTTCTCTTATGGCAAGCAGCTGGTCACCGTTTTCATCTGCCTCAGCTTGTCTTATATAAGCTTCGCGGTGAAGTACATCCGCAAACATGAGATCGGTTAGACAGATTCGTCCCCGCGGGGTTAATACCCGCTGCATCTCCTGCAGTGCCAGCTGCTGCTGGTCCGGACTCAGATGATGGAAGGCGAAGCTGGATACAAGAAAATCAAAGGTCTGATCGGCAAAAGGAAGCGCCAGGAAGTTCCCCAGCTTCACATGCATCCCGGGATACTTGGTACGGCATGTACGCAGCATTTCTCTGGACTGGTCAATTCCTGTCATGATGGCTTGGCGTTCCAATAACTTGCCTGCAAGATTACCTGTACCTGTTCCGATATCAAGTCCGTGTTCACCAGGAACAGGGGAGATCCAATTTGCAGTCTGCTCCAGCGCCTCGTCATAGTTGTGATACAGGTAAAAGGAAGACGACGGGGCTTTCTTGGTATCCTGGTGTTCTAAGGCGTCCCTGGATTCGTTATAAGGCATGCTACCTGCTTCCTCCGGGAAAGATGGGGGAGATAGGGAAGATTCAGGGATGCAGTCGCTTTTCGCGTGAACACGCTCATCATGAATAGCTGCCTGGGTATCATAGTTCCATCGATCATGCCAGTTCTGGCGTGCTTCCCGCAGGCGGCGGGAACTGTCTGCGAGCTCATGGAGATGGCTAACATCCAGCGGGCCGTCCTGACGATTGAGATCAATCATGCGCTGGGTTGTATCCAGCATGCGTTTCAGTTCAACCCACTGGGCATACATGACGGCCTGCTGCAGCTCCAGATATTCCTCCAGCCGCTGCTGGTTGCCTTGATCAATCTCACCGAGCGCCTGAGTAATATCTTGAAGTGACATGCCGATCTCCCGCAGTGCGGCAATCGTCTGAAGCCGCCAGATGTCATTTTCCGTGTAGCTCCGGTATCCATTGCTGGCCTGCTTGGCGGGAAGAATTAATCCTTTTTCCTCGTAAAAACGAATCGCTCTGGGGGATATGCCAAGCCTGCCTGCCGCCTCTTTGATATTCAAGGGCCGCACCTCCTTCATGACAATTAGTATAAACGATGACGTAACGTAAAGGTTAAGTAGAGATCCCCATTTTAGTTCGGGCTTAGGGCTGTGCTACAATATAATCAAATGAAAAATATGCGCTAGTGGCATCCCTCAGCTATAATCCAAGGGCCATGCAACGCGCTGCGATAATGTAATTACCTGTATGAAAGGTTGAAATGCGATGCTTACCCGCCAAATGTATAAAATTCGGCCATCCGAGATGAAGGATGCACCCCAACTAATGGACATGGATGCTCTCGTGTGGGATATACATACCTCTCCAGCGCCATTCCATTGGAAGTCCAGACAGCAATTTCTGCAGCATTGTCCACCCGGCAGTCAGCTGGTTGCCGTTCAGGGAGAACGGGTCTGCGGCTATGTGGGTTTTTATCCGCCTACGGGGATGCCTGTCAATCGTCATGTCTACGAGATTAATATTGCTGTCCACCCCAATGATCGGCGCAGTGGCGTGGCCACGTCCCTGATGCATGCCATGAAAGAATATGCTCGTGAACAGGGAATTCATAAGCTGCGTCTTCGCGTGCTGTCGAGCAATCCGGGAGCGATAGCTTTTTATACCCAATGTGGATTTGAGACGGAGGGCCGACTGGTGTCGGAATTTTATATCGCCGGGAAGTACGTGGACGATATTCTCATGAGTTATTTTATCCGGAATGAACGGTAGTTCGATGACGAAGGAGGAACAATATAATGGATATGGGACTTCGGGATAAAAAAGCGCTGGTGCTTGCATCCAGTCAGGGACTGGGCAAGGCGGTGGCAGCACAGCTGGCCGCAGAAGGCGCAGATGTGATGCTTGCGAGCAGGAACGAGGAGAAGCTCGCAGCCGTCAAGCAAGAACTGCTGGAACTGGACGGCGGAGGACGCGTTGAATACTGCGTTACGGATGTTACACGCAAGGAAGACATTAACGCATTAATCCATAAGACAGGGGAGCTGTTCGGGCAGATTGATATTCTGGTGAATAACTCTGGCGGTCCTCCTTCGGGAACATTTGAATCATTGACAGATGAAGATTGGGAACGTGCATTTGAGTTGAATGTTATGAGCTATGTACGTATGATTCGTGGGGCCCTCCCTTATATGAAGACCAACGGCGGACATATTGTGAATATTGCTTCAACCTCGGTGAAACAGCCAATTCCGGGGCTGATACTGTCCAACACGTTCCGCACAGGTGTCTTTGGTCTGGCGAAGACGTTGTCACAGGAGCTTGCCCCTTATGGGATTCTGATCAATACGGTGGCACCCGGACGAATCGGAACTGATCGGATACGTGAACTCGACACAGCCCGCGCAGAGCAGAATGGAATTAGTGAAGAAGAGGTAGCCGAACAGTTCCGCAAGGAAATCCCTCTGGGACGATACGGTCAGCCCGAAGAGTTCGCCAAAGCCGTTGTGTTCCTGTTATCCGGGGCCAATACCTACATTACGGGTACTTCGCTAGTGGTGGATGGCGGTATGGTACGAGCTCTCTAAGATGAAAAGGTAACTTGTCTGAAGAGTTCCGGTTATATATAGGAACCATGTAAAACCCTCTGTCACACCATAGGTGAAGACAGAGGGTTTTTGATCTAAAACATGTAGAATCATACAAACGAGCTGGCACGATCCATCAGGCTTGATCCGTGCTGTTCGTGCTGGTGGATTCGTCTGAGCTGCCCGAATCAGATTCAGTTCCTGATGCCTCGCCACGCTTGCCTCTAGAACCTTGTCGTGCTTCCGGCAATACGCCGTTTACCAAGTCCGTCACCCGTTCGTTCAGGCCGGCTACCCGTTGGTCATACTGGCTTTGTGTAATATTCCCGTCAGTCAGCTGCTGCTGCAGCTCGCTCTTCCCGGCAGCGACTAGCTTGTCGATTACAGTCTGCACGTCCACCTGATTGCTGGCAGCGATCTCGGCAATCGTACTGCCTGCCTTGCGGGCTTCCTTCAGCTCGTCTGCTGTTACGCCGAGGGCGGAGACCAGTTCATCGGTGTATCGGCCATGCCCGGCTCCCTTGTTAGCATTTATGGATTTTGATGATTTTGATGTATGTGAATTCGTTGCGGGGCTGGCATTTTTCTTCTGAGCGGAAGTGCCTGCAGCAGGATCGGCACTCGCAGTGGTATTTGCAAACCATCCTCCGCCAAGCGCGATCGTCAAAGCCATCGTGCTGGTAATCATCATGGTTCTTGATGTTCTGCTTCTCTTCATCAGCGATCATCCTCTTTCTCAGTATAGTGGTGTAGGGTATGGGGCAAGAACCCACAACGTTATCTTAGGCATCCAGGATGAAGAGAGGCTGAAAATGACCTTAAGGGGCAGTAAAAGTTGAATTTTGTCGCCCCAATCCAAAATGCCCCTATCTGCATGAAGGCAGCTTCGTGCAGATAGGGGCATTCCATGTTGTATCCATATGTATGCGTGGTTAGCGTAGAAGCTCCCATTCATGCTGCAGCATGCCGTACACGGCATGATTGACGTATCCCTTAGGCAGTTTCTCTGCCTGACGAATAACGCCTTCCAGGACAAATCCAAGACGCTCAGGGATGGCGCGGCTGCGCTTGTTGTTCGTAGCTGAACGAATCTCGACCCGGTTCAGGTCCAGGGTGACCAGAGCATAATCGACCAGAACACGACAAGCGCTGGTCATGAGTCCCTGTCCTTCAAAGCCCTTGCCAAGCCAGTATCCAATGCTTACCGAACGATTGGTCCAGTTAATTTCGTGAAATCCGATAATGCCAGCGAGCTCGCCCTTCAGCCATACACCTGCGGTGAAGCCTCCGTTCTCGGCAGCCTGCTTCAGTGCGTTGTTAATGAAACTTGAGGTATGTTCAATTTCGGTGACATGGTCCACCCATGGAAGCCAGTGTCTCAATTGATCGCGGGAACGATCCGTAAGTTCAAACAGCGGCTTCGTGTGCTCTATAGAGAGTGGACGGAGTTCGGTATATTCATCCAATGAATAGGTAAACATGAGTGCAACCTTCTTTCTTTATAAGTAGTGGTTTAGCGGGAAGCAGAGGGCAGTTTGCGCTCCAAAGCAAACAGATCCTCTTCCATGGAGGCCATGCGTTGATTCACGGTGGTGCGAGCATCACTGAGAGCCTGATTATATATGTAGGGAGCGAGCTTCGTCATAAACAGATCGAGCACCCCCCAAGCGGCCAGGTCGCCAAGTTCTTCGCCGCGTTCCTCTTGGAAATACGACTGGATCGTGCGAATGGCTTCATCCTGCTGTTCTTTGGTCAGTTTCAGCGTGTTCAAGTGGGAATCCCTCCCTATATTTTGTTTTTACTATCATGCTACATGATTCGTGCGAACCCGTCAAAATGGTTTTTGGCCTATCTTGCATACAGGCAATCCGGACTTTGGTGCCGTTCTTTATTGAACTCGTCCCTCGTTAAAGGTATATTTAGATGAAACACTTTGTAATTTCTGAAAGCTCCAATCAATTCATGAAAGGTTTGATACCTGTGGACAATCGTACAACCCCTCCTAACTTTATCAAAAATATTATTACCGAAGATCTCCGGTCAGGAAAAGTCCAGGAAGTCATTACCCGTTTTCCTCCGGAACCGAACGGTTATCTGCATATTGGCCATGCCAAGGCCATCTGGATCAACTTCACGCTGGGCGCTGAATTCGGCGGCAAGACGAACCTGCGCTTTGACGACACGAATCCGGTGAAGGAAGATGTGGAATACGTACAATCCATTCAGGAGGATGTCAAATGGCTCGGCTTTGAGTGGAACGAGAAACGTTTTGCCTCGGACTATTTTGACGAAATGTACAACCGTGCTGTCCTGCTGATCCAAAAAGGAAAGGCCTACGTCGACGACCAAAGCGCCGATGAAATTCGTGAAATGCGCGGCACACTGACTGAACCGGGCAAGAACAGCCCGTATCGTGATCGTTCCGTTGAAGAGAACCTGGATCTGTTCGCACGGATGCGTGCAGGCGAGTTCCAAAATGGAGAAAAAGTGCTGCGTGCGAAGATCGATATGGCTTCGCCTAATATCAACTTGCGTGATCCGGTCATCTACCGTATCGCTCATGCACATCACCACAACACGGGTGACAAATGGTGTATCTATCCGATGTATGCCTTTGCTCATCCGCTGGAAGATGCCATTGAAGGTGTCACACATTCCCTCTGTTCCCTGGAATTTGAGGATCAACGCCCATTCTATGATTGGGTTATCGCTGAATGTGAGATGGAGAGTCAGCCGCATCAGTATGAATTCGGTCGCCTGAATCTGTCCCAGATGGTAACGAGCAAACGGAAACTGAAATTGCTTGTCGACGAAGGACATGTGGATGGATGGGACGATCCGCGCATGCCAACGATTTCGGGTCTCCGTCGCCGGGGTTACACACCGGAAGCGATTCGTGATTTTGTCTTCGAGACAGGCATTTCGAAAAGTCAGGGCGTAATTGACCTGCAAACGCTGGAACACTTTGTCCGTGAGGATCTGAAGCTGAAAGCTCCGCGCACGATGGCTGTTCTGCACCCGCTGAAAGTGGTCATCACCAACTACCCTGAAGGGGAAGTGGAGTGGCTGGAAGCAGAGAACAATGTGGAAAATCCGGAGATGGGCAGTCGTAAAATTCCGTTCTCCCGCGAGATCTACATTGAGCAAGACGACTTCATGGAAAATCCGCCGAACAAATACTTCCGTCTGTTCCCTGGTAATGAGGTTCGACTGAAACATGCGTACTTCATCAAATGTAACGATGTGATCAAGGATGCCGAAGGCAAAGTGACCGAGATTCATTGTACTTATGATGTGGAAACGAAGAGCGGCAGTGGATTCACAGGCCGTAAAGTCAAAGGAACCATCCACTGGGTGGAAGCAAGCCAGGCTGTTCCGGCTGAATTCCGTCTGTATGAGCCATTGATCTTGGCAGAAGCACCGGATGCTGATGTAGAAGCAGAAGTAGCCGGGGCTGAGATCGTGGAAGAGCAACCGGAAAAAACATTCCTGGATCAATTGAACCCGAATTCCCTTGAGATCGTTCACGGGTATGTGGAGCAAGAGATGCAGGAGGCGAAAGCACAGGATAAATTCCAGTTCTTCCGCCACGGATATTTCAGTGTGGATCCGAAGTATTCGGAGCCAGGCCGCCCTGTATTCAACCGGGTCGTATCGCTGAAAAGCTCGTTCCAACTGCCGAAGGCATAAGATACATGAAATAAATAAAAGGGCGTCTCTGCGCAATAGCTGCGTGGAGACGCCCTTTGTCGTACTTCCCTTTTTCCATTATCCATCCTCATCCATGCTTCCCATTTCAGTCAGCACAATAGGCTGGTAGCCATTTCTGCGATTGATCAGCCACATGACGCCAAAGCCTGCTGCACCAATGAGAGAGAAGAAAACGCCAATGTTATACATGACCTCGGCACCGAAGCTCTGGAATAACCAGCCGCCGAACAAGCCGGCAATGACACCGGATATACCGCCCCAGGCCATCGTATACACAGCTTGGCCAGAGGAACGATAAGGTCTCGGAATAAACAGCATGGTCAGCTGGGTTCCGACATAGAAGTATCCGCCAAACGTAACGGAATGCATCAGCTGGATAAATACAATCTCCAGGGGATTAACGGCCTCGGCCATCAGCTGCCAACGAACGGCGAATAACAGGCTGACGAGCACGAGACTTGCAAGCAGCATGCTCATTTTTCGTTTCAGGAAGCGATCCAGCAGCAGGAACACACCCACTTCAAGAATGGATGAGGTGAAGATGGCCCACCCGACCATCTGTTTGTTGCCGCCCATCTCTGTTATATAGAGAGACATAAATGTACTATTCATCGCATTAGGAACCGACACCAGCACACCCAGTCCGATAAACGTCATGAAATACGGGTTGAACATCACTCTGCCGAAACGGCGGAAGGTCACTACTGGAGTGTCCGACGCAATCGGCTGCCTTGGCAGAAACATGGCAAACGCAAATGCGATGATAATCAAGCAGGCAAACACAATCGAAACACTGCCGACGCCCAATCGGTCGATAAGCGGTCCTGCTGCTGCCGCAGTCAGAGCCCAGCCGAGGGAGCCCCACAGCCGGAATGTACCGAATTTCTGTGTAGTCCCATCGATATACCCGAGAATAAGACTGTTGGTTTGGGCAAACAGCGGACTTTGGAAAAAATAAAAGAAGATCATGGCTCCATAGATCCAGGCATAGGTCGGCGCATGAAAGACCGCTTGGGCCAGCACGAAGGTGCCCCCCATCATCATCATCAGGATGATGCGAATATTGCGGGACTTGTCGCTCCAGAAGCCCCAGAACGGATTGGCAAATAAAGAGACAAAGGGGCCGATGGCCATCAGACTGCCGATTTCCAGCTTGGTCATGCCGATCTCCTGCAGATACAATTGGAGGAAGCCGGCGAAGATGGAGATGGCTCCATATATGAAAAAGTTATATAGCTTCAGCGAAACCAAAGAGGGATTGCCTCTTCCGGGTGCATATCTGTCCAAATAGAGCCATTCCTTTCAGAATCAATATTCTACAATGTATCATTTGTTGAAAGGGGATTCAATGTATAGAATAAGTTTATTATATGAGAGCCGGAAGGGATGATAACCGTGGAAATGAAGGAATGGACTGGCATTATATTGGCAGGGGGCTTATCCAGCCGGATGGGTTCCAACAAGGCACTGCTGCCTCTGGATGGCTCCATTGTGCTTGAGCATGTGGCTGAGGCTATAGCTCCTGCAGTGTCCCGTATCATCGTTGCTGCCGGACCCAATGTGGATGCTTATCAAGCGCTCGATTATCCGTGTGTTGAGGATGGCTACCCTGGAAAGGGACCACTGGCCGGCCTTCATGCCGCACTTGAAGCATCGGAGACCGAGTGGAATCTGGTCTGTGCCTGTGACATGCCTTTGGTCCAGCCCTCCTTATTTACCACATTGCAGCGGTTAGCTGCATCGGACAAGACACATCCCGCGATGGTACCGCGCCTGGAAGGACGGGTCCATCCACTGGTAGGCATTTATCATATGGATGTGCTCCCCAGCCTTGAGCAGTGCTTGAAGGAAGGCCGCTTGCGGGTCACCCGCTGGCTGGAGGAGATTGGGTGTCGTTATGTGGAAGCAGAGGATCTGGAAAGAGCAGGAATCCAAGATGCTGCGGCACAGTTAAGCAATTTGAACACCATGCAGGACTATCAGGATCTGGTTGACAAGCGTCCGCCGAGCATGTGAGCAGTATGTATTACATCTAGACGAGAGCCCACCTTTGACCACACAAGACTTGGTGAGACATCCTCATGGTCCTGTGTGGTTATTGCCTATGATTCCAACAGCTTTCGGGCTGCTTTGGCTAACAGCTGCATTCCGCGCTCCATCTCTTCTTCCGAAGCATACGCATAGGACAGTCTGAGGTGGTCCTCATCGAGGCGGTCATACAGAAAACCAGGGTGAATGAGCACCCCATCCTGGAGGCAGGCATGGAACAGCTGGCGGATCGAAAGGGGGCCTGCAGTGAACCTGAGCCAGATGTAAAAGCCTCCGGCTGGTTTGTTCCACTCTGCAATGCTGTTGAAGTAATGTTCCAGCAGAGCCAGCTTGAAGTCCCTCCGGCGGCGAAGCTCTGGCCGCAGACGCTCCATGTGCCGTGTGTGATATCCCTCTGCAAACCAGAGCGTGGCCGCTTCCTGCGCCAGTGAACTGGTGCCATAGTCCGTTTGCATCTTAATGTCTGCCAGGCGGCGAATAACCGGCTCTGGTCCTACCAGCCAGCCCAGACGCAGACCAGGGCTAACCGCCTTGGACAGTGTGCCCATGTGAAGCACGCGGCCATCGGTGTCCTTCGCTTTTAACGATAGCGGCGGGGGCGTGTCCAGCCACAGGTCCGTGTAGGCAGCATCCTCCAGAATGGATATGCCTCCGGCACGAGCTGCAGACATCAACTCGTTTCGGCGAGTATCACTCATGACGGAACCTGTTGGATTGTGAAAACTCGGTATGGTGTAGAGCAGCGGCGAAGGATGTCCCTGATGAGTGCCTCCCTCAACCATATCTTCCAGACGCGGTATGTGTATTCCACCTGCATCCATGGGAACACCATGCATTTTTAATCCTGCGGATTGAAAGGCATGTATGGAATAGAGGTAGGAGGGCTTCTCCAGCAGGACAGCCGACCCGCGGGGAAGCAGGCCCACCGATATCAAATGCAGCGCCTGCAGCGAGCCCGAGACAATTAGAATGGCACTGGGAGACGCCTGAATGCCGCAGGTCAGCAAATAGTCAGACAAGGCCTCACGGAGCTCCAGGCTGCCTTGAGGCTGAAGGTAATTTAACGTACGGGAGCGTTCCGAGAGGGAACGCAGGATGTCATTGAAGGCCTCCTCCGGCATTAGTTCAGGCGCAAGTTCTCCGGTACCGAGCCGAATGATGCCAGGCTGGAACTCAGCTCGGTTAATGAGCTGTACTTCAGGAAGGTTGGGGTAATACCAGCCTTCCTCAATAGCTTCATTCCAGTTGGGCGGCGTCCCGTGGGCAAGTGCATGCCAGCCGGAACCGGAGACATAGGTTCCTCCGCCTCGTCTGCCTTCAATCATGCCGGCAGCGATCAGGTTGTCGAGCGCTGCGACCAGTGTACTGCGGTTGACGCCCATGGACTGAGCCAGTACACGCTGGGAAGGCAGGCGGTAGCCCGCGGTCCACTCTCCGGTCGTTATTTTTTCACGGATATATATTTCAATCTGACGGAATAAAGGCAGGGGGATTGCAGGATCAGGTTTCCAGTCAATGCCCTGTCTTGGATCGGGATGCTTCATACGGAGCTAGCCTCCAGTGGGATAAGATGATTCAGGCATTTAGTTGTATACCGAATTTATAGACCAAAATGGTATACCGACAACTATATCATTTTGGTTGGTCTCCTTACCATCCAATTGGTTGGTCACACGGAAAGTCATCCCCTCTAATATAGAGAATATACAAGGGGGATGTACAATGAGTGTAATTATTCACGCCGTGGTACTGGCGTTTGGCCTGATCCTGCCACTTGGCGTGCAGAACGTGTTTATTTTTAACCAGGGGATGAGCCAGCGAAGTTTACTGCGTGCACTTCCGGCAGTAGTGACTGCTGGTATTAGCGATACATTATTAATTGGAGCTGCGGTCGGAGGAGTGTCCCTCATTTTGCTGCAGTGGCCGCTGCTCTCCGGTGTGCTGTATGCAGGCGGCAGTGCATTTCTGCTGTATATGGCATGGAGCATATGGAAGTCATCCGGAACCGTGAGTGGGTCAGCATCCGCGATGGGTGCAGGACGGCAGATTGCCTTCGCCGCTTCCGTATCCCTGCTTAATCCGCATGCACTGCTGGATACGGTAGCTGTCATTGGCACCAGCTCACTTGAGTATGAAGGGATGGACCGGATTGCTTTTGCCATCACGGCAGCGGCAGTTTCGTGGGTATGGTTCCTTGGACTCGCAAGTGCTGGAAGGTGGATGGGCAGAACAGATACCACTGGACGGATCAGTCGGGTCTTCAACCGGTTATCGGCAGTGGTGATGATCGTGATGGCGGCCATGATGCTGTGGAAACTAATTCGTATGTAATGTTCCGGGAATTTTTGCTCAGAAAAACCCCGCACGGTCTCGTGCGGGGTACATTGTGTTACAAGCTGAGCTGCAGCCAAGTCGTAACATCCGGTCATGCTTGTGTATCGTTATTCTGTCTTCAGAATCATGGATTGAATAAAGGACTTCAGTTCCTCACTCACATTATTCAACTGGTCAATAACCTCGCTAAATTCCGTGACGAGTTCAGCCTGCTGCGTGCTGGACTGGGAGATGGATGCAATCTCCTGCTCCATCTGACGGATGGAATGCTGAACGTCATGAAGGGACCGTTCGATATTCACGGTAGCTTCCTTCGTTCCGGTGGACAGCTTGCGCACTTCGGAGGCCACTACACCGAACCCTGCGCCCGCTTCACCCGCTCGTGCCGCTTCAATAGCCGCGTTGAGGCCGAGTAAATTGGTTTGTTCAGAGACTTCCCGGATAAATGAGGCCACTTTATTAACTTCCGCTGCATTTTGAACGGCGACCTTGGTATTGTCCAGAATTTGTGAAGAGGAGGCAGTCAGCTCTTCGGATTGGGCCGCTACAGTTTGGACCATGTCTGTCAGCCTGCCGCTGATGCTGCTGATTAATTCGGTGAAATGTCCAAGCTGCTCTTCGTTTTTGAGGGAGAAACCAATGGCCAGGGTACCCACAATGTTTCCCGCTTCATCGCGTAGAGGCGTAGCTGTGGAATTAAGGGCTGTTCCGTAATGCTGTGCTTCAATATGATTGGCAGAAGTCTCACCGTTAATGAGGGCACGGCGTAATGTCGGATCCTCAAGTGAAATGGGGTCACCTGCCTTAATGCCGAGGTCAAGATCTTCACTTGGTGCATAATACCAGAATTTCTCGGTGTCGGTTACAGCAATCATCAGATTTTGTCCCTTAAGCATGATTTTGAAATATGGACTTGCTGCGACCATGGCTTCAACAATGTTCATCCAGTCAGCTCCTAAGTGCGGTATATTTGTTTGATTTTTTCTTTGACTATACATCGTCCAGATCAATGAGATTATGAAGACCTAGAGAGAAATATATATTCAGTTTTTCTTATTGTAACAATTTCAGTAGCAGAAAGGAAAAAGGAAGTCCTATTTTATAGAGTCATCGTCTTAGGATTTCATGAAAAAAAGCCGCAAAGGATATCTCCTTCGCAGCTTCATAACAAGCTAGTATTGGTAGCACAACGTTGGTTAAGCTCACTTACCATTCACAGAATTCCTTCATTTGTTCGAACCCATTATACGGTTCAAAAGAAGGCCTACCCGCCGATCTGGGACATGCGCCGTACGGTTGGGGTATGGCTTTGCATTTTTTTCTCGAGCGCCAGTGCCATCTCATGGTTCTTTGGCTTCGTGCCAAGTGCCTTGAGGAAGAGGGCAGCCATTGCATCCGGATCATCAACATAGCGGCGAACATTGTACTCATCCGACCAGTACAGACAGGCCTTGATGTGTCCGTCTGCCGTCAGGCGCAGCCGGTTGCAATTATCACAGAAGTGATCGCTAACCGGGTGAATCAGTCCGAAGGTTCCCTGTGAACCAGCAATCTTCATGTTGCGGGAAGGACCATTGCCTGCCGGTCCGGATGTGCTCTCTACGGTCCAGCCGGCTTCCGCACATACATCGGTGACGGTTTCCAGCGGGAGATACGATTTGCGCCATGAATCCGAAGCATGTCCGATTGGCATGTATTCGATAAAACGCACATGCAGCGGTTGATCGATCGTCATCGCTATGAAATCCTTGATTTCGTCATCATTGATGCCTTTCATCAGAACCACATTCAGCTTGATTGGCGCAAGTCCGGCAGCCGTTGCAGCTTCAATTCCCTTGAGCACTTTGTTGACGTCTCCTCCGCGGGTAATCATGGAGAATCGGTCCGCATGAAGGGAATCGAGACTGATATTAATCCGGTTTAACCCAGCGTCTTTCAGTGCCTGGGCCTGTTTATCCAGCAGGAGCGCATTGGTTGTCAGCGCAATATCCTCAATCCCGTCGATGGCCGAGATCATGCCAACAAGTTTATGCAGATCCTTGCGTACCAGAGGTTCACCGCCAGTCAGGCGAACTTTGCGCATGCCCATCGGGGCGAGCACCTTGAGCACCTGGGTGATTTCCTCGTAGCTCATAATTTCATCATGCGGGGCGAACTCCATGCCTTCGGCTGGCATGCAGTACACACAACGCAAATTACAGCGGTCCGTAACGGAAATACGGATGTAGTCATGGATCCTGCCAAACGAATCCTGGAGCATTTCCATGCAGACCACCCTTTCATTGATTCAGATTGGAAAGCTTCTATAAAATGAACGATACGACAATGTCGAAATTCAAAAGAACAGTTGCATCAAATTTTAGCTATTTCTCCAATCCACGTCAACGATAACGTCAGGTGGCAGCAATTTTTTCGGGATGAGTCAGCTGGAATTGACCCACGATTTGCTGCAGAAATACCGTGATGGCTTCCACATTATGCGAAGACTGTTGAACATGCATCATGTCACTGAGCAGTGCCATCATCTCGGTCTCCACCTCTGCGGACGTGGAGCGGTTTTTATGACTGATGGCAGCGATATTTTCCATAAGTCTAACGACCTGATCCACGACCTGTGTCCTTTGCGAATCTTCGGCAGACGCACTTTGCAGCAGTTGTGCAGCTGCTTGAACCAGTGTGCTGCCTTCAGCCAGTACCTGATCTCCCTCATGAATGGAGCGGGCAGCGGTATCGGCTGCGGTAGTGATATTGTTCAGAATCTGATGGATGTCCTCGGTAGAGGAACGGGACAGCTCGGCCAGCTTGCGAATCTCCCCGGCAACGACAGCGAAACCGCGGCCATGTTCTCCGACACGTGCTGCTTCAATGGATGCATTCAGCGCAAGCAGGTTCGTTTGAGCGGATATCTCATCAATGGCTGCCAGTGCACGGTAAATGTCCTGCATGGTCTCCATAAAGGAAAGAATTGTACGGTTGGTATCCTTGACGGTGCCCGAGATCTGCGTCATTTTGCCGCCAATGCGCTCCACTTCCTGACGAGCAACATCAATCTGTTCTGTGGCCGAGGCCTCCAGCTGCTGCAGGGTAAGACGCATATGATCGGCAGCCAGCTTGGCTTGATCGAGATCCTCCAGCTGTTCACGTATGCCGTGGATCATGGATCCGATCTTATGATTGACACGTTCGGTCGTAACTTGGGTCGTTTCGGTGGAAGTGCGCATCTGATACTGGTTGTTCATTACATCCACGGTGGCAACCTGAACCTTGAGCATGATGCCCTCGAGCGAGTCAATCATGTTATTAATCCATTTTGCAAGTTCACCGGATTCATCCTGTGCAAAAGCGGATGTATCGAGCCGCTGGGTCAGATCGCCCTGACCCTCCGCGTTAATCCGTATAAACCGGCTGATGCGCCGCAAGTCCTCGTGCACACGTTGATGATGTCTCCGCTGCAGCTGATCTGCTGTGACCAAACCCAGAATGATATTAAACGCCGCCAGAGCTGCTGCACTCCATGCACTTCCTGATAAGGCATATACGAGGGCAGCTCCCCCAATGCCTGATAAACCGATAAACAGGCTGTGCAGCTTGAACTGACGCCAGCCGATACTGCGTACCCGGTATACTTCCTCCAGATCACCTTCGCACATCATGCCCCATCGATCGGGACAGTGGGGAAGCTGGAAGGTGATGCCTTTGCCAATAACCGAGATGTGACGGTAATCGGAATAGCCTGGATAGGCTGCAAACAGATTTGACCCGTTACGAATGGTATTAGCAACGCCGGGATGCAGCTCCCCAGTGGAAGGGTCGGTGAACATCAACTCCAGTTCGGTATGCTCTTTGACGGATACAATCCCCCAATTGGTGGTGACACCATCCTTGAGATTTTCGCCATGTGTAAATGTATGATCCTCAAATCGGCTGCGAGACAGAGCAGTTCCTGGCTGCAGATGCGGGCGCAGTTTCGACTCGGCCATGAAGAGATAATTATCTCCCGAATCGGGATAGACATGTCCGGACTCCCGTTGGATCAAGTCCCCGAGCACATCATTGGGGATTCGGCAGCACAGTGAACCGATGTAGCGTCCTTCCTGCAGCATGGGTTCAATGAACATGAGCGTGACATCATCGTGAAAAGAGGAGGAGCGAGGCCCGATCTCCAAGGTCACTGGGTCCGAATAGGGACCATAGAGACATCTTTTCCCGGCCGCATCTGCTCTGGTATATTTCAAGCCTGGTCCAATGGAAGCTTCGTTAACTTCATAGATCTGTCCAATATGTTTTTTATATGTAGAAAATACAACCTGATTCTGTTCGTCCAACATAAAAATCTCTGTGCTATCTGCTGCCCGGATGTACGCTGCTTTGAAGCATGCATCCCATTTGCTGCTATTTTGTACGATCTGTGCTGTGTCCAGAAGTCCCGCTGACTGGATCTGATGCACGAATTGATCCATATGACGCCACTGTTCGTTTGCCCAATCCAGTAAAAGCTGCCGCCTGGTTTCGGCAATTCCTTCAAAAATCTGCTCCACATCATTCTTGATATGTGCGTTCAACCGATACGACCGCCATAACGGCCACCCTTTTTTCCAGCCAAGCCAATCAAACATACAGACCACTCCGATCTTTGAAGTTGAAAGCCTTATTTACCAAAGCCCTTTCCTGATAAACGATATGGATTCTGTCATTTCTAAAAGTAGGGCATTCCTATCTTTTCCATATAAAACGTTATACAAGAAAAACGACAAGAATACGAGGGTATATGTCAAATTTTCCGAATATTTATTCAATAAATACAAAGAAACATGCGCTTTTTAAGAAGGACAGGCATGCGAAGGACCTATATTATAGGTCTTATTGTACTGGAATCCGTACCCAGTTCGATATACATGCACGAATTAGCCGGCTATATTGAACTTTGAAATACAGGCAATATATGCATATCGAATAACGTGGTGTCAGATAAACCATCCATGGGCTGACATCGTTCCGAATGAGAATTTTTCTCATTTTACACTGTGTAACATGAACAGGCCCATACTCAAAACAGTCTGTATAATGTAATCTCCGCCCAATGATTTATAGTATTACCTAACCAGAAAAACCTGTTACGTTCGTGAACGCAAACCTTCCATTCGGCCTTGGTGTGAAATGAAACCTAACTTCCCCCGCGAAAAGGAGAATGCCTATGTCATCCATGAACGTCCCCGAAAATCGCCACATTGAAATTGATCATGTATCCGTCGTTTTTGGTACTGGAACCAAACAGGTCACCGCACTGTCTGATGTGTCGTTCCATATCCAATCCAATGAATTCGTCTCGCTGCTTGGTCCCTCAGGCTGCGGCAAGTCGACATTGCTCAGGATCATCGCCGATCTGCTGCAGCCGACTTCGGGCAGCGTCCGCATTGCAGGTTCGGAACCTGAAAAGGCGCGCCTGCAGCGACAATTCGGTATCGTATTCCAGACGCCAGCCCTGTTTGATTGGCGCACGGTACGTCACAATGTAGAGCTGCCGCTGGAGATCCTGGGCACAAGCAAAAAAGAATGCCGCCGCATCAGTAGTGAACTGCTTGAGATGGTCGGGCTCACGCGATTTGCTGACCACTATCCCTGGCAGCTCAGTGGAGGCATGCAGCAGCGGGTATCCATTGCCCGTGCGCTCTCGTTGGATCCGCCGCTGCTGTTGATGGATGAGCCGTTCTCTGCGCTGGATGAATTCACGAAAGAGAAGCTTCAACTGGAACTGCTTGAGATCAAGCGGTCCACGGGCAAAACCTTCCTCTTTGTCACGCATAGTATCCCCGAAGCCGTATTCCTGTCAGATCGCATTATTGTCCTCTCGGCACATCCCGGGCAAGTACATTCCATTCACTCTGTGGCGCTGCCTTTGGATCGAACCAATGAACTGAGAGAGACCGAAGACTTCTACCACATGCTGACGACCATTCGCAATTGTTTTCATGAGGAGCGTGATCCGGGCCATGTCCCTGCGCTCACTTAAACTGGATTACCGATCCTGGATCGTGATCTGGATTTTATCGCTATTGCTGCTGTGGGAGGGTATAGCTTGGATTCTCCACATGTGGATGTCACCGCAGCAGGCTGCATCTCGCCTGCCTTACCTTCATGATGTTCTCGCCGCACTGGTTCGCTACTCGGGCACTCTCGCTGAGCAGGGGGCAGTGACGTTTGGCAATGCAGCGATTGGATTCGCGGGAGGAGCAGTACTGGGGCTGATGCTGGCGCTTCTAATGAGTGCGGCCGTCTGGCTGGAACGGACATTGTCTCCCTATGTTATCTCCTCGCAGATGATCCCAATTATCGGTCTCGCACCGATTGTATACGGCATTATTCATCATGCCGAGTGGGCCAGGATCGTCATGGCGGCTTATGTTACATTCTTCCCCATTGTCATTCACACGCTAAAAGGGTTAAAGAGCGCCGCACCGGAGCATCTGGAGCTGATGCGTTCGTGCGGAGCCTCGCTGACGGCCAGATATATCAAATGCCTGCTGCCTTCAGCTCTGCCAGGACTGTTCTCCGGCATGAAAATCGCTGCCCCGCTAGCGGTCACTTCTTCCATCGTCGTTGAACTGATGGGTGCACCCGATGGACTCGGTGTCCTGATGGTCAGTTCCTTGTATTATGGCAGTGCTCAAGTCGGCATGTTCTGGGCTACGATTATGCTTAGCATCGGCATTGGTCTAATCTCGTATCTGGTCATCAGCCTGGCCGAACGGTGGTTAACGCCTTGGCAGCCCGAATTCAGAGCGAAGGGAGGGAACGCGGTATGAGCGAAGGGGTAATGGTGAACCGCAGCCGGGATGAGAACGGAACAGCTGCTGTGTCCAGCTCTGCGTCTATGCCAGGTTCAGCTATGGCTGCTTCGGTCCCTAGCTCGGAGATTCAGGGGCAGCAGGGACAAGCAGAACAGGAACGGCCAGTCGGTACTGCGCGGAAAAAGTGGACCATTTTGCATTTGCTCCCCTGGCTGGCCGGCCTATGTTTTCTCGCCATGTGGCAGTTCCGGTTGTTTCATCAATTATTCTCACTGGAAAGTTACCAGCTTCCTGTACCTTCAGCCATTGCAGCATCCATCCGGGATAACGCGGAAATGCTCTTCCGATATGCTCTATATAGTGGAACGGAAATGCTGGGTGGTTTCCTGCTGGGTTCCCTTCTGGGGGCTGTCGCAGCCGCAGGTGCTTCGTTCTTCCCGATCAGCGGCAAGGCAGGGATCGCGGTGATGTCGGCTCTTAACGCAGTGCCGATTGTTGCACTGGCGCCCATCATGAACAACTGGTTTGGGGACGGCATCTGGTCACGGATTGCCGTAGTGGCCGTCATTACGATGGCTGCCATGGCAGTCAGTCTGTTCAAAGGGCTTACTTCCATACAGCCGCAGTACGGTGAATTGCTGGACGGACTCGCTGCAAGCCGTATGCAGGTGTTCTTGAAGTTGCGTTTGCCACACGCCTTGCCGTCCCTCTTTGCCGGACTGAAGATCAACATGTCCACCAGTATTATCGGTGCCATTGTGGGTGAATTTTTTATCGCTTCCCAAGGTCTTGGATATCTGCTGTCGGATCAGATTCGGCTCGCCAACATGCCACTTGCCTGGTCTTGTATCGTCATTGCTGCCGCTCTCGGCATCGTGCTCTATGAAGCCGTTGTACTGGCGGAGAAGCGGCTCATTCCATGGAACCGTGTGCGCACTAACGTATAACCCTCACCATCGTGCGGGAATACCACAGATCCGCTGCAGTACCTGATTGAATTCTTATATAAACAGGGGGTTTTTTGTATATGTACAAAACGTTGAAATCGGGTTTGATGGTCGTTGTGCTGATGCTCGCGGTTGCCTTGCTGGCCGCATGTTCCGCGAAGACGGAGCCGTCTGCCGAACCTGCTGCTGCAAGTTCAGGAGGAGACGCAGAACAGTCCTTAACGAAAGTGAAAATTCAGCTTAAATGGGTTCCGCAGGCCCAGTTCGCCGGAATTTATGCCGCGAAGGAACAAGGTTTTTTTGAAGATGAAGGCATTGATGCAGAGATTATTCCGGGTGGCCCGGATATCGTCATTGAACAGCAGGTGGTGAACGGCGCAGCCGATGTCGGCATCACGGGGGTAGACAGTCTGCTGGTGAGCCGTGACAACGGTCTGCCGCTGGTCTCCCTTGCCCAGATTTCACAGAAGAGCAGCTATCGCCTGATCGCCAAGAAGTCAGCAGGAATAACTGATCCGGCCCAGATGAAAGGCAAAAAGGTAAGCACATGGTTCGGCAGCCAGCAGTTCCAGGTCCTCGCTTTTATAGAGAAGAACGGACTTGATCCGAAGAAGGATATTGAGCTGGTGAAGCAGGGGTTTACGATGGATCAGTTTTTCAATGACCAGGTGGATGTCGCGACAGCAACCATATATAACGAATATCACGTTGTGCTGGAGAGCGGCGTACAGGAGTCCGATCTGGATGTGTTCAACATTGAGGAAGCGGGCGTAGGCATGCTGGAAGATACATTGATCGCGAAGAAGGACTGGGTCGATGGCAACCGCGATCTTGCCGTTAAAGTCACCCGTGCCATTCTAAAAGGCTGGAACTATGCCATTGACAACCAGGAGGAAACCGTGGATATCGTCATGAGCAACGTGACCGACGGCAGTACGACCCGTGAACATCAGGTTACGATGCTGGAGGAGATTGCGAAGCTGATTCGTCCGGAAGGATTTACGGAGCAGCAGGTGGGCAGCTTTGTGGATGAATCGTTTGCCCGTACAGCAGATATTGCACTGAATTATGGATTGATCAAGAAGGCAGCCAATCTGGATGAAGCGCTGGAGAAGAGCATTTACGAAGAAGCGGTGAAATAAGGCAGTCGAAGGAGGATGGCAAATGAGCTCCGTGGATCAGCAACCTCAGCCGCTTGGCGGTACCAAGGAAGAATGGCGGGAGAAAGACCGCAAATATGTGTGGCATCACATCTCGCCTCATAATGATCATCCAATGATTGCGGTCAGCGGGGAAGGCAGCTGGATCACGGATCAGGATGGAACGCGGTATCTGGATGCCATGTCCGGGTTATGGTGCGTGAATGTGGGGCATGGACGGGAGGAGATTGCAAAGAGTGCATATGAGCAGATGAAAGCACTCGCTTATGTGCCGATGACCCAGAGCCACGAGCCGGCGATTTTGCTGGCAGAGAAGCTGAACGAATGGCTGGAGGGGGACTATCGAATCTTTTTCTCCAATTCGGGATCGGATGCCAATGAGGTGGCGTTCAAAATAGCCCGTCAGTTTCATCACCAGAATGGTGAGCCAACCCGACACAAGTTCATCTCCCGTCACCGGGCCTATCACGGCAACTCCATGGGCGCACTCGGTGCCACCGGGCAAGCTGCCCGCAAGATCAAGTACGAGCCGCTGGGTGTGGGCTTCTCCCATGTTCCACCCCCATATTGCTATCGCTGTCCGTTTGGACGGAACAGGGAGGGGTGCGGACTCGAATGTGCAACCATCTATGAAGAGGTTATTCGCTGGGAAGGCCCCGAGACCGTGGCTGCGGTGATCATGGAGCCGGTGATTACGGGGGGCGGTATGATTGTCCCGCCTCCGGACTACATGCGCACTGTGCAGGAGATCTGTGAGCGTTACGGTGTGCTGCTGATCGTGGATGAAGTGATCTGCGGGTTCGGTCGTTCCGGACAGAAGTTCGGACACCAGAATTACGGCGTGCAGCCGGATATTGTCACCATGGCCAAGGGAATGACAAGCGCGTACTCTCCGTTATCGGCTACAGCCGTACGAGCGGATCTGTACGATACGTTCCGGGAACCCGGACCAGATGCTCACTTTCGCCATGTGAACACCTTCGGCGGCAATCCGGTCTCCTGCCGGGTAGCACTGGCCAACATCGAAATCCTGGAGCGTGAAAATCTGGTGGAGCGTGCGGATGAACTGGGGCGAGTCCTTCGTGAGAAGTTGGAGCCGCTGCAGGAGCTGCCCATGGTCGGAGATGTTCGAATGTTTGGGTTCGCCTGTGGCATTGAGCTTATCGAAGCGGACGGCTCCCCGGCAGATGCAGGGAAGGTTGCACATGTGCTGGCCAGTTGTAAGAAGGACGGTATTCTTATTGGTAAAAACGGGGACACGGTGCCCGGGTTCGCCAACATTTTGACGATATCACCGCCTTTTGTCACCACGGAGGATGAGCTGGAGCTGATTGCGGAAAGTTTGCTTAAGGCACTGCGGAGTGTGGAGGCAGGATAGTGGATGGATAGATAATTCCAGGAATGACTCTTGTATGACTCGTTTGAAAAATAAACCATGTGGAGGCGAGGGAAGATGCAGACCACAACCGGAATAGGCATTAACCATCTTCGGTTGAATGAACGAATTGAACAATTGTCCCGTATTGGACGAATCGGAGAGACGGGCGTTTGCCGGCTTGCCCTCACCCCTGAAGATATGGAAGGCATTATCCAGGTTCGTCTCTGGATGGAAGAAGCCGGACTGGTGACCCGTCTGGATCCATTCGGGAATCTGATTGGCCGCCTGGAAGGTGCTGATCCTGCGCAGCCCATTTTGATGATCGGCTCGCATATTGATTCACAGCCTTATGGCGGTCGATATGATGGTGCCATTGGTGTCCTGGGTGCCCTGGAAGCTGTGCAGTGCCTGATGGAGAATGGCATTCAGCCCCGGATGCCAATAGAGGTTGTTGCTTTTTGCGATGAAGAGGGTTCCCGATTCAACAAAGGCCTGTTCGGCTCCCGGGGAATGACCGGGCAGTTGGAAGATGGAGAACTGGAGCGGCAGGACAGGAACGGGGTGACTCGCCGGGAGGCTCTGGAAGCTTTCGGATGCTCGGTAGAGAATTTCGCTGAAGGAGTCTATGCACCTGATTCCATCGGCAGCTATCTGGAGCTGCACATTGAACAGGGCCCTGTGCTGGAATCGCTGGATGCCCCGGTGGGACTGGTCACAGGTATCTCCGGTCCATTATGGCTAACGATTACGATCAAGGGCATGGCAGGGCATGCCGGTTCGGTACCGATGGCCATGCGTCATGATGCGCTCGTTGGCAGTGCCAGAGTCATTGCAGCGTTTGACGACATGGTTAGAGCAGATCCGGCTGCCCCCACGGTTGGTACGGTGGGCAGTCTGAGGGTGTTCCCCGACTCGCGCAACATCATCCCTGAAGAAGTCAGCTTCACCTTGGACTTGCGCGATATGGAGATGGATCGCCGCAACCAGCTTGAAGCCCGGCTGATGAATGTGCTTGCTGAAGTATGCGGTCAGCATGGGCTTACCTATTCCGTGACTGAAGATACCAATAGTGAACCGCGCTACTGTGCGGAACGAATTAAGGCAGCCATTCGCTCGTCAGCAGAGGAGATGGACTTGTCCTTGCCGGAGCTCATGAGTGGTCCGTTCCATGATGCACTAGCGCTATCTTATGTGTGCGATTATGGCATGATTTTTGTCCGCAGCAAGGATGGGATCAGCCATCATCCGAGTGAGTATTCCTCCCCGGAGGACATTGCGCTGGGAACGGAGGTATTATACCGCACGATTCGGCAGATATGCGGGCAGCTGCATGCTGACGATGAATCGGAGGGCTGATTCACCTTTTCTGATATGAAAAAGGAACCGATGAACGATCGGATTCATCTCTAATACATCCTAATCTGGGTAGAAGGAGGCGTTACTGGCGTATGGGGAAAATCAATATAGGCCTGATTCAGGCTTCGCATGAAGTGGAAGGATCGGCACCGGTTGAAGAGCACAAGGAGGCTGCCATTCAGAAGCATATCACCCTGGTCCGTGAGGCTGCAGCACGAGGAGCGCAGATTATCGGACTGCAGGAGGTCTTCTATGGACCCTACTTTTGCACCGAACAAAATCCCAAATGGTACGCATCTGCCGAACCGGTGCCGGAGGGACCGACAACCAGGCGTTTTCAGGCGCTTGCGAAGGAACTTGGCGTTGTGATCATTTTGCCTGTGTACGAGGTAGAGGGCATTGCATCGTATTACAATACGGCTGCCGTCATTGATGCCGATGGCTCTTATCTTGGCAAGTACCGCAAGCACCATATCCCGCATGTGGAAGCAGGCGAGGGCACGAACGGCTTCTGGGAAAAGTATTATTTCAGGCCCGGGAATCTGGGATACCCGGTATTTGATACGGCTTACGCCAGAGTAGGCGTGTACATCTGCTACGATCGGCACTTTCCGGAAGGAGCCCGACTGCTCGGACTCGCCGGAGCGGAGATTGTGTTCAATCCGTCAGCTACGGTGGCGGGTACATCGGAATATCTGTGGAAATTGGAACAGCCTGCCCACGCCGTTGCCAACGGCTATTACGTGGCTGCCATTAACCGGGTAGGCGTGGAGGCGCCTTGGAATATGGGTGAATTTTATGGTCAGTCGTATCTGGTGGACCCGCGCGGACGAATGGTTGCCATGGGCAGCAGGGATCAGGATGAGATTGTCATCGGCGAGATGGATACCGAAATCATCCGTGAAGTGCGCAATGTGTGGCAATTCTACCGGGATCGGCGCCCTGAGACGTATGAGCATCTGGTTAACCTGTAACTGGCATTTGAAAGGTTGTATTCAAAAAAGAACCCGGACCCTAATTCAATCCCTAGGAGGTGCATGTTCATGATAAACAGCACGGGAGCAGCGTTATCCGATTATGGATGGGAGAGCCGTTTTGCCGAGATGAAACCCGCCATGACAGGCAAGGAAGCGATGGAGGAATCCAACCGCTGTCTGTACTGTTACGATGCACCTTGCATCAAGGCGTGCCCAACGGACATCAATATCCCTTCGTTTATTCGGAAAATCTCGACAGGTCATCTGAAAGGCTCGGCCCGAACCATTATGGATGCCAATCCGGTAGGAGCCAGCTGTGCAAGAGTCTGTCCAACCGAGGAACTGTGCGAAGGCGCCTGTGTACTGAACGAATCGTCGAAGCCCATTCGCATCGGTGATCTGCAGCGATATGCCACGGACTGGGCACGGGAGGCCAATGAACCTTTGTTTCAGGCAGCCCCCTCCAATGGCCGTTCCATCGCTGTTGTTGGCGCCGGGCCTGCCGGCTTGTCCGCAGCCAGAGAGCTTGGCCGTGCAGGGTACGAGGTGACGATCTATGAAGCGAAGCCCAAGGGTGGTGGATTAAATACGTACGGGATCGTCTCCTTTCGTTTACCCCAGGAAGTGTCCCTGTGGGAAGTGGAACAGGTTGAAGCGCTGGGAGTACACATCCGGTACGGTGTACGCATAGGCGTGGATCTGTCTCCTGAACAACTGCTGGAACAGCATGAAGCTGTCATTCTGGCTTGTGGTATGGGTTCTGTTCCGATGCTTGGGATCGAAGGAGAGAGCTTGGAAGGGGTGTACGATGCCATCGAACTGGTGGAATCCACGAAACAGGGCGTACCGCCTGCATTGAATGGTCTAAGAGTAGCTGTCATAGGTGCGGGCAACACGGCAGTGGATGCAGCCACCTGCTCGGTACGTCTGGGAGCAGAACGTGTACAGATGCTTTATCGGCGCGGAGAGGGTCAGATGACGGCCTATGCGTTTGAATATGCGTTTGCGAAACAGGAAGGGGTAGAGTTTCGCTGGTTTACGATGCCGCAGCGCATTATTGGCGATGAGAATGGGCGAGTCCGGGCTGTGGAGTGTGTGAAAATGGAGCTGGTTACGCCCCCAGGAGGCGGGCGTGCATTACCCGTACCCCAAGAAGGGACAGAGTTCGTGATTGAATGTGACACCGTTGTCCGGGCAATCGGACAGAACCGGCTGCTGCCTCTCATTGAAGCCTTCGGTCTGCGTCATCACTGGGGCGTTATTGAGGTGGAGCAGCAGACCTACCGAACGTCTCATCCACAGATCTATGCAGCAGGGGATGTGATTTTCGGCCAGGGGCAAGGCGAGGCCATGGTTGTCTCGGCTGCCCAGCAGGGGAAGCTGGCTGCAGCCGCACTGATGAAGGCACTGCCTGGACAGGTGGAGGAGACGGCTTGAGGTGAGCTTGTGCTTCGTATGGTGTTCAGACCATGAAGCCACCGAGTGCAGAGCAAGACCATATATGCAAACAACACCAAGGAGGGATCGTTATGGCTGACTTATCGATAAATCTGGCAGGTATTCGATCACCCAATCCATTTTGGCTGGCATCCGCGCCGCCGACGAATACGGGATATCAGGTGCAGCGTGCCTTCGAGGCAGGCTGGGGAGGTGCGGTGTGGAAGACGCTGGGTGAACCGATCATTAACACGTCATCCCGTTTTGCCGCTGTACATTTTGGCGGACAGCGGGTAGCGGGCTTCAACAATATTGAGCTGATCTCCGATCGTCCACTGGAGGTCAATCTGCGGGAGATCGCTGAAACCAAGAAGCGCTTCCCGGATCGCGCGGTCATTGCATCATTGATGGTAGAACCGAAGCGGGAGAAGTGGCATGAAATTGTCAAAAAGGTGGAAGCCGTCGGGGTAGACGGACTGGAGTTAAACTTCGGCTGTCCCCATGGAATGGCCGAACGGGGCATGGGGGCGGCTTCCGGTCAGCAGCCGGATCTGGTGGAACTGCAGACGATGTGGGTGAAGGAAGTCGCGACGACCCCCGTGATCGTGAAGCTGACACCGAATATTACGGATATTACGGCAACAGCCCGGGCCGCAGTGCGCGGGGGTGCGGATGCCATTTCTCTTATCAACACCATTAACTCTCTGGCGGGGGTGGATCTGGATTCGTGGAATACCGTTCCCCATGTAGGCGGCAAAGGGGCCCATGGCGGCTATTGCGGACCAGCGGTGAAGCCGATTGCCCTCAACATGGTGGCCGAATGTGCCCGCCATCCGGAAGTGGGCGTGCCCATCTCGGGAATTGGCGGCATATCCGATTGGCGGGATACAGCGGAGTTTTTGCTCATGGGAGCGACAGGCGTGCAAGTATGTACGGCAGCGATGCATCATGGTTTTCGCATCGTGGAGGATATGATTGACGGGCTGAACGATTATTTGGATGAGAAGGGCCTGAGCAGTGTGGCGGAACTTGTGGGCCAGACCGTTCCCCGATACTCGGACTGGGGTAATCTGGATCTCAACTACAAAGTGGTTGCCCGCATTAACCGTGATGTCTGTATTAACTGCAACAAGTGCCATATCGCTTGTGAGGACACATCGCACCAGTGTATCGATATGCTGACCGATCCTTCCGGCGCCTATCTGGAAGTGGTCGAGGAAGATTGTGTGGGATGTAACCTATGCTCGATTGTATGTCCGGTGGACGGGGCCATTGAAATGGTCGAGGTAACACCTGAACAGACTCCATTAACCTGGAATGAACGTCAATCTGCGATTGCTGTGCTGCAATCGATTCGAGATCAATCAACCAAGGAGGCGATATCATGAGTGGGCGCAAACTGATTCAGAATGGCGTATTGGTCACGGCAGCGGACACATTTGAAGCAGATATACTCATCGAGAACGGGAAAATCACGCAGATTGGCATGGGCATGGTGGCGGATGACCGAACGGAGATCGTGGATGCCTCCGGCTGTTATGTCATTCCCGGCGGTATTGATCCGCATACACATCTGGATATGCCTTTTGGCGGGACAGTGACCGCGGATGATTTTGCAACGGGAACTGCAGCCGCAGCGTTTGGCGGAACAACGACAATCCTTGATTTCTGTCTGACTCAGAAAGGCAAACCGCTCACCGAATCCCTGAAGGAATGGCATGCGAAGGCCAAGGGGAAGGCTGCCATCGACTATGGATTTCATCTGATGATCGGGGAGATGAATGACCAGGTATTGGAGGAACTGCCGCAGGTCATTGAGGAAGAAGGGGTGTCTTCCTTCAAAGTGTTCATGGCCTATAAAAACCAGTTCCAGGCGGATGATGGCATCCTCTATCAGACGCTGCAAAAGGCCAAGGAGTACGGTGCCCTGGTCATGGTGCATGCCGAGAACGGCGATGTCATCGATCTGCTTGTGCAGCAGGCGCTCGCCGAAGGACGGACTGAGCCGATTCATCACGCCCTTACCCGTCCTTCCATCCTGGAAGGAGAGGCGACAGGACGCGCTGCACGTCTGGCTGCCCTTGCGGATTCGCAGCTGTATGTTGTGCATGTGACGTGTGCCGAAGCTGTGGAGCAGATTGCACGCATGCGTGACATGGGTTACCGGATTTGGGGCGAGACATGTCCGCAGTATCTGACGCTGGATCAGTCCATCATGGATCAGCCTGATTTTGAAGGGGCGAAGTATGTCTGGTCCCCGCCACTGCGGGAAGCCTCCCATCAGGAGGTGTTGTGGAACGCACTGAAGAGCGGCCAGTTGCAGACGATTGGGTCCGATCACTGCTCCTTTAATTTCAAGGGGCAGAAGGATCTGGGGAAGAATGACTTTAGCAAAATTCCTAATGGTGGGCCTGTCATTGAGGACCGGCTTAGCATTTTATATTCGGAGGGAGTTGCCAAGGGACGCATTTCATTGAATCAATGGGTAGATCTGTGTTCTACCCGGGCGAGCAAGTTGTTTGGGATGTTTCCGCAGAAAGGAACGCTTGCCGTCGGTACTGATGCGGACATCGTTATTTTCGATCCCTCCATCTCCAGGGAGATATCGGCGAGTACACATCATATGAATGTGGATTACAGTGCCTTCGAAGGCATGCAGGTACAGGGATGTCCCGTTACCGTGCTGTGCCGGGGGGAGTATGTCATTAAGGATCGTCAGTTTGCAGGTGCGGCAGGATCGGGCCAGTATGTGAAGCGTGCCAAATACGATGCAGGTGCCCCCATGCCTGGGCGGCAGGCGGTTACGACAGTGACGGGAGGTTGAGGCGAATGCTGGAGAATGAAGCATTTGAAGCGGAGAAAGTGGCGATCGAACGAATGGTTGCGCTGGGATATCGAATCTATTCGGTTCAAGAGCATCTGGAGGGTGCCAGTGTCGTATGGGAACATCCTGAACATCCGGGCGAAATGAAAGAGCAGCATGTGGGTACAGCGTCCGGACGAAAGTGGTTCGTCCACTTTCTGATCCGGCAGCTTCAGGAACAGCGGGGGGCATAGTCCTCTTGCCATCTATGCAATTGGGCCATGAACGTATTCATAAGCGTAGATGGCGAGTTCAATGGCGACGCGTTTCTCGGGGAGGATATAGTCTTCTCCGAGCAAAGCTTCGATTTTGTCGAGCCGGTGATAGAGGGTCTGTCTGACAATGAATAGGGCAGTAGCGGTCTCCTGTTTGGAGCAGCACAGCACGAAATATTGCTTGAGTGTGCGCAGCAGCTGGCCGCCTTTCTCTGCATCGTGCCGGATGACGGGGCCGAGGTATTCCTCAATAAAATCCTCCAGATTACCGCTCTGCTTCATCCCGGCGATGATGCGGTAACCATGGAGATTGCTGTAAAACGGCTGCTGCATGGGTCCGGTATCCTTTTGAATGCGCAGCGTTTCCTTGGCCGTATCCAGGCTGTCCTTGAGTCGTGACAAATCGGCACAGCTGTGACCGATGCCCAGCAGACCCGAGAACAGACGATGGGTTTGGTCCGTTTCGTGCTGCTGTAGCTGCTCTATGCAGCGCCAGAGCTGGCTTTTGCGCTGAGGACCTGGCTGAGGATCGAGGATGATCAGGATGATCTGATGATTCAATACCGTGCTGAACAGGGAGAACCCTTCCCTGGAGAATACAGAGCGGGCGACGATATTGCGCTGGATAAGCAGCTTCTGCAGCTTGAGGCTGTCGGTATAATTCGGATTACTGTCAAACAAAACGACGGTGCCTTTGCTGGCAGCAAGCTGGGGGCTGGCGAACAGGTACTCTTGAATTTCCTTGGCCGTGTGATGTCCGTTCAGCCAGTCGATGACCCACATATCTTCCTTGTAACGACGCTTCTCCTCCATGTATTTGGTTCGCATCCAGTCCTGTGCAATAGCTGCCGCGCAGCGCTCCAGTGCCTGAATGACAAATTCATCAGTAGGTTTGTGACGCAGTGACTCGGGCTCGTCTTCGGGAAGTTTCTCGAGAAAGAGCACCAGGTCTGCGAAGGTGTAATCGAGCGCTTGAACAGGCAGGGTATAGGCATTCATGGGCTGCTCCAAACGATGGGAATGGCTTGATTGTCCTGACTCAGGCGAATGGTTGCGCTGGGTTAACCAAGCTATTCTGCGGTTCTCCAATTGTTCTGGTGGACAATAAGGAACAGCGCTGGCTTCCCCCTCGAGTGGGTATAATGCAACCGGGCAGCCGGTTGTGCGTGATAACAAGCGAAGCAGCGGCTGTACGCCGTCTCCGTTTAGCAGGAGCTGGTTGAACGAGGTAGTCAGATTGTCGAGTTCGGCGAGCATACGCTGATGACTGCGAATCAGGGCGAAGTGCAGGTCCTGTGTAATATCAATATAGCGGACTTGTTCATGGAACCAGATCAGTGGGAAGTCATCTGCTGCTGCGATTTCCTTCATTGCTCCAAGTTGTGCCTTGGTGTGAGTCCCCAGTTCGATACAGAGTCCAGCCGCACCACGGGCAATTAACTGCCGCAGAAAAGACAAACCCTGCTGCTCATCAGCCTGCCAGCCGATGCCGGTAGTCAGTACTAGTTCTCCCCCATTTAACAAATCGCCCACATCCGGTACCTCCATAATATGGACCCAACGGACATACCTCTCCAGTGCCCGTTCACTGGCCAGTACCTCTGCCTTGCGAAATACAGGCCGTTTCAACATGTCTCTCATCTGAAGTTGGAGCGTCGTTTCCCCCATACAACCACCGTCCTTCCCCAATTGCATGCCGATTGCAATCCCGCCTCATGATGCAGGTTTCTGAAGAGCGTCTGTTATGTTGTGATGTACGAGCTGGATGACCTGTCTAAAATCCGTTAACTTACATAATTAAGCTATATTATAAGTCTGTTTACCGGTGATGGGCTGAAATCTAACGCTGATTTGTTTTACATCACAAACTAGACTCCTTTTTTTGTAATCTGGAATAATCCAGGTTCAGATTAGTGTCGTTTTACCTAACATTTAGGGAAGGTGCCCCTTAATGGTCAAACCAAAAAACCTCCTGATCTCATTGAAATGGTCAATCATTCCAATGGAGAACCAGGAGGTTTTTTATAATTCCGTATTGCTCTTTATGAACCGAAATTCAATTGAGCAGCTTAATCTTCGATTCTTTTCTTCTTGAATTTCATCAGGAATTCATACACGATCGGCACAATAACCAGGGTGAGCAGCGTAGAGCTGATCAGACCGCCGATAACGGTAATACCCAAGCCTTTCGAGATAATTCCCGCACTTTCTTCCAGTCCAGTAACGAGTGGCAGCAAAGCGCCGATTGTTGCAAGAGCAGTCATCAGGATTGGACGCAGACGTGTTGCCCCTGCTTCAAGCAAGGCTTCACGCGTAGACATGCCGTCCTTCTCCATGTGAATGACACGGTCGATCAGGACGATGGCATTGGTAACTACGATCCCGATCAGCATCAGTCCACCCATCATGGCAGAGACGTCAATGGTGCCGCCAGCCAGGAACAGACCTACCATGATACCAATAACGGTAAACGGCAGGGAGAACAGGATGGCGAATGGTGCGAGACCGCCGCCAAATGTAACGACAAGTACAAAGTATACAATGGCGATGGCTGCCAGCATGGCAAGACCGAGCTGGGTAAAGGTGTCATTGATCTGCTCGGTTGTACCGCCAAATTTCACCTCAACGCCATCGGGCAGGTCCAGCTTGTCGATGTTATCCTGCAGGGTTTGTGAAGCCTTCTGCACATCGGAAGCCAGGATGGTAGCCGAAACTTGTGCAACGACTTTGCCGTCAATGCGCATGATCGAGTTCGGAGAAGTGCCTTCTTCAACGTTTGCAACATCCTTGATCGGTACTTGGATGCCGAGCGGAGAAGTCACGGTCTCATTTTCAATGTCAGTGATGCTGTCGAATGTCTTCTGATCTGTCTCGACATACACTTTATAGGTTTTGTTATCAATATCCACTTCCGTCAGCACCGGGCGTTCCTGTACAGGGCTCAGTGCCATAGCCAACTGTCCTGCAGTCAGACCGAGCGAGCTCAACTTTTCCTGATCTGCAACGAGGGTATATTGACCATACGTGTCAGAGAGTGTGGTGTCAGCTTTTTCGAAGTTTTCGGTATCTGCTTCAACCAGCTTGAACACTTCATCCGTGACAGGCTTAAGCTGTTCCACATTGTCGCCGTAGATGGAGATGCTCAGGCTGCTGCCTCCCAGACCGCCGGACATATCCAGCTCACTCCAGGTACCTACGGGAACTTCTTTACGCAAACCTTCTACAAGCTGTTCCTTCACTTGGCTGAAATCTTTGGTATCTTCATTGTATTCGATATAGAAGAGTGCCGAGTTCGAGCTTCCTCCACCCATGCTGCTCAGTGGATTGCTGCCGCCGATGGAATACTGCATTTTCTCTAGGCCAGGCTGCTTCAGCAAATATTTTTCAGCAGCAAGCGCTTCTTTTTCAACGTCCTCACGCAGGGAGCCGGTTTCCGGGCTGTACGTGATCGTCACATATTTGTCCTGCTGTTCTGGCAAGAAGCTTGCACCGATGAACGGATACAGGAACAAACTGCCGACGAGCAAGACAACGGCGATGCCGACGGTAATGATTTTGTGCGAAAGTGTCCAGTTCAGCAGGCGTTTGTAACCCTCAGCCATCTTCCCTGGTTTTTCCTCATGATTTTGCTTGTTCTTCAGGCCTTTGCGGAACAGGGTATGAGCCAGCATCGGAACGATGGTGATAGCCACGAGCAAGGATGCCAGCAGCGCGAATACCATGGTTAATGCAAATGGCATGAAGAGCTCGCCTACCATACCGCTAACGAGTGCCAGTGGCAGGAACACGGCGATGGTTACAATGGTGGAAGAGAGGATCGGAATGAACATTTCACGAGTTGCTTCCCGGATCAGTTCACGGCCTTTCAGTTTCTCTCCCTTAAGGGTCAATCTGCGATAAATGTTCTCGATAACAACAATCGAGTCATCCACGACCCGTCCAATGGCAACGGTCATGGCGCCCAGAGTCATCATGTTCAGTGTAATGTCCATGAGCAGGAGCGCAGTCAATGCCATGAGCAAGGAGAGCGGGATCGAGATAATCGAGATAATGGTTGAACGAATATTGCGCAGGAACAACAGGATGATCAGGATGGCAAACAGGGCACCAAAGACCGCTTTGCCAAGCATCGTATTGACGGAATCCTGAATCGGCTTACCTTGGTCAAGCAATACCGTCAGTTGGGCATTTTTGAATTGCGACTGCAATTCCTCCGCTTTGTCTTTAACGGCATTCACGACATCCACGGTATTGGCGTCATTAGATTTCACGATGGAGATACCGATGGACTCCATGCCATCTGTCCGTGAAATGGATTCGGCCTGACCGATAACCTCAATGTTCGCGATCTCGCTTAATTTCACCGTAGGAATTCCTGCGGCATTGGCTGCATCGGAAGCACTGCCTGCACTTGCATTTCCACCCGCGGATGGTGCGGCAGACGGGGTCGATCCCTGTGCGGCATCCGGAGCTGTTGCTTGGCCTGCAGCACCGCCTGCTTGAGCAGATGGATCTGCTGCTGCACCTGCGCCGCTAGGTACCACAGGAATGGCAAGGTTCTTCAGGTCATCGAGATCAATGATGTTACCATCAACCACAACGGCTTTTTGTGCTTCGTCCAGTTCGAACAATCCGAGTGGAACGCGGACAGAGGAACCTTGAACGATGCCGTTAACGGTATCTTCTGTCAGGCCGAGTTCATTCATTTTGTCCTGGTTGAACTTCAGTTGAACTTCCTTGACATACTGACCGGAAACCTGAACTTGGGCTACACCGTCGATATCTTCGAGTGCAGGCTGAATATCGGATTCAACGAGTCTGGTCAACTGCTCCAGATCTCCGCCATCCTTATCGGACAAGCTCAGTGAGACAACCGGGAATGAATTGATGCTGAATTTGGATATGGTCGGTTTCTGTACACCGTCCGGAAGCTGCACTTCATTTAGCGCCTCGCGAACAGCTGCAGTAGCATTGTTCAGATCTGTTCCATAATCAAATTCCAGTGTGATGGAAGCCGCATTCTCCATGGATGTGGAAGTGAGTGTCTTGATTCCCTCCACATTGCGCAGAGTCTGTTCCAGCGGCTTGGTCACATCCTCTACGATACCTTCTGGAGCCGCTCCGGGATCAATCGCCGTGACACTTAGAAATGGCACATTGATGTTTGGGATGGTTTCCTGTTTCATCGTCAGTCCGCTGTACAAACCAGCGAAGGAAATGATGATGGTCAGAATCCAGATCGCAAACTTGTTGTTCAGTGAAAAATTAATGATTCCTTTCATACGATGGTCTCTTCTCCTCTCTGTTCTCCCTGTTTCTATTTGTTTGACGAGTCAGCCTGGATGAACCGGCTATACATGGCATCCAGAATATGCTGAAGCTCGGAGTGCAACGATTCGATGGCTGGAATGTTCTCCAGGTTGTGCATCATGCCCAGGATAATCGCCCGGCGCGGCGTGAATTCCATCATTTCCTGCTTGAGAATGGCGATGGTTTCTAGCGCATCGTTTCGGGATTGTCCTGCAGACAGATCGGTAGTTACGATATCCTGCATCTGTTTGATGATGTGAATGGGGTGACGCATCATGGTGGAATCCGTTTTGGATTCGCTGGTCCATGCCGGCCAGTTTTCCAAGCTAATCAAAGGCTCAGGTCGCTGATCCAGCAAACCGTACGCTGCATAATCCATCGTTTGCAGCAGATTCGTGGCCATTTTGGATACGGTAAGGGAAGGCATCTCCGTAAACCAGATCTTGATGTAGGACAGGAAAAGGCCGTGCGTCAGCAAAATAAGATCCACAGTATATGGCTCAATCTCGGGACCGTACAGATCCTCCAGCTTATCCTTGAACCAGTGCAGGGTTCGGATCTCCATATCCCTGTGATGCGGGTCGCATTTTCTGCTGGGATGCTGCTGCTCATCATCCATCATCATGCTGCGCAGCTGCACCCGAAGGAATTCTTTTAATTCGGATACATGAAGAAGCAGCGTCTCAATCTGCTTGTGCAGACGTTCTCGTGATGTGAGGCCAGCCTCATGTTCAATCTGTGACATTTCATCCAGCAGGGTATAGATGCAGTACTCCATCGTACTGGCTTCCAATTCCTCTTTGGATTTGAAAATCAGGTAGAGGCTTCCCTTGGACATGCCGCATAGCTCCGCAATTTCCTGCATGGACGTTGCAGCACTACCTTTGGCAGAAAACAGCTTGAGAGCTGTCGTTATAATGAGTTTTTTCTTCTCATTCATTTCATGAATTGGATTCATTTACGATACCTTCACCTCATCTGCGGAACTTATGAGTTCTTGAATTGACTTCAGGGTCAAAACAAGTATAAACGAAGTGGAAGGGCGAATTCAAATGGGAGGGAATTGGAAATTTAAACAATCAGAGCAGTTCGGTTTTTCAAGGAGGAGAGAGAGGTGGAAGTGAGCATTGCCGTGGATAAACGTAAGAACGTGTAAAGAACTATGCTCCATTCCCGAAGGCATGTATGGCCAGAATAATGATGACTGTCAGTGCGGCCAGGTAAAATGCAGCCAGGAGGGCTAGGAATGAATAGCCTGCAAGCGAGCTGAGACGGACCAACCATTTCTTCATACCAGTCATCCTTTCCACATTCACAGAGTACATATGCCTATTTACATGATATACCAAAAAGACGACTTCCAGATGGAAGTCGCCCTAGTTTTTACAAAATGAATACAATCTTTACGTAATCAGCTTCAATCCGACTGCAGCCACCAGAATCATGGCAATGAACAGCAGCCTTGTGGCCTCCTTGCGCTCACCGAACAGGAACATGCCCGTAAGTGTGCTGCCGACTGTACCAATGCCCGTCCAGACAGCGTAAGCGGTGCCCATCGGAATGGAGGTCATCGCATAGGACAGCAGTGAGAAGCTGAATACAAAGGAAATGAGCATTAGCACGATATAAGGCCAGCCCTTTTTGGTCGAAGCGCCATTGATTCCAATTACGCCGAAAATCTCGCAGATGCCTGCGCCTACAATTGCTAACCATGCCATTATGCCACACCTTCTTTCGCTTCTTCTTGTTGATCCGTCACGAGCTTCAGTCCGATTACGCCGCAGAGCAGCAGTCCGATCAGCAGGATTTTGGCCAGACGGAATGGCTCCCCGAACAGCAGCATTTCCGCCAGCACGGTGCCTGCGGTACCGATTCCGGTAAATACGGCATAGACCGTGCCCACCGGCAATCTCTTGGAGGCTGCGATGATCAGGGCGAAGCTGATGATAATAGCTGCAGCGGTCAGCGCCCATTCCCATAGATTGGAGGCATGCTTCAGTCCGCTTACCCAGACAATTTCGATGATGCCTCCGATAAATACGTATAACCAGTTGCGGTTCATGATGATGCTTCTCCTTCCGGCACGATCTTCTGTGCCTCTTCGTTCAAATGATGAATGCCATGCCAAAAGACAGGCCATGCCGCCTCAAGACGTCTATTGTACCGACGTGAGCTCCCATAAATGATTTCCACGGTAATCCCGTCGAGAGAGGTCATAAAGGCAATGGCAGCTTGTTCCGTTGGAATGGAAGGTAATTCTCCATGACGTACCGCTCGCTGCAGGAGCCGGTTCAGTGATCGCTCCATGCCATCAAGAAATGGATGCGCGATGTCCATGACTTCGTTGTACAGTCCGGGAGGGGGGAAGTAGGACATGCGCAGCATCAAGCGTGTTGAAGGGCTGGCGTTATATTCCTGTTCGAACCAGGGAAACACTCCCTTGAGTCTGTCTTCCAGGGGAAGTTCGGCATGATCGCGGAAATATTCCAATGTATGGCGTTTTACTTCTTGAAAAGCATGAGCCAGTGCCTGGAGGAACAAGTCTTCCTTGCCGCTGAAATGAGCATATATGGATGGTTTCTTAATTCCTACATCGTCAGCAATAGCCCGAAGGGATGCCCCTTCATATCCATCTCTGGCAAAGTGGAACAAGGCCGCATTACGTATGGATTGTGCTGTCATTTTATTCACCTTCCTAACGGTCGTTAGGAGACCATATTTTCATATTTTACATCAGATGTCAAGTCCATTCAAAAAAGCCGCCTGCAGAAATTTCACAGGCGACCAATATACAGCTCAGGGCAGCTTAGAACGTAGTAAATCCCAGTATGAGCTGCAGTTTATAGAGGATTCCCTTCAGGAAAGTGGTTTTCTCCTGGAATTCGTCCAGGTTCAGAGTGAACTCGGCATCCTCATTATTCCACACAAGTTCAAAATAATCCGCCACATTGCGACTGAACTCATTATCCGCAGGCGCAGCGACCCATAGTTCATTTTCAAGATTATAGTCATTCATGTTTCGGGGCGTAAGGTTGGTTGAGCCACCAAGCACGATATGATCCCCGGTGGCTTTGGAAATATACAACATTTTGGTGTGATACTGCTCCTTGGTTGTGTTGTACCAGCGGATTTGGATCTTGCCATCCGATTTATCATGCAGCTCGGCGGCTACAGGCCGATTCGGGATACCGATTTTCTCCTGACCAAATGCATTCTCGTTTGGATCAAGCACAAGCCGGATATCTACATACCGTTTGGAAGCATCAAGCAATGCGTCCAGTACTTTTGGAGAAGCAATGTAGAACATGCCCAGCCATAAGGTATCCCCTTTTTCCGTCAGATTGATCTCATGCAGTACAGCATCATTCACTTTTCCTTCGGTCAGATAGCGGATGCGCAGATCGCCTTGGTTTGGATCGGTGGAAGGAGCTGTGTAGGAAGGAACTTGACCTCCCCCTGATATGTCCAGTACGGCTTGTTCCGATTGAAGGATATCTCCAATGACGGGTCCTGTAACTTCAAACCCCACATTGGAGTGGTAGGCACTAGCATCATGGATGTTGCCGGAGGAGACAATTGCCTTTTTCTCACTGACCACCACCTTGCGGTGATTGGCCTTTACATTAAGCAGCTTAAGGTAAGAGCGCATCGTAACGTCCGGGCCATCGCTTGCCATCAGATTCGGAATCCAGCCATCTCCCGACTGGCCAAACCATTGGAAGAACGTACGCCACACAGCCGAGTATACGGGCGTCGAATCCCGGAGCGGATCCACATTGGTAATCACAACTTCAATGCCAGCCTGCTTCATTCGTTCGAGCAGTTCATTAGGTGCCGAATTATAATTGGTGTTCACTTCATCCGTAATGAACAGAATCTGCATGTTCGGATGCTGCTTTTTTTTGGCGACCAGAGCATCTGTGAATTCTACGCTAACCGGCGGAAAGTGCTGACCCTTATGCTGATAGTTGTTGAACAGGAACATATCCACCACAACAAATTGCTCCGCCTCCTCCACAATCTGCAGCATGCGCTGAAAAATCTGCTGCTCGTGTTCCATCTGCCCGTCTTCGGACGGATAGGTGAGATCATGAAGGAATGCGACCTCGTCTACGCGATATTCTGGGCTTTCGTAGGAAATGCCAGCGGGCAGTGGTTTATAGGTTTGATATAACATGACGGCCACAAGCCATAGAATAAGGAGTCCAAGAGCTGTTCGTATGTATGGAAAACGACGTCTGGATGTTTGGTGTTCTGATGATGAGCGCCTTGTATTAAACAACGGCATATCCCCTTTCTGTAAACGTGCTGACTACTATTACCACTCTGTCATGAGCATTGACGCAGGCTGCGTAAGGACAGTGAGAAATGTATTTTATCCAAATGTGATTTGCCTGAATGCAATCGACAGTTGTGTGGCCGTTGTGTATAATGAGTGTATTATTTTTGTAGAATGTTGGGATTTCCATATACCTGACAAGGGCGGAGGAAGTATTCGTTAACCTATTGACGGTCGGGATATTTCAGAAAAGAGAGTAGGTAATCAAGTGTATTCCATCAAACAAGTCGCTGCCATGCTGGACATTCCAACGGTTACGCTCCGGGCTTGGGAGAATCGGTACAGTGCGGTAACCCCTGAACGGACGGAATCGGGTTATCGGTTGTACACGGATGAAAATGTTGAAGATTTGCGTTGGCTGAAGGAGCAGGTTGAACAGCATCAGACCAACATATCAGAAGCCGTACGCATGTTAAAAGAAAATAAAGCAGCACCGCCAGAAGCGGTCATTCCGGCCCCACTTACTGCGCCTGTTCCCACAATGGAAGAGGCCTACTTACGCATGGCCGATCAGATATACGACTCGCTCTACCATTTCCAAGGTGAACGTGCCAACGGTTTGATTGATTTTGGGTTTACCATGTATGGATATGATTCGATGTTTTACCATGTGCTTGTACCTATTCTCATTCGTGTGGGGGATGCATGGGAGCAGGGCAGAGCATCAGTCGCACAGGAGCATTTTATGACCCAGCTGATCTCACAGCGGTTCTACCAGTTTTTCCATCTGTTCCCGATCTATCCGCATCTGCCCAAAGTTCTGGCACTCTGTCCGGAGGGGGAGCATCATCAGGTGGGACTGCTGCTGTTCTCGTTGTTTATGCGCAAAAATGGAGCCGAAGTATTATATCTTGGTGCCAATACTCCCGAGGAAGGGGTATTTCCCATAATCCGGGAGCAAAAGATCAAACTGGTCTGTCTCTCCATTACGAACCCAGCCTTAAGCGAGCAGAGTGACCGGCTTGTCGATCGCATTATGACCGAGTTTCCGCATATGCGCTTTATCCTTGGAGGCAAGGGTTATGAGCGCAATGAGAATGCAGCTTATCCGGAGTGGATCATGCCGGAGGATTCATCAGACTGGCAGGCATGGCTTGAGCGCGAGTATCTGACAGACAATCCAACCCGAACACAGGGATAAGCAGCCGTTCATCGGACGATTACTGTCTCTGACGAAGAGTTTAACGAGCGAATGTTATCCCATAATAATGTGTTGGTTATAATTGAAAAGGCATCCTTTGACGCAAGTGCGTCAGGGGGTGTCTTTTCTTGATATTAACGATCATTTTTGCAGTTATTTGACCCATGAGTCATATTTATGTTTACAAGCTCGTATAATATTTGTATTATATTTGTATAACGTTTTGGCTATAATCCGCTTCGGTGATACTTCAATGGTTTAATAATAGACTAAGAATGGTATAAGTGCGTTTTGGACCATAAGAAAGGTGAGTGGCATGATATCTAATCAGCAACGTAAACGTGCGGCTATAATTGGCGCGGGTCCAGGCGGGCTTGCAGCGGCCATGTTATTGTCCGGTCAGGGATATGAAGTGGACGTTTATGAGAAACAACCGGTCATTGGTGGACGCTCTGCCAGGCTGGAGCTCGGAGAATACCGATTCGACCGGGGCGCGACGTTTCTGATGATGCCCGGGCTGCTTGAAGAGATGTTCGAGTTGGTAGGACGCAAACTGTCCGATTACGTGGAGCTGAAGGAACTGACCCCCTTGTATGCCCTGAACTTCGGCGATAAGGTGTTCACCCCTTCCCGTAATCGTGAAGATACGGCTGCTCAGATCAAGAAATTGTTCCCTGGTAACGAAGAACATTACCTGAGGTTCATGCAGGATGAGGAAGTCAAGTTTGGTAAAGTCATGCCTTTGCTGCGCCGGCCTTTCGGCAAGCTGACAGATTATCTGCGCAAGGATGCGCTAACGGCTCTCCCGAAGCTGGACGTGAACAATACCGTCTATGGCATCCTGTCCCGTTATTTTACTGACGAGCGTTTGCGCTGGGCCTTTACGTTTCAATCCAAATATTTGGGCATGTCTGCCTGGGATTGTCCGGGTACATTCACGATTCTGTCATTCATTGAGCACCATTATGGGCTGTTTCATCCGATTGGCGGTGTAAATCGCGTATTCCAGGGCATGGCTGACATTGTAAATGAATATGGTGGACGTATACATACATCCTGCCCGGTGAAGAAGGTTATCGTGAACAATGGCCGTGCGGAGGGCCTGCTGCTTGAGAACGGAGAACGCATTGAAGCGGATCACGTGGTCGTTAATGCAGACTTTGCCCATGCGGTGAATCATCTGTTCGAACCGGGTGTGCTTAAGAAATATACGCCGGAAAAAATGAAACGCAAGAAGTACTCCTGCTCTACTGCAATGCTCTATCTGGGAGTAGACGGAGAGATTGATCTGCCGCATCACTCGATCTACTTTCCTGAAGATTACCGATTGAACGTGGATGAGATCACGAAGCACAAAGTGTTGTCCGCTGACCCGTCTCTATATATTCATAACCCTTCCAAGCTCGATTCGACACTCGCACCTGCAGGAAAATCTGCATTATATGTGCTTATGCCCTCGCCGAACCTTACAGGGGACATTGATTGGGATGTGGAACGGGAGAATGTACGCGAGGCGATGATGAAGCGGCTTGAAGTGATTCCGGAGCTCGCAGACATTCGGAGCCGCATTGAAGAGTCCATGATGTTTACCCCGCTTGACTGGGAAAATGAACTGGATGTGTACCGCGGTGCGACATTTAACATGGCTCACAATCTGGGTCAGATGATGTATCTGCGTCCGCATAACCAGTTCGAAGAACTTAAAGGGGTATGGCTGGTCGGCGGTGGAACCCATCCGGGCAGCGGACTGCCTACGATATTTGAGTCTGCTCGAATTAGTGTCAGGCTGATCCAGGAAGAGGATGCCAAAACCCGCTCGAACCGGTCTTCCTATGTGAAGACTGCTGAAGCTGGAGGTCATTCATGAAGCGGGCAGCCATTGTAGGAGCAGGCATTGGCGGGCTGACCTCGGCACTGCTGCTGAACCGGCAGGGCTGGGACGTCACCGTTTACGAACGGGGTTCCCGGGTAGGCGGACGCATCGGCTATGAGCAGAACGGGGAATATCGGATTGACCAGGGTCCAACCATCGTACTTCTGCCCGACATGCTGCATGGCATTCTGGAAGAGGCTGGCGTGGATCGCTCCAAAGTGGAGCTGCTCCGCTGTGATCCGTTATACAGGGTTCACTACAGCAGCGGACGTGTCATGACCAAGATGACGGATCGCGGTCAGCAGGCTGACGAGATCGAGCGTTTATTCCCGGGAGAGAGCGGGGGATTCACAAGATTCATGAAGGACATGGATACCCTGTTCCCGGCAGGACGGTCGGCTTTCCTGGAAAGAGCTTTTCCGCGGAAAAGGGATTTCTTCACACCGTCTCTCATGTCCCTGATGGGCAGGCTTCGTGCACACAAAAGCGTACGTAAAGCTGTGGGAGATTATTTTCATCATGAGGAACTGGTTGATGCCTATTCACTTCAGAGTCTGTATATTGGCGGTTCGCCGTTCGGGACTCCGGGAATCTATTCCCTTCTTCCTTATGCAGAGCATGAATATGGAATCTGGATGGTGAAGGGCGGATATGCTGCATTACCGGGGATTCTGGAATCCGAACTGATCGCACGTGGAGGGCGTGTTGTGCTGAATACGGAAGTAACGGGACTGCGTATTGAACAAGGAGTTTGCCGAGGTATTGAAACAGCCGCAGGTTCGGAAGATGTGGACGCAGTTATCTATAATGGCGATTTCCCTCATCTGACGGGTCTACTGGGCGGCATACCGGAAGCAGTGCGCAAAAAGAAACCCTATCGTCCCTCATCTGGTTGTGTGTTGATTTATGTTGGGGTCGACAAGACCTGGGAAGATGCAACGACGCATCAATTTTTCCTGCCACCCAGTCTTGATGGAAGCTTGCGGGAAGTATTCAATCAGCGCCGTATTCCTGAACAGCCTTCATTTTATGTATTTAACCCGGTAGCTGTAGATGATTCCGCTGCGCCAGCCGGTCAAAGTGTATTGTATTTCCTTGTTCCGGTGCCAGACGCAGAAGGTGTGGACTGGTCCAGAGAAAGTGAGGCTCTGGTAGAACGGGTGCTGGAGGAGGCAGAACAACGCGGTTTCCCTGGACTTCGTGAAGCAATCAGATGGAAAAAAGTACGCACACCCGCAGATGCCGAGCGAGATGGACTCTACGGCGGTGGAAGCTTCGGTATTGCACCAATTCTGTTTCAATCAGGCGTGTATCGGCCGCAGCCGAAGCCGTTTCCGACGATACGCGGATTGTACGCAGCAGGAGCATCGGTGCATCCAGGCGGTGGCGTTCCAATCGTAATGCAAAGTGCACGCATGGCCGTCAATCTACTCATGAAGGAGATGGGAACATGAATGAAATGATTTTGAACAGGTGCGAAGAGTTGATGCAGAAGGGATCTTCTTCTTTTTATCAGGCTTTCAGAGGTTTGCCCAGTCCGCGCCGTGAAGCGGTATATGTGATCTATGCGTTCTGCCGCATCATTGATGACAGCGTGGATGAACCAGAGAAGTCGATGTATACCATACATGAGATTCGGGATCATTTTGAATACCTGGAAGAGGCGGAAGGTCATTTTATCTGGCCTGCACTGAGATGGTTATTCTCGAACTTCCCCCACCTGGACAAAGGACCTTTCTTCCGGCAGATGGATGGACAGATGACCGATCTGGAGGTAACTCATTATGCAACGATGAAGGATCTGGAACATTACTGCTATCTTGTAGCAGGAACGGTAGGGGAGATGCTGCTTCCTGTGCTGCGTGATGACAATGGTGCCGAAGTGGCTGTAAACGGCATTGCTCTTGGCAAGGGCATGCAGATCGTCAACATTATTCGTGACGTGGGGGAAGATCGGGCAAGAGCGCGCCGTTATGTTCCGCTCGAAATCATGGAAAAGCATGGGTACTCCGAACAGGATTGGGCAGATGGTATTGTGGACGAACGGTTTGTAGCCATCATTCAGGAATTGAAAGCCTCAGCACTCGAATGGTTCCGTCTTGGCATGGATCGGCTGGAGACCTATCCTACAGAAAGTGCATTTGCCATTGAACTGGCGGCAGCCTTCTACTCCACCATACTGCATGCGGTAGAACGTAACGATTATGACGTGTATAACAAACGGGCATTTGTGACCGATGAGCTGAAATTGGAGATGCTTGGAGCCATTGTGAAACGTTATCCGGTACTCGCCTATCAGGCTTCCCGTACGGCGGTCTCCTGATGATTCAGGGTCTGTATTGGGCATGGTACATCATTGGCGCCACGCTAATGCTAACCATTGGAGTACCTGAACAATTATCATTTTCCAACGGACTGTTTCTGGTGTTCTATGCACTTTATGTCGTGGAACTGATCTATCAGGGACGAAGAAGAAATGGAATGTCCGACCAGTCAGTCATATGGAAGAAGCCAGGACTGTGGGTGTCTTCTGCCATTCTGTGGCTGGGTGGCATGGGAATAGAGTGGATTGGTGTCCATACGAATTGGCCCTTTGGTGAATATGGCTATTCAGACTTCTTCGGCGTTCACTTGTTCAGTGTGCCGATTACCCTGGGATTTGCCTGGATTGCCGTCGTCGGGAATTCTGCACTGTTAAGCGGCGGGGGTTCGACCTGGAAGGGCAAGCTGATTCGGGCAATCAAGACCGGCTTCTGGGCCATTTTGCTGGATCTGGTACTGGATCCGGTTGCGCACGCCAGAGGTTTCTGGCATTGGGAAGCCCCCGGTGGCTTCTATGGCGTCCCTTGGACCAATTACATCAGTTGGTTCATTATGGGTGCGTTCCTGTCGCTCTTTCTTCCAGCCATGCCTGCTGACCGCAGTTCGCTGCTGCGGGCCAAGTGGCTTTACCAGCTGTTCATCCTGCTATTCGGTCTGCTCGCATGGAAAGAAGGCATCACAGGCAGTTTCATCATTGCGCTTGTGGGCATGCTGCTAGCAGAAGGGAGCTGGTTCTATGATCCCCGCCGCAAAGTCAAAATCGTTTAACCGAATGTTTTATTTATACAATCAGTATTACTTGCTGCGTCGTCGCTTTCGTTCGTTCACGCTATCGGGGACACTGGATCCACAGTTTGACAGCGTGTCAGGCTCTAACATTGACCCGAACCGGCCTGTTCTCTATTTCATGAATCATAGCTCCTGGTGGGACGGATTGCTGCTCTATCATGCATCCCGCCGTACTTCAATGGGGGACCATTACGTCATGATGGAAGAGAGGCAGCTGAAGCAGTATGCCTTCTTTCGCAAGCTCGGCGCATACTCCATCAACAAGGAGAGTGCTTCTGCGATCCGAAAGACCATGCAGTACACAACAGGGCTGCTTCAATCCGGCAAAAGGGTGTGGATCTTTCCGCAGGGTGAAATTCTGCATCAGGATGCAAGACCCATTCGGTTTCGCCCAGGCATCGGCTTACTGCTTCGACGTTCCCCGCAGACGCTAGCCGTTCCTGTGACCCTGTGTCATGGTATGGTTCAGCATGATATGCCGGAGGTTTCGATGCTCGCCGGTGCGCCTCTAATGGAAGACTGGCATGTATGGAAGAGCGAAGAGATTGCAGCCAGACTTGGCGGGGTGCTGGAACAACAGTTAGACGAGCATAAGTCTGAGCTGGTTCGCATCGGACAAGGGAGTCTGCCGGGGGCAGTTTCCCTGATTCGTAACGGAAGATCTACAAGTGAAAAATACGATGCAGCACGAAAGCGGGGGGTCCGTTAACATGAGTGCATCCGAAATATTATGGATCATATTGACAACTGCACTCGGTGTGCAGTTGATTTTTGCTCTCTGGAATGCGACCTGTCTTCCCGGAATTCGTTCGTTCCCTGCAGACAGGCTGCTGCACCAGGATAAGCTCGTATCTGTCCTGATTCCCGCTCGGAATGAAAGACTACATATTGAAGGATGCCTGGAGAGTGTGCTCGCAAGCAACACATCCGGCTACCGGATGGAAGTGCTGGTACTGAATGATCGTTCCGAGGATGAAACGGCGGCTTTGGTTCAGGAGATTGCGAATCGGGATGCCCGTGTACGACTGCTTGATGGGGCAGAGCCGCCGGCTGGATGGATGGGCAAGTCATATGCGTGCCACCAACTGGTTCAGGAGGCTAAAGGCGAGTGGTTTATGTTCGTTGACGCGGATGTACGGCTTGAGCCAGAGGCTATTCGGCAGACCGTAGCTGCCGGCTGTGAGTTGGGAAGAGGTCTGGTGACAGGGTTTCCCTATCAGGTGGCCAAGACCTGGATGGAGAAGCTGGTCGTACCGATGATGGTATTCACGATCATCAGTCATCTTCCTATTTTCATGATACGCAGATCATCAAGTCCGCTATTTGTAGCAGCGACTGGAGCCTTCCTGCTGATTCATCGTTCGAGCTACGAAGCTTCCGGTGGCCATGCAGCCATCCAGGGAGATCTGGTGGATGACATGAGTCTGGCGAAGGCGGTCAAGCGTGCAGGTCATCCGGTTATGCTGGCGGATGTGCATGAATTGGTCAGCACGCGGATGTATCAGAATGGGACCGAAGTATGGAACGGATATAAGAAGAACATGTACGAAGGAACGGGACGCAGGGATGTGCTCCTGCTGGGCACCCTGGTCATGTATACCCTAATGTACCTTGTCCCTCCGCTTGGATTGCTGTTCGGATTACTGTCAGGAAGCTCTGCAGCTATTACGTATGGACTCATTGGCACACTGCTGGGCATGGGGGTGAAAAGGGTGGCAGACCAAACGGGAGGCCAACCCTGGTGGCTTGCATGTCTGCAATCTGTCAGCATGGCCTGCGTGATTGGTATTGGAATGGCATCCTGGCGGGCTGGTCGCTCAGGAAAAGGATACGTTTGGAAAGGCAGGCGGTATAGTTGAGCAGAAAGGTGGTCATTATTGGCGCAGGCTTCGGTGGCTTGTCCTGTGCCATTCGCCTTGCATCCCAAGGGATACAGGTAACCATGCTGGAGCGTCAGACACATGTGGGTGGCAAACTGCAGCAAGTGGAACGAAACGGATATCATTTTGACCGCGGTCCAAGTACGATTACGATGCCTTCCACCTTCCGCTCGGTCTTTGAGCATGCAGGTACCAAAATGGAGGATTACGTCCAGCTGTATGAGCTGGAGCCCCGAACACGCAATGTATTTGCAGACGGTACCGTGGTGGATCTGTCCGGCAAGCGCGAATGGATGGAGGAACAGATTGCAGTATACAGTCCGGAAGATGCACTGCGATACGATGCATTCATGGATGAATCTGCAGCGCTTTATGCGGAAGCCGATCGTCATTTTCTTGGTAAACTGCTGCTGACCGCAAAAGACAAGTACAATCTCCAGATGCTTCGCAGCTTGCTGCGCGTGCGCCCGGCCGTGAAGCTTAATCAGCTGCTGCGGTCGTATTTCAGTCATCCCAACACCTTGGCGATGTTCGGTCGTTACGCGACTTATGTTGGCTCATCGCCTTATCAGGCACCATCCATTTTCGCCATGATGGGTCATGTAGAAGCAGATGAAGGGGTGTATGGTGTAAAAGGCGGAACCTACGAGCTGATCAAAGCCATGGCGAAGCTTGCTGAGGAAAAAGGAGTACGGATCATGACGGGCATCGAGGTCCGGCAGATTATTGTTCGTCATGGCAAGGTCATCGGTGTGGATACGGATCAGGGATTCCATGAAGCCGATCAGGTGGTGGCCAACGGGGATGTGCTCAGTGTAAACCGTCTCCTGCTTGCACCGGAACATCGCAAGCAGATGAGTGATGGCAGGATTCGCAAATATGAGCCGTCCATTTCCGGTTATGTGACACTGGCTGGCGTGCAGAAGCAGTATGACTCCCTGCTGCACCATACTGTCTTTTTCCCGGATAGGTATGAACCGGAGTTCGAACATATTTTCCGTGAACGCAGGATGCCGCTGGATCCGACCATCTATATCTGTTATTCCGGTTATTCGGAGGCAGGTATGGCTCCGGCCGGAGCGAGTAATCTGTTTATATTGGTGAACGCCCCATATCTGTCGGATGCATGGAACTGGGAAGAGCAAACCGAACGCTACGGCGAGTTGGTACTAGATAAGCTTGCAGAGCGGGGAATTACAGGATTAAGGCAATCCGATGTATTAATACGATACACGCCACAGGATATTGAACGCGATACATTGGCGCATCAAGGGTCGATCTACGGGATATCCTCCAATTCAGTGAGGCAGACCTTCTCTCGCCCCGGAAACAAAAGCAGGGATGTACAGGGGTTATGGTACGTGGGTGGAACGACGCATCCGGGAGGCGGGACGCCGATCGTAACGCTATCCGGGCAGCTGGTGGGCGAGCAGCTTGCATCCGTTCTCATATGATTCATCAGAGATGAACGGGTGCGCCCTTTCATTAGCATGTCCGGAACGGTATACTGGGTAGAGTTGATGCGTGGAAGATATCACCGAAGACTCTATAGGAATTTTTTTACATGCAGAATTGTGCGTTACATATGAGCAAATATAAGCAAACAAGTGCAGTATTTCAATTGAACGGAACCGGCAGGGGGTCCCTGTCCATCCGCACAATTTCTCACATAAGGAGGTCTCATCATGAATGAACAAGAGCGAGCCGGCAAGCGGCTGCTTCCCGAGGTGGCTACGGGGGAACGGAAGCTGGAGCATGTGCGCCTCTGTCTGGAAGAGAATGTGGCAGGAGAAGGGATCACGAGCGGAATGGAGCGGTACGTATTTCGTCATAACCCTCTGCCTGAACTGAATTTTGATGAGGTCAGTCTGAACACGGTGTTCTTGGGAAAAGAGGTTCGCACACCGCTGCTCATCAGTTCAATGACGGGTGGAAGCCAAACGACCGGGGCCATTAACGAGCGGCTTGCCCGCGTGGCCAATGCCAGAGGCTGGGCGCTAGGAGTAGGTTCCATACGGGCAGCAGTGGAACAACCTGAACTGGCGCCGACCTTCGATGTACGGCGCTGGGCCCCTGACATCCCGGTGATTGCCAACCTGGGTGCAGTGCAGTTGAATTACGGCTTCAACACGGCCGACTTCCAGCGTGCCGTTGAGATCGCCGGTGCGGATGTGCTGGTACTGCATCTGAACGGTCTGCAGGAGATCTTCCAGCCGGAGGGCAATACGGACTTCAGCGGGTTGTTGAACCGGATTGAAGATCTGTGCCGTAGGCTGGATGTACCCGTTGGAGTGAAGGAAGTAGGCTGGGGCATTGATGGAATAACAGCACAGCGCCTGTATGATGCAGGTGCAGCATTTATCGACGTGGCCGGAGCAGGAGGCACCAGCTGGGTACAGGTGGAGAAATACCGGAACAACAACCCGGTTCGCAGGGCAGCAGCCGAGGCTTTTGCCGATTGGGGCATTCCGACTGCCGAGTGCATCCGGGAAGTCAGAGCACTGAATCCAGAAGGAGTACTGATTGGCAGCGGCGGACTTCATCATGGGGTGGATGCAGCCAAAGCGCTTGCGCTGGGTGCAGACCTGGCCGGTTTCGGCCGTTCCCTGCTCGAATCCGCAGTGGCTTCAGATGAAGCGCTGGAAGGGCGGCTCGAGCAGGTGGAGTTCGAACTTCGTACGGTCATGTTCGGTATCGGAGCCGGGCGAATCGAAGATTTGCAGCAGACAGAGCGATTGGTCGAGCGGCGTTAATACGGAAGAGGGGCATCCTGTCATGTTCATGCTGATGACATTGGGGAAGTCCCTTTTTTATTATAAAAAGACAGAAGGATTACCAACACTCTTCTTTTACCGTAATATTGTCGTTAGTTACGTTGACATAGGTATTGCCGGATAGATACTCCGTATAACCACAGACGACTTTGGTATGAATTTCCCCTTGGCTATCCGTAAATTGCAGGTGAACGGATGATTCCCCGGAAGGACTAAGTCTAGGAGCGAACTTTACTTTTTTACCGCTGGCAATATCCTTCTTCAGCTTGTACACGGAGCCATCTCTTTCACTGTTAACCGGGCCTTCACCTTGGACCAGGCTTGCATTAACATTTGTAAGATCGAAGTCTGATTGATTATGGATGGTGATCCTGAGTGATCGGAATTGGTCTATGGTGGGATACGCCATGCCTATAATGATCCCAATGAAGATAACCACACCCGCCAAGAGAATGATGATTTTCCTTGAAGGTCGTTTGCGACGTCTGTTCATTTAGATCTGCTCCTCTCGTTATGGTTAATAAACAATGGAAGTCTGATAAAAGTTATGCAGATTTTTTTCCACTTCAGGTATGATGAATAATAAATTGTTTCATTCAGATAAAGACTTAGAAAAATCGAATACGGAATTTGAACCGGGGAGGGAATACGATGGAGCTTGTATCCATGAATGAACAGGAATTTGCAGATTTTCGTAAGCGTTCCATTGCAGATTTTGCTGTTGAGAAAGTAGAAGCAGGGACATGGGCGGAGGAAGAAGCGCAGGAGCTCGCTGAGGCATCTTATGATCGCTATTTGCCTGAAGGACTGAATACGCCTGGAGCCTACATCTATAACCTGGTGCATCCAGTGGACGGTAATGTGGGGTACATCTGGTTTAACGTTACGGACAATCGCCGGGGTAAGGAAGCCTTCTTGCTCGATATTGTTGTGGAAGAAGCATATCGGGGCAAAGGGTATGGTACCGAAACGATGGAAGCACTTGAACAAAGGGCCCACAGTCTTCAGGTGGATCGAATTGGTTTGCATGTGTTTGGACATAATGTGCGGGCGAGCAGCTTGTATCGCAAGATGGGGTACGAGATCACGGATCTGACGATGTACAAGGAACTTAAACGGTAGCCAGGCAGAAACGAAACCCGAAGTTCCTTGATGCCTCCGGGTTTGTCATATATAATGTATAGGATTATCCATACCGAACAAGTAATGAATGAGGAGTTGTCATATACATGGCTTTGAAAGCTGGAATCGTGGGCCTGCCTAACGTTGGTAAATCCACTCTGTTTAACGCAATTACACAAGCAGGTGCCGAGTCGGCAAACTATCCGTTCTGTACGATTGACCCGAACGTGGGGATCGTTGAAGTACCGGACGAGCGTTTGGACAAATTGACAGAACTCGTTGTACCGAAGAAGACAGTACCTACAGCGTTTGAATTCGTAGATATCGCAGGGCTTGTACGCGGCGCAAGTAAAGGCGAAGGTCTGGGTAACAAGTTCCTTGCCCATATTCGTGAAGTGGATGCGATTGTCCATGTGGTACGCTGCTTTGTTGATGAGAATATCACTCACGTAGATGGCAAAATTGACCCGGTAAGCGACATCCAGACGATTAATCTGGAGCTGATCCTGGCGGATATCGAGAGTGTTGAGAAAAAAATCGAACGCTCCAAGAAAAACATGAAGGGCGGCAACAAGCAGGCTGCTCAAGAAGTGGAAGTACTGGAGAAAGTGAAGGCAGTTCTGTACGAAGATAAGCCGGCACGCAGCATGGAATTGACAGACGAAGAGCGTCTGATCGTACGTGATCTGCACCTGCTTACCCTGAAGCCGGTGCTGTACGCAGCTAACGTAGCCGAGGATGAGATCGGTGATGTGGCGAACAATGCCTATGTGCAAAAAGTAAGAGAATTCGCGGCTGCTGAAAATGCAGAAGTGGTGCCGATCAGTGCAAAAGTCGAAGAAGAAATCTCCGAGCTGGAAGGCGAAGATAAACAAATGTTCCTGGAAGAGCTCGGTATCGAGGATTCCGGTCTGAACCTGTTGATCAAAGCTGCTTACAAGCTGCTGGGTCTGTACACATACTTCACGGCAGGTGTACAGGAAGTTCGTGCGTGGACGATCCGCAAGGGTACAAAAGCACCGGGCGCAGCGGGTGTAATTCATACGGACTTCGAGCGCGGATTCATTCGTGCAGAAGTCGTTTCCTACGAAGACCTGGTTGCAGCTGGTTCCATGAACGGTGCCAAAGAACGCGGACAGCTTCGTTTGGAAGGTAAAGAATATGTTGTCAATGACGGAGATGTTATGCACTTCCGTTTCAACGTATAATTTTATAACCAATTCAAGCAGTACATGATAGACATGAACAGCCCTGCTGTCTTCTCCGAAGATGGCAGGGTTTTTATTTGGAATGAAGGTAGAGTGGCAGATTAGAGGGAGTAGGTGAGAACAGCAGGGAAGGACTTGTGATGGCGACCCGCTTGTTCTGCTTATACTGGATTGTTTGCGCGGTGTGGATATAATAGAGGAAAAGGGCATGGGGGAGGATGGACAATGGAGGATGCAGTAACTCGTATTCCATATGATGAAGCCTATGTGAGAGCGATGCATTTACCGAAAGAGATTAGTGATCTGCTTCTTGTTAAGGGATTACCTCAGTTACGCGATGAGGGTAACGATCTGCTGGGTGTCCATTTTCGGTCCATGCCGGAACGAGGCTTGATTCAAGTACAGCATGAAGGTGGCTGCATTACGCTTCTGCCGATCGGATATGAATGGGAGGAAACGGCAGCCTTGCTCGGTGTGGAGACAGGAACGGGCGCAGTTTACTCGGTAGATGCATCGTCAGGGGAATACGGGCTGATCAACACCAGTCTGCTTCGGTTTCTTGAATTTCTCCAGCGTTACGCTCAATTCATTGAGAATTTCTCGGAAGTGCATGAGCCCAGTGTGATGACACTCGAAGAAGCCCAAGCCAAGCTGGCAGCTTTTCAAAGGGGAGAGCTCATACCTGGAAAGAAAAAGATTCATGGTTCCGGCCGGAAAGAGGCCATAAGCGAACTCCGGGCATTCTTTGCCGAACAGGATCCGGGTAGTTTATCGAATGAAAAATCCTGGTGGAGCCTGGTGCTTGAGCAGCTTGAAGATGGCTTGTTGTAGTTGATGTTACATTGTAACATAATGGAATAAAGCCCATTGTCACTTATGCCATAATCTAAAGCGAACCTGTAGGCAGATGGAAAAGCATCTGTTCAGGTTGAGAAGAATATGCTATAATTAAGAGTCGTGTACCTAGGTTAATTTAGCTCGCTTTTTGTAAGACTTAAGCAGAGCTCCGCGTAAGGTACATGGGTTCTTTTATATAACTTAAAAGTAAAGGATTTGATGACGTTGTAGCGATGTTGCGTCGGTCATTAATGAATGTTACGGTCAGGTTTCGGTTGAACTGAGAACCTATGCGTTATGAAAATAGATGATATAAATAATGAACATGGAGCGTCTGCCCAGAGAAGACGTGCAGCGCATTACCAAAAATAAATCGTGAGGTGACTATATATGTTGGATAAATTACAGGCATTGGCGGACCGTTATGACAAGCTTAGCGAGCTGCTCTGTGACCCGGATGTGGCAAGCGATAACAAAAAGCTGCGTGAGTATTCCAAAGAGCAATCCGATCTGCAGCCGACGTACGAAGCATACAATGAGTACAAACAGGTGAGTCAGGATCTCGAAGCAGCAAAAGAAATGCAAGGCGAGAAGCTGGATGACGAGATGCGTGAAATGGTCAAAATGGAAATCGAAGAACTCAGCGCCCGTCAGAAAGAGCTGGACGAACTGATTCGTGTTCTCATGCTGCCGAAAGACCCGAATGACGACAAAAACGTCATCGTGGAAATTCGCGGAGCAGCGGGTGGAGATGAAGCGGCATTGTTTGCAGCGGATCTATACCGCATGTACACACGTTATGCCGACAATCAAGGCTGGCGCGTGGAATTGATGGATGCCAATACGAATGATGTCGGCGGATTCAAAGAGGTTATTTTCCTCATCAACGGCCGCGGTGCATACAGCAAAATGAAGTACGAGAGTGGTGCACACCGTGTACAACGTATCCCGACAACCGAATCAGGTGGACGGATTCATACTTCTACTTCAACGGTTGCCGTTATGCCAGAAGCTGAAGATTTCGATATTGAAATTCATGACAAAGACATTCGCGTGGATACGTTCTGTTCCAGCGGTGCCGGCGGACAGTCGGTTAACACAACGAAATCTGCTGTACGGGTAACGCACGTTCCAACCGGAATCGTAGCGACATGTCAGGATGGTAAATCGCAGAACTCGAACAAGGAAAAAGCGCTGCAAGTATTGCGTACCCGGATCTTCGATATGATGCGCCAGGAAGAAGAAGCGAAAATTGCTGGGGAACGTAAGAGTAAAGTGGGTACAGGGGACCGCAGTGAGCGGATTCGTACGTACAACTTCCCGCAAAGCCGTGTAACCGATCACCGCATTGGTCTGACCATGCACAAATTGGATCAGGTCATGAACGGAGAGATTGAAGAAATCCTGTCTGCGCTGACGATTGCCGAGCAGACGGAGATGATGGATAGAGGAGAATAATGCTGTGACCCGCGCGCAGTTTGTGATGACGCCGGAACAGAGCTGTCGGGAAGCCTTCGTGGAGGCTTCCTCTTTTTTGGAAAAGAGCGGCGTGTACGAGCCGCAGAATAATGCCCGGCTGCTGCTGGAGCATGTACTCGGCGTCTATGGCGCCGCGTATTACATGATGCAGCCGGAGCCCTTCCCCAGCGAGCTGCGCAGCCGCTGGGAGGACGCCGTCACGCGCAAGGCTGCGGGTGAGCCGGCGCAGTATATCATCGGCAGCCAGGAATTCTATGGGCTGCCGTTTGAGGTCACGCCGGCCGTGCTGATTCCGCGGCCGGAGACGGAGCTGCTGGTCGAGGCTGTGCTGCGCGAAGCCGACCGCGTGTTTCCCGGCGGCGCTCCGCTCGCCGTCGATATTGGCACGGGCAGCGGTGCGATCGCGGTGACGATCGCCTCGCAGCGCCCGCGCTGGCAGGTCGGCGCCGGAGATATCTCGGCGGCGGCGCTGCAAGTGGCCGCACGGAACGCGGCCGCGAACGGGGTACAGATCGACTTCCGTGAAGGCGATCTGCTGGCCCCGTTCGCAGGGGTGCGGGTGGACATTCTGGTGTCCAACCCGCCATATATCCCGGCGGCGGATATCGCCGGGCTGCAGCCTGAGGTGCGCGATCATGAACCGCGCACGGCACTGGACGGCGGTCCGGACGGACTGGCACCGTACCGGGTCATGCTGGAACAGCTGGCACTGCTGCCTGCGCCGCCGCAGGTCATAGGTTTTGAACTCGGTCAGGGACAAGCTCGCGACATCGCCGCATTGCTTGAATCCGCCGGACACTGGCCGGAAATTATCATTGTTCCGGACCTTGCCGGGATCGAGCGGCATGTCCTGGGTGTTCGTACTTCGGAACAGGTGACGAAAATGTAAGGTTCTGCGGGTTTTCTTTTTGCCGCGAAATCCTCTACAATGGGATATACCGAAGATTGCTGAATGCTTGGGGGAACATAACTACATGCTGCATAAATTCAAAAAGATAGACTACTCGATTGTGTTCATCTTACTGATCCTGATGGTCATCAGTATTTTGTCCATTTATAGTACGACCTTTGGCCGTCCGAAGCTGGAGGGGCTCACGAGAAACGCTGTTATCTTTTATATTCTAGGTTTCGTGATCTTTTTTGGAATATCGATGATCAATTACAAGGTTATTATCAAAAACTATTTATATATTTATGGAGTAGGCATGGTGCTGCTTATTCTGGTTATGTTTATAGGTCAGGAATATTACGGCGCCAAGGGCTGGTTGTCCATTTTTGGCTTCAGTTTGCAGCCCGCAGAGTTATTCAAGCTCTGTCTCATTGTGTTCTTGTCGGCCCTTCTGGCCCGAAAGAAGAACCGACCGCTTTATTTTGGACGTGATGTCGTACCGGTTTCACTTTGCGTACTGCCACCTTTGCTGCTCGTCTTGCTGCAAAATGACTTGGGGAACGCACTGAGCTATGTGATCATTCTGGTAGGACTGCTCTGGATTGGCAATATCAAGTTCAGCCATGCCCTCATTGGATTTATGATTGCTGTGGCTGCTTTTGTCGGGGGGACACAGGCTTACATTCACTATCATGATGAAATCGTCAAATTCCTGAAGGACATTGGTCGTTCTCACTGGGCGGATCGCTTCGATCCATGGCTCGTGCCGGATCAGACCTCCAGAGACGTACTCTGGCAGACCTATAACGCGAAGCTGGCGATTGGCTCTGGTGGCATTAGTGGTAAAGGATACCTGGAAGGTACAACGATTCAATCCAATCGGGTACCGCTTGCTTATGCCGACTCGATTTTTGTGCAGATTGGGGAGGAGTTTGGGTTTGTAGGTGCTTCAGTGCTGCTGCTGCTGTACTTTATTCTCATCCACAGGCTGGTCCTGATAGCTCTCGAATGTAAAGATCGCGCAGGGCCTTACCTCATCGTCGGTATTATAGCGATGCTGCTCTACCAGATTTTTGTCAACATCGGTCCGTTCATCGGCTTAATGCCGCTGACCGGGATCACGCTGCCTTTTATCAGTTCAGGGGGGACCTCGCTTGTACTGAATATGATCAGTATGGGTATCGTCATGAGTATCAAGGTTCATACGGAAGAGAACGAGGATATTTTGGGCTCTGCAGAACAACCGGGAATTACGGATATTGTCCTCAAGTTGTTCAGAAGGAAACCGTCCCAGCAGGAACAGTAATTCCTTTTATCAGGTACAGGAAACAAAACAAGTGAGTCATAGAACCCTGGAAAGATCAATCCAAGCTATTTGGATCTGATGCTTCCAGGGTTTTTCTTTTGCTGGATTTTCTCTAATAATTTTCGTAAGTTGGGCTCCATCCTCCACGCGGTGATTAAAATTTCCAATTTATCTCTCTATTTTATACAATGGAAATTATAAGTCAATTTGGAAAATGCGTATAGGTATCCGGGAGGACGATTGTAGTGATGTGGAGAATGCTGAAAAAGATGGACGGTGTAATTCTGTTTGTATTGTTTTTGCTGATGGTTGCAAGTGTGTTTGTCATTTATAGTGGTACGCAGACGGATGCCACTTTGGCCAGGCATCATATCAAAACCTTGTTGTTTTATATTGTCGGATTTGTCGCAGTAGTGGGCATCGGACTAGTAAATTACAAACTGTATGTGAAATATGCTTTTTATCTGTATGCCTTAGGCATCGTTTTGCTTGTTCTCGTCAACTTTGTGGGTGGACCAATCAATAATGCCAATGGATGGATCAAGCTTGGGGACAATCTTTCGTTTCAACCTGCGGAGTTGTTCAAGATGATCCTGATTCTATTTCTCGCACATTTGCTTGTGAGACGCCAACGAAACACACTCGGGTTCTGGAGAGATATCATTCCCATCGGATGTTGGGCGTTCGTTCCGTTTGCACTCGTCATGATTCAGAATGATTTGGGCAACGCGCTGGGTTACGTCGTCATCTTGGCCGCGGTATTGTGGATCGGTAATATCAAGCTAAAACACGCAATCATTGGCCTTGTTATTGTAGCCGTAACTTTCTTTGGTTTCGTCAAAGCCTACACGACGTATCATGATGAAATCTTTACCTTTCTCGAGAAGGTAGGCCGTGAACACTGGGCGGAACGGATAGATCCGTGGCTCGTACCGGAAAAGGCCACATCCAAGGCGACATGGCACACCAAAAACGCAGGCTTGGCTATAGGCTCCGGAGGCATTATCGGCAAAGGGTATTTGCAGGGAACCTCCGTCCAAAGTGGACGCGTGCCGTATACCTATTCGGATTCCATCTTTGTCGTTATTGCTGAGGAATTCGGTTTTGTAGGAGCGTCGGTGCTGTTACTGCTGTACTTCATTCTGATTCACCGAATGGTTCTCATTGGTATGGAATGCAAGGATCGGGCGGGACCGGTCATTATTGTAGGCATTATTGGCATGCTCTTATACCAAGTGTTTGAAAACATAGGTGCGTTCCTCGGACTGATGCCACTAACAGGGATTACCCTTCCGTTCATCAGTTATGGGGGGACTTCATTGCTTATTAATATGGCTTGTATCGGACTGGTCATGAGCATTAAATTATATGGAGATGAAGAGGAAGACGACCTGCTGCTTGGAGAGCAGAAGCCTGGTTTGCCAGACCGGTTACTGCATTTGCTGAGAAAAGAAAAGAGCGCGTTGTAATCATCGAATAGGGTTATATATTGGGTTATATATTAACAGTTAGGTTTGATAGATCTTAAGCAAGGCTGATGCACATCGGTAACAGATGTGGTCGGCCTTTTCTTAATCCGGCTCAACCACGTTAAAATGAAAGAATGAATTTGCTAGATTCATGATTTTTGCTAGGTTTACTTCTGTCTCTTCCGGGCATACTGATAGACATGAGAGAGTTGCAGGGAACATGATCACGGGAGCCGAGGGGGAGAACGGGATGAGCAGAAGAACAGTGAAACAAATGGGACTAATTATCGTTTGTCTTATGATGATTATTATGATGTGGGAAGGTCAGAAGACGGATGCAGCTGTAGCTGCTGCAGCAATTCCGGAGCAATCCATCCGTTTGCGGATTCTAGCGAATTCGGATGCGCCAGGGGACCAACTGGTGAAACGCGAGATTCGGGATGCTGTGGTTGCCCAGATGAGTGATTGGGTTACAGAGCTGGATAATCCGCAAAGTCTGGATGATGCACGCCATGTCATTCGTGAGCATTTGTCTGAAATCGAAGATCGGGTGGGAGAAGAGCTGGCCAGCCGTGGACTGGACTATCCATATCAAGTGGAGCTTGGTGTCGTTCCGTTCCCTACCAAACTATACGGAGGCACGGTATATCCCGCAGGTGATTATGAAGCAGTGCGTATAACACTGGGAGAAGGAAAGGGTCAAAATTGGTGGTGTGTGCTGTTTCCGCCGCTATGCTTCATTGATGCAAGCACAGGGGATGCGCTGGCCAATCCGTCTACGGTATCTGCAGCGGCTGCTGAGCCTGGAGATGCTGAAGCATCTGTCCAGGGAGCAACACCGGAAGCCCGTTTTTTCCTGGTGGATCTGGCGGTTAAACTATGGGGTTGGGTAGCCGGGTTGTTTGCTTAATATTGTGAGAATGATAGGGAAGGGCGACTTCGATACAGGAAGCTGCCCTTTTGCCCCATTTTTTAATGAATGGCTGTCATGCTTAACGGATGGGGTTTACAAGAGAGATAGCGAGCCCGTTCTTAGGTTGAACAGATATGCTATAATTATAGGTATTCGAAATGAAAGCAAGACAGCTACCGCCAAGGTCGAGGCCCCGCGGTTACTAACCTATTGAAGTTTAGGGATGATGGGATATATGAGTAGAGAACAAGAGCAATACACAGGAAACAAAGATTCGGGAAAACCAGAAGGATTGCTTACGTCGGTGTGGGATGTCAGAGCATTGATGAGTGAGAACGAGCTGCATGTTGTGGGTAATTTGGTTATGGGTGAACTTGAGGCACAGGGATCCGATGAGAAAAAAAAGAGCGCCTACCAGCAGGCGCTCGCTGACTTGCAGGCTGCTGCTGCCTGCATTCGTCAAGGCCAGACCGTTGCGTTTCCGACAGAGACGGTATACGGTTTGGGCGCGGATGCGCGCAGTACAGCCGCGGTAGAGGCTATATTTGAAGCCAAAGGCCGCCCGTCAGACAATCCGCTCATTGTGCATATTGCACATCGCGATCAGCTGGATTCACTGGTTACGGAAGTGAATGAGGCGGCAGAAGCGCTGATTGAGGCCTTTTGGCCAGGTCCGCTCACCATTGTGCTGCCTGTTAAGCCAGGTGCCGTATCCCCGCGGGTTACGGCTGGCTTGGATACGGTGGGTGTCCGCATGCCGGATCACCCGGTTGCTCTGCAGCTGCTCGCAGCGGCGGCGTGCCCAGTGGCTGCGCCGAGCGCTAACCGCTCCGGGCGGCCGAGCCCCACGCTCGCTTCACATGTGAGCGAGGATCTGGCTGGCCGCATCGGCGGCATTGTGGACGGCGGCCCCACGGGTGTGGGCGTCGAGTCCACGGTAGTGCAGGTCGGTGACGACGGTACCGTCACCATCCTGCGCCCTGGCGGCATTACGGCGGAACAGTTGTCCGCCGTTGCCGCCCATGTCGCCACGGACCCGGCGATTCTCGCGGGTGGGTCCGAAGGCGAAGGCAGCCCGGCGCCGCGCTCGCCGGGCATGAAGTACACGCACTATGCGCCCACAGGGGCGCTGTGCGTGGTAGAGGGGCCGCCGCCAGCCGTGGCGGCCTGGATCAGCGCCGCCCTCGCGGAGGCGGCGCAGCGCGGAGAGCGCACCGCGGTGCTGGCGTTCGCCGAGCACGCGGAGCAGTACCGTGCCGATGCCGTATTCTCGCTGGGCAATGCCAGCGAGCTTGAAGAAGCAGCGCGCCGGCTGTACGCCGCGCTGCGCAGCTGCGATGAGCAGGGCGCCACATACATTGTGGCTGAAGCCTGCTCACGCGAAGGGCTGGGCGCAGCCGTCATGAATCGGCTGCTCAAGGCTGCTGGTCACCAACTTATACAGGTTGGGGACCAGTAACACCATGACCGGAGCTGACGACGTCTCTCCGGTCCACCTGATCGGCAGGCCGTGGCAGCAGGCACCACCAACCACGGCCTGCCGATTAGAAGAGTCCCCTTTTGACACGCCTGCCTGCATCTCTCTGACTATTCATTCTCTATCTCCCGTCATGTTTGTGTCCTTGTCCGCATATCGTGTACAAGAACCTTTACGTGACTTGGGGGTATGGGAATGTGGGATGTGTCTGCCCATCTGGGGCAGTTGGTAACCATTTTGATTATGGCCGTCGCCCTCGGGCTGGATGCCTTCTCGCTGGGCATTGGGATTGGCATGAAAGGCATTCGTTTGCGTGATGTGCTGCGAATCAGCTTGGTTACGGCCCTGTTCCATGTGATCATGCCGCTGATCGGTATGTACACGGGGAAATACGTCAGTTCACTTCTTGGGGACATCACGACGTATGCTGCAGGCGGATTGCTCGTTTTGCTTGGGGGTCACATGATTCTGAATGCATTTCGTGAAGGTGACACCAAGCTGGTGGACCATCGCTCCATGCTGGGTGTGATCTTATTTTCACTCAGTGTGAGTGTGGATTCGTTTTCCGTTGGGGTATCCCTCGGCATGTTTAGCAGTGATCTGGTACTGACTGTACTTGCCTTTGGTGCATGCGGTGGAATCATGTCCGTCATGGGTCTGCTGCTGGGAAGACGAGTGAGCCAGAACCTTGGTGATTATGGTGAAGCGATTGGCGGAGCCATCCTGCTTGCGTTTGGACTGTTGTTTATTTTTTAATAGTCATAGAGCGGAGCAGTTGCAGCCCTTGAGCAGTCATAACGATACTCTTTAAATTTTCATCATTTAAAATTAAAATATTGCATCATTCGACAACATTTGCGAAATGGGGAGGCTATCACAATGAAACATATTTTGTTTGTATGTACAGGAAATACGTGCCGCAGCCCCATGGCGGAGGGGCTTTTGCGCAAGCTCGCAGCGGAACGGGGCATTCAGGTAGAGGTTCGTTCTGCAGGTGTGGCGGCAGCATCGGGAATGCCGATTTCCCGTCATGCCGAAGCTGTATTAAGAGATCACCAGGCGGAAGGGCCTGGTCAATCTACCCAGCTTGACGCGAGCCTGATTGGCTGGGCGGATTTGGTCCTTACGTTAACGCGAAGCCATAAACAGCATGTCATGCAGGTTTTTCCGGATTCGGTACACAAGACGTACACGCTGAAAGAGTATGTGGAGAATGATGATCAGGTTCTGAATGATCTTCAGGAACTGGACAGCCTGTTCGCCACACTGGAACTGAAGCGTGCACTCGGTCAGGAGATTCTGGCATCAGAGCGTGAGCGCGTGATCGAGATCCGCCAGCGCATTCCAAGCTTTGATATATCCGACCCATTCGGGGGCAGTCGTGACGATTATAATATTGCTGCTGCAGAGATCAGGACGGCATTGGATCGGCTTCTGGACAAGTTGGGATAAACCGGGATTATGCAGGGCAATGTAATTGGGCAGTGATGAACCATTTCCAAATTTATTTTTATATGCAAAAACGAACATGTAGTGTAAATTACCCGTTGATTTTAAGCGTGGGTTGTTTTATGATGAAGGGGAAAACAGGGATCCGGTGTAACTGGCGACGAAGTGGGCACAACCACAATGGAGCACCGGAACAAACGGCCGGTCGCCTGGGCAAAAGAGCAATTCTGCGATACCCGCAGACTGCTCTTTTTTTCGTCTTTCATCTGATTATTCGCTATAATAGTACCTGAGATGCCGTGCATGAATACAAGAGCGGGCTGCCGTGAGGAAGTCAGGCATGATTTTATCGGGAGGCGATAGGATGACTATTGAGTTAGATTCGGAACAACCCGGATTGCAGGAACAGACCGCATCCATTCTGCGTGAACTGGCACTTGCCGGAAAGCTTGGACCTGGACAGATTGTTGTGATCGGTACAAGCACAAGCGAGGTTGCAGGCCAGAAGATCGGTACGAGTGGTGCCGTTGATGTAGCACAGCAGCTTCTTGCAGGGATCCGCGAGGTACAGCAGGAATTCGGCTTCGAGCCTGTGTTCCAGTGCTGTGAACACTTGAATCGCGCACTGGTGATGGAGCGTTCATTGCTCACACGTCTTGGTTTGACTGAAGTGGGTGCCGTGCCCGTTCCCAAGGCAGGCGGTTCCATGGCATCCGCAGCTTATCGCTCGCTGAGTGATCCTTGCCTGGCTGAACATGTGCAGGCTCATGCGGGAGTGGATATCGGGGAAACCATGATTGGCATGCACTTACGGCATGTGGCAGTTCCCTTCCGTACAGCGCTTCGCTACATTGGGGAAGCCCGTGTGACGACAGCCTTGACCCGTCCGAAGCTGATTGGCGGCGAACGTGCGGTGTATCAGATGGAAGAGCAACCAGATTCGACATTTTGCGACTAAATCTTCAACCTACTATAAAGCGAAATTAATGTTTACACGAAAACGGAGACTGCAGGACAAATCTGGAGAAACGAAGTGCTCGCCTAAAAGCTTTCTGAAAGAAAGCTACATCGGAAGCATAGGCTATCACCGGATTTCCCCTTTAAAGGGGGATTCAAAAAATCTGGGGATAACAGCGATCGGAAGATTGTGCTGCGTTCGGAGTGGCGAGTGTAACCTTTTAATTTTGCTTTATAACTTCACTAATATACTGGGAGGAATTTAAACATGGAACAATTGCGTAAGAATGACCCTGCAGTACTTGAAGCGATGAATTTGGAGTTGAAACGCCAACAGAACAACATTGAGCTGATTGCATCCGAGAACATCGTAAGTGAAGCGGTAATTGAGGCACTTGGATCTGTACTGACAAACAAGTACGCTGAAGGATACCCAGGCAAACGTTATTATGGTGGCTGCGAGCATGTGGATGTTGTGGAAGATATCGCACGTGACCGCGCGAAGGAACTGTTTGGCGCTGAGCACGTAAACGTACAGCCTCACTCGGGAGCACAAGCGAATATGGCAGTATATCTTGCAGCGTTGAAACCTGGTGACACGGTGCTGGGCATGAACCTTGCTCATGGTGGACACTTGACTCACGGTAGCCCAGTGAATGCATCTGGTTTGCTCTACAATTTCGTGGCCTATGGCGTACAGGAAGATACTTTCCTGATCGATTACGATGAAGTGCGCAAAGCAGCGTTCAAGCACCGTCCTCGTCTGATTGTTGCAGGCGCAAGTGCATACCCGCGTACGATTGATTTTGAAAAACTCGCTTCTATCGCAAACGATGTAGGTGCATTGTTCATGGTGGACATGGCCCACATTGCAGGACTGGTTGCTGCCGGATTGCATCCGAGCCCGGTTCCTCATGCCCATTTCGTAACAACGACAACACACAAAACGCTGCGCGGACCTCGTGGCGGTATGATCCTGTGCCGCAAATCCTGGGCAGCTGCAATTGATAAAGCGGTATTCCCAGGTTCCCAAGGTGGACCTTTGATGCACGTTATTGCTTCCAAAGCGGTAGCACTGGGTGAGGCCCTGCAGCCTTCGTTCAAAACTTATGCACAAAACGTAGTGAAGAACGCTCAGGTTTTGGCTGAAACACTGATTGCTGAAGGATTGAACATTGTATCCGGCGGTACAGACAACCACTTGATGCTGATCGACACTCGCAGCGTGAACATCACAGGTAAGGAAGCTGAGCATGTGCTCGATTCCATCGGTATTACCGTGAACAAAAATGCAATTCCATTTGATCCGACAAGTCCGTTTGTAACGAGCGGCATTCGAATTGGTACTCCGGCAGCTACTTCCCGTGGCATGAACGAAGAAGCCATGGTTGCTATCGGTAAAATCATTGCCAAAACATTGAAAAATCCTAAAGATACAGCGAAGCTGGATGAGGCCCGCGCGGAAGTAACGGCTCTGACAGACCAATTCCCGCTGTACACAGATCTGAAATACTAGTCCACAGGCACATGGAATTATTGTACAACTAGAGTAAAAAGGACCGGAACATGCCAAGTTTCCGGTCCTATTTTTATAGTATTCGGTTTTCTGTAATGATTACATGTCCTTTGATGGTGTAATTCGGTGTAGGTGATGATATAATATACAGGATTTATCGGGCCTATGAATGATAATTAGGCATTATTGGTAATGCTGTACATGAAGAACTTACCGGAGGGACAAATTAGATGGGAAAATTAGTAATATGTGATCACCCCTTGATTCAACACAAACTGACGTTTATACGCGACATGCGTACGAATACGAAAGATTTCCGCGAACTGGTGGATGAAGTGGCTACGCTGATGGCGTACGAGATTACAAGAGAGATTCCGCTCGAGTCTATTGATGTGCAAACACCTGTAGCTGAAACACAAGGAAAGGTCATCTCTGGTCGTATGCTTGGTCTGGTACCAATCCTGCGCGCAGGTCTGGGTATGCTGGATGGCGTTGTTAAACTGCTTCCTGCGGCAAAAGTAGGACATGTTGGTCTGTTCCGTGACCCGGAAACACTGCAACCTGTTGAATACTACACAAAGCTGCCTACAGACGTTACGGAGCGTGAGCTGATTGTTATCGACCCAATGCTGGCAACTGGCGGATCTGCCATTGCTGCGATTGACGTGCTCAAAAAACGCGGCTGCACCCAAATCAAAATGATGAACCTTGTAGCAGCTCCTGAAGGTGTAAAAGCAGTTCAGGACGCGCACCCGGATGTGGACATCTACGTGGCTGCACTGGATGATCGTCTGGATGATCACGGTTATATCGTTCCCGGATTGGGAGATGCAGGAGACCGTCTGTACGGCACTAAATAAGCATGCTGCATGCTGAATAGAAAAGGGGCTTTGTTTGAATGTCCAAGAAAATTAAAGTCATGACGATATTCGGAGTTCGTCCGGAAGCCATTAAGATGGCTCCGCTTATTTTGGAACTTCAGAAACATCCCGAATCTATCGAATCCATCGTCTGTGTGACCGCACAACATCGTCAAATGCTGGATCAGGTTCTGGAAGTGTTTAACATTCAACCGGACTATGATCTGGATGTCATGAAAGATCGCCAAACGCTGAATGAAATCACGATTCGTGTGCTTGGTGGCCTGGAGCCCGTACTGCGCGAAGCGAAACCCGACATCGTGCTTGTTCACGGGGATACGCTGACTACGTTTGTAGCCAGCTATGCAGCGTTTCTGCAGCAGATTCAGGTGGGCCATGTGGAAGCAGGTCTTCGTACGTGGAACAAGCTGTCACCGTATCCGGAGGAAATGAACCGCCAGTTGACCGGCGTACTTGCGGACTTGCATTTTGCACCGACAGATTGGTCGTTCTCCAACCTTGCCAAAGAAAATAAACCGGAGTCTAGTACCTATGTCACAGGCAACACGGTAACAGATGTGTTTCAATATACAGTACGGCAGGATTACACACATCCGGTACTTGAATGGGCACAAGGCAAACGTCTTGTGCTGATGACAGCTCACCGCCGTGAATCCCAAGGCGAGCCTCACCGCAACATTTTCCAGGCCGTCAAACGGATTGCCGACGAGTTCGAAGATATTGCCATCGTGTACCCGGTGCATCCAAGTCCTGCTGTGAAGGAGCCGGCTCACGCGATTTTGGGGAATCACCCCCGTATTCAATTAATTGATCCACTAGACGTGGTGGATTTGCATAACTTTTATCCGCATACTCACTTGATTTTGACCGATTCAGGCGGTTTGCAGGAAGAAGCGCCTTCGTTTGGTGTGCCCGTGCTGGTTCTGCGGGATACAACGGAGCGTCCTGAAGGCATCGAGGCTGGAACGTTGGAGCTGGTGGGTACGGATGAGGAACGTGTTTATGAACGGACCAAAGCTCTGCTTACGGATGATGCGCTGTATGCAAGCATGAGTCAAGCTGCCAATCCATACGGTGATGGACATGCATCGGAAAGAATTGTCAATGCGATTTTGCACCATTTTGGCGTAAATAGTGAACGTCCGGAATCATTTCACAGAAAATTCAAAAAATAATTCGTTTTTTCTGACTGAATCATAAAGGGTACAGCATACAGTTAAACTGTACGGTTTACGCGGGTTTACGGGCTCCCGGGGGCCTGTAAACCCGTCGTTTTACCCTTTAAAACACTAAAATCATTCAATTGACAAAGGCTCTCATCATTCAGTAAAATTAACTGGGATTGCAAGGGTGGCGTGGAAAATGGCCGATTCGAACAAACCAAATTCATCCCGTAACCATGACAACAATGTATGGAAAGCGATGGGGCTCGTGACAGCTTTTGGGATCGAGATTGCCGTTCTCGCTGTTGCCGGATATTACGCTGGCTCCTGGTTGGACAAGACCATTGGAGGTAACGGAATATGGATCGCCGTAAGCGTTCTCTTTTTTCTGGCGGCAGGTGGAGTGAGCATCTACTTTATCGCGAAAAAATTCATGGGGGAAAGTGATGAGTGAACTAACCAGATACCGCAGATGGATGACTGTTTCCATCATGTACTTTCTTATGATTTGTTTTCTCGCAGCGGCCTTTATGCCACGTGTGGAGACAATTGCTTTGGGACTGGCCCTGGGTACAGGAATTAGCTGGATCAATGCATTTTACCTGGGCTACAAAGTAAGGAAAATGTCAGATGATGCGGCAGAAGGTAACTTGAAGCGTGTGAACCTGGGATTTTTGACAAGAGCGGCACTCGCAGTGCTCGGTATATATATATCGATGCGCTTTCCGCAGTATTTCAATACATATGCGGTTGCAGGCGGTCTGGTCATTGCGCAATTTTCCTTACTGATTATAGGGATCGTCTATTCCCGCAGAGCAGAATGATGTTAGGTGCTGCAGCTTTCAAGTCGAGAAAGGGGTGAGAAAAATATGCATGAAGCTCCAATTATTATGCTTGGCGGATTTCGACTGGATCTATCGGTTGTGTTAATGTTGGTCGTTACAGGTGCCCTCGTTTTTATTTTTGCTGTCCTGGCTACACGGAGATTGTCCGTTGAGAACCCCGGCAAGCTGCAAAATTTTATGGAGTGGGCAGTCGAATTCGTCCGCAATCTGATTTCCAGCACGATGGATATGAAGAAAGGGAAACATTTTATCTCTCTCGCACTTTCCATGATTATGTTCATCTTTGTCGGTAACATGCTGGGTCTTCCGTTCCAGGCAGTTACGGAAGTTACAGAGGTCAGTCAGGCACAGGTGTTCAATCAACCGATCGTTACAGCGGTCGATGCGTTTGAAGAAGCGCATGCCAAAGATCCTGAAGCACATCCACACGTTGAGCTGGCTTGGTGGAAATCACCTACCGCTGACTTGTCGGTAACGATGGGACTAGCACTTGTTGCGTTCATGGTATCTCATGGACTCGGATTGTTCCGCAACACGAGAGGTTATCTCAAGCACTACCTTCAGCCATTCGCCTTGTTCTTGCCCATCAACTTGATTGAAACGGCATCCAAGCTGCTGACTCACGGTATGCGTCTATTCGCGAATATCTTCGCGGGTGAGGTACTGATCGCAACGATCCTGAAGCTGACCACGTTTAAAGTGTTTGGCGCAATAGCTGCCATTCCGTTGCTGATGGTGTGGCAAGGCTTTAGTATCTTTATCGGCGCGATCCAGGCATTTGTTTTTGTAATCTTGATGATGGTGTACATTTCACAGAGCATCGAGACGCACGACGAACATTAAGTTCCAAGCCCTACGAAGATTTCTTCACCAGGCTGAACAATAAAAAAATTGATTTATAATTTTAAGGAGGATATACAAATGGGAGCAATGGCATTAATCGCAGCAGCAATTGTTGCAGGACTGGGCGCGTTTGGCGCAGGTATCGGTAACGGTATGGTAATCAGCAAGACAGTAGAAGGAATTGCCCGTCAACCGGAAGCAAAATCCACTCTTCAAACAACAATGTTTATCGGGGTAGGTCTGATCGAGGTATTGCCGATCATCGGTGTGGTACTCGCGTTCATGTTCTACGGTGCGGCTTAATTAAATTGATAAGGTTTGGCGGGGAAGGCCATAGCCATCCGCGCCTTCTTTTTAGGTAATGTCCGTTCATGCGGATGAACGTTTCAAGGATACCTCCAGGAAGGAGTGAACAGATTGAGTTTCGTATGGGAAAATACGCTTCTTGCGATTATCGCATTTGCAATTTTATATTGGCTGCTTAGCCGTTATGCTTTCGGTCCTTTGTTCTCCATCATGGAAAAACGTCGCGAACTCGTGCTGACGCAGATGAATGAGGCTGCTCAGACTCGGGAACAGGCCATTGCCTATGTGGAGGAACAAAAACAAGCTCTGGAGCAAGCGCGCAAAGAAGCTCACGACATCATTGAACAGTCCAAACAAACGGGCGGCAAACAGGCTGAGTCAATTCTGGCTGACGCAAAAGCTGAAGCTAATCGTCTGAAAGACGATGCGGTACGTGAAATTGAAAGCGAGAAGAACAAAGCAGTTGCAGCGCTTCGCAGCGAACTGGGTACAGCTTCCGTTCAGATTGCTTCCAAATTGATCAAAAAAGAAGTTGAGAACGGTCCAGCACAAGAAGAGCTTGTGAACCAATACCTCAATGAGGTAGGGGGCCGACAATGAGCCGCGATACGATTGTTGCCAAGCGTTATGCGAAAGCATTGTTCGAAGTCGCTCTCCAGCAGCAGCAGGTACTTGAAGTTGAACAGGAGCTGCGTGCGGTTGTCAGTGGATTGACTGAGGATGCTGAGATCATCAAGTTCATCGTATCTCCGAACATCTCTGATGAAGCCAAACGGAACGTGCTCCAAGCGAGCCTTGAAGGCAAAGTGTCCGAACCTGTTCTGCGTACGGTTCTGCTCCTGATTGAGCGTGGCCGTGTTGAACTGCTGGAAGCTCTTTTGAGTGATTATCTGAAGATCGAGGGCGACTCGCTCGGCATTGCCGATGCCCGTGTTTACTCGACTTATGCATTGAATGATGAAGAAAAAGAAGCGGTAGCCCGTGAATTCGGAGGCCGTGTGAATAAAAAGATCCGTATCGAGAACATTGTCGATTCGACTCTGCTGGGCGGATTGAAAGTCGCCATTGGCGATACGATCTATGACGGCAGCTTGGCTGGCAAGCTCGAACGTCTTGAGCAGTCTTTTAACAGACGAGTACAGTAGATTGGGGTGAGGACACTTGAGTATCAAACCAGAAGAAATCAGTACATTAATTAAGAGCCAGATCGAACAATACAAGAACGATATCGATGTAGTCGAAGTCGGGACGGTTATTGAGGTTGGTGACGGTATCGCCCGTGTATACGGACTTGAGAATGTCATGTCCAACGAGTTGGTTGAATTCCCAAGCGGTGTTATGGGCCTCGCCATGAACGTGGAAGAGAGCAATGTCGGTGTCGTTATCCTGGGACCTTACTCTGACATCCGTGAAGGCGACCAAGTAAAACGTACAGGTCAAATCATGCAAGTGCCGGTTGGCGAAGCATTGATTGGACGCGTTGTGAACCCGCTCGGTATTCCTGTGGATGGCAAAGGGCCAATCGCTACAACGGAATTCCGTCCGGTTGAAGGTAAAGCACCAGGCGTTATGGATCGTAAATCGGTTCATGAGCCAATGCAAACTGGTATCAAAGCGATTGACGCAATGGTTCCAATCGGTCGCGGACAACGTGAGTTGATCATCGGTGACCGTCAAACAGGTAAAACATCGATCGCGATCGATGCTATCCTGAACCAAAAAGGCAGCGGCATGAAGTGTATCTACGTTGCTATCGGTCAGAAGCAATCTACGGTTGCTCAAGTTGTGGAAACTCTTCGTCGTAAAGGCGCAATGGAGTACACAATCGTTGTAACTGCAGCAGCATCTGATCCATCCCCGCTCTTGTACATTGCACCTTACTCCGGTTGTTCAATGGGTGAGTACTTCATGTACAAAGGCGAGCACGTTCTCGTTATCTATGATGACTTGACTAAACAAGCGGCAGCATACCGTGAGCTCTCCTTGCTGCTTCGTCGTCCTCCGGGCCGTGAGGCATATCCGGGTGACGTATTCTATCTGCACTCCCGTTTGCTGGAGCGTGCAGCGAAGCTGAATGATGAACTTGGTGGTGGTTCTTTAACCGCTCTGCCATTCATTGAAACACAGGCTTCCGACGTATCCGCCTACATTCCAACGAACGTAATCTCGATCACAGACGGACAAATCTTCCTTGAAGCCGACTTGTTTAATGCTGGACAACGCCCGGCGATCAACGTAGGTATTTCCGTATCCCGTGTCGGTGGTTCTGCTCAGATCAAAGCGATGAAAAAGGTTGCAGGTTCCCTGCGTCTCGACCTCGCTCAATATCGTGAGCTTCAAGCGTTCTCCCAGTTCGGCTCCGATCTGGACAAAGCGACTCAGGCCCGCCTGAACCGTGGTGCACGCATGATGGAAATCCTGAAGCAGGGTGTAAACCAGCCTCTGCCTGTTGAACAGCAGGTTGTGAGCTTGTATACAGCGGTTAAAGGATTCCTGGATGAGATTCCAACAGGTGACGTTACTCGCTTTGAGCGTGAGTTCCTTGCGTTCATGGAGAGCAACCATCCGGAAATTCTCGGGTCCATCCGTGATACAAAAGAATTGACTGCAGACAACGAAAATGCACTGAAAGGTGCAATCGAGAAGTTCAGAAAGAGCTTCGCTGTCTCTGTCTAAATAGATGATTGCAGCTGCGGAGTTGTTTAACCGATTCCGCATGTCTGCATGTAAAACTTTGATGCTTTCAAAGTAAGATAATGCTTACGAAGTAGTTTTGACTACGTCAAAACTTGTGTTGATGCTTACGAAGTAACTTTGGCTCCGCCAAAGTTTTGAGGTGGTGAAATCATGGCAAAAGGCATGCGCGAAATTAAGCGGCAAATTAAAAGCGTACAGAGCACCAAGCAGATCACCAAAGCAATGGAGATGGTTGCAGCTGCAAAACTGCGTAAAGCGCAGGAGAAAGCTGAGGCAGCCCGTCCTTATTCGGAGAAACTGAAAGAAGTTGTGGCTAGTATTGCATCCAGCACGCAAGGCATCCAGCATCCGATGCTAGAGAGCCGTCCGGTCAAAAAGACAGCTTATCTGATCATTACATCGGACCGCGGACTTGCAGGTGGATACAATGCGAATATTCTGCGTCAGGTTAATCAGACACTGAAAGAACGCCATAACTCACAGAATGATTATGAGTTGTTCGTAATCGGACGTAAGGGACGCGATTACTTCAGACGCCGTGAGATTGCGATGGCTTCCACGACAACTGATCTGTCGGATTCGCCTTCATTTGCAGATATCAAATCTATCGCACACGAAGCTGTTCGTGGATTTGAACTGGCTGAATTTGATGAATTGTACATTTGTTATAACCGCTTTGTAAATGCGTTGACCCAGATTCCTACGGTAGAACGTCTTCTTCCTATGGATACACCTGAGGTATCTGCTGCGAATGGACCAACTGCAAGCTACGAGTACGAGCCGTCAGCCGAGGCTGTACTGGAGGTTCTGCTTCCGCGTTATGCGGAGACATTGATCTACGGTGCGCTTCTGAACGGTAAGGCGAGTGAGTTAGGCGCGAAAATGACGGCGATGGGTAATGCAACCAAAAATGCATCCAAGCTCATTAATGATTTGTCATTGACTTACAACCGTGCCCGTCAAGCAGCAATCACGCAGGAGATTACGGAAATTGTGGCAGGTGCCAACGCAGCACAAGGCTAACCGTTATTTATTTAATGAAGGCTTGCACTGCAAAGATAAACGAACGGAACTTTATTTTTGTCAAAGTAGCAGGCTTGTAGGAGGGGAACGTTAAGATGAACAAAGGACGCGTTGTGAGCATCATGGGTCCGGTTGTTGACGTCGAGTTTGAACGCGGCGGTCTGCCGGAAATCCTCAATGCCATTACGATCACTACAGTAACCGAAAGCGGCGTAAGTGTAAGTCTTACACTCGAAGCTTCGAAACATCTGGGTGACAACCGGGTACGTTGTATCGCGATGTCCTCCACGGACGGTCTCGTACGTGGGATGGAAGCAGTAGATACAGGAGCTCCAATCTCTGTACCTGTTGGGGAAGCGACACTGGGTCGTGTATTTAACGTACTTGGCGAAGCAATTGATACTGGCGGTGCTGTTGCTGCTGAACATAAAAACCCGATTCACCGCTCTGCTCCTGCATTCGATGAACTGACGACTCAAGCAGAAATGCTGGAGACCGGTATCAAAGTTATCGACTTGCTGGCTCCTTACGCCAAAGGTGGTAAAATCGGTTTGTTCGGTGGTGCCGGTGTAGGTAAAACCGTTACAATTCAAGAATTGATCAACAACATTGCGCAAGAGCACGGTGGTATCTCCGTATTCGCGGGTGTTGGTGAGCGTACACGTGAAGGTAACGACTTGTATCACGAGATGAGTGATTCCGGCGTTATCAACAAAACAGCAATGGTCTTCGGACAAATGAACGAGCCTCCAGGCGCACGTCTTCGTGTTGCCCTCACAGGTCTGACAATGGCGGAATATTTCCGTGATGAAGAAGGCCGTGACGTGTTGCTCTTTATCGATAACATCTTCCGTTTCACCCAAGCGGGTTCAGAAGTATCTGCCTTGCTCGGACGTATGCCTTCCGCGGTAGGTTACCAGCCTACGCTGGCAACAGAAATGGGTCAATTGCAAGAGCGTATCACTTCCACGAAAAAAGGATCGGTTACATCTATCCAGGCGATCTACGTACCTGCGGATGACTATACGGATCCGGCTCCTGCAACAACGTTTGCTCACTTGGATGCAACAACAAACCTGGAGCGTAAAATTTCCGAGATGGGTATCTACCCTGCGGTAGATCCACTCGCATCCAGCTCCCGGATCTTGGCACCAGAAGTTGTAGGTGAAGAACACTATAGCGTAGCTCAAGGCGTTAAACGCATCTTGGCGCGTTATAATGAACTGCAGGATATCATTGCGATCCTGGGTATGGACGAGCTCAGTGAAGAAGACAGAGCGCTCGTTTACCGTGCTCGTAAAATTCAACGTTTCTTGTCCCAGCCTTTCCACGTTGCTGAAGCATTTAACGGTATTCCGGGTAAATACGTTCCGGTTAAAGAAACGGTGCGCAGCTTTAAAGAGATTCTCGAAGGCAAGCATGACGATCTGCCGGAAGCAGCATTCCTCTTCGTGGGTACGATTGAAGAGGCAGTGGAGAAAGCTAAAACACTGGTATAATCTGAATCCAGGATTGTCCTTATGAAGCGAGCTATCCTTCGGATAGTTTCAGGAGGGATGGAATTGAGCACCTTTTTGTTGGAAATCGTAACGCCTGAGCGTTTGGTCTATTCGTCGCAAGCAGATAGCATCATCGCTCGTGGTATAGAAGGGGAACTGGGGATATTGCCAGGCCATATCCCTATGGTTACTCCATTGCAGATTGCACCGATTATTATCAAAAACGGAAAAGAGAACAAGCAGGTCGCTATTGGCGGCGGCTTTATCGAAGTCCGCAAAGATAAGGTTGTTGTTCTTGCAGAAAGTGCCGAATTCCCGGAAGATATCGATGTGGATCGTGCGCGTGCAGCGAAAGAACGGGCAGAACGCCGTCTCAGCAGCCAAAGCAACCAGGACCACTTTGATCACCGCCGGGCAGAGATTGCTCTGCAAAAAGCGGTTAACCGGATCAACGTATACGGCAAATAAACGATTAAAGGAAGCCCGGCGGCTTGGTCTGCCGGGCTTTTTTGCTGTGTTTTGCAGAAATGACTTCCATATTTATTTAATGTAATCGCAATTTACTGGATGATTTTATGTAGATTCTCCGTTAATTTTTGTAAACAACGATCACCGTTCGTGTGATATTGAATATAGTATAGGACTATAGTAGTGGTGATAGTTACCACTAATAGACCCATTTTTGGCCAGTTCAAACCAAATTATTTCCGAGGAAATGACAAGCTTGATATCGAAATAGCGCTCTTTTATGTCGTTTTAGTCACAAAATCCCGATGATTTAAAATTAAAATATTTTCAAAGTGGAAATCAATGTAATTGACAATGTATGATGAAAGAGCCTATATTCCATAGAGTCAGCAGAGAATGCAGCTGCGAAGATGAATTCCATGATCATTCACAGCCAGATGGTGCTGCTCGAAGAGTGGGCAACACGAAGGATCTCCATATGGGGTACTTCAGCGGTGAATCAGTTGTGTTCTGCTGGAACAAATCATTCTTATGAGTTTGAATTAAGGGTGACAAGCAAAATTGCGCTGGTTGCTGCAACAAATGTGGAGGTAATGAATATATGGATATTGATCTGACGAATCAGTTGAACCAGTCATTAAGCACAAATGGGTTAGTTTCGATTGTCGTTTCGCTATTGTGTATAGCACTCGCATGGTGGGCACTGCAAAACCTGAAGCTTGATCTGATTATCAGACAGCCGAAGGGCGCTCAGGGAAGATTGCTGCATTTGCTGCTTGCCATTATTCTGGGTCATGCCGTATCCGGGTTCGTTATTGATTATTTATCATGGACCCAAATGTTGCGTCATTTGTTTTAATGTTGAGATGGTTGGTTAATCATCTGTTAGGTTCTTCATGAAGCCTGATTGTCGAATAACATCGATTGATTGTGTCAACAATTAGAGTATGGCCAACCTGTTAACAATTAAGAAAAATGTGTGACGTATAACTGGTTGAACTGAGATGTTTTATGTAAAAATGCTTGTATCGTACAATTCAAAAATGTTATGATGGAAGTTAGGGAATTAACTATTGTTCACTTTAACCTTAGGTTATAAACGGGATCCCCGGTATTTACCGGCTAAAAATTATCCCAATCCGTCTGTCCTGATGTTTTGCTGACCTGTAAGCCTTAATTTACAAGTTTGCAGGCAATCAGCACGGCAAGTGTTATCATCAATTTTGGATTATAAACCAATTCTTTTCTGAACAGACATCAGGCGTTTTTTGCCGGGCAATGTCGAAATTCCACACACAGCAACAGTCCTTTCTAACACAGAGGGCTTACGTATTCCGGAATGAAGAAAAGGGAATAAAAGCGCGGAGGGAACCATGATGAGCAAATTTATCGTCCGCGGTGGCAAAAGGTTGACCGGAAGTGTCAAAGTTAGCGGCGCTAAAAATTCTGTTCTTCCGATCATCGCTGCCTCTCTACTAGGGGAAGAAGGACAAAGCGTTATTATTGACGCACCTCCTCTAGACGATGTGATGACGATTAACAAAGTGTTGGAATCGCTGGGAGCGGGTGTTACATACCGGGACGAAGTGATTACTGTGAATGCGGAAAAACTTACTTCCTGTGAAGCCCCGTATGAATGGGTAAGTAAAATGCGGGCGTCTTTTCTGGTCATGGGGCCTTTATTGACGCGTATGGGTCATACGAGAATTTCGCTTCCTGGTGGATGTGCCATCGGAACACGGCCGATTGATCAGCATTTGAAAGGTTTTGAAGCCATGGGTGCCGAGATCAGCTTGGGCCAAGGCTATATCGAAGCTCGCAGCCAAGGACGGTTGCGCGGTGCAAAAATTTATCTGGATGTAGCTTCTGTCGGAGCTACTCAAAATATTATGATGGCTGCAACACTGGCTGACGGTGTAACCGTGCTGGAAAATGCAGCAAAAGAACCTGAGATTGTGGATCTGGCCAACTTCCTTAACGGAATGGGTGCCAAAGTCCGTGGAGCGGGTACAGGAGTTATTCGTATCGAAGGTGTGGAGAAACTCACTGGAGTGAAGCACACCGTGATTCCTGACCGGGTAGAAGCGGGTACTTACATGGCTGCTGCTGCAATTTCTGGTGGCGACGTGTACATCGAAGGTGCTATCTCCGATCATTTGGGTTCGGTTATTGCCAAGATGGAAGAGATGGGAGTGACCATCCTGCCAGATGAGAATGGGGTACGTGTCATTGCCGACCGTCCACTCAAGGCAGTAGATGTGAAAACTTTACCATACCCTGGATTTCCTACTGACATGCAGTCCCAGATGATGGCGCTCTTGCTGGCATCAGAAGGAACAAGTGTCGTAACAGAGACGGTGTTTGAGAATCGCTTCATGCATGTGGATGAATTCCAGTTGATGAATGCGGAGATCAAAGTGGAAGGCCGTTCGTCCATCATTACAGGTAATGCCAAACTGAAGGGCGCCAAAGTTACAGCTACCGATTTGCGTGCGGGTGCTGCACTCATTATTGCGGGTCTGGTTGCTGAAGGCACAACTGAAGTCGGCGGTGTTCATCACATCGACCGTGGCTACGTTCACTTGGCTGAAAAGCTGAATGGACTGGGAGCCGACATTTACCGTATTTCGGTTGAAGAACCGAAACTGGACGCAGCTAAGCCTGCAACCGAAAAAGCTGAGGAAGAAGTGCCGATGTTCAAGGTACAACCGACTTGGGCTTAAATCATGTTTTTAGTAAAAAGCTAAGCCATCTGGCTTGGCTTTTTTTTATGCCCTTTTTTGACACGATACTATTAAAAGTATGGCCAATAATTCAGTACCTGATTCTATTAATAGCTGGTCCTAATGGAAGAACTGTGGGTCCAAGTTTTGAATATATACAATGGAATAAAAGAACATCAATAGAGAATGCGGTGCATGGGTAAGCAAGTCCAGAATGGCTGTATAGCGGCGGTTTTTCAACTATAGCAGAGCAATGTTAATCTAACATTAAAAAGAACCAAAAGCTCTGTCTTTCTCTCAAATCAGGTTCTATCAGATCGAAACAGCTCATACCCTAAACTATGGATTTGAACAAAAGGACCGGTCTATGACGGCCTATGTACAACGGAGGGTATGTCGAAATGAAAGAAGCTCGTATACAGGTTAAGGTGCCCCTTGTCCCCCGTCCAATGATGGAGGAGTCCAAGCTGACTTCGGATGCCGGAATGGAGAAAGACAAGCTCGCGGCGAGGAGTACCAGAAGTTCAGCTGCCGAGGCCAAAAGAACAATCAATCCAAACTCAACAGGAGCATCAGACCCGTCTGAGCGTGAGTCAAGAGGAATCCGCGGACCGGTCATAGAACTGGATCAGTTCCGTCCCGTAAAGAGACGCCGGATGAGGACATTCGGAAGAGGACGCAGGTGGTCAAGCGGATCCTGGCGCTGGCAACCAGCTGCTGCTGTTTCAGGGCTCCTGGCGCTGGCACTCCTTATCCCTGCTATATTAGTGTGGCCCCGGGCAAGTGATCCGGTGAAGCCAATTCCTGTTGCACCATCAACAGGCAGTGTAACGAACACCGTCCCAGTCCCGGCTGTGCCAGTGACATACCCAGAACCCAATGTAAGAGTGTATCTGTCGGCAACGGGAACAACAATGAATCTTCCGCTTGAGGAGTACGTGACGGGTGTTGTTGCTGCAGAGATGCCTGCCGAGTTCAGGCTTGAGGCACTGAAGGCACAGGCCATTGCCGCACGTACCTTTATCGTCAGAAGGCTGGCAGCACACGATACCAGCGGTGTACCTTCAGGCGATGCAGATGTAACGGATACGGTCAGTCATCAGGTGTTTATTCCGCCGGATCAGGTGGAGAAGGAATGGACACGGTTGGGGAAAGCGGAAGAATGGCAGAAGTTACAGCAGGCCATCCGCGAAAGCCGGGACGCCGTGATGACATATCAGGGTAAGGCGATTACAGCGTCCTTTTTTTCTACAAGTAACGGTTATACGGAGAACGCTGAGGATGTATGGGGAAATGTCGTACCCTACTTGAAAAGTGTTGCAAGTCCATGGGACCAAAAGTTAGCTCCGGGATTCAAGGAGACCGTCACCATGCAGCGCAGTGAAATTCTCCAGAAGCTGAATTTGAGTGCCAGTGCTATCCCGGTCACTGCCCAGGAAGGTGGCTCATGGATGGAAGTGCTGTCTACAACAGAAGGTCACCGGATTAAGGAGATGCAGATCGCAGGTTCAACGTTCAGTGGACCAGAGGTGCGCAAGCTGCTTGGATTGAGATCCAGTCAATTCAGCTGGACGACAGAGGGTGACGAGGTTCAGATTACGACCTATGGATACGGACATGGCGTGGGTATGAGCCAGTGGGGAGCGAATGGCATGGCGCAGGAGGGACACACCGCGACACAGATCCTGAAACACTACTATACAGGTATCTCCTTCGGACAGGCATCGAAGATGCTGGCAAAACAATAGTGTTATGAATATTATTTGTACATCAGCAATTTAATAATTGAGCCATTCAATCATACCCCGCCTCATCTGAACCAATTAAAATGCTATGCTACGACATCACACATGAGTGCCAACATCATAGAACTCTATCTCAAAAAGGTTCACTATATTTCAATAAGATTGGATATTAAACCCAATCAACACTCTAGCCCTCGCCCATTCTGGAGCTTTCGAGATTCGGCTATATATGCGGAAAGTGAGAGTGTATGGAGAGCGTAGGGGACAGAAAAGACCTGTAGAAGCAAAGCGTCCGCCTTTACTCCCGGATTTCACCTTTGAAGAAGGTGGTAGAAGAAATCTGGGAGTAACAGCGGTCGAAAGGTTTTCTGGCCCCGAAGCGGCGCACGTATCTATCACTTATTTTGAAATGTATAGCACTCTCTGAAACCTCCGTGAAAAAAATTAGAGTCGCCCGTGTATAAAAGAGTTGCACCCGGTAACACTTGTTACTGAGGTGATCAAGATGAATGAACAAAACAAAAAAACAGTCCAAGAAGAAACTCCTAAAACAACTCAAGGAGTACCGGCCAGCCAGCCCTCTTCATGGAAAAGAGCAATGTCCAAACGTTGGGTCTTCCCGGCAGCCTACATCGCAGCAGCAGGCATTATACTAACATTAGTGTGGGTCTATCAGGGTACAGGCGAGAAAACGCTGAACTCCGATCCTGCTAGTGGAGTAGTAGAAACAGGAGCATCGGGTACAGAAGAAACAGCAGTTGGTGGAGAAGAAAGTGTGGAAGTTGTCGCTCAGTCGGAAAGTTTTGCTTGGCCAGTAGCAAGTCCGTCGGAAGTCTCTGTGGTTAAACCGTTCTATGAGAACGAAGGCTCTACCGAAGAACATGAAGCCGCAATGGTGCAGTACAACGATACGTTTATTCCAAACACAGGCGTAGACCTGGCGCGTGGGGATAACAAATCATTTGAAGTAAAAGCAGCACTCGGCGGTAAAGTGACACGGGTGGAGCAAAATCCGTTGACGGGTCAAGTTGTGGAAATCACGCACAGTGATAACCTCAAAACCGTATACCAAAGCCTGTCTGACGTCAAAGTGAAACAGGATGATGAAGTGAAACAGGGAGATGCAATTGCATCCGCTGGCGTAAATGAACTGGAAAAAACGCTCGGCAACCACCTGCACTTCGAAGTATACGAAGACGGTCAACCCGTTAACCCGCAAGGATATCTTCCGGAAAAATAAATGATTTTTAACGCAGAATGAAAAGGGCAGAGGGAAATCTCCTCTGCTTTTTTTGTGTTTTTCAGAAATTATTGGGACCTCCGAAGCTTGTCACACCTCTAAACCGCGAATATATAGGCATGCTCCTCATATAATGTACCAAACTATCCACACAGTAGGGAGGCGGGAGCGTGCACGATTACATCAAGGAACGGACCATAAAAATAGGTCGCTGCATTGTCGAGACGAGGAATACGGTCCGTACCATTGCCAAAGAATTCGGCGTGTCAAAGAGTACGGTGCATAAGGACCTGACGGAGCGTCTGCCGGAAATCAACCCTGATCTTGCTGACCAGGTGAAACATATCCTGGAGTACCACAAGTCCATCCGCCACTTGCGGGGCGGCGAAGCAACGAAAATCAAATACAAAAAAACAAGCGGCAAAAAGCGTGAAGTTCTGGCTTCCGCTAAATCGTAACCATCGCGAAAAGACGTAGGCCAAAAAGCTCACACATGGATTGAATCCCTCCCCTGAAGTATGATATGTTAAAAGCTGGTACAGGATCGAATTATGACATCTTATCAGCCCGATTTTTACATATATATGTTGCACTTTGTCGAACGAGCGGTGACGTGATAAGGGACTCTTTTTCACAGGATACGCTGACCAAATAATATCACTTTGGGGGCTCTTTTATGTTAAGCAAGGATATCGGTATTGATCTTGGCACGGCGAACGTGCTTATTCACGTGAAAGGAAGTGGGGTCGTCCTCGATGAACCTTCCGTCGTGACCATTGAAAGCGATACGAAGCGGGTCCTTGCTGTTGGGGAAGAAGCGCGTCGTATGGTGGGGCGTACTCCGGGTAACATTGTTGCCATCCGACCGCTGCGTGACGGCGTTATTGCGGACTTCGAAATTACGGAAGCGATGCTCAGACATTTTATTAATCGTGTGGGGGCGAGAAGCTGGTACAGCCACCCGCGTATTCTGATCTGTGCACCGACGAATATTACTTCCGTGGAGCAGAAGGCGATCCGTGAGGCTGCGGAGCGCAGCGGTGCCAAAGAAGTATTTCTGGAAGAAGAGCCAAAAGCGGCAGCCATTGGTGCAGGAATGGATATTTTTCAGCCGAGCGGCAATATGGTCGTGGATATCGGCGGCGGAACGACTGACGTTGCAGTCCTGTCTATGGGCGACGTAGTCACCGCCTCTTCTATTAAAGTCGCAGGGGACAAGTTCGACGAAGCGATTATCAAGTTTATCAAAGCCAAGTACAAACTCATGATCGGTGAACGCACGGCCGAGGATCTGAAGATTGCGATTGGTTCCGTAAACCCGGCTGGACGTCAAACCGAGATGGACATTCGTGGACGGGATATGGTATCCGGTTTGCCTGTTACGGTAACGGTGTCGGGAAGTGAAGTACAGGAAGCGCTATGGGATTCCGTGCAATCCATTATCGTTGCAGCAAAATCGGTATTGGAGCGGACGCCCCCAGAGCTGTCGGCGGATATTATTGACCGGGGTGTCGTGCTGACAGGCGGAGGCGCTTTGCTTAATGGTCTGGACGAGCTTTTGTCCAATGAACTGCATGTACCGGTATGGGTTGCAGAGGATCCGATGCATTGTGTCGTAAAAGGGACAGGCATTATGCTCAATAATTTGGATCAAGTGGTTAAGAAAAAGTTCTGATCTGCCGATATAAGTATCAAAGGTTCGCCTATGCTCGGCATTAGAATGGACAAGCATTGATCCTGCAGTGCAGGACAAGCGCTTGAGGAGAGGGGTTTATTCATGCTAAGAGGTTTGTACACCGCTACCGCGGGAATGATTACGCAGCAACGCCGCCATGACACAGCGACTCAAAATATTGTTAATGCCAACACGACGGGATATAAACAGGTGAACAGCGTAAGCCGTTCATTCCCGGAAATGCTCATTACGTTGGTCGGTGGAGATGCCAATGTTCCGACGAAGCGGCTGGGCAGGCTGAACACAGGGGTGTTCGCGGAAGAGAGCTTGTCCATGAATTTGCAGGGGGCGATTATGGAGAGTGGTCAAAAGAGTGATTTTGCTATCTCGTCCAATCTGTCCGTTAATGATCCGCAGACGGGACAACCTGTCGCTTTTGACGGTTCAGGCAAATTTGTACGAGCTGATGGCACGGTGATCTACCAGCCTCAAGCGTATTTTACGGTGCAGGATGCGGAAGGTAATACAAGATATACACGTGATGGTCACTTCCAGGTTACCGGAACGGGAGAACTATTAAGCTCAACGGGAGCGCAGGTTTTGGATAATAATGGACAGCCCGTTGTGTTGACAGGCTCAGTGGACCAATTTAAAGTGGATGAGCAAGGCCGTCTTGTGGATGCGGTCACGGGTGCACCAACGGGGGTTACGCTTGGAATCAGCGTCATTGATCAGCCTAACCAACTGGTTCGTGAGGGTGACGGTAATTTTAGTCTGTATGACCAGGAAGGTGCTACAGCGCGAATGATGGCTGCGGGAGATAATGTGCAGATCCGTCAGGGCTACCTGGAAGGATCGAATGTGGATGCTTCTCAAGCTACGGTGGATATGAATGCCGCTTATCGTGCGTATGAAGCGAATCAGAAGGTTGTGCAGTTCTATGATCGAAGTTTGGACAAAGCTGTCAATGATGTAGGTCGTGTATAACGCGCGGCAATAGAGAGGATGAATTACTAAATGAATAATTCCATGATTAGTGCGAAGGTCTCGATGACCGCGATACAGCAACGTCTGGATGTCATTTCCGATAATATTGCCAACGTGAATACGGCAGGCTATAAAAGCAAGCAGGCGGCGTTCGAGGATGTACTGACCCGGGTGCAGCAGCAACCGGACAAGTATAAGCTCGATGGACGTTCCACCCCAATGGGATATAATCTGGGATTTGGTGCCCGTTTGACGAGCGTGACGAAGGATATGTCTCAGGGGACGCTGAATGAGACAGGCAATCCAACGGATTTGGCTATTGAAGGCAACGCGATGTTTGCCGTTGAAGCGAATGGTCAGAAAATGTGGACACGTCAGGGAGCATTCCATTTTGTCCCTGATCCAACACCTAACCCGAACCCCAATGCACCTCAGATGATGGTGTTGGTTAATGGGGAAGGCTATTTCGCGCTGGATCGTCAAGGTAACCGAATCACGGCTCCGAACAATAGTAAAGTGGCCTTCGATGAGAAAGGTAATCTGTTGATTCGTCGCGGCAATGAAGCCAATGCAACGATTGGAGCCCAGCTGCAGCTTGTAGACATCGAACGTCCGGAAGGACTTGTGCAATACGCAGATAATCTGTTTGGTCTGGATGCCGGATTGACCGAGGATGATGTGTTTGGCGCTAATGCGGCTACACGTGATTCCGTAGCTACAATTCGTGCGGGCTTTCTGGAGCAATCCAACGTGGATCTGACACAGGAGATGGCACTATTGATGCAAGGACAGCGGACCTATCAGCTGGCAGCACGTGCACTGACATCAAGTGATTCGATGGCAGGTCTTGCCAACACTATAAGAGCATAAAGGTGAATGCGATGACAGATACACAGAAGCAGAACAGCAAGCCGGAGGAGAAGGAAGTCAAGAAGAAGAAAAAGAGTGGATGGCGCGTCGCCAGATGGTTCCTGATCCCGGTCTTGCTTGTTCTTGCCCTCGCTGGCGGCATGGTCGCTGGTTATGTGGTACTGGGCAAACAGGATATTGGCTCCGTGTTCCAGTGGAGTACCTGGAAACATGTATATGATCTGGTGTTCGCTTCATGATCGTGAAATAGCGAAAACTCCTGCGCAGGCAGGAGTTTTCTTTTTCGCGTTGAAAACAGTATAATGATGGATGACGTTTGACGTCAAAAGAGGCCTCCCCTGCGAAAGACGAATGTCATCGCGAAGAGAGACCCCTTATCTCAACCTTCACTACTGCAGTCATGAAGGATATTAGTAGTGTTAACCGAAAATGCGTTTTTCATACCAAATAAAAAATAACCACATTTATATGTAATGCATTTAGCATAATGGTTTTGTTTTAGCGACGTAGTGGAGGGGACGGAATCGATTCTGAAGAAGCGAAGCGTTCGCCTTTGTCTCCAAATTTTTACCTTTAAAAAATGGATTGAGAAAATTTGGAGACAACAGCGATCGGAAGAACGATCCGTAACCGTAACGGCCACCGCGCACACAGGCAATTATGTAGGGAATGATTAACATATAAATGACCTTGAGAGGAGATTACACTGTGCTCGATAGCAAACAGATTCAAGCCATTATCCCGCACCGTCCCCCGTTTCTGCTGGTGGACAAGATTGTAGAAATGGAGGATGGCAAACGCGCCGTTGGTCTGAAAAATGTAACGATCAACGAACCGTTCTTCATCGGTCATTTCCCGGAATATCCGGTAATGCCAGGGGTGTTGATCACCGAAGCACTGGCTCAAGTAGGCGCAGCAGCGATTCTTAACGTGGAGAGCAATAAAGGCAAAATCGGCTTTTTGGCGGGACTGGATAATTTCCGATTCCGTGGACAAGTTGTGCCCGGAGATACGTTGATGCTGGAAGTGGAAATTACACGTCTGAAGGGTTCGATTGGTAAAGGCAAAGCGACAGCCCGTGTGGAAGACAAAGTCGTCGCTGAAGGCGAAATCATGTTTGCACTGTCTGACCCAAGCTGATTACAACCATGAGCATTTGCATCAGTCAGAGTGTGTATATAACGGATTGATGCAAAATGCTGAAGCAGCTCAGCAAACCATTGAATTTATATAGACGGAAGGGGTTTATAGGAATGGAACAGTTAAGCGGAACAGCAGCACAGACGTTACAGCAGTGGTTGGAGGATGCTTCGATTGATGAAGCGACGAAACAGGAGCTTCGTGATTTGCAGGATCAGCCGAAAGAGCTGGAGGATCGTTTCTATCGAAATCTGGAGTTTGGTACAGGTGGATTGCGCGGGGTCATTGGCGCCGGAAGCAACCGGATGAACAAGTACACTGTTGGTCGGGCGACTCAAGGTTTTGCACGTTATCTGCTCGAACAGCATGGGGACAAGGAGGGCAGACCTTCTGTGGTTATTGCCCATGACTCCCGTCACTACTCGCCTGAATTTACGCTGGATGCTGCGTTGGTTCTTGCCGGAAACGGCATTGTGGCCAAGCTGTTCACATCCCTGCGCCCTACGCCGCAGCTGTCATTCAGTGTGCGTCACTTGCAAGCGACGGGCGGTATTGTGGTAACGGCAAGTCATAACCCACCGGAGTATAACGGATACAAAGTGTACAACCACGAAGGTGGCCAACTGGTACCGCACGAAGCAGAGAAAGTCATCCAATACATTCAGGAAGTTCCTTCCCTTGCTGATGTGAAAAAGCTGACCCAAGAAGAAGCTGAAGCGCAAGGCCTGCTGGTATGGCTGGGTGAAGAGGAAGATCAGGCATTTGTTGATACAGTTGCCAGCGTGAGTCTGAGTCGTGACCTGATTCAATCAGGCGTAGGCCGAGACTTCAAAATCGTCTTTACGCCACTGCACGGCACAGGAAACATCCCGGTTCGTCGTGTGCTGGAGCAGATCGGTTTTGAGCAGGTACATGTTGTGGCAGAACAGGAACAGCCAGATGCTGAATTCTCCACCGTGAAGTCCCCTAACCCGGAAGAACGCGAAGCCTTCACGCTTGCCATGAAACTGGGTGAATCCGTAGGTGCTGACATTCTGATTGGTACGGACCCGGATGCAGACCGCATGGGTGCAGTTGTGAAAGACAATGATGGCAAGTATTTCGTACTGTCTGGTAACCAATCCGGTGCGATCATGGTGCACTATGTGCTGAGCCGTCTGCAAGAGACAGGTAAGCTTCCAAGCAACAGCGCAGTCGTCAAAACGATTGTAACGAGTGAGATGGGAGCAGTCATTGCGGAGCACTACGGTGCAGAAGTGATGAACACCCTGACAGGCTTCAAATATATCGGTGAAAAAATGAACCAGTTCGAAGCAACCGGTAGTCATACCTTCTTGTTCGGATATGAAGAGAGTTATGGCTATCTGGCAGGCAGCTATGCCCGTGACAAAGACGCCATCCTGGCTTCGATGCTCATTGCAGAAGCTGCTGCATATTACAAAAACCAAGGTAAAACACTGTACGATGTGCTGCAGGAGCTCTATAGCCAGTTCGGGTATTTCCTGGAGAAGCTGGAGTCCCGTACGTTGAAAGGCAAGGATGGCGTAGCGCAAATCCAGGCGAAAATGACGGATTGGCGTTCCAATCCGCCACAAGAAGTAGCGGGTATCGCAGTACAAGATGTGCTCGATTACTCTCTTGGTCTGGATGGCTTGCCAAAGGAAAATGTCCTGAAGTTCATTTTAGCAGATGGATCATGGTTCTGCCTGCGTCCTTCCGGTACAGAGCCGAAGATCAAAGTGTACTTCGCAGTACGTGGTGAGAGCCTGGAAGATGCGGAAGGCCGCATTGAACGTTTGGCTTCCACGGTAATGTCGCGAGTAGACGCACAATAAGTACGATTGTTGTACGAAGCACGAATGGTTAAAAGCCTCTCCGCACCGTAAGGTTGGTTGGCGGAGGGGCTTTTCTTTTAGGTGTGATTTTTACAGAGTCAGAAGCAGATTGATCGGATATTCGAAGGCTTGTTGACACAAGCTGTGTATATACCCGTTAATTATTTGAATGAATTACTTGAGCTGAACGTGGATTTGGTTCCAACACTTGAGGAGGTACATGTAGTGCGTCAAAAATGGCTTTATTGGAATACCGCTTCCCGGAAGTGGCTGTGGCTTGTTGTCATTATAGGACTGATCGCTTCCATCCCTGTCATCAGTGATCGGGTACAGACGGAATCGTCCGCCAAAAAGGTGGAGCTTGTATTCAATTATAGAGGTTTGTTGGATATATCGGCTTATCAAGCCCATCCCCAGGATTTTATGAATGAGCAATTGACTCGTCTGAAAGATGCCGGCGTCACAACGATGGCCGTATTCGAAAGTACGCTGGATGAGCTTAGAAAGTCACGGAAACTGACAGTATATAACGGGCAGGATGTTGCTAACCTGACGCAGAACGTGGTTTCTCCTAACGAGAACTTCACGTATGTGTTGTTCACATCCGAAGAAAATGCCCAAACCTATACACCCATCATTGAACAAACGTTCGCGGATCGTCAGATTCCGGTGGTACCATGGGAATTTGAAGGTCGTAGCGGCTTGATTTTGCAGACTCCTCCGGAGAATGCCAACATGCAGCCGATGCAGCCGGATCCGGTTGCCATCCAAATGCTGCGTGATAAAGGCTTTTACATTTTGCCAAGGATCGCGGATAGCGTGCCATACAGCCAGGAATCCATGGAGCGCCTGCTGACCTTCTTCGAAGAGAATGGCGTGAAACGCATCCTGTTTGATGGCGATGCAGTGAAAGGGTACAATGATAATGCAGAGATGAAGAGTCTCGATCAGTTCGCACAATTGTTGAACAAACATGACATTGGACTTGCAGCGATTGAAAATCTGAAGAAACCTCAATCCGGATTTGAAGCCCTTGCCTACAAAACGGACTACAACGTTGCTCGTTTGTATTCGTTAAGTGAGGGAGATGCTAACCTGGATGTAGACGTGATTGCGGACCGTTTTGTGCTCGCTACCAAAGACCGTAACATCCGCATGCTCTATTTGAATGCAGGGCCTAGCCGGAACACGGCCAAAGCCATGATTACGGATCCGATTGAGAACCTGATTAACAGTCTGGGTGAGCCAGGGCATGCCATTGAACGCATGGAGAAGCGCGGATTCGAGCTTGGACAGGCTGAGGCATTTACAGTAAAAGAATCTTCAATTCAGCGTTATGCCAAGCTGGTTGCGCTAGTTGGTGCAATTGCCATGATTACCTTGATGGTGTCATACTTCGTACCACTATTGACCTTGCTTGTGTTTGTATTAGGTTTGGTTGGAAGTGCGGGCTTGTTCCTCCTGAAACCGACCTTGCTTGAGCAGGGGATTGCCTTGCTCGTTGCGATCTCCGCACCAACCATCGCGATGGTGCTTGCGGTGAGAACTGTGAATTATCAGCAGCAGCGTCAACCGAATGCATCTGCGGGTCGTCGATTGGCACAAACGTTGATCTTATATGTAAGAACGTCCATTCTGTCGTTCCTTGCCGTGCCGTTTATGATCGCATTGCTCAACAGTATTACGTATAGTTTGGTCATTAACCAGTTCAGGGGCGTGAGCCTGCTGCACTTTGCTCCAATGGGACTGGTAGCTATTTATATCTTGTTTTATCGTGGATCGGGTACGATTTCCATTAAGCAGCTCAAAGGAATTCTGCGTACACCGGTTAATGTACTGATGGTTGTTCTGGCGGTTGTTGCAGCCGCAGCTGGATATTATTATTTGACACGTACAGGGAACTCGGGTTCAGTAACCCCATTTGAGATGTTCCTGCGTACAACGCTGGAAGATACATTTGGCGTACGACCAAGGTTCAAAGAATTTGTGCTGGGACACCCGCTGTTTATCGTTGGCGTGTTCGCCGCTTTAAAATATCGTCAAGTCATCTTTGTACTCATTATTGCAGCAATTGGACAGTTGTCCATGGTGGATACGTTTGCGCATATCCATACACCGGCTGTATTATCTCTCATTCGCGGAGTGATGGGACTCGGAATCGGCTTAATCTTCGGTATCATTGCTGTGGGTGTGTGGCAAGTAGCGGAAGGATGTTGGAAAAAATGGTCACCACTTCTCAAAAGTTAGTCATCTCGGGATATTACGGATTCCGCAATAGCGGAGACGAAGCGGTACTTAAGTCGATTCTGACTGCACTGGAAGAGGAGAGTCACAGATCTGGCGTCAACATTGAGCCGATCGTGCTCTCCATCGATCCGGAGTCGACAACCGCCATGTATGGGGTTCGTTCCGTTCATCGTATGAAATTGAAGGAAGTTCGCGAAGCGATCAAGGAAAGTGACGGATTGATCAGCGGCGGCGGGAGTTTGCTGCAGGATGCGACCGGACTGAAATCCATTCCCTACTATTTGGGTGTAATCAAGCTGGCCCAGTGGCTGAAAAAACCTACGTTTATTTATGCTCAGGGAATCGGGCCCGTTAATCGTAAATTCTTTAATCCAATGATCCGATCTGTATTCAAGGGTTGTAAGTATATATCGGTGAGGGATGAACAATCCGCTGATTATCTGCGCGGACTTGGGCTGCAGTGGAATCAGATTCATGTGGTGCCAGACCCGGTTATGGGATTGCCTTTGCCTGCGGGTAGCAGAGAAAAGGATGTTACGACGGGGACTGTGCCGGATCAATTGAGCGATGTTTCATCTGCGGGACATACGAAGCTTCCGGTCATCGGTGTTTCCGTACGTTTCTGGGAGTCTGATCGGAAGGAACTGACGGCGATTGCCTCGGGACTGAAAAAGCTATGTGCCAAAAAAGCAGTGCATCTGCGTTTTATGCCATTTCATTTGCCGAAAGACGAACAGGCCTCCCGTTTTATTATGGAGATGCTCGGAGACGTCACCAGTAAAGGCAGTGAGATCAGCATAACTCCGAATCTGACTGATCCACAGCTCATGCTGGAGGAAGTCAGCAAGTGTGATGTTGTTATTGGCATGCGTCTGCACAGTTTGATCTATGCCGCATCGCAGTATGTGCCACCTGTGGCTATCTCATATGATCCCAAAATCGATCAGTTCATGCTTCGTCTGGATAGTGACCCCGTAGGAAGCACGACTGCACTCGATGGGGACAAGCTGGCGAAGAGCGTAGCCTCTCTTCTGGATCAACGTTCACAGTGGTTGAAGGAAAACGAAGATCGCATTACCGAACTGAAGCAGGAGGCCAGAGTGCCTGCACAGCAAATTATTAACTATTTAGGCCGCAAAGGGTGAGATAAAGATGAATCAGACCGGACCAATACCTACCGTTTCGATCTATGGCATTCCTTTTTCCAAACTGACAATGAAAGAAACGGTGGAGACTCTCCGGGAAGCCGTGTTGTCGAAGAAGCCGCATCAGGTCATTACAGCGAACCCGATCATGGTGATGGCAGCACTGGAGAATCCGTCCATGATGCAAGTGATGCAGTCTGCTGAATTGATTGTACCGGATGGTACAGGTGTTGTGTGGGCTGCCAATTATTGTGGGGATCCTGTAGCGGAGCGAGTACCCGGATTTGAGCTTTTACATGAATTGCTGCGGGTTGGAGAAAACTATCGCTGGGGTGTGTATTTGCTCGGTTCCACCCCTGAGGTGATTCAAGAAACGGCAGTTCGGTTACAACAGCAATATCCGGCGATCCGTATTGTAGGCTATCGCGACGGTTATTTTGGCCCGGCTGAGGACGAAGAAGTGGTGGCTTCCATACGCGAAGCTGCACCTGATCTGCTGTTTGTGGCACGCGGCGCAGATACGCAGGAGCCCTGGATTCACAAGTATAAGGAGGCGCTTCAGGTTCCCGTAACCATGGGCGTTGGCGGCAGTTTTGATGTCATTTCCGGCAAAAGTAAACGTGCCCCAAAACTGTTCCAGAAGCTAAGACTGGAGTGGTTCTACCGACTGCTCCGCGAACCGAGTCGTGCAGGTCGCATGCTTGCGCTTCCAAAATTCGCGATTAAAGTGATCCAGGACAAAGAAAACGTGACTAAAGCCCGTTAAATACAGGCTATTACGAGAAAAATGCACGTTTTTGCTAAAAATTGAGGTTGGCGTTTCGCGTGTGATCAGCGTATAATTCATTCCGGATTACATGTGTGCCAAGAATGAATCAAACTTTTATTTGCACCGTGTCACTCCGACGTCAGAACAACCTTTCGATCGCTCTTATCCCCAGATTTTTTTGATATCCATCTCAATGGATAAAATCCGGTGATAAAGGCGAACGCTGCGCTTCTACAGGTTATTTCTGACTTCTCCGTTGTAGTGCAAGTGTATTCATTAAATATGGCTAACAATATTTCTTTATATATAAAAAAGAGATCAGGGGATTTATAATTTCGTATGGGTATTATAATTGGGGGTCGAATGTTCAAATGGTAGCGATCTTTATCATTGGATTTATCGTGTCGATGGGACTGGCTCTTGCCCTGACACCGCTTGTCAAAAAGTTCGCGGTTAGAATAGGTGCAATGGACACACCGAATGCGCGTAAAGTGCACACTCGGATCATGCCACGTCTCGGTGGATTGGGAATCTTTCTTGCTTTTATAATTACAGTAGCTGCACTTCTTCCATTTGTATCTGCATGGTTTACAACAAGAGATATGAGCTTTGTCAGTGCCTTTCTGATCGGTGGATCCATTATCGTTCTGATTGGCGCACTGGATGACCGCTTCGAACTGTCAGCCAAAGTAAAGCTGCTTGGGCAGCTCGTTGCTGCTGCTGTAGTCGTATTCGGATTTAATATCCGAGTGGATTTCGTTAACATTCCTTTTCAGGATTCGTATTCCTCACTGGAAGCTTGGGTATCTATTCCGCTGACGATTCTGTGGATTGTTGGTGTAACGAATGCGATTAACCTGATTGACGGTCTGGATGGTCTTGCTGCCGGTGTATCCGGTATTGCAATTGGTACGATTGCCGTGATGTCCTTCTTGATGGGTAATACGATGATCGCCTTGATGTGCCTTGTGTTGCTGGGAAGCATTATCGGGTTCTTGTTCTTCAACTTCCACCCGGCCAAGATCTTCATGGGAGATACGGGATCATTATTCCTTGGTTTCTCTCTGGCGATGCTATCCATGCTCGGGTTTAAACAAATTGCAGTCGTGTCCTTCATTACGCCGCTGATCATTATCGGTGTACCACTCTCGGATACCTTCTTCGCGATCATCCGTCGTGCTGTACAACGGAAGCCGATTTTCTCACCGGACAAAGGTCACCTGCATCACTGCCTGCGTGAACTTGGATTCAGCCACCGTCAGACAGTGCTGATCATCTACGGCATTGCCGCATTCTTCGGTGTTCTAGCGATCATTCAATCATCAGCAGCCATGTTCGAAGCCAACTGGGTAACGTTTGTCGTGATCTGTATCATGATGTTCTTCCTGCAGGTTGGTGCAGAAGTCATTGGACTTGTAAGTAAAACCAGACGACCGGTTATTAATTTCCTGATGCGCATGCGCGTCAAAATTAATCCGGAGACTCGCTCGAAATCCTAAATAGATACGCTCGTTTACTGCAATTCTTGAATATTATCCAGCCCCAAACCTTATCCAATGTGGATAAGGTTTTTTTGTTTATTTTGCTGTTTTTACTAAATAATTGGAACCTATGCACCGATATAAGAGGTAACTGACTTAAAAAGAGGAGAGATGATTGCATGCAGCGTACGAAGAAGCCGATGATTTGGCTTATGATGGTGGCACTGGTCGTATCGTTGATACCGGCAGGCTTGACACCAGTCGCATCGGCGGCGGACAAACAGACTAGTTATTTTACTCCGGACGTATCTGATCTTAGAAATACGGTTGATCTTACCCTAGAAGGTACGAATCAGGTCACGAGAGAAAAAGTATATAAAGTAACCAGTGCGGAGCAACTGATTACAGGAACATTCACCAAAGTTACAGGATCAACATTGGGAGCCAATATTCAGTTGGTGAATTATGATCAAACTGAAAAAAAGTGGATTAAGGATCCGGCTCGAGTTGCTCCAGCTGTAGTGACGATTGATCCGGATCAGCCTGATAATCGTTTTAAGGCAAATGTAACCTTGTATCCGGGGATGAACCAGATTACTTTCACGGGAGCACAAGGGCAGAATGAACGATCCGAAACTTTCTATGTTCTATTCGACAAAGTGCCTTATGTTGAGAGACTTCAAGTTCTAGGTGGATCTGATAACCTTGAATTGAACGAGGGGACTCAGATTGTAATTAACAAAGATGAGATCACACTCGAAGGTACGGCAGTTAACGCAACGAAGGTAACTATTCAAGTGAATGGAGGAAATGTTGAAGGAACCTCTTTACTACAAAATGGTAGCTTCTTTTCACCTCAGCTTTTAATGAATCCGGGCGTGAATGATCTTAAACTCATTGTGGAGAATGGATCGGATAAACTCACATTTAATTATTCCCTTTATTTTTATGATGAGAAAAATCCCATTGTTAAACTTGATATTTTGGACTCTCTAAATAATGCACAAAGCTTGCTTGGTAAAGAACCCGTATTTACTGAGAAAGCGGAATCTGCCAAAGTACACGTACAAATGTTGGTTCCAAATGATGAAGTTACCAAGAAAAGTTTTAAAGATGGTGCGGTTATTGCAGTAGACGACAAAACGATAACACCGTCCAACGTGACAGAGCTGTTTATTCCAAGTTTGAAGGATAATACCCCTTCTTACTGGCTTGCGTCATTTGACATTGATGCAGTGCCTTTTACCAAGACCAATAATGTTGTAGATATTGATCAAAATCATACACTTTCTGTAAGTTATGGTACGAAAACAATAAGCAAACCGATGGACTTTCAATATATGGAAGGTCAGACGGTAATTACGAATCTGAAATATCTTAAAGGATATTCTGAAGATAATAAAGCAAACGTTCCTTCAGGAGAACCTTTGAACAATGCCAAAGTGGATTCAGGAGATTTTTATATCCTAGTCGAAACTAATAGTACACCAGCAGATTTGGAAAAATTATTGGCAAACTATTTGCCTTTGGGTACTAGCTCAATAACTGTTAAATACATTTATACAGTACCTACTGACGTAACTACGAAAAAACTTCAATATGTATACAAAATTGAGGGATTGAAGAACGGGAATCAGACTGTACGTTTCAATTATGAAAAATCCACAGCATATATGGATGCAACTATTTCTTATGCGTCCAAGAACTACATCTATGTTGAGAATCTGACAGATGGACAGACATACAATGTAGACTCCTCGGCATCAAAAAGCATGCTGGTAAAAGGACAATATATTGATTTCGATACGTTGAAAAGCGACTATTTTGTTGCTGAAGTACTAGTGAACGGTGCTAAGGAGTATTCGACAGAACCAGCAGAGAACAAAACTCCAGACTGGTTAGATACAGATACAGGTGAATTTGAATTCAGTCTTCCAATATCACTTGATAAAGGACCGCTGGTCTACGGTGAAAACCGAATTATCTTTACGGGTACAGGAAAGGACGATACAGGACAGGCCCGTGAAGTTAGAAAAGAACTTCGGATATATGTGGTTGACAACAACGTGTCGACGGTTGTGAATTTTCAACCTGCAGTGGGAAAAGACCGTCCAACATTCCCTCCAAAAGTATATAGTGGAGAGAGTGAAGTTGTAAAAAACATTTTCAATCTTACACCTGAATTTATTTTTAATGATAATAAGTATACAACTTCCTTGAAGGAGTATGACCTCGTTCTGCGTGGTAGCGGGGCCGCGAAGCTGAACCTGAACATGGGGACGAAAAATATACTTTCAGTAGATATTCCGGCAACTGCAGTGGGTAATCCTGTAGTAACTTTTGCGGATACCAGATACACTTACGAGTTTGCGGGGGACCAAAAAGACTTCATGATGCGAATTCAGGATCTGACTTCAGATTCACCAGGAACATACGTATACACCTTAGAACTAGTAAACGAACTGGGAGCTAAAACATCCCGAAAATTAGAAATTGTGCGAGAAGTAAGTGCATATCGTATTCTTGCTCCGCAGCCAACGGTGGGTGATCAAATAGTCGTCAATAAAAACTTTGTACATTTTGACATTGAAGCCGAAGGTGCAACATCTGTACTCATTGGTAAAGAGCCAGCTGTCAAACGCACGGATCTGGGGCCAAACCGTTTTGTCTACGACTATGTAGGATTAAAACAGGACAAGTCAAACAAAATCAAAATTACTATTAACCGTACAGGTGCAAGCAACACCGATACCATAGATGTATTTTACACGGGAACTGTTGGTGTGGATGCTCAATATATGGCACCTAAGGTGGCTAACAAATACACTGTGTTTAACAAAGGACTGCAACTGACATTTCCCAAAGGAACTGTAATGCAGAGTACGACCCCTAGAGGGATCACAAAGTACTATCCGGATACCAAGTTATTGTTTGGTATTGCTGATTCAGTGACAGGTATTGTAGAGCGACGCAATGACTATGGTAATATTATTGGATTCCCAGGGACGGGTGAAGACAGTGGTGCGCCTTCTTGGAGTATTCCGGACGAGTACACTCTTAATTTTGGCTCAACCACCGCCTCCAGAAACTTTGGATTAATCTCAGAAATTTACTGGATTAATGGTGGGTTGGGTGAGAGTGGTGACGCAGGTTCAGCAACATACAAAGCGCCTACGAATGGTTTAGCTCCGTATTCATTGGAAGGATTGTTTGGTAATCCTCAGACACCGGTTGAACGTAAAATTACACCATCTAACCGTGGTGAGTTGACGCTATCGTTTGATCCTAATGTGGTCGACGAAGCAGGTTCGACAATCACAGTGTACCGGTACACAGACAAGCGCCAGTGGGAAAACATTGGTGGGGAAGTAGATACGAAGAGCCATACAGTAACTGTTCCGTTTGATGAGTTTGGATATTACAAAGTAATGAAATTGAACCGTGGTTACAATGATATTACGAATCATAACTGGGCACGTAATATCCTGAATGGGCTCTATTCCAAAGGGTTCATGAACAATCTGAGATTTGAACAATTCGGAACAGATGATCAAACAACACGTGGTGAGTTTGCTACTTTGTTGGTTAAGGGGCTCAGTCTTCCGATTAATTCTGACAGCAACCGAACCTTCGCAGATCTGGTGCCGGGTGCACGTTCAGCGACATGGGATTACGACCATATTGAAACAGCGGCAAGAGCAGGTATCGTCACTGGACTTACTGATGGAGTATTCGGACCGGATCAGCCGCTTACACGTGAACAGGCTGCAGTAATGATTGCTCGCGCATTAAAATTGAAGCTTGCTAACAATGATAGTAAGCTGCAAGCTACATTAGCGAAGTCATTCCTAGATTCTGGACGCATTGAAACGTATGCAGGACCGTCCATTGTGGCTGTATCTAAAGCCAAAATTATGGAAGGAGCCGCTGTAACGGTTCCGGGCCAGAAGAAGCCACAGTACAATTTCAATCCAAAAGGTAATTTGACTCGTGCAGAAGCGGGTAAAATTGCTGTTGAACTGCTCAAGAAAAGCACCAAAGTATTCCCTAAAAACTTGAGCTAATTTATCCAAGTCCATTTATGCATTATTGGAAGGACCTGTCCCTTGTGCTAAAGGGGCGGGTCTTTTTGACTGTAAAGGAAACGGCAAAAGAACACTTTTATAATAGAAGAAAGATGTTTTTTACCAATAACTATTTTTGTAATTTGCTAGAGTTTAAGATACAATAACGGTAAATACACAATGATCTAGAGGGTGAAGTTAGCTAATGAAACCGATTTATTCGAAGGCCCAGTTGGGCTATATGAAGGCAAAGACTCAGTTCGAGAAGCAGGCAGTCATTCTGGAGAAAAAGCTGGAAGATACACGCAAGACGCAAGACATCTCTCAAGAGGTTATGGAAGGGCTCGTACAGACGACTGGCTTCCATGATGCATATAACCAATTGGTGCTGGCTGAGAATGAATTGATTGAATGGTCTCACACCACCATGAAGCATGAGAAAACATACCGGGAGAACCGTTTGGCCATTGACGATATGTATCTGAAATTGAACAGTGATCCTAAAATGCGTGCTCAAATTATTGATCTTGCGATGAAAATTCGTTAAGCCATAGAACGAGGAATTACTTAAGGCATCCCTATAGGGGTGCTTTTTATTTTTTTACATATCATACAAATTGTCGCTTCATGGAGGAAAATTAAGGGTATAAATAAACGTCTCCATCAAATTAAACACAGAGTATAAGCATTAACCGCAATTGATTTGATCAACATTACATGGTTTTGAACTGTCCCAGACCCGCGTTGTATCAATACATAAATTAGTTCAAAACTTTTTTTGAAGAATCCGCAACTTTTTGAAATCTACTGCGTTTAAGATGTAGAGTCAAAAACATTGGTCCTCTTACCAAGATTGACCTCGTGAAGAATCTTGTCTATTTATTAGAAAAAATTGCTTTACGGCACGAGAGACCCATTGTATAATACGTAAGGTAGGATTAGGAAACTACTCTATTTTCGTATGGTTCTATTATTATTCTAGTTTACAAGTTTCTGTGATAAGCTCACAGACATCATTTATATTAACTTGCTCATGACTCTGGAAAGGGGGTGCGACAATAGAATGAGGAACACGAGCGACCCTATTAAAGAAAATTCCCATGTTATGAACGCCCAAGGAGGAGAAAAAAAGGTTATGAAGAAAATTTTATCCGTCGCTTTGTCTACAGCAATGGCATTCTCGATGTTTGCATCTGTAGCATTCGGTGATACAGCAGTTACACCACAACAACAATTTGATGCATTGAAAGCTAAAGGTATCTTCAACGGTTACCCAGATGGCACAGCTGGTCTGGACAAAGAGATGACTCGCGCTGAGTTCGCAAAAGTTATCACTAAATTGCTCGGCTTGAAAGAGATCACTGGTGTGTACTCTTACAACGACAAAAACTACAACGCTAAAAACTGGGCTGCTCCTTACATCGAAGCAGTAACAGCTGCAGGCATCATGGAAGGTAAAAACGTTGAGAAGAAAATCTTCGACTTCAACGGTAAAGTAACTATCGCTGAGATGGCTACAATCCTGACTCGTGCACTGGATCTGGAAATCCCAACTGAAACTAACAACAACGCAGCAGCATGGGCTAAAGGTTATGTTCAAGCAGCGATCAACGCTGGTCTGATCGACGCTAACGCTAACTTTGGCGCTAACGCTTCCCGCGAATTGTTGGTAGGTGCAGCTTACTCTATCGATCAAGCTCAAAGCTTGAAAGTAGAATCTTACACAGTATCCGAAGCTGGTAAAGTAGTTGAGTTCAAAATCAGCGACGGCGAAACTGTAAAAGTAACTTTGGATAAAGCTCTCGAAGCTAACAAAGAAACTGAAGTGAAATTCACTTACAAAGATAAAGAGTTCACTGAGAAAGTTACTTATGTAGTAACTGCAGCAACAAAAATTGAAGGTGCTACTGCTAGCAACTACAAAGAACTGGTTGTGAAGTTTGATGGTGAAGTTGATGCTACTACAGCTGAAAACACTGCAAACTACACTGTGAGCGGTCGTACATTCGAATCCGCAACTTTGTCTGCTGACAAGAAATCAGTAACACTTCTTGTTGAAGAAACTTCAACAGAATTACCACAACAAAGAGACACTAACCTTGTAGTTAAAGGTGTTAAAAATGCTACTGGAACTAAAACTTTCGATGAGACAGTTAAGTTCACTGCAGTAGATACTCAATTGCCAGAAGTTAAATCTGTTCAAGGTCTTGGAACAAAAGCACTTCGTGTTGAGTTCTCTGAGCCTGTAACAGCTGCAACTGCTTCAAACTTGGCTAACTACAAAGTTAATGGAAATGCTATTTCTGGTTTTGTTAAATACACATACCCTAACGTAGCATTCATTACAACTGATCTTCCTGTTGGAGAACATACTTTGACAGTTTCCGGAATCAAAGATTTCGCTGGATTTAGCACAGCAGCTGCTGAAACTAAATTCACAATCGCTGAAGATACAACTGCGCCAGAAATCACTAAAATTACTACCAACGATCTTAAGAAAGTTGTTGTAGAATTTAATGAGCCAGTTAAGTCTGTATCCAGCGCTTACCAAACTTCGAGCAACAAGAGTGCAACTGTATCCATCAAAGATAACGTTGTAACGTTGACATTCTCTGATGCAAACCGTCTGAGCTTGGGTGAGTCCACAGTTTACCTGAACGGTGTTACAGATTACAGCAATAACTCTGCTGATCGTAACGCAAAAGTGACTCCAGAACTTGACACAATTCGTCCAACAGTTACAGGTGTTACATCTAAAGCTGTTGATGGTAAAACAGAATTGACTGTTGAATTCTCCGAGAAAATCAGCACTGAAGACTACAATAAAGTTGATAACTATGTTCTGAAAGACTCTGCTGGTAAAATCTACACTGGTAAAGGATTCACTACTAAAGGTAACCCTTCTGTAGCTCCTAAATACGTTGTAGACAAAAACGGCAAACTTGATGAAACTAAAGTAGTACTTACTTCTGTTGGTGGAACATTGCCAGCTGGTAACTACACTCTTGAAGTTTCCGGAGTACGTGACCAAGCAGCTATTGGTAACACAATTATTCCTCAATCCGTACCATTCACTCTTACACAAACTGGTGCGTTGGAAGCAAATGCTGCATGGTTCAATGATGATTCAGCGAACAACGAATACCAAGTATATGTACAATTCAATAGACCTGTAGCAACTTCGGGTAACGGTAACGCACTCGATGTTAACAAATATGATTATGTTGTGACTAACGCTACTTACAAGCCTTTCCCAGCATCTTCTACTACAGTACAATTGTACAATGCTAATACAGTATTGTTGACTGTTTCTAAAGATGATGTGAATCTGACTGGAGCTACTGATCTGCGTGTAGTTAACGTTGCTGATACAAATGGTAACTTCGTTAATGGTGGTACAGTGAAGTTCACTTCCCAAAACGAATCTACAGTTGGAGTGGTTACAGATTCAGTATACGCAAAAGCTCAAAACAAAGTTGAAGTTAAATTCGATGGCGAATTGACATTTGTGAATAAAGCTGACTTTAAATTCACTGGTACTGACTCTGATTTCAATATTACTAACCAATCAGTAGTAGATGGTAAATCAGTTGTTGAGTTTACTTTCGTGAAAGATACAGCTATCCCTTATAGCTCTGGCTTAACTCTGGCGACTGTAGAGTCAAAAGATATTAAATCTACTGATTCTGTTGGCCGCAAACTTAAAGCTTTGGCTACTGGCACACCTGTACTGGATGGTATCAAACCAGTATTCGCTAAAGACTCCAAAGATGCTAACGGTGCTTCAAATGCAATCTCTGCAACTGGTAGAACAGTTACATTGAAATTCACTGAAAATGTGAAATCTAACTTTACACCAGCTGCTTACGTTGTAGTTGTAGATGGAACTAAAGTTAATGTAACAAATGCTACTGCTTCTGGTGATGTGTTGACTTTGACACTTGAAAAAGCAGTATCTCCTGAGCAATTGGTAGAAGTTGAACTGGTTAACAACAGCACTGGTTCGTTCGTAACAGACGAAGCTAATAATGCTGCTGAAAACTTCTATGCAAGTGTAAGAGCGAAATAATCTTAATTTCTTTAAACCAACCCAACATGATTTATGTTGGGTTGGTTTTTTATTTTTCGAAGAACTAATTTATGGATCTAGTTAGTCGATTGGCTTAATTCAGGAGATTAAAACACAACAACATCGTAACTTTCTCTCCCTATTAAACGTTTATACTATAAGTGCAACAAGCAACTTATGGGAGGTTTGGAAGTGAATCGAAGAAAAATGTTTGTAAGTTTACTCGTCAGCGCCATGTTGATTAGCTCAACCGCTGGAATTGCGATGGCAGCGAGCACAACCAATAAAACGTCAGCCAACAGTTCAAACAACACCTCAACGAAGAAAGCAACAACAACGAACAAGGCTGTACATACACTAAGTAACTTATCCCCTGTTAAAGTAACCTCACGCAGCACCGTGAAACTAACGGATGTGAACATTCTGTCTCAGGATGATGGCAACGTGGTTACGTATACATTGACTTATAAAAATAATGACAGCACACCAACGGTGATGCTGGATTACTGGAGCAAAGTGAAAACAAAAGGCGGAACGCTTTTCTCACCTAAACTGATTGCGAAGGATCAGGAGAAGAAAACCGTTGCCCCTGGATCTACCGTAGATCTAACGTACGTTATGAAAGTTGGACGTGAAGTTAAGCTGAGCGATCTGAATTTTCTGATCGTTAAATGGGATTTCAGTCAAGCGAATTATGAACGAACGCTGGGTAAGTTTAATGTGCCCGCTTCCTATAGTATTACGACACCCGTAGGGAAAACGAAAACCGTTCGACTTAGTGACTCAGCTGTAAAGGTAAAGGTCGCTGGTATTAAGGTATTCCCAGGGGAAGATAAGAATCAGTATGTGAAAATTGGTGTGAATTTAAACAATATTAGTTATAAATTGCTTGAAAACCCGAACATCAAGTGGATTTTGCGTACACCGAGCGGAACCAATTATCCGCTTACTCCAGATAAGGATAGTACAAGTGTGAGCATTCAGGCTCAGGCGAATAAAGCCCTCAGCTTAATGGCATCACTACCAACTTCAGTTAAACTGCAAAAATCGGAACTCCTTCTAGTTGAAGAACAGGGTGAGGAGAAAACGGTACTACCTGTTGCTGCATTACAACTGCCAGAAGCCAGTAAAACGAACGTAGAGGTGGCTGCGAATCAGCCGAATATCATATCGGTTGAAGGACAGCGGTTGTCCACACTTCTAGAGTCTGCCAAGGTCCGAGTAGATGATGGAGCATACGATCTCAACATGCAGCTGGTGCTTAAGAATGAAGGTAAGAAAGCGATCAAAGTACCAACATATACTTTTGAGGTCCGTACCGCAGATGGAACTGTGTATCCAATAGAAACAAAAGCATTGGATGCTCTTAAGCTGAATCCTGGAGATATTAAAACGATCAAGCTTAATACGAGTCTTCAAGGAGACGGAGATACAAGCAAGATTAAGCTGTACGCGATGAGTCCGCTGAATAAAAGCGAAAGCACAGAATCAACGACTCCATCTAATAGCTTTGAATTTTCCTACCCTGTTGGTGTTTATGCCATCCCGCAAGCAGCTTCCAGTGGTGATGGGTTAACTACAGAAAGTGTGATTAAAAACAATAAAGGAACCTTTGGTGTTTCTCTAGGGTCTTTACAGCGTCTGCCTTGGTTGGACAGTGATATTGTCGCAGCCAAAGTTACCATCCGTAATGCAGGCTCCAAAACAGTACAGTTACCTGAGCTGGAAGCCATGTTTACCATTGACTCCGCTCAAGTTGATGGAGACAAGAAGCTGATCTACACGCAGAGCGGCAAATTGTTGGGAGCGGGTATGACGACAGAAGCCTATCTGTTAACCAAGATTCCTTCTGAGCTTCGTATGAGCCGACTGGAAGTAAGTTTAATTGAGAAAGTCAGTGAAGAAGAAACAAATGAATGGATTACGTTGAATACATCAGGGCTGATTCAGCCGATTTCTTATGTAGGCACAGGTAAGACATATACGTCCGGTACAGCGGATAAAGAGACGGAGATGGGTGTGCGAAGAACCATTCGTTATCCGGGCACTTCATCAGATATTGTGTATACCGAATTCGAGATGACCAATAAATCGCTCCGTCAGAGCGGTCTTGGCAAGCTGGTCGGATACTTCAAAACCTCGGACGGTCAATATTACCGAGCAACCGCCAAACAATCTGAACGATTGCCTGGACCTGGGCAAAAGTCGATTGTTACGTTCTGGGCCAAGGTTCCGAAATCAGGCACATTCTCGGATATGCGTCTGATTGTGGGAGAGGGCATTGCGGATAGCAAGTTTGTTACGGGTGAAGGTGAGGCAACTGCCTATGTGAATGCCCTAGCCTTTGAGGTGCCGCCAACGTCTATTAATGTATTGGGCACATTAACTAATATTGATCTGTATCCATATACATTCACTGCGAACAGTGTGCGTGCATATCTGGCAGGCAGTTCTTCAGTTCAGGTAGAGATGAATTACAGCTTGTCCCGTAATGAAGAGATTGAGATGGGTGAGAATGAACACAAACTCATTCTTACATTAACTGATCAGGCTGGTAAAACATTCGAGAAAGAGCTGGCCATAGGAACGGATCTGAAGGCTGGTACCAATCAAACGTTAAGCTGGAGTATAGAAGACAGCTTCTTCGAGAAATTGCGTGGTGGTTCGTATCGCTTAACCGTATATGACCAATTCCAAGGACAGCGTATTCGCCTAGCTGAACAGGGATATGGATACGATCTGACTAAGCTACCAAAGGAAGAACCAGAAGATTTTAGGTAAGTTTTGAACCATTTATCTCGTATAATCTACTAGAGAACCTCGCTTCCAAATCCATGGGAGCGAGGTTTTGCTTGTCGCACTGGGTATTTTTCTCTATAGTAAATAATAGATAGATTACCAGAGGAGGAAACAAAGCAATGAAACCTTATATGAAAGTATCCCTGGCTGCGCTGGCTATTGGTGTTGGCGTGTGGGTTGGGTCTGTATACAGCAACACAGCTATCGGTGCAGGAACCAGTCAACCAGGCACAGCGGATGATCCGGTTGTGACGAAGAGTTATGTAGATCAACAGATTCAAAAGGCTTTAAACGGAGGGACTAATGCCGGATCGGGAAGCTCCGCAGGCAGTAATAGCGGATCTACCGGGACAGGCAGTACAGGTGGTGACACCTCGCTTCCACCGGTCGTATCCGGAGCATCTGATGCGGTAGAGATCGTTACCGTGAAGCCGGGTCAACAGCTGATCGGTGCTTCTGGCGCGGAGTTCATCGTACGCAGCGGCAAGGCTGTGATCGTCAGTGAAGGTACGAACGGTGTAGCTGATCTGACGGATGGGGTTGACCTGACGAATGGACAGGCAGCGCCGACCAATCACCTGCTCTCTTTTCCAAGGGATGGACGGGGCATAACGGTATTGGATGGGAACAAGTACAGCCTGACGGTTATGGTTCGCGGCGGATACACTTTGAAATAGGTTATGCATTTATTCGCATTTTTATTCATTTCATATGTGTAGATTAACCAGTTCTAACAAACATTTATACGGCTAGCCATGAGGGTTCCTGCTCACTCTATAATTGTACAAAACCAATTAACGGAGGTGCAGGAATCATGGCTAGAAGTAACCGCAGAGTGGTACCGGAAAGTCGTCAGATGCTGGATCAGATGAAATATGAGATTGCTGCCGAATTTGGTCTAAATGTAGGGTATGGTCAAAGTGCCCTTGCTGGTGCTGATACTGAGTTTGGTTCTGAGCTTGGCGCAGTGAGTGATCATTCCTATGGTCAATACAAAGGCTGGGGCCATCTGACATCCCGTGAGAACGGATCGGTTGGTGGCGAGATCACGAAAAGGCTGATTCGTCAGGCAGAAAAGCAGTTATTATAAGGTTTTTCCTTATCCCACATGGTTTGACACGGCTTGACAAATGCGATAAGATGGCATTTGAGGTATGCAACCTTTTCCAGGAGGAAAAGGTTGATTTTTTGTTAAGGCAATTACCTGAAAAATCCTTATCTTCGTAACTGCGGACCCTGCGTCCTTATTCCGCCCGGAAAGCTTTCGAGGGTACAGTGAACGAATCACCGTAAATGTTTTGTTCGGGCAATCGCCATACTACTAGTTATGGGAGGTTGAAACTTCATGTCTGTTAAAGGCCGACATCTATTCACATCGGAGTCTGTAACCGAAGGACATCCGGATAAGATTTGCGACCAGATCTCGGACGCCGTATTGGACGCGTTTCTGGCGAATGATCCAAACGCTCGCGTAGCGTGCGAAGTTTCCGTGGCTACAGGCTTAGTGCTTGTCATCGGTGAAATCAGTTCAGCTTCTGAATACGTAGACATTCCGGCCATTGTACGTAACACGGTTAAGGAAATCGGGTACACACGTGCCAAATATGGTTTTGACTACAACACTTGTGCTGTTCTGACTTCTCTGAATGAGCAGTCTGCGGATATCGCGCAAGGGGTTAACGCAGCACTGGAGAACCGTGATCCGGCTCAAGTCGCTCGCGAAACAGAAAACATCGGTGCGGGTGACCAAGGTCTGATGTTCGGGTTTGCAACGAATGAAACACCAGAACTCATGCCATTGCCAATCGCATTGTCCCACCGTATTGCACGCCGCCTCGCTGAGGTACGTAAAAACGGTACACTGGATTACCTCCGTCCGGATGGTAAAACTCAAGTAACGATCGAATACGACGGCGACAAAGTCGTTCGTGTCGATACAATTGTGGTGTCCACTCAGCACGCTGAAGAGATTACCCTTGAGCAGATTCAAAAAGACATTAAAGAACAAGTTATCCTGCCTGTTGTTCCAGCTGAATTGCTGGATGAGCAGACTAAATATTTCATCAACCCAACAGGACGTTTCGTTATTGGCGGACCTCAAGGAGATGCAGGCCTGACTGGACGTAAAATCATCGTAGATACTTACGGCGGTTATGCACGTCACGGTGGTGGTGCTTTCTCCGGTAAAGATCCAACAAAAGTAGACCGTTCCGCTGCTTATGCGGCTCGCTACGTAGCGAAAAACCTCGTTGCTGCAGGTCTTGCAGACAAAGTGGAAATCCAGCTCGCTTATGCGATTGGTGTAGCCAACCCGGTATCGATCAACGTGGATACATACGGAACTGGCAAAGTCAGCGAAGAGAAGCTGGTTGAGTTGGTACGTAACAACTTCGATCTGCGTCCGGCTGGCATCATCCGTATGTTGGATCTACGTCGCCCCATTTACAAACAAACGGCTGCTTACGGTCACTTCGGCCGTACTGACTTGGATGTACCTTGGGAGCAAGTGGACAAAGCAGATGCTTTGAAAGCTCAAGCGGGTCTGTAAGTTTCATTGCGATAGATCAAAGCCTTTGGTTCCGATCAGGAATCAGGGGCTTTTTTGCGTACATAAGTAGTTGGCTAAGTAGGAGGTTTTATAAACGAAATAAGATTCCTTTTATTCCCTTTTGGCTAAATAAAATGTCTGTTCTAACCGACATACATAATGAGGTCTGTTCATTAGAGACAGGAGAAGAAATATTAGATGAGGGGGACGAATCGGTGCGTTTGAAACGAATGGCCATGAAAAGTACAATCGGGCTTTTAATCGTACTATTAACTGCCCAAGGTTTGCTAACAGGTCTGCTTGGAGTGGAAAACACTGCTTATGCAGCAGATGACTTAACTACGTTAGGGGTCACGGCAACGTTACCTGTGGCAGGGGAAAAGAACGTAAATGGAGCAGCCCCATTGGAGATCGAATTTGGCCAACCTGTTCGAAAAGCAGCGGGGACTGCCAGTGGATACATATCAATAAAACGTGTGTCAGATGATACGGAGGTAATTCCACCTATCTTAGTGGACCCAACGGAATCAAGTAATATTAGCATTACACCAGATGACGCCAGTGTTCCGGATGTAGGGAGAAAAGTGACGATTAATCATGCTCCTCTGCCAGGAGGAACATACTATGTTCAAATTGATAAAAATTCATTTGTATACGCGGATGAGAATAATACTGTTTTCAACGGACTGAGCAAAGAATGGACGTTCCATACACAAGGTGTAGGCACAGCATCATTGGTAGAGAAGATTCCTGCGAATGCAGCAATGCAGGTATCACCTTCATCTAATATAACGATGACATTTGATAAAAAGGTTTTTGCAGGTGCTGGGAAACTGCAGATTTTTCAAGGGACTACATTATATGAGGAAATACCTGTGAATGCAGGTTCTCCACGTGTTAATGGTTTGGGGACGAATTCCATTGTGATTGATCCAGAAAAAAACTGGAATAGCAGCAGCACATATTATGTTGTTATGCCAGAAGGTCTTTTATGGGATGAACTGGGGAACGACACCCGTGGAATTACAGGAACCGAGTGGGGTTTTGGCGTCATTTCGGATCCTACGGCTCTCACCGTATCATCTGTTTCCCCAACGAACGGTACGACAAATGCACCTTTGACGGGAGAACTAACGGTTACATTTAATAAAGAGCTTGATACCAATTATCCAGGCAATGCAACGTTGAGGAAGGCCAATGGTGGAACCGTAGCTGTAACAACAACCATTAACCCTTCAAACAATAGACAGCTGCGAATTGTTCCGCAGAGTGCTCTTGAAAGCAACACGAATTATTATGTAGATATTCCGGCAAATGTGTTTAGGGACAAGGCTGGTAACCTCTTTACAGGATTGACAGGTACCAGTTCATGGGGCTTTAAGACGCTTAGCAGAGATACTACGGCCCCGGTTCTGAAAACAGTTAAGATGTATAGTAACAATACGATTAGACTTACTTACGATGAAAGTTTGTTCAGTGCGAATCCAGCTTATAGCAGCTTCACCGTAACAGTAAATGGGGAAGCACGTAATGTCAGCACTGCATATGTATCAGGAGATAGTGTATATGTCGTACTTGATACAGGTGTAGCTGTAGGGCAGGTTGTCCGGATTGGGTATACGCCTGGACTGCGTCCTATACAGGATGCTTCCCTGAACCCGGCTGCTTCGTTCGCAGCACGAGATGTGGAAAATACACTGGACTCCGTCATGTCCAAACCACGGGAAGGTACTGTATATTACAGTACAATTAATCTATACTACCCGGAGACAGTATATATCAACTCCAGTGATGCGGTGTCACAATTTAGTGTGACTGCAAACCAGTCTTCGGTAGGAATTAACAGCATATCCTTAACTAATAGTTCAATGGTGACATTGAATCTGAGCCGTTCCATTACTGATGGGGAAGTGGTTCGTGTTTCGTATGCACCTGGCTCTTCTCCTGTAAAAGACAGTCGGGGACAAGCTCTTGCGGGATTCAGCGGCTTCTATGTTCGGAATAGCATCGATACCAAGGCGCCTGAATTTCAGAGTGCCGAAATAAGTGGCTCCAAGCTATGGATTCGTTATAACGAGCCACTTAGAACAACCAACAAACCGTTAAAAAGCCAGTATTCTGTCCTTGTAGATGGTAAACCTTTATTTGTAAACGACACGGATATTGAAGATGAAACCGTCACGCTGACTTTGGCTTCAGCCGTAGGTACGAACCAGAATGTAACACTTTCTTATGTACCTGGTGCATTGCGTTTGACAGACCTAAACGGGAATCCTGCTGGTTATATCAACTTAACACCTGTAAGCTACACAGCTGGTAATGGTATGGTGAAATCAGCTATATTGCAAGGGGATACCCTAACTATTACTTTTAGAGAATCTCTACAGTCACAGACGCTGCTTACCCCATCTCAATTCGGTGTACAGTTAGGGGGCTCACAGGTAAGTGTGGTTTCTGCAGCATCAACTGGTACAACCCTAACTCTGAAGTTGTCCAGCTCGGGCACCAACGGCCAATCAGGAACGGTAAGTTATGCACCAGGGATAATCCCGCTGCGTACGCTTGATAACGTCATTGTTGAGGCATTTGGACCTTTATCGATTAGTCAGACTCAAAGCACAGGTTCAACTACCAATACTGGAAATTTAAGTGGCAATCTGCCATCATGGCTAACCGTATCGGACACATCGGCTTTTAACCAGTCCATGTATGTCATGAGCACGGAAGCAGCGACAACAACTTCTGCCCAGTCGCGCAATAGTCGCTCTACCCGTCAGTTTAATGTGGATGCTAGCAAGCTAAATCAGGCTTTTCAATATGCAAGCTTAAGCAACAATTCAAGTCGAATGGTCGTATTTGAAGTTCCTTCAACAGAAGCATCAGCTTATGTAGGATTTCCAATAGACAAGCTAACAGAAATCGCTTCCCGTGAACGTTTTTCATTTATTGGGGTGAAATATGGAGATCGTCTGTGGTCAGTGCCTTTGTCGGATTTGAGTCCTTCCAGTATTTCTCAAAGCGTGAATGCAGGTTCGGGCTCTTCATACTTTTATGTTCAACTCGAATCGGTTCCTGTAACGGTCTCCGGTACAATGGACGGTATGCTTGCATCTGCTGGAGCACAAAGAGTATCTGACATTACGGATGTTTATCTATCAGCATATAATGGCTACAGTGGCCAGCGTGCAGAACAACTGGTGAAGAGTTCAATTGCACTCAGGTTGCCTTCAACGACAACGGGACCGGCTACGGGTCTGGTCTACATTGATCAAGGTACTTCAGCTCTGGCTAATATTCCTCATCATTTCTCCAATGCAACTGGAGCGGTTATTATAACAGGACAACTGAGAGGCAATCAGGCTATTGTGGCTGCATCCCATCCCGTTTCATATCGGGATACTGCTTCACACTGGGCTAAGGACGTCATTGGTGAGTTGTCTGCAAAATGGATTATCAATGGACAAAATGGAACCTTGTATGTTCCTGATCAGCAAATAACACGAGCAGAATTTGCTACTTTAGTGGCAAAAGGGTTGGGGTTGCCAGGCGACTATGCTAGTGCTCAACAATTCAAGGATGTTCGTTATGGTGATATATCAGGTGCATATATTGGTGCAGCGGCTAAAGCGGGTATCGTTACTGGTAATACGGACGGTACTTTCAAACCGGATAGCCTCGTGACTCGTGAGCAGATGGCCATTATGATGGTTCGGGCTTTGGATTATGCAGGTCAGCCAACCGTACTCAAAACTTCGGCAGCATCAACACTGTCCAAGTTTAAGGATAGTAACAAGATTCAATCCAAGGATTCTGTTGCTAAGGCCGTACAGGAAGGCATTATTCAGGGAATGACATCGAAGACGTTTGTACCACAAGGTAATGCAACACGTGCACAAGCAGCAGTAATGTTGAAACGTGTCCTGAACAAATTGGGTTATCTGTAATCCGAGTCGGATTAGACTGTTCTATCTAGTTAATATGGAGAGTGACAGTTTATCGGATTGATTTTCTCTTTTTTTCCAAGTTAGTAGCAGTATAAACTATAATCTATGATTTAACATGTGACTCTAAGTGTGGCAATTCCATGCCATGCTTGGGGTCTTTTTTTGTGCGGAATACCCTCAAAGTTGGCTGCGGGCGTAACTTTTTCCACGAAAAGCAGTCTATTAATAGTAGAGTATACTAGGGATCTGGCTGTTCTCTGCCATCTGGCGGCAGGACACGTGATGTCTAAGATTGATATACAAGATGGGAGAGACGTTTCAAACATGCTGGGGAAACACGGGAAACAGCTGGAAGACGTTAAAGGCAGCAAGGCGAAGAAATGGGCAATTGTGACACTGGCAGGTGTGATCTGGATTGCACCGGTCTTGGGAGCAGGGCAGCAGGTCTGGTCGGGAACGACGTGGCAGTCGGTAGCTGCTGCAGCATCTACAAGTACAAGCAAGTTAAGTGAGGAAATTCTGACTTCCGGCGCGAAGCTCATGAAATACAAATATACAACCACAAGATCTGGCACGAAAGTGAATGTGCTGGCAGACGTAATTCAGGTAGATCTGCAAAACCCTTATGTGAAACTCGATGTGATGACAGGTAAGGGCGGCAACTTAAACAGTAAACAAAGCACAGGCGGCATGGCCAAGGAAAATGGTGCAGTTGCTGCCGTGAACGGTGATTATTTTAACGTATCCGGGGAGCTTGCTCCCATTGGTGGACAGGTCTCTGACGGGGTTCTGATCTCCACACCTTCGGAACTAACGGGCATGTATGCTCTCACCGTGACTAAGGATGGCAAACCAATGATCGATGAATACTCCTTCGACGGTACAGTGAAGGCTGATGACGGTTCAACGTTTGCGCTGCGCGGAATGAACAAGGAGGATTACACGGTAGAGTCAGGCTCGGTCAAATACAGTCATGCCAACTCGATGTATATTTATACATCAGCCTGGACATCAACCAAACGTCCGAACGATCCTTCTACCACCCCGACAGAGGTGCTGGTGCAGAACGGCGTCATTACGCAAATTTCTGACAAAAAAGCATTGAACATGACGGTGCCGGAAGACGGGTACATTTTGCGTGCACACGGAACAGCGGCTGCCTGGATTATGACCCATCTCTCTGTGGGACAGACGCTCAGTGCGGACTACAAACTCGTAGCCAAAACAACCGGACAATCGGTTGATCCGAGTAATCTCGAGATGATGATTGGTGGTCATACCATCCTTGTCAATGGAGGTAAAGCAGCTACGTTCTCCCGTGATATCGCCTCTTCCGGTATTGGAGGTATTCGTGCGAGAACTGCGGTAGGCTATTCTCAGGATGGTCGATATGTCTATATTATTGCGGCAGAGAAAAACAGTAATAGCAGCGGCATGTCGCTGACTGAAATGCAATCCTTCATGACCAGTATCGGCGTATGGAAAGGCATGAACCTGGACGGCGGCGGCTCCACTACCATGGTGACACGTCCGCTTGGGGAAGAAAATGCAAGTCTCACGTTCAACACAGAATATGGCACAGAGCAGCGTCAGGTCGTAAACACGCTAGGTGTATTCTCTACCGCTCCGGAAGGCAAGCTGAAAGGCTTCGCTGTAAGTGGCAGCCAAACGCTGCTGATAGGACAAGAGGGCAAGTATTCAGCCAAAGGATATGACACGTATTACAACCCGATTGCGACCGGAGACATCAAGCTGACCTGGAAATCAAGCAACAATGGTATCGTCAGCGTAAGTAATGGTGTGATCAAGGGGGTTAAACCAGGAACGGCTACGCTCACAGCAACAAGCAACGGGGCATCTTCTACCATTAAAGTAACGGTGCTCGGTGGAAGCGAGCTATCCTCTCTGACTGCGGGTTCTGGCCTTGGCTCGCTGAAAGCGGGAGCGACCATGTCGATCCCTGTAACTGCGAAGACGAAAGATGGGCAAAGTGTAACCGTTCCGGCTGATTCGCTGACATGGGAATTTATCGGATTCAAAGGTAAAGTGACTGGTGATCAATTAACAGTATCTTCTGTAAATTCAGGAGCACAGGTTGGATATGCAATCGGTCGTTATGACGGCTACAGTACGGTCGTTGTTCTTACGGCTGCTGACAGCGAAACCACCTGGGAGAACTTCGAGAATGTAAGTTATCCGATCAACTTTACAACGAACGCCTCTGGCGTAACTGGTTCAGCAGCCGTAACCGAGGGTACAGGTGAAAAGGCTGGCTCCAAAGTGCTTCAGCTGAGCTACGACATGACTGCAGGTACAGGGAAAATGTATGCATATGCCCAATTGAACGGGACAACAGGCAGAGAAGTATCTTCAGCCGCAACGTCCATGTCGATGGATGTAATGGGTGACAAGAGCCTGAACTGGCTCCGAGCAGAGTTTACGGATGCCAATGGAAAAACCGTATATGCCGATCTTGCGAAGGCCATTGACTGGAGCGGTTGGAAAAAAGTGAACGTGGACCTGAGCGGTCTGAATATTTCTTATCCAGCCAAGCTGAAACGTGTCTATGTAGTCAATGTAGAAGAGGGTCAGGATGAGCGCGCCATGACAGGTACCGTTGGATTTGATAACATTGCCTTCACTATGCCATCGAAATCCAGTGAAGTGGGACTGCCTACAGGAACAGCTTCCCTGGTACTTGGGCAGAAGTCGATGACCGTGAACGGAACGAAAAAGGCAATTGATGCAGCACCCGTACTGAAAAACGGTACAACATATGTCCCAATCAAGCATGTACTGGATGCCTTTGGCGGACAGGCAAGCTGGGATAGCAAAAATCAGCGGATCACCGTTATTCGCGGGGGGAAACTGATTGATCTGGTCGTGGGACAGAAAGAATTCATCTTGAATGGAAAAAGACAGAGCGCAACAGTAGCCCCATATGTATCCGGAGGTAGGACTTTAGTCCCTCTTCGACTCGTTTCCGAGCAGCTTGGATTGACTGTAAAATGGGAACAGAAAACGAAGACCGTTACCATCTCATCGTGATATGGTATGATATATACCGGAAACGATAGAAATGGAGTCGAACTAACGTGGATTTACAAGCCGATGCCATAGACCGCGTCATTAAAAACGCCATACAAGTCATGGAAAACAGCAAATATCAAATGTTCGAAATCATGGACTCAACCCGTGAGGAGCTAAAAACTCTAAATGAGGAGTTGAAGTCGGTTCTGAAGGAGACGGCGGAAACGATCGAGAAAGTAGATCAATTGGAGCTCAACTACCGCCGCTCCCGGATCCGTCTGACTGAGGTTAGCCGTGACTTCGTCCGTTATTCCGAGCATGATATCAAGCAGGCGTATGAGAAAGCGACGCAGTTGCAGCTGGACCTGATGATTTATCGTGAGAAGGAAATGTATCTGAAGGCCCGTCGGGATGATCTGCAGAAGCGTGCCAAAAATGTGGAGGCTTCTGTGGAGCGTGCCGAAACGATTGGTTCGCAGATGGGGGTCGTACTGGAGTACTTGTCGGGGGAGCTGGGTCAAGTGACCCGGATCATTGAATCCGCCAAGAATCGACAAATGATTGGTTTGAAAATAATTTTGGCCCAGGAAGAAGAGCGGAAGCGTATTGCTCGTGAGATACATGACGGGCCTGCGCAGATGCTCGCTAATCTAGTACTTAGGACGGAAATTGTAGAAAGAATGCTTATTAAGCAGGATTTTAAGATGGTCCAGGCCGAAATAATAGATTTGAAAGGCCAGGTTCGTTCCAGTCTTGAAGAAATGAGAAAAGTAATATTCAATTTGCGTCCTATGGCACTGGATGACTTGGGATTGATTCCAACGCTTCGGAAATACGTGCAGGATTTTGAAGTAAAAACAAAAATTCGCTCGATTTTTGAAACAAGAGGCAAGGAACACCGCTTGTCTTCTGCAATGGAGGCTGCAATCTACCGTCTCGTGCAGGAGGGTCTGTCCAATGCTGCAAAGCATGCTTATCCCACTCATGTTGTAGTGGAAATTACATACCAGGCTCAGCTCGTTAAAATTGTCGTTCAGGACAATGGGCTTGGCTTCAAACCGGAGCTTCTTGCGAAGAAAAGCAAGGATCACAACCATTTCGGTCTGATTGGGATGAGAGAACGGGTTGAACTGCTGGAAGGCAGAATAGAGATTGAATCCGCAGAAAATCAAGGAACCAAAATCGTGATTCATATCCCGACAAACGTGGATAAGGGAAAGGAGTAGCAGGATGGAAAACCGTGATACTGGTAATACATCAATTAAAGTTCTTTTGGCTGACGATCATCAGCTGTTCCGTGAAGGGCTAAAACGCATTTTGAACATGGAGGACGATATTGAGGTCATCGGCGAATGTGGCGATGGGATTCAGGTGCTTGAATTCTGCAACCAGGAGAAGCCGGATATCGTTCTGATGGATATCAACATGCCTGTGGAGAACGGGGTTGAAGCGACGGAGAAACTGCGTGAGCTGTTCCCGGACGTTAAAGTCATTATTCTATCCATTCATGATGATGAAAGTTATGTATTTGAGACTTTGCGTAAAGGTGCCAACGGATACTTGCTGAAGGATATGGAAGCTGAATCCCTAATCAATGCGATTCGTTCCGTTCATGAGGGGCATGCGTTCATTCACCCTAAAGTAACTGGCAAACTGATCATGCAGCTGCGTCGTATGACGTATCTTAATGAAACAGGTGCGATGAGCGAGGGTGCTTCAAAAGAAGCTGGGGTTAAATTTGTCGCTGGCGATAACAATCCGCTCACTCGTCGTGAAGCAGAAGTGCTTCGTCTGATGGCTGAAGGTAAGAGTAACAAAATGATTGGTGAATTCCTGTTCATCAGTGAAAAAACGGTGAAAAACCATGTCAGCAGCATTCTGCAGAAGATGGAAGTGGACGACCGTACACAAGCCGTTATCAACTCGATCAAGTATGGTTGGGTTACGCTCTAATACAAGTATAAGATGTCCTGTTAATAAAATAAGAATGGTATCATAGATATCTGTTCACTCGCACCCTTCCCGATTGCCCGGATTGGTCTGCGGGTTAATGGACTTTATCACTGCATAGGAACAGAGTGTGGAATCGTGAGGAACAATTGCTCAAGCTTGGTATGAGTATGGATGAATGACCTGGCCTGTCGTTTCCTTGGTGGATGTCAGCCAAAAGAAATATGGCGCTTGCAATGTGCAGGTGTAACCCTTTCGGGAGTACGGCATATACTGTCGTATACAGGGATGTTCGCCATGGGTGAGCATGACCTTCCGAGGAGGTGCAGTTGCCATGGTTGCTCATTTGACTATGATTCTGCTCATATACTTCCTGGCGGCAGTGGCCGTTCATGCCATGCACCAGCGTCATCTTTCTCGTCCGGAACCCGAGGGTTACGAGCAGATTCTGCTCATTCCTTCGAATCAGGAACAGCGGATCGAAGGCGTTGTAAGAGCACTTTGCCGGGAGCTGTTTTACCGTGGAAAGAGCTTCACATTGACAGTTGTTGCTGATCGAATGGAATCGGAAACGGTTCGGATTATTGAAAAGCTGATGCGCAAGCAGGGGATGGAGCCTTCATACCTGGCAACCGTACCACCCGATATGGAACGTCAGAAACCAAATGGAGATCGTGCGTTTCGATTGATTGATCTGCGTGAGCCAGAGCATTAATTTTATTTAAAGCCTGAATCGAATTGGTTTCCATAGATCCACATGAAGATTACAGCATAGCTGTAATCTTTTTTGTTCATTGTAGCCAAGTCTGCTGTTAAATTAAAAATGGGTTTTTATGCAATCTATGGTTATTGTTTGAATGTCCGGCTGCCGAGTTTGAAGTAAGAAGCGATTTGAAACCGTACATCTTAACTTAAAAGTATAGACGGTACCGATTGGGAAAAGTTTCGCATTTTATAAGATTGATTTGGGGTATTCGTTAAATTGGTAAAATGGGCCTAAAACCTGAATTTTAATTTCCCAAAGCTTGTCCTGCACTGGAGCAATTGATATAGTAAAAAGACAATAAGATAAGACATTGGATGAAATCAGGACATGAAGCACATGCTCCGGCAGATAGCCGGGTAAGCGTGTGCTTTTTTTGCGTTTCTAGAAATTATTAAGTTTGGGAGGGGATTGGATGAGAGTTGCGCTTTATGTATGTCAAGTAAGGGATAGGTGGAACATGTTATTGTCCTTGGATCTGCGGGTGGATGTCACTTGGTGGTTGGAAGGAGCGAGTGGTCAGAAGGTGCTGAGCTGGTTGTTGTTGGATGAAGCGATGCCGCTAAGTCAGGCGTCTTGGCTGGTTGAACATTTTGAGCCGGAGCGCGGAATGGATCAGTGGAATGAGGGACATTGGTTGGCATATATGCGCCGTAAAGTGGAGGAGTATGACAAGCTGTCGGGAGAACAAGCAGCCAGAAGAGAAGGTGCAGGTTTGGGGGGAGAAGCGGGGATAGCTGCCGCAGAACATAGGCCTGGGACAAGTGGGATGGCTGCTGCCTCCAGGGGAGCTGGGTTGGGCGGGATTGCTACTGCTTATCCCGCCGATGCGTGGGCTCAGCTGGAGCGGGGAGCGGCTGTGCTGGCTGAGCGGCTTCGCGGCCGCCCATTGCTGGCGGCCGAGGCAGAGGCGCTGCTGGCGGACACCGTCCCGCAGCTGGCCTCCTGGCGCGCGGCTGCGCAGCTCGAGCGCCTTCACGGGCGGCTGAGCATCACAGCCGCCCTGGAACTGCCCACGCGCCGCCGGCCCGCGTGGCTGAGCGCGCATGGCGCGCCCCGCTGCCGCCGGTGCGGCAGCGTTGCCAGGCAGCGCGTGCCCTGCGCTGCCTGCGGCCTGGCGGCGTGCGCCTACTGCGAGGCTTGCCTCGCGCTGGGGCGCAGCCGTGCCTGTGCGCTGCTGCTGCGCAGTGCAGCGCCTGCGGCCGTGCGGGGCACGGCCGCTCTCCCCACCGGCGGCGTACTTGCCCGGTGGGGGCTAAGCGCAGCGCAGAGCGCGGCAGCTTCTGCGGCGCTGGCGTATTTGTCCCGCCCTACCTCCGCAGAGGACGGGCCGGGACGTTTCTTGCTGTGGGCCGTGACCGGGGCCGGCAAGACGGAAATGATCTTCCCCTTGCTCCAGCACACCGTGGAGCGCGGAGGGAGAGCGCTTGTCGCCACGCCGCGGAGAGACGTGGTGCTGGAGCTGGCGCCACGTCTGGCCAAAGCCTTCCCTGACGTTACGCTGGCTACCCTGTACGGAGGCAGCACCGAACGGTGGAAAGACGCACAGCTCACCCTCGCGACCACGCACCAGTTGATGCGTTTTTACCAAGGGTTTGATCTGGTTATTATCGACGAGCTCGACGCATTTCCTTATCACAATGATCCCATGCTCGCTCATGCCGCAGCAGCTTCATGCAAGTCCGATGGGAATTTCATATATTTGTCTGCTACCCCACCAGCCCGGCTACAAAAAGAAGTGGCACAGGGTAAGCTCACCCATGCCAGAGTGCCGGTACGCTTTCACCGCTATCCTTTGCCTGTGCCTCAATTAATCAAGATGCCAACTGTTGCTGAATGCATTAAAAAGCGCAGTCTTCCCGCCACTTTGAAGAGTAGCATCCAAACCTCTCTGCAGCGTGAAGCGCAGGTGTTTGTATTTGTAACGCGCATTGCTCAGATTGAGGCATTTGTTGACCTGATGCGCCGTATATTCCCCCAAATCCATATCGAAGGGACATCATCCCAAGATACGGACCGGGCGAGCAAAGTGATGGCATTCCGCGAACGAGACATCCGTCTGTTGGTAACGACCACCATTCTGGAGCGGGGAGTGACCATTCCACGCAGCGACGTATTTATTTTGGATGCGGATAATGGGCTCTTCGATGAGGCTTCCCTGGTACAGATGGCGGGCAGAGCAGGGCGATCCATGGATGATCCGGCAGGCAGAGTCGTCTTTGCATCCTCCCGGCGCACACGATCTCAGGTCAAGGCGGTGGCACAGATCCGGAAAATGAACACCATTGCACATCGCAAGGGCTACCTGCACGAGCAGAACCAACCATAAATCCATTCCACCCTAGGAGGTTACGGCGCAATGCTCAATCGATTTAACGATATAACCGACTTTGTTCACCAACTGGCCCATCGCATACATAACCTGTTCGCCCCGCCTGGCTCAACCTGCCTGACCTGTGGCACCCGTGCCGTACTATCTCCAACCTACCCAGGGATTTGTACGCGCTGTGTGGAGCAGATTCCTTGGATTCGCTCCATCCGCTGTCAGCGCTGTGGCCGAGCTGTCGGTTGTCCGGACTGTATCCGTCCACATATGCAGAACCGCTCGTTCATCTGCAACCGCAGTGCCGTCCAGTACAATGCCCTTATGAAAGAATGGATCGGTATGTACAAATTCAGAGGCCATGAACGCTACGCGCCGCTGTTAACGTCGCTTCTCATTCAAGCCTTTCAAGCCATGAGTGAAGAACTGAGTTTGGGTGTGACAAAAGAAACCCAAGCTCCCGTGGCTCATCCCGCCACCTCTGCTTTACCTCCGGTGGATGTCAGCATACATCCACCGAGCCCTCGCGCCACAACTTATGCGCGCGTTCAACCATCTAGCCCGCACACATCAACAGTTGTGCGGGACCAACCCCAAGCAGCGACACGCTATACGCAGTCGCTGCTCCAAAGCCCTAAGCCGCGATGGCGGCCTGACGCGGTGACTTACGTCCCCGTCAGCAGCGAACGCCTTGCCGAGCGCGGCTTCAACCAGGCCGAGCGGCTCGCAGCCGGACTCGCCGCAGCCTGCCGCCTACCCGTGGTTGATCTGCTGCAGCGCCGCATCAACACCACCAAGCAGAGCTTCAAGACACGCGGTGAGCGGATCGAGACCATGAAGGAGGCTTTTTCAATAAACCGGGGTACAGTGGATATCTTGAGGGAGATCTATATGGGAAAAGCAGCACCTAATCGTCTGAGAATACACTCTTCTCCACTCCGATTGCTGCTAATCGATGATATTTATACGACAGGGAGCACCCTGGATGCATGCGGGAGAGTGATTTTAAATGCCGGTTTGACTCTCAATATTCCCATAGAGATCTATACACTAACATTGGCAAGATCCTAGGCATTGTAACATGAGCTGAGTATCTTACTGTATAAGATGAACTTAAACATTTACAGAGAACGAAGAGTGTAGAATTAGTCTGGAGAAGCAGGGTGGTCTCGTTTACCTCCCCAATGTTCCTTTTGCAGGAGGGAATCAAAAAATCCGGGAATAACAGTGATCGGAAGATGGTACTGCAATCTTAGCGGTGTAGTGCTAAGATTATGGGTTCAACTTCAATGGATAAATAAAAAGGGGTCCATGATGAATTCGAAAATTTACCATGGGCCCTAAGTTATATGAATTACAGCAGACAAGAAAGATGGAAGCTTGCTGTACAGTAACTGTCTCGGATTTTAGTATATTTGTCTTTCGATCCATCCTTCGGGGCTTAAGTTTTTTACTCCGAAGAATACCTCGAGCAGATCAAGCTGATCGCCAAATTCCGCAATCATCATTGCATAGCACAACTGTTTGCGATGATCAGGCTTCATCAGCTCTGTATGGATATGTCCTGACAAATTGGCTTTCTTCAGCAGTTGATCGACCAGCAGCAGACTTTCATAGTGCACCGGTTTACTTTGTGCGGCAATAAAGCTCATAAGCTCCTGAATGCTGATCGGCAGCAGGAACCGAAAACTCTGATATTTATCGTAAACCGCAGAGAACTTATGCATCGGGTGTTCCATGCTTCTGCTTCGGAACAGCCCTCTGATGTTATGAACCATATAGACCAGCGGATCGGTACTTGCTTCTATTTCTTCGATTAATTGAACAAGCTTTATATACGGAATATGCTCGGTAAACAGCTTGGATCTGAAATACCGTTCCAAAAGCTTGCTCCACCAGTAATTCCGATTGGCAGACTGCAGCAGCAGGCCAAACCGTTCTTCCGCCATCTCGGCCAAACGCTGCTCTACAGCGGACTGCAACTCAGGAAATAACAGACAGGTATTAATCATCCTGTAGCAATCCTCAATAAAAACATCCTGCTGCAGCAGATAATCCTCCGTACTAAACAAGGTGACATTCGGACGCTGCACATCCTTACGGTTGGAGGCCAGCGTGGCCGCATCTACGTCAACCTTCACCTTCATGGCCGTATCCACATCGCCATGGAAGATAATCGCTTCTCCTTGCTTCAGTCGGATCAACTCATCCATTTCATTGTCCTGGAGACCGATGGAATCACCGATAACTTGACGGTCGTCTTTGGCGAACAGGCGGTGGGCAATTTTGAGGTTGGTATTCTTGATAATATCCGGCGAGAGCTTGCTTGGAATCTGGTCGGCAACCAACATGCCTTGACCATAGGTGCGGATCTCTGAGAGCATATTATTAAAGGTTTCCACCGCTTTGCCCTTCATGTCAGCCTGCTCCTGATTGCCAGAGGCTTGTACATTTGCGAGTAACCGGTGCGCCTCCTCGATTACCAGCAGATGCTGCAGATCCTGGCTGTGAAGACCTTCGGACACATAGTATTCATAGATTGAAATGAGCAGCAGCCCCATAAGGAAAACTTTTTCCTGGTCATCTCCGATATGTTCCAGCTCAATGATGGTCGGTGTCTGCAGCAGCTCTTTGATGGATATCCCACTCCGGCAATTCAGTATGTTCCCTTTGGCACCGCTCAACAAACTGCCGATCCGAACCTTCAATGCGCCGCGAAGGTCACTGGACAATTCCGCAGAATAACCTGCTGCTTCGATAGCGGAATCAATAGCTCCATTTAAATCCTCCAGTGTAGGAAACAGCTGATCCCTGTGCAAACCGAGTTCATAAATATTCCGTCCTGAAATGAAATCCCATCCTGTACGGCGGTAAATATCATAAAAAGCTGTCTCCAAGATATACGGCATCGGCCCATACATTGGAAATGCAGCGATAAACACCGACTTCAAATGGTCCAAGTGTGTTTGGATGTGAATATGTTCAGGAAAGGCAAAAGGATTGATCTTTAGGCTGAAGGCCCCCTCAATGCCGAGGATATATCTTTTCAGCATAGGAATTGCCGTATCCAGATATTTGTACTCCGTCTTGGCAGGCTCCAAAACCAAAAAGGGCTTCTTCTGCTTATATACCTGCATCAGTATACTTTTGATCGTACTGGTTTTGCCGCTACCCGTAACTCCTGCCACAAATGCATGTCTCGTCAGGTCAGCCAAAGGGAGTTTTACAGGGACTCTGGTTTCGTGCGTAAGGATCAGACGTCCCAGGCTAATCGCTTTCTTGTCATCAGCGGCGTCCCCGGCGATATCCGCCCCGAAGATCACCTTGCGATTTTGTTGGAAGCCCGGAATTGGCTTCATTGGAAACGCTATCAATGCCGCAAGGTTATTGACATTAACATAGTTCAAAAACTCTACGGGGGAGGCGTCCTGTGTTCTACGCAGTCGGTAGAGCGACTGGGAACCGGAACGTCGGGTAAATGTCTCCATTTTGGAGGCAATTAACGAAGCAATCCCTTGTCCGGCGTAGATTGTAAACTCAGCCGAACTGAAAACCGCTCCCTGGCTATTCAAGGTGTAGAGGTGATTTTCCAGAATGTCCATTTGCTGCTTCACATTAATATTCACCAGTTCATAGGAACGGTTGTCTCCACCCATCAACGTCTTCTTAATTTGATCAAACAGCTTGTTCTGTTCTCCAATCTGTACCGTTGCCTTCTGTGTCATATCATTGATCGTCTGCTCCAATAGGCTAATCTGCCCCGCTATTGAATCATCGTCTGCCGCACCTAGCTTAATCTGAAGCAGGAAGGTCTCACGCGGTAGGGCCCGAATCAGCTCATCCAGCAGGTTCTCCTCGCGTTCCTTTAATACTAACGGAGAAGCAGAACCCCGAAGCGTCATCTTTTCTTTGGCAAAAGAGGTATCCGGTACAAAGACTTCCTGTACCCAATCACAACGTGGGACCCAATGCTGCAGTACCGGTTGCATTGCATCTTCGTCCATTTGCACATAATAATGCAGCTGTTCTTCGTGATAATAAATTACGATCGAACCCGACTGTCCTTCAGTGCCGGCGTAATGCAGGTAATCGAGCATATCGCGGACCGCCGAATATCCTTCGTTCAGTTGGACCTCGATCTCTTCTTTTCCCTGGTATACATAATAGCTCTCTTGAGTGTCCTGTACAGCGAATTGTCTAATGCGATAGTAGGGCATGTGCCTCCAGCTCCCCCATATTCCAGAACAGGATGTATTCGTCTTGACCAAGCTGATCCGCGAGGCTGCAGCAAAGATCGGTGAACTCTTCAGGAAGCTGATCCCCTTGATGCTGCATCAGGTCCAGCAGATCAGCTTTGTTAAACAGACCGTTCGAAAGCTTCGCACGAACTTCTCCCGCAGGCAGCCGGTTGATAACCGAATCCTCAATGCGTTCTACGGATACGCCTTCTTCGGAGAGCGCTGCAATTTGCTGCTGCACTTTCTCGGCCCAGTTGCCCATGCTCTCAAGGATGCCAACTCTTTCTTCAAAGGAAATTTCCCTGCTCACAGACAATGACGCGTATTCTCTAAATTTACTGTATCGTTTTTTGAGCTCTATATCTTTACTTTTAATTACGAGGATGATCATCTGCTCATTCACTGTTTCAGCTCTCCTTTAGCTCATAAATATCGCCAGCTGCACACTCTGGGATGGCAGTCCTGCAATGAGTTTGCCGCCTGCTTCCTCGATCTCCGTAATCACCTTGGCCGCCAGATCCGGGTTTTGAAGCAGCGCTTTTGCTGTATTCTCGTTAATTACAACAAACGAATGGTCCGATATCTGCTTGCCTGCGGCGATCTGCTGCTGGAGTTCTCCGTTTAACAACTCGGACCTGAGATAGGGAAGTCCTCCATTCTTCACTTCGAAGGAGGCGGATTCACCTTTCATGAGGTCATAATTACGGTCGAGTGTAATCTCGCCACCCTGAACATTCATCTCGATCTGCCTCAGGTTAGCATTGGACTCCATTATTTGCAGATCAATTCGGTTCCCGCCAGCTGCATTCTCAAGCTGGACAGGAATCTGGGAGCGCATCTCACCATATTGCGAGAGTTTCGCCTCCATAAGGCTTTCGCCCATCTGCCCCTTAAGCTGAACATTGTTATATGCCTCCTGAACAGCCTCAGGGTTAGCCTCAGACAGCTCACGAAATTCACTTAGCTTCCGATACTTTTCATTGTCCAGCAGGCCGTTTAGCTTCTCCATCGTTTCCTGACTTGGTGCAAGTTCTGCGGAACCGTTCCATTCCGCTGCTTTATAGCTGATTTCCAGTGATTTTTGTATTGTCTCCTGCATGGCAGTTGTTTCAGCAGCCTTCTCCGTCAAGATTCCTGCTGTTGTCAGTATTGCGGGCTCCATCTATTATTTCTGCCTCCTCTTAGTACGCAACGTTTGCGGCCGTCTGCTTGGGGGCGTCGATCTCATAAACGACCCGCTGAACCTCCACCAGCTCGCTTATTGCTTCTTTGGTTAGTACACGGCTCGACAATACTTCATCATGCATTTTTTTGATCCATTCACCCTTGAGGTTTTGAAAATAAAACTCTGTTTTCACAGCTATTCTGCGGCTATCCGGCACATAATCAAAGGTCAGACGGCCCGAAATAAACGTTAATTCTCCGCGTTCCATCTCGGCCAGAATGATTTTGTCGCTTCCTTCGGAATACCGATCTGCCAGTTCATGCAGAAGGATAGGACTCACTCGTTTTATTCTAAAAAGTGCATAGGTCACAGTAACAGCAAGCAGCGCGCCCCCAATGGCAATCACTTTACTAAACATGCATTCCGCCCCCTGCTTCCGGTTCTGTAAGTTCAAATTCAATCTGCTTCAACCGCTTAAGTTCATTCATGCTGTCCAGCAGCATGATATTCAGCGGCATTGCCGCCGACTGGTTTTTCTTGACAACCCATTCTCCGTCAGGCCGCTTGAAATAAGCCTCCACGCCGACCACATAACCAAGCTCATCTTCTGTAATCGCGATATACAGCTTTCCGCCGACAAAGACGAGGCCTTCTCTGCGTACCGCGTTCAGAATCAAGTCATCCGTTGATTTATCATATAATTGCGCAAGTTCATCAATGGTATAATTTTTTTTAGTGTTGTCGTATACTCGTTTCACTACTTCTTCCCGCACATACTTCTCTAACAGTTCAAATCGATCAATAATCCCTTTATGGGACTTCGCCGCAGGCTCCTGCATCTTTCCGCCTCCATCTATTCAACGTTATTTGCTATTCTAGATTACCAGCTTCAGTTCTCTCTCGAGGTCCTGCGAGATATCGACTTCCTGGTTCATTCTCTTCGCTTTTGCCAGAATTTCCGGCGGCACCTCAGATTCCGGAACGGTTTTGGTTATGGTTGTCTCATGCCATTTGCCTTCCTCGTCCAGTTGATAGCTCTTGGCAATTTCCTGAAAGCCTTCAGCTATTTTCTTGGCAAAGACCTTCACGCCAATGACCGCAGCCTTGACTGCCTTCATCACTTTCTTGACCAGCGTATTCAGCCATTTTCTGATATCATCCCAAAATGCGGCGATAACTCCTGCCGTTGCTGCTGCTGCAGCTGCGATTAACAATGCTGTAAATATCATTAATTCTGACCTCCTCGGATAAATTGACTGCCAAGCTGTTGCTTCACATATGCTTCGCTAACCGGTCTGGTTTCAATCGTGACATTGTTGTTGGCCTGGATACTTTTCTTAATAGAGCTTAGCGCTTCGATTAAGTGTTCGTGTCTTACAATAAGTTCCGAAGTGCTCGCACCCTTGAATGCGGCCATCAGAACGGCATTGGAAATGTCACTGCCCGAGATACCATCAAATTGTCGGGCAGCTTCTTCAATCCGAATGTCAGTAGGCATTTGCGGCGGAATCAGCTTCTGAAGCAACCGGGCACGACCCTCGGCATCTGGCAGTTCAAACTCGATATGGGCCAATATGCGCCGCATGAAGGCAGGATCGAAATTGGATATGTAATTGGTTGCGAATAGAATAATACTCTTGTAATCGTTAAGCAGGGTCAGCATTACAGAACGTGTTTGATTCACACTCGTATCTGTAGCATTATTCATATTAGTGACTCTGCGGCTAAGAATGGCATCTGCTTCGTCGAAAAAAAGCACACTGCCAGTTTGTTCGGCCGTCTGAAACGCTTTGGTTAAGTTTTTGGGTGTATCGCCCACGTATTTAGACTCAATGTCCGCATAGTTGATAATCATCAGCGGCATATTCAAATGGTTAGCAATTGCATGTGCCACCATCGTTTTGCCTGTGCCTGGGGGGCCGTACAGGTTGATGCCGATCTTGCTGGCATCTTTGTGTGTTTGCGAAAGACCCCAATCCCCAAAGACCAAATCTCCTTTTTCTTTAATTGCAAGAGCGTTTCGAATCGAATCTAGTGTTTTCTCAGGCAAAATAACATCGTTGAAGTTATATTTGGGAGGAACAGGAATAAAAGAGAAGGGGGTGTTCTCCACTTGTCTGCTTTCTTGATTTTCCCTTGAAACATTAGTTTCAGGCCTTGCTTCCGAACCTGAACTTGCTGAAATCTCCGTATGGACTGCTTGTTGATCTACCCTCTTACCGATGGCCATATGTACAACTCCTTTTATTTTTGCTGAGGCAGACTCATTAATCTACGATAAAATGTGTAGTGATGACTCCCTGCGGATAATCCCTTTGTTCAGTCCAACGGAACAGCATGCTGCCTTCCAATCCGAACTCTATGATTTCCACTTTGCCCTGTTGATGTAATTGCTCCAGTACGTTCACAAGAGCCTGTCTGCCAGGAGCGCCCTCTACCTTGTTGAGCAGATCTTCCATTGATGCGATCTCATTCTCGTGGAAAACCCGGGTCACGCGGATTTCCAAAGGTTCAGGACCCAGATATCGGATTAGCCAAATAGCTAAGACGCAGGCAGCAATGACTAGAAGTGCCCAAGCACCAATGACAGTAAACAAATATATAAAGAAGGCAATAATTGCTACAGGAACTGCTATAATCAGTGCCCATTTCACAATGTAATACAGCGCAACAAACACGAGCTTAACTAGAGAAATGACCAGACTGATCAGAAACACAATGAGTCCGATCCCTAAAACAATGCCTATGATACCCAGTATGATAGCCATTCCGAATTCCTCCTCTCATCATATTTATGTATGGAGCTTCGCTGCCAACTCGTTAGTAATATCCCGTTCCACGCCCATGTGCGCCATTTGCCGTATTTCAGGCGGCACTTCATCCGCTGATACTTCCCGCGTAGTCACCGTTTCGTTCCAGCGGTCATTGTGATCTTTCACATAATGCTTCGATGTCTCTTGGAAGCCACTGCCCAGTTTACGCAAAAACAGCTTGGTCCCATAAATTGATCGTTTAATCCATTCTTGAACTTTTTGGATGGATCGCTTTAACCACGAAATGGTTTCATTCCAGAAGGTTACGATTAACGTACCTCCTACCAATAAAGTGGCTGCGACGATCAAGGAAGTTATAATCATCTGACTCTCTATCTCCTCATCTTGAGCAATATAGGTGATCTATAATGCCTATAAATAGTAATTCTTACCTAGTAATAATAATGACATATGGACCATATTGGTAGTCCTATATTTTAAGTTTAATAGGATTGCGCTCAAGTAGTTAGTTTGCAAATAAAAAAAGGTGATTTAACAGCTAATGAGTTTGGCTTCGAGTTAATTCATTATTTATGTAGTTAAAGAGCGTATTGAATTGCGCATACATGCATACTTTCCTCATGATGTATTCGTAATATGACTATGGACTTGATGTGAGAAAATAAGGTAATGTATAGTTATTATCCATTCGGAATGTGGAAGTTTGAGAGGGGCGTTTAAGCGATGAATCTGGGTAATTGTCCTCGCTGTGGTAGATTATATGCGTTGAACTTTCGGGATGTATGCTCGAATTGTATTAAGGAAATAGAACAAGAATATCAGGTTTGCGTAGACTATCTGCGTGAACAAAAAGGTGCAAATATACAGGAATTATCCGATGCAACAGAGGTATCTATCAAACAGATTACCAAGTTCATCCGGGAGGGACGGATTTCCATCGAAAACGCCCCGAATATGATGTATCCTTGTGAAGTATGCGGAACGCTAATTCGTGAAGGACATATGTGTGACTCCTGCCGGAATCGTTTGACGAAAGATTTGGCTGGGGCAGCTCGTGAAGTAGGTCAGAAGGATAACGGAAATATAGGCGGACGAACCTACAATGCTCTCGACAAACTACGGGATTCATAGGAACGAGGGCTTAAATACAAGTTTTGCTATAACAAATGTTTTGGAACGTACCGATAAACTTATTAAAGATTATCGGTTTTTTTTATTATCCTAATCGTTCGATAACATAAAGATAATGTGAAAAATCCTAAGGGTGGAAGGAAGTGCAATTCGTATGAAAATCAATGAACCGAGTAGAATTGGTGCAATCAATTCATATCAGAGGAACGTTGAATCCAATCAGCAGGCTGATGCCAAAAAGAGCCGCCGTAAGGACGAAGTATCCATTTCTCCGGAGGCGATGAAGATGCTTGAGGAACAAGGTCGTACACAGGATGCAGGACGTATACAACGGATACAGGAACTGAAAGAGCAGGTAAGTTCGGGAACTTACCAAGTGGACAGCAGCAAGCTTGCTGACAAGTTACTACCGTATTTTAAGTCTTTTGATAAGGAATAGGTGATCACGTAATGGCAGCACTGGACAGATTAATTGCAGTTTTGCAGCAAATGGAACAAAGTCACCGCGAGATGCTGGCACTCAGCGAGATCAAGAGACAGGTCATTGTCAAAAACGATGTGGATCAACTCATTGCTGTAATGAATAAGGAATCCAAGTTTATGAAACAGCAGGAGCTACTGGAGAGTGAACGATTGAGTGCAGTTCATGAACTGCTTCAGGAGCGGGGCATTAAGTCGATGCTTAACCTGAATATCACAGAGATCTCCAAGCTGATCTTTGATCCGGCTGATAAACAGCGATTGCTTGAAGTCCAGAAGAAGCTAGCGGGAACATTGCAGGAACTGAAAGAAATTAATCAATTGAATCAAAAACTGATCGAGCAATCATTGATGTTTATTGATCTCTCAATGGACATATTTGCTTCTCGGCCGGAACAGGATGCCACATATCAGCATCCTGCTGATAAGAACGGTAATCCAGGGCGAATCGGGCTTTTTGATACACGTGCCTGATTAATTAGGGGGAAACAAGGTGACATCTACTTTTCATTCAATCGAAACCGCTAAACGCAGCTTGTTCACACAGACGACTGCGCTTAGCACAACAGGACATAACGTGGCGAATGCCAACACGGAAGGGTACTCCCGCCAGAAGGTAAACATGCAGGCATCCATTCCGATGGAGCCGTTTGCATTTCTGCACAGTACAACACCAGGACAACTCGGAACAGGGGTGGAGTTCGACTCCATTACCCGTGTGCGCGAGAAATTCCTGGATGACCAATACCGCAATGAAAACACCAACTTCGGAAGTTGGTCCATTCAGCGAGACACGCTTGAGAAGCTTGAAGCTATTGTGAATGAACCATCCGATACCGGATTTCGGACAGTTATGGATAACTTCTATAAATCCTGGTCCGATCTGAGCAAGAATCCCGAGGATGTAACGGCACGTCGAATCGTAAAAGAGACAACTCTGGCTCTGACAGATGCAATGAATCAGATCAGCCGCCAACTGGGTGCGCTCAGTCAGGATCTGGACAGTAATATTGCTGTGAAAGCGAACGAAGTTCAAGGCTACCTTGGTAATATTGCCAACCTCAACAGTGCCATCGTGAAAATCGAGTCGCTAGGCGACAATGCCAACGATTTGCGTGACCAACGTGACCTGATGGCGGACAAGCTGTCCAAAATTATGAATGTTACCGTTACCGATTCACCACAAGGATACTCCATTCAAATGAACGGACAAGCTCTGGTTACAGGTGGAGCGGTTCAGGCGGTCGTTGACCCGGCATACCTCAATGCGGCTTACACGGCAGGTAATCTTACCAACGGCGAAGTCCACGGCATGATTAAGTCCAGAGATACATTAGTCAGTGACTACCAGAAACAAATGGACGATCTGGCTAACACGCTTGCCAACGGAGATATTGAGATTACGCTTCCAGCGGGTTCTGTATTGCCAGATAATACTGTCCTCAATGGTGTTACATATACTGGTGCGGCGCGGACGTTGACTACAGATCTGAAGGTTACGGTCAAAGGATTGAACGGTCTGCATCAGCTTGGGTACAGCATGGACGGAACCAATTCACCAGGAGTGCCGTTCTTTACAGCAGCTGGTGGTGGGACTGCGATTACAGCTGGAAATATCTCATTGAATGCGGAAATTCTGGCTGATCCGAACAAGATTGCTACTTCTTTGCGTACTACGGATGCGTCTGGCACAGAGACTGTAATCAAAGGGAACAATACACTTGCCATTTTACTTGCTAACCTTAAGGACACACCGATGAAATCAGCAGATGGTTTACGTAACGCAACGATTGGTGCACAGTTTAGTGCAATTGTGGGACAACTCGGGGTCCAGTCACAAGAAGCTGCACGTCAGACGTCTAACTCTGAGTTTCTTGTAGAGCAAGTAGACACGCGTCGCCAGTCGGTGAGTGGTGTGTCATTGGATGAAGAAATGACCAATATGGTTAAATTCCAGCACGCCTATAGCGCATCAGCGCGTTTTATGACCACATATGACCAACTGCTTGATAAATTGATTAACTCTACTGGCGTAGTAGGCAGATAATAGAAAGGGGTGACATAAACGATCATGAGAATTACCAATAATATGTTGAGTTCACAACTGCTGTTGAATCTTAACCGTAATGCACAGCAGATGAACAATACCCAAACTCAGCTGGCGACAGGCCGGAAAATCAACAAACCCTCAGATGATCCAGTAGGAATCACATACTCCCTTCGTTATCGTGCGGAACTGTCATCTAATGAGCAGTATCAGAAAAACGTAGATAGTGCCGTATCATGGCTTGATTTTAACGATACGGTCATGAATCAAGCGGGAAGTGTAGTTCAGCGTCTGCGTGAATTGACAGTACAGGCATCGACGGGAACGAACCCTCAATCTGCACTGGACAGTATCAATGAAGAAGTGAAACAATTAAAAGAGCAATTAATCGACATTTCTAACAGTAAATTGAATGGTAAGTATATTTTCAACGGTGAAACCTATGATGTTAAGCCGTATGATTTCCCGACTAATCCTGACGGCTCTTTAGATACAACCAATGCAGCATCTGTTGTAACGGACAAGGGGAAAATCAATTTTATAGTGGGCGAAAGTGTACAGTTACCTATTAATGTAAGCGGAAATGAAGTATTTGGGACAGGTGCTGAAGATGACAATCTGTTTGTGATTGTGAATACAATTATGAAAGCATTAACGGATGGCAATCAGAAGGAACTGTCAGACCAACTTGACAACATTGACAGTCGAACAGATAAAATGTTAGCAATTCGTTCCGAAATTGGTGCCAAAACGAATAGAGTTGATTTGATGATGGGTCGTTTGGATGATTTGGGTATTAACTTGACTGATCTCCAATCAAAGGTTGAAGATGCGGATTATGCGGAATTATCCATGCAATCCAAAATTCAGGAAAATATTTATAATGCTTCCTTGTCAGCGGGTGCCAAAATTATTTCTCCATCTCTTGTTGACTTCCTAAGATAAAAAAAGGGGGAGCTAGCTTTTGAAGACCCTTCCTATAGTTCAGATTAGAACAACGCCATCTCTATTAAGTATTGATTCTGATCCGGGCCAGTTCTCCATTCGCCAGCCGAAAGCAGACGTCCAATTGAGTACCAGACCTGCCAAGCTAACGGTGGAAAGTCATCCAATTAGACTGAGTGTGGATCAGAGCAAGGCTTTTTCAGCCTATAATGGTGGCAATATGATTGATATGAATGCAAGAATATATTCAGGTATTCAGCAGCTCTTTCTTCAGAATATGGCTGATCGAGTTGAACAAGGAAATCAATTGGCTGCCATACACAAACCAGGCAATACGGTTGCAAATATTGTTGGCTCAGATTGGCAAGCAAAACCATTTCCAGAGATCAGGACACCAGCCTCGTTCGATAATGTAGAGACTCGGGTTGAAACACAGGCACCGGATATAAGCTTCCAACCTGCAGAATCGGAGATGAACGTCATTGTGAATAGACCTGAGATTGAGTATCAAAGAGGGAAACTTGATATCTATGTGAAGCAGTATGCATCAATTCAATTTACTCCGCCTGCCATAGATGTAGGATTCTAATTATTATAAAGTAGAGCTATAGACGGTCTTGATCTTAGACATCTATAGCTCTTTTTGCATAAATTCTTTGCCAAGGAGGCGTTTATTATCAATATTCATACAAGCATGTGGGGACAGCTGGAAATTAAAGAGGAAGATATTTATCAGTTTCCCAAAGGATTACCTGGATTTGAAGAAGAGACGAAATTTGCTGTCATTCCATGGGACGGTACACCTTTTAGTTATTTACAGTCATTAAAAGAACCAAATTTATCGTTTTTAATGGTGAGTCCATTTGTATTTGTACCGGATTATAGTTTTGAGCTAGGTGCGATAGATAAAGAAGAATTAGGAATCGTGGAGCAAGTTTCTGTATATTCCATGGTCACGATCCACTCCCAAACGAATAAATCAACAATGAATTTGCTCGCACCTGTTGTGCTTAATCCGGAACAACGTTTGGGTAAGCAGATCGTACTTCACAACTCTCCTTATGAAACTCGTCACCTCATCTGGAAAGAAGAAGATGCCAAATCTCCGAAGGGTGGAGTTTAAAATGCTAGTATTATCACGCAAAAAAGGCGAGTCCATTATCATTCAGGATCAAATTGAGGTAACTGTACTCGCAGTTGAGGGGGATACAGTTCGCATCGGGATCTCTGCACCCAAGCATATTGATATTTTTAGGCAGGAGATTTACGCTTCCATTCAAGAAGCTAATCGTGAGTCTGCTACACCTTTAGAAGCCGATATTGAAGCCTTTATGGAAAGACTGAGAAGTGCAGAAATAAAAAAAGATTAAAAAAATTCCAATTTGCTATAAACAGTTGTTCACCTTCCGTCGATATATAATTTAGACGCTGCTTCGGCAGGGCGGCCGACCTTAATGTCGCGGCGTTTACCACAAGGATGTGGAACTAACTTATCTTCAGGGAGGAAATATCAAATGATTATTAACCACAATATCGCAGCGATGAATACTCATCGTCAACTGTCCACTAACACAGCTAACACAAACAAAAATATCGAGAAACTGTCTTCCGGTCTTCGTATTAACCGTGCTGGTGACGACGCTGCTGGTTTGGCAATCTCCGAAAAAATGCGCGGTCAAATCCGTGGTCTGGATCAAGCTTCCCGTAATGCTCAAGATGGTATCTCTTTGATTCAAACTGCTGAGGGTGCATTGAACGAAACTCACTCCATCCTGCAACGTATGCGTGAACTTTCTGTTCAATCTTCCAATGATACTAATACAGATTCCGACCGTGCTGAGCTTCAAAAAGAGATCACACAATTAAAAGAAGAGATCGACAGAATCGGTGATACAACTGAGTTCAATACAAAAAAACTTTTGGATGGACGCTCTGGTAAAAATGCTTTGGTGACGGCTGAGACAGGTACTGGTGATCTTGCTAAAGTTATCTCCACTGGAGCTAACGCAATTGGAGGGACTTATGGCGGAATCACAATTGGAACAGCTGCTACTAAATCTGCCTATGCCAATGATGGTGCTGATGTAACTGCAGCAACATCGGTAGGAGAAACAAACTTAGTTTTGAATGGTGTAGATTTTACTTTTGCGAAGGATACCTCAGCTTCTGATGTTGCTGCTGCTATTAATGCAAAGTCCAAAGAAATTGGTTTCACTGCTACAGTTGCTGGTGCAAAAGTTACATTCGCTGCGAATGACTTTGGATCTGGCTATAAACTGACAGCAACAGGTACTGCTTCTTCTATTATTGGTGATGAGACTCTTGGGGTGAATGCGGTAGTAACTGGTGCACCTGCAGGTTCGACAGCAACAATTGAAGATGCAAAACATGGTTCAGTAGTAACATTTGTTGGTGGAGCACTGGATGGAACTAAAATTGACACGGCTGGAACTGCTGCAAATGACACCGTAGAATTAACTGTTGCTGACAATAGTCTTGATTTCCAAATTGGGGCTAATGCAGGCCAAAAAATTAATATTGCTATCCAAGATATGCGTTCTGGTGCACTTGGAGTTAATAACATCGATGTTAGCAATGCAACAACTGCTAGCGATTCTATTACTACCATTGACAATGCATTGAGCAAAGTATCTGGCGAACGTTCTAAATTGGGTGCTTACCAAAACCGTCTGGAACACACAATCAACAACTTGGGTGCTTCTTCCGAGAACCTCTCAGCTGCTGAATCCCGTGTTCGTGACGTAGACATGGCTAAAGAAATGATGAGCCAAACGAAGAACAACATTCTTGCACAAGCTGCACAAGCTATGTTGGCGCAAGCTAACCAACAACCACAAGGTGTTCTGCAATTGCTTCGTTAAGATTAACTTCTATAACAAAAAAGTCCCAGGCTTAAGCCTCGGGGCTTTTTTGTTATAGATTTATTAAAATCTTTTTTTGGATTTTTCTAATCAAGGATTTGGAAAAAACCGATATATAATTTAAATGAAAAGTCAGGGGTTGTCCAAAGATGAACTTTCAAATTTCTTTGCCTGCAGCTAATTCGGTTAAAAGTAACATCACAAATGTACAACAAGCTGATAGTTCTTTGAGGTCTGAGGCACAGATTGCTAATATAAAGAATGCCAAAGAAATGAGAAATAAAGAATTGCAGGGTGTTCAACTGACTCTTGGTCAGCAGCAGTTAATTCAAAATATAGAACGTGCTGTAAAGGCACTTGAAGGCCCTCAAACGACACTAGATATCAGTATTCATGAAAAGACTCATGATATCATGGTTAAAGTATTGAACAGAGAGACTGGAGAGATTATTCGTGAAGTACCTCCTGAGAAAACACTGGATCTAGTAGCAAATCTTATGGAGATCGCCGGTATTATAGTGGATGAAAAGATATAAATATTATAGATAAGGAGATGAGATAATGAGAATTAACGGATTTTCAGGTATGGATATTGATAGTATGGTAAAAAGCTTAATGACTGCCAAGAAGGCTCCATTGGATAAACTAAACCAACAAAAACAGTTACTTCAGTGGACACGTGATAGTTATCGCGAATTCAATAGTAAGCTTGTTGACTTTCGTACAAGTAAATTAATTGATAAGTATGGGGTCTCCTCTGCGTTAAATGTTCACAAGGCTGTAGTTACTGGCAATACAGATGCTGTTAAGGCAGAAGCCTTTGCTAATGCTACTGGAATTGATATGGAAGTGAAAGTGAATCAATTAGCAACTAAGGCTTCAGTTGAAACTAACGGGGTGGGACAAGGTGTTACTACTAAAACAACACTTGCCGAATTAGTTGCTAGTGGTAGTTCAACTACAGTAACAGAAGCTGATAAAGCTAAAGAATATAATTTTACAGTAAATGGAGTGAAATTCACAGATAAAGAAGGTAAGTCATTGTTTAACGGAGCGACCTCCATTGCAACAGTTATTTCAACTATTAATGGTAATAGCAAAGCGAATGTTATTGCCAGCTTTGACGAGATTACTGGTAAATTGATTATTAGCTCGAAAACAAGTGGCCAAGAAGGTAAGGTGGCACTTGGAACGGGAAGTGAAGAGAATACACTATTAGATGTTTTTAAAGGTATCAAACAAGTTGAGCTTAATGATGGTACACTCGTTAATACTAAGCCAGGAGTAAATGCAGTAGTTGAAATTAACGGAACTTTGATGGAGAAAAGCAGTAACATTTTTACTGTTAATGGTGTCCAACTTACTCTGTTGAATAAAAGTACTGTGGACAACCCTGTTTCAAAAATTAAGACACAGGTGGATTCTCAGAATGCCTTAGATTCAATTAAATCGTTGGTTGAGGATTACAACAATTTATTGGGGTTTTTGAACTCGAAGGTCTCCGAAGAAAAATATCGTGATTTTTTACCGTTAACAGATGAGCAAAAGGTAGAGATGAAAGAAGATGATATTACAAAGTGGACTGAGAAGGCTAAAAGTGGACTATTCAAGAATGATGATATACTGAGTTCTTTAATAACTGAAATGCGCTCAACCATAACTAGCCAATTAGGTCCACTAAGTTCAATAGGGATCACAACAGGCAAGTACTATGAGAACGGGAAACTTAAAATAGATGAAAAGAAACTTAAGGAAGCAATAGCCGATAATCCACAAAAGATTGTGGATATTCTACAAGGACCATTAAGTGCGCCTAATGAGGGTATTCTTGATAAACTCGCCGATAAAGTGAATGCGGCTTTAGACAAAATTTCATTAAAGGCAGGTACAGACAAGTTTTCTACAGATTTGAATAGTATTTACAAAGAAGAAAGTGTTATGGGTAAAAGGCTAAAGAACTATAACAAGCAAATAAAAGAGATGCAAACCCGATTAACCAGTGCTGAGGAACGATACTACAAACAATTTACAGCTATGGAAACAGCAATGAGTAAATACCAGTCTCAGTCGTCCAGTCTTCTTAGCAGTTTAGGTATGACTTCTCAATAATAGAGTAAAGGGTGAGACTTTTGATTAAATCTCCATATGACAAATACCGTCAATCCTCCGTTCAGACTTCAAATCCTGCGCAACTGGTCATTATGTTATATGACGGTGCGATTCGTTTTGCAAGAACGGCTATTGAAGGGTTGACACAAAAGGATCATGAAAAAGCTAGTCTTAATTTGGGGAAAGCACAGACAATCATAAGTGAGCTTATGAGTACATTGGATCGTTCCTATGATATTTCAAAAAACTTGTTCGCTCTGTATGAGTACACCAATTATCTGCTAGTAGAAGCCAATATCCGTAAAGATATAACGAAGGTTGAAGAGGCTGTAGGATATTTGGCTGAGCTTCGTGATACGTGGCTGCAAGCATCCAAAATTGTTGCAGGACAGGAAGTGCCACCTGTTTCTACGGAAAGTGCTCATGGATAGATTGACGTATATGACTCGGCTGCAGCGGCTAACGAGCACTATTATGGAAGAGTTATATGAAGCCGATTATGAGAACCTTGAAGCCTTTGTTGAGGAACGTCAGGTTATTATTGACGGACTCGTAGAGGAGTTTTCATCACAACCTGCAAGTTTATCTGAAAAGATGGAGATAGAACAACTTCTGGGCAATGATAACGAGATCGTAGCGCGTATGAATGTTCTTCGATTGGAAGCTCAAGACTGGCTCCATAAGCGTGGACAGGCTAAGACACAACGAAATGCCTATGAGTCCGGCTATACGCCAGATAGTTTTTTGATGGACAAAAAGAAATAATATTTTCACCAAGAAACCCTCATGTTTTACTTGAATCGAGAAGATCGCTTATTATGAATCAGGAATTTCAGTGAGTTGTTTGTTTTATATTTATATCTTGTGACAGATTGTCAAGCCAAGTGCGACAGTTCCTCTGTGAAAGATTCGTGAGCGGTTCTCCAACCCAAGCATGTTCGAGGCCAGTGGTTAATTGGATCCAGTGAGTGCGCGAGTTCTTCATCTTCTACTTGAGAGAAATCCGTGCCCTTGGGGTGGAACTCTCGGAGTAATTAGGGTTGCGATGGAACCGCGCGCCCGAGTTCACGGCAAATGGTCGAAAGATGCCTACCCAGCTCTTTTGCAATAGCGCGTGAACTTTTGCCTTGCCGGTGAAGGATTTCCAGCTTGCTGCGTTTGATTATGCTAAGATGTGCGTAGCTCACGGTGGCTTCTCCTTGTGTGAATGTGGTGTAGGAACCTTCATTTTACACGAATCCGGTCATGGGCCATTTCTTATTTATTCCCAGTGGGTGTCGAACTTCATATTACAATCCGTCTTGTAAAAAAGGGGTTTTACTATAATTCATAAAAAATGACTAGAGGCAGTCCTTTATTCCAATTTGTAAAACTAAAAAACCGTTCCTTGGTAAAATGGAGTACCACTCAACCATTTGAAAGGGGACGGTTTTTTTTGTACATCTTACCTACTATAGATCAAAACTTCATTCCAATAGATATGAAGACAGATATCCTTATAAAGTAGGGGGAACTAGGGTATGGAGGCAACAATCAGCATGGTGGGCAACTGACATTATAGATAAGAGAAGTCGATACATATTCAGTACTAAGGCCAAACGTTCACAGAGAGAAGTTATTCGATTTGGTAAGATATCATACACTAATTGAGCCCAAATCACTATCCTTGAGATAGAACTCTCGTAGTAACCCATTCGCATTTTCGTCGGAGCTTGATTTCGGGAAGAATACGGGGCAAAAATAAGCTGCAGGTTATGATAAACTCCAGACTCGCATTGAATGCAAGCACCTTTCCGCGGTCAGTGATGGCTGGGAGGCTGTTCCTGTGGGAGGCCGTGATCGCAGGCGGGCCATCGATACGCAAACGTTCTATAATTTGTTCTGGAAAAAAGAGTTGCCTAGAGTTTTTTTATCAAGGAAGTAACTGGAGGGTCTGACCATTCACCGGAGTAGATAGGAGTTTAACGGCTTTCCTGATAAGGGTTCAGGGCATCTAAAGGCTGATAAGGTTGCAATGAAACCATTCGCTCCAACTCACGACAATGGTTAAAATACGACTACCAGCTCTATTGCCATAATCCTCGAACTTTTTCCTTGTTTTTAGGGAGTTATGGTTTGCTGCCCGATTGTACTAAAAATGTGTAACTCATGCTGGATCTTTCTAGTGTGAATATGGCGTGGGGACCTTCATTCTATACAAATCAAGCGATGGTTTTTTTATTTAGTTCCAGAAGTTGTCGTATTTCATATTACAATTTGTCAAAAATTAAACAACCTTAAAAAAACCTTAAATTTAATGTAACTAATTGGGATTTTAATTGCGTTTTTACAGGAATATTATAGGAGGATATGTTACGATTACCTTGATGTTTCCACAAACATACATAGTAGAACTTGGGAGGATGGCATGTTGCAAAGAAAAAAGGATAAAATCACGAAGTATGTTCTTTCATCAACTCTTTTGGCGACTTCTTTGGCGGGGCAAGCATCTGTATATGCTGCTGATGAAAAAGTAGCACCTGATGTAACTCAGACTATAGTTAAAGAACTCATGAACAAGGGGATTTTAACTGGAAACCAAAATGGGGACATGAATCTGGATGGTAAATTGACTCGCATTCAAGTAGCGGCGATTTTAGCTAGATCTCTAAACCTCAAATTGTCTGACAACCCTGACATTAGCTTTAAGGATGTAAGCTCTGACAGTTGGGGGTTGAAATACATCCATGCTTTGGAGAAACTGGGTGTAATCACAGGTTCATCTGGCAAGTTCAGACCTAATGATATAATCACTAAAGAAGAGCTAGCTGTAATCTTGGTGCGTGTTACTCAAACAAGCATTGTTGGAAAAGGGGATAATCTCACATTCTCTGATAAAGACAGTGTTAGCCCTTGGGCGAGAGCTTATGTACAAGCTGCAATTGATGCTAAATTGCTTCCTCTTGACAGTGGCAAGTTCAACCCAAAAAAACAGGTAACTCGTAAAGAGGTAGCAGTAGTTACGGACAGTTTCATCAAAAATGAAAAATTTGAAGCTTACAAACAATCCGCTAACGATTTGCTCAACAAAGGAGAAAAAATCTCCAATAGTGACCCGTCTATTTAATTTAATCACCCCAAAGTTGCTACAATATGTAGCGACTTTGGGGTGATCCTGAAATATAGGGGGAACATATGTTTATTTCTGCTTGTATACTTACAAAGAATAACGAAGATACAATAGGTCTGGCTATAAGTAGTTTGATAAATCATGTAGATAGAGTAATTGTTGCAGATACAGGTTCGGATGATTCTACGGTTTTAATTGCTTCGGAACTAGGAGCAGAAGTTCATTCTTTTTCTTGGTGTGATGATTTTTCGGAAGCAAGAAATTTTTGTCTTCAATTAGTCCGAAATGACAACTGGGTTTTATGGTTAGATTCAGATGAAGAATTTGTCTGGTCAAATGACGTTAGTTTTAAAGGTTGGTTACAGGACAAGTTCTTTAATTCAACGGATGTACTTTTGCTTGAAGTAAGACATATACGAACCGGAGAGCCACAGGAAGTGATGGCTCTTACTCATGCGGAAAGATTGTTTTCACCAATGTTCTTTCGATATACAGGGAGCGTACATGAGAATATAATTTGTGTTGCAGAAGATGGTTTTCAGAAAACAGTTCAAAACTGTCCATATGCTTGGGTAATACATTCTGGATACTCTCCCGAATTTCAAGAGCGAAAGCATCAAAGAAATATGGCACTTTTAAAAAATGAATTAACTAAGAACCCCTCTAATCCATTAACTTTCAGATACATAGCCAATGAGGCTTATAATTCTGGTGATTACAATCAGAGTCTCCTGAACGCTTCAAAGGCCTTGGAGTTGATCCCACTTACTGGAACATACAGTAGAGCACAATCCTACTTTTATAGTATCATGTCCAACGTACACTTAAACAAAACAAATGAAGCTCGGGAAATGATAGAACGTTGTATTGCTGAACTCCCTCATTACTCGGACCCGTATTGTATTGCTGGAGAATTATGCTTTAGTCAGTCACTTTGGGAAGAAGCTCTAGAATGGTATGACTCATGGTTTGATTCAGTAAAACAGGAAAAACAAATGTTTCCTGACTATTTTATATCACAAAGAAAACAAATATATAAACGAAGACAAGAGTCTTATAGAAATTTAAATGGGAGTATATCTATGAAAGAGGTAAAGGATATGAATCTGTCAATTTTGATTACTTACCCTGAACTAGAATATGATTGGGAAGAGTTAGTCCTTCACATTAAGGAGAAGCTAAGAGATGTAAATTATCATATTGGGGTATGGTGTGATAAGAAATTCCAAGTCGATCAACAGATTAAGTTGTTATGGAGAGAAAATAAAATTCAAACTTTTTATGAAGCGGACTGGCAAAAAACAGTTTCCAGTTTTGTGAAAAAGAATAACACTCAGTACTTATGGAAATGGGAAGCTAACGAACGATTAACATCAGACTTTAACTTAGAAACATTTACCCATCATATTAATAATTATAAAAATGAGGTCGTTATAAATAGATTTTCTGAACGAGTAGGCTGTTCGTGGCAGGAAAAACGTATATGGGATGTAAGCCATACTGAATATAACGATTTTAGAGTAGAAAAAAACTCCTTGTATAATGGAGATAACTATCACGAAAACATGATTGCTTTAGAAAAACCCCTCATGGTCCCCAAAGAGCGACAGAAGCATTATATTGAGAGAGTCTCAATGGAGTCTGGATTCAATAGAATGTTGACAAACTTTGGGTGTCAGAGGTATGAAGAAGTAATTAAACAATCAACTGCTAGTGAAGAGGATTTTTGGATATCCTCTCAATTTTTCAAAGCACTTGCTTATATTTGTCTGGAGCAAATTGATGAAGCAGCAAATATTGTTTATGACATGATAGATAATGATTTAACAGATAAAGATGTTTTTGATTTTATTTATCTACACAGTAAGCTTGCGCAAAATGTAACGGTTGATGAAATGAAAAAGGACTCAATACAATTATTAACAGACGTGCTTGAATCGAATCCTATTATTGAGACAAAGCACCTAAAGATTCTGGAGACTCATTGGTGGGCACAGACAGGAGAGCTGTATTGGCAAATAGGTGACGTGGATCAAGCCATTAAGTCCTTTCGTCAAAGTCTGGAAGTTTCTTCGTTTAAAAACTTGGAGTGCGCATATCGTTTAGTCGAGGTAATCCAAATGCAATTCAAAGATGATGGTATTGACACGGTTGTACGAACCATATTAGGGGTGTTCCAAGATTCTCCTAATGGTAAATCAGTTTTAGGACTAATGTTTGATTATTTAAATCTCCAAGAATGGGCTTTATTGTTTAAGAGGGAAGATATCACTACCGCTTTGGATATCTCCGCTATTGAAAAAGATAACTTGGTGAGTATCATTCTACCTGTTTACAATGATACCCATTACTTGTCTGAAAGCATTAGGAGTATACTCTCGCAAAGTTACGTTAATTTGGAGTTGATTATCATTGACGATGGATCAACTGATGATGTCAAGAAATATGTTGATAGATATAAATATGATAGTAGAATTAAATACTTTAGAATAAAGAATAATTCAGGAATTCCTAGCGCAATAAATTACGGGATCACTAAAGCTGTTGGATCCATTATGGCATGGACATCAGCTGACAATTTCACTCACTCGAGATGGGTAGAAAAAATGGTTTTAAGACTGGAGAGCGAGCCGACGGCAGTGGCTGCTTACTCTTCATATTATCATGTGGATGAGGACGGAATCATTATTGGTACTAAAAAGGAACCCTACTATAAACTTAATGGATTACAGAATAGTGGGCCTTCATTTTTTTGGAGAACGAGAATACTACGTAAGTCAGGGGTTTTTGACGAATCACTATTTGGGATAGAAGATAGAGATTTTGCTATCAGAATTGCACTGCAAGGTAAAATTATTTATCATTCCGAACCCCTCTATTACTACAGAATTCATGAAGGATCTCTTTCGTCCAAAATTGAATTGGGCAGTCATGGTGGTTGGAACGAGTTACATGAGAAGTTGAAGAAAAAGTGGATATATCTGAGTTTTGTTTAACCAGGGGGTAAGTTAGTTGATTAATCAAATGAATATTGATGCTATCAGAGATGAACGTTTAAATCAGGAACATTTGGAGATTCAATTAGAAAATTTGAAATCTGTATATAAAAAAAAGACATTCGATATTTTTAAACTAGAAAAGCAAACGGAAGCGATTCTTGAGAATTTAACCAACATCGATCTGGAAATTAATGGTTATATGCAGGAATTGCAGATATTACAAGTTCAGATTGATAGTATGGAAATTTCTTTAAATAATGCTAGATCCCAGGTTCCATTCGAAAATGATTATTTAAATAGAAAGAGTTATTATCAAGCAGCATACGAATCGGTTGACCCTGAATGTTTTAACCTAATTGGATTAGAAAATGAAAAACTTATGAAGGTCCTTATCTCATTGGATGGATTGGATTTCCAAATAAAGAGAGCTAGTGAACTAATGGAGGATTTGGCTGAGAGAGAGTATGTATGTTTTCATTTTGAAAGGGATATAGAAAATGATGTTGAGCGCATTTCAAAAAATAACTATGCATATAAAAGCGAAGTTCAACTATTAAGTTGGTTAAAATCAATAGACATCGTACCTCTAATATTGGTGAATTCTGTACAGCAAACAGCATTGCTAGATTTGATTGACAAAAAGTATATTTGGTATGACATATGTAATGATGGCGACTTATTGTGGGGGGAACAAGCAACTTCCAAAATGAAACATTTTGAGTTGCTCGAAGTTGCGGATATGGTTACGTACTCTAATCGAAGGTGGAAGAGATACACTCTCTCAAGAAATGATTCAATGGTATGGAAACCTTGTGAAGGATCCTATGAAGTGTTGACTAAAATGATTTTTGGGGAGTCCTTCAATCATGATAAATAAAAACAGTGCTAAACCATACTCAATCATTCGTCAGGAAATTAACAGTGTGCAAGCAGCTTTACAGCAGATGGAACTTATTAAAGAAAATCAGCAGATGAAACTGGAAAGCTTGAATTCGGAATTTTTAAACCGTGAAATAACGGTCATTGAAAAGAAAGCAGCTATCGAGCAGCTGAATGAAAGAGTGACTACTCAAAATTATGAGCTAGCAAAATATGATTTGTTATATTATACAGAGTATAATGCGCAGTATAAATATTATAAAACAGTTGTTGAGTCTCCCATCTCTGAAGAAGCAATTCAAATAATTAAGATTATACAGAAATATGAATATACTGGGATTGTAGTGTACCCTAATGCTGTACATTGGAATCCAGTACAAAGACCACAGCAAATGATGTTGGATTTGGCTAAGCGAGGATACCTTTGTTTCTTTTGCGATACATCGCAGAGTATTGACATACATAAGGAGCAAGAGGGGATGTATGTTATATCCAATCAGGGTCATCTGCTTCAAGCGCTACAAACGTATCATGTGTTAGTATTGAATTCTTGGTTGATGCAAAATGCCTGGATTGAGCATTTGCCTCATAAAACAATTTGGTATGACGTTTTAGATCGGGTTGATTTTTTCTCGTTCTATGATAAAGGTATGTTAGCGGCACATTATCAAAATCTATATGAAGCCGATATTGTTACGTACTCAGCACAAGCCTTATCAGAATATGTCTCTAAACGCAAAGATGCAGTGTATCTACCTAACGCTGTGAATTTTGAAGATTTTGTTATAATAAATCAAAAAAATGTTATGCCTGAAGATCTATCACCTTTAATAGATGGAACAAGCAAGATCATTGGTTATTATGGTGCAATTGAAGAATGGTTTGACGTTGAACTCATATCAAAATTGGCGAATCAGAAAAACATTAAAATTATTTTGATTGGTTATTGCGGCCTGACTGAGATCGAATTTCCGGAAAATGTACATCTATTGGGACCAAAACCATATTCAGAACTGAAGCAATATACTACATTTTTTGATGCAATGATTATACCTTTTTTGGTAAATGATCTTACAAATGCGGTTTCCCCTGTAAAGTTTTTTGAATACTGTGCAATAGGTAAACCTATTATTACTACCCCTATTGCGGAAGTATTGCAGTACGAGGGACCTGGTATCACTTTAGTGAATACGGATGAGTTTGTATCTTTGGAACCCTCGTTTTGGAGAATGGAATCGAACGCAATCCATCACTTGCGCAAGATTGCCCGAGAAAATCAGTGGAACCAAAGAACGTCGACTGTTTTGGATGTTTTAGAGAAAATACCAGCATTTCTACCCGTTCTTGCTAATAGGGTTTATGACAAAACACAAGTTAATGTATTTGCAGCTACATTTTTGGATTACAAAGGAGAAAACTATTATTCAGGTGGAGCGGAACGCTATCTAGTAGACCTTCATGAGGTGTGTGAAGATTTGGGGTTGAAACTGAACATTTATCAATATGGAAACTTTTCATGGTACCGTAAATACAAGGATATAGATGTGTATAGCTTAGGCCATGAAATGCTAGATATGGATGAATTCACCATGGAAAATCTCTTATCTTTTAGTCGGAGATTTGATTATATGGCTAAAGGGCATTCCATGTTGAATATTTATTCTGCTTTTTTTCAATCCTATCCTAATATAGCACATCCTAGTATAGGGATCAGTCACGGGGTTGCGTGGGACTCTCCGCATAGCCAGTTTGAAAATGGTACTCAGTTCTGGAATGTTAATGAGAGATATATTCAGAGTGCAAATGATCTGCAAAAAGTTGTATCAGTGGATACTAATACAGCTAATTGGTTCCAAACCGTTTCATATGGCACCTCCTTAAAAATAGAAACAATACCTAATTACGTGGATCGAACTGAATTCTTTCCGGTGCAGAGGAAAGAAGATGGGAAAATAAGAATTGTATATCCGCGAAGGCTTTATAGACCACGAGGTTTATATATCACTCTTGCTATCGTTGATAACATATTAAATGATTATCCTAATGCAGAGTTTCATTTCGTAGGAAAAGGATTTCCGGAAGACTTGCAAGCAATATATGACAAGATGGAGCAATGGACGGGAAGAATATATTGTTATCATAGTGAACCTGAGGATATGCACGCTGTGTATAAGAAAGCAGATATTGTATTGATCCCCACCCTATACAGTGAAGGTACCAGTCTATCTTGTTTAGAAGCTTGTGCAACGGGGAATGCAGTAATTGCTACCCGGGTAGGTGGGCTCACAGATATCATTATTGACCATCATAACGGGTTGCTGATTCACCCAGACCAAGCTTCACTTGAGAAAGCTGTAAGAACTTGTTTGGATAACCCTGAACTAATGAAAAAAATTGGTGAGAATGCTATTGAAGTCTCCAAAGCGTTTAATAAAGATATTTGGAAAAAACGTTGGAAAGATGTAGTTAAAGAGTTGCTTCAGGAACAAGGAGTGGAATGGGATCATAATTCAGCAGGTAATTCAAAAAATGAGATAATTGAGATTGTAATCGGTCCAAATGTAAGACAAAGTAAATGGTTTCCATATGTTATACAGTGCTTGAAGCAAGGGATGAAAGTCTTTATAAGATCGGGACAAAAACCGGAGTTGGATCTTAATTTTGCAAGAATACAGTGGCTACCTCTAGATGCTGAAGTTTATTTTGAGCCAGACGTTGTGAAGAAGTTTGTTTAGAGAAAGGGAATGTATATGTCCTCTTTGATCATTTCTGTTTTAGTGTTTGTTTGGCATTTTTCTTGGAATTTAACGATTAATAAAGCGTTAGGCCACAAAACTCTATCATGGGTTCATATACTACTTATGAGCCTACTGATAGGATTGTTATCTGAATCTGTTTACCAACTGAGTAAGGTTTCACTGCTTGTTGTGATTTCATTTTTTAGTTTGCTTTATTATATTAATTTAATTCATGTTCGTTTTTTCGGACATCTGATTCCTTGGGTCCAGATAAAGGAGTTTTTCTCAAAGAACAAAACTACTGCCGCAGGCGGAGATATGTTAGTTCAGGCACTCAAAGGATTAATGAAATCTGTTGATTTGATTCTTTTATTTGTTTATGTCATCACTGCGACAGGTATCATATTTTTTAAGGCAGAAGTTATTATTTCAGTTTATAGCATTGTGGCGATAAATATTGTGTTAGTTTCACTTATCATCCTTACATGTCTTAAATACAGGGAGATTAAAGAAGGAAGAGTTAATCCTTACTTATTTGGTGTGTTCTTTTCTTATTATTTCGCATATTTGAATGAGCAGAAGAGGAAGGAACAGCACGAAAACCTATTTAAAATGTTTGAAGAAGAAAAGGATCATGATACGAATTTCGAAGAATCGCAACAAAAGGAAGAAAGACAAAAAGATGAGTTTTTCGGAAAGTGGAAGGGTAAAAATGTGATTCTTATACAATTAGAATCATTCCAGCAGTTCCTTATTCATCACAAGGTTAACGGTCAAGAAGTAACGCCATTTCTTAATCGCATGGCTCGTGAAAATATACAATTTACAGAAGTATACAGCCAATTTGCTATGGGACATACTGTCGATGCGGAGTTTGCGGCTTTGCATTCGTTATATCCATTGAAGAATGAGATTATTAATTTTAAACACTTTGATAAGAAGTACCGTGGTCTAGCACATATTTTTAAGGAAAATAATTATGAGACCGCGGCACTTCACGGGTTTAAAGGCGATTTTTATAATCGAAGAATTATGATGAAAACTCACGGATTTGATTCCTTCTATGCAGAAGAGGATTTCAATTCTTCAGAAAGGGCCTCTACCTGGATGTCTGACAGTTCTTTTTTTAAACAATCTGTCGATAAAATTAAAAACATGAAAGAACCATTTTTCTCATTTATGATAAGTTTAACCTCACATTTTCCTTTTGAATTGGAACAGAAATACTGGGGGCTGAAGTTAGAAAAGGATCAGACTAATTTCATGTCTCGATATTATCAGAGTGCCAACTATACTGATCGGGCACTAGAGCACTTTTATAATCAGTTAGTTAAGGAAGGGTTACACAAAAACACAGTGTTTGCTTTTTACGGGGATCATGAGGGAGTAACACTGGAGAATCTCCCAGAGTTATTTGACATCTTAGAATTTGAGCAAATGAACATTTTGAAGACTGTTAATCAACAAAGAGCGGCTAAAGTACCTTTTATTTTATCAACAGCCGATCCGGATCAGGTCATAAATCTTTCTTCGCCTAAAATTGGTAGCACATTGGATATAAGTCAAACCTTGCTTCATTTAATGGGACTACCAGAAATCTCTTATGCAATGGGAGAAAGTTTATTTACATCATCTCCGAACAGAACAATCCCGTTAATACAGTTTCCTTTGGGATCATTTGTATCCAAGGATTTTTTCTGCTACGCTTCTTCCTCTGGAAATTATAGTGAAAGCACCTTTTTTGATCGTAAAATAAACAGAATGATATTACCGGTATCTGGAGAAAAAGAAAAGCAATTTGATTTTAGCAAACAACAAATTATTAAGTCAGAGTATCTGATCACAGGGGATCTTCTTATAGGTAACCAATCTGAGAAGGAGGGTGACGATGGGTATGTAATAGATCTCAATTCTAAATTAGAAGAACTCTTATCCATCGCAGATCATGAAGCTATCATAATACCAGTGTCCAGAAACCTGGAAATGATCTATACAAGACAAACAAAGGATAATCCTTCAGTTCTGCACAACCTTGAGAAATATTATTTTAAACAAACAAATCGTAATGTTAAGTTTTTCTCAACAATCAATTTTGAAAATAATATTAAAGATATTTTTTTTGAAGACCCTCAGTACATTGATCTTATACGAGATAAAGGATATTTTGTTGATCATGCCTTATCGATCTCATTGGAGAGTTTCCTAGATAATTTGCCTGATGATGTTTGTATTGTAGTTACTGCCAAGGATGATGCTTCTAATCAAATTAATGAGGCATATCACAGCAAGGTCGAAAAATTTGGAATATCAAAATTGAAAAAAGGTCTTAATTACCGCTTTAGCTACATTAATCTGATCTATAAGAATAAGGGGTTTACTTCATTTTTTGAAGAAGGGTCAATTACGGCATTGGAACTTCATTTGAATAAAAATCAGTTCTTTAATGGATTCTATATTCCTTTTAATCTTAGTGCTATTAGTAAGGGGGCACTTGTTGGAAATCGCTCTGAAATCAATGTTAATGGTGTTCCCTATAGTTTAAATATGCGTGGCTTGAATATTGTGGTTGTAGATATGAAGACATCAAAAATATTAAAATCGGTTCGTGCTGACACATATTCAAATACAACAGTGAATAATGGAATGTATAGGGCTACTAAAAGTGAAGCAGTAGATGGGGGTTAAGGATCATGCTTTTACTTAATTTGAATATAATTGCTGCAGCCTTTGCTCTCATGTGGATTTCCTTACTGGTCTCTTTTTCAGTGAAAAGTAAAAAAAAACATACTCCAATAAGTTTAGATGAAAAAGAAGAACAGCCTTTAGTAGTGTATGACAACTCCGTACAGAGTAACCCAGCTATTTTTTCGGATTGGTATGAATTGTTAGAGGGTGATCTCAAGTTAGAGTCTAAAATTGTTTTCAACCCACGATGGTATCGAGCTGCAGAGGGATACAAGGAATTTGAGGGGGGTTGTAGGAGTAAAGGTGTAACTGTGGTTAAGGAAAGTAATCTTGATTTTCAAGTAGAACGACCTGCAATACACTTTGATGATCCTGTTCTAATGCCGTTACTCTGGAAGAAAGGATATAATATCAAAGTGGTAAAAGGGAGAAGTTTTACAGACATACTCAGCGAGGTTGCTCCGTTTACATTAATATTTCTATCCGTCAAGGACGACGGTTCTCAAGCTTTAAATCATAAATGGCAAGAAAAACTTGCAAATTACGGTGTTCATAAGTTGACTCGTGAATATCTGCGTTCGAGTTACATTAACGTGATCTGGAAGAAGGGGGAGCGAGATTATATTAGTCTTTATGAAGAAGTTTCTGACAATGTAATATCTAAGACGCTCAAGCCAGGTCACAAAATCAAGGGGTTTACAGTGCCGATTCATTTGGAAATTAAGAGTGCGGGATACAACAGTGGGAATGTTTCAAGTATAAGAGTGGAGGGGAAGGAATATTCTCCTGATTTACGCGGGATGAATGTTGTAGTATATGACCTGATGGATTCTAAAGTCAAAAGAGTTCATAGGGTGGATACATTTGTTAGTGTTTATGAAGATAATACAATATATTGTGGATATCCAGAGGAGGCGGAATTGTGAATGTTGAACTAGACTTCTCGAACTTGGATGATGGAGCAATTTACATTCCGGCATCAGTTTATACTAAAAATCAGATTAGCTTAACATATGCAGCATATATTAGTGAGTTTTATAGGAAAAACAAAATATGGATTGGAAATTTTTCTATGCTGAACCTAGAAACGAATAGGAATCCTATATTTTTTTATTCAAGCATCTATATACCTCAATTTAATCGCTATGATTATAATGTTGAGCTTGCACAAGGCAAATCTTTACCACAATATCTGGAGGAAGTTGAAATCGGGTCGTATGTTATAATTTCAATTAAAGATGACGGTAGCCAGCAAATTAAAGAGATAACCTTAGAAGAAGTTAAGAAATTAGGGATTACATTAATTGATAAAAGTAAGCTCCGTTGTAGCTATATATGGTTGGCTCGCAAAACTGATGAAGCTAGCTATGAGGTGTTGCATGAAGAATGCTCTCCTGAAGAATTAAGTTGGGAGGGGCAAGTAGGTGGTGAAAATATACTGATAAAAAGTGGCGGATCAAATGCAGGTAATTATAGCAGCATAATGATTAACGATGTTGAAAAAAGTATGAATCTTCGTGGTATGAATATTGTGAGTTGGAAAGAAGTGACCGAAATATCCACGACTAATTGCGACACGTTCTCAACAATATACATGCAAGGTAGTTTATTTAAAGCGATACCTCCCAATTTGAGATATAGTAATAACCATTTTAGCGTTGTAAGTCGTGCTGGTGGTAAATTCCAAGGGGTTAATTATACAAATTGTAAAGAAGCGATAGAGTGGAATTACAAAGTTAGAGGACATCGTAATTTTGAAATAGATTTAGAGTTGACTTCGGATCAGGAATTGGTTGCCAGACTTGATTGGCAGGCTTACTTATATGGTCATTTGATGCAACAACGACCTGATGGAATAAAAGAGAAACAGCCCTTGTCGTCGGAGCAATTTAAAGAACTAAAGGTGTTAAATGAGTACACTCCGCTTACAATCACAGACATCTACGAACTCATGGTTAGCACTCCTGATGTATACCTCATAACTGATACCAAGTATCTGGAGCCGGAAACGATAAAAAAACAATTTAAGAGAATCGTTACGGCTGCAGAACCAAATAGGTGCGAAGTCCTTATGCGCATTGTGCCACAAATTTATTCGGAGGAAATGTATTCAATTATTGAGGGGATATTCCCATTCCCTAATTACATATACTCATTATATGCAACACAATCTTCAGATGATGAGATTATTCGATTTGTTGAAGGTAAACCTATAGGAGCTGTAACCATGTTTCCTGATAGATATACTTCCGATTTTGGAAGGAAATTAAAATCTCTTGGAGTTGAGGTTGTGCTACATACAATTAATGATATGGAGCATGTCAAGAAATATGTGGCTATGAATGTTGGTGGATTTTATACGGATAGTTTATCTTCTATTGATATTGAGAGTGAGATTATAAGATATCAATCTGAGGTAAAGGCAATCAGAGATATGTTACTATTATATATCGAAAAACGATTTGGACCTATTTCTTCGAGCGTAATAAATATACTTCTAAAATATAGTAAACAGGAACTTGAAGAATTTGCCCCGAAGTTGTTTCCTATCAACACATTAGAGGAGTTCCATCTGCTCTGTGAAGAGGTTAAATCCACTTGAATTCTATAGGAATAAGTACAAAAAGGTGAAGAATTTGTACCCTGTCTTCCTTAGATATTCTAACAATGTTTTCTCTGTTAAATTATATTTATTTTAAAAGTGACATTTTTCTACAAAATAATACCAATAAAACATTTTCTTTACCAATTGACAATGGATAAGTCTGGATGGTATAGTCTGAATTGTGGGCTAAGGCCTTGGCCAGAGCTTCACTTCATTTGATGACGAAGGGAATGTTAGTGCATGCAAGGTAAAGTAAAATGGTTCAACGCAGAAAAAGGTTACGGTTTCATTGAGACTGAAGATGGCGGCGACGTATTCGTACACTTCTCCGCAATTCAATCCGAAGGCTTCAAAACTTTGGAAGAAGGTCAATCCGTAGAATTCGACATCGTCGAAGGCGCACGTGGACCTCAAGCCGCTAACGTAATCAAATTATAATCATCCGGACAATCCGACCTACATATATGGTTAGATGGTTACCAATTGAATTATCGCTAGCAATAGACTCCGGTTTTCCGGGGTCTTTTTTTGTTTTTCTAATAGATTCATTTTAAGATATTACACACGAGATTGAGGGATGACGAAAACGGTTAATTACATCATCAAGCGCCTAATATTAAAATCTTGTAAATACAGGATTTCGCCTAATTATGATGAAATATCGCGAAATATGGCGTTACGCGTAGGTGGGCTGATGTGGCTTGAACAGATGTCATGATTCGGTCACCGGGAGTTTTTACATGGCGCTTACATTCGTGTTATAATGAAGTCGCAAAGGAAAAGGAGGAGTGCCCTATGAATTTAAGTATTCGAGGTCAACAAATCGAGGTTACCGATGCTTTGAAAGATTATGTCGACAAAAAGTTGAGTAGACTCGAGAAGTATTTCGATGCACCCCTTAACTCTGACGGTGCTGTTACATTGAGCACGACGAGAGGCTTGCATACGGTTGAGGTGACGATCCCTTTGAAAGGCATTGTGCTCCGGGCCGAGGATGAGAGCGACGACATGTATGCTTCCATTGACGCCGTGGTAGACAAGCTGGAACGTCAGATCCGTAAACACAAAACGAAAGTTAACCGGAAGTTCCGCCAGGAAGGCAGTTTGAAAACACTCTTCGTGGAAGATCCAACAGGTACAGTAGCTACTGCTGAACTGGACGTGGATACAGATGACGATGATTTTGAAGTGGTACGGACCAAGCGGTTTATGTTGAAACCGATGGACGTGGAAGAGGCAATCCTCCAAATGAACATGGTCGGCCACAATTTCTTCGTATTCTCCAACATTGAGAATGAAGAAGTCAGCGTCGTGTATAAACGGAACGATGGCAAATATGGTTTGATTGAACAAGGTTAATCTCCTTGAACGATGAAACTGAATGAACCATTAAGGGAAAGTGACTACTTACGAAAAAATGAACGACCGGACACTTTAGTATCCTGTATGAATTAATGATTAAACTAACAAGAGCCTCTGTCCCCTATGGGATGGGGCTCTTTTCTGCATGGATGCCGCTGGGGAAAATTTGTGCAAACAAGTTTAATGAAACTATTTCCCATACTGCTGCGTCTAATAGAGAGTAGGAAAGAGCATAGCTGTGCACCAAGAAAATGAACATTTACGCGCCTACTGCGTAAATAACGAAGATTCATGATAGCCATAATAAGCTGAGAGTTGGTTCCAAATTTACCACTAACATTTTCTTATTCTAACCATATGATCTGAAAATATAGCAGCGAAAGAGAAGGCTTCCGCTAACGGCTATGATTTTTTGCACTTAAACGTGTGCGAAGGGGCTTCAGAAGTTCAAAGAAGTGTGCCGCGGCGTGTTGCGGCGACCCTTACAAACTGTTACAATTTATGCAAGAGAATCATTGTCCTGATGAGGAATTGTCAACGAATGATCGTAATCATAATCAATGACAGGCACAGCACCATGAACATGATTCGTAAGGTTTGGATTTGCCCTTATATACGAGGAGTGAATCCTGTGAATATCGAATCAGCTTCATGAGTAACCCTGGGCAAGCCTGGAGTTGATTCATCCATATTAATGTTTTATATCGTTTGTCACCCCCGGGCAAGTGGATGTACATCCATCCGATGGTGTCGCATGGCGGCAGCAGGGGGTCTATTCTGTTTTGCACGAAAGGGGTATACCATGCTAGGACTTGTCAAAAAGATCTTCGGCGACATGAACGAACGTGATGTTAAACGTCTGATGAAGACGGTCGATGTGATCAATAAACTGGAACCACAATTTCAGGCTTTGTCTGATGAGCAACTGAAAGCCAAAACCGAGGAATTCCGTGCCCGTATCGAAAAAGGGGAAACAACGGACGAGCTTCTGCCAGAAGCATTTGCAACGGTACGTGAAGCATCCCGCCGTGTTCTGGGCAAACGTCATTATGACGTACAGATGCTTGGTGGTATTGCTTTGCATGAGGGTCGCATCTCCGAGATGAAAACAGGTGAAGGTAAAACCCTGGTGGGAACCCTCCCGGTCTACCTGAATGCGTTGATGTCCAAAGGGGTACACGTCGTTACGGTCAATGACTATTTGGCACAGCGTGACAGCCAGGAAATGGGACAAATTTACGAATTCCTGGGCATGACGGTTGGGGTTAACCTAAGCGGTATGGACCATGCGCTGAAACAGCATGCATATGCTTGCGATATTACGTACGGAACGAATAATGAATTCGGATTTGACTATCTGCGTGACAACATGGTGCTCTACAAAGAGCAAATGGTACAACGTCCATTGTTCTTCTGTATCATTGACGAAGTGGATTCCATCCTGGTCGATGAGGCTCGTACGCCTTTGATCATTTCGGGACAAGCACAGAAGTCGACGGATATGTACTATGCTGCAGACCGTTTCGTGAAACGTCTGACACCGGAAGAAGATTTTACAGTAGATATCAAAGTGAAATCCGTTGCCCTGACTGAAGGCGGTGTGGCTAAGGCGGAGAAAGCATTTGGTATTGAAAACCTGTATGATCACGCCAATGTTACCCTTAACCATCACATCGTGCAGGCGCTGAAAGCAAACGTAATTATGCGTCGTGACGTCGACTACGTAGTCAGCGAAGAAGAAGTCATGATCGTCGATGAGTTTACGGGCCGTCTGATGGCTGGACGTCGTTATAGCGATGGTTTGCACCAGGCGATTGAAGCGAAGGAAGGCATCGAGGTACAGAACGAGAGCATGACGCTGGCGACGATTACATTCCAGAACTATTTCCGGATGTACCGCAAGCTTGCGGGAATGACAGGTACAGCGAAAACCGAGGAAGAAGAGTTTAAGAAAATCTACGGTCTCGAAGTATTGCAAATTCCAACCAACCGTCCGAACAAACGGGATGATATGGCGGATGTCGTATATAAGAGCATTGATGGCAAGTTTAAAGCTGTAGTTGAGGAGATCGTGGAACGCCACAGCAAAAACCAACCGGTTCTGGTGGGTACGGTGTCGATCGAGAATTCCGAGCGCCTTTCCGACATGTTGAAACGCCGTGGTGTCAAACACCAGGTACTGAATGCCAAGTACCATGCGGAAGAAGCAGAAATTATCTCAGGTGCTGGTCAAGCAGGTGCGGTAACGATCGCAACCAACATGGCTGGACGGGGTACGGATATTATCTTGGGTGAAGGCGTAGCCGAGGTAGGCGGTCTTCATATCATCGGTACAGAGCGTCACGAATCACGCCGAATTGATAACCAGCTGCGTGGACGTGCAGGACGTCAGGGTGACCCGGGTTCAACACAGTTCTATCTGTCACTTGGTGATGAGCTGATGAGACGTTTCGGTGCAGACAATGTACTGAACATGATGGAGCGTCTTGGCTTCGAAGAGGACCAACCGATTGAGAGCCGGATGATTACCCGTGCAGTTGAGTCGGCGCAGAAGCGTGTTGAAGGAAATAACTTTGACGTACGTAAAGTCGTTCTTCAATATGATGATGTCATGAACCAACAGCGTGAAATTATTTATAAACAGCGCCGCGAGGTGCTTGAATCCGAAAATATCAAACAGATCGTTATGGATATGATCAAGCCTTCCATTGAACGTATTGTTGAAGCACACTGCAGTGACGATATTCCAGAGAACTGGGAGCTGCAGGAAGTGGCGGACTATATGAACAGCAAATTGCTGGATGATGGTGCGATCACCAAAGACGAACTGTGGGGCAAGGAAGCCGAAGAGATCATCGAGTACCTGTTTGATAAAGTGCAGAAGAAGTACAATGCACGCGAAGAGCGTATCGGTGAAGAAATGGTTCGTGAGTTCGAGAAAGTCGTTGTGCTTCGTGCAGTCGACAGCAAGTGGATGGACCACATTGATGCGATGGATCAACTGCGTCAAGGTATCCACCTTCGTGCATACGGCGGTACAGATCCACTGCGTGAGTACCAATTTGAAGGCTTCGAAATGTTCCATCAGATGATTGCTTCGATTCAGGAAGAAGTGGCAACCTATGTGATGAGAGCTCAAATCGAGAGCAATCAGGAGCGTCAGGCGGTAGTGGAAGAGAGCCAAATCTCGACTAGCGGAGAACCTGCTGAGAAGCGCCCGGTAAAAGTCTCCGACCAGATCGGCCGCAATGATCCTTGTCCATGCGGCAGCGGCAAAAAGTATAAACACTGCCACGGCCAAGAATAGTTAAACTATTTTCGTTTACACCCTATAGAATACATGAACGGCTCCTTGCAGCCGGGCATTTCAAATGATCAAATGAAGGATGCATAACCGGTGATTGGTGCATAGTTATAACTATGCAGCCATGATCCAGGTGAAGAGAATTGCCGCTATAATGGTAATCTGGACACCGAGGTGAAGCACCTGACACCCGATCTGGTGAAGTGCCCGGTTTGCGGGGAGCTTATCTTAATGAAAAGAGGAATTGCACATGATTGATCCAAGCGTGAAGCAGGACCTGCGTGAAATAGGCAAGAAACTAACAAACCTTAGGGGGTCTCTTTGACTTAGATCTCAAACAGGAAATGATTGAGAACTTTGAAGAGAAGATGTCAGCTCCCGATTTCTGGGATGACAATGAGAAGGCACAGTCGGTGATTGCTGAGATGAATGCGGTGAAGGGATCGGTTGATCAATACGCCAAACTCCAGCAGGATTACGATGATGCCCTAATGATGGTTGAACTGGCTGATGAAGAAGGCGACGAAGACCTGGCTGCCGAGGTTGCGAGCAGCGTTACGGCCATCGTAGGTAAGTTGGAAGAGTTTGAACTTCAACTTCTGCTGAATCAACCATACGATAAAATGAATGCCATTCTTGAACTTCACCCGGGTGCCGGCGGTACCGAGTCACAGGACTGGGGACAAATGCTGCTCCGGATGTACACTCGCTGGGCTGAGAAACGCGGCTTCAAGGTAGAGGTGCTCGATTATCTGCCAGGTGATGAAGCAGGAATTAAGAGTGTTACGTTATCCATCAAGGGACATAATGCTTATGGTTATCTGAAAGCAGAGAAGGGTGTCCATCGATTGGTGCGGATCTCTCCTTTTGACTCATCGGGCCGCAGGCACACATCCTTCGTATCCTGTGACGTTGTTCCAGAGATCGACGATACGGTAGAAGTGGACATCCGGACAGAGGATTTGAAGATCGATACGTATCGTGCGAGTGGCGCGGGTGGACAGCACATCAATACCACCGACTCTGCTGTACGTATTACACACAATCCTACCGGAGTGGTGGTAACGTGTCAGAACGAACGTTCACAGATCAAGAACCGTGAGCGTGCGATGACGATGCTTCGTTCCAAGTTGTATGAGCGTAAAATTGAAGAGCAGCAAAAACAGCTGGATGAAATCCGAGGCGATCAGTCGGATATTTCATGGGGAAGCCAGATTCGCTCTTATGTATTCCATCCCTATAGTATGGTAAAGGATCACCGTACGAGCGTAGAGACAGGAAATACAGGTGCAGTTATGGACGGCGACCTCGATGCATTCATCGACGGTTATTTGCGCAGCCAGATTAAAGTAGAAACCGAGTAATCAAAGTTCCTGTATGGACCGGATACGTGTAGGCGTATGCTGGTGTATACAGGGGCTTTTTTTTGAGCCCAAATAGGGAAGAGAATTCAGCAACTTATCAGTCATATAAAAGGAGAGCACGACCACCATGCAAGAGCATCAGCATTTCGTTCCAAACCGCAAAAAGAGGTTAGCCACCCTTATCCCTCTGAATGGACCCTGGAGAAACGTAGTAGATACGGCATCCATTATTATTGGTTCGTTTCTCATTGCAGTAGCCTTTAACTTATTTTTATTACCTAATCAGATCGCTTCAGGTGGAGTATCCGGGCTGTCTATTCTCGGAAAGGAATGGCTGGGGCTTGAACCCGCATACACGCAGTGGGCCATCAATATTCCGCTTCTCATCGCAGGGTTTCTGCTTATTGGGAAACAGTACGGGATCCGTTCGGTGCTCGGAAGCATTGTGCTGCCCCTGTTTGTATATCTGACGAAAGACTGGGCCATTCCCACGACGAATCCTTTGCTCGGTTCTCTGTATGGAGGTATCGGTGTGGGGCTCGGCATCGGCATTGTATACCGGGGAAGAGGTTCAACAGGTGGGATGAGTATCCTCGCCAGAATCGTACAGAAATACAGTGGACTTAGTTACTCTCTTTGCGTCGTGATCATGGATGCTACGGTTATTATTATGGCTGCGTTTGTATTGTCGTTGGAACAGTCACTTTATGCACTGATTGGGCTATACGTTACCGGAAAAGTCATTGATGCCGTGGAGATGGGACTTGGTTACTCGAAGGTTGCATACATTATCTCCAACAAAACGGAACCGATCACCAAAGTCATCCTTGCCGATCTGGATCGTGGATTAACGAAGCTGGAGGCGAAGGGTGGTTACACGGACGACCAGCGTACTGTATTAATGGTCGTGGTTGGGCAAAATGAGGTGCCGAGACTGAAAGCACTGATCCGGTCTGTGGACCCGCAGGCTTTTGTTATTATCAGTAATGCGCACGAAGTGCTCGGCGAAGGCTTTAAGCGAGACGAGGCATAATTTATTTCAGTTAGTGCACCTTAAAGTTTCGCTATAAAATAAAAAAGCAGGGATGTCCATTCCAGCCAAAGATGGCGGAGGATGTCCCTGCTTTTTACGTTTTAAATTACCCTATTTTACTGTTACAAAATTGGAGAAAGTAAGCGGGAGATCGCTTCTTTGAAACGAATCTTCAGGCTGCGCTTGTTGTACTCCTCCTGCGTCATCTCACGGGACACCTTAAGGTCATGCTCGAAGGTATCGACCAATGCCGTGGCGATGACCTCATCATACATAAAGGCATTCACTTCAAAGTTCAACCGGAAACTGCGGTAATCAATATTGGCGGTACCCACCGATGCGACCATGCTGTCGATAATGAGCGTTTTGGCATGGATAAAGCCGTTATCGTATATAAATACTTTTGCTCCGACTTTTAACAGTTCACCAATGTAAGACAGTGTAGCCCAGTATACGAAGGCGTGATCCGGTTTATTGGGAATCATGATGCGCACATCAATACCTGACAGGCACGCGAGACGTATGGCTTCGAATACACTGGCATCCGGGATAAAGTAAGGCGTCTGAATCAGAATGGAATGTTTGGCTCCATTAATCATCTTCAGATAACTGTTCTTGATGTGCTCCGTCTCTGCATCCGGTCCACTGGAGACAATCTGCATCGCCGTCGTTCCTGTACCCTCAATATGCGGGAAATGTTCAGGAACATATGGGGTGTCATGCTGCTTGGATGCCTCATTCCAATCGAGAAGGAAGCGCGTCTGAAGCGCATGAACGGCATTGCCTTGAATACGCAGATGAGTATCACGCCAATAACCGAATTTGGAATTCAACCCGAGGTATTCATCACCCACATTAAATCCGCCGGTATAACCGAGGTTACCGTCAATGATGACGATTTTACGGTGGTTGCGGTAGTTCATGCGCAGGTTGATCAAACTGAATTTCGATGGGAAAAAGACTTCCACCAAACCGCCTGCTTCCCGCAATTCTTTGAAAAAGCGGTTCGACACCCGCCGCGAACCAAGCGCGTCGTACAGCAGACGAACCTTGATGCCTTCCCGCGCTTTGCGGATCAGGGCATCCCGAATGCGTTTACCCAGCCGGTCGCCCCGGTAAATGTAATATTGCACGTGAACATGATCCTGCGCGGCTTCGATATCATCGAGTAACCGTTGGAATTTGTCCGTTCCATCCGTGATGATCTCTACAGCATTGTCTTCCGTAAGGAGAGCACCGTTCTGTTTCAGATTCATATAGATCATGTCCTGGCTGCTTTCGGTGGCTCTGTTGTTGAATGGCGTCCGATTGTCATGCAGCTGTTCGAGTTGTGCGGCGATGCGTTCCTCCAGACCAAGCTTCTTTCTCTCTTTCCATTGGAACAGCCGGTAGCGGGTCAGATTCTGACCTGTTAGTAGATAAAGTACAAACCCAAGCACAGGAATAAAGTTCAATACAAGCAGCCAAGCCCAGGATGCACTGGCATCCTTGCGTTCGAAGAACACGACTGCTGCAGCGAAGATAATATTCAGGCCCAGGAGTATCATAAGTAAAATGGATTCGATATGCACTGTAGTCCCCCATGTCTCGTAATGACCAACGTGAATCCATTCATAAACCCTTCCTCGTGTAGAATTTGTTATGAATAAGACCTTGGTATGTAATGTTTCCTATAAAACGTATTTTAGCAGAAGTATTCGGGTTCGTCCGCAGATATTGGAAAGATATGTTCGGATTTGATAAGAATCCATGTGAAATTGATGGTAGAGTGTTGTATTTATATAACTAGAGTCGTATAATAATACACAAATATGCATAGAAGCGACGGAATTACAGTGTGAGGGCCGTTTGAGGGCGTAAGCATCGTATAAGTATCGCATACAACAGGATTGGGGGAGCGAGAGTGAGTAACAAATTGAGAGTGGCAATTGTCGGTTCCACCGGCTACGGCGGGGTGGAGCTGATTCGTTTTTTTCAGAACCATCCACAGGTTGAAATCACTTCGGTGATCTCTTCATCCAGCAGCGGAGAGTCTATTGCAGATGGTTTTCCGCATTTGACGGATGTGATTCGCAGGCCACTGGATGGCGTAGTTCCAGCTGAGATTGCAGAACGTGCAGATCTGGTATTCACAGCTACCCCATCCGGAGTAAGCGCGAAGCTCGTTCCAAGCCTGCTCGAAGCAGGGCTGAAAGTAATTGACTTGTCTGGTGACTTCAGATTGAAGGATGGAGCCGTGTATGAACAGTGGTATAAACATCCGGCTCCGCCGAGTGATCTGCTGGAACAGGCTGTATACGGGATGGCCGAAGTGTACGGGGATGAAGTAAAAGGCAAAAACTTTATTTCCAACCCAGGCTGTTATCCTACAGCTACCCTTCTTGGACTTATTCCTGCAGTGGAAGCAGGATGGATCGATCCATCCACGATTATTATCGATGCCAAATCCGGTGTATCCGGTGCTGGACGGGGAACGAGTCTGACGAACCATTATGCAGAGATGAACGAAAATTTTAAAGCCTATAAACTCAACAAACATCAACATATACCTGAGATTGAGCAAGTGCTCGGCAATATTACCGGAAGTCCGGTAACGGTGACATTTACGACGCACCTGGTGCCAATGACACGTGGGATCATGAGTACGATGTACGCCAGCCTGGTGGGAGAACACAGTGATCGGGACCTGGTGGATCTGTACCGTAAGTATTATGAGAATCGACCTTTTGTGAGAGTGCGTGAACCTGGAATCTGGCCTTCGACCAAAGAAGTGCAAGGCTCCAACTACTGTGATATCGGATTTGCAGTTGATCCAAGAACCGGACGCTTAACAATCATATCGGTCATCGACAACCTGGTGAAGGGTGCTTCCGGGCAAGCGATTCAAAATATGAACTTGATGATGGGATGGGAGGAAAACCTCGGGCTGAACATGACGCCGGTATATCCGTAAGGAAAGGGAACGGGAGAGCAAGCAGATGCACTTCCGGAACCGTTCAGGAGACCATCGGAATCGGGATTAGCAGGCGGTTAATCGGCATGCAGCCGAACGCACACGGGGGATAACATATGGGAACAAATGTGAAGCAACAGGCTTACACCGTAGTGGAAAACGGAACGATTGTAACCCCGCGCGGGTTCGCTGCTGGCGGACTTCATTGCGGATTGAAAAAAACATCACGCAACGATATCGGAGCGATCCGTTGTGAAGTGCCAGCCACGGCAGCGGCCGTGTATACGACGAACGTATTCCAGGCTGCACCGCTGAAGGTAACTCGCGAGAGCTTGAGCAATGGACGCCTTCAGGCTGTTGTGGTTAACAGTGGTAATGCCAATGCTTGTACCGGGCAGCAGGGTGAAAAGGATGCATATGCGATGCGTTCGGCAGCCGCACGTGAGCTTGGTGTAGCTGAAGAGGATGTTGCTGTGGCATCGACTGGTGTGATCGGTGAGTTGTTGAAAATGGACGCAGTACATTCGGGCATCAGCGCATTGCCGGCAAGCTTGGGGCAGGGAGCCAATGAAGCGGAGCAATTCTCTCAAGCGATCCTGACGACCGATTTGGTGAAAAAGGAAGCCTGCGTTTCTGTCGTTGTAAACGGCAAGAACGTTACGATTGCAGGTGCAGCCAAGGGATCAGGCATGATCCATCCCAACATGGCGACGATGCTCGCTTTTATGACGAGTGATGCGGTCATTGGCGCTGAAGCGCTGCAGAGTTTGCTGCGCCAGGCGACCAACCATACGTTTAACATGATCACCGTAGATGGAGATACGAGCACGAACGACATGCTGGTTGCAATGTCCAGTGGGATGGCGGGGAACGAAGAATTGACCAAGGACCATCCGGACTGGGACGCTTTTGCTGCAGGATTCACTTATGTGTGTGAAGTGCTGGCCAAAGCAATTGCACGTGATGGTGAAGGGGCAACCAAGCTGGTCGAGGTGCAGGTTACGGGTGGAGTGAGTGATGAATCGGCACAGGCGATTGCCAAAACGGTTATCGGCTCCAGCCTGGTGAAGTCAGCGATGTTCGGTGCGGACGCAAACTGGGGACGGATTATTGCAGCCGTGGGGCGTGCAGGACAGCCAGTTAACCCGGACACCGTGGATATCCGTTTGGGAGATATCTCGGTACTTGAGCAGTCCCGCCCAGTTGTATTCGACGAAGAAGCTGCGCTGGCCTATTTGCAAACCGATACGGTTCGCATTGTGGTGGATCTGCACCACGGCGAAGGAAAGGCTACAGCCTGGGGCTGTGACCTGACCTATGACTATGTACGAATCAACGCGGCATACCGCACTTAATAAACGATCTTTAAACTATCTTGTGTTATTCAATATTAAATATTGCAATTTTACATGGTAACGGAGAGGGCAGGACCAATCTGAAGAAGCGAAGCGCTCGCCTTTATCCCTGGATTTTACCCTTTAAAAAAGGGATCAAAAAAATCTGGGGATAACAGCGATCGGAAGATGGTGATGCAATCGAAGTGGCAAATGTAAAAGGTTTGTTTTTATATAGAACACAAACACGAAAGGAGTGCTCCTCATGAATTCAACATTGCAAAATGAGAGTGCCGGAGTGGAAAAAGGTGCAGAGAAGCAGACGTTTGTCATGAAATGCGGAGGCAGCACGCTCGCGGCTTTGCCAGAATCCTTTTTTGCGGATTTGCGTGACTTGCAGTCCCAGGGAACTCAGCCCGTCATCGTGCATGGTGGAGGCCCGGCGATATCGGAGAATCTGGCGAAGCTGGGCATTGAAACCGAGTTCGTGAATGGACTCCGCAAAACGACGGAACCTGTGCTGGATGTCGTGGAGATGGTGCTGGCCGGGAGTATCAACAAACAGATCGTACGCCTGATAGAGCGTGTCGGAGGACATGCGCTGGGCTTGTCCGGCGTAGACGGTGGTCTGATCCAAGCCAAACCTGTGGCAAATCATGCAGAGATCGGCTGGGTTGGAGACGTAACAGGCGTTCAAGCAGAAATCATTCAAGGCATAGTGAACATGGGATATATGCCTGTGATTGCGCCGGTGGGCGTGGATGCAAACGGACAACGGTATAATATCAATGCAGATACAGCCGCAGGTGCGGTAGCTTCCCACCTTGGTGTAAGCCGGATGATCGTTGTGACGGATGTACCTGGAATCATGAAGACCGTTAACGGGGAGAAAAAAGTACTGCCATCGGTCTCTGTACAGGAAATCGAGGACATGATCCAGACCGGTGAAATCTACGGCGGCATGATCCCTAAGGTACGTGCAGCGATTGCCTGCATTCATGGTAAAGTACGTGAAGTAATCATCGTGGACGGAAGCGAGCCACAGATCCTGAGCCGCGTGCTGAAGGGTGAAACGATCGGAACCCGAATTATCCGCATGCAATAAGGTGAATTTCAAAACAGATAGATTAATATTCTGTACGGATTTATATAAGTTGAATAGCAACGTTACACAAGAACGTGGAGTGCAGAACCAATCTGGAGAAGCAACGCGTTCGCGTTTATACCCGGATGTTAACCTCTAAAAAATTAGATCAAAAAATCCGGGGATAACAGCGATCGGAAGATGGTGCTGCAATCGGAGTGGCTCTGTGTAGGTTGGTTTGTCTTATATGAGTACCGGTATACTTACAAAAAGGAATAGGAGTGTGAAAGGTGATGGCAAAAGGCAATGAACAGCCAGGTTCTGGCACAGCAGTAGCGGGAGCAGCAGCAACAGGTGCAGCGGCACAGACGGAAAGCTCTCTTTTCCAAACGTATGCGCGTTATCCAATCAGTCTGGTCAAGGGTAAAGGCAGCTGGTTATGGGATGATCAGGGCAACCGTTATCTCGACTTCATGTGCGGACTCGCTGTAACGAGCCTTGGCCATGCACCGGAGAAAGTGGGAGCCAAGCTGAAAGCTCAGATCGATGAGCTGTGGCATGTTTCCAACCTGTTCCAAATTCCGGGTCAGGAGAAAGCAGCAGCTTTGCTGACAGCCAATACATGTGCTGATGCCGTATTCTTCTGCAACAGTGGGGCGGAAGCCAATGAGGCAGCCATTAAGGTCGCACGTCGTTATCACCAGAAGGTGAAAGGGAACGACCGTTATGAAGTGATTACGTTTGCCCAGTCCTTCCACGGACGGACACTCGCAACACTGACAGCAACAGGGCAGGATAAGGTGAAAGAAGGATTTTTGCCATTGCCAGCGGGATTCGTGACCGTTCCTTTGCATGATATTGCAGCTTTGGAAGCGGCAATTGGTCCTAAAACAGCAGCAATTATGCTGGAAATGGTTCAAGCCGAAGGCGGTGTATATCCGGTCGAACCGGAATTCGTCAAGCATGTGCGGAAACTGTGTGATGAGCATGGTCTCTTGCTGATCGTAGACGAAGTACAGACCGGAATGGGACGTACAGGCAAGCTGTTCGCACATGAACACTATGGCATTGAGCCAGATGTGTTTACGGTGGCCAAAGGGATCGGCAGCGGTTTCCCGGTAGGTGCGATGCTGGGTAAAGGTTTCCTGCGGGATGCGTTTACGCCAGGCAGCCATGCAACGACATTCGGGGGGACGCCACTAGCTTCGTCCGTAGTGATTGCCACGATTGAAACGATGTTGGAAGATCGCTTGCCGGAGCGTGCTGCTGAGATGGGTGACTATCTGATGAGCTCGCTGCGGAAGCGTTTGGCAGGCAATTCATTTGTGAAGGAAGTTCGCGGATTGGGACTTCTGGTCGGAATCGAATGTGCAGAGCCGGTAGGCGACATCGTTCTGGCTGGACAGAAACGTGGCATCTTGTTCGTCAACGCAGGGCCGAATGTCATTCGTCTGCTTCCGAATCTGTATGTGAGCAAGGAAGAGATCGATGAAGCGGTATCCCTGGTAGCAACGTTGATTGAAGAGCATGTAGCAGCGAAGAAGGCCTAATCAATCCATTTTGACAAAATGAAAAGCATGCTGTACTAGGGTCTTTCATGGCCCTGGCGCAGAACTAGATGATGAATCCCTGTAGCCGCGTGGAGAACTGCGGAAGATTAAAGTAAGCGCCATAGGCTGCCTGAGCATGGGCTGCCACGGCTGCTCTCTTCTGCCCGAGCGGGTGCAGGGAACCGGATATAAGGAGGACAACATTCACATGACAGCACAACAAACGGAGAAAATCCAGAAGATTGATCTTAGAGGCCGTGACTTTATTGAGTTTACCGATTACACAGCCGAAGAGATCCGCTACTTGCTGGACTTGGCCATTGAGATCAAAGGCAAGCAAAAAAACGGCGTAGCCTATCAGCCGCTGAAAGGCAAAACGATTGGACTTATTTTTGAAAAGTCATCCACACGTACGCGTGTATCCTTCGAAGTAGGCATGTTCCAGCTGGGTGGACACGCACTCTTCCTGAGCAAAAACGATATCCAGCTTGGTCGAGGGGAAACAACTCATGATACGGCTAAAGTATTGTCCCGTTACCTGGATGGCATCATGATTCGTACCTTTGGACACCATAATGTAACTGAATTGGCGGAGCATGCCGATATCCCGGTCATCAATGGACTGAGCGATGCTGCTCATCCATGCCAAGTGCTGGCAGACTTCCAAACGGTACTGGAGCACAAAGGCAAACTGGCTGGCCTGAAAATGGCTTATGTTGGTGATGGTAATAACATGGCACACTCTCTCATGCTGGGGGCAGCGAAGATGGGCATGCATGTTGCTGTAGCAACGCCAAAAGGGTATGAGCCGGATAGTGCCGTGGTAGAGCAGGCGCGCAGCATTGCGAAGGAAAGCGGTTCTGAAGTGACTGTGACGTACAGTGCTCAGGAAGCTGTGAAGGATGCGGATATCGTTTATACCGATGTATGGGCAAGCATGGGCTTTGAAGAGGAACAGAAGATTCGTGAGCAGGCCTTTGCCGCGTACCAGGTTGATGAGGAACTGATGAAAGGCGCGAAGCCAGATTACATGTTCCTGCATTGTCTGCCGGCACACCGCGGGGAAGAAGTAAGTGCGGGTGTAATTGATGGACCAAACTCCCTGATCTTTGATCAGGCAGAGAACCGGCTGCATGCACAAAAGGCCTTGATGGCTGCGTTAATGAGCGAATAGCCGCTGTTTGTCTAAATGAGTTGATTTTAGGCGCAGGGTTAGCGATGATAGATTCATCTATTTATACTCTAAAATAAGATAAATTGGTGCATTCGCAAAAACGGAGAGACAGAAATGACCTTTAGAAATGAACGATTTATATCTATCCTGGGACGTCTTTCAAATTTATATAAGTTGAACCTGAATATAACACGATAACGGAGAGTGCAGAACCAATCTGAAGAAGCGGAGCGTTCGCCTTTATCCCCGGATTTTCCCCTTTAGAGGAGGATCAAAAAAATCTGGGGATAAGAGTGATCGGAAGATGGTACTGCAATCGGAGTGTTGTAGTGTAACATTCTAAAAGGCTATCTATATAAAAAGAAACGATGGAACTGGGAATAAGAGCGATCGGAGGGTTTTCTGGCTCGTAGTTTTTAGCAGATGCATAGCTTGTTTAACTTATTGGCAATTGAATTTGGGGAGGACCAACGAACATGGCTAAGGAAAAAATCGTACTCGCCTATTCCGGCGGGCTGGACACATCTGTAATTTTGAAATGGTTGAAAGAGACCTATGATGCAGAGATTATCGCATTTACTGCAGATATCGGACAAAAGGATGAGCTGGACGGCCTCGAGGAAAAAGCACTCGCTACCGGCGCTTCGAAAGTATATATCGATGATCTGCGCGACGAGTTCGCGAAAGATTTTATCTACCCGATGTTCCAAGCGGGTGCTCTGTATGAAGGACAATACCTGCTCGGCACAAGTATCGCTCGTCCGCTGATTGCTAAACGCATGGTCGACATCGCTCGTGCAGAAGGCGCTACTGCGATCGCTCACGGCGCTACGGGCAAAGGAAATGACCAGGTTCGTTTCGAATTGAACGCAGCTGCGCTGACACCGGACGTTCAAGTGATTGCGCCATGGCGTTTGGAAGAATTCCGCAACCAGTTCCCAGGACGCGCAGAGATGATTGCTTATGCAGAGAAACACGGTATTCCGGTAACGGCATCTGCTGCTAAGCCTTACTCTACAGACCGTAACCTGCTGCATATCAGCTATGAGAGCGGTGTGCTTGAAGATCCTTGGTTTGACCCAAGCACAGACGAGAACAAAGACATGTTCCTGCTCAGCAATGCACCGGAAGATGCACCAGATCAAGCGGAATACGTTGAACTGGAATTCGAACAAGGCAACTGCGTAGCCCTGAATGGCGAGCGTTTGAGCCCGCTTCAAGTGATGGAACAATTGAACGAACTGGGCGGCAAGCACGGCATTGGCCGTGTCGACATGGTCGAGAACCGTTTTGTTGGCATGAAGAGCCGCGGGGTATATGAGACACCAGGTGGAACGATCCTGTTTACGGCACATCGTAAAATGGAATCCATCACCATGGATCGTGAAGTGATGAACCTGCGTGATAGCCTGATCACGCGTTACAGCACACTCGTGTACAACGGCTTCTGGTTCGCACCGGAACGTCTGGCACTGCAAGCGCTGGTAAGCGAAAGCCAGAAAAACGTAACAGGTACCGTACGTGTAAAACTGTACAAAGGCAACATCATTGGCGCAGGCGTGAAAAGCCCTGTCAGCCTGTACAACCCGGACATCGCTACGATGGAAGCTGACCCGACACAAGCGTATGATCAAGGAGATGCAACCGGCTTTATCCGCCTGAACGCCCTGCGTCTGAAAGTTAATTCCGGCGTGGAACAAAACAAGAAATAATACTTTAAAATAGCCTCATATCATGACCAATATAACTTTACAGGGCAGGCCGTTCTTGCACATCGGGCAGGGGCGGCTTTGTCCATGAACGAAAGGGGAGAACTCACCGTGAGCAAGCTGTGGGGAGGACGTTTTACCAAACAAACCAATCATCTGGTTGAGGAATACACGGCATCAATCAACTTTGACAAAGCTTTGGCTGAGGAAGACATTCAAGGCAGTCTCGCCCATGTAACCATGCTGGGCAAATGCGGTATTTTGCCTGCGGAAGATGTGGAGACGATTAAGGAAGGCTTGATTACCGTACTGCACAAAATCCGTGCAGGCGAAGTGGAATTCTCCGTTTCGGATGAAGACATCCACATGAACATTGAGAAAAACCTGATCGAAACCATTGGCCCTGTCGGTGGCAAATTGCACACAGGTCGCAGCCGGAATGACCAAGTCGCAACAGACATGCATTTGTACCTGCGTGAGCGTGTAGTTGGTTTTGTCGGTATGCTGCATGCGCTGCAGGAGGCTTTGATCGGACAGGCCAAGGACAACCTGGATACAATCGTACCAGGCTATACCCATCTTCAACGTGCACAACCGATTCTGTTCGCCCATCACCTGATGGCGTATGTCTCCATGTTCCAACGGGATGCAGAGCGTCTGATGGACAGCTACAAACGGATTAACGTTCTGCCGCTGGGTGCAGGTGCACTTGCAGGAACAACATTCCCGATTGACCGCCACTTCGTGGCCGAGCAGCTCGGCTTCGACGGTGTGTACGAGAACAGTCTGGACGCGGTTAGTGATCGTGACTTTATCGTGGAGTTCCTGGCAGCTGCTTCCCTCATCATGACTCACCTGTCCCGTCTGAGTGAAGAACTGGTGCTATGGAGCAGTACCGAGTTTGGTTTTGTTGAGCTGGACGATGCGTTCTGCACAGGCAGCAGCATTATGCCGCAGAAGAAGAACCCGGATGTTCCGGAGCTTGTTCGTGGTAAAACCGGACGTGTATACGGCAACCTCATCGGTTTGCTGACCGTCTTGAAATCTCTTCCTTTGGCATACAACAAAGACATGCAGGAAGACAAGGAAGGCATGTTCGATACCGTTGCTACGCTGGAAGGTGCACTGCAATTGTTCGCACCGATGATTGCAACCATGAAAGTGAACAAGGACCGGATGCGCCAAGCGGTGAACCAGGACTTCTCCAACGCTACGGATATTGCCGACTTCCTCGTGGGCGAAGGCTTGCCTTTCCGTCAGGCGCATGAAGTCATCGGTAAAACGGTGCTGTACTGCATCCAGAACGGCAAGTATTTGCTGGATCTGAGCATTGATGAGTTCCGTCAGTTCTCCCCGCTGTTTGATGATCGCATCTACGATGTGCTCCAACCGGAAGCGGTGGTTAACGCACGTAACGTATATGGTGGCACAGCTTCCGGACAAGTGGCTGAAGCCATCGCACGCAGTGAAAAGGTGCTGGAAATTACGGCGCAATGGATCACAAGCCGCGGCTAACGCCATGGCTGTCCCGGCAGTACAAAAGGTTGAATTATATAAAAAGAAGCAGGCCAGTGGAGATTCCTCCATGGTGTGCTTCTTTTTTCGTTTTTTTAATTACAAATCAAGTTGAACATGAACGCTCTTTCAATAGGAATCTTTCTTTCATTGCACCAAGCTTCCCTTTAGTTCCGTTCAGGCAGTGGCAGCCACCGCAGCACATTCTGAATCTTCTCATCCCAGTATGCCCAGTCATGTCCGCCAGGTTCTTCTTCATAGGTCAACTGAAAATCGGTCTGTGCGCAAGCCTCACGGAAAGATTGGTTCTCTTCATACAAGAAATCTTCCGTGCCGCAGCATTGATAGAGAAGTGGACGTGGCCCTTGGCTTGTCTGACTTTCTTTTAGCAAATGAAGCAGGTCATTCTCCGAACCCTTGATCTCTGGTCCGAAGATGCGCTCCATTTCGGTCTGCTGCAGTGCAGAGAGAATTTTGTTATCCATATGTGCAGCCATATCCAGAGCCCCCGATAAGCTTGCTGCTGCGGCATATTGCTCCGGTTTGCGCAGGGCCAGTTTGAATGCCCCGTAACCACCCATGGACAAGCCGGCAACGTAGTTGTCTTCCCGTTTGGAAGACAGCGGGAAGAAGGAGCGTGCCAGGGCCGGCAGCTCTTCGCTGATGAACGTCCAGTAACGCCCACCTTCGGCCATATCCGTATAGAAGCTGCGATGCACCTGCGGCATGACAACAGCGATTCCGAGGTTTGCCACATAACGTTCAATGGATGTCCGGCGCAGCCAGATGGAATCATCATCCGATAGGCCATGCAGCAAATACAGCGTAGGATGAAGTCCTTTGCCTGAAACGTTATCCATCCCAATCTGATTATGGGTCTGCTGTGGCAGAATAACATGCATGCTCGTGCTGAGTCCTAGCGTGTCGGAGTAAAAATCACATTTAATGAGTGCCATCTCTACAAAGTAACCCCTTTCATGAATTCATTAACTGAATGTCCTGCCTGAGTTGAATGCGGTCACAGTTAATGGCTCCTTCGTTTCTATCACACAGGTTATACCCAAACCCCGTCCATTGCAACAACAACATTTATAGCAAAAGAAAGTGATGGTTAACGAGGTCAGGCAGTGTTCAATAAAAAGTTAACTATTTAGCGGTTAATTGAGGTTCATGTTGAGCAAAATGATTTCTAGGCTTCACAACGTAACAATGTTATGTTACACTTGCATCAACACAAAGGGGGAGCATATATGACGGATGAATTGATCTCCAAAAAAGACTTGCTGGACCTTACGGGGATTTCCTATGGTCAGTTATACCGCTGGAAGCGGAAAAACCTTATTCCGGAGGAATGGTTTATTCGGAAGTCTTCATACACGGGTCAGGAAACTTTTTTTCCTAAACAGCAGATGCTGACACGTATCGATAAGATCCTCAATATGAAGGATGGACTATCACTGGATGAGCTGGCGGACGTATTTTCGCCCACACTGGGTGAGGTTGAAATGTCTGCGGAGCAATTAATGGACCGAAACATTGTTTCATTGCCTTCGCTTGAACTGGTAAAAGAGGCCGGACGGGAACAACCCATGTATGCTCTGGAGCAGATTATGATGCTCTATGTCCTCGAGAAGCTGCTGCTCAGCGGGGATATCACCCGTCAGGAGGGCTCATTGCTGATAGATGTCATGTCTGAGCACTATTATCGTTTTGCAAACAGAGCAAGTGAGCTGCTGCTTATTCGCAAGATGGGCGTACCGACATTCATGCTGGTTGGTTCAGGATCAGAGCTTTATTTTGATCAGGGCGTCAAAGTGGTATTGAGAATTCCGCTGGGCACGTTTATGGAAGAGCTGAAACTTAAATTGGGATAAGGGGAGAATGGGCATGGAAGAACGTCATTTGAGAAATGACCTGAATGTATCAGGTTTGAGTCAAACAGCAGGTGGAGCCTTTCACCGGGTTTCCATTGATGGCATGGCCAAAGTAAACGGCAATCTGGATTGTACCTCCTTGAGTGTGAATGGGACGTTGAAGATGCATGGAGCCTTAAGTGCGGAAAGTGCAACCATCAACGGCATGTGCACGCTGAACGGACCCCTGAACAGCTCTCGTGTTCGTGTAGATGGCCTGACAACCATTCATGGAAACCTCAGTAGTCCTGAGCTTGAAGTAAACGGCAAGTGTACCGTACGTGGGCGAGTGGATGGAGAACGCATCGATATTGGCGGCATGATCACGATTGATGGCGATGTACAATGTGAGTCCCTGAACGTACAGGGCAACATCAAAATTAGTGGCTTCCTGAATGCAGGATCCGTTGAAATCAAGCTGCATACATCTTCTTCAGCCAAAGAGATTGGCGGAGAACGTATTGATATTCGTCGAAAGGAACAAAGTGGCTTTTGGAAAAGTATCGGTCTGGGCGGTACACCCTCCTTCAAAACATCCTTAATTGAAGGGGATGAGATCGTATTGGAAGATATGGAGGCTGATATTGTTCGTGGAAGCAAAGTATATATCGGCCGTGGCTGCAGCATCAAACTTGTTGAATACTCAGGCGAGCTTGAGATTGATCCAGATGCCAAGGTGGGCAGCAGTCAGCGGATTTAAGTGGGATTGATATAGAAAGGAATGGGATGCGGCTTGAATAACCATAACGTTAGTCCATCAGACAAGAGGAATGACATCAGCATTATCGGTGAAGGAAGCTCCGCTGGCGGTGTGTACGGCAAGGTCAAGGTTGTAGGAGATTCCTCCTTTAATCATGACTTATATTGTGATCAATTCAAATGTACGGGCACGTCGGTCATCTACGGATCTCTTGAATCAGACGATATTAAAATTACGGGAACGCTAACTCTAACAGAACGAGCTGTCGGCGCTGAAGATGAGAGTGGGAGTGGCGTATCCGGCTTTCATGCAAAAGCTGAAAAAATGAAAGTGGTAGGTGAGTTTCATCTACCGGGTGACTGTCAGGCGGAGAATCTCAAACTCAATGGTCGTTTCACGGTCGGAGGTATGCTTACCGCAGAACAAATGACACTTAAGATTATGGGTCCGTCTGAAGCGAGGGAAATTGGCGGTTCAATCATCTCTGTGAAGACCGGCCGGGGGAAGCTGCTTGAAGGCTTGTTCTCGAATAATCAATCGATCCTTAAGGCAAACATGATTGAAGGAGATGACATTGAGTTAGAGAACACGGTAGCCGAGGTTGTCCGGGGAGATAAAATAAAAATTGGCCCAGGCTGCCGAATTGGTACAGTTGAATACCGTTCTTCTCTGCAGATCCATTCACAATCCGAAGTTTTGGTTCAGCGCAATCGGTCCATGGACTGATTATTGGGGGCGACTTTTCGGATATACTATTTCAGTCATATGAATAGAGCGTGAATGGAGAGATTGAGTACAATGGTTGCACGTAAAAACAGTATTGGATTGGTGCTGGCAGGGCTGCTGCTCAGCATACTGATGGCTTCGATGGATAACACCATCGTGGCAACGGCGATGGGGGATATCGTCGGGAAGCTGGGTGGCCTCGACAAATTTGTTTGGGTGACTTCAGCTTACATGGTCGCCGAGATGGCAGGCATGCCGATCTTCGGTAAATTGTCCGACATGTACGGACGGAAGAAGTTTTTTGTATTCGGAATTATCGTGTTTATGCTTGGATCGGCGTTATGTGGCACAGCAACATCCATTGTGGAGTTGACCATGTACAGAGCCATTCAGGGGATTGGTGCAGGTGCCTTGGTGCCGATTGCGTTTACCATCATGTTTGACGTGGTTGCACCGGAAGCACGGGGCAAACTGGGCGGATTGTTTGGAGCTGTCTTCGGATTATCCAGCGTGTTCGGACCGCTGCTGGGTGCATACATCACACAGTATGCCACGTGGGAATGGGTGTTTTATATTAACCTGCCGCTCGGATTGATCGCGTTTGTGTTTATTGCCTTTTTCTACAAGGAATCTCACCAGCATCAATCCCAGCAGATTGACTGGCTGGGTGCAGTAACGCTGATTGGTGCTGTTGTGTGTTTGATCTTCGGCCTTGAATTGGGTGGCAAAACGTATGCCTGGAACTCGTGGCAAATTCTCGGATTGTTCGCCGGATTTGCAGTGCTGGCGCTGTTGTTCGTATTTGCCGAATCGAGAGCGAAGGAGCCGATTATATCCTTTAACATGTTCCGCAACCGCGTGTACTGGTCCAGTAATGTCATTGCCATGTTCAGTGGTGCGGCATTTATCACGGCGTCGGTGTACATTCCCATCTTCATACAGGGTGTACTCGGGGGTAAAGCGACCAATTCGGGTCTTGTGCTGCTGCCCATGATGCTGGGGTCAGTCGTCACCGCTTCGATGGGCGGGGTGCTGATGACCAAGATCAAATATCGGAACATTATGATCCCGACACTGGCGCTGCTGGTTCTTGGTCTTGGGTTGCTGACGACACTGGACGAAAGCTCGTCCCTATGGACGATCCGTGTATTTATGGTGCTCGTTGGTCTGGGTGTGGGAGCTTCGTTCTCCGTGCTCAGCAATGCGGCCATGAATGCCTTCGAACCACAGAGACGGGGTGCCGCAAGTTCTACGCTTAACTTTTTGCGGTCCCTTGGTATGACGATGGGGATTACAATCTTTGGGATTGTTCAGAGCCAGGTATTTACGCGCAAAATGAACGATGCCCTGGCCGGTCCGGCTGCAGAAGCGGGCGGTGCAGGAGCCGGAGTGCCAGCAGGCGGCATGCCGGAGGGCTTGAATCTGAGCGACCCGCACGCCTTGCTCTCTCCGGAGCTTAGACAGGCCATTCCACCTCAGGTGCTGGAGGCCATCACTCATGCGTTATCCTCCTCGATCGTGCAGTTGTTTGCCTGGGCGGCTATTCCGGCTGCTCTGGCTCTGATTGCTGCTTTCTTTATGGGAAAAGAAAAGATGGTGATCGGCGAGGAACAGGGAGAATACACAGCAGGGCATTAATATGAAGTGAACAACAAAGACACACCATTCTGTCTCCAATGGGAGCAATGGAATGGTGTGTCTTTTGCTTTGTCCAACAACTCTTATGGCTGTTTGGTATCACTCACGCCGTCCTCTACAACAGAAGGCTCCTCCGGATCTGGCAGGCTGCTATGACCTGAACGTGCGATAAGGCGATCCTGAGCTTTGTAGGTATCTCGCGAAATGGTTTTGGACTCCACCACTTTGCCATCCACTTTCTTGATACGTACAGTTTCCACGATGTAGCCAGGCTGTCCGTTTTGCAAAACCTGCTGGGCACCATCCGGCAGCACATTGCTGGATACATACTTTACAGGGGCGCTTAGCGTTTCGATGGTGTGGGATTCGAGTGCGTAGCTGACATTCTCGGGAAAAGTACCAAAAAATTTGACGGTTAACTGGTGGTTATTCACTTCAGCAAGGATCAGCAGGGATTTGCCCGTATTGTTCTTGAAACGGAAATTGATAGCGCCCGAAGCAAAGGTGGCGTCCAGTCCTTTCGGCAGATATTTGACGGGTATCGAATGGTTACGCCGCTCGACAATATCAAGTCCAGTTAACAAGGCTGCGTTGTATACGGTGCTGGACACCTGGCATATGCCTCCGCCAATCCCCGGGGTGAGACGCCCCCTAACAATAACCGGGGCTTCGCGGAAGCCGTATTCCTTCTCGGCATGTTGAATGATTTTTTCATAGTCGAATATGCCCCCAGGCTCCAAAATCATGCCGTTCACGGATTGTGCTGCTGCACTGACATTATGTATGCGTCCTTCCGTGCTGCTGCCAAGCCCAGTGGAGAACTGGATGATCTTCCGCTCAATGCCTTCCTTGCGTAAAGACTCCACCGTGACTTCAGGCTGCTGGGTGTATAGCGGCAGCTGAATAAACAGTGCGGCAGGTTTATCCCCATTGTCCAGCACGGTGAAATCATGGGGAAGCTTCGCCAGCAGCCTGGCCTCCACTTCATCCCAGGCGATCCGCCGGACGCCCTTCTCCGGGATGTACTGGACCTTGTCGTTTGAGGTGATCCGCCGGACAGCGTCTGCGGGTGTGCCGAAGGTTTCCTTTTCCCACTCAGGGCTCAAACGTGTTCTAAGGGCTTGGATATTGTACCTGTGTTCCAGAGGCCATTCCTCCGCGAAATGATAACGGGCATACGCACGTTCCCACACATTCCCTTCGTCCAGCTCATGTACCGCCGTAAGAAAGGCGTTTGCACTGTAATCTGCACCGGCTTCAATCGCAGTCATGTTCAGCGTCAGGGAGGGCTCATCCACCTCCAGCGTAACAGGCCAGTCCCCCAGCTTTTTCAAACGTTCATCCAGTCCCCGAAGAGCCTCACTCCGATTCACGCCGCCGACCTGCCAGCCGCCAACCTGCACCTTACCCGGCAAAGCGGGCTGATTCACATACATATACAACAATCCGTAGGAAGCGGAGCCGATAAAGAGAATCGAGAACACAACAATGACGGTCAAGTGTATTTTTTTCATATCCGTACGCTCCTTTTCACTTCTGATGTTCCGCATTTCGTAACACTTTCTATATATATGATCCAATGCATGAAAACTTTCGGGTACTCAATAGGTAACAAATTTGTTACAATATATTTTATATGTTTCCATCCCAGAGGATCGAAATAAGGGTAAAATGGATTGCTCCTGATGAATTTCAGGTCTTTTTAAAGGAATTGCCGGGATTGTGTCGAAATGATAATGGCTAACTATGTGAGCAGGAAGTGATGATGTGATAGAAATGCAGGACGTGTGGAAGACCTACGCCAATGGGACCCACGCATTACAAGGGGTGTCGGTGAAGATCGACCGCAATGAATTTGTGTATATCGTCGGTCCGTCCGGCGCAGGTAAATCAACATTTATGAAACTGATGTACAGAGAAGAAATTCCGACCAAAGGACAAATATCCATCAATGGATTTAATATCGGCAAGTTGAAACCACGCAAGATTCCTTATGTGCGCCGCAACATCGGTGTAGTGTTTCAGGACTTCCGTCTCTTGCCCAAGATGACGGCGTTTGAGAACGTGGCTTTTGCCATGGAGGTTATTGAGGCGCCGAAGCGTCACATCAAGAAACGGGTCATGGAAGTGCTCGATCTGGTGGGACTGCGCAGCAAGGCGAATCGTGAACCTTCGCAATTGTCCGGGGGGGAACAGCAGCGTATTGCCATCGCACGCGCGATTGTAAACAATCCGTCGGTGATTATCGCGGACGAGCCTACGGGTAACCTTGATCCCGAGACGTCATGGGGCATTATGCAGCTGCTGGACGAGATCAATTTCAGAGGAACGACGATTGTCATGGCAACCCATAACAAGGATATCGTGAACACGATGCGTAAACGGGTTATCGCCATTGAGCGTGGCCAGATTGTACGGGATCAGATGAGAGGGGAATACGGTTATGAATTTTAGTACTCTCTTGCGCCATTTGCGGGAGGGATTCAAAAACGTATTCCGCAACGGCTGGATGTCTGTGGCATCCATCATGTCGATCATCGTGTCACTGCTCATTCTCGGGGTATTTATGCTGCTCGTGCTGAATGTGAATTCCATGGCTAACCAGGTGGACAGCCAGGTGGAGATCAGTACGTTTCTGGAGCTAAATGTGGATGAGAGTCTGCGCAATACGCTGCAGCAGGAGATCAGTGCCATGCCGGAAGTAAGCGAGATTCGCTTTGTCTCCAAGGAAGAGGGACTCAAGGAGTTCCGGGAACGTCTCGGTGACAGTGCGAATAATGTGTTGGACGGTTTCGATGTGGATAATAATCCGCTGCCGGAGACCATTGAAGTGGAGGTCATTGAACCGGAAACCGTCACTTTTGTGGCGCAAAAAATTGAAGCCCTGAACGAAAAACACCCGGAGAAGCCGATCATGAAAGTGAACTACGGCAAGGAAACGGTGGAAGTGCTGTTCAAATTTACACGCCTTGTGCGAAATATCGGATTTATTTTTGTCGGGGGACTGGCTCTGATGTCCATGTTCCTGATCTCGAATACGATTCGCGTAACGATTCTTGCCCGTCGCCGGGAGATCGGCATCATGAAGCTCGTCGGTGCAACGAATACATTCATTCGCTGGCCTTTCTTTATTGAGGGTGCGCTGATTGGATTCATCGGTTCCATGATTACGGTAGCAGTCTTGTTCTTCGGTTACAGCCGACTGCTGGCTACCATTGGTCAGGATGTATTCATGCAGATGCTTAACCTGATCCCGCTCAGCGACATTTGGTTGCTGTTTGGAACCCTTTTGATCGGACTCGGTGTGCTGGTAGGTATTTTGGGAAGTACACTGTCCATTCGCAAGTCACTTAAGGTTTAGGGTTTTATTACTGAAATTGCAGAAATTGTCGAAAAAGAATGACAAAGCAGGTTCACAATTGGACGCTGTTTGACGATATGTAGGGAAGACGCACTCTTAATTAGATGGAAGAAAGCATAAGAACATGATGTTCACCACCTGTGTAGGTTGCTTTCTTGTGAATTCATAGGATGGGGGATCACCATTTTGAAAAAAACAGCTTCGCTGCTGGCCTTTACGTTATTGGCCGGATTGACGCTTCAACCTTCGGACGGATATGCCAAGAGTAGCATTAGTGACATCGATCAACAGATTAGCCAGCTGGAGAGCAAGGCGGCTGCGGCCAAACAGGAACAGAAAAAGGCTGCTTCCAACAAGAAGGAAGCCCAGCATTACAAGAACAAAACCAACGCCTATCTGAAGGTTGTCATGGAGCAGATCAATGTTGTCAGTGATGAACTGGCGAACGTTTCCCTGGAAATTGAGAACACGGAAGAAGATCTTCGCACGACGAAAAAAGATCTCCAGGCTGCAGAGGAGCGCATTGTCGCAAGGGAGAAACTGCTGGAATCGCGTGTACGTCTGATGTATACCGATGGAGCCGTATCCTATCTGGATGTGTTGCTGTCTTCAACAAGCTTCTCGGATTTCCTGACACGTGCAGATTCGCTGAAAACGATTGTGGATCAGGATCAGCATCTGCTGGATGAGCACAAAAAGGATAAGCAGCTCGTTGTCGACAAAAAGGCTGAACTGGACAAGCAGTATGCGGAAGCCAAAAGCCTATATGCACAAAAGAAACAACGCAAAGCCCAGTTAAATGAAAAGGAACAGGAGAAGCAGGTGCTTCTGGCTTCCTATGATGCTAAAATTGAAGAGTCGGAAGAGCTGACGCAGGAGCAGGAAGATGTGTTGATTCAGATCGCCAGCAAGCGTTCAGCGTTGCTTCAGGAAAAAAACAAACTTCGTGAGCAGCAGGCAGCCGCCGCTGCCAAAGCAAAAGCAGCCGCAGCAGCTCGGGCTGCAGCAGCAGCGAAGGCGCCAACGAAAGTCAGCACAGGCAGCAGTGAACCCGTGTATACCGCGGGCAATGGTATCTTCTCCAAACCGGTATCCGGCGGACGCATTTCCTCGCCATTCGGTCGTCGTACACACCCTATTACGGGTGAAGTAGGCAAGATGCACAATGGTACCGATTTTGCTGTACCTGTGGGAACCTCAGTTCACGCGGCATCAGGCGGTATCGTTATCATGGCAGAGTGGTACAGTGGTTACGGTTATACCGTTATCGTAGACCATGGTGGCGGACTCTGGACATTGTATGGTCACCTGCGTGAAGGCGGATTTAAGGTAAGCAAGGGAGATACAGTGAGCAAAGGCGACCTTATTGCCGAGTCAGGCAACACGGGTAATTCAACCGGACCTCACTTGCACTTCGAAGTTCGTGAAAATGGTACGCCAGTGAATCCAATGAATTACCTGTAATGGATTGACTCTGAAGGAATGGAAAAGACATATTCCGTACAAGCTAGACATATACTAAGCTGGCATGTTCAGGGAATGGATTCGGCATATGGAATCTGACACGCTTCAAAACTAAAGGCGGTGAGCAAACGGATGATGAAGAAAAGATCGGCGCTGCTGCTTGCCATTGTGGCCCTCCTTGGAGGGAGCCTGCTTACGCTGGTACTGATGAGTTATCCCGGCGTGGCCAATCAGACCACTTCGGGTGAAGGCCTGCTGGCAAGTGTAACCGGCAATACGCAGCAGAAGAACGATTTGAAGAAGATTGAAACCGCAATGGATTTGATCTCAAGCAACTATTATAAAGATGTCGATAAGACCAAGCTGATCGATGGTGCGATCAACGGCATGATGGAATCCCTTGGCGATCCATACTCCAACTACATGGGACAGGAAACGGCTGCCCAGTTTGAGGAGTCCATTGAAGGATCCTTTACCGGGATCGGGGCCGAGGTATCCTCACAGGATGGAAACGTCGTTGTCGTATCCCCGATCAAAGGATCACCTGCCGAGAAAGCAGGCATCCGGGCGAAAGATATGATCATGTCTGTGAACGGCGAATCTCTGCAAGGCCTTGAATTAAACAAGGCTGTTAACAAAATCAGAGGTCCAAAGGGCAGTGAAGCCAAGGTGCAAGTGAAGCGTGCCGGTTCTACAGAATTGATTGAATTTACCATTGTGCGTGATGATATTGATCTGGAGACTGTGTACGCTCACATGGAGGATAACGGTGTAGGTGTCATTACCATCACCCAATTCTCGCTGAATACCGGAGAACGCTTCAAGGAAGAGCTGGCCAATCTGGAGAAACAGAACATGAAGGGTCTGGTCATTGACGTACGTAATGACCCGGGCGGCGTACTGCAAGTCGTTATCGACATTGCCGAGCAGTTTGTTCCAAAAGGCAAAGTGATCGTGCAGGTCGAGGACAAAAACGGCAAACGTGAGCAAAGCAAATCGAATGGTTCCAGCAAGTCGTACCCGATTACAGTACTGATGAACAAAGGAAGCGCAAGTGCTTCGGAAATTTTGGCCGGTGCATTGCAGCAGTCGGCTGGCGCAACGCTGGTTGGCGAAAACTCCTTTGGTAAAGGCACGGTACAGACGAGCTATGACAAGCAAATGGGTGATGGCAGCCTGCTGAAAATCACCATTGCGAAATGGCTGACTCCGAATGGAGACTGGATTCATGAAAAAGGCATCAAACCGGATATAGCGGTGAACCAGCCGGATTACTTCTCGGTGGCACCGATTAACAAAGAGAAATTACCTTTGAAATATGACAGCAATAGCACGGATGTGAAAAGTGCGCAGACGATGCTGAGAGGACTCGACTTCAAGCCGGATCGTGTAGATGGATACTATGACCAGAAGACGCAAGAAGCGGTCAAAGCATTCCAGAAGCAGAAAGGCATTGAGGTTACCGGCGAGATCGACGAGAAAACCGCTGAATCACTGGAAGCGGCTCTGATTGAACGTATTGCCAATCCTCAATATGATGCACAGCTGAAGCGCGCGATCGAAAATGTCTCGAAGGATATTTAGACCGTCGTGTCGAAGCCATTAAGAAGGCTGATTATCAGCCTTCTTTTTTTCTGAACCGGCTGAAAGAGAGGGGTGACGGGCCATCATGGAATGGGCTTGGCCATGGTTAACAACATTAGGGGAAGCAGTGCTGCAGTTGTTTACTCAGCCGTTTTATTATATTGCGGTCATTTTGATTGCACTGATCTATCATCGTCAATTATTACAGGAACGTAGGTTGTTTCATGTTCGTCTGCAAAGCTCCATCACCCAGACGATCCGTGCCTTACTCGGAGGTATCGTCATTGGCATCATCGTCTCGGTAATATCCATCTTCCTCGGGGCGCACCTTACACTTGCCAGTGTCATTTGCATATGGGCCGCAACGTTAATTCTGGCGTTGTTCCGTATTCGCTATCTGTGTTTCGCCTACGCGGCAGGGCTGCTTGGCGTAGTGCAGTTTGGGCTGAACCTGGCCTCAGGCTGGCAGCCGGAGGGATGGCTTGGCAGTATCACGGAGGCATTGCGTGCGCTGGACATGCCTGCCTTATTGGTACTGGCAGCCTTACTGCATCTAGGTGAAGCGATGCTTGTTCGCTTGCAAGGGGTATCCATGGCTTCGCCATTGCTCTTTGAAGGCAAGCGCGGCAAGCTGGTTGGAGGATACCAGCTGCAGCATTTCTGGCCGATTCCGATGCTGATTCTGGTACCCGTAACAGGGAGCGGAGCAGAACTAGCCTGGAGTCCTCTCTTGAATGCAGGTGGTGGCTATATGTTAATGGCACTTCCGATCCTGCTTGGATTCGGCGAAGTTACGCAAAGTATGCTTCCTGGGCAAAAGGTACAAATATCCGCCAAGCGGCTCTTGCTCTACGGGACATGCCTGCTTGTGCTCAGTCTCTTGGCGGCTTGGTGGTCACCACTTATGGTGGTTGCTGCTCTGGCAGCATTTATCGGCCATGAATTTCTGGTGTGGTACAGTGGGTTCGAGGAACAGCATCGCAGTCCGGTGTATGTGCATCCGGTCCACGGCTTAAAGGTACTTGGCATTATCCCGGATAGCCCTGCTGCAGAGCTGGGCATCGAAGCAGGAGAGACGCTGTATAAGGTGAACGGTGTGATGGTAAATTCACCCGAAGAACTGCATCGTGCACTGCGGATGAATCCGGCCTTTTGCAAACTGGAAGTTCGTAACCATCAGGGTGAGAGCAAATTTATGCAGCGGGCCATCTATGAAGGTGAACATCATCAGCTTGGGGTGCTTATGGCTCCGGTCAGCCATGAAGCTTGGGCAGTACAGCTGCGTCCGCTGACGTTGTTCCATATCATTACTCTCAAATTGTTTGCCCGTCGCAAAAATAATCATAATGATGACGCTCCGCTGGCGCTGCCGGCTCCGGGCATGAATGAACAAGGATCAGTAGAAATGTAATCAATAAAGGGTACTTCACCGCTCGGAAAGCGAGGAAGTACCCTTTGTGCTATGTGAATCTAATTCTTCAACATAAAGATGGCGATCTGTGTCCGATCACGCAGGTTTAATTTTCCGAGAATTTCGGTGACATAGTTTTTGACCGTACCTTCACTCAAGAATAGTTTAGCCGCAATTTCCTTGTTGGACAGCCCCTCCGATATCGCTTCTGCAACGGCCAGTTCCATTCGTGTCAGACCGTAAGCATCAAGAGGTTGATGTGAATGTGTTTGGGGAGCCACAGCCGGACGAAGCAGCCCTGCAAGCTTGCGGGCAATATCGGGGTGAATCAGCATATCACCGTTATGTACTGTTTTGATGCCTTGAATAATTCGGTCTGGAGTTACATTTTTGAGCAAATAACCGCTAGCACCGTTCTGCAGAGCCTGGATAATATATTCGTCGTCGTCAAATGTCGTCAGCATCAGTACACGCATGTCAGGAAAACGGGACTTGATGATTCGGGTGCCCTCCACGCCATTGCAGTCCGGCATGCGGATATCCATCAATACAACGTCCGCAGCGGTTCCTGACTCCAGCAGTTCAAGTGCCTCACGTCCATTGGTGGCCGTACCTGTGACGATAATGCCGGGATCAAGTCCGAGCAGGACCTTCAGGCTCTCGCGAATAAAAGAGTCATCATCCGTGAGAATTAGCCGAATGGGCTGGATTTGTTCAGCTTCGTTATGGTTACTTGGTTCCATTTGTTCAGACATGGGCATCATCACTTCCTTTCTTTCTTAGATCAGATCAGTCTTCTTCATCATGGGCAAACGTGTAGTTACGGTATAAGGGTAAGCCTGCCGGATCTCGAGCCGGCCTCCAATGGATTCTGTGCGAAGTCGCATTCCTTCATGCCCCATTCCCGATGGGCCCGAATCTGCTGCTGTGCTGCGGTTCGATTGTGCTCCCTCTCCCTCAGGCCGTGCTTTCGCAGACTGCTCCGCTTTGATTACGCCATCATTGCTGACGGACATGCAGACCTCACGTTCCCCGAACTCCACTTCCACCGTAATTGTGCTGGCGTTGCCATGTCTCAGGGCATTGGTTAGCGCTTCTTTGGCATTTTTATATAGGACGATCTGCATGCTCGGATACAGCTCACGGGATGAGCCGCGGATTTCATAACTCGTTTTCACCCCCGTCTCCCTGCCTACCTCTTCCAGTAGAAGATCCAGTGCGTAGGCTTCGGAAACATACGAACTGGAACGCAGTTTGTGAAGGGTAGCACGCATGTCATCCATGCTTGCTGCCAATTGATCACGTATTTGTCTTACCATTTCCGTACCTTGTTCGGTATCCAGAGGAAGGGTCAACAGGGCAGCCTCAGACATCATTTTCGTACGAATGAGGCGGTGTCCGATATCGTCATGAAGCTGCCTGGAAATCCGGGTCCGTTCTTCCTCCTGAGCTACTCCCTCCAGCTGCTTCGTGAATAGCAGCAGTTGTGCACGAGCGTCTTGAAGCTCGTAATGTTTACTGCGAAGTTCGTCATATACCTGTTCCAGCTGTCCGCGACTGCTCGCCATTTTGGAACCCTGCCAGGAGAGTGCGGCGGTAAGGACAAGGATGAGGTTTCCCACCACTTTTCCCGCTGTCTCCTCCAGGAAGGGGAATTTAGATTCAGTAGGAACTGAGGCAAACCAAGGAAGCAGCTCTTGAGGCGGAGCGTATTGCCAGTGTAACGCTATATTTGTGGCGACAAGCTGAGCTCCCAACATCAACCAGCGGGATGTCCCTTCAAGTCGATACATATACACATAGAGTATGGATAAGGACAAGAACAACATGAACGGTCCGTATACAGCAATCAGCCAGCAGCTCCAGAGCATTTCAGCCAGGATGAGCAGCACATACCGAGCACGAGAACGAGAACGGGCAAAGTCCTTGCAGACAGCGAGTCCCAGCGCAATGATGATAAAGAGCGTATATAAATCCTCCTGGTCCAAGGGCAGCATCAAGAGGTACAGGACCGCAGGAACGAGAATTAAACCGTATTGCAGTATACGCATCGGCATAGGTAAGAAACATCCTTTTTAAAAATGGAATGGGAAATTACGGGTAATGCACCCCTGATTATAGCACAGCATGCTTGATATGAAGGAGATGACTTAAGTCACCTCCATCTTATGACCTTTCGTACCTTCGCGGGACCATGGGATTCGGTACAATACAGATATGAAATCTGGCGGCGGATGCTGGAATGGAAAAGGAGTGTATGAGCGATGGCTATTCTTGAAATGGAACATGTGGTAAAACGGTACGGCAGCAAGCTTTCGGTCGATCACTTGAACCTGAGTGTGGAGCGGGGGGAGATATTTGGACTCTTGGGACCGAACGGAGCAGGCAAAAGCACCACCATCAGTATGATTGCAGGTCTGCTCAGCATCGATCAGGGTGAAATCCGGCTGAATGGCATCTCAGTCAAGGAGCGACCGCTTGAAGTCAAACGCAAGATAGGACTTGTGCCGCAGGATCTGGCGCTGTATGAAGCGATGACGGCTGCGGAGAATGTCACTTTTTTTGCTAGGCTATACGGACTGCGCGGGAAACTGTTGAAGGAGAGGGTGCAGGAATCGCTCGAATTTGTCGGGCTGCAGGATAAAGCGAAGGATGCCCCGTCCACTTTCTCTGGCGGGATGAAACGCAGGCTGAACATCGCATGTGCCATTACGCACCGGCCGGATCTGATTATTATGGATGAGCCAACGGTAGGAATCGATCCTCAGTCGAGAAATCATATTTTGGAATCTGTGCGCACGCTTAACAAGATGGGATCAACCATTATCTATACAAGCCATTACATGGAGGAAGTCGCGGCAATCAGTAACCGGGTGGCGATCATGGATCAGGGACACATCATTGCCTGTGGCACCGAAGCGGAGCTGAGAGAGCGGGTAGCGTCCGAGGAGAAAATCGTGCTAAGCGCTTCGGGAATTGGCCCCGGTGCCGTTGAGGAACTAAGGCTTCATCCGCGTGTGCGTGCAGTAGAAGTGGCAGGAGACACCTTGACCATTACGCTGCCTTCGGCGCAGCAGGATCTACAGGATATCCTTTTCATCTGCAGCAAACACGAGATTGCCATTCAGTCGCTCCAGGTTGAAGAGCCCGATCTGGAGACATTGTTCCTCAATCTGACCGGTCGAACGCTGCGGGATTAGGAGGTGGCATGGATGAACATTTGGCATATTTGCATGTTTGAAATAAGGCGGATTTTAAGAATCCGATCTGTTCTCCTCAATCTGTTTGTTCTACCGCTGCTGCTCATCTTTATTTTGGGAGCCGCGTTATCCAGTACGATGGATACGGGGAAGGACAATGTGCCTGGACAGGTACGCGTGGGAGTGATTCAGACAGGTTCGAATTCAGGTTCAGTCACGCAAGCCTTGAACGCATTTGTAGAGGCTCCGGCTGTATCCGACATGATGAAAGTACAGCATTTTACGTCGGAGGAGGAAGCCGAACGTGATCTCCGGCAAGGTGAACTCGATTTTGCAGTCTTGATCCCGCCCGATCTGGAGGAACGGATGGCGAAGGGGCAAGAGGCGAAGCTGCAATGGATTCTGGGGAAAGACGGCACACTGAACATCGTAGGTGAGACGTTGTTTACCCGCTTTACGGATGAACTGAACAGGCATATGGCAACAGTGGAAGTGTTGGGACCCGAAGCAAGCGTGGCTGTGACATCCATGGTTGATGAGGGCACAGCCGATATCTCTTATGTTAATGTCAGCAATCCTGGGACGGCAGGTACCTCATACAGTGCCTCTCAATATTATGCTGCATCCATGCTGGCCATGTTTATGTTATACGCGGGCATGACGACGAGCAGCAGCCTTTTTAGTGAGCGGGACAAGAAAACCTTAACCCGTCTGCAGGCTGCTCCCGTAGGCAATGGTGTCATTTTTGCAGGAAAAATTGCGGGCAACAGCCTCCTGGCCTTCATGCAGGCGCTGATTATTGTTCTGATGACCTATTGGTTATACGGCGTGAATTGGGGGTCACATCCTTGGCTGATTGTTCTGATCTGCGTTCTGATCACCATATCTTCAATGATGATTGGTGTAATTGTGGCACTCGTAAGCAAAAGTGCAGCTTCTGCAAGTGCGTTAATGCAGGGCATCATCATTGCCATGACGTTTATTAGCGGCGGCTTCACCCCGATTGCCATTGATTTTGTACAGCGGATTGGTGAATTTACGGTGAATCACTGGGCTCTGCAAAGTTTCCTGCGCATGATGCTGAACGCATCGATGAGCGAGATTATGCACAATATCCTCATGCTCGGTGTGGTGAGTGCCGTCTTGCTTGCCATTGCAGCTGTGATCTACGGGAAGGTGGGATACCGCTATGAATAGTCTGAATATTGCATGGTTAATGATCAAACGCACCATAGGACGCAAACGGGGGTTTATGGCATTCCTGCTGCTTCCCTGCCTTGTTGTCACAGGAGCAGTTGCGTTATTTGGGAGCGAGCAAGCCACGCGGGCCGTTATTCCATATGTAAACGAGGACCAGGGCGCAGCCGGTGCATGGATTGTGAACGAACTTGCGAGCAAGGAAGAATATCTGCTCAAGCCGATGAACACGGAGGCAGAACTGCGAGAAGCCATTACCCGGCAAAAGGGGAATGCGGGGATCATCATCCCTGCTCATTATACGGATGACTTGCTGCAAGGGAAGAAGGTATCGATCGAGCTGGTTGAACTCCGTGTCAGTGAGAGCTCCTACACGCTGCGGGCTGCAGTGGAAGGGATGGCTGGCGGACTTCATCAGTCGGCCCAGGTTGTGATGGCGGCAACGAGTGCAGCATCAAATCAAGAACAGATTGCAGAATCGGCAGCAACTCAAGAGCCATTCGAACAGCTGCTGCAGAAAACGGCGGAACATCAGGTCTCCGGTGAAGCTACCGACCTGCAGATGTATCCCAAACCAGGACTGAACAATGTGACCGGATTTACAATCATGTTCATGATGGGGCTGCTGACCAGCGCAGTAGCTGTCATTATGGAAGACCGCAGGCAGCGGACGATGGCCAGAGTGTACACTGCTCCTGTTCGTGCATATGAAATTGCTCTCGGCAATTTCCTGGGCAGCTTTGCCATCGGCATGATTCAGATTGTGCTTGTGCTGGGGATCAGCAGGTGGGTGCTGCACTATGACGCAGGTATTCCATTTGGTGTGCATTTCCTCATCCTGGCTGCATTTATGCTGGTATCCATGGGGATTGCGAGTACGGTGGCCGGATTGATCCGTGAATCCAAAAACGCAAACGTACTGAATTCGCTTATTATCACACCAACCTGCATGATCGGAGGGTGCTTCTGGCCGCTGTCGATTATGCCGGATTATATGCAAAAGCTGGCCAACTTTGTCCCGCAAAAATGGACGATCCAAGCTGTTGAAACCATCTCTGCAGGCGGCACGCTGTCCGACATCAAACTGCCGCTGCTCATTCTGTGTGGCATGGCTGCCATATTGCTGACGGTCGGATCGGTTATTCTCCGGCCTAATCAGCCAGGTGTGGACGCATAACCTATTGAAATGTGCTGCGACCATTCAGGATTGGTTCATTTAATCACTAGAAAGACTTCCATAAATTCGAACGGCCGGGTGCACATTTGTGTATCCGGTTTTTGGGCTGTAATCAGGTAGGGAAGGTGCCAAGGGTCTGATTCGTGGTGCCTGCTTTTGGGTAAATCAGTGAAGTTATACCTATGTCCTCAGGTTGTTAATCTATGATAAATTGTTCGTTAAGGAATGAATTAGACAGGTCCATCCGGTATGCCGTACTTGTATATGCCAGCATATAACAAGGCCTGTGGGATTGTCCTGTACATTTTATAGATGTTGAACAGAAAGAGGGTAAGTACTCCATGACAATCATCGGTATTGATCTGGGAACAACGAACAGCCTGGTATCCTGCTGGGCTGGCGGAGAACCCGTTATTATTCCAAATGCACTCGGCAACCGCCTGACGCCTTCCGTCGTCAGTGTCGACGACAATGGGGAGATGCTCGTTGGTGAAGTGGCCAAAGAGCGGCTGATAACACATCCCGAGCGGACAGCTTCTGTCTTCAAGAGGTATATGGGGACCGGGCGAACATTTCATTTGGGTACATATCATTTTTTGCCGGAAGAATTATCGGCTTTTATATTAAAATCGCTGAAGGCGGATGCTGAAGCCTATTTGGGGGAGTCCGTGACCGAAGCGGTTATTAGCGTACCCGCGTATTTCAACGATGCCCAGCGCAAGGCCACACAGCGGGCAGGAGAACTGGCCGGTCTCAAGGTCGAGCGCTTGCTCAGCGAGCCCACAGCAGCGGCCATAGCATACGGTCTGCATCAGCAGCAGCCGGAGACGAAATTCCTGGTATTCGATCTGGGCGGCGGTACATTTGATGTATCGGTCCTGGAACTGTTTGATCAGATAATGGAAGTGAAGTCGGTTGCCGGAGATAACTTCCTGGGGGGCGAGGATTTCACAAGACTGCTGGCGGACATGTTTGCCGAGCAGCATCAGATTGAGCAGGATACGTTGTCAGGCAAGGCACAGTCAGCCCTTTGGAAGCAGGCCGAATCTTGCAAACGTGCGCTTGTTGATGGACGAGAAGGTACGATGTCCTTGACGCTGGAAGAGGGAGTAAAGGAACTTCATGTTGACCGTGCAAAATTTGATCAAGCGGCTAAACCGTTACTGGCACGATTGCAAAAACCGGTCGAGCGTGCATTGCGCGATGCTTCAGTCAAACTCAATGAGCTGGATGCGGTAATCCTGGTAGGCGGGGCTACGCGTATGCCGCTTATTTATTCGTTTACAGGCAAATTGTTCGGCAGACTGCCTGCGAACCATCTGCATCCGGATGAGGCTGTAGCCCTCGGTGTGGGAATCCAGGCCGCAATGAAAGAACGCCATGCCGATCTGGAGGAAGTGATTCTGACAGACGTATGCCCGTATACACTGGGGACCTCTGTGTCGATGTCGCTTGGTAATGGCCGTTTCGAATCAGGCATGTTTGCGCCGATCATTGAACGGAATACAGTCATTCCCGTTAGTAAGGTCGAGCGATACTATACCATGCACAACAATCAGGCATCCATTACTGCGGATATATATCAGGGAGAGAGCCGGCTGGCGAAGAATAATGTCAAGCTGGGCGAACTGACGATCTCGGTACCACCTGCACCCGCGGGGCAACAGGCCGTAGATATCCGTTTCACGTACGATATTAACGGCATCCTGGAAGTGGAAGTGTCTTCGGTGGAGACAGGGGAGAAAAAGGTAGCGATCATACAGGGCAAAGAAAGTGACTTGTCCAAAGAGGAAATTGCCGAGCGATTCAAAGCGCTGGAAGCGATCAAGATCCATCCGCGGGATCGGATGGAGAACCGATTGCTCCTGGCTCGCGGAGAACGGATGTATGAAGAATCACTGGCCGAGTACCGTACGATTATAGCCGAGGCCATGCTGCAGTTCGAAGAGACGCTCAAACGCCAGGACGACCGTGAAATCAGGAAAGAAGCAGAAAAGTTGAAGGAAGTACTGGATCAAATTGAAAGAGTGCGGGAGTGATATGTGAATGGACATCTGGACAAGATTGGGGCTTGAGCCTACGCAGGATACCGGAGCCATTAGACGTGCGTATGCGAAGCAGCTGCGAAGTACGCATCCGGAAGACGATCCAGAGGGGTTCCAGGAATTGCGGTCAGCTTACGAGCAGGCCCTGAAGGCTGCGAAAGAACCGATGCCGGATCAGGAGCTGCTTGCGGAGCAGGTCAGCCCGCAAGCACAGAATCAGTCCGAGATGGAGCTCCGCTCTGTTCAGGCAGAAGGCCCTTTGCAAGAAGCTGCTTCCGAATCCGGTGAGGGTCCCGTCTACTTTACGGTGGATCACTGGGATGCTCCTGTTGAGACAGCAGCCAATTCGCTTCAAGATGCAGCTTCCGTGGATGACACAGTCCACTTGCTTGAAGGAGCACGTTCTATCGTAGAGGATGTATTCAAACGGGCAGATTCCGCCGTATGGGAAGACTGGCTGCAGAGCGAGGAACTATGGCAGCTGGACGTGAAATTTTATACGGGAACGGAATTGCTGCGGATGCTGTATGAACGTCCTTTTTTACCGAAAGCCGTCTGGGGACGGTTGGATGACTTCTTCGGCTGGACGGAACAGCGGGAAGAGCTGAAAGAGGTGCTTCCGGAGGAAATCGCAGATTATCCTGGCATGGAACTGGGGCGTCCGTGGGAGCTTCGCTATGACACGTTTGATCCGGGCAGGGATGTGGACTATGAGACCTTCATTCGTCTGCGTGAAACTGCATTCCAACTGATGCTTCGAGGTGATATTGCGGAAGCCGCATCACACATTGATGCAGGTATGGCACTTTATCCGGACGACCCGGACCTGATCCGGCTGGCCGCCAAATTCCGCCTATGGAACAAGGAGGAAGACGCCGCTCTGGTATTGTTTGAAAGGCTGGCTGCACTCGAACCAGATGCAGTGGACGGGCTGCTGCATAGCGCAAGACTTCTGCATGCTGCCGGGCAGAGGGAGCAGGCTGAGCAGCTGTACGGCAAGGTACTGGAACGCGAACCTCATCAACTGGATGCATTGAATGGATTGGCCTTGTTCTATCAGGAGCAGGGGGAATTGGAGACAGCACTACACATGGTTGAGCAGATCGTCGCTCAGTATCCTCATGATCTGGAGATGCAGATTACGCTGCTGGAGCTGAAACAGAAACGGGTTGAGCAAAAGATCAGAGCGGCTGAGCAGCAAGCGGATGCGGTCGTTCGTCGCACACTGCAGCGTGAGGCTGCCGAGGGGTATGCTGAACTGTGGAACGATGAGCAGCTTGTTCAGTATCTGGGCGAAATTAATGTGAACGAGGAGTTGGATGCGGCATTATATCTGCTCTGGGCCCAGGGCTTTGTTCGAATAGGCAAAGGCGAGGAAGGGATTGAAGCCCTTCAGTACGCTGAGGCTGCTGCGAGCAGAGAAGGAATCAGCAGCTTTGCGATATTGCTCGAACGCGGGCAACTGCATTTGCGCATGGACAATAATTCGGCTGCCATAGAGGATCTAGGTAGAGCAGCAGAAATGGATCCGTCTCATGCCGAGGTCAGGCATTTGCTGGCGAGTGCTTACCAAAGAGAAGATCAGCTTGAGCCTGCCATTGAACTATCCGGTCAGGCGATTGAGCTCAATCCCGAGCCCTATGAATATTATTCGCTGCGGGCACTTTGTTATTTTAGAATGGGACGTTATGAAGAAGCGCTTGCCGATTATGAGATTGTTGTGGTTAAGGAGCATGATTTTGCAAATGCCTGGTACCGGAAAGGGTTCGCACATTTGAAACTGGGGCAGTATGCTGAGGCCGTACAATCCCTTGAAACTTCTTTGGTCCATGAGCATGAAGCGGTCATTTATTATTATCTGGCCATTGCGCGAACGAAACTGGGGGAGATGGAACAGGCGCTGCACGATATCCGGCAATTCCGGAGCGAGAATCCGGGGGACCAGGACGGCCCTCTGATTGAAGGAGATATCCTGCGTTTACAGGGGCAGCTTATGCCGGCACACGATACATACGTCAACGGGTTAAATGAACATCCCAACGTATATGAGCTTGCTAAAATGGCGGTCGTTTGCGTGATGGAGTCTGATATGGAGGACAAGGAGCCACATTTGAACAAACTTGCGGACATGATGTCTAACATGGAGACGGTCGAAACGTGGGGATTGCTGTTCATTACACGATATCTGGTTGAAGTCCAAGACTGGGCAAGTGTCCGAGCATATGTGGAAGCATATGTAGACGGAGAAGAACCGGAGGATATTGATCCTCATATCTGGTTGTATTCCGGGATTGCAGCCTATCATGCGGGAGATATGGACCAAGCCATTCTTGAACTGGGCAAAGCCTACGGTGCAGGTCTGCGGGGCGATGTGTGCAGTGCTCTGAGCATGGTGTATTACGATAAACATGATTGGGATCAGGCGCTCGCCTATGCCGAAGAGGCTATACACAGTCAGCCAGACCACCCGGATTATGTTGTGCGTCGTAACGCTATTGCTGCTCGTGCGGCAGAACGGGGATTTTCCTTTTTGAAAAAGCTTCGCAAATCCAAGCCGGCGTATGAACTTTGGCCTTCGACTGTACCCCTTCAGCATCTGGAGCCAGATGAAGTCATGGATTTACATTTTACGTAGGGAGGAGGGCAAGGATCATGGGACAGGACAGAGGAGCGGCTCAGGCTGTGCAGGGTGTTACGGACAAACAGCTGTGGTTTCGGGGCATGAGCGCCATCATGGATGAGATGAATGGACTGGATATACGCAGCGATTACGAGCATGATGAGAATGAAGAGGAAAAGGATCGATTCCGTACCTCTTTGGAGGAAGAATGGCGTATTCATAACAGGGAAGAACTCCTGTCGGCTTTGGAATGGATCCGGGAAGGCGGGCATCGGGTTGCGTTTGAACAAATGAGGACTTTTATGAACGCATTATCGGAAGCCGATCAATGGAAGTGCATTCAGTCCCTTAATCCGGAAACGGGGAGATATCATGAATATCTGGTGGTCAAAACGTATATGTACAAACTGCCCCCTGCCGGCATCGCAGCCTGGGATTGGGGAAGATACGCCAACCTGTGTCGCAAGAGTGCATATGTCGGGTTTATCACTGAGGTGGAAGCAGAACAATTGATTTTGGAGGCGGCCCTTGAAGCGCAATCGGCTTATTCTTCGTGGAAAGAGTACGCGGTTGCTTTCCTGGCGGGCAGATTGTACTGGTTGGAGCAAACGGCCGAGCCGCTGGTTCAGCGTCAGATCAATTATGTACGGAATTTGTTCGTACAATCGAACAGCATTTATAACAAAGTGGACTGGAATTTGAATTTGTCCCTACAGTAAAATAAAGACACAAAAGCACGTTCTACTGAATTCGGTTCAGCAGGAACGTGCTTTTTTGGTGAAGTAACGGGATGCCTCGTCCGATTGGCACTTAGGTTTGGGGTTGCAGCTGACGCAGTACGGTGATTTCGACCCGGCGGTTCTTTTGCCTGCCGGCTGCAGTGGAATTATCACCTGTGGGACGTGTGTCTGCATAGCCTGCGTATTGAAATCCGTCAGGGTCCAGATTTTCTTTGTCCAGGAAAAACCGCAGTACAGACAGTGCGCGCTCACCGGAGAGCTCCCAGTTATCTTTGTATGTGGAATTCGCGCCGACAGGCACATTGTCGGTGTGTCCCTCGATGCTGACGACAGTGCTCAGGTCACGAAACAGGCTTGCGAGCTTGCTGAGTGTAGGTGCAGCGTCACTTTTGAGGGCGGCCTGTCCCTGATCGAACAGAAAGCGGTCACTCAGGGTGATGGAGATCCCCTGCGGATTATCTGCTACAAAAATCTGATTTTCCAGTTTATTATCTTCGATATACTGGGTAATCACATTGAACAGATTCTGCAGCTCCTCTTCCTGGGATCGAAACTGTTCTTCCCGCTCAGTTAGTGGCTGACCTTCTTCGGGAGATGTTGTATCTTCGCCCTGGACCTCAGTTGGAGGGACTTCAGTGATAGTATGACCTGCGGTTTCATCAACTCCATTGCCAAGGTCAAGAATGGAATCAGATTGATTAAATGTATTTTGCAGTGATTGGGTTACCACGTCGTATTTGCCGGAGTCCAGATTGCTCATGGCGTACATGATGACAAAAAAGATCAGCAGCAGCGTAATGAGATCGGCATAGGTAATCATCCATCGATCCCGATGGTCACCAGGTTCACGTTTTCCGCGCCTTCTACTGCGCCGACTCATCCAATCCCTCCTTCATTACAGGACGTGAGATTTGACGATGTGTGAGCGTGAAGGACTCAAGCCGTTTCCGTACAAGATGAGGATTCTCCCCATTCTGAATGGCGAGCACACCTTCAAGCAGCATCTCCATCATCTGAATATCTTCAGCACCTCTGGACTTAATTTTGGAGGCAATGGGCAGAAAGATAAGATTGGCACTGGCTACCCCGTATAAGGTTGCGGTAAAGGCTACCGCAATGGCCGGGCCCAGTCCGGTAGGATCCGTCAGGCTGCCTAGAACCTGAATCAGTCCCATGACTGTACCGATAATACCCATGGTTGGAGCGTATCCTCCGGCGGACTCGAAGATTTTGGCATAGCCCTCGTGCTTCTGTTCTACGGAATCAATCTCCAGCTCCATGATCTGACGGATTACATCCTGATCGGTGCCATCGACAACCATCTGGATACCGTCTTTCAGAAATGGATGCGGATGATCCATCACCTGGCGTTCCAGGGCAAGCACACCTGAACGGCGGGCAATGGAGGACATGTCCACCAATTCTTCCATCCACTTGCGCGGATCATTGTCATTCCGACCAAAAGCCATGCGCAGTGCTGCCGGAATGGTGCGCAGCCGATGAGACGGGAAGCTGGCAACCACTGCAGCAATTGTTCCACCGAATACAATCAGAGCAGCTGTTTTTTGCACGAGGCCGGACAATTGGCCGCCTTCCCACAAAAAACCGCTGATCACTGCGGCAATCCCGGCAATAATGCCGATAAGTGTCGCAATATCCATAAATTAACCCACTCCTGTCTTTACTTCACGTTTGCATCACATGTACGAACGAGGTATAATTATACGGGAACAAATATTCCTATTACTATAAGTTTTCCCATATGAAAATTCGGGGAACTTCGACAATATATAGTGACTATTATTTTAGACGATAGGGTGAGATACGGCAATGAGCGATATTATAATGAGCGACAAAACGTTCGAGATCGAGTCCGAGTTTTCTCCCCAAGGTGACCAGCCTGCTGCCATTGAAGAACTGGTGCAGGGTGTTCAGGAAGGGAAAAGATATCAGACGCTGCTGGGTGCAACGGGAACGGGTAAAACCTTCACGATTGCGCAGACGATTGCCAAGCTGCAACGTCCCACGCTGATTATTGCCCACAATAAAACGCTGGCAGCACAGCTTGCGAGTGAATTTAAAGAATTCTTTCCAAACAACATGGTTGAGTATTTTGTCAGTTACTACGATTACTATCAGCCAGAAGCATATATTCCGTCTTCCGATACGTATATCGAGAAGGACTCCAGCATCAACGAGGAGATTGACAAGCTGCGTCACGCCGCGACCAGTTCGCTGTTTGAACGCCGGGATGTCATCATTGTAGCGAGTGTGTCCTGTATCTACGGTTTGGGATCTCCGCATGACTACTCTAGCATGTTGCTGTCACTGCGCGTAGGCATGGAGAAGCCGCGTAATCAGATCTTGTCCCGATTGGTTGAGATTCAATATCAGCGAAATGACATCAACTTCGTACGGGGAACATTCCGTGTACGTGGCGACGTCGTAGAGATTTTCCCGGCATCCAAGGGTGAACATGCCATTCGGGTAGAGCTCTTCGGAGACGAGATTGAGAAAATTACGGAAATTGACGTGTTAACCGGAGAACTGATCGGTGAGCGCGATCATATTGCGATCTTCCCGGCATCTCACTTCGTAACCCAGGAAGAAACGATGCGGGTTGCACTTGTCAACATTGAGCGTGAACTGGAAGAGCGGCTTGAAGTACTGCGCGAACAAGGCAAACTGCTGGAGGCGCAGCGACTGGAGCAGCGTACACGTTACGATATCGAGATGATGAAGGAAGTTGGATTCTGTTCGGGGATCGAGAACTATTCAGGTCCGCTGACATTCCGTGAACGAGGTGATACGCCTTACACGCTGCTGGATTACTTCCCGGACGACATGCTGATCGTTGTCGATGAGTCCCACGTGACTCTGCCGCAGATCCGTGCCATGTACAACGGTGACCAGGCTCGGAAGACTGTTCTGGTGGATCACGGATTCCGCCTGCCGTCAGCACTGGATAACCGTCCGCTAAAATTCGAAGAGTTTGAAGAGAAGATGAACCAGATCATCTACGTATCGGCAACGCCAGGACCGTATGAGATTGAGCATACGGATACGATGGTGCAGCAGATTATTCGTCCAACCGGTCTGCTTGATCCGGTCATCGAACTTCGTCCAACGAAGGGACAGATCGATGACTTGATCGGCGAGATTAATGATCGGATTGCCAAGGACGAACGTGTGCTTATTACAACGCTGACGAAGAAGATGTCCGAAGATCTGACGGATTACCTGAAGGAAATTGGTATCAAGGTGCGCTATCTGCACTCTGAGATTAAGACATTGGAACGTATGGCAATTCTGCGTGATTTGAGGCTGGGAACATTCCATGTGCTTATCGGGATCAACTTGCTCAGAGAAGGTCTGGATTTACCGGAGGTTTCACTTGTTGCCATCCTGGATGCCGACAAGGAAGGTTTCCTTCGTTCCGAACGCTCCCTGATTCAAACGATCGGCCGGGCGGCACGGAACAGCGACGGTAAGGTTATTTTGTACGGAGATAAAGTGACCGATTCGATGGATAAAGCAATAAAAGAGACCGAACGACGTCGTGAAATTCAAATAGCATATAACGAGAAGCATGGAATTACTCCTCAGACGATCCGCAAAAAAGTGCGTGATGTGATCGAGGCAACCAAGGTTGCCGAATCCAAGAACGAGTATCTTACAGGCGCTGCCGAGAAGATGTCGAAGAAGGAGCGGCAGTCGCTTATTCAGCGTCTTGAGGCTGAGATGAAAGACGCCGCGAAGAACTTGCAGTTTGAGCGTGCAGCAGAGCTTCGCGATGCGTTGCTGGAGCTGCGAGCGGAGTAAATTGATAAATAGATATGCAACAAGAGAACGGCCAGTTGGCCGTTCTCTTGTTGAGTAAAGAACCGGCAAGGAATGACCGATAATTAGTCATGTTGAAAACCTGGAATCAGGTCTATACTGATAGAAATGTTGAATTGGTTAAAAGGTTTATAGGAGAGCATTTGGAAGTCGTGTAGAGGGGAGCCGAGCCAAAGGCAATGGTGACCACCGCGAACGAGGCAGGGCCGTTAGCGTCTTGGTGTTCATTGGAGCCGAGCCAAAGGCAATGGCGACCTACCGCGAGCGAGGCAAAGCAGTGAGCGCTTGGTGTTTAGTGGAGCCGAGCCAAAGGCAATGGCGACATACCGCGAGCGAGGCGGAGCCGTGAGCGTCTTGGTGTTCAGTGGAGCCGAGCCAAAGGCAATGGCGACTTACCGCGAGCGGGGCGAAGCCGTGAGCGCCCTCTCGCAGTAGAGCAGCCTTCCAAGAGACCGGCAGCAGGCCGGAATCCTGGAAGAAGCTGCGGGCACACGACATACCTTCACATAGCAAGACCCGACCCCACACCAAGCACAGCCTGTTTCGGGTGTCCAGAGGGCTGCGCCCTATGGGGCCCTCCCTTGGAAGGGAGGGTTTGGGTGGGATCGAAACGCTTGAAAAGCCTTTTAAAAAGGTTGGAATTACATTATTGAGAGGATGGATAACCATTGGCGAGCGAGAACATTGTCATTAAAGGTGCGCGAGCGCACAACCTAAAGAACATTGATATTACCATCCCGCGTGACCGTTTTGTCGTATTGACCGGTCTGAGTGGCTCAGGCAAGTCCTCGCTGGCTTTTGATACGATCTATGCAGAAGGACAGCGGCGTTATGTGGAATCATTATCTGCTTATGCACGCCAGTTTCTCGGGCAGATGGAAAAACCGGATGTCGACTCGATCGAGGGCCTGTCACCAGCCATTTCCATTGACCAAAAAACAACAAGCCGCAACCCGCGTTCCACGGTAGGAACGGTTACGGAGATCTATGACTACCTGCGTTTGTTGTTTGCACGTGTGGGACATCCTCACTGTCCGGACCATGGTGTAGAGATTACATCCCAGACCGTAGAGCAGATGGTAGACCGCGTAATGCAGTACCCGGAACGCACCCGGTTGCAGATCTTGGCACCGATTATCTCCGGCCGTAAGGGCGAGCACAAAAGTGTGTTTGCCGACGTATCCAAGCAAGGCTTCGTCCGTGTGCGGGTGAATGGAGAACTGCGTGATTTGTCAGAAGATATTCAGCTGGAGAAAAATAAAAAACACACGATTGAAGTGGTCGTAGACCGGATCGTAGTGAAGGAAGATGTACAAGCACGTCTGGCTGATTCCATTGAAACGGCACTTAATCTATCCGGAGGACAATTGCTAGTAGATATCATGGGTGAAGAAGAACTTCGCTTCAGTTCCAACTTTGCTTGCCCGGTTTGCGGGTTCAGTATTGAAGAACTCGCGCCACGGATGTTCTCCTTCAACAGTCCGTTCGGAGCTTGCCCTGATTGTGATGGACTGGGTGTGAAAATGATCGTAGACCCGGATCTGCTCGTTCCGGATCGCAGCAAAACGATTGAAGAAGGTGCGTTTGATGCCTGGACAGGCGGTACGTCCACGTATTATCCGCAGTTCCTGAAGTCAGTATGCGAGCACTTTAATATTCCACAGGATGTACCTGTAGAGGATCTGCCAGCGGATCAGATGAACAAGCTGTTGAATGGTACAGGTTCGGAGAAGGTCCGTTTCCGTTACGAGAATGATTTTGGGCAGCGCAAGGAAGCCATGGTGACCTTTGAAGGAATCGTTAATAACCTGGAACGTCGTTATCGTGAGACGGCATCCGAGGGGATCCGAGAGTTTATTGAAGGGTACATGAGTGCGAAGCCTTGTGGTACCTGCAAAGGAAACCGATTGAAACGGGAAAGCTTGGCTGTTACCATCAATGACCACAACATGGCATATGTAACCGGCCTGTCCATCGGGGAAGCAGGACGTTTCTTCGAATCGCTGCAGCTTACCGAGAAGGAACAAGCCATTGCTAAACTGATTCTGAAGGAAATTAACAGCCGTCTTGGCTTCCTGGTCAATGTCGGTCTGGATTATCTGACCTTGAGCCGTGCTGCCGGAACATTGTCCGGTGGTGAAGCCCAGCGGATTCGTCTCGCTACCCAGATTGGTTCCAGTCTGATGGGTGTGCTGTACATTCTCGATGAGCCAAGTATCGGTCTGCATCAACGGGATAATGATCGTCTGATTTCCACACTTGCTCACATGCGGGATATCGGTAATACGCTGATTGTCGTGGAGCATGATGAAGACACGATGCTGGCAGCCGACTACATTATCGACATCGGCCCAGGCGCGGGTATTCATGGCGGTACCGTCATGTCACAGGGTACACCGGAAGAGATCATGAATGACGAGAACTCGCTGACGGGGCAGTACCTTAGCGGACGCAAGTTTATTCCTGTACGGACGGAACGCCGCAGCGTAGGAGATCGGTGGTTGGAAGTGCGCGGGGCCAAGGAAAATAATCTGAAGAATCTGAATGTTAAAATTCCGGTGGGTGTATTTACTGCAGTCACAGGGGTATCCGGATCAGGTAAATCGACACTGATTAATGAAATTCTGTACAAAACGCTCGCACGGGATCTGAACCGTGCACGTGTGCGTCCCGGCCAGCACAAAGAGATCCGGGGTCTGGAACATATTGATAAAGTCATCGATATCGACCAGTCGCCAATCGGCCGTACACCGCGTTCCAACCCGGCTACGTACACCGGTGTCTTTGATGATATCCGTGATCTGTTTGCACAGACAAATGAAGCAAAAGTTCGTGGTTACAAAAAGGGCCGGTTCAGCTTCAACATCAAGGGTGGACGCTGTGAAGCTTGCCGCGGAGATGGAATTATCAAGATCGAGATGCACTTCCTGCCCGATGTCTACGTCCCTTGTGAAGTCTGCAAAGGGAAACGGTACAACCGGGAAACCCTAGAAGTTAAATATAAAAACAAAAATATTGCAGATGTACTCGAAATGACAGTTGAAGATGCTACACAATTTTTCGAGAACATTCCGAAGATTCATCGCAAAATGCAGACATTGCTTGATGTAGGTCTGGGGTATATTAACCTTGGTCAACCTGCAACGACCTTGTCTGGTGGTGAAGCACAGCGTGTGAAGCTTGCTTCCGAGCTATATCGTCGCAGTACAGGCAAAACAATCTACATTCTGGACGAGCCTACTACAGGTCTGCATGTCGATGATATTGATCGTCTGCTTAATGTGCTCCACCGTCTGGTGGATTCCGGTGAATCGGTACTCGTGATCGAGCATAATCTCGATGTTATCAAAACCGCTGATTATATCGTGGATCTGGGTCCTGAAGGTGGTAGTGGTGGCGGAACGATTGTGGCGACAGGGACACCAGAGGATATTATTAAGGTGGAAGCCTCGTATACAGGCAGGTACCTTAAACCGGTATTGGAACGCGATACGGAACGAAGCAAAACGCTGCAATTGACGGAGTAGGTAGCACAGTATTGTTCGTTGAAATGAAATGAAAACATAGTGACCATCCACCCTACTTGATTCAGATTCATATATCATTTACTTATCTGTGTCTTGGCGACAAGCCGAGCTGGAACGTAAATTGTGGATTAGCTAACTAGGGTGGATATCTCTATAATCAATAACCCTTCTTTTGATGAAGGGCGAGGTATTTATTTTCCGATGAGTGCCTTGCTCCATTCAAAAGAGGGGTTATTCCTTTTTCAATGAAGTTAGCATAATAGTTTATTTCATTGAAAGTGTTTACATATGAGGTAGGGCAGGCATTACAGCAACCTGAGTCTGAACTGGATTTTTTTCATTTTTCTGGATGATAGGGCTTGCATTACTAGCAGGGGACAGATAACATAGAGGAAGATATTAGGGTATGCGTTAGCTGTTCAACTATGGTGAGGGGGTCTGTCTATCCATGCTGTTTGCAGAAGCTGCCACGGCGAGTACATCCAATTTTAATGCATTTGATATTTTTGTCATTCTGTTTACAATCATTATTTTTATTGGTGTAGTTCGTCTTCTTCGAGCACCGAAGAAGAATCTGTTTGCGATCGGATTTGCAGTAGTCAGTCTGCTTGTCTTCCTAATGACGGACTATGCAATGATTAAGAACTGGTTTAGTTAGGGTGTTCAGAAAATAGTAGAGGAAACAGACAAAACACTTTCCTGGGTCATGGCGGAGGGTGTTTTTTTGTGTACTGGTGGGTATGTGTGAAGCCATGTTTTTCCGAGTAAAAGTAGGACTGAAAACATTTGTACAGGAAGAATATGTATGTTAAATTGGAGGATACCGGTATAGCAGATGATAGAGACAAGAAATCCATAGAGTTGGATGCTAGGATGTCGCATAACGGAGGATATATGGAGAGGGTTAGGTGAAAAGATGAGATCGTTGGAAAAAAAATGCATGGCGGTGTGTATGGCTGCTGTACTCGGGGTGAGTGTTGCGTCTACGGCTGGGGCAGCAGAGCAGGCAGCTGGCATGAAGGCCAAAGTTGTTGACGGACAAGTGTATGTCAGTGCAGCTGATCTGGTTAAGTCCATGGGTGGGAATGGCCAGTATGATGCAAAAACAGGAACCTATCAGTACAAGGGGAATGAAGCCATTCCTAAAGTCATCGAGAAGGTGTCACCATCTGTTGTTGGTATCATTGGCAAAGCGGATGCAGGGCAGGAAGGGGTCACGACAGACCGCTATAACCTGGCTCATGGGACCGGTGTGATTATACGCTCCAATGGCTGGATTGTGACCAACGCACACGTGATGGATGGACTAAGCAACGCCTTGGTTGTGACGACCGATGGTAATACATATAAAATTACGAAAAAATACAGCGATCCACTGAGTGACCTGGCTCTCATCAAAATTAATGCCAAATCGCTTAAACCAGCGACGTTCGCCAAAGCTTCCCAAACTTCAGTCGGCGAGACGGTTGTTGCTATTGGTACACCCATCTCCTTCTCCCTGCGAAACTCGGCAACCGTGGGGGTCATTAGCGGCCTGAATCGCGGAGTGGAGGCAACCTATCGATTAATTCAGACGGATACAGCCATTAACCCGGGGAACAGCGGAGGACCTCTCGTTAACCTCAAGGGGGAGGTTGTGGGCATTAATTCCATGAAGTTTTCAGCGGTGGGTGTCGAGAATATGGGATTTTCGATTCCTGTAGATACCGTTCAATATATTATCAATCAGTTTTTTGAATACGGCAAAATCAAACGGGCAAGCCTCGGTCTGCAGCTCGAAGAGAGCTGGTCTGCGATTGTGGGTCTGCCTACGGATGATCCATTGACGATCACGGGCGTGCTGTCCAGTGAAGCGAAGAAAGCCAAGATCCAGGAAGGAGACGTGTTATACAGCATAGCGGGTACGCGTGTCTCTTCCGTTGTGGATATTAATGAGCTGCTCAAGAAATATGTACCCGGGCAAAAGGTGAAACTGCTAATGCAATCCGATGGTGATATTGTCACACGTACATTGGTGCTTGCGGATCGTGCAGATATCCAAGATGAGGATACAGAGCTGTTTCCGGTAGATGAAGAACAATAAAGCCCGGTGAACGACCCGGATCAGAGAGGACGATGGAACGGAATGAAGAAGTCATTTTTACGTGTGCTGAGCACAGGGGTGTTGACCGGGATGCTGACCATGGGTGCTGTCATGCCTGTATGGGCAGCTGAATATACGACGAATGAGCTGCGGATCCAAGCCGGAAGTACGAGCGCCTACATCAACGGCAGCAAGCAAGCGATCGCCAAACCGTATAAGGCTAAGGGTGTGACGATGGTGCCTGTAGGTGTGTTCAAGAAGGCATTTGGCAGTGAAATTCGGCTCGAGAAAAATGATGTTGTCAAGGTGAAGGAAGGTCCGCATACGATCACCTTAACGGTTGGCAGCTCCATTGCCTGGGTGGATGGGGTCAAAAAGGAAATGGGTGCCGCTCCCAAAATGGTGAATGGCGTGCTTATGGTCCCGCTTCGTCCGGTAGCTGCCGGCATTGGAGCGACGCTCGCTCCAAGCAGTTCCGGGGAAGTGGTCATCCGATTATTGCAAACAGATGATTCCGTGGATGAAGATGAGGGCGGCATCGATCTCGACGCAGGCAAAACAAGAATTGGCAACAGCTATTACGGCTGGTCCATTAATTACCCGGCAGATCTGATGGTTTTGCAAACAGGTGAGCAGGAGCGGATGATGACGTTTGGCTCGGCGGACAGCAGCTACTACCTTGAGGTGTATGTTAGCGATCAGGATGTGGCTCTGGATTCGGATGACATGCTGCAGCAGCTGGTGCAGGAGGCCAAGCAGTCGGGGGATACGGTGCTGGACCGGGAATCCGTTGCCAAAGGCAAAACGCCTTATGCCCGAATCGTGGTTAAAGATATGGACGGCATGTTATGGGAGATGCGCCAGTACATTAATAATGGTCGTCAATATGATGTTTACCTGGCGGATTACGATGCACTGAACTACAAGGATCTGAACAAACGTGCAGCGTTCCTTAACTCATTCCAGCCTACCTACGTGCAATCGGACCGGACCATCAAGGATCTGTCCACCGTCGATAATGGCATGCGTTCCGCATGGAATGACGATTACGGCATCGAACTGAGTGTCCCGGCTGGTTGGTCCATGGATAATACTCAGATGACTTATGAGTCCAAGGATGGCGCATTTCTGCAAATGCGCGTGACTTCAGCCCCAGCTGGGGCAACCGTAAAAGACTGGAGCAGTCAACTGGACAAGTGGATGCGAGAAACGTTCACACCTGAAAGTTATGAACCAATTCGTTCGTATACCATAGACGTTTCTGGCGAAACGGCGGAGGTCAATGAGTTCCGTTATAACTTCGGTGACGGATGGCAGACGGAGTTCGATGTACTTTTGCAGAAGAACGGTTATCGCTATTACGCCGAATACACATTCCCTGAGGAGCAGACTCAGGATCGGGAATGGTTTGAGCGGGTGATGAATAGTGTTGTAATTGATTTTGATACCGTCTCCGATAACTTCGGACAACTGGATGAAGATCCGTATTTGACCGATAAAACGAAGACTTTAACACGCACGTCCAAACGGTACCATTATAGCGTCGACATTCCGCGTTACTGGACAGCGTATAATGACCGGTTCGAGTATTCTCCCGTTGTTTATACGTTCACAGGTGGCCAGTTCTCGATTGGCGTGAACGAGGATCAATCGGTCGAAATGACGGTCAGCCAGCTGAGAGAAGCTTATGAGGAAGCCGCGAAAACGCGGAAAAACTTCAAGCTGCTGAACAGTGGGGAGACGACCATTGCTGGTGTTCCGGCGTTCTCCTTCACGTATCATGAACTGGACAACGGAGTACCGTATACCGGGCAGCAGATTGTTTTTGAACAGAATGGAATGACGTATACGATCACAACGGGACTGAATGATGCTAACAAAACGGATGCGCAGACTGCAGCACTGGAAAAAGCGGTGAAATCATTTACTTTTACAAACTAATAAAGTTAATGCCGGAGGGTCTGAGACCTTCCGGTTTTTCTATTTCAATCAAATGAATCCAATATTACACGGAACGAAGAGTGCGCAGAACCAATCTGAAGAAGCGAAGCTGAAAGCTTTCTGAAAGAAAGCTGCATCGGAAGCATAAGCCCCGTTATCCCTGGATTTTCCCCTTTATAAAGGGAATCAAAAAAATCCAGGGATAACAGCGATCGGAAGATGGTACTGCAATCGGAGTGGTAAAGTGTAAAATTATAATTGAACAGATGGAAATGAAAATGGTAAACGGTTTTTTCAGGAAAGCGTAGAAGAGTGAGTGCAGAAGTGGTACAATATCTTAGTTCAGGAGTTATGACTGCTGATCTGATAAATTAAGATGACTGTAGGCTTGGGAATTAGGCAATACAGACATAATGTATAGATATAGCGATACAGTGACAATGCAGGCATACGGGATGAAGGTACAGGCTAAACGTAAGAGGAAACAGGGATGAAATCCGGCGAAGGCCGGTTATGGGGAGGATCTACATGAAAACAGCAACATTACGAAGAGAAGACGTCGAGCTTCTGGCACCTGCAGGTGACTGGGATTGTATGCGTTCGGCGGTGGCCAACGGCGCGGATGCGATTTTCTTCGGAGTCGAAAAGTTTAATGCACGGGCACGCGCGAACAATTTCCGCATGGAAGAACTGCCGGAGATTATGGCGTTTTTGCACAGTTATGGCGTAAAAGGGTTCTTGACCTTTAATATATTGATTTTTGAAAATGAGTTGGCGGATGCCAAGGAACTGATCGACGCATGTGTCGATGCTGGCGTAGATGCCGTGATCGTACAGGATCTGGGCTTGGTGAAACTGATTCGCGAGATCTCACCGGATTTCCCGATTCACGGTTCCACTCAAATGACGATTACATCACCGGAAGCGGTTGAGTTTACGAAGCCGTTTGATATGGAACGTGTCGTGCTTGGACGGGAGAACAACCTGAAGCAAATTCAGAAGATCGGTGAACAGGCGAAGCTTCCAATGGAAGTATTCGTGCATGGTGCACTGTGTGTATCGTATTCGGGACAATGTCTGACCTCCGAGATGTGGGGCGGACGTTCTGCCAACCGCGGTGAATGTGCACAGGCTTGCCGTTTGCCATATGACTTGATGATCGACGGAGAGCATAAGCCGATGGGTGATGTCGCATACCTGCTGTCTCCGAAGGACCTGGCTGCCATTGACCTGATGCCGGAACTGATCGAAGCAGGCGTAACTTCCTTCAAGATCGAAGGTCGTCTCAAAACCCCGGAATACGTGGCAAACGTGGTTAGCAAATACCGCAAAGCCATTGACCGTTACTTCGACGGTGACAATACGCCACCAAGCAAGGAAGAAATCCGTGAGCTGCAGCAAAGCTTCTCCCGTGGCTTCACACACGGTTTCCTGGACGGTACGAACAACAAACAGCTGGTTGACGGTACATTCCCGAAAAGCCGTGGTGTCTACCTCGGACGCGTGGATCAAGTTCTGCGTGACGGTGTTGTGTTGAAGCTGGACGCACCGGTAAAGCGTGGAGACGGCATCGTGTTTGACGCTGGTGATCCAACGCAGAAGGAAGAAGGCGGACGGGTATACGATGTACGTCGTAAAGGCGTGAAAATTGAAGGCGAAGCCGGTGAAGGCTGGATCGTGGACATCGTGCCAGGTCGTAGTGACGTGGACTTGCGCCGCGTGAAGGTTGGCGACAAAGTGTGGAAAACGAATGACCCTGCGCTGGACAAACGTCTGCGTCAGAGCTTCGAGACCGAGAAGCCATACCGTGTATTCCCGGTAAAAGTAAAAGTCATCGGCAGCCCTGGGCAGCCGCTCAGCACTTGGTGGACAGACGTGCAGAAAGGCACGACCGTCCGGATCGATTCCGAGATGGAACTGGACATCGCCCAGAAGCGTCCAATGACCTATGAATTGCTCGAGGAGCAATTCGGACGTCTGGGCGGCACCGTGTTCCAGCTGGAAGAGCTTGACGTCAACCTGCACGGTGACGTCATCATCCCGATGCGCGAGCTGAATAACATTCGCCGTCAGGCGGTGGAACAGCTCGCGGGCGAGCGCCCTAAACCGCCCGTCTACGTGAAACGGGCGGTAGAAGTTTACGGCGATGCGGTTAAACCGGCATCGCCAGTGGCTCGCGGTCAAGCGGAGCTGACCGCGCTCTGCCGCAGCCTGCCTCAAGTCGAGGCAGCGCTGGAAGCGGGTGTCGGCATGATCTACGCCGACTTCGAATTCATCAAGCAGTTCCCGGCAGCCGTGGAAGCCGTACATGCTGCTGGCCGCAAGATTGCCTTGGCAACGCCGCGCATTCACATGCCTGGCGAGAACGGATACCACAACAACATCCTGCGTCTGAAGCCGGACGCTGTGCTGGTACGTAATACAGGTGCGCTGTACTTCTACCTGCGCCACCGGATGGAGAACCCGGATGCGGATCATCCGGAACTGATCGGTGACTTCTCATTGAACATCGCCAACCATAAGGCTGTTGAACTGTTCCTGGAAGCAGGATGTGACTGGATCACACCATCTTATGACCTGAACATTCAACAAATGGTTGATCTGTTGGGTAACTCCCGTACAAGCCAGACCGAAGTGGTTATCCATCAGCATCTGCCGATGTTCCATACGGAGCACTGTGTGTACTGTACGTTTATGAGTGAAGGAACGGATTATACGAACTGTGGACGCCCTTGTGAAGAACAGCGTGCATCCCTGCAAGACCGGATTGGCATGTCCCACCCGGTACGTGTGGATGAAGGCTGCCGTAATACCGTTTATAACGCAGTGGAACAGTCGGGTGCCGAGTACCTGACCAACTTCATGGACCTGGGTGTATCCCGTTACCGCGTCGAGTTCCTGGAAGAGACGCCGGAGCAGGTTATGGAGGTTATTGATCTGTACAACCGTGCACTTCGCGGCGAGATCAGCGGTACACAAGTGTGGAAAACACTGAAAGCAACCAACCAACTGGGCGTTACGCGTGGTCAATTGGTGAAATAAACGGATCGTAGGTTATATCTATTAGGACGATAAGTATAGTAGTAAGCAACAGGTTACAAGCATGAAGCAACCCCAATCTCTGCTTTACGGAGCTCTTGGGGTTTTTTCTGTAAAAGGGACAGGTGGATTGGGAGTTATTCATACCCGTCAGAACGCATAAGGAGGCGAAATACGTGGCGCCATTCACCATGATGGATATCAAATTGCTGTGCGGGGTCACGGCATTCAAACGAGGGGAAGCCTATAACCAATCCGGCAGGGTGAGCAATCTGGTTGTCAGTGACGATCAGCGTTATTATGAAGCCATGGTGCGTGGCACGGAACGATATCAGGTGAAGGTGGATTTAGACGAAAAAGGGGAAGTTGAGGCAAATTGCACTTGTCCAGGCGATGGCCGGTATTATGACTATTGCAAGCATGTCGCAGCGGTTCTGTTGGCGATTCATGAATGGGGTGAGCAGCAGGAGCTTAATGCTGCCGGTACCGGTACTTTGCAGGAATCATCCAAACCTACCTCAGGGAATCCTTCTCGCTCTGGTATAGGCTCCGGTTCCAGAGTAGGTACGTTGGTGGAAGAGAAGGAGTGGGAGCGTCCCAACTCTTCTTCAACCTTAGACTCGGCTAGGAATGACTATCCGGAACGACACGAAGGTTCAAGTTCCAAACGGTATATGGACTCCAGTACGAGTACAACATCTCATTCTTTTGCACAAAAGAATGGATCCTCGGCTTTCGGGCTTAATTCCGTTTCTGATGCGGATCATCAACCGGTTGCCCATTTTGCCCAGGCAGGCCGTCCAAGTTCAGCTCCAGGCTGGGGACGTTCAGCAGACAAGCCTTCGTACCGCACAGCTGACCAGATTCTGTCCATGTTTGCCAAGGAACGCAGTCCCTTACATGCCGGTGAACGTAAATATACAGCACCTGTCACCCGCTCATCGCTGCGGGAAGAGCTTCAGGTTCAGTTCATATGCAAGCTCGTTCAGGTTCACAAAGGAGGAGCCAAGCTCGCACTGGAGCTTAAGGTCGGAAGTAAGCGGCTATACGTCGTGCAAAAGGTGAAGCAATTCCTGAACTGCGTCGAGAAGGGCGAGCCGATGTCATTTACCAAACTGTTTTTCTATGACCCTTCGATGCATTATTTCAGCCCTCAGGATCAGGAGATTCTATCCATGCTGATTCGTATGAGGCAGAGCGAGGAAGCGTATCGTGAATCCATCTCCGGTTATCTGGGTGCTTCGGATGGACGGGATATATTGATTGCGCCGCTGGTGTGGAAACCGCTGCTGGAATTGCTGCTTCAGGCCGACAGCCGGATGGAAGGTACGGGTCTCGCGAACGGGCCGCTCACATTGGGTGAAGGTGCACTGCCTCTGTTTTACCGGATTGCCCAGGGGGACAATGAGGGGTACCAGCTCGAGATCTCGGGTTTACGCGAGTTGATTCTTCTTCCGGCCTATGATGCTGCTGTGGTCGAAGGACAACTTCATATGCTGGAGCCGATGCAGATGCGCAGTCTGGAAGACTTGAGCAGGGCGCTCACCTCATATGGGATTAAGGAAAGCATCGATATTTCATCTCAGCAAGTCGATGAGTTCGTGCAGCATGTGGTGCCGGAACTGCGTACGCTTGGACATCTGTCGATCGACTCTCAGGTACGTGAACGAATTGCAGAGCCGGAGCTTGCACCGAAACTCTATATTGATTTTTACCGGGAGCGGATCACTGCGCGTCTGGAATTTGATTATGGTGTAATGGTGATTAACCCGCTGGCGGAGTATCTGATCGATGAAGAAGAGAAAAAGGTTATCCTGGTGCGTGATCGTCATGCCGAGCGGAATCTGATTGAGCGACTGGATCGTTCCTTCCTGGAACGGGAAGGCAGTGTGTGGGCAAGTGAACGGGAAGATGCCATCTATGATGTGATGTATCATTTGGTGCCTGAATTGGAGAAACAGGTGGACATCTATGTCCCGAATGCCGTAAAGGCCATGATGCAATCCTACCCAACCCCTCCCAAAGTCCGGGCAGATCTCGGGAAAGGTCTGGACTGGCTGGAGATTTCGTTTGAAATGGAAGGCGTGAACGAGCAGGAACTTCAGGAAATCATGCGCAGCATTGTGGAAAAGAAACCGTATTTCCGCTTGCGTAGCGGTGTCTTTCTATCGCTTGAAAATGAAGGAGCTGACAGCTTCGCCCACATGGCGGACTCGCTGGGACTTGGAGCGGGCGATATCACAGGTAGCTACATTCGGCTGCCAGCTGTTCGAGCGTTACAGCTTCCGGGTCGGGATGAGGTTTCCGGACATGTGAAATGGGGAGGTTCCCTGAAGCGTTTCCTGGATGACCTTCGTGATCCCGAGCGGATGGATTTTGCAATGCCGAATGGACTCGCTTCCGTGCTGCGGGATTATCAGGCCAGTGGATATCAGTGGCTGCGCACACTCGCCTTTTATCGCTTTGGCGGGATCCTGGCAGATGATATGGGACTTGGCAAAACGTTGCAAAGCATCGCGTATATCACGGCTGAACTAAGTGAGAGCCCGATTTTAGACGGAGATGTTGGAAGATCAGAGCGTTACGGGAAAAATTTGCGAGAGGGTGCTTCAGAGGCCGCCTATTCAGGGGTTGACCCTGCAACCGGATTGCCTTGGGATGAAGCGTCTCTGGTGGGGCTTGGGGGGAATTCCCATGCGTCGGGAATATCGCAGGATGGCCTAACCATTCGAAGCCGAGCGACTCATCCCCCTGTGCTTGTCGTTGCACCTGCGTCGTTGACCTACAACTGGGCAAATGAATTTGCGCGCTTTGCCCCGCATCTACGCGTTCTAATCGCTGCAGGGCAAAAGGAAGAGCGCACCAACATGCTGGCAGACATGAATCAGGCGGATGTCATCGTAACGTCATATCCATTACTGCGTCGAGATCTGGATATGTATCTGGGAAGAACTTTTCATACGCTTATCCTGGACGAGGCTCAGGCGATTAAAAATTCTTCCTCCCAGACGGCTCAGGCCGTCAAGCAGATTCAGGCCCCGCGACGCTTTGCGCTTACAGGAACGCCTGTAGAGAACTCGCTGGATGAGCTGTGGTCCATCTTCGAAGCCATATTCCCCGGTCTGTTTCCAAGCTATCGCAGATTCCGGGATCTGCCGCCTGAGCGCATTGCCCGGATGGTTCGTCCGTTCATTCTCCGCCGCCTGAAGAAGGACGTACTGGAGGAATTGCCGGATCGTATTGAGACGGTACAGCGCTCTGAGTTAACAGTGGAGCAGAAGAAACTGTATGCCGCCTACCTCTCCCAGCTTCAGGATGAGACCTCCAAGGATATGGAAGAGAACGGTTTCCAGAAGAATCGGATCAAGATACTCGCAGGCATCACCCGTTTACGCCAGCTGTGCTGTCACCCGGCTCTGTTTGTGGAGGGCTATCAGGGAGACTCCGGCAAAATGGAGCAGCTGCTCGAAGCGGTTCAGGATTGTCTGGCAGCAGGCAAACGGATTCTGATCTTCTCCCAGTTTGCAAGCATGCTGAACTTGATTCGGCAGACATTGGCCGCACAGGGAAGGAATCTGTTCTATCTCGATGGGCAGACACCGACTCAGAGCCGTGTCGACATGTGCCGCAGATTCAACGAGGGGGAAGGTGAGCTATTCCTGATCTCGATGAAAGCTGGCGGTACCGGACTGAACTTAACGGGCGCTGACACTGTTATTCTATATGATCTGTGGTGGAACCCCGCTGTGGAGGAACAGGCCATTGGTCGTGCCCACCGGATGGGGCAGAAGCAAGTAGTGCAGGTTATTCGTCTGATTACGGAAGGTACGATTGAAGAGAAGATTCTGGAACTGCAGCAGCGGAAGAAGGATCTGATTGCGGAAGTGATCGAACCGGGAGATGGTGGATCAACAACCTTATCCGAGCAGGATATTCGGGAGCTGTTGATGGTATAATGAAGTCCAATCATATTGGAGTTTTCCATCATTAAATATATTAAAATATGACTCTATCTAACAAAGGAGTGGGTTCAGCTGAGAATCCGCAAAGCCATTATTCCGGCTGCCGGGCTGGGTACTCGGTTTCTGCCTGCAACCAAGGCCATGCCGAAGGAAATGCTGCCCATCGTTGACAAGCCAACTATTCAGTACATTATCGAGGAAGCGGTAGCTTCAGGTATTGAAGATATCATTATCGTTACAGGTAAAGGGAAGCGGGCCATCGAGGACCATTTCGATTATTCGTTTGAACTGGAACAGAATCTGGCAGGCAAACAGAAGTGGGACTTGCTCAACGAAGTTCGCAAACCTTCTGATATGGCAGATATCCACTATATCCGGCAAAAAGAACCGAAGGGCCTCGGCCATGCCATCTGGTGCGCTCGCAAGTTTATCGGGAACGAACCGTTCGCTGTCCTTCTCGGGGATGACATTGTGGAATCGAAGCAACCTTGTTTGGGGCAGATGATGGAAGTCTATGACGAGCTGCAATCCCCGATCGTAGGGGTACAACCGGTCGACTGGGGCGAAGTATCCCGTTACGGAATCGTGGACGGAGAGGTCGTTTCTCCAACGGATGATCGTGTATTTCGTGCACGTCGTTTAATCGAAAAACCGAAGACGGAAGATGCACCTTCGAATTTAGCCATCATGGGACGTTACATTCTTACACCCGATATTTTTGATATTCTTGGTCAGCAATCTGCTGGTGTAGGCGGAGAAATTCAGTTAACGGATGCCTTGTCCCGCTTGAACGACCAGCGGCAGATCCTTGCCTATCATTTTGAAGGTCTGCGTCATGACGTTGGGGAGAAGCTAGGCTTTATTGAGACGACCATTCATTATGCGCTGCAGCGCCCGGATCTAAGGGGTGATTTGCTTGATTACTTGAAGAAGATCGTGTCGTCGAATTAGCTTACTTTCTAAAGGATTAGAGAAAAAAGGTTTGCCCATCTAGGGCAAACCTTTTTTAGTGTGAAATGATTTATTAATAGAATCGTTAGGACATTTTTATATTAGAAGTTCAGTTCAGCAATCTGTTTAATTTCGTCGGCCTCATTCGGTGCAACAGCAATAAGCTTATCATACACAGCTTGATCCTGTTGTCCGTCTTTCGTCAGAGCGGCAAGGTACCAACGAGCAATTTCGCGGTTGGTCGCATCGGACAGATCCTCAGCAATTCCACCTTTAAGAATCGTTACAGCTCCGGCAGAATCGTTTGACATGTATTTCATTTTTCCTGCATTTAGAATCATTGTTGGAGTAAGCTCGAATGGCTGTCCTTGAAGCTGTCCTTCAGGGAGAGTCTTCAGGTGTTCTACACCATCCACAACATGCTGGTAAGCATCCAGACCTGATGTGAAGTAGGATTCTTTCTTAGCTGTATCGCCTTGTCCCAGTGCCTGATATCCGAGATCGAACGAACGGCTGATTAGCGTCTCATACCAATCCATATCCCAGATATAGTTTGTAGCGTACTCTTTTTGAAGAGCGTAAGCTTGGTCACTATCGCCCTTCAGTTCGTATAAATTCATGAGTTGCTTAACCATGCTCTTATTAAATGGCTCAGCTTTGAGACCGTTTTGGAGCAATTGTACAGAAGCTGTATAGAACTGATCGTCCTGGGTTTGCTGATAGCCCTGTTGATAAAGGGAAGAAAGCATCAGCAATGAATCTGTATGTGTGCTCCGGATAGAAAGATCTTTATCGAGTGGAGCTTTGATCTCCTGGAAGTCCTGGCTAACTTGAGCTACCTCTTTTGCTTCGAAAGCGTAATGGTTAGCTTGCAGGAAACGAACAGATATAATGAGTAGGAGAATTACAGTTACTCCGGCAATCGCGCTGTAGATTCCACGTGCTGTGGAGTCACTAAGCTTTAATCGACGCAGTGGCTTAGGATCCATCGCAGCAGCCATTCCACCGAGACCAAGGAAAACAAGAATCCCAATAAAGACATAACTCATATTGAAATCAAGGATACTCAATACCAGAATAGACATGGACAGGATGAAGTACACAAAATGAGATTCGCGCTCTTCCTCATTCCTTTTTATATAGCTACGCACATATTGATAGAAAACAAAGAGTATAAATGCCATAAAAATAATAAATCCTACGATTCCAACCTCAACGAGGTACTGCATGAAGAAGTTGTGAGCTTGAGCGCTGACATAAGGATTGTTCTGATACTTTTCATACAAGGTGGTCCAAGCTCCACCCCCGGCACCTATGATTGGATAGTCCGCAAATAGTTTTGTGGCATCTTTATAAAACGTAATCCGTTCGAGCACACTGTGCTGTTGAAAATTGATGTTTTCAAGTCGTGTGCTAATGCTATCGGGCAAAATGTTCCGCACACTCGTACCAAGCAGAAGCACAGCAACAATGACTGTCAAAATAACAGACCCTAGAGGAATCCATAAACTGGAGCCCTTTCGAGCAGACCAGGATTGAAGCCCGTTCTCCAGTCGCGGTGCAATCCAACGCTGGATAACCCAACATACGAGAGCCACAATCATGGATGCAGCAATTAAATACAACCAACCTTTAACTGCAAGAGAGTTGGTGAACTGTTGTTGCAATTCAAGTCCTGCTGTATTTATTGGATTTAACACTATCAGTGTACCAATTGCAGCTATCCCCAAATAGATAAAACACAGGATTTGCTTAGCAGGTTTCAACATCAATAGCAGAATAACAAATACAATTGGAAGCATAACAAGCCCGGTCCGAGAAAGTGTCAAAAGTAGGGACAGAATGATCGGTACAAGCATGAATCCATGTAGTATTTGGCTGTATACTTTTTTCGCGCGAATCATACTAAAGACGGTAATAAACAAGAAAGCCATCAAAAATGCGGCGTATGTATTAGGATACTGAAACACGGATGCAAGTCGAGGACCGTTTGAATCGTTCCAGATGGTTTGATTATAGACGCCATTCACAACTCCGGATGAGAACCACCCAACTAGCTTGCCCGCAAAACTAAAAGCACCAAACCAATTTAGTAATCCAAATCCGACAATTACATATGCAATTCCTATTAAGGAAGATTGTATGATATGATTGGTTTTGTTGTTTTTTAGTAGGTACATAGTCATCACAAAGATCATGGCATAAATACATTGGATAAGAATCATGTTAACTGCCAGATATTTTGATGCTGCACTTATGAGTGACAATACGTAGGTGAGTGGCAGTAATATCACCGCGATTTTAAGCCAATCTTGCTGTGTTTCTAGTTTAATGTGCTTGAAAGAGGCAGCTGCCCAAATAACGAATAGGAGGGTTGAAATTACTACTGCCCAATAAATGGGGCCCTCGTATTGGAGCAATTGCCCATTAAATAACGCAACTTGGAAAGAGGACCAGAGTAAAAATAAGATGAGTCCTATGGTCAATGTCCATAGCAGTGGCGTAGTCGAGTGACTATTCAATTGTCTCGACGTCTTATTAGATTTCCCGTATACTGGATTCGACAAGGTATGATTCTCCTTTTCTTGTAGATACGACAATATTTTATCATAGAACGTTTAGGTTGTCCTATTACGCTTATGGTAGAAGTGTATTACTTTGAAACTAAATGAAAATATAAAGGACGAGTATATGTCAAATGGCAGAGCTGAAAGCATTAATATATAAGATTCTTTTCAAGGTTGCTGTTAGATTAAAACCATTGAGTGTTAAGTTCTTTTCACCTAAGGTTAGACAGCAGATTAAGCATAGACTACTTAAGACAGCTTTCCCTTTGCAGAAAAATGACGAATCGACGCATTTTATAGAGAGCATCTCAGGTATAAATCTTGTGGGTTATGCCCGTGCCGAGATGGGAATTGGGGAATCCTGCAGAATAGCTGCGCGGAGTATTACCGCTGTGGATAATATGCATTTTGGAATTATCAATTTTACGGGGACCAACTCAGCCAGAATGAACGATACTACATGGATCCACAAAGAGATTGCTGAACCCAAGTATAATATTAATTTGTTTCATATAAATGCTGAGCAGATGATCGAAGTTTATTCACAGTATGGAAATTCGATTTTTAAAAACCGTTATAACATTGGTTACTGGCACTGGGAACTGCCCGATTTTCCGGATGACTGGAAGGAGAGCTTTAACCTAGTTAATGAAATTTGGGTTCCTTCTACGTTTATTGCAGATTCCATTGCACAAAAAAGCCCAGTACCCGTAGTGAAGATTCCACATAGTATTGAAGTTCCCATACAGCATATGAGAGACCGGGCCTACTATAATTTACCGCAGAATGCATTTTTATTTCTAACGATGTATGACTTGAAAAGCTATCAGGAAAGAAAAAATCCGAAAGCTTCGATTAGAGCGTTTCAAACCGCCTTTTTACCGGACGATCAGTCGGTAGGCCTTGTAGTAAAAGTAAACGGAGTTGGTTATGCACAAACAGATTTAGACGAACTGCATGAAATCATAGGGGAAAACAAGAATATCTATCTGATTGAAGAGACCCTTACAAGAAATGATACAAATGCTTTGATCTCTGTAACAGACAGTTACATTTCTCTTCACCGGAGCGAAGGATTTGGCCTAGGACTTGCTGAGGCTATGTATCTGGGTAAACCAGTTATAGGAACAGGGTGGTCATCCAACTTAGATTTTATGAATCATGATAATTCATGTTTAGTGAGCTACACCCTAGTGAATTTGAAACAAGACTTCGGTCCGTACAAAGCATATCAACATTGGGCTGACCCTGATATAGAGCATGCAAGTTATTATATGCGTAAACTTTATGATGATAGAAACTATTATGAACAATTATCGTCAAAAGGAGAGGCGTACATTAAGCAGCACTTCTCTCCACAAACCATCGGGGGCTTGATTCAGAAAAGATTAGAGTATATTTCTATATGGAAATTTGGAGGATGAAATGAATATTACATGTGTTATTATGGCTGGAGGAAAAGGGGAGCGCTTTTGGCCAAAGAGTAGAACTAATCTGCCAAAACAATTTTTGAATATTTCTGGTAACAAATCTATGATACAGCAATCCATTGCTCGTCTTGAAAAACTGACTGATATGTCTCGTATATTTATAGTCACTAATGAATTATATGCAGAATTAATTAAAGCCCAAATTCCTACGCTGCCATCTGAAAATATTATCATAGAGCCTATTGGGCGAAATACAGCCCCTTGTATCGGTTTGGCATCTGTTATTATTGAGGATCGCTTTCCAGACAGCACAATGATTGTAATCCCTTCAGATCACATCATTGAGAATGAAGAAGGCTTCGTGAACATATTAAAAACTGCTACTGAGGTTGCTCAGGATAATGGGAGTTTAGTTACACTAGGTATTCAGCCTACTTACCCTGAAACAGGCTATGGTTATATCGAAAGTAGTAACCAGGTTATGCTGATCAATGAACTTCCCGTTAATAAGGTCAATAAGTTTGTCGAGAAGCCTGATCTGGCTACAGCTCAATCCTATTTAGAAGCTGGTAATTTCTATTGGAATAGTGGCATTTTTGTGTGGAAAGTCGAAACGATTAGAAGCTACATACAAGAATTGATGCCAGAGATGCATGACATTCTTGAAACTATGAAGACCGTTCTCGATTCTGAGAATTGTGATAAAATTATACGTTCAGAATTTTTGAAAATGCCAGATCAATCTATCGATTACGGAATTATGGAAAAGGTTAGTAACATCTATGTGATCCCGTGTGTTTTTGGCTGGGATGATGTAGGTAGCTGGACAGCTCTTGAACGAATTAATGAATTGGACGAAAACGGGAATGTGATCCGTGGTAATATTCTCAACTTGGATACCAAGCGGTGTATTATTGAGAGCAATGGTAAATTGATTGCTACTCTTGGCATTGAGGATTTAATTATAGTGGATACTGAAGATGTGACATTAATTTGTACCAAGGAAAAGGCGCAGGAAGTGAAGTTGCTTCTAAAAGAGTTAAGAATGCAGAAGATGGAAGAATATTTATAGGCTTTACTTAATTTTTTGATATATGATAACTGCACAACAAAAGGAGAACTTAAAAACATGACTAAAAATGCATTGATTACAGGAATCACAGGACAAGATGGTTCATATTTGGCAGAATTACTTCTTGAGAAAGGATATAAAGTGTATGGCCTTCGCCGTAGAACGAGTGTACCCATTATGGAGAACATAGAGCATATTAAAAATGAAATTGAATTTATCGAAGGAGATTTGCTCGATCAAGGATCACTTATTCAGGCAATTAAAAAGTCTAATCCAGATGAAGTATATAATCTTGCGGCACAATCCTTTGTAGCAACCTCATGGGAACAACCAGTATTGACTGGACAAGCTACGGCAATCGGCGTAACAAATATGTTGGAAGCCGTCCGTTTGATTAAACCGGATGCTAGATTTTATCAAGCCTCAAGTAGTGAAATGTTTGGTAAAGTCATAGAAACTCCACAGAAAGAAACAACACCATTCTATCCAAGAAGTCCTTATGGCGTAGCTAAAGTGTACGGGCATTGGATCACGGTTAATTATCGGGAAAGCTTTGATATGTTTGCCTGTTCAGGAATTCTATTTAACCATGAATCACCGCGTCGAGGTGTAGAGTTCGTGACCCGTAAAGTAACAGATGCAGCAGCTCGAATCAAATTAGGCCTTCAAAATGAACTTCGCATGGGGAATTTGGATGCAAAACGTGATTGGGGCTTCGCTGGTGATTATGTAAAAGCAATGTGGCTGATGCTGCAACAAGACACACCAGATGATTTTGTGATCTCTACAGGTGAAACACATACTGTCCAGGAGTTAGTGGAAATAGCCTTTGGCCACGTTGGCCTAAACTGGCGCGATTACGTAGTAGTGGATCCGAAGTTCGTTCGTCCGGCTGAAGTTGATTTACTTCTTGGTGATTGTACTAAGGCGAAGGAAAAGTTGGGTTGGGATCTTGAAGTAGGTTTTGAACAACTCGTAACAATGATGGTTGAGAGTGACTTAAAAAAGTTAACAATTAAATAAAGAGGAGTAGGTGTGACTCATGAGAAAAGCCTTAATAACCGGTGCGCGAGGGTTTGTAGGGAACTATTTAAGTCAGAATCTACTTAGAAATGGATATGAAGTTTGGGGTGGGGGACGTAATGTCCCCTCTTCTTGTGTAAACGGCGTTCAAATGATCTCGTTAGATTTAGCTAATAAGGAAAATATCAGTGCTATTATTAGAGGAATAAATCCAGATGTTATATTTCACTTGTCAGGACAAAGTTCAGTGAAAAAATCTTGGGAAAAAGTGGGGGAAACTTTTCAATCAAATCTTATAGAAACTATTAATTTGTTTGAAGAGGTTGGTAAGTATGAGGGTGTTGAGAAAATTAGAATAATATCAATTGGATCCTCTGAAGAATATGGGCCGGTCTCTAGTTACCCTATTACAGAGGAATCTTTCACCAATCCGTCGAACCCATATGGGATTTCTAAGTTATCAATTAGTAAACTCGTTTCTGTATATTATAAGTTAGGTGTTGATATTGTTCATGCAAGACCGTTTAATCATATAGGTCCTGGTCAGAAAATAGGATTTGTGACGAGTGATTTTGCTAAGCAGATTGCCGAAATTAACTTAGGTTTAAGAGAAGCGGTAATAAGGGTCGGAGATCTTAGTAGCAAACGTGACTTTACAGATGTTAGAGATATTGTCGATGCTTACCGATTACTTGATGAGAAAGGTATCTCGGGTGAGGTCTATAATATTTGCTCTGGATCTTCTATTTCAATTCAGGAAATTTTGGATTATCTCCTATCTTTTTCTGAAAAACAAATTAAGGTAGAAGTTGATCCTGCAAAACTTAGACCGAGTGACATTCCAATTTATTATGGTTCATATGAAAAATTGAATAAAATTACAAGGTGGCGTCCGAATTATAAATTGAAAGATAGTTTGTCTGAAATATATAATTACTGGTTAACTGAATTGTAAACTTTTAAAAATAGGTGGCTTAGTGAAATGTTAACTGTTTTTAAGGAGATAATTGCATATCGTCCCATGTTAGTAAGTATAGTGCGAAAAGAGCTCAGATCTCGTTATAAAGGCTCTTTTTTAGGTTTTTTATGGACATTTGTAAATCCACTGCTCCAACTTGCTATTTACTCAATTGTCTTTCCTTTTCTATTAAGAAACAATCAGGAAAACTACCCAATGTTTCTTTTTGTGGCATTATTGCCATGGATTTTTTTTACATCTTCTATACAAGGCTCCACAACAAGTATCGTAGCTAATGCAAACTTGGTAAAAAAAATATATTTCCCGAGATTAATCCTTCCCTTGTCTGTTGTATGTACAAATTTAATGAATTATATTTTTGGATTAATAATTGTTTTTCCAGCTCTAATTTTAACTGGCGTTTCAGTGAAACTAACTGTTGTATGGCTGCCGGTAATACTTTTTATTGAGTTTTTGCTGGCTTTAGGACTAGCTCTAACCTTATCTGCATTATTTGTTAAATTCAGAGACTTGGAACACATAGTATCCATTGTTACTATGATATGGTTTTATTTAACACCAATTGTTTTTGATATCAGTATTTTTCCTGAAGCGATTGCTAAATGGATTTCTTACAATCCGATGGTTCCTATAATTGAAGGATTCCGCAATATTTTGTTATATGGGGTTCAGCCGAATTGGAGTTCCTTAATGTACTCTCTCGTAGTTAGTGTTGCCTTAGCTATAATAGGCATATTTGTTTTTCAGAAAAGTGAAAAGACCTTTGCGGAGGAACTTTAAAATGAGTAATTCCAAACAAATTGCAATCTCAATAGAAAATGTTTGTAAGGCGTTTAAAATATACCATGACAAACCTCTCTCTTTAAAAGAGAAGATTTTGCGTCTTCGAAGTAACAACTATAGTGACTTTCTTGCTGTTAACAAAGTCAATTTAGATATTAAAAAGGGAGAAACGATAGGGTTAATAGGCCATAATGGGTGTGGCAAAAGTACACTATTAAAACTAATTACAAAAATTTTATACCCAGATCAAGGTCGGATTGAAGTAAATGGGAGGATATCTAGTCTCATTGAACTAGGAGCGGGTTTCCACCCGGATTTCACTGGCAGAGAGAACATATACACTAATGCTGCTATCTTTGGATTGTCAACAAAAGAAATTAATGAAAAATTGAATGATATAATAGAATTTTCAGAACTCGGTGACTTTATAGAGAATCCTGTAAGAACATACTCATCGGGTATGTACATGAGGCTTGCTTTTTCGGTTGCAATTAATGTGGATCCAGAGATCTTGTTAATTGACGAAATTTTATCAGTTGGTGATACTAACTTTCAAAAAAAATGCTTTGATAAAATTGAAAGTTTTAAAAACAACGGAGCAACAATAGTTATTGTCGCTCACGATTTAGGAACAATAGAGAAAATTTGTGATAGGGTTGTTTGGATGGATAAAGGAGAAATTATTGAGATCGGGGAGCCTGATCGAGTAGTTGATCTATATACACAACATATGAATCAGAAATTTGTTGAACAACGTCAGGAAGAATTCAATAGTGAGCATCAGGAGTTACGTCCAGAAAGTACTGCTCCGAGTGAAACAAGTGATAATTCGGAATTTTCGGAAGATGTTCGCTGGGGTTCAAAGGATGTTGAGATTATTGCTGCTAGAATCCTGAACAGTCAAAAAGAAAGTACAAATACTGTTTTGGCAGGTAATCCATTAACCATTGAAATTGATTATAAAATTAATGTTCCGCAAAAGGAATATATCTTTGGGATCGGTTTTTACACTGCGGACAAATACCTTGTTTATGGAAATAATACTGAAATAGATAAATTAACTATTAATAGTTTGAGTTCTACAGGAACAGTAAGGTTTTTTGTGAAAAAATGCGAACTTTTGTCAGGTAAATATAAACTCAATGTTGCGGTAGTAGATAAAGATCATAGAGCTTTAGATTTTATTAAATTCTATATGGACTTTACTGTTGTCTCAAATGATAAATCTGTTGGCGTGTTGTCGATTGAACATGAGTGGGAAATTTAATAGATGGGGGGAGAATAAATGAAGTTTAAAAGTATTGAACATGAAGTTATCTTTAAGAAATTACTTGAAAAAAAGGGTGAAGATAACCTCTCTTCTTTAAAAAGTAATCTGTATGACTTTGAACAAACAGAACAAAAGCATATGAGTGAACTGCATATTCATATTAATCAGATGCTAAAAACAAGAGAGAATCCAGCCTATAGGCATCTATTTTCAACGCGGAAATTTATAGGCCCGGTTATAGTTTTTGGGAAAAAGGTTGTTAGGAAATTTTTGAAATGGTATATCGAGCCCATCAGTCTACAACAAACTGAATTCAACAATGCTACAACCTCTTCTATCGGTAAATTAACAGAATTATCCACAGAGCTTTTGTCAAAAACGGATGAGTTTGATAACCAGTATGTTCAACGATTTGAAGGACAAGAGCAGCAATGTAAAAAAATATTAGAGCAGCTGGGCCAACAAGACCAAAACTACAATCAGTTGCTATCTATAGTATCAGAACAGAGAAGTCAAATAAATTCGTTGTTGAACGAGCAGTTAAAACTGTATTCTCAGCTAAATGAACTTGAAAAGATGCCTGCAATGAACTCAGAGAGAATAGATACTATTGAGGATAGTATTAATAAACTGTATGAAAATGAAATTTTACAAGATGATTCAAATTCAGTATTTATTAAACAAACCTATGCTCAATCTGGAGAAGATAGCATCTTAGCATATATTGTTCACGTATTGGGAATTCCTTTTGAAAAAGTAGACTATATAGACATGGGAGCAAATCATGCCAAAGAACTGAGTAATACGTATTTCTTTTATAAAAAAGGAGCAAAAGGAATTTTAGTAGAGGCTAACCCTGAACTTATCCCAGAGCTAAAGTTTTATCGTCACCGCGATCTAATATTAAATTATGCTATTGATATTGAATCCGAGAAAAATGTGAAATTTTATATTATGAATGGGGACGGATTGAGCACGTCAGATGAACAGGCGGCACAGAAATTTCGTGAGATAAACCCTAATCTAGATATTACGGACATAAAGATAGTTAAAACGGTGAATTATCGGACAATTGTAGAACAATATTTAGGTAAAGCTCCGGTAATACTATCTATTGATATTGAAGGTAAAGATTTGGAAATCTTACAATCTATTGATTATGTCAATTATAGACCAGTAATAATTGTTGTTGAAATGGTTGATTATGCGACAACGTTAAGCTACAAAACAAAGAATAAAGAATTAGCAAGTTTCTTGGACGGTATGGAATATGATGAATATGCATTTACTGGAATAAACTCAATTTTTATAGATAGAAAGTTTTTGAAGGTGAGGGAATAGAGAGTAATGAACATAGCAATTGATGTCTTGGCGATTTTAAGCCCGGATTCCAAAAACAGAGGTATAGGTAATTATAATGCTAGCCAGTTTAAAAGAATTTTTGAGACGGATAAAGAAAATAAATATTTCCTTTTGAATTTTTACGAAGATGTCAGTCTTAAAAGTATTTTGAATTATTCAGAAAATGTCCAGGAGTTTTATTTCTATCCGGGTCCGGATAACTTACTGTTGAAAAAACCTGCTTATAAAGGGATTATCGGGAATATTGTGAAAAATTTTATTAAGGAACATAATATAGAGGTTTTCTATATTACTTCTCCTTTTGATTCTAATATGTCTTATGAACCAGAATGGTTGCACAATGTTCAAGTTATTGCAACTGTTTACGATATTATTCCTTATTTATTTAAAGAAAGATATCTAAAAGATAAATATTTTTATAATCAGTATATGAACTGGATCGATAAAATTAAACAAGCGGATAGAATCTTGGCTATTTCACAAAGTGTTAAAAATGACCTCGTCAAATACATCCATATTCAAGAAAATAAAATTGAAGTCATTTATGCCGGAACAGATGAATGGTATAAAGAAGTAGATTTATCTGACGAAGATGTCAGTGAAATCAGAAATAGATATAGAATACATGATGAGTTCATTATGTGTACTGGAGGAGATGACGACCGTAAAAATATCGCTGAATTAATTAAGGCATATTCTAAGATGCCTAAGCAATTAATAGATAAGTATCAATTAGTTGTGGCTTGTAAACTTAGTGACGCCTCAGAGGAGCGTTACTATAATATTGCAAAGAAACATGGTGTTAATGGGAGGGTTATTTTAACAAATTTTGTTCCTTTAGATCACTTAATAAAACTTTATAATATGGCGTATATTATGGCATTTCCTTCGCAATATGAAGGATTCGGTTTACCGGTTGTTGAGGCTATGGCGTGTGGAACTCCAATTTTAACTTCGAACAATTCTAGTCTTGGAGAGATTGCTCAAGGTGCGGCAGTTTTAGTGGATCCTTTTGAAATAAATGATATTACTAGAGGATTAATCGAGATCTTGGAGCAGACGGATCTAAACGATCTTAGAATTCAAGGGTTGAATCGAGTGAAAAAGTTTTCTTGGGATATCGTTGCTGAACGTACAATAGAAGCAATAAATAGATTAGAAATAATCAACAATGAAAAATTTGAAAAAATTGAGAAAAAGAAAATAGCCTTTTTTACTCCGCTCCCCCCACTTCAATCAGGAATTGCTGATTACAGTGTTGATATATTAAATGAGCTATCAAAATATTTAGATATAGATGTATACATTGATAGTGGGTATAAAATTGATTGTGAATTTGAAGGGAATGTAGAAGTATTTTCTCATGATAAGTATAAAAATAACAAGGATAAGTATTTAGATACAGTATATCAGATGGGTAACAGCGAGTTTCACACTTACATGATTGATTATATTCAGCGGTATAGAGGGACGTTAGTTCTACATGATAATAATCTACATGGATTAATTTATCATTTATCAGTGGGTAAAAATAACTATCAGTTATACAAAAAATATTTATACGAAGATTTTGAAAAGGAATTGATAGACAACTATGTGGAAAAGTTAACTGCTGGTAAAGAGTCTGTCCAATTGTACAAAATGATTATTAATGGTGTAGTAACTAACTATGCTAACAAGATTATAGTTCATAGTGACTATGCTAAGAAGAAACTTCTCCAGAAATCCCTCACTAGACAAGTCGAAAAGATTTTTCTTTATGCAAAAACAGATGATTTAGAGAATCAAAAGCTGGCCCGTGGTATTTTGAATATCCCTACTAATAAACAAATCATTTCGGCATTTGGTCATATTCATGAAACAAAACGAATTATTCCTATTTTAAGGGCCTTCGAGAAATTATGTTCAAATGATAATAACAACCTTTTATTATACCTAGTAGGAAAGCCAGCTGAAAGTATTGAGAATGAAATGAATATTTTCATCAATAATAATAATTTAAGAGATAAGGTTATTATTACTGGTTATACTGATATGGTTTCTTTTGAGCAGTATATTGATGCCACAGACATTTGCTTAAATCTGCGACACCCCTATAATGGGGAAACTTCAGCCAGCCTAATGAGAATACTTGCTAAGAGGAAATGTGTGATTGTAACAGACATAGGTAGTTTTTCAGAAGTTCCAGATTCTTGCTGTATCAAGATACCGTCACCTGAAAATCTTTCTATGGAAACAGAAGTGAATTTAATTTATCAAGAACTATTGAAATTAACTAATGATCGACAGTTAATTGAGGAGTTTGCTAATAACGCAAGAAACTATGCTGAAATGAATTTGGATATTTCTATAATTGCCAATCAATACAAGGAATTTATACTATTAGATGAAAAAAAAGAATTATCTGATGAGCTACTAACAAGTGTTGCTCAATCAGTGGAAAAAGAAATTGATTTATATAACTTAGCTTACACATTATCTTATTCTATATAAATTAAACTAGACTGCTACACAAAATCCCCGGATGAGAAGGTTCTGGGAATAACAGTTAATTGAAACAACCTTGTTCTTTTTAATTTTATATAACCTAGATATTTAAAAATAAATTCATGAAGTTGGTTACTAAAGATATATCATTATCTGCATTCGATATGTATCCGTTCTCAATAATAACTGATACAATTTTTGTGGCTTATTTTGCTTCCTAAATTGGATGGCTCTAATTATTTGTGGATAGTGGCACTAATGTGTGGCTATTATCTTTCGCGTTATTGTTTATTTTCACACTTTTAAGAAGAAATCATTAGATTCTTATAATATTATAATTGGAATTATTGTATTGTATCTTAGGTTCAGAAGGAAAGAACTTCTTTAAAAAAAGTGGTAAATTTCTCTAATGCTGAATGAACATTGCGCCTTTATTCCAATATCTCATAGGGTTATTTTAGTGGCTTCTTTTTAATATGAGTATTCTTCTTAACTGTATATGTTATTTTGGTAATTTTTTATTTACTTTCTAAAAATGAGGTGTACCCATGAAGGCCGTAATTCTTGCTGGCGGGACAGGCTCCCGCCTTTTTCCTTTAACGAAGGTAACTAATAAACACCTGCTTCCTGTAGGAAAGTATCCAATGATCTTCCATTCTGCATATAAGTTAAAACAAGCTGGCCTTACCGACATCATGGTGATTACCGGCAAAGAACATATGGGAGACGTTGTTAATCTTCTAGGTAGTGGAAGTGATATAGGTGTCTCATTCACTTATCGAGTGCAAGATGAAGCAGGAGGAATAGCTCAAGCACTTGGATTGGCAGAACAATTTACAGGTAATGAGCAGATGGTGGTCATTCTTGGTGATAACGTGTTTGAGGACGATATTACTGAGTATGTGTCTAATTTCCGGGAGCAAAAGTCCGGAGCAAAAATATTGATACAAGAAGTCAACGATCCTCATCGCTTCGGAGTGCCTGAGTTACATGGCGATCGCATTGTATCTATTGAAGAAAAACCTCAAAAACCCAAAAGCAAATATGCGGTAACAGGCATATATATGTTTGATAGTGAAGTCTTTAAGATCATCAAGACATTAAAGCCTTCTGCAAGAGACGAATTGGAAATCACAGACGTAAACAATGCGTACATTGAACGAGGAAATCTTACCTACGATATACTTAAGGGTTGGTGGACAGACGCAGGTACTCACGCCTCATTGGCACGGGCCAATGAGCTAGCGAGAGATATTGTATTCGGAGACGAGTTCGGAAAGTTAAAGTTATAGAAGAGAAGGGATGCGGAATAATTGAAAATCACTCCTTCCAAGCTGAATGGCGCCTGTTTGATTGAACCGATGGTTCACGGGGATCACCGGGGTTTTTTTATGGAAAGTTACAATGAACAACTCATGAATCAACGAGGAATTAATTACCACTTTATTCAGGATAATCAATCCTTATCTGCTCAACCTGGTGTGATGCGCGGATTGCATTACCAACTTAATCCCAAAGCACAAACGAAGTTAATTCGGGTTATTTCGGGTTTGATTTACGATGTTATCGTGGATATTCGTCAAGGATCCCCTACCTTCGGGCAGTGGGAGGGTTTCATCTTGAGTGAACATAATCACCGTCAGTTACTGGTACCCAAAGGATTTGCTCATGGCTTTTGTACTCTGGTACCAAACACCCAAGTCTTGTACAAAGTGGACGAATACTATTCCCCGGAGAACGATCGCGGCATATTATGGAGTGACCCGGCTCTTGGAATTGATTGGCCTACATCTAGTCCGATTTTGTCAGATAAGGACCAAAGACATCCTTTACTTCAAGATGCGGAGATCAATTTCAATTTCGAAGTGAAGTAATTAGGAGGTTCCAACACTATGAAACTGCTCGTTACCGGCGGGGCCGGTTTTATTGGAAGTAATTTTGTGATGTATATACTAGAGCGGCATCCTGATTACGAAATTATTAATGTAGATGCTCTGACGTATGCAGGTAATCTGGAAAACTTGAAATCACTTGAAGGCAACAAAAAACATACTTTTGTCAAAGCAGACATTACAGATGCTGCCGAGATGGATCGCCTGATTGGCCAAGGTGTGGACGTTGTCGTTAACTTTGCAGCCGAATCTCATGTCGATCGCAGCATATTGGAGCCTGGTGTGTTTGTGCAAACGAATGTGAACGGTACCCAAGCATTGCTTGAAGCTGCTAAAAAACACAATGTAACCAAGTTTGTTCAGGTATCGACGGATGAGGTATATGGTTCGTTGGGTCCAACAGGTCTATTTACGGAAGAGACACCGTTGCAGCCAAACAGCCCCTATTCGGCCTCGAAAGCAGGTGGGGATATGCTTGTGCGTGCATACCATGAGACCTTTGGCCTTCCGGTAAATATCACACGATGTTCCAACAATTACGGTCCGTACCAGTTCCCTGAAAAACTGATTCCTCTGATGATTTCACTGGCCCTTGCTGATGAAGCCTTGCCTGTGTATGGAGATGGATTAAACATTCGAGATTGGCTCTATGTTGAAGACCACTGCAGCGCCATTGACTTGGTGATTCATCAAGGACGTAACGGTGAAGTGTACAACATCGGCGGCAACAATGAACGAACTAACGTGCACATCGTGAAAACTATTTTGGAGCAACTCGGCAAGCCTGAATCTTTGATTAAATATGTACAGGACCGGCCTGGGCATGACCGCAGATATGGCATTGATCCGGCCAAAACAATGTCTGAACTAGGCTGGAAACCAAAGCATACGTTTGAAACCGGGATCAAGGAGACTATCCAATGGTATCTGGATAACAAAGATTGGTGGACTCGTATTCAGTCTGGCGTGTATCAACAGTACTATGCCAAGCAATATGGATCTCGATTGGGAGACGTGGAGTAATGAAGGTTTTGGTTACAGGAGCAAACGGACAACTGGGACGGGATGTCGTTCTTCTTTTGGAGAAGGAGGGGCATGCTGTTCTTGCTTGTGATCGGGATCAGATGGATATAACTAATCAGGCACAGTGTAATGACGTTATTTCCTCCTATCATCCTGAAGCGGTCATTCATTGTGCGGCTTATACTGCCGTTGATGCAGCGGAAACAGATATCGATGGTGCATATAAGGTGAATGCGGTTGGAACACGCAATGTTGCTGTAGCAGCAGAAAGAGCTGGAGCTAAACTAATTTATATTAGTACGGACTATGTATTTGATGGCAACTCGTCATCTCCCTATCAGGAATACGATAACACGAATCCGCAAAGTGTGTATGGCAAGTCCAAACGGGCGGGGGAATTGCTCGTACAGTCGTTGTCCTCCAAATGGTTTGTTGTGCGTACTTCTTGGGTTTACGGCCTCTACGGGAATAACTTTGTCAAAACGATGCTGAAATTGGGTCAGGGAAAACCAAAGCTACAGGTAGTACATGACCAAAAGGGGTCACCTACGTTTACCGTTGATTTGGCAGGATTTATCCTAGAGCTTATGCAAACAGAAATGTATGGGGTATATCATGCCTCCAACAGTGGTACTTGTACATGGTATGAATTCACGGAAGCGATCTTTGCGGAAGCTCGAAATGTTGACGGGTTTACCATCCAAGCAAAATTGGAGCCTTGTACGACAGAGCAGTTCCCCAGACCAGCTCCCAGGCCGCGTAATTCGGTAATGGATCATCTATCCATTCGAACCAATGGTTTGACGGATATCCGCCCATGGCGGGAGGGCCTGCGTGAATTTATTAGTTCATTGTCGTCGAAATAGGAACGGCCATAGTAGCACGATGTAACTCTCGCTCTTACTTATGGGCGGGAGTTTTCGTATATAATAAAGAAAAGTCAGATTTTGAGGTGGCACGTGAATAAATCTAAAGTATGCATTATGCTTTCTACATATAACGGAGTAAAGTACATTGATGAACAGATGGAAAGCCTTCTCGCACAACATGAAGTTGACGTCCAGATTATTATTAGGGATGATGGCTCATCTGATGGAACTGTACAAAAATTAAATGAATATGCCCAGTCTCATCCGGACCAAATCCGAGTTATTAAAGGTGAAAATTTGGGCGTGATCGGGAGTTTTTTTGAACTGATGCGCCAAACGGAGCCTGTGTATGATTATTACGCATTTTGCGATCAGGATGATGTGTGGAAGCCGGAAAAACTTATAAGGGCGGTAACTAAACTTCAATTGAGGCAATCAAATATACCACTGATGTATTGTTCTTCTACACAAATGGTAGATCAGGATCTGAACAACCTAAATGTGTGGCCGACCCTCCCTCCTAAGCCGTTAAGCATGTATAATGCCATGGTCGAAAACTGCTGCGTGGGCTGCACTATGGTACTGAATCCAATTGCTTTTCAGCAAGTTAAGGCAAACATTCCCTCCGATCTAACTCAGGTTATTATGCATGATTGGTGGATCTATTTTTATGTTAGTGCATTTGGTGAGGTCATCTTTGATGGAGAGCCGATGATTTTGTATCGACAACATCAAAATAACGTTTTGGGTGGAAGCAACGAAGGTTTTATCATGAAATGGAAGAACAGATGGAATCGCTTCATGAATGGTAAAAATCATTTTATATTAAGCAAACAAGCAAAGATGTTCTTACAAATCCATAAAGATCAATTATCTGCTCAGCAACAAAGGGACATACGGCACTTTTTAAAACAATTAGACAGCTCTTGGGTTAAACGTATCAGTTATGCTTCCAAAATGCCCTTTTACCGTCAAGCGTCCCTTGATAACCTTGTTCTTAAACTCATATACGTCTTGAAGAAGGTATAAGGTATAGATTGGTTATGCCTTCAACAAATTTGCCCATAATATGCTATACTTTCAATAGTTAAACACAGCATTCCAAAGTTAGGAGTATTACAATATGGTTGAAACAGCAGATGTTCCCTTACGAGGAGGATTGGAAAATAATAGCGCCTACATTCCAGATGTAAGTATTATTATCGTAAATTACAATACATGCCAGCTGACACTGGACTGTCTGGCATCGGTGTATGAATCTCTTACTTTCGTTCAATATGAAGTCATTGTTGTTGACAATGCTTCGCGCGATGGATCCGTGGAAGCGATCGGAGGAGCTTATCCAGAGGTTCGTATGATTGCCAATCGCGACAATACGGGATTCGCCGTAGCCAACAACCAGGGCATGGAAATCGCCAAGGGGCGTTATATTTTGCTGCTCAATTCAGACACGATTGTGCAACCAGACACATTGGAAATCATGATTGGATTCATGGACCGCCATCCAGAGACGGGAGCATCCGGCTGCAAGGTGATCCTTCCTGATGGCTCCTTGGATAAAGCATGCAAGCGAGGCTTTCCTACCCCATCGGCCTCATTTTATTATGCATTTGGTATCTCACGCATATTCCCGGATCGTCCGAAGTTTAACCAGTACCAGCTCGGACATCTCAGCCCGGATGATGAGTATCCGGTAGACTGTCTTGTCGGCGCGTTCATGCTCGTGCGGCGTGAAGCTATCGACCAAGTGGGGGGCTTGGATGAAACCTTCTTCATGTACGGTGAAGATATCGACTGGTGTTATCGCATCAAAGAAGCGGGCTGGGGCATTTATTATTACCCGCGTACATATATTGTGCACTACAAGGGTGCGAGTGCCCGGCGTAAACCTATGAAAATCATTTATGAATTTCATAGAGCGATGTGGGTTTTCCACCGTAAGCATTATGCCAAGCGTTATGGTATTTTGACCAACACAGCCGTATGGCTCGGTATCTCATTAAAATTCTCATTGTCTCTGCTACGCAATAAGCTGATTAGACCGGCTGCCCAAAAAGAATTAGCATCTGGTCATGCGGAAGTTCGTGAGACAGAGGCATCTTCCGAGGTGAAAGCATGATTCGTCGTAATCAGCAATTTCTGACCCAACTGTATATTGCGGCAGATTTCATGGTGATACAGTTTTCCTTCTTAATGGCTTGGTGGATGAAGTTTGAAAGTGACCTGCTTATCAACCATGGTTCGTTGCCAATCGAAAAGTATTTTGCATGGAGCTTAGTGTACGGGGGACTTTCAATTATAGCGGGTGTGATGTCTTCCTTATATATGCCGAAGCGGAAGAAACGTTTTGTAGATGAATTCATGAAACTGATTCAGGTCCATGGGATCGCCTTTTTTATGCTGATGAGCTTAATGTTCTTCTTCAAGGAAGTCGACATTTCTCGTGCATATCTGGCCATGTACATGATCGGCAACGTTGTTTTCACACTAATCTACCGTTACATCGTAAAGCTTCAACTGAGAAGACTACGCAAAAAGGGCTTCAACCGTCAATTCGTATTGATCCTTGGGGCAGGTTCTTTAGGCAAACGGTTCTATGATAACCTCCGTAGTTATCCTGATCTCGGGTACGAGGTATATGGTTTTCTCGATGATTATCGTCAATGGGATCAAGAGGAACAGCAACGCTACAAGCCGATCAGGGGACAAATCAACCAGTTGGAAGAAATTCTGTCGATTCGTATAATCGACGAAGTCATTCTTGCGCTTCCTTTGGATGCCCACGACAAGTATCCGCATATTATTGAGGTGTGCGAGAAGGCCGGCGTACGGACGCTGATTATTCCAGACTTCTTTGATTATCTTCCGGCCCGTCCGCATTTCGACAACTTCGCCGGCATGCCGATGATTAACGTGCGTGATATCCCGCTCGATATGGCCGTAAACCGATTGATGAAGCGTGCGTTCGATATTCTGTTCTCTCTCGTCGCAATCATCCTGACCTCCCCGGTAATGGTCATCGTGGCGCTAGGTGTACGATTGACGTCGCCTGGACCGGTCATTTTCAAACAGGAACGTGTTGGACTTAATCGACGCAACTTCATGATGTTTAAATTCCGCTCTATGAAAGTCATTCCTGAAGGTGTAGTTGATACCGGTTGGTCCACGAAGGATGATCCGCGTCGAACGGCATTCGGTACATTTATAAGACGCACCAGCCTGGATGAGTTGCCTCAATTCTTCAACGTGCTGCTGGGTCATATGAGTGTGGTTGGCCCAAGGCCGGAACGTCCGTACTACGTGAATCAATTCCGGGATGAAATTCCGAAGTATATGATTAAACATCACGTCCGCCCAGGAATTACGGGATTGGCGCAGAGTAAAGGGTTAAGAGGAGATACCTCCATCGAGGATCGGATTGAACAGGACATCTTTTATATTGAAAATTGGTCTTTATTATTCGATATCAAAATCATCTGGGAAACCATCCGAAATGGTCTCAAGAATGCGTATTAGATCCAACAAATTAATCAATCATACCACCATTTAACAGCTGCCTCCGGGCAGCTTTTTTGTTTTACACCTCATTAATTCGGGTAGTTAGCTATCAAAAAGGAAATCCCGCACATACACTGTCATATCTATTTAGCTATAAAATTCCTCTCCCTAATATCACTCCTAAAGGATGTGAACATCATATGAAACGAATCGCTGCCGTCATTACACTACTGATTGTTACCGTGGGGACCCTGTTTTTTGCCTATGAGAGTCAAAGTGAGGAACAGCACGACGGATTTACAGCCTATCGACTGATTGCTCACGCCATGGGCAGTATCCGTGATCAGCCTTATACCAACGCTTATGAAGCGATGATCGCCAATTACGAGAAGGGCACAAGAGTGTTTGAGATCGACTTCATGCTCACCTCCGATCGCGTAGCTGTAGCCAGACATGAATGGACCGCCAATATGAGCAAACTGCTGGGACAGGAAGAGGAGCTTCCTGAAGACAAACAGGCTGGGGCACTTACGCACGATGAATTTATGAACACCCCAATATTGGGCATCTACCAACCCATGGACGCGGATGGCATCATTAATGTGCTGTCGCAATATCCCGATATGTATATCGTAACGGATACGAAGGAGCAGAAAGATGAGGATATTCAGCAGGTGCTATCTTCTCTCGTGAACGCTGCCAAAAAGAAAGATCCATCTGTACTGAGTCGCATCGTCGTGCAGATTTATAATGAGCCCATGCTGGAAACCGTGAAAGAAATCTATGCGTTCCCGTCCATTATCTATACCCTTTATGCAACGCAGGATACGGAAGGACAGGTCGTTGATTTTGTGGAAAAGAATGATATTGATGCCGTAACCATGCCGGAATATAAAGTGAATCAGAACTTCGTCGCCAAGCTGAAGAAGGCGGGCGCTGTTACTTACGTGCATACCATCAATGATACCGACCAGGTGGCCAACTATGAAAAGTGGGGCGTATATGGCGTCTATTCAGATGTGCTGACGGAAGAAGAGCTGGATCAGATGAATACACGTTTTGCCTGGAAGCCATAGCATTTATAATTGGAAAATCAACATTTCATTCATTTAGAAAAGTAGCCCTTCATTATTACTCGAGCATTGTTTGATTAATTTTGATATAACTCATTTCTCCTAAAATCACAGACCGATTCCTGCACTTTACAGGGAAAAGTCGGTGATTTTTTGTTCCCCTTTTTATGCGAACATTGACACTCACTGCCTGCTGACTTAGACTTAGTTTACAAGCTTTTTAGGATGCAGAAGAACCTCTGGAGGAATGTTCGTTGATAGACATGATTAAGCAGTGGAGACACGTATTTAAGCTCGACCCGGACCGGGAAATCACGGATGAAGCACTCGATCTGGTATGTATGTCGGGGACCGATGCTATTATCGTTGGAGGATCTTCGGGAATCACCTATGATAACACGGTAGACCTGATGTCCCGCGTGCGTCGCTATGAGCTGCCCTGTGTGCTGGAAGTATCCGATCTGGAGGCGGTTGTCCCTGGTTTTGACGGATATCTGATCCCGATGGTGCTGAATGCCACGGATAGCAAATGGATGATTGGGCATCACCAGCAGGCCATCGAACGTTTTGGTTACCTCATACCGTGGGATCTACTAATTGCAGAGGGGTATATCGTGCTGAATGCTGACTCCACCGTAGCGCGTTTGACCGGAGCAGACACAGAGCTGACAACTGGTGCGGCGGTGGCGTATGCCCAAGCTGCAGAGCGGCTGCTCAATCTTCCTATTGTATATATGGAGTACAGCGGAACGTTTGGCGATATGGAACTGGTTGGCGAGACATATAGACAACTGGATCGCGCACATCTCATTTATGGCGGGGGAATCGACAATCCTGAGAAAGCAGCACAAGCTTCCGAAGTTGCAGACACCGTCGTCGTGGGTAACATTGTGTACAGCAATTTGAAGAAGGCACTTGAGACGGTACAAGCTGTAAAAGGAACCGTTTAATCGGTTTAGTTTACCATTCCCCCAATTTCCCCTTACGATCTGTTAAAATAGAACTTTGCCCTACTAAATAAGCAATTCGTATACAAGTTTATGTTTACACAGAAACGGAGAGTGCAGAAGCAATCTGAAGAAACGAAGTGGTCGTGTTTATCACAGGATTTTCCCTTTGAAGAAGGGAATCAAAAAAATCCGGGGATAACAACGATCGGAAGATGGTTCTGCAATCGAAGTCCAAGTGTAACTGTTAGAGCTGTTATACCGATCAACCAACGAAAGGAGCATGCATGCATGCAACCTGTAAATATACATGATGCCGTGGCACGGCTTAACACCCCTCAGCGGCAAGCCGTCGAGGCAACCGATGGACCGTTACTGATTATGGCCGGAGCGGGCAGTGGTAAGACCCGGGTGCTGACACACCGGATTGCTTACCTAATCGCAACACGCAAGACACCTCCATGGGGCATTTTGGCGATTACATTTACGAACAAAGCTGCTCGTGAGATGCAGGACCGGGTATCCCAGCTCGTTGGTGGCTCCCAAGGTCGCGACATTTGGGTATCCACGTTCCACTCCATGTGTGTGCGCATCCTGCGACGTGACATTGAACGCATTGGTTTTACTTCGAACTTCAGTATCTTGGACTCATCCGACCAGTTATCCGTTATTCGCAGTTGTATGAAAGACCAGAATATCGACACCAAGAAATTCGAACCCAAAGCTGTTCAGGCCATGATGAGTACCGCGAAAAATGAACTGATCGGTCCTGACCAGTATGAGAAGCAGGCTGGCGACTATTTTGAAGGCATTGTGGCGAAGGTATATAAAATGTACCAGAAACGTCTGAGAGCCAACAATTCGCTCGACTTCGACGATCTCATTATGGCAACCATTCAACTGTTCAAAGAAGTGCCGGAAGTCCTCGACTTTTACCAAAAGAAATTCCAATACATCCACGTCGATGAGTATCAGGATACGAACCGTGCGCAGTATATGCTGTGCCGCATGCTGGCTGACAGTCATCACCGGATATGCGTCGTAGGGGATAGTGACCAATCGATCTATCGCTGGCGTGGAGCGGATATCAGCAATATCCTGAACTTTGAGAAAGACTATCCAGAGGCACAGACCATCTTGCTGGAACAGAATTACCGTTCGACGTCCAACATTCTGAATGCAGCGAATGAGGTCATTGGCCTGAACTCCGGACGTAAGCCGAAGAAGCTGTGGACGGACAAGGAGGGCGGTTCGAAGATTAAGGTGTACCGTGCAGACTCCGAGCATGATGAGGGGTATTTTGTTACCTCTGAGATTAGTAAAAACGTGAAGAACGGCAAATCCTATCAAAACCATGCCATTTTGTACCGTACCAACGCCCAGTCCCGGGTTATAGAGGAAATTCTGATTAAGTCTGATATTCCGTATCAGATTGTCGGCGGCATCAAGTTCTATGATCGTAAAGAGATCAAGGACATTCTGGCGTATCTGCGCCTGCTGTCTAACCCTGACGACGATATCAGCCTCACCCGGATCATTAATGTTCCTAAACGCAGCATCGGGGATACAACGGTGGCGAAGCTGGCAGCTGCAGCAGGAGAACGTGGAGTTTCCATATTCCGTGTGCTTCAGGTTGTGGACGATCTCGGCTTTGCGGGCCGCACGCGGAACGCATTGGTAGAGTTCTACGACATGATTGCTGCACTGCATCAGATGGTAGAGTACCTTTCTGTAACCGAACTGACCGAGAAGATTCTGGAGATGAGTCAATATCGGCTTGAGATGCAGAACGAAAATACACTTGAATCCCGTGCACGTCTGGAAAACATTGAAGAGTTCCTTTCCGTGACCATGGAATTTGAGAAAAATAATGAAGACAAAACGCTCGTCTCGTTCCTCACCGATCTGGCACTCATTGCAGATATCGACAGCATGAACGATGATGAAGAGGATCAGAGCGACGCGGTTACCCTGATGACGATGCACAGTGCCAAAGGTCTGGAATTCCCTGTCGTGTTTATCGTGGGTATGGAGGAAGGCGTCTTCCCGCACAGCCGGGCCTTTATGGATAATGAAGAGCTGGAGGAAGAACGAAGACTTGCTTATGTAGGGATTACGCGTGCAGAAGAACAGCTCTTCCTGTCTTGTGCCCAGATGCGTACCTTGTTTGGACGCACAACGGCGAACCCGCCTTCGCGCTTCCTGGATGAAATTCCGGATGAGCTAAAAGAAGATACTTCCATTGCCCGTGACCGTTACCGTCGTGGTGCCAATGCAGGTGGTTCCTATGGCGGACGTGGGCTGGGATCCAGTGGCGGAAGTAACTTTGGTGGTGGAAGTGCGGCCAAGCTCTTTGAACAGCAGAGCAGAAGTGGCTCCTCGGCTACTTCGTCCACGCCAACTTCCCGTGTGACCACAAGTACCTCGCGTCCAACATATGCTACGCCTTCATCTGCCTCCAAGCCGGCAGCTTCGAATAGTGAAGCTGGCTTCAAAGCAGGAGATAAAGTGCAGCATGGCAAATGGGGTACGGGTACCATTGTTGCGGTAAAAGGTACCGGGAATGACACGGAACTGCAAATTGCCTTCCCGGCTCCGGTCGGTGTGAAACGCCTGCTTGCCGGTTTTGCCCCTATAACCAAAGTAGAATAAATGTTAACGAACGAACGCTGAGTTGCTCAGACGTTCGTTCTACATAGATTAAATTAACGGAGGGATGGCCCTGTATGGACCCGATGCACCGGATGGAGCAACTCGTTACCGAGCTGAACCAGCATAATTATCAGTACTACACGATGGATCAGCCGCAGATCAGTGACAAGGAATATGATCTCCTGTATGACGAACTGGTTACCCTGGAACAGGAGAGCGGGATGGTTTTGCCTGATTCCCCAACCCAGCGTGTCGGTGGCGAACTGCTGAAGGGGTTTACCCCGCATCGCCATCTGTCTCCGTTGTGGAGCTTGGACAAAGCCCAAAACATCGAGCAGCTGCGGAGCTGGAATACTCGTGTACTGAAGCTCGTGAATGACTACAACAGCAAAAATCCAGGCAACCCTTTACCGGAACCTGGTTACGTTATTGAGTTGAAGTTTGATGGGCTCACCTTGAACCTGACATACACTAATGGTGAATTGGTACAGGCTTCTACTCGCGGGAACGGAACGGTTGGCGAAGGGATTTTGGCTCAGGTTAGAACGATAAAATCCGTCCCGCTCCGAATTCCGTATACCGACGGTACAATTGAAGTACAAGGCGAAGGCATCATGAATCTGTCCGTACTGAATCGGTACAATGAAACCGCAGCAGAGCCGCTCAAAAACGCCCGTAACGCAGCTGCCGGAGCTCTGCGCAATCTGAATCCGAAAACGACGGCAGAGCGCAGGCTCAATGCCTATTTTTACAATGTAGGGTACTCGGATGACATTGAATTTGCCAATCATCAAGAGATGATGGATTTTCTGCGTGAGAACCGTTTCAAAGTGAACCCGTCGATTACGTACTTCCATGAATTTGATGATGTGATGGAACAGCTTGCCGCCATTCAGGAGAATCGGGGACAGCTGGACTATCTGATTGATGGGGCCGTTATCAAAATCACCGACATGCGCACACGTGAAGTGCTGGGTTATACGGACAAGTTCCCACGCTGGGCTGTAGCCTACAAGTTCGAAGCAGAAGAGACCACTACTGTACTCAAATCCGTGGATTGGAATGTGGGCCGTACCGGCAAAGTAACTCCGCTGGCACGTGTGGAACCGGTCGAACTGGCGGGAGTAACGGTGTCGAACTGTACATTGAACAATGTGGGCGATATTGAGCGTAAAAATCTGAAGTTTGCCTTGGGCACGCGTGTCTTTATCCGCCGCTCCAATGACGTCATCCCTGAAATCCTGGGTAAAGTGACGGAAGAGAGTGATGGGGAAGAGATCATATATCCAGAGCAGTGTCCGGCTTGCGGATTCCCACTGGAGCAGCGCGGAGCGCATCTGTTCTGTAATAACAAATTGGCTTGTAAACCGCAGACTGTCGCAAGAATTTCTCATTTTGCTTCCCGTGATGCCATGGATATTGAGACATTCAGTGAGAAGACGGCGATTCAGCTGTATGATGAGCTAAGTGTGCGTGAGCCTGCTGATCTGTATACATTGCAATTTGATGATCTGGTGAAGCTGGAGCGGTTTGGTGAAAAGAAAGCCAATAACCTTCTCGCTGCGCTGGAGCATAGTAAGGATCGTGACCTTGCATCGTTCCTGTACGCGCTGGGCATTCCGAATACAGGTAAATCAACGACACGTATGCTGGCCGACCATTATCGTGATCTGCATGCTATTATGAATGCAACCGTGGAGGAACTTGTTGAACTTCCAGACGTAGGCGGCATTGTGGCGGAGAGTATTGTAACGTTTTTCGCAGATCCATTTACCCAGGCTGCCATCGAAAAGATGCTGGACTTGGGCGTGAAAGCACAGGCACCGGAGGCACCAGCAGTGATCGTCGAAGACTCCTTCTTTAGTGGTAAAACGGTCGTGCTGACCGGAACACTGCATCAACTGACACGTGACGAGGCAACGCAAAGACTGGAAGCGCTCGGAGCGAAAGTGACAGGCAGTGTCTCGAAAAAGACTGATCTTGTCATTGCCGGAGAGAAGGCGGGCAGCAAGCTGGCCAAAGCGCATGATCTCGGCATCCCAACCATTGAGGATGAGGATGAACTCGTTCGTCTTTTGAATCAGCAGGGCTAACCCATAAGCTTGGAAATGAAGAAACCCCCGATTAACCACATTAGGTGGATCGGGGGTTTTTGCTATGCGTCTGTAGGATGTTTTTCAATTCATAGACTCTACATCGTTGGGGGTGAACGTTAGGAACTGATATTGGGAATGCGCTGAGCTGCGCCAGTAAGCCACGCATCCTTGTCATATCCTCGTTCCTCCCAGTAACCAATATGTTCGCTGTCGATGAGTTCAATGCGATTCAACCATTTTACCGACTTATAGGCATACATCTGGGGAATGACAAGTCGTACCGGACCCCCGAGATCTGCCGGGATGGGTTTGCCGTCATGCATGACGGCCACCATGATATCATCCATCTGAGCTTGATCCATCGTAATGGCATCCGTGTATACCCCATCACCAGAGTAAAACTTTACACTGTGTGCACCGGGCTTCACTCCGGCTTGGGTTAGCAGATGTTTAAGGGGAATGCCTTCCCAGGTGTTTTTGTATACGGACCAACCCGTTACACAATGGAAATCACTGACCTGTACGGTGCGAGTGAGCTTAACGAACTGTTCCCAATTCCAGACCTGTGCCCGTTCGACAAGTCCATCAATCCGGAATGACCAATTCTCATTCGAGAAGGAAGGGATGGGCGTAACCGTGTATACTCGGAAATGCCCTTCAGCTCCTCCTCCAATAGGAGGGGAAGAAGCAGCCGCAGGTTGCGGCAGCGGACTCATCCGATTGGGGTCGTTCTCCAGCATACTGTCGATGCTGTTATCGATACTGAGATTGCGTCCCACCCAGGAGACAAAGGTAGGGCCGAGTGTAACGGCTAATCCCACACCTACAGCAGACCGAATAAACGCGCGCCGTGTATACACAGGTTCGGGTTTCTGAGGTTGGTCAGGTGATTTTGTCGAAGCAGTACGATCCGATCTAGGAGTTGAAATTGCAGCAGCAGCTGTATTTTCTCCAGATGTACCCAATGAATCGGCAGTACCGCGGATGTCTTTCGTTGATGTGGCAGCACTCACCGTGCGGCGTGTTGAATCTTTTAACCATTTGGTACGGGTAATGGAATGGTAGATAATATAGGGCAGACCCAACCAGGTTAACAAATCATGAGTTAGTAACGCAGCATTGGACCACTTTGGTCCCGCGAGTTTGAATTGCCACAATACAATGCCTGAGATTAACCAGCCAACCAGCAGAACAAGCACGATGATCGTATTTACTTTTTGCCAAGGCTTGTTCCGGAGCTGTTTCCAGTGTTTACTCGCCAGGATCAAGTAATATACAACAGGGGCTAACATAGCCAATCCGACAATTATATGAAGCCATTTTAGCCATACGCGCCCTATACCGAGTAGTTCACGCCAGAATCCACCGACTAGCATGAGTCCCGTTACGGCGAGAATCACTACGATCCAGGCATTCCAGAAGTGGAGAGACACGAGTTTCTTGCCGTACCCTTTGCGAAGTTTTTTTAGCCACTGTTCCAAGAGTGATCACCTCAAATAAAGTTATAAGCAGTAAATCTTCCTATGTAGTAAGCGGTGAAAATAAAGAACGTATTTAATGATGCTATGTCATTGCTTTCTCTTTATTGTATATACCTCATTATAGAAGCTTTGGATCACTCACATCAAACTGTTACATTAGAGTGCGTTATAAAGGTAAGGCCCTTTTTATTACAAATGAGAAGAAAGGTTTATGGCTTTTTGGCTGCTTATATATATTAAATGCTCTTTGAAAAAAAAATTAAAAAATGCTTGCTATCTAAATTCAGACATGGTATATTATTTCTTGTCGCTTCAAACGAGTGATTGTCGAAAGAGTTTGAATGATGACGAAAAAGAGTGTTGACAGTTAGTTGGTTAACATGATAAAATAAATATCCTGTCCGGTTGACAATGATCAACAGAAACGGACAACAAGTTCCTTGAAAACTGAACAAATGGAAAGTAACTTATGATTTACAACGAATCGTCAGATTCAAAATGAGCTAATCGCTCTTTTCAATACTTTATTGGAGAGTTTGATCCTGGCTCAGGACGAACGCTGGCGGCATGCCTAATACATGCAAGTCGAGCGGAGTTGATAGGAAGCTTGCTTCCTTGATGCTTAGCGGCGGACGGGTGAGTAACACGTAGGCAACCTACCCTCAAGCTTGGGACAACTACCGGAAACGGTAGCTAATACCGAATACTTGCTTCCTTCGCCTGAAGGAAGCTGGAAAGACGGAGAAATCTGTCACTTGAGGATGGGCCTGCGGCGCATTAGCTAGTTGGTGAGGTAACGGCTCACCAAGGCGACGATGCGTAGCCGACCTGAGAGGGTGATCGGCCA
>NZ_WYEV01000004.1:0-936669 GCF_015143645.1 Paenibacillus sp. P13VS | reverse complement strand
TCCCAGTATGTAAGACCCCTTGAAGACGACGAGGTAGATAGGCTGGGGGTGGAAGTGCAGTAATGCATGGAGCTGACCAGTACTAATCGGTCGAGGGCTTATCCACATTGCAGGTTTTGATCGCAATTTCGTTTCGGATCTAGTTTTCAGAGAATAATCTCTGAGTGTATAGCAGCATCGTTTGGTGGCGATGGCGGAGGGGTTCCACACGTACCCATCCCGAACACGACCGTTAAGCCCTCTAGCGCCGATGGTACTTGGACCGAAGGGTCCTGGGAGAGTAGGACGCTGCCAAGCAAAGAACCACTGCCGAAGATACTCGGTGGTGGTTTTTATTTGTTTATAAATGTAACAAATTATAATTTTAACAGCCCGATATATCACTAACGGGCTGTTTTTGTTTTTTATAACACTATTTCAGTTCATTCATTCAGTTGGGGCATGCTTCTGCTAAGCGTAAAAGTGAATCTTGTAGTGCCGTTTTAGTATCAGGATCAATGATCGTACCTTGTTTGTTGATTTTCATCGTAATATGAGGAATTGTATGTGAGGCATCATTCAGGACGAGGGCATTGATCATGTTTAAAGTCAGCAATATGGATGTATGGGCTTGATTACCGCCTAAAGGGCTGGGGGATGCTGCTATGACCACTGTAGGCTTATTCACCCATTCTCCGGAAGATACAATCCAATCTAAAGCATTTTTTAAGACACCGGGAATACCATTTCCATACTCAGGTGTACAGATGAGGACACCGTCTGCTTGCTTTAATTGGGATCTGAAGTATTGAACGGGAAGTGGACCATCATCTACATCAAGATCAGGATTGAAGTGGGGAAGATCATTCAGCTGATCATACACCTGAAATTTCAAAGTAGTAGGGCCAAGTGCCATCATAGCTTTCATTAGCATGGTGTTTGTGGATTGTTTCCGAAGGCTTCCTGAAATTGCAAGGATGTTTATTTCTCTTTCCATTATGTAATCCCCCATCTCTGTCCATTGTCTATCCGTAATATGAATTGTTTTGTCTATTTTCTATCTTTCCTTACGAAGAGTCTACAGATAACGGCGATTATTAAGGCATTCTTCATACTAAACCGAATATGATTATTCTTCTTCATTTGATCTACATACCAAGTGTGAGGAAATGGAGCAGAAGGTGTGTTTTTCTGTATCAACAGAGAAAACAATAAAAGTATATCAAAAATTAGTACCAAGTACTAAGACTTAGTGCTATAATAATAAAAAAAGAAAACGAGGTGACTGAAGCTATGATGCAATCAAAAGCCAGTATTACTGCATTCGGAACCTATGTGCCGGAGCGTATTTTAAATAACGCGGATTTGGAAAAGTTGGTCGAAACGAACGATGAATGGATCGTACAACGAACAGGGATGAGGGAGCGGAGAATTGCCGCAGAGGATCAGTTTGTTTCTGATCTGGCGGTTAAGGCTGTGGAAGACATGATTCGGCGTTATGGGGTTGACGTTCATGATGTGGATATGATCCTCGTAGCAACAAGCACGCCAGAGTATGCATTCCCTAGCACGGCTTCCAGAGTACAGGCCCGTCTGAACATCACTCAGACCGGAGCGCTGGATTTGAGCGCAGCTTGCGCAGGCTTTGTCTATGGGTTGCAACTGGCCGATAGCATGATTACAAGTGGCATGTATCGCAAAGTGCTCGTGATCGGGGCAGAGACATTATCCAAGATTACGGATTACACCGATCGTACGACGTGTATTTTATTTGGGGATGGAGCAGGAGCATTTTTGTTGGAACGAACCGAAGGGCAGGGCAGTGCGCTTGCAGCACTTTCCGGAACTCAGGGTGATGGTGGGTTACATGTTTATAGCAGTGGACTTTCCTCCGAGATGAATGGGGTACCTCTTCAAGGTGAAGGGCGTCTTGTGCAAAACGGCAGAGAAGTATATAAATGGGCTGTACGGCTGATACCTGAGCAATTGCCGAAACTTATCGCTAGCTCAGGCTTGCAGGCGGAGCATATCGACTGGTTTGTACCGCACAGCGCGAATATGAGAATGATTGAAGCTGTCTGCGAGCGCGGTCCTGTACCGTTGGAACGCACGCTGACCAGCATGGAGTACCGTGGGAACACCTCGGCTGCATCCATACCTTTGGCCATTCAGCTGGCTGTCGATGAAGGTAAGGTGAAGCAGGGTCAGCGTCTTGCCTTATTCGGTTTTGGTGGTGGCTTAACTTATGCAGGCCTTGTGTTGGAATGGAGTGTTCCAGACGCTGATTCAAAGAAATAACGTAGAAATTTGAGATTAAGCGGGAAAGACAGTCTGTCTTACCGGGCTAATAAAAAAAGTACACTTTCCTCCGATGTGGAGGCGAAGTGTACTTTTTGTTTATTAAGCATTTTCTAATTCAATAAAGGAGTTATGGTGTAAGTTTAGGAGCTTGGCGGTGATGGGTTCCTTGCTCATAACTGTATGCGAGTTTAATCAATGTTCCTTCATCAAAGGCACGGCCGAGGAATTCAATGCCTACAGGTAGACCCTCTGTAGTGAAGCCGGCAGGTACGGTGATAGCCGGGAACCCGGAGAATGGGCTTAGTCGGTTATTCCCGCCGGAGTTCTGCCCTTCGCCAATTACGGCTGCAGCCTGGGTGGAAGTAGGATACACGATGGCATCCAGGTTATTGTCAGCCATCACTTTTAGAATAGCTTCGCGCGTGACTTGAGTACGTTTCAATACGATGTCTTTGTACTCGGTTGTCTCGAGCGTTTCCCGTGCATCGCGTGCCTTCATGGATTGTTCCTGTGTTTTATCAAATTCACCTGAAGCGATGATCTCCGACAGACTGTGGTATGGAGCATCTTCACCAAGTGACTCCAGGTAGTCGTTGAGCTGGAATTTGAATTCATATCCGCTCAAGCTCGGGTATTTGTTGATTTCGTCCAGATTCGGAATGCTAATAGGTACAGCAGTTGCACCCAGAGATTTCAATTCTTCCACTGCATTGTTGATGACATCAGCAACGGCTTTCTCTTCTGCTTTGGTGCTTGGGATCAGTTCAGTAGCTACACCAATACGCGCGCCTTTAAGTCCATTCACGTCCAGGAAGTCAGTGTAACTGGAAGGGATTTTGCCTACAGCATAAGCTGTAGCCACATCGTCCTTGTCATAACCTGCTGTAGCGTCCAGCATGATCGCAGCGTCACTAACTGTACGAGCCATAGGGCCGCCTACATCCTGAGTCAGAGCAAGCGGGATAATGCCTTCACGGCTGGATAGTCCAATCGTTGGACGAATTCCGACAAGGCTGTTGAAGCTGGATGGAATACGGATCGATCCACCAGTATCGGTACCCATGCCTGCTGCAGCAAAGTTGGAGGCAATCGCTGCCCCTGTTCCGCCGCTGGAACCGCCAGGATAGTGATCCAGTGCGTAAGGGTTCAGGGTTTGTCCACCCAATGAACTGGATGTAGTAATGCCAAATGCAAATTCATGCAGATTTGTTTTGCCGAGGATAATGGCACCTGCTTCTTTGAGCTTTTTCACTTGCTCAGCGTCTTGCGCAGGCACGGAGTCCTTCAGACAGATACAGCCGGCAGTGGTAGGCATATCATTCGTATCGAAGTTGTCCTTCACAAGAACAGGAATACCGTGCAGCGGTCCGCGTGCACCTTTGGCTGCGCGTTCTTCGTCCAATGCCTGGGCAATATCAAGTGCTTCCGGGTTTAAGGTTAGTATGGAATTAATGCTAACTCCCTGATCATCGTATTTCTCAATCCGATCTAGATACATTTGAACCAATTCCTTGGATGTAAGCTTTCCTTGCGTCATTGCAGCCTGGAGTTCCGTAATTGTTGCTTCCTCCAGAACAAATGGTTTTATGTAATTATAAATGCGATCTTTCAATATAGCGACATCAGTTTCCGTCAGGACAGCGTTAGGTAGAAAGAGGGAATCCGTATAACCTTTCATCAACCCTGCAGCATTCAAGGCACCGATGGCACCTGCATAGCTGGATTGGTCTGGTACGTCTTTAAACGACTCTGTGGTGGACTCCAGCTTCAACCAGGTTTGAAGAGCTAGAGCAGCATCCTTACGCTGAACGGTTTTGCCTGATAGCTCGTCCATTGAAAAAGGCACACCTGCAAGTGTCGCTGCCTCTTCCATGGCTTGAATAAATGCGGCAGACGTGGCAGGTGCCTTCCCTGCAGCTGTTGCTGCGACCGTTGTTTTGCTTGATGGGCTTGCTGCTCCGGCAGATGCCAGCGGTACGGAAGCTCCTCCCCAAGTTGTAACCATTACTGCTCCTGTCAGTAACAGAGCTCCACTTTTTTTCAATACAGATCCATGATAAGTCATGTATCCACGCTCCTTCTGTCGCAATGATGTGTGTGATGAAACGGCTGTATATGCTTTTGTCACATTCTAATAACATGTCAGGTATTCTTACAACACTCATATTTATCCAAAAAAACGTATACAAGTTGTTTTCATGTGATATTTCTTTCAGATACTCTTGTTTTCATTCCTAAGAGAAATTTAAGTGTTCATAAAAGTGTTAGCTTATCTTACATATAATCTAGAACAGTAATTTATCAGGTTAATCGTTCATCTGGGATAGGCCAAGAAACGAATGGTCTGAAATGATATAATGAAAGGATAGGAACTTGGGTTACAAGGTGTATGAAGAAAGGAAGAGATACGAAGTGAAAACATTGGTACTCGCTGAGAAACCATCTGTGGCACGTGAAATTGCCAGAGTTATGGGAGCGCGTGATAAACATAAGAGTTATTTGGAAGGTCCTAAATATATCGTAACGTGGGCACTAGGGCATCTGGTAGGGCTGGCGGAACCTGAAGATTACGACAAGAAGTACGCCACCTGGAATCTTGAGGATCTGCCAATTCTGCCGGAGCGGGCGAAACTGAAGGTGCTAAGAGAGACGAATCATCAATATAAGGCCGTACAGCAGCTTATGAAACGCCAAGATGTTGGTGAACTGGTCATTGCAACGGATGCTGCCCGGGAGGGGGAGCTGCTTGCCCGTTGGATCATGCAAATGGCGCAGTGGAAGAAGCCTTTCAAACGACTGTGGATTTCTTCTCAGACGGATAAGGCAATCAAAGAAGGATTTGCTTCACTGAAGCCAGGGAGTCAGTTTGACCGTCTCTATGAATCGGCACGGTGCCGGGCAGAAGCGGACTGGATGATTGGGCTTAATGTGACACGAGCGCTGACCGTTCGATTTAATGCACAGTTGTCTGCAGGACGGGTACAGACGCCAACTCTGGGCATGATCATGGACAGGGAAAATGAAATCAATGGTTTTCGGTCACAGGAGTATGAGACATTAACTGCAGATTTTGGAGGTTTTCAAGCCGTGTGGCGGGCCTCAGGCGGGGATTCACGCATCTTTGATGCTCAGGACACCCAGGCATTGAAGAAACGAGTGGATGGACGTAAGGGAACCATTGCTCAGGTCAAAAAGAGTGAAAAAGTTGAGCCGCATCCTCTGGCCTATGACTTGACGGAGCTGCAGCGTGATGCCAACCGGAAGTATGGCTTTTCAGCCAAGCAGACTTCCAACGTCCTGCAGCGTCTCTATGAGCAGCATAAGCTAGTTACATATCCGCGTACGGATAGTCGTTACCTGACATCGGACATGACAGGTACGCTGAAAGAAAGATTGGATAGTGTAGCTGTTGGACCTTATGCATCCTTGGCTCGTCCGCTGCTGCGGAAAAACTTGAATATCACCAAGCGAATTGTGGATGACAGCAAGGTAACGGATCATCATGCGATTATTCCGACAGAACAGACGGTGCTGCTGAATCAGCTGAATCCGGAGGAACGCAAACTGTATGATTTGATCGTACGCCGGTTTATCAGCCTGTTCTATCCAGCTGCCAGATATGATTCAGTAGCGATTACTGTGCAAGTGGGTGAAGATTCCTTCCATGTTAAAGGGACAACGGTAAAAGACAGTGGCTGGCGTGAAGTATACGGCGGAGACTACAGTGACGAAGAAGATGAGCGCACAGATGAGCAAGCGGACAATGGACGCACTCTTTTGCCAGATGTACAGCAAGGTCAGTCGGTTACCGTTCAACGTTGTCATATTAAAAGTGGAAGAACCATGCCACCTAAACGGTACACGGAGGCAGCATTGCTCGCGCAAATGGAGAAGCACGGACTTGGTACCCCGGCTACCCGTGCAGATATCATCGAGAAATTGGTCAGCTCGGATACCATCGACCGCCAAGGCAACAGCATGCATCCTACAGGTAAAGGCAAGCAATTAATTGAGCTGGCTGCTCCGCAGCTTCGTACACCTGAACTGACGGCGCGTTGGGAGGCTGAACTGGAACGGATTGCTCGTGGACAAGGGAAACCAGGTCCTTTCCTGGAAGGCATACGTTCGATGGCTAAAGAACTGGTAGCCACTGTAAAAGGAAGCAAGGCAGAGTATAAACCGCATAACGTGTCGAACAGCCACTGCCCGGATTGCAATGCGCGTCTGCTTGAGAAAAAAGGGAAACGCGGCAAGTTTCTCGTATGTCCCACGGAGGATTGTGGCTATCGTCGCTCGGCAGAGAAGCGGTTATCCAACCGTCGTTGTCCGCAGTGTCACAAGAAGATGGAAATGAAAGAAGGCAAAGCTGGTCTCTATGTGCAGTGCCTGCCTTGCGGAATTACGGAAGCACTCGATAAAGATAAACAGCACGTCAACAAACGCGAACAGCAAAAGCTGGTCAAACAGTATGCCAAACAGGAATCCATCGGATCCAATCTCGGAGACTTGTTGAAAGCTGCAATGGAGAAAAAGGGGGACTAGTGCTCCAGAAAGAGTGTTGTACAAGTTGAATGGTTACTAGCGATGTCATGCTTCAGCAACAGCTTCGCATGGTGTCGTATAAGATCCCTCCTTTTCAGGCAACGTAAGCCAAGGAGGTGACACAGATGCCACACAACAAATCAGAGAAAATTCATAATCAGCAGAATAAGGACAGTATCCGGGAAGAAAGCATCGGAGCACGTCCAACCAAGGCGGGCAAAAGAGTTCCCAGCTTGAACGGTATTCCGAAACAGGAGTCCTAGGTTCTGCCCGTAACGGATGATTCCATTAAGCAATCTATGCGGCTCCCTTCTCGCGTTGATCATGTCCCTGCAGAGGACTATAATGGAGGAACAGGGAGATGTCCCGGGATAGGGGGACCGCTAGAATTATATGCAAACCGGACTCATATTGTGGTTTTTATTTATTAACGTGGTAGGTTATCTGGTGATGTCAGATGACAAAAAGCGGGCGCAGCGACGCCGTGACCGTACACCCGAACGGACGTTATTCCTGCTGGCATTTATCGGAGGGGCGCTTGGAGTTTGGATTGCAATGTACCGGAAAAGGCACAAAACCAAACATCCGAGCTTTACCATCGGGATTCCACTTCTGCTATTTCTGAATGCCGTAATCTATGGTTATTTTCTGAAATAGAACCTTAGGGGTGGCGACGCTGTAAAACAAGGCAAATGGTTCATATCGCATGAAGAACGTTTATAGGGTTACATGGTGCTGGATTTAGTTTTACGTCAGACCGAAGCCTCCAGCTTCGGAGTTTCTACATATAAGGAAGGGACGGGATTTACATGTTATTCTCCAAAATTTTAGTAGCTTATGATGGATCAAAAGCTTCCAACAAGGCACTGGATCGTGCCATTGAACTGGCTAAAGTGTCTCCGGATTCAGTCATTGATGTCATTCATGCCTTTGACTTCCCGCGCGTATTTATTGGAGAAGGACTTGCACCGCTGCCGCCATCTCTGAATAACGATTACTACAACCTGGCTGTGCAAACGACCGATGAAGCAAAAGAACGGATCAAAGCTGCTGGCGTTACAGCCAATGTAGACCTGATTCAAGGGGCGGCAGCTGAAGTGCTGCTCGATTATGCTAAGGAAAATGGGTCGGATGTGATCGTCATCGGAAGTCGTGGACTAGGCGGCATTCGTGAATTTGTCTTGGGCAGTGTCAGCCACAATGTGGTACAGCATGCTCAAATCCCTGTATTGATCGTTAAATAATGCATTGAATTGCAAGCTCCAAATATGCAGTGAGCCGGCTGTCTTCATTCCATTGAAGAGAAGTCGGCTTTCTTTTATGGGATGAAATGGATATGAAGCCCAAAATAAACGCCTTAATCACGAACATTATATTTGTCAATATGTTAAATGTTCGTCTTTAAGTTGACATTAGCTGTAGGGGATTGTTAGAATGTTAGATGTGTCGATCAGGTGAGATTAAGGTCGAGTAGGAACGAAAGATGTACCAAGGCTGACCGAAATGAGTCGCTTGGATTGAATAGATATTTGCTCGTATAACGCCGGGAATAAGGCCCGGAAGTCTCTACCCGGAGACCGTAAATTTCCGGACTACGAGGAGATACGGCTGAGAGTCGCATGAATATGGATGCGGACAGCAAGCCCCCTTTTGGCATGCCCAAATGAGGGATACGTATTTCTTGGAGTCCGGTGTCCGGAGAAAATGTGATGTTTTCGCGGGTAGCGGATTTTTTTGTTTCAAAAAGGGAACGCGTATGGCAAGAGTGGTTGTTATAAAAATAAGCTCAGACGGGAGTTGGATGTTTTCATGTCAGTGCAGGTCGCTGTAATTATGGGCAGTAAGTCGGATTGGGAAACGATGAAGCATGCGTGTGAGGTGCTGGATGAACTGGAGATCGGGTATGAGAAAAAGGTTGTATCTGCGCATCGCACACCGGATCTGATGTTTGAATATGCCGAGCAGGCTGCTGAGCGCGGATTTAAGGTTATCATTGCAGGTGCAGGTGGAGCAGCACATCTCCCTGGCATGGTTGCTTCCAAAACGATGCTGCCGGTAATCGGCGTACCTGTGCAGTCCAAGGCACTGAATGGTCTCGATTCCCTATTATCGATTGTTCAGATGCCAGGCGGCATTCCTGTAGCAACGGTAGCGATTGGCAAGGCGGGTGCTACCAATGCAGGGCTGCTTGCGGCCCAGATGATTGGTGCATTCGATGAGGATGTCCGTAATCGCTGCGAAGCCCGCAGAGAACGGATCAAACGTGAAGTACTCGAAAGCAGTGATGAGCTATGAGTAAAACTGAATTGAATCTCTCAGGTATGGCTGGACGTGTGCTGCTCCCAGGAAAAACAACCATTGGCGTTCTCGGGGGCGGACAGCTTGGACGAATGCTGACGCTTGCCGGGACAGCGATGGGATACCGCTTTGTCACACTTGATCCGGCGCCAGATTCGCCTTGCGGACAGGTTGCCCGCCAGATTGAGGCCCGATATGACGATGAAGCCGCAGCGCTTGAACTGGCCCGTCAATGTGATGTGATCACGTATGAGTTTGAAAATGTGGATGCAGGTGTAGCGGGCTTGCTGGAACGTGAATCCTATGTGCCGCAAGGAAGTGCATTATTGTATACAACCCAGCATCGGTTGCGTGAGAAACGAGCCATTGAAGCTGCTGGAGTAAGAGTAGCACCTTATCGGGAGATTACAAGTAAGGATACGATGCAAGCAGCAGTAAGCGAGCTTGGTGTACCATGTGTTTTGAAGACGGTAACCGGAGGATACGATGGTAAAGGCCAGCGGGTCATCCGCGAAACGAGCCAGGCTGTACCGGCTTACGAAGAGCTTGCGGCAACCGGAGCGGAACTGGTGCTGGAGCAATTTATCAATTTTGACTGCGAAATCTCCGTCGTGGTTGCCCGAAGCACAAGTGGCGAGATCAAGACATTCCCGCCAGCGGAGAACATTCATGTGAACAACATTCTGCATGCCTCGATCGTACCGGCCAGAGTGGCTACGGACATACAGATTGAAGCCCAGAAGCTTGCAGCGGCTGTGGCCGAATCCATGCAGGCTGTTGGATTGCTGGCGGTGGAACTCTTTGTTGCGGCAGACGGAAGATTGTATGTGAACGAACTGGCTCCAAGACCTCATAATTCCGGTCATTACACGATGGAAGCCTGTGCGACGTCGCAGTTTGAGCAGCATATTCGTGCCATCTGCGGGCTGCCATTAGGAGACACTACACTGTTAAGTCCGGTTGTTATGGTCAATGTGCTTGGAGAACATCTGGAAAAAATTATCGCCAGAACGGGTCAACCTGATGCAGAAGCAATGGAACTCGGTGTTATACCCAAGCTTCACATATATGGCAAAACCGAAGCGAAAACGGGACGGAAAATGGGGCATGTCAATCTGCTCTGTCAGGATGTTGAAGAAGGATTGCAATGGATTGAACAAACTAATATCTGGAGGAATACAAATTCATGATCGAACGTTATAGCAGACCCGAAATGAGAGCCATCTGGACGGAGGAAAACAAATTCAAGTCCTGGCTGGAAGTTGAAATTTGTGCATGTGAAGCTTGGGCGGAACTCGGAGTTATTCCTAAGGAAGAAGCAGCATTGCTTCGTCAAAACGCTTCTTTTGATATCGATCGCATCTATGAAATCGAACAGGAAACGCGCCATGACGTTATTGCTTTTACCCGCACGGTATCCGAGAGTCTGGGAGCAGAACGCAAATGGGTGCACTACGGACTGACATCCACGGATGTGGTAGATACGGCTCTAGGGTACGTACTGCGCCAGGCCAATGAAATTCTGGAACGCGACATCGTGAATTTTATCGAGATCCTGCGTGAGAAGGCCCTCGCTTATCAGCATACGCCAATGATGGGTCGTACACACGGGGTGCATGCCGAGCCAACAACCTTTGGTTTGAAAATGGCCCTGTGGCATGAAGAGATGAAACGTAATCTGGAGCGTTTCCGCCATGCGGCAGACAACGTGCAGTACGGTAAGATCTCCGGTGCGGTAGGAACTTACGCGAACATTGATCCGTTTGTTGAAGAGTTTGTCTGCGAGAAGCTGGGAACGAAGCCGGCGCCAATTTCGACACAAACCTTGCAGCGTGACCGTCATGCAGAATACATGGCTACCCTGGCATTGATCGCAACATCACTGGACAAGTTCGCTACAGAAGTTCGTGCATTGCAAAAGAGTGAATTCCGTGAAGTGGAAGAGGCATTTGCCAAAGGTCAAAAAGGATCCTCCGCCATGCCGCACAAACGTAATCCGATTGGTAGCGAAAATATCTCCGGTCTGTCTCGCGTCATCCGCGGACATATGGTGTCAGCATACGAGAACGTAACACTGTGGCATGAACGCGATATCTCACACTCTTCTGTAGAGCGTGTCATCCTGCCGGATGCAACAATGCTGCTGAACTACATGCTGAACCGTTTCGGCAACATTGTGAAAAACCTGACGGTGTTCCCTGAGAACATGAAGCGCAACATGGAGCGTACCTTCGGTGTTCCGTTCTCTGGACGCGTACTGACGAAGCTGATTGACAAAGGCTTCAGCCGTGAACAGGCATATGATACCGTTCAACCACGTGCCATGCAGGCATGGGAAGAACAGCGCCAGTTCAAGGATATCGTGAAAGCCACACCGGAAATCACCGAGGTGCTGAGCGATGAGGAAATCGAAGATGCATTTAACCCGTCCTGGCACCTGAAGCATGTTGATACCATCTTCAAGAAGCTTGGTTTGACCAACTAATTAACTCCTAAAATATTAGTCTGTTATGTGTTCACGCGGGAACGGAGAAGGCAGAACAAACCTGGAGAAGCGAAGCGCTCGCCTTTATCCCCGGATTTTCACTTTGTAAAAAGTGGAATCAAAAAAATACGGGGATAACAGCGATCGAAAGGTTGTTCTGAATTCGGAGTGGGTTAGCGTGATTAGGGGAATTGAACTTATATTTTATATCTCCTGAAAGAAGGTGAGCCTCCATGGCACTGTCCACAGCGGCAGATCTCGTTAAAGCACCTCTGTTATACAAAGGAAAAGTACGCGAATTGTACGATCTGGGGGAACATTTTCTGATCGTGGTTACAGACCGGATTTCAGCTTTTGACTACGTGCTGGACCCAGCGGTGCCCGAGAAGGGCAATGTGCTGAATAAACTCAGCAGCTTCTGGTTTGAACTGACGAGCGACATGATGGACAACCACGTGGTTCATACAGACGTCAACCGGCTCGGTGATCTCATTGTGGACCCGGAACTTCTGAAAGATCGCATTATGGTGACACGCAAAGCCGAACGCATCGATATCGAATGCGTCGTACGTGGATACATTACTGGGGGCGGATGGAGACAATATGAGAATAGCGGAGAGGTGAACGGCATCAAACTGCCGGAAGGACTTCGCAAAAACGCCAAACTCGAAAGCCCCATTTTCACTCCGGCTGCCAAAAATGATGTAGGTCATGATGAAGACATCCCGATGGACCGCATGAAAGAACTGGTTGGAGATGAGCTGGCAGTTGAACTTCAGGAAAAAAGCCTGCGTCTGTATGAGTTCGCCCGGGATTATTGTGATCAGCGCGGCATTATTCTCGCAGATTGCAAATTCGAGTTCGGTATCGTCGATGGCAAGGTCATCCTAATCGACGAAATCTTCACCCCGGATGCTTCACGCTTCTGGGCGAAAGAGAACTACGCACTAGACATCGAGATCGACAGCATGGACAAGGAGCCGGTGCGCAGCTACCTGGCAGGAACCGATTGGGACAAAAACAGTAAGCCTGATCCGCTGCCACAAGCGGTGGTGGAGGCAACAACAGCAAGATACGTCGATATCTATAACCGTTTAACGGCACAATAATTTTTTATCACGTAATGGTCAGGCTCGACCATTACGTACCGTGCAACGTAAAGGTTTAGGCCTTTCAAAAAAACGTCGCATGGACAAGCGGAGGGGAAGATTTGAGCTGGAGAAGCGAAGCGTTCGCCTTTGCAACCGGAATGTTTCCTTTTGAAAAAAGGAATTTCAATCTAAAACATTCCGGGGGCAACAGCGATCGAAAGCCAAACTTCCCCGAAGCAAGCTCCAAAAGCTTCTTTTTAACAGCATAAAGCATTTATCCCGTTCATTACTGAGGAGGAACATAGGATCATGATCAAAGCAACCGTCTATGTCACTATTAAGCAAAGCGTACTCGACCCGCAAGGAGTAGCCGTTCAAGGTGCCCTGCACTCGATGGGATTCAATGAAGTGGAAAGTGTACGGATCGGTAAAGTCATGGAACTGAACCTGGATACAACTGATCGCGCAGAAGCGGAAAAACGTTTGACTGTGATGTGTGAGAAGCTGCTGGCCAACACCGTTGTTGAAGATTACCGCTACGAATTGGAGGGTTAATCCCATGAAATTTGCAGTTCTTGTGTTTCCTGGCTCCAACTGCGACATTGACTGTTACAAGGCAGTGGAAGATGCCATTGGGCAAGAGGTTGATTATGTATGGCACACGGCAACGGATCTTTCGGCGTATGACTGTATCCTGGTTCCGGGTGGTTTCTCCTATGGAGACTACTTGCGTTGTGGGGCGATTTCCCGCTTCGCACCTGTAATGAATGAGGTAGCCAAAGCTGCTGAACAAGGCAAATATATTCTGGGGATCTGCAACGGATTCCAGATTCTGACTGAAGCCGGATTGCTTCCGGGCGCGTTGATTCGCAATATGTCACTGAAATTCCGTTGTCACGATACGGTATTGAAAGTAACGAATGCAGATACACCATTTACACGTGACTATGCACCTGGGGAAGAGATTATCATTCCGATTGCTCACGGTGAAGGCAACTATTACTGTGATGAAGAGACGCTTGCGAGTTTGCAGGCGAACAACCAGATCGTATTTACGTACGGCAGCAACCCGAACGGTTCCCTGGGCGATATCGCAGGAATCTGTAATGAGGGTGGAAACGTAGTTGGCATGATGCCGCATCCGGAGCGCGCGGTGGATTCACTGCTGGGCTCGGAAGACGGTAAACGTATGTTTACATCTATTTTGAAAGCATGGAGGGATCGACATGACGCAGCAGCTATCCGCTAAGGAACCGACGGCAGAACAGGTCGCAGAACATAAACTTTACGCACAAATGGGCGTGTCGGACAGTGAGTATGAGCTGATCTGTGAATTCATGGGACGCAAGCCGAACTACACGGAAATTGGTGTATTTAGCGTTATGTGGTCCGAGCACTGTGCATATAAGAACTCCAAGCCGCTGCTGCGCCGTTTCCCAACCAGTGGACCGCGTGTCCTGATGGGACCAGGTGAAGGTGCCGGGATCGTTGACATTGGCGACAACCAGGCTGTTGTTTTCAAAATTGAAAGCCATAACCACCCTTCCGCTGTAGAGCCTTATCAAGGGGCAGCAACAGGCGTGGGCGGGATCATTCGTGATATTTTCTCCATGGGTGCAAGACCGGTAGCCCTGCTGAACTCTCTTCGTTTCGGGAAATTGGAGAGCGATCGCGTGAAATACCTGTTTGAACATGTCGTATCCGGTATTGCTGGATATGGTAACTGTATCGGGATTCCAACGGTAGCCGGTGAAGTGATGTTCGACGAAAGTTATGAAGGCAATCCACTCGTGAATGCCATGTGCGTAGGTTTAATCGATCATGACAAAATTCAGCGCGGTGTAGCCAAAGGCGTAGGAAATCCAGTGTACTATGTTGGTCCTCCAACGGGCCGCGATGGAATTCACGGTGCAACGTTTGCATCGGTGGAACTGACAGAAGAATCTGAATCCAAGAAGACAGCGGTTCAAGTCGGCGACCCGTTCATGGAAAAGCTCGTTATGGAGTCCTGCCTTGAACTGATCGACACGGGTATCGTACTTGGTATTCAGGATATGGGTGCGGCTGGCCTGACTTGCTCGAGTGCGGAGATGGCAAGTAAAGCCGGTAATGGTTTGGAACTGTATCTCGATCAGGTGCCACAGCGCGAAGAAGGCATGACCCCTTATGAGATGATGCTGTCCGAGTCTCAGGAACGGATGCTGTTCGTGGTTGAGCCGAAGGATGAAGCCCAAGCGATGGAGATCTTTGAGCGTTGGGGCGTAATCTGTGCAAAAGTCGGTAAAGTTACCGATGATGGACGTCTGAAGCTGTACCACCACGGCGAAGTGGTTGGGGATATGCCAGTGACGGCATTGGTCGACGAGTGTCCGGTGTACAACAAGCCATCTTCTGTACCGGCTTACTACGAGCAAAGCGCTTCAATCGACACGCTGCGTTACGATGAAGTGTCGGATCTCGGCGGTGCGTTGAAACAGGTATTGGCTTCGCCAACGGTAGCAAGCAAAAAGTGGGTTTACGATCAATACGACTACATGGTTCGTACAAGTACAGCCGTTCGTCCGGGTTCGGATGCTGCCGTGGTAACGATTCGCGGAACACGCAAAGGTCTGGCGATGACAACGGACTGTAACGGACGTTATGTCTATCTGGATCCTGAAGTGGGTGGCCGCATTGCGGTTAGTGAAGCTGCTCGTAACATTGTATGTTCCGGTGCGGAGCCACTGGCGATTACGGACAACCTGAACTTCGGTAACCCGGAGAAGCCGGACATTTTCTGGCAAATGGAAAAAGCTGTAGACGGTATGGCGGAAGCTTGCCGCGTGCTGGATACGCCGGTTATTGGTGGTAACGTGAGTCTTTATAACGAAAACGCCAAAGGCTCAATCTATCCAACGCCAGTAGTCGGTATGGTAGGTCTCGTTCATGATACGGATCATATCACGACACAGGGATTCAAATCCGAAGGTGATGTAATCATCCTCCTCGGCGAGACCAAAGCGGAGCTGGGCGGCAGCGAGCTGCAATATGCAGTTCATGGCAAAACGGAAGGCCGTCCGCCGCAGCTTGATCTGAATACGGAGAAGGCACTGCTCAGCACTGTACTGGAAGCCATCCAATCCGGACTTGTTCGTTCTGCACATGATTTGTCTGAGGGCGGTTTGGCTGTAGCTTTGGCAGAGTCCTGCATCAGCGGCAACGTGGGTGCACAGGTGAATGTGGAAACTGCACTGCGTGCGGATCATGCACTCTTCAGTGAGAGCCAATCCCGCATACTGCTGTCCGCTTCGCCGGAGCAAGCAGGTAAACTTGAAGCATTTGTACGTGAGCGCGGTGTACCTGTAGCTGTTATTGGACGTGTGGAAGGAAGCAACTTGACGATCGAATTGAACGGAACATCAGCCGTGAACGAACCCGTAGGAGGTTTGGCTCAGGTCTGGGAGGATGCGATTCCATGTCTCATGAACTGACGACAGGACAGTGGTGGACAGGCGATTATTATAACGAAGGGTCCGGTAAGGAAGGACTCGATAAATTGAAGGAAGAATGTGGCGTATTCGGGGTGTTCAGACACCCTGATGCTGCTTCGCTCTCCTATTATGGACTGCATGCGCTCCAACATCGGGGCGAAGAAAGTGCAGGCATGTGTGTGAGTGATGGTACCCAGTTTAACTACCATCGTGGTATGGGTCTGGTGAAGGAAGTCTTCACCAAAGACCTGATGCAGACCTTGTCTGGTGATATTTCCATCGGTCACGTTCGGTATTCCACAAGCGGCGACAGTAAACTGACCAATGCACAACCCCTGGTTTTCAAGTATCGTGACGGGGATCTGGCCGTTGCCACGAACGGGAATATCGTGAATGCACCAACGATTCGCCGTGAGCTGGAGCAGAGCGGGTCGATTTTCCAGACAACTAGCGATACGGAAGTTATTGCGCATCTGATTGCACGTTCATCGAAGGGGTTGGTGGAAGCTGCAAAAGATGCATTCCAGCGGATTGTGGGTGGTTACGCATTTCTGATCATGACCAACGACAAGCTGCTGGTGGCTTCTGACCCGCACGGTCTGCGTCCGCTGACGATGGGCAAGCTCGGAGATGCATATCTGTTCGCATCCGAGACGTGTGCACTGGAAACGATCGGCGCAGAATTGATTCGCGATATTGAACCTGGTGAACTGCTGGTGCTTGACGCAGATGGTCTGCACGAGGATCGCTTCGATCATCACAAACACCGCAAGGCACTGTGTGCAATGGAATATATTTATTTTGCTCGTCCGGACAGTGACATGAACGGGGCCAACCAGCATGCTGCCCGGAAACGGATGGGTGGACGCATGGCGATTGAATCTTTTGTGGATGCAGATCTGGTAACGGGTGTGCCGGACTCCAGTATTTCCGCGGCAATAGGATACGCTGAGCAAACCGGAATTCCGTATGAAATGGGCATGATCAAGAACAAATACACCGGACGTACGTTTATCCAGCCTAGTCAGGAATTGCGTGAACAGGGCGTGAAGATGAAGCTGAGCGCGGTGCGCCGCGTCGTAGAAGGCAAGCGCGTTGTCATGATTGATGATTCCATCGTTCGGGGGACAACTTCGAGACGGATTGTGAACATGCTGCGTGATGCCGGTGCAACTGAGGTGCATGTACGCATAACCTCGCCTCCGTTCAAAAACCCATGTTTCTATGGAATTGATACGCCTGACAGCCGTGAACTGATTGCTTCATCCTTGTCAGTAGATGAGATCTGCCGTGAGATCAATGCAGACTCTCTGGCGTTCCTCAGTCCGGATGGACTGATTGCATCCATTCAGGGAGATAATCAGGATGACTATAAGGGCGGACTATGTCTGGCATGCTTCGATAATGATTATCCGACTCGCCTTGACTTCGACGGTGAAGAGAAGTTCGGCTGCAGCTGTTAGGAGGTCAGGCTTATGGGAAGAAAAAGCTATAATGAGGGCGATGTTTTTCTGATTCCAATGCATGATGGACGGTTCGCCGTTTGTCAGGTTATATGTGCTCTGAGAGACCGCTTCAAAAAGGCATTTTCGTTTGGCGTGATGAGCATTCAGCGTGACGAAACTGTAAGCTTGGAAGACGGCGAGTTCCTTGTCTATTCTTATGGTAAACGTAAGAGCAGCGTGATCTTCACGTCACCCAAGCTGCTGAAAGATGGCACATGGAGCATTGTTGGTAACATCCCGCTGACTCCTGCAAAAAAAGAACTGCAAGTATTCCAGTGCGCCGGTGGGGTATACAACGGTGACGAATTCATTCGAATGGTTCCACCAGAAGAGTACAGTCAGTACATTACAATGGGTGTAGCTGGATTCGAATTGGTACAGAATCATCTTTTAGAGATGAGCAAAAATCAATAAAGTGGACTATCCATAGTTCAATTTATACAAGATACGAAGGGTGCGATGGTAGTGTCAGAAGCATATAAAAAGGCCGGCGTCGATATCGCGGCAGGTAATGAAGCGGTTGAACGGATGAAAAAACACGTGAAGCGTACCTTCCGTCCGGAAGTGATGACAGATCTGGGCGGATTCGGAGCCCTGTTCGGTTTGAACAAAGACAAATATGATGAGCCGGTGCTCGTTTCCGGCACTGACGGTGTAGGAACCAAGCTGAAAATCGCGTTTGCCATGGACCGTCACGATACCATTGGAATCGACGCTGTGGCCATGTGTGTGAATGACATTGTGGTGCAGGGTGCGGAGCCGCTCTTTTTCCTCGACTACCTGGCATGTGACAAAGTCATCCCTGAGAAGATCGAAGCCATCGTTGCCGGAATCGCTGAAGGATGTCACCAGTCCGGATGTGCGCTGATTGGCGGAGAAACGGCAGAAATGCCGGGCATGTACAGCGAAGGGGAATACGATATTGCCGGATTTACCGTGGGAATCGTGGATAAAGCCAAAATCATTAACGGCACGACCATCTCTCCAGGTGACACTGTAATTGGACTAGCTTCCAGCGGTGTACACAGCAATGGATTTTCGCTGGTTCGCAGACTTTTGCTGGAGGAAGCCGGGCTGGATCTGCACGAGGAAGTATCTGAACTGGGCGGCAAGCTGGGTGATGCCCTGCTGGAACCGACAAAAATCTATGTGAAACCACTTCTGTCCCTGTTGGAAAACGTGAAAGTAAAAGGCATGGCTCATATTACAGGTGGTGGATTTATTGAAAATATCCCGCGTATGCTGCCAAGCAGCGTGAATGTAGATATCGATTACGGCTCATGGCCGATCCTGCCAATCTTCAACCTGCTGCAGCAAAAAGGATCAGTCTCGAACCGGGATATGTTCACCACGTTTAACATGGGAATCGGACTTGTGCTTGTCGTGAACGAAGCAGATGCAAACGAAGCTCTGGAACAGCTGAAAGCTTCTGGTGAAGAAGCGTACATCATTGGACGTGTGACTGAAGGAGATGCGCGAGTAACCTTCACGGGAGCGGATGTTTAATGGCGAACTACCGGATTGCCGTATTTGCCTCTGGTGAAGGGTCGAACTTTCAGGCATTGGTGGATGCAGCGAAAAACGGAGGATTGGATGCAACCGTAGACTTGCTGGTGTGTGACAAACCTGCTGCACGCGTTGTGCAGCGGGCCAAGGATGCAGGCATCGACTGCCATCTGTTTACTCCCAAAAATTACGAATCCCGCGAGGCCTACGAGGCCGAGATCGTGGAAGTGCTTGAATCCAAAAACATTGACTTGGTTGTTCTTGCCGGATACATGAGATTGCTGACTTCAGTCGTAGTGGATCGGTATGCCGGACGGCTGATTAACATCCATCCGTCCTTGCTGCCAGCATTTGCAGGTAAGGATGCAATCGGACAGGCCTTGGAGTACGGCGTAAAAATTACCGGGGTAACCGTACACTTCGTGGATGGTGGCATGGATACCGGTCCTATCATTGCCCAGCATCCTGTGCCGATTCTGCCTGAGGATACGGCAGAATCAATCAGCCGTTCCATCCATGCGGCAGAACAGCAGCTGTATCCGGAAGTCGTTTCCTGGTTTGCTCAAGGATTGGTTCGGCTGGAAGGCCGTCAGGTTACGGTGCTGAAACCGGATTGATATAAGTTGGACTTCGCTTACAAATTAACGGAGAGGGCGGAAGTTTGTTCTGACCTCGTAGTGGTCCAGTGTAAAATCATTCGTTTAACTTATTTCGTATAACTTATTAGGTAGAGTCGAAAATTGGTACGCATTTTGTGATATTTCTCGGGAAATAAATCGGCTGTGTTTCGTCATGAAACGCGGGGCCATGGGACATTAAAAGGAGGAGCATATTGTGAGTATCAAAAGAGCTTTGGTCAGTGTGTGGGATAAAACAGGCATCGTGGACTTTTGCCGCGAGCTGTCGCAAATGGGCGTGGAAATTATTTCGACAGGAGGTACAAGCAGCCTGTTGTCGAAGGAAGGCGTTCCTGTGATCGGGATCTCGGATGTGACTGGATTCCCGGAAATTATGGACGGACGTGTCAAAACGCTGCATCCAGCCGTTCATGGCGGTTTGCTGGCTGTACGTGACAGTGAAGATCATAAACGCCAGATGGAAGAGAACGGACTGGATTATATCGACCTCGTAGTCGTAAACCTGTACCCATTCCAGGACACCATTGCGAAGCCGGATGTTACCTATGAAGATGCGATTGAGAACATCGATATCGGTGGTCCTACCATGCTTCGTTCTGCGGCCAAGAACCATGCTTTTGTTAGTGTTGTTGTCGACACGGCAGACTATGGCAAAGTGCTGGAGGAAGTTCGCAGCAGTGGGGATACTACGCTGGAAACACGCAAACGGCTTGCGGCAAAAGTTTTCCGTCATACGGCGGCTTACGATGCAGTTATCTCTGATTATTTCTCCAACCTAAATGGTGATCCACTGCCAGAGCGTTTGACGGTGACTTACGAAAAAATCCAGGATTTACGCTACGGCGAAAATCCGCATCAACAAGCGGCATTCTATCGTAAACCGCTTGCTGCTCAAGATACGTTGACAACAGCCCAGCAGCTGCACGGCAAAGAGCTGTCTTACAATAACATCAACGATGCAAACGCAGCGTTGCAGATCGTTAAGGAATTTGTAGAGCCTGCTGTTGTGGCGGTTAAGCACATGAACCCTTGCGGCGTGGGCATTGGTGAAAGCATCTATGAAGCCTACAGCAAAGCATATGCTGCGGATCCAACATCCATCTTCGGTGGCATTGTGGCAGCGAACCGCATAATCGACAGCGACACAGCTGCCAAACTGAGCGAGATTTTCCTGGAAATCGTGCTGGCTCCTGACTTTACGCAAGAGGCACTGGATATCCTGACGAAGAAGAAAAACATTCGTTTGCTCAAAACGGGTGAGTTGAATGCAGCTCGTGACCGGGCGAGCCAATTCGCGGTGACCTCTATCGACGGCGGCATGATCGTACAACAGAGCGATGTGCATTCCATCGAAGCGAGTGAACTGAAAGTCGTTACAGATCGTGCACCTTCCGAAGAAGAATTGAAACAGCTCCTCTTTGGCTGGAAAGTCGTTAAGCACGTGAAGTCCAATGCGATCGTGCTTGCAGCGAATGACATGACCGTAGGTGTGGGCGCTGGACAAATGAACCGCGTTGGTGCAGCCAAAATTGCCATTGAACAAGCTGGCGAGCAAGCAAAGGGTGCTATTCTCGCATCGGATGCATTCTTCCCAATGGGCGATACACTGGAACTGGCAGCTAAGGCTGGAATTACAGCTGTTATCCAACCAGGCGGTTCCATTAAGGATGAAGAGTCCATTAAAGTAGCGAATGAGTATGGTATTGCCATGGTCTTCACAGGCGTTCGCCATTTCAAACACTAGGAGTCGAAATCAAAGCTTCACACGTCGATGAACAAGCGAATAGGCTTGTTCATCCTCATTTTCAGCACATTAAATGATGAATGAGCCAATTCTGGAATTCATGAGGGGGAACGGAACGAATGGATATTCTGGTAGTAGGCGGCGGGGGCCGGGAGCATGCGATTATCTGGGCATTGGCGAAAAGTCCGAAGGCGGGCAAGATTCACTGTGCGCCAGGAAATGCAGGCATTGCACAGCTTGCCGAATGTCACCCGGTGGCAGTGAATGAATTCGATAAATTAAAGGCGCTTGCCGTGGAACTCAAGGTGGATCTGGTGGTCATTGGTCCGGATGATCCGCTGGCAGACGGGATTGTAGATGCATTTGATTCCACAGGCATTCCGGTCTTTGGACCGCGTCGCAATGCAGCGGAGATCGAAGGAAGCAAAACATTCATGAAGGATCTGCTGCACAAGTACAATATCCCAACAGCAGCCTATGAGAAATTCGACAATTACGAGCAGGCTCAGGCTTATCTTGATGCACAGGCAATTCCCGTGGTTATCAAGGCCGATGGCCTGGCAGCCGGTAAAGGAGTAACAGTTGCTTATTCCCGCGAGGAAGCGGATCAGGCACTACGCAGTATTATGGTGGAGAAAGTTTTCGGGGAAGCAGGAGCCAAAGTAATTATTGAAGAGTTTCTGGCAGGACAGGAGATGTCGATTCTGGCATTTGTCGACGGCGAGACCGTTCGTCCGATGGCCGCTGCACAGGATCACAAGCCAGTCTACGACGATGACAAGGGGCCTAACACAGGTGGAATGGGTACATACTCACCACTGCCACATATTCCGAATTTAATTATTGAAGAGGCTGTTGAAACCATTATCAAGCCAACGGCTAAAGCGATGGTATCCGAAGGACGTCCATTCCGCGGCGTACTGTTTGCCGGACTCATGATCTCGCCGGACGGCAAACCAAAAACAATTGAATTCAATGCCCGTTTTGGTGATCCCGAGACGCAGGTTGTACTGCCACGCCTCAAAACGGATCTGCTCGACATTTTCTGGGCTACCGTGCATGGCAAGCTGGCAGATATGGAGATTGAGTGGAGCGAAGAGTCTGCTGTATGCGTGGTCCTGGCATCGGGAGGATATCCGGGGCCGTATGCAAAAGGCGTAGCCATCGAAGGGCTGGATCAGGTCAGCGATGCTGTCGTCTTCCACGCAGGAACGGCACGCAGCGAATCCGGAGAATGGGTTACGAATGGTGGACGTATTCTTGGGGTTGTGGGTCTAGGCGCTGATATTGCCGAAGCTAGAAACAAGGCTTATGCAGAGGCGGAACGGATCCGTTTCGAAGGCAAGCATCAGCGATCTGACATTGCTGCCAAAGCTTTAGTGTAAACAGTTATTATCGAATATGGGGCCCGCCCGACGAATGCATTCAGATTAGAAGCATGGCATTCATCGGGCGGGCCTTTTTTGCGTGGGATTGTTCGACTGAAAATATGTTTCAGCTGGATAACTCCGAGGGTAGTAGTGTTATAAAATCGGTCGTTTCTATACATAGTTTTGTTAGGCATATAAGTAACTTATTACATGAATTAAGCCATTTGTGAACAAAATATTCATGAATTTACGTGCAAGATAACCCAAACCATGACGTACAACTGGATGGTTTGATTCGGAACATGGTATACTTTTCTGAAACAGGAATGAACAAGAGGGGAGGTGGATATCTATTGGGAAGGCGATATTGTAAACTGTCCAAATGGAGAATTAAGGTGGAGTAGATCGGAGAAACAATCTGACAGCATGAGGGTTAGCCCTAATTATAGTGAATTGGTTTCTTAATGTGATTGACTTCATCCTGGATTCCTGTTTTGCAACTTACAAGGTCTGTGTGCAGCATATAGCAATCTGGTCTTTATTGAATTTGATTTTATATATGCATACGCCCAATTTAACTACAATCAGCTGTGCAGCCGTTAACGGGGTTAACGAGCGCTGCTGTAACTATTTCTGGAGGTGAATCCCTGAGAATCGGGGAAATCATTGGACATAATTACCATCTTAAATTTAGCATTACTCGTTCTCTTGATTGCTTTGACCGCGTTTTTTGTGGCATCCGAATTTGCGGTTGTTAAGATTCGTACATCAAGAGTGGATCAACTGGTTGCCGAAGGTAACAAAAAGGCTGTACTCGCCAAGAAGGTCGTTTCCGATCTGGATTACTATCTGTCTGCATGTCAGCTTGGTATTACGGTAACGGCTCTAGGACTTGGTGCATTAGGTAAGCCGACCGTCGAAAGGCTGTTATATCCGGTATTTGAGTACCTGAGTATTTCACCAGCCATTTCGTCGGTTGCCTCCTATGCGATTGCCTTTATCCTTGTGACGTTCCTTCACGTGGTTGTCGGTGAGATGGCACCTAAAACCATGGCGATTCAATTTTCGGAAAAATTGACGCTGATGCTCTCGCCATCGCTTTACTGGTTCGGAAAGATTATGTACCCATTTATCTGGGCACTCAATGGGGCATCCCGTGTTCTTCTGCGGATGTTCGGTGTGAAGCCAGCAGGACATGATCAGGCCTATTCCGAGGATGAGATCAAAATCATCATGAACCAGAGTTATGAAGGTGACGAGACGAATCAAACCAAGTTGTCTTACTTGGAAAATGTGTTTGTGTTTGATGAACGGGTCGCGAAAGACATCATGGTTCCGCGGACGGAACTTGTCACATTGGACCAGGAGATGACCTACGACGATATCATCCCCGTGCTTGATGAGCATAACTATTCCCGATATCCAGTCATTGAGGAAGGGGATAAGGACCGCATTGTCGGCATGGTCAATGTCAAAAAGATCCTGCCGGACATGGTTGCTCAGAAGCAATACCAACTTGCTGACTTTGTCCGTGAGATTCCATTTGTTTCCGAAATTACCCGCATCCAGGATGCCATGATTAAAATGCAGCAGGAACGCGTGCATATGGCCGTGGTCGTGGATGAATACGGCGGTACCTCGGGTATTCTTACGATGGAGGATATTCTGGAGGAGCTTGTCGGTGAGATCCGTGACGAATTCGATGCCGATGAAGTGGCTGACATTCAGGAGACCGGGGAGAATCAATATCTGATTAACGGCCGGGTGCTTCTGGACGAAGTGGAGCGTCAGTTCGGATTGATTTTCGAAGGGAATGAGGAGATGGACACCGTCGCCGGCTGGATTCAGTTCCAGAAGGGTGTGCGTGTGGAAAATGGTGATACGGTTGCCCACGGTGATTATGTCTGGACCGTAGTGGATACCGAAAACTATCAGATCAAGCAGGTCCTGCTGGAGCGCGTGAACGCAGCCCCAGTGGAGGAAGCTACAAGCGATCTGGCCTAACTAGAATTGAATAGATTGGTTGGTAGTAGTGTAGGGGACGGAATCGATTCTGGAGAAGCGGAGCGTTCGCGTTTGTAAACAAATTTTGAACCTTTGAAGAGATTAGTTCATTAAAAATTTGGAGACAACAGCGATCGAAAGAACGATCCGTAACCGGAACGGCCACCCACCACCTTTCGTAGTCATCTAAAATAACCATTAAAATGTTCAACTTGGAGGTGAATCCCTCACTCGAGGGAAATCATTGGACGGAATAATAGCATTGAATTTATTTTTGGTAGCCGTATTTATAGGGCTTACCGCCTTCTTCGTCGGTGCTGAATTCGCCATTCTGAAAGTGCGGATGTCACGAATTGATCAGCTGATTTCGGAAGGCAACAAAAAAGCGGTTATGGCCAAGAAAGTCGCACACAATCTGGACTACTATCTGTCGGCATGTCAACTGGGGATCACCATTACGGCTCTCGTGTTGGGGGCTTTGGGTGAACCGACGGTTGAAAAAATGCTTCATCCGCTGTTCGAGCGACTTGAAGTGCCGGCAGCCGTGTCGACGGTATTATCCTACGGGATTGCCTTGGCGATCATTACGTTCCTGCATGTGGTTATTGGTGAGCTCGCACCCAAAACGCTGGCGATCCAATTTGCAGAGAGAATGACGCTTTTACTTGCACCACCGCTGTACTGGTTTGGTAAGATCATGAATCCGTTCATCTACGCGCTTAATGGTGCAGCACGGGTGCTGCTCGGAATCTTTGGCATCAAGCCTGCCGGTCACGATACCGTCCACTCCGAAGAGGAGCTGAAGCTGATTGTCGCCCAGAGTTACGAGAGCGGGGAGATCAATCAGACCGAGCTGGACTATCTGAAAAACATTTTTGCGTTTGATGAGCGCCTGCTGCAGGAGATTATGATTCGCAAAGAAAAAATCGTTACGCTGAATAAGGAAATGCCGCTGAATCAGGTGATTGAAGTGCTGAATCGGCACGAGTATACGAGATATCCGGTCATTGCGAACGGGGATGCGGCTCGCTTTATCGGCTTTATTAATACAAAAGAAATGCTGACCAGTGTGGCTGCAGGACGATCGTTCAGCATGGATGCCTACATTCATGATATGCCTGGATTTTCGGAGAAGTCCCCGATCAAGGACGTTCTGATCCAAATGCAGCAGAGTCGTGTGCATATGGCCATTGTGAATAATGATGAAGGTGCTGCCATTGGTTTGGTTACGATGGAGGACATTCTGGAGGAAATCGTTGGGGATATCAAGGATGAATATGAGCATAAGGATCTGGTGAATCCACCCAAACGATTGAAATTGACTTAAAGCAGACTTGAGAAAGACAGGTTTCCGATTCATTCGGAGACCTGTTTTTGTATTGTTTTTTTCTGCTAATCAGGAGTTAACAACATCAACGATGAAACCATCTTAATTTTAAAACAAAAAGCTTGCAATTCGACCGACAATGGATTAATATAAATTTAAAGAATCTTAAATTAAAGATAAATAAAAAACAACAAACGAACAAACAACAATGAATAACAAACCGCTAAATTCAACCATGATAAAATTAAAACCAAGGGAGTGGAGATTATGTTCAGAACTTCAGGTATCCATCACGTAACGGCTTTTGTAGATGACGCACAGAAAAATGTTGATTTTTACGCAGGGGTATTGGCCCTGAGACTGGTGAAAAAAACAATTAACTTCGATGCACCGGATGTGTACCATCTGTATTACGGTAATGAGGATGGGGCGCCAGGTACAATCATCACCTTCTTCCCGCATCAAAATGCCATGAGAGGTGTCATTGGTTCCGGACAGACTGGGGTAACTGTATATGCGATTCCGGTAGGAAGTCTGCCATTCTGGAAAGAACGTCTCGCTTCCTTCGATATTCCGTTTGAAAATAAAACCAGATTCGGTGAGCAATATATTCGCTTCTTCGACAAAGGCGGCCTGCTGCTTGAACTGGTTGAACGTGAAGAGGGCCAGCCAAGTAAATGGACATACAACGGGGTAACACCTGAGCATGCGATCAAAGGTTTTGGCGGCGCAGTTCTGTTCAGCCAAGTTCCTGAGAAAACCACCGACGTGCTGGTTTCCATGCTCGGCCTGGAACAGGTAGGGGAAGAGAATGGATTGATTCGCCTTCGTGCGACGGGTGACATCGGGCAAATCATCGACGTTCAATCTACCGGATTCCAGCGGGGCATTGGCGGAGCAGGTACGGTGCACCACATTGCTTGGCGTGCAAAAGACTATACCGAGCATGAGCAAATGCAGCGGGATCTGGAGAAAGCAGGCTACCATCCAACCCCTGTAATCGACCGTCAGTACTTCAATGCCGTGTATTTCCGGGAACCGGGCGGCATATTGTTCGAACTGGCTACCGATCCTCCGGGATTCGCACGCGATGAACCTCAGGAGAGCATGGGTGAGAAACTGATGCTGCCTGAGTGGTATGAACCACAGCGTGAACAGATTGAAAAATTGCTTCCCCCAATCGAAGTACGTGAATGGAAAGGAGAGTCCAAATCATGACCACAACCAATACGATGAAACATATTTATAAAGCAGGTGCACAGCCGGATTCCCCAACACTGCTGCTGCTTCACGGGACAGGTGGAACTGAGAATGATCTGGTAGGTCTTGGCGAATTGATTGCGCCAGGAGCAGCCATGCTGGGTGTACGCGGTAACGTGTCGGAGAACGGGATGCCCCGTTTCTTCCGCCGCTTGGCCGAAGGCGTGTTTGACGAAGAGGATCTGATTGCACGGACAGCGGAGCTGGGTGCATTTGTGGATGCAGCAGCAGCGGAGTACGGATTCGATCGTAACAATGTTTATGCACTCGGTTACTCCAATGGTGCCAATATTGCGGCTAGTTTGATGTTCCACCAGGCTAACGTATTCAAAGGCGCGATTTTGCATCATCCGATGGTACCTCTGCGCGGACTCGAACTGCCGAATCTGGACGGATTGCCTGTCTTCATCGGTGCAGGAGAGAACGATCCGATTGTACCGAGACGGGAAACGGAAGAACTGGCATCACTTCTTAGTGGTGCAGGTGCAGATGTGAAAACGCACTGGGAGCGTCAGGGACATCAGTTGACCCGCACCGAGGCATTGGCGGCGGCAGCATGGTTTAAAGCTCAGGCGTAAACCTGATTATTGCATCTGGGTAATAAATCTGGAGCCAGACTATATCGGCAAGACAGGGGACAGCTTGATCTGAAAGGATCGGGCTGCCTCTTTTTGCTGATCTACCCGAATGAATTGAGGGTGTTATGTAAACGTTACTAACCGGGTAATCATTTGAATGCGTACTACATAAGCTTGTATGCTTAGTTACTATAGCACTTAAGCACCACCATGAACTGGAGGGGTTATTATGGAACGAAACATCAAGGAACTGGTACAGCAGATGACACTGGAGGAAAAAGCAGGCATGTGCTCCGGACTGGACTTCTGGCATCTGAAAGGGGTAGAGCGTCTCGGTATCCCTTCCATCATGGTGACAGACGGGCCGCATGGCCTGCGGAAACAGGATGGAAGCGCGGATCATCTGGGCTTGACGTCAAGTGTGCCAGCGACCTGCTTCCCATCCGCAGCAGGATTAGCCAGCTCTTGGGATACTGATCTGGCGCGCCAAGTTGGAGTGGCGCTGGGTGAAGAGTGTCAGGCCGAAGAAGTAGGCGTATTGCTGGGGCCAGGCGTTAACATTAAGCGTTCGCCACTCGGCGGACGGAATTTTGAATACTTTTCCGAAGATCCGCTTCTATCTACACACATGGCTACCGGCCATATCCAGGGTGTACAGAGTCAGGGTGTGGGAACATCGCTGAAACACTTTGCGGTGAACAATCAGGAGGAGCGGCGCATGTCCATTGATGCGGTGGTAGATGAGCGCACGCTCCGTGAGATTTACCTGGCCAGTTTCGAAGGTGCCGTGAAGGATGGTCAGCCTTGGACAGTGATGTGCTCCTACAACAAGGTGAACGGTACATATGCAGGTGAAAATGAGTGGTTGCTCACCGATATTCTGAAGGAAGAATGGGGACATGAGGGTCTCGTTGTGTCCGACTGGGGTGCTGTCAATGAACGTGCAGATGCGCTTTCCGCAGGGCTGGAGCTTGAAATGCCTGCAAGTGGTGGGATCGGAGAGCGCAAGGTTATTCAAGCAGTCGAGAATGGCAAGCTGTCACTGGAGAAGCTGAACCGGGCGGTAGAACGTCTGCTTACACTTATCTTCAAGGCTGCGGATCAGCAACGTAAGGGCGCTACCTACAATAAGAACGAACACCATCAGCTTGCCCGCAAAGTTGCATCGGAGAGTATGGTTTTGTTGAAAAATGAAGATCAGCTGCTTCCGTTGAAACGTGAAGGCAAGCTTGCGCTGATTGGAGCCTTTGCCCGCAAACCGCGCTTTCAGGGTGGAGGAAGCTCTCACATCAATCCGACCCAAGTCGATGATATTGTGGAAGAGATGACCCGGATTGCAGGAACGGAGACAGAGATCTCCTATGCTCCGGGTTACCGCATTGAAGCTGATGATGTGGATGATCGGCTTATGACAGAGGCGGTTCAGGCTGCAAAGGCTGCGGATACAGCGGTCGTATTTGTCGGTTTACCAGACCGTTATGAGTCTGAAGGATATGACCGCTCCCATCTGCGCTTGCCGGATAACCATATCCGCCTGATTGAAGAGGTGGCCAAGGTTCAGTCACGTATCGTTGTTGTGCTCAGCAATGGTTCACCCGTGGAAATGCCTTGGCTGCCACAAGTGAAGGCTGTACTCGAAGCTTATTTGGGCGGGCAGGCTGTTGGCGGAGCGATTGCTGACTTGTTGTACGGCGAGGTGAATCCCTCAGGCAAACTGGCAGAGACGTTCCCCGCACAGCTGAGTCATAATCCGTCTTTCCTTAACTTTCCGGGTGAAGGAGATCGGGTGGAATACAAGGAAGGTATCTTCGTAGGTTACCGATATTATGACAAGAAACAGATCGAGCCGTTATTTCCATTTGGCTATGGACTGAGTTATACAACATTCGAATATACCGATCTAACAGTGGACCGGACTGAACTGACAGACCAGGATGAAGTTGAAGTACGCGTGAAAGTTACCAATACCGGAGACAGGGCGGGCAAAGAAGTCGTGCAGCTGTACATCAGTGATGTGGAAAGTACAGTGATTCGTCCGGTGAAGGAACTGAAGGCATTTGCCAAAGTGGAGCTGGAGCCGGGGGCTTCCGAGGTGGTTCGCTTTACGTTAAACAAACGGTCGTTTGCTTATTACAATGTGGACATGAAAGACTGGCACGTAGAGACTGGAGAGTTTGATATTCTAGTGGGCAGTTCCTCCAAGGACATTCATCTGATCAAACGTGTTAAAGTGGAATCCACAGCAACATTCATTCCCACATACACGCGTAATAGCACGCTCGGAGACATACAGCGCGATCCAGCCAACAAAGAGCTGTTGGAGCAAGCCATGCAGCAATTCCAGGAAGCCAGCGGCATGGGTGGCGATGATGAGGGTGAGCATGCAGATATGATGGCTGCCATGATGAAATATATGCCACTGCGTGCCTTGGTTGCTTTCAGTGGGGGAGCGATGAGTGAAGAAGCCATGAATCAATTGCTCGATCAGTTGAACAGCAAAGATCATGGAATCCGAGCGTAGCACACGAATGATATAGTAAGTAAGTGAGATGCAAAGGTAGTCGATATAATCGACTTAATTCTCCAGTTTAATATAGACCCGATCCTTGAATGGATCGGGTTTTTGGTTTGCTTTTACAGGAGGAATTATCCTATACTTAAGTAATTGATAATCATTTTCATTTAGAGCGATAGGACTAGAAATGACAACGTTCGTAAACAGGGCAGGAGGGGACTATGAACGCTATTCATGCCAATCATTCGTATGGTTCAAGTGCATTTATCCACACACGAGATGGCCGCAAGCTTCATTATATGTCGAAGGGAGCCGGTCACCCCATCGTTGTTTTTGAATCAGGCATGGGCTTTTCCAGATCGGCGTGGGGACTTGTGGCGCCTCAAGTGGCCGAACATACAAAGTCTGTGGTCTATGATCGTTCCGGGTTGGGACGGAGTGAGGCCGACACGGAGCAGCGGACTCTCCGCAGGCTTACCGAGGATCTGGGCGATCTGCTGACAGCACTTGGGCCAGGCCCTTTCATTCTGGTGGGGCACAGCTGGGGAGGGCCAGTCGTCAGAGCTGCGGCAGCTGCGGATCTGTCTCGCATTAGAGGACTGATACTGGTCGATCCATCCGACGAGAACTGTGACTTGTATTTCTCCGCTCTGGCCAAAACCAGTTTTGCCGTGAACCGTTGGCTGCTTCCTTGGATGGCACGTACAGGGCTGTATCGGAAAATGGGCAGCAAACCGGGCCAGGTTCAACCGGACGATGTTGCACGAGATCACCGAGAGGAAGACTTCACTGTACAGGCAGCACGTACCATGGCTGCTGAATCGGTGGCGTTTCTGGATGATTTGGCCTCAATGCGGAATACTCCTCCTAAGTTGGGAGATCTGGAAGTCCGGATTATTTCTGGCACTAAGGCAGGACAGGGAGAGCATAAAATTAGACCTGCCATTGTGTCGGCTCACCGCAAGACAGCCCAAGAGCTCGCGAACGGACATTGGATCGAAGCAGGTCAATCGGGACATATGGTCACCTTTACCGACCCGCAGATTATTATTGATGAAATTTTGCGGATGGCAAATCGTTGAGGCCTTGGCGCAAGCTTAGGTCAAAAGTGATACAATAACAGAAAAAGCAATGCTTGCATTGCCAACCAAGACAAAGCGGAGTGTGGAGAAGAGATGAAACCAGTGGAACAAGAATCAACGGAAAATAAAAATTCCGGCCATGCCGGTGTTGGCATGGAAGATATCGTACGCGCACATCATGTGCTGCGTGAAGTTATTGTAAGAACGCCTCTGCAGCGGGATGCTGTATTGTCGACCAAATATAATTGCAATGTGTATCTCAAGCGGGAAGATCTGCAAGTGGTGCGCTCTTTCAAAATTCGTGGTGCCTACAATATGATCCGCAGTCTGACTCCGGCTGAAATGGAGAAGGGCATTGTCTGCGCAAGCGCAGGGAACCATGCACAGGGTGTTGCCTTTTCCTGTAACGCCCTCGGAATACACGGCAAAATCTTCATGCCGAGCACAACACCGAATCAAAAGGTCAAACAGGTACGACGCTTCGGCGGCAGCAACGTAGAAGTCGTGCTGATTGGGGATACGTATGATGATGCGTATGCAGAAGCTATGCGTGCATGTGATGAACAGGGGATGACGTTCATTCATCCGTTTGACCAACCCAAAATTATTGCGGGTAATGGTACGGTTGCGATGGAGATCATGGAAAGCCTCGATGAGGATGCAGATTATGTATTCGTTACGATTGGCGGCGGTGGTCTCGCTGCTGGCGTCGGAACCTACATGAAGACGGTCAGCCCGGAAACGCGCATTATTGGTGTGGAGCCTCTCGGCGCTGCTTCCATGAGTGAGGCCATGTTCCGCAAACAGGTTGTCACGCTTGATGATATCGATAAATTCGTGGATGGCGCTGCAGTGAAGCGGGTAGGAGACCTGACTTACAACATTTGCAGCAGCACGCTGGATGACATCGTGAAGGTGCCTGAGGGCAAGGCTTGTACGACCATCCTTGAGCTGTATAATGAAAATGCAATCGTGGTTGAACCCGCCGGTTCACTGGCTGTTGCTGCACTGGAGCAATATCGTGAGCAAATTGTGGGCAAGACCGTAGTCTGCGTAATTAGCGGCGGTAACAACGACATCGACCGGATGCAGGAGATCAAGGAACGTTCCCTGATCTATGAAGGTCTGAAATATTACTTTATGGTGAATTTCCCGCAGCGCGCCGGTGCTTTGCGTGAATTCCTGGAGGAAGTGCTCGGACCGAATGACGATATCACCAGGTTTGAATATACGAAGAAGCATGACAAAGAGAATGGTCCTGCCTTGGTAGGCATTGAGCTCATGTACAAGGAAGACTATCAGCCTCTGATTGAACGCATGAATCGCAAAGGCATTGCCTATACCGAGCTGAACAAAAATCTGAACCTCTTCAACATGTTAATCTGATGAGTGATCAGGTGAAGCAACCGGGCAGCAATGAACCCCATCTCCAGCTGCGGCCAGCACGCAGGGAGGATGCAGATCAAGTCATTCCACTGCTCTATCAGGCGATAGGAGACATTGCTTATGCGCTGGCGGGCGAGTCCGATCACGAGCAGGCAATGCAGATTCTGAAGCAGTTTTATATGCAGGAGGACAACCGGATCAGCTATCGCCATGTAACGGTGATGGAACATGATAAGGACATTGCCGGTATTCTCGTAGCCTACGACGGTAGTGAAGCGGATCGTCTGGACCAGCCGATTCTGGATCGGCCAGGACGCAGTCAGGATGAGAAGTATGCAATAATCAAAGAAACTCGTCCCGGCGAATATTATCTGGATACGCTGTCGGTAAGCGAATCCTATCAGGGACAGGGGATCGGCCGGGCTCTGATGGCTGCTTTTGAGCAGCAGGGAAGGGAACTCGGGCATGAACGGGTGGCTCTTATTGTCGAACGTGATAATGGACGTGCCTTGATGCTGTATGAACGGCAGGGCTATACGAAGGATGATGTCATTGTCATTGCAGGACATGAATATAACCATATGATCAAGCCGATTCAGCAGGGTTGATCACACTGAAAAACCGCCATGGGAGCGTATCCTGTGGCGGTTTTTCATTTTGCAGCGGATGCATTTTTAATGGGATGAATGGTTTTAGAATCCGGTGTAGCTGCCGGTAGGAACTTTCTGATCCAGCCACTTTTCTACAGCGGAAGTCTTTTGGTATTTGGCATCGGTTACGACGTCCATGAAGGCACCCAGTTTAGCCAGCAAGTCACTATCCTCGGATGGATTCCGCTGCAGCACAGCCATGTACCCTTTTTGGGCATTCGCCACCATGGAGTTGGTTTCGTAATCAAACAATGGTGTATTGTTCAGGCCATAAAAGGTATACAGCGTATAATTGTTCAGCAAAGTTCGTACCTGCTTGACCCGATTAGACTTCGGATAATCCTGCAAGAAACGTTCCTGATTCAATGCCCGATTCAGCATTTCCTGATAACCAATGATGAGTGCGCCATCCTCAGCAGCCAGGTTGCCAGTCTCGACCGCCATGATGTTGATGTACTGTTTGATATCCGGTTTGACATGCGAATTATATTTTTGAAAAGCCATATAATTCATGATCGGATAGAGGGAGCCTTCCAGCATCACAAGGCGGTAACCGCTGTCCCGGGCTTCCTTCAGCAATGCGCGGAGTTCCGAGTCTTTGGTACGCTCCATCAGCTGGGTGAAACTGTCCTTCCACTTGTAGGCCTTGATCATCTTATCCTGAACATTGGGAACCAGCATGCGGTCCGTCATGGCAGTTAATCCCTTGATGCGGGCATTCTCCAACTGCAGTACAATTAGGGTCGCGTGATGGGTAGTTACTTTATCGATATTGGCTTCCAGATAGGTGTCAGCAGCGGATAAGCCGTTCTTTTTTTGGAGTGTGGATTGAAATGTGTTATAAATGGCGGTCGAACTACTGGTGGTTACTTTCACATCGGAATCGGATGGGGCTGCAGCAGCCATTGCCGTGATCCCAGCGGCACCGGTCTGCATTAATACAGCAACAGCTGTGACCGTCATGAACATGCGGAGCCCTTGGCGTCTGGCAGATGAGTACAATGATGTCATTGTTGTAAACCTCCCGTGAATTTTGAAAATGAAACGGATTGATTGTTTATACATTAACCCAATTTTCTGCGGATGTTGTTTCGGAATAATGACAAAATGTTCTGTTATTTTTAACCTTTCGCAGGTAGATGGTGGAAGAACTTTTCTGCGAAAATATTTTTTGAGCGATTGGAAACTTTTGATCAGGTTCAGACGTCTTAGATGTGCACAGGAAATTACAGGAATAAAATCAAGTGAAATCCGCTCTAATACAATTCAATTCATCATCTAAAAAGAGAATGGGGATATTCAATATGAAAAAAGCCGGAGGACGTCAAGTTAAAAAGGTCATGTCCGCACTGGCCGTATCAGCCATGCTGATGTCAGCCTTGCCAGCAACAGTAATCGATGCAGCAGCAAGAATCAGTATCTATATCAATGATGCCGAGCTCTCTTCTGCGCAAGCGCCTGTCATGAAAGCCGGACGGGTGTTGGTTCCGCTAAGGTCCATTTTTGAAGGACTGGATGCTAAAGTGGGATATACGAACAAAACCAAAACCATTACAGCGACTCGCGGAGATCAGGAGGTCTCACTGACACTGGGTTCCAAGACAGCTTATATTAACGGAGAAGCGGTCTCGCTGGACGTGCCTGCGAGTACGATCAAGGGTAACACGATGGTCCCTATTCGCTTTGTGAGTGAAGCATTTGGAGAGAAAGTATTCTGGAACTCCCGCCAACAGCGGGTGGATATCAAAACAACGTCCACGCCTCCTGTCGATGACACGAAAGCTGCGGCCTGGAACATCTACGGATCCGTTTCGGGAAGTAACGGAGATGGTCGGGATCTGACGGTAAGCTTCACGCGCCCAACATCAGAAAAGGCTGTATCCGAATATCGCATTATGCTGGTGAAAACCCGTGATGTGAACAGCTTCAACGAGTCTGCTGCTTCAGTGGTGCCATCTGGCAACTACACTTCGGTGTCTCCAAATGGCAGTAACCCGAAATTGACCCTGAATGCGCAGACACGTGACGTTAACGGAGATCTGCTGAATACGAGTGAAACCTATCGTTTGTATGTCCTGACCATGGGCAACAGCAGCAATAGTTACAAAAATGTACTTGCTTGGTCTGCCCAGTCTTTGAAATTAAATAATGTGAAAACAACAGTTCAGCCGGTCACCAGTCTTCGCATTGCCGATATCAGTGACTACGGAGATGGTCGTGACCTGGAGATCAACTTCAATCAGCCAAGCAGCACGTCGAATATTACCTATTATCGTGCATTTGTCGTCAAAGCGAAGGATGCTTCATCCTTCAATCTGACTGCGGCGAATAAAGTATCCAGCTCGAATTCAACGATCATCTATAAAGGAAACAACACAGCGGTCAAAAGTCAGCTCACCTCTTCCACGCGTGATACGTCCGGGGAATTAATTCGCAGCGGCACCGCCTATGTCGTATACATCATGTCGGTCAGCTCCAATGCGGCCGCTGCAGACCACAAGCTGTCTTCCGTATCCTCTTCACTGACACTTGGCGTGAATACGGCAACGGCGCCAGTCATTACACAAGTCAAGGATAATTCAGACTATGGAGATGGTCGTGACATTCTGGTGAGCTTCAATCGCTCTTCCGACGAATCCAAGGTAGCGAGCTACCGCATCTTCGTTGTGCGCAACTCGGTGGCCAGCAGCTTCAATCTGGCGACGGCAAGCAATCTGTCTTCGAGCCTGTACTATACCGTGAACAAAACAGGCAGCAATATTACCACAACATTGCCTTCATCAATGAAAGATACAAGCGGTTATAACGTAACGAATCTGCAGGATTACCGGATTTACGTCATGGCTGTGGGCAATCAGCAAAACAACTACACCAATGCGTTGTCCTCTTCCTCCACTTTACTGAGATTGACGACGAATGGAAATGCAGGAGCTGTTAATAACCTGGCAGTCTCGGATGTCAGTGACTATGGTGATGGACGGGATCTGCGGGTATCTTTCAACAGAGCATCGGATGAGTCCAGAGTTTCGGCTTACCGGGTGTACGTGGTTCGTTCCGGTAACGCAGGAAGCTTCACCCTGAGCGCGGCTAATGCTTCGAACAACTACTACCAAGTGAACAAAACGGGTGGCAACCTGTCGGTTACACTGCCAAGCAGCATGGTAGATACGAATGGATACAGAGTTTCCAATAACGTGACTTATCGTGTGTTCGTCTTGTCGGTAAGCACAAGCGGCAACTCCAGTCAGAACGCGTTGTCTTCGTACTCGTCACAGATTACATTGACTCCAAATGCAGCGATAACAGCTCCGAGTAACGTAGCGGCAAGCGATATCGGCGATAATCAGGACGGACGCGATCTGCGCGTAACGTTCACCAAATCGGCGGATGAGACCAATGTGAATCACTACCGGGTGTTTGTCGTGAAATCCACGAATACCAGCTTCAATCTGTCGGCTGCAAATGCTGTGGGCAGTGCGAATTATACGTATGTCAGCAAGAATGGAAGCAATCAGACGGTGAACTTCACAAGCAACTCGAAAACAGTGGATGGTAGTCCAATTGTAAACGGTGTGGGTTATCGGGTGTATGTCATGGCGGTGAATGGTAATGCTTCTCTTGCGAATGCATTGTCATCTGGCTCCAATGTAATTACACTCGCATCCAATACAGCTGTTGGCGCAGTGAATAATGTGAAAGTCGAAGTTAAAAAAGAAGAGCAAGCAGCTGGGGATGCAACGGATGTAACCGTAAATTATAGTGAACCTTCTTCAAAAACAGGAATTGGGCGTTATGTTTTGATGGTTGCTCCTACGGGCAGCGCATTTGATCTTAACACAGCAAAATCCATTGCAAAAGGCAATAACAATAGATCGGTAGAGATTAACGGAAGTCCTTCCTTGCTTACAAATGCTTTACTTGATATCAACGGCCAAACTATTGTAGCAGGCAAAGCATACACTGCTTACATTCTCTCTGAATCATCAGACACCAAACGTGAATCCAGCTTGGCTTCATCGCCAACCTTCACGATAAATGCGAAGAAGCAGACACCAGTACCTGTTGAAAAAGTAACGAGTGTGTCAGCCACAGTGAGTGGTTCGTCCATTAATGTTAATTTTAACAAGCCTAGCAATGAGTCTGGAATTTCGCGTTATGATGTATTCATTGTTAAAGCATCGAACGATAAAGTGGATGCTGGGAAAGCAGTAACAAGTGTAAGTACTGGTGGAGGTAACCCCGCATCAGTGACCCTTGATATGGGAACTCTAGATTCAGATGGAGCTGCTTTTTCTACAGGGAAATACAAAATTTTGGTCGTGTCCGTAGCAAGTGATTCGAAAATGAATACTAATACCAAGTCGGACGAATCCAGCTTTGACATTCCGGCACCTAGCACCGATCAAGGGAGCGGCAATCCCGGTACACCAATAACCAATCCGGAGAGCGGTACGAATGGTTCAGGTGATACTCAAGCACCTGCTGGAAATGAATCGTCTACCAACAATCCGGCCTGATAGGCAACAAACAGAGTTAACTCTCAAGCATACGAATGAACTCATAAATAATCCCTTTCTCGGACAGAGAGAGGGATTATTTTATTATGGAAAGATACAAAGGTCGCTGTACAATTTTTGTCGTCAAAAAGGTTCTCTAGGCCATTGCTGGGCCGGGCCAGCAGGAGGATAATGGAGGGAAGAAGCGCATGATCCGGAAAGGAATGATGGGATGCTTGCATTTCGCTTGACCGGGCTGCCGGATTCCCGGCTGCCTCTGTATCTGTATTGTATTGGAACACACGAGCAGAAAGTGCAGCTCAGGCCGGAAGGGTTTCCGGTGCATCAGCTCTTCCTGTCGCGCAGCGCCGCAGGCGAACTTAAAATTCCGGGGAGGGGTTCGTGGCCTGTAGGAGCTGGCCAATTGTGGGTAGGCGAACCGGGAGTAGCCCATGAGTTTTACCCGCATTCCAGGACGAACGGGGAGCTCGGGTATATCGGGATTGGCGGCAGATCAGCCGGATCGGTGCTCCAATCAGCCGGGTTATTGCATGAGGGGCCGAGAGCCCTATCCGACTTTGAACAGTTCTGGTCGCGAATGGCGGACCTCTGGCATGGGCTGGACGATGGGAAGTCTGGTGTCTGGGATACGTCACTTATCGTCTACCAGTTCATTTTGGACATCGCCAGGTCCGTATCGACGCAGGAGAGAGCGGATTTATCTGAAACGAGTCGTATCTCTGTGGTGTCTGATCAGCGCGAGTCCGATCCGGGAAGTGAGGCATTTACCCGTGCGGTTGCATTGATGCATGCCCACTACCAGGATGATCTGTTATTAAAGCATGTAGCTGAAGCCGTGGGATACTCCGTGCAGCATCTCAATCGTTTGTTTCATCAGCGCCAGGGTGTGACCGGGCATCAATATATGCAGCATTTGAGATTGCAAAAAGCATCCGAATGGCTGGACAAGCATCCACGTGCAAGTGTGAGAGAGGCGGCAGAGATGGTTGGCATGGAGGTTAACTATTTTATCCGCATGTTCAAACGCGAATTCGGTGAAACGCCTGGCAAGGGGATCAAACAGCGGAACCAGTCCAGTACTGAAAAAGGCGAACCCGATGTGACACCAACGCTTTGAAAGGTACTTTCGAGGATAGGTTTGAAAAAAAGACGAGTAATGAAGAAAGGGGCCATCATGGCCCCTTTTTGGTTTATTTCTTTTTCTGCCCGAAGAGCGGTCTCAGTAGAGCAAGCCCCACGATACCAATCACAAGACTAACCCACGGGGCTAAGTAAAATACCGGAAGACTGTCCCGCAGCGGATAACCGACGAACAGGACAAGCACAACAATGACGATATAGATCGCAATGCCTTTCAGGTTAACCTGGGGCTTGGTGGTCATATCCTTGCCTTGATCATCCGGCCTTTCCGCCAGGCGGCGAAGCATCTCTACTAGAGCAATCCCGCCAACCGCTGAAATGATAATCGAAAACAGACTGATATGACTGAATGGTTCCGTATCTCCACCGCTCCAGCCGATAAATAGCCCGGCTGCGCCCTGAATGAGCATGACAAAGGAAATGGCTGCCCAGGCAATCATCACATACCACTTGGGTGTACGTTTAACTGGGCCGGAATCCTCTCCGTTCATATCTTCATTGTCCTTAGATGCTGCAGCTGGCTTAGCTGGTTTATCGGCGTTCGTTTTTTTCGATGAGTTCCTACCCACAAATACGGACGAAGAACTTGATGCTCCTACACCTGCATTCAGGCGTGTATGGATATCCTGTTCCAGGTCCGCTCCATATCGTTCCCGGGCAGATTGTCCGTCCCGCTGGGCTTGTACAATGGCTTTTCCTTCAGCCAAAATCCATTCTTCCTGCGTTCTTTCATCTGCGTCGGTGCGGCGGGCAATGCCGCTAATCTGGTCGAACAATTTTACATTTTCAGGCGTCATCCGGCTCATCTCGGTCATCTGCCGGTTTTGTATTTCTTTAAGCTTTTTATAGGAAATCCCCAATGATTGCTCCCCCTGTCTGAACACGTTACAGGTCCCCAGTCTCCTGAAGACCCTGACGGTATTTTAGTATACGGGAAGGGCTCTCGTTTCGCAAAGTCATTCCTTATAAAAAAGCTGCTTGTGATTCAGCCATAGCCCTACGCAGGCCAGAATGACACAGGTGCATAACAACACCAGCTTGCCATGATCACGTATCCATTCGATAAGATGTTCCATGAATTCTATCCCTTTCGCCGGAAGGAATCCGAGGTCATTATGCATGTACATATTATCGGTTAATTTCCCCATTTTTCCTGTGAAATATTCATAGGCCGAGCTCATATCCAACGATTGTGTGAAGGATGAATAAAGGCTGGCCGATTCCAACACAATAGTAGCATTTCAAATGAAAAAACAGTAATGGGAGTGTGCAGACATGAATCAAGCCAATCATAATAACAACGAATTAACACGGAAGCTGCTGCTGAACAGCAACTCCCGTGGCGTGAAGGATGAAGTGGTTCCCATGGGACAAGGGCCTGCAGAGGATACCGAGTTTGCAGTCGAGCTTGGAGAGGGGCCCGATAAAACGGGCAGCTTCTGGGAGAGTTCCGATTTTGCCCGTGAGCATCGCTGGGAAGGTCAAGTAGAGACCCATGAGATGTTTCGCCGGAGCTACGAATAGGACATTAAATCCGTGATCACCCTGCAGTATTGAGTTTAAAAGAGATGCATGCACCACCTTCAGGCAGGTTACTGGCGCAAATGGTTCCACCGTGCTTCTCCACGATGCGTTGGGCCGTGAACAGGCCCAGTCCGGTCTGTCCCCGGTGGCCATGATAGAACTGGTCAAACAAATGCGGCAGATCCGCTTCTGTAAAGCCTGGCCCTGTATCGCAGACAGTAACCTGCATGATATGAACATCCTGTATATCCACATGTAGTCTGATCTCCCCTTGCGGGGGTACATAACGCAAGCTGTTAGCCACCAAGTTATCCAGCACCTGTCCCACCCGCTGTACATCCAGCTGGAGGGGCGGAGAACTGTCCGCCCTTCGATCCACGAGTTTGAATTCCAAATGTACACGCTGACTGGAACACAGGAAACCGATCTCCCGCTGCTTCATTTCCCAGAAGGAGGAAGGATCAACAGCTTCCCGGCGAAGCGGAAAATAATCAAAATCGGTGCCTGCGGCTACCGTCATATCCTGAATGAGCCGATTAATTCGCTTCACATTATGGTCAATGACGTCCAGATGATTGCTCATACTTTCGGCTGTATGAACAACATGTGCGGGTGAATCCTTAAGCAGCTCCACATGACCCTGAATCACCGTCATTGGTGTGCGGAAATCATGGCTGATCGCGCCCATCAGTTCACTCCGTTCCTGCTGAAGCTTCCACTCCCGGGTTAGGGCGCTCTTCAGTTCCTTGCGCATGTCCTCGAAGGAGGCGGAGAGAAGTCCGAGCTCATTAGGCGCGTGGTTATCCAAAATAAAGTCCAGATCCTGCTCCTTGATGCGTTTGGAAGCCAGAATGAGGTCCTGAATCGGCCGGTTTACGTTGCGACCCACTCTTCCAGCTACAAACCAGGTTGCTGCCGCAATGTATACGAAGGGAGAAGCCAGCATTAGCACGAGAAACGTATTCGTCCAGACGGGCGATATGGATGGAGAAGGGCTGGTTTCCAATCGGTACTGGAGCACAAGAGCCCCTGAATACATTCCGTGATCTCCGCTTAGTGGCGAGATGAGCGTAACCAGTCCGCCTAACCCAAGTGTACTATCTGTGATTGTTTTGCTATTCAGCCTGCTCAGCAGGTCCGTTTCGTTCTCCACGATCTGCTCCTGAATCGTTCCGTATCTTCTGCTTCCATGGGTATCCACAACCTGATAGGTGATGCCTTCCGGAGGCAGCAGCTGTTCCAGCTTGGCCTGATTGGCGGTGTCGGTCCACTTGATCTGCTGCTTCGCCTGCTCCTGCACAGTGTGCTGAATGTCGGGGATTCGAGACTCATAATAGTTGGCAGGCTGCAGCCACTGGTTGGAGAAGAGAAATGATATCCCGGCGGCCCAGGTCAGGAGTGTCAATACGATGCTGATCCCCATCACGAGTGCAAATGCCCAGACGAGTTGTTTTTTGATCGGCCAGCGTTCCTTAATCATCGTACGGGCTCCCATTTGTACCCGACACCCCATACCGTCGAGATATAGGCATGATCCGGGTCAGCTGCTGCCAGCTTGGCCCTTATTTTTTTGACATGTTCCGTAATCGTGGTAGTATCCCCCGTTGCCTCGAGACCCCAGATGCGGTCATACAGCTGTTCCTTGGAGAAAACTTGCCCGGGATGCGTGGCCAGCAGTTCCACCAGATCATATTCCTTGAGGGTGAGCGGGATGGCATGCTGCATGATCATGACCGTGCGCCCCTTCAGATCCATTTGCAAAGATCCGTATCTGTAAAACGCAGGCTCATTCTCGCGCGGCTGAACGCCATCGCGACGGGAACGGCGCAAGTGGGCAGCCACTCTTGCTTTCAATTCCCCAAGACTGAACGGCTTCGTCATATAATCATCGCCGCCGATGGATAACCCTTGAATCCGGTCCATTTCGGCCTGCCTCGCACTGAGAAAGAGGATGGGACAGCTCACCTCATCCCGAATCAGCCGGCAGAGCTCGAACCCGCTCATGCCGGGCATCATAATGTCCAGCAGAATCAGATCCGGCGGATTACCGAGAAGCTGTAAAGCCTCGGTGCCGCTTGATGCCGTGGACACGTTATACCCTTCCTGTGCAAGTGTCTGATGAATCAGCGCTACAATATCCTTTTCGTCATCTACAATCAGAATGTTTTCGTTCATGATGATTTCCTGGCAGTCGTATTCAAGGCTGTTACTCCTTACTGCCGTCTCCGTTTCCTTCGAATAGTTGAGTTTATATTGTACCTAAAATTTCCATGTTCGTAAAAACAAGAATGCCAAGAAGAATTCGATTTTTTTCATTCAATCCAGGCATAACTTTGCCGATACATTGAAGATACACACGAATTCTAAAGATTTTATAACGTTCCATCTATAAATCATAAATTGCCTGCTGCACAGGCGTTTCCCCACGTTGACTTGAGGTTCCCGGGATGATATTATACTAATAACATCTTAATACTCATTAAACTTATCGGATTTATATACAATCAAATGAATGAACGAGTAACGGCAAGAATGGAAAGGGGAAATTAGCATGGAGCGTCAGATCAGTATCCGTCATGGACAGGAAGAATTAACAGCTACAATTCATTATCCCGTAGTCAGGGATATCAAGGAGGGGAATCACCAGCAGCGTGTGCCTTTGGCGGTCATTTGCCATGGTTTTGTCGGGAGCCGGATTGGCGTGGACCGCCTGTTCGTGAAGACCGCACGTGAACTGGCTGAGGATGGATACCTGGTACTGCGCTTCGATTACATCGGCTGCGGGGAGAGCAGTGGTGAATATGGAGCTGAAGGGCTGGATTCCATGATCGCCCAGACCCGTTCCGTGCTGGATTACGCAGTGAACTGCAGTGATGTGGATCCAACCCGTGTGACCTTGATCGGTCACAGTCTGGGTGGAGCAGTTGCTCTTCTGACGGCCATCCGTGATAAACGCGTCAAGAATCTGGTCATGTGGTCTGCGGTGGGATATCCGTTCAATGACATTGTGAAGATTACGGGGCGTGAGGTGTACGATCTGGGTGTGAAGCAGGGCTCTGCCGATTATCTCGCTTACAAGTTCACTCCGGCTTTCTTCGAGTCTCTGGCTGAGCATCAACCATTCCAGGAAGCCGTTAAGTTTAACGGCGATGTTCTGGTCGTGCACGGTACATCGGATGACATTATTCCTGTAGACTATGCTTTCCTGTATCAGAAGGTATTCTGGATGCGTCAGGAAGGGCGCTGCGACAAGGAGATTATTTTCCAGGGGGATCATACCTTCTCCTCCGGCAAAGAGCGGGAGCAGCTGATCACGCGTACCCGGGAATGGCTCGGCGAACGTCAGAAGATCGAACAGGATTGGCAGCACTGGATGATTTAATGGCTTGGAGGACGCTTGAGGCAATTAAGCACATAAACACATAATGGTATGGGGAACAGAACGATAAAGTGGAGGACGGAACGGCGTGATGGGCCGTTTCGGGATGTCAGCTTGGAAAAGCGCCTTCTACGCGGTAGAATAGAGGAGTAGTATAGAAGCGTAACCATTCTATCCGTGTCTGGAGGTTGGCAGCAATGACATTACCCGCATTTTTCATTGCGCATGGTTCTCCCGCTATGGCGGTAGAGAGCAATGACTACACTCAATTTCTGAAACAGCTTGGAAACAGGCTGCCGGCTCCAAAAGCCATTGTCGTATTTACGGCGCATTGGGATTGTCCCGAGCCGTCCGTGACGATGGACGATACACATCAGACCTTGCATGATTTCTACGGATTCCCCTCTAATATGTATACCATTGATTATCCAGCTCCAGGGCACTCGGAACTCGCAAGTGAGATCTGCGCCCTCTTTACACGCAGCAATCTGCCGCATCAGCCTATTCGAGGCAGAGGTCTGGACCATGGAGTCTGGGTGCCGCTGCTGCATATGTATCCGCAGGCGAATATCCCTGTCGTTGTCGTGTCTGTAGATTCGCTGCGTTCACCGCAGGAGCAGTACGATATTGGCCGGATGCTTGAACAGCTGCGTCATGACAATGTACTGATCATAGGCAGCGGCGGTACCGTTCATAATCTGCGACTACTCGGTAGTGACGAAGATGCACCCGAGGATTGGGCCGTAGAGTTCGATGATTGGATGGAAGAGCGGCTGGAGAAGTGGAACACGAGAGAGCTGTTTCAATATGACAAAAAAGCTCCGAATGCCCGGACGGCGGTACCATCTTATGGAACGGAACACTTGGCTCCCTTGTTCTATGCCATGGGTACAGCAGACATGTCTCGAAAAGCGAAGCGCTTGTTCCAGTCTTATCCGTATGGAACACTTAGTTTAAACTGCTGGCAATTCGGTGACGGCGTGTAACTTGGAGCAGACACGAAGTATTGCTTTACGGTAAGGCCCTCAATATACGATGACATTCAGACATGAACCGCTACTGAATAATAAAAACAAAAGGTTCCTTTACCCAGCAATATTCTGGGCAGAGGAACCTTTTTTGGTGTAAGCCTATATCTATTTTCGAATTTCGAAGAACTCACAGTCGGTGCGGGAATGATAGGCAAGTTCACTGACACTGGACTGCACTACAATCGTTTGGCTGTCAAAACGGATAATGACACCACCGGAATCAATCTGATGGTTATTTTTAAATACCCGGATCTTGTGCTGCAGCTCCATGGCTTCCTGGAAGTCAGCCTCGGTCTCAAGACGGCGGTTGGTCGGCATGTGGGGTACTCCTTTTAATCATGTACTTTCGTTCCTGGTTCCATCATAATACGTGATTCTGTGCAGGGGCAAGTCAGGCATGAAAAATGCCCTGTTCCCCGGGGGATGGGGAGCAGGGCCGATAAGGTATTTTGGACGTTACGCTGTTTTTCGAGCTGTATTTATGGTTGGTGTATCTTTGGGATGATGACCTTTGTTCCGGCTGAACAATCCGCGAAGGTAAGGCAGTACCCAACGATCCAAACCGATTTTACCAGCATTAGCACCAGCAACGACGAGGAAGATCTGCATCAGAACCAGTTGTGCATTCGTGCTCACTGTACCCGAGAAGAGGAACGCGAAGTTCATCACGAGGGCCATCAGTGCAGCCAGTGTGGTGAAGCAGCCAAGGATGAGACCGACACCTACCAGGAATTCACCAAGCGGGATGATGAAGTCGAACAATCCGGCATTTGGTACTGCGAATTTCTCAAGGAACGTTCCCCACCAAGCCTGAACGGTTGGGCTTTCGCCTGTTGCTTTCTCAACTGCCCCAGCGAGGAAACCGCCAGCCTGGAAGCCGCCTGTCAATTTGCCCCATCCGTGAGTCATCCAATCATAACCGATGTATACCCGAAGTACTGTCAAAATCCACATTGCCACTTTGTTTTCTCTAAGCCATTGGTTGAAGCTGAACATATAAACCACTCCTTCATGGAATCTAGTGTGTGTTGTTTGTTTTGGTTTTTCTAAGTGATCACCTTTGATGTCTTTATTGTATAGTTCAACAGTCTTTTTGTTTGTGATAAAAATCACAATCTAGTTCAAATTTTAAGTAAGCTTTGATGAGTTCACATTTAAGACATATATGATGACCAATTCATCGTTTCAAATTCTTATTCGTGGGGTAGAAAAATGCCCTTATATCAAAGACAAATGGTGGTACGTGTGATTAAATGGAAAGAAAAACGTGAAATGGTTATCCGCATCCAGAAACAACCACACCTTAGACCTGGGCCATTGTACAGGAGGTACAACGATTGAAGTCATTCGAATGGAAGAAGGTAGCAACTGCTGCATCATTACTGATTCTCGCCATAAGCCTGGTAGCTTGTCAAAGTAAGGAAGCACCGCAGCCGCCGGAGCAGGAAGCGGTCCCTGCGCCTGTAGAAGTGGAACAAGAGAACCAAGAACCGGCAGTTCCGAAGTTCACCGCACCGCTGACTGGCTTGCCGGTTGAGGAGGCTGTTACGCAGAGACCGCTTGCAGTCATGATTAACAATGCACCTGCGGCTCGGCCCCAGTCCGGTCTGAGCTCGGCAGATATCATTATTGAGGTGCTCGCAGAGGGGGGAATTACCCGGTTCATAGCGATCTTCCAGAGTCAGGGTGGTGCAGAGACCGTAGGACCCGTACGGAGTATTCGTCCGTATCTGATTGAACTGGGCGAGAGTTATGATGGTGTGCTTGTACATGCGGGCGGCAGCCCAGAGGCGTATTCCATTTTGCAAAAGCAGCAGAAGCAGCACATGGATGAAATTTCGAACAGCGGACCTTACTTCTGGCGATCTTCGGATCGGAAGGCACCGCACAATCTTTATACTTCAGTGGACAAGCTTAGAGAGGGAGCAGACATCAAAGGGTACAGCCACGATACCGAGTCTCCCGTCTACATCTATAATGAGGAAGGCTCCACTACAGCAGGAGAACCTGCAGCTCAATTCGATATTCATTATTTATTGGATAGTTACCGGGTGACGTATGATTATGATGAAGTTAGCGGACGATATATGAGACTGGTGAATGGCAAGCCCGATCAGGATCAGGATAATGGAGAGCAGATTGGAGCAGCGAATATTATTGTAGCGGGTGCAGATCACAAGGTGCTCGACAGCGTTGGCCGATTGTCCGTCAATGTGAACCAGGGCGGGGAAGCAATTTTGTTTCAAAAAGGCAGGATGGTTCGCGGTGAGTGGGTGAAGAAACCAGGTGATATTATTCGTTTTATGCAAAATGGGACAGAGGCAGCCCTGGTTCCAGGCCAGACCTTTATCAGTATCGTTCCGAACCAACCTGACTTTGCAAGTCATATTGAAGTCCAAAATCAAGTTCAAAATTAAGGTTGAATGCAAGAGCAAATTCCTTCGCTTGCTTCATTAATAAGCGGACCAAAATCGAAAGTCGGATCCTGTCGGTTCGTGTTTTGTAAACGCAGTGTAAAATCTGAGCATCATTTTTCCATCCATTCCAAATAATTAAGATTCATTTCAGATTAATGTGATAAGAATATAAAAAAGGATCGCAGCTTTTGTACAAACCATGAAACAAATATGATAAGATATCAAAGGTTGTCATTTCATGTTTCACGGTTATCAGCAATTTCTCGTAAAGGGGATAGGACGATGAAGATAAAGAAGAAGGATATATTTTTCGAAACATTAGAGAATATGGCGGATACTGTCGTACAGGCGGCTGACTATTTCTCTGAGCATGTTTCCAACCTTCAGGATGTAACTCTGTTTACCAATGAAATGAAAAAATATGAGTCCAAGTGCGATGACTATGTGCATACGATCATTATGGAGCTCAACAAAACATTCATTACGCCGATCGAGCGTGATGACATCATGGAATTGACAACAACACTTGATGACGTATTGGACGGGCTTGAAGCAACAGCTTCCCGTTTCTATATGTACCAACTGACTGACCCGGATGAATTCATCGTGCAGTTCGCTGAGATTTTGCGCCAATCGGCTTACGAAATTCAAAAAGCGATCCATTTGCTGTCCCAGAAAAAATTGCTGGCGATCCGCGAATATACAATTCGTCTGAACGATCTGGAGAACCAGGGCGACGAAGTATTGCGCATGTGCATCAAGCATCTCTTCGCTACCGTGTCTGATCCGATTGAACTGATCAAGCGCAAGGAAATTTACGAGCGTCTTGAGACAACTACGGATGCTTGTGAAGATGTAGCCAACATGCTGGAATCCATCATTATGCGTAATTCTTAAGGAGCCAGAGAATAATGGAAACAACGATTTGGGTATTAGGTATAGTCGTCTTCCTTGCACTGGCGTTTGACTTCATCAACGGTTTTCACGACACGGCGAATGCCATTGCAACTTCGGTCTCCACTCGGGCACTAACCCCGCGACGGGCGATCATTCTCGCAGCGGTCATGAACTTTGTCGGTGCGATGATGTTTACGGGAGTAGCGAAGACGATCGGAGGAAGTGTTACAGACCCCACGAAGCTGGATAACGGGATAGAGGTCGTCATAGTCACCTTGATTGCCGCGATTATCTGGAACCTCGTGACCTGGTGGTTTGGGATTCCTTCTTCTTCCTCACACGCATTGATCGGGGCACTTGCCGGCGCAGTATTTGTTGGTGCAGGTTCCGATAAAGTAAAATGGGGCGGATTCATCGAGATCGTCGAGGGGCTTTTGTTATCCCCGCTGATTGCATTTGCCATAGGTTATGTGGTCATGACCATTCTCAAATATATTTTTGCCAAACGCAGTCCGCACACCGTGAACAAGGGTTTCCGTACGGTACAGATTTTCACGGCTGCACTGCAGGCGTTCACGCATGGTACGAATGATGCGCAGAAGGCCATGGGGATTATTACATTTGCGCTCGTCGCAGCAGGTGTGCAGGATCATCTTGAAGTTCCGCTCTGGGTTAAAATCTCTGCGGCAACGGCGATGGCACTGGGTACTTCCATTGGTGGTTGGAAAATCATCAAAACGATGGGGACCAAGATCTTCAAAATTGAACCGATTAACGGTTTTGCTGCCGATTTGTCCGCGGCTTCCGTTATATTCACGGCAACACTGCTGCATCTTCCAGTAAGTACAACGCACGCTATTACATCCGCCATCTTGGGTGTAGGTTCCGCGAAGCGTTTCTCTGCTGTCAAATGGGGCTTGGCCGGACGTATCATTATTACGTGGTTCATTACCATTCCGATTACAGCTGTACTCGCAGGCTTGCTGTACTGGATTATTTTCTAAGAAAGTGATCTGAAGAGCCATTCGAAACAGATTGGCACAGCTGTTCATAACTGTGTGAATATCGGGATATGTGGACAATTTTTTAATCATAAGATAGAGAAGCCTGTGCATGAACGTGTGGACAGGCTGGATATGTGGATAGCCATCCGTGGAATGATAAACCAAACGTTAGATTATCCTGTGGATACAGGGAACTGTGGATAGGGAATGAGAGAAGCCAACAGGGTTGGCTTTTTTTGTTGTCTCTGCAGCAATCGAATTGTGTGGATAATATGGATGTTATGTGTTGGCAGGAGACGGTTCGAGGATTAAGTTATACAATAGCGTAAAGGATATAGGACAAGGACGTGGTCTAATTTATGATTCGTACACTCGCCATCACACGAGATCATCAGGTCTCCATCAATACTCCCCTGACACAGCTGGACCTGCAGGATTATGCCTGGGTCTGGGCAGATTTCAACCAGCCTTCGGAGGAAGAAAGCCGATTGCTGGATACATATTTTCATTTTCACCCGTTGGCGATCGAGGATTGTCTGCATGTGCTGCAGCGCCCGAAGCTGGACTACTACGATAATTTACAGTTTCTTGTGTTACATGCGCTTAATCCAACTACACTGGAAGCGGAAGAAGTGGATTTGTTCCTGGGGGCCAACTTCCTCGTTTCCTTTCATCATGGTGTACTGGAAGAGGTGGATGAGGCATGGGAGCGCATATTGCATCATGCACATGAACGTACCATCTGGGCACGTGGACCGGTGGCTGCTGCCTATACCGTGATGGACAAGCTTGTCGATCATTACTTCCCGTCGCTGTTTGCGATTGAGGATGAGCTCGCAGAACTGGAGAACCGGGGCGGGCAGGAATCCGTGGAAGACTTGATGAATCAGGTGTTTGACCTGCGCAGCCGGCTGCTGAAGCTTAGACGAACCGTGGTACCCATGCGGGATCTGCTCTACCGGGTTATTAACTCACAGCATGTGCAGCGGACGGGGGAGCATACGGCGTATTTTACAGATATCTATGACCATCTGCTGAAGCTGACGGACATGATCGAGGCGGACCGGGAGATGACCTCGGACCTACGGGACAGTTATATCTCCCTGAACTCCAACCGGATGAATCAGATCATGAAGACACTCACCGTTATTACAACGGTATTTATGCCGCTGACGCTGATTGCCGGCATTTATGGCATGAACTTCGCCTATATGCCGGAGCTTCAGTGGAAGTTCGGGTATGGTGCCGTACTGCTGCTGATGTTTGTGCTCGGAGGGAGCATGGTGGCCTGGTTTGTGAAGCGCGGATGGTTTAAATAAAAGATTAATCGTAGAAGTGGTAATAAGGATACAGAAATAGGATGTAACGAAGCGATGATCTTTTTGTGCCTTGTTTTAACCGGGCCAAAGAGATCATCGCTTGTTGTCTGTTCAAGAAAGTGAGTGTTGAAGCCTCAAGTACTGTGGTTGCAGAACGTATCTTCTATAGTTGGGTGTACCGAAAACGATCATGAAACGAAGCGAGTCTATGACAGACAGGCATTCGGTTAAGGGGGATATCAACGATATCCACATGTGAATATCTTTTTATCCGGGGTTATGGGCTGTGAATAACTCATTGACGCAATCCGGTTGTTATTCTTCAAGAACGAAAGTTGCCGAAGCAGTAGCTTGTCCATTGACCACGATCGTCAAAGTATGAAGTCCGGCATAGTAACGTCTGGTGGTAATCACCTTGAACGATTGCTTCGTAGCGACCTTGCTTCTCCCCACAGGATATGTTTTATCCGAGCATTTGAAACGTTTGGGGGCCTGCTTGCCACTCGCCTTCATATATCCAATCTCATATTCAATCCGCAGCATTTGAGGCTGCCCACTCTCATTGACCACATCGAACGAGAATTCCAGCTCTTCACCAACGGCAATCGTATCCCGTGCAAGCTGAAGCTGCTCAACGTGCACGGCATCCTGCTCAACATAACCAAAGAGGGCGAGGGCTTTGGGATGCCCCTTTTTGAGCAGTGAGCGGCTTGCGTGGCGGACAATCCAGTCGGTATGTGGATGCTGACCGTACCAGGTGGAAGCCAGATCCAGGACCAGATGAGGATGGTCTTTCGAGATATCGTTGAGATGGTTGGCTACACTTTTCCGTACATAGAGGGACTCGTCCTGTTTCAAGGCATGGAGAATGGGAAGTGTTGGTGTTGGATCTGCAATCAAACTGCGCAGCTTGGAACCCCATGGCAGGATAGGGCGGCTTCCTTCGCTGGCAAGTCTGCGAATATGCTCGTTGTCACTACTTGTCCATTCCATCATCCGTCTCAACGTCTCGATCGGATACCGTTCAATAAACGGGCGCACCGCAAACTCCGAGCTGGAATAAGGTGTGAAGACCGTCAGGTACTTCATGGACAATTCATAATGTTCAGGCGCTAGTCCGTTCACCTCGATATAATCAGGGACAAACAAATACTCAACACCTCGCAGCTGTGGTGCCGCCTGTTCGAGGACATGCAGCGCTTCCTCATAGGAAGAGGGCAGTACTTCAGTCAGGGCCTGTGTAATGCGGCGAATACGTGCCTTGAATTCTGCCTGTTCCCAGCCTTCGGCAAACACGAGATCACGAAAATGAGCCTTATCCAGGGCAGGGTAATATTGATGCAGCAGTTCGCCGGTCCGATCAATTAATCCGGGCGTATATTTATCCTTAAACAGTTCCATGGTCCGCCTCCTTTATCTACTACACAGTATACCTTAATTTACAGAAATAAGAACATAGGTTCCTGAATTTTTTTATTTAAGATACTTTATATCAGATAGGATTGTACAGCTAAGGCAATAACCGGGCCTGCTCGCAAAGAAGGTGAAGGCACCTTCCTTATTCAAGGGAGAGGTGCCTGGGGAGATGGTTAACGTTTGCTGCTTGAGGGACGGCGCTTGGTGGAAGTTGTTTTGCGACGAGTGGTGCTGCTGCTGCGGCGACGAGGTGTAGTCGTAGTAGACTTCTTGCGGCGCTTGCGCGGCCGGGGCGGTGTGTATTCCTCATAGTCGGTCTCAGCAGGGCTGCTCTTGTTTTTCCCTTTTCCAAAAGGCAGGATGCCCATAACAAGCTTCATCATGGGGGCCATTTGCTGAATGCCGCCGACAACCTTCTGCATTTTACCAATGCCGCTCATAATACCGTCGATTCCGCCGAAGCGGTCGATCATTCCTTTTAATTCACCAAGATTGGCCAGTGAGAACCCGGAACTGCTGGAAGCCGCAGGTGTCTCAACAGGTAATGGAGGCGCAACAGGGGCGCCGCCATACAGGTTACCTCCAGGTGCGCCTTGCCCGTAAGGTACAAGTGCAGATGCCTCCACTTCACCGTAGACCGGATAGTAGGGTTCTACTCCGGGGTACATCGGCTGAACCGGGTTTTCATTCAATGAACGCTGTACCGCACCGGGTGGAGCATAGGCAGAAGTGTGCGCCTGTCGCTGTGAAGAGGAAGACGGACGCTGCCGTGGTGTGGGCGGGCGATGATAATAATGCTGTGGCATGAACGATCACGTTCCTTCTATAGTGGATTTCGGAAATGCGTTCCTTCAACTGTCAGGTCCAAATAGGCATGAACAGACCTTGATGGAACTCCCTTTTGCTATACTGTATGTCATTCGCGGAGAGACGGCGTAGGCGGGTGTCACGGAAAACGGGATATTTGCGGAATTGGGCGCAGGGGACAAGGGAGGATCATAATCATAGAAAAGGGAAGCGTGTACACAAAATTGTAACAATTAGAAGGGTTAAATCCCTACATAAGTAATCGGGAATATACAGGTGGAAAATGGGATATATCGCAGGAATTATGGTAGGTGTCCACGTGTGGAGGACAATAGTACCTAATGGAAGCGGTAACATGTATTTTTATTCTGTAGTGCGTGAAATCGTTAACGCTTGAAATACCAACTCAGTGTGAGTACAATGAAGGTACACAGTAACCGCTAGGGGATGATGATGAAATGCAGCTGAAAAAGCTAAATGATAAAAGTATTGAACAACTATTTGAGGCCATTCTCACTCTGAAGGATATTGAGGAGTGCTACGTGTTTTTTGATGACCTCTGCACGGTAAACGAGATTCAATCCATGTCCCAGCGGCTGGAAGTTGCCCGTATGCTTGGTAAAGGCAACACGTATAATCAGATCGAAGCAGAGACAGGAGCTAGTACAGCTACGATCTCCCGCGTGAAGCGCTGCCTGAACTATGGCAATGATGGTTATAAAATGACATTAGAACGTCTGGGTCGCTAAGATGAAGAAACCGGGTGTACTGATCATTAGTCACGGTTCTCAGGAGCAGACCTGGGTAGAATCCGTCGATGACGCGGTCTCCCGGCTTAATCTGCCTGACGATCTGCCTGTTGAAGCTTCATTTCTTGAACTTGTGGAAGGACGCCTGATCCAGGACGGTATCAACCGACTGGAAGCACAGGGCGTAACCGATATATTGGTCGTACCGCTATTCGTTTCATCTGGTAGCACTCATGTGGATGAAATTGAATATGCGATCGGCGCGAAGGAAGCACCGGAACGGGAAACGGATCTGGAACCCTTTCAGGTAACTGCAAGGGTACATTTCGGTTATCCTGTGGATAACGACCCGGATATTGCCGTGATGGTGTGGGATAAGGTGAAATCGCTGTCCCGGGAGCCGAAGCAGGAGACGATTCTACTGGTTGGGCACGGGAGCATTCACGATGGATTCCGTCAGCGCTGGGAGACAGGCATCTCCTCACTCGCACAGCGGGTACAGGATGTCAGTGGCGTTGCCCATACGGATTATGCACTCCTCAATCCGGAGAGTGTATATGACAAGGCGAAATACTGGAGCCAGGAGCAGGGAACCCGCGTTATTGTGGCGCCGCTGTTTTTGAGTGCCGGCTATTTTACCATGAACGTCATTCCAGGCAGGCTGAAGGAACTGGACTATGCGTACAGCGGTGAGACGCTGCTGCCGCATCCGCTTCTGGGGAACTGGCTGGAGCGTCAAATTCAACTTTTACTGGACAAATGTAATAATGGTCGAGTAATTTAGTAAAGTATTTATTGTGGCATCAATTAAAATAATATCCTACCTTAATGTAAATCAAAACTATAACAATATAATTTTGATTTACATTTTTTTATGAATCTTTTTCTTGGTTGTACTTGTATAATTTTTCTTTAAAAATATATTTTAAAAATTAAGTTAACACTATGATTAGGTAGGCGATAGTTTATGTATACATATACACAGGCTAGTAAAATCAATGCGAGACATAAGATGTTCTCCTATGTAGTAGACTTACTAACAACAAATAGAAACAAATCTTGTTGTGTAGAGCGGTCGTATGTTAGAAGAATGGTGGACTACTTTTTGGAATTAGAAGATTCTAAAGAAAAAGAAGAGGCTTTGAAAATTGATTTAGAATATATTAAAAGTTGGGAGTCGCTTCACGATTCTTGTGTTGGCATTAAACGTATTGAAGAGCTAGTCGTATGTTACCTCTCTGGTCCGGAACCTCAAAATGACTTTAAAGAACTTATCTCATTGGGGATCCATCCCCAAAATATCTGGGCATTTGAGATTGATCAAAATACTTATAATACTGCTCTTTTAAATTTTAAAAATGAATATCCCCAGCCTAAAATAGTTAAACAATCTATAGAGCAATTCTTCGTACACACCCCGAAAAAATTTGATATTGTTTATATTGACGCATGTGGAACTATTGCTTCAGAGCAACAATGTCTTAGAATTATCGCGACTCTTTGTAAGTACCATAGATTAAATTCACCAGGTATTATCGTAACGAATTTTGCATGCCCAGACTTATCAAAAGATTTAATACTTGAGGAGTATTCGGAGTTGGTGGCAGAATATCTGTTTTTTAAACAGAATCCTAATGATTCAATTGAATCTGTATCCCCGTTAAAGAGTACAGAATATGATACTTTTAAAAGTAAGGTTAAAAATGAATTTAAAAGCTATTATAGTGATTTGATTACAACTTCGGTAATAGATATAGCTGCATTAGCCGTACCAATACAAAGATTTGTTAACTCAAGTTTTTATAAAACAATGGTAGAAATCGATCCGGTTTCAAAGGAAACTGAAATTATGACCTTAAACGGTTTGAATGAGATAAAAAATAATTCAATTTATAAATATTTTTACTTTGTTAATTTACAAAATTTAGTAACTAAGCCGAACAAGAAAAAGAGATCGTTTATTAAAGGTTTCTCGGGAGTTGATGAACTATCTAAGAGCCTTTACGATAGCTTAGCTTCACAAGCAAAAAATAAATCTAACAGCTATAATTTGAAAAAAGAATTCCAGGAGATAATAGACCACTTCGAACATGGATTAGATATTTATCAATTCTTAGACAAACCTAATAGTGGCTTGATAGTGGATGTGATAACAAATCAATTTGCATATCCGCTTCACTATAATAGTAGGGCAATTAAAAGATTTCAGTATAGAGCTAAACAAACTGATATGTTTATGGATGTTATTGTTTTAGATGAATGTAGGTATATTTACGAATGGCTTCCTTCATTACATCAAATCAAACATGCTTTTACAAATATAAGTTGGCAGTATGTATTTAGATTTGCTTTAGATGGACTTGTAAAGCAAAGAATGAGATATAATAATGAGTATTTCTTTCAAGGCTCCGTAATATCTAAAGAAACACCTGGATTTGAAAATAGTGAGATATGTGATAGAGAAATTATCGATTAGGAGTTGACCTCTATGAGTGATAACGATATTGAATTAGACTATTCAGATATAAGTAGTATCTTAAAAAACAATTTAAAAATTGAAAATACATTAAAATCTATCTCTTCAATATTTAATAATAAACGTTTCTCACAAAAAATTAATTATAAACCGTATTTTCAAAGAAATTATGTGTGGGATGAATCGAAGGCGACTTATTTTATAGAAAGCGTCTTGATTGGAACTGAAATTCCTCCCCTTGTTCTATTTAACAACCATTACAAAAATGAAGTCATTGATGGGAGACAACGCTACGAAACAATTGAAAGATTTTTGACCAATAAAATAACTCTAAAAGAGGATGGACTAAAATCTCTAAAAGGTTTGGCAGGAAAAAGATTTGTAGATCTTTCAGACGAAGATAAGGAGCGGTTCGAAGAAATAAAGTTGAGAATCCTTCAATATAGTGTGGTAAATGAACCTACCCTTGAAGAAGATAAAGAAGATAAAATTAAAAAAGAAATTTTCAGAAGATATAACTCTGGAATAATTCCTCTAAAAAAAGAAGAAATTAATAGAGCAGAATTTATTGATGATCCCATTACCTTAGCCCTAAATAATTTGTTGAAAAACAAGCAAAGTTTATACGAAAGTGTTTCCAAGATATTCCTTCCTAAAAGTCAAAACAAAGCTCAAAAAAGAGATAGACTAAATATTCTTGTGACGAGGATAAGAAGATTAATAACACTACCTCTTATACCTATAAGAAATTATGCACATAGTAGCTATAAAAATGATGTTATTAGTGTTTACTATAATAAAAGGATTGCTACAAAAGATACGGATGCAATATTAAAAGAATTTGAGATTATTATGAGTTATGTTTCGAAATTGAAAAAAATACTTAGCAAAAATGCAAACAAATTCTTCGATTCAGGTCTATTATATGAATGTTGCTATTGGATTTTTTCTATTCTTTATTCTAATTACCGTCTTACTTTTGAAAAAATTGATTTAGAAAAATTTAGCATAGACCTAGAAAACAGCAATGAAATTGAATTTTTCTGGAATGATATTGATATTCCTTCAAGAGATAGTGTAGAAATTTTCGAAACATCTGGTAGCCATTATTATAAATCTATACTTAACAGATATACTTTTATAGCTAATTATTTTTCTGCAGAATATTCTATTCACTTAGAGAATTATTTAAGGAATTCAAATGATTTTAACAAAATTATGAATGAAAAACTCGATATAAACGATGAAATCAAACATTTCCGACTAAATAAAACGGACCCTACCTCTATGACTATAGAGGATATAATGCAAAAAATAAAAAAATCAAAATTTTTAATAAGACCTTCCTATCAACGTTCTGAGGTAACAAATCCGATTAAGTCTGCATACCTTATGGAGAGTATTATTCTAGGTATCAAAGTTCCACCAATTTTTATTTATAAAAGACAAGATAAAGTAAGTGAAGTGGTTGATGGGCAACAACGATTGTTATCGATTATAGGTTTTTTGGGTCAATCCTATTTAAATGAAGAGGGTAATGAAGAAACTTCTCAAAAGAATATGTACAAATTAAAAGGGCTAAAAATTTTAGATGAGCTGAATGAAGGTGATTCTAAAAGTATTGATGCAAAATTTATTGACAAAATACTTGATTTTCAATTAGATGTAGTAGAAATTGATGCGGAACAAAACCCACATTTCAATAATATTGATCTATTCCTAAGATTGAACACTAAACCTTATCCAATCAAACCTAATACATTTGAATTATGGAATGCATATGTGGATAAGGATATAATTATGTCAATTCGGAAAATTTCTAATGAGTATTCCGGAAAAATTTTTAGAGCACAAGACACAAGAATGAGAAATGAGGAACTGATAACTTCTCTAGCGTATATGGATTACAAAAGAAAATTAACAGGCAATGAATTAAGAAGCGTACTAACTGTTTATATAAGATCAGGAAGAGTTAGTGCGAGAATTAAAGAAAAAGCAGATATAACTAAAATCCTTAGTGATATAACTAACAAGGATGCTACTGTATTTGAAGAGTCTGTAGAAAAAGTGCTGGTATTTATTGATAAAATAAATAAACTTACTGATAATGACAACAGCCTTATTAATGTTATATTTAGCCATAAGTCAAAATCGAATTCTAGTCGTACAGATCAAAACTTTTATTTTTTATGGATTTTATTAGATAAAATTAGTGAGAGTTATATTATGGAGAATAAACACACTCTTATAAAAAAAATAACCGCTGTCTATCAAATGATTCAAAAAGCACCTACAGATTTTACAATTAATGATCTTTATAACATTATCGACAATTTTCATTCTTAAATCTTTAATTTAACGAAGGCATTTCCGCTCAAGGCGGAAGTGCCTTTTGTTGAATTAGGCTTGTAAATTATTTCTTAAGAACTATTTTTACTGATGAAATGGACTTTATTTTTTTGAATTGAATATAGGAGAAAACTCAAATGCAAGAGCACAGTTATGTAGTCTGTCTCATAATAATAACTAATTTAATCGACTAACGAAGGCAAGTTCAGATGAAGCTCCAATAATGCAATTAATTGGTCGACCATATCCTCTGCAGAATAAGGCATGGCATTCATAATCCACCATTCCAGCAGACCCACGGCAGCAGAAGCGAGGAACTGTACAGTGACCTCTTTGCTCATGCCTCCCTGAACGCCGCACGCATCCATCTGTTCCTCAACGCCCTGAACCATGATCGTCATGAGCTTGCTTCGAAACGCGGGAATCCCCTTTTTCGTGAGGAGGGTGGTATAGATGGCTGCATGTTCCTCGAGATACTGGAAGGTTCGCAGCAGCGCGTCTTTTGCCGTCATAGGTGTTGGATAATGATCGATCATGCAGGTGTCCACCAATTGCTGCAAATACGTCTCGATACAGCGGTCCAGCAGATCGAATTTGTCTGTATAGTGCAGATAGATCGTTCCCCGGTTAACATTGGCGCGATCTGCGATATCATTGATCGTCATTTGCTCGAAATCCTTCTCATTCAGCAATCCGACAAAAGCCTCCATGATAGCCTTTCTGGTTTTAAGCACGCGTCTGTCCATGGCGCCTCCTCTACCTGCTTCTTCGTTTTCTGTATATCTCTCTATAAATGGCTTACGCTTTTCAACAAAAAGGAGTATTTCGTTGATTATTCAACGAAAGCGGGTTTTTTAGCGATTGAAGCTCGGAAGGGGCTTTGATACTCTTATTTTATCAACAACTGTTCATAAAGCAACGATTATTCATAAATAACGAAACTGAGGGGAATCTAATGAAAATATTGGTCTATGGTACGGGTGTGCTAGGCAGTCAGCTGGCCCATGTTCTGGTACGTGGAGGAAATGACGTTACCGTTCTGGCGAGAGGGAAACGAGCTGAGGAATTGGAGAGGGATGGGGTGGTCATTCGGCATGTATTTCAGTTTAGAACGACGGTTGATTCGGTTCGGGTAACAAGAGAACTAAGAGCGGAAGATGTTTACGATCTCATTTTCGTGGTCATGAAATATAATGATTTTCCATCGGTGTTACCGATTCTCGCGAATAACCGGAGCACCAACATCGTGATTGTAGGCAACAATGCAGATGCACGAAGCATGCAGACTTATCTCGAAGACAACAGCCCAGTGGATAAGCGAGTCGCGTTTGGTTTTCACGTTAGCGGCGGGAAGCGTCACAAGGATCGGATGATGTCCATAGGTGGGGGGAAGGGACTGATGGTGATTGGCGCACTGGACGGTGAGATCCCTTTTCAACCTCTGCTGGATCAGGCCTTTGCAAAAGCAAAGTATAAGCTGGATGTGATTGAGGATATCGACGCTTGGCTGAAGAGTCATCTCATCCCGATTCTGATGCTGAATGCGGTGAGCTTCGATGAAGAGCGAGAGCTGAAGAAGCTGGAGGGAAACCGGGAGCAGCTCCTGCATATGATCGGTGCCATGGATGAGGGGATTGCCGTACTGGAGGCGATGGGCATCGACATGATTCCCCGAGCACAGGCGAAGCTGATCCGCAAGCATAAGCGGTTGCTGTATCTTTTGCTGAAGATCTACAGCATGCTTCCGGTGCATAAACTGGTTGCAGGTTCTTATGGCGAAATAGAGGCAATGGACCGGGCATTTACCGATTGGAAAAGCATCACGAATGTACCTACCCCCCATTGGGATGCACTTCGAAGGGATTTTACCATCCTATAATAAGATATGTACATGGTAAAATCATCTTTCTGTTGCTCAAAACTTCAATCCCGATTACAATAAAACCAACTAATAAAATGGGGATAAGGAGATATGAGGATGCGGGAAGTGCCTATGCGTTATGTCAAAGCGAATCAGGTCGGGATCGTGCTGTTTGTACTCCTATCGTTTGGGTTCAATCAACCGCTGATCTTGGGTGCGTTGTGGATCATTCAGGTGGTCGGGCTCGTCTCTGGCGGGAAGCTGAATCTATTTGTCCAGATCGGGAAGGCTGTGCTTAAGGGAAAAGGTACGGAAACCCAAGCAGTAGAGCTGCAGCGCTTCAATAATATTCTGGCTGTTATGTTCCTGTCACTGGCTCTCATCTCATTCTCCTTGAGCTGGCAGGTAGCCGGTTATCTGTTCTCCGGAATGCTCCTGCTTGCAGCAAGTGCCGCTCTGCTCGGTTATTGTGTGGGCTGCACCGTATATTTCTGGTACAAACAGCTTCGTGCAGGCAGACGAATCGGCTTCTAAACGGATGGATGAATGTAAAATATAAGGTAACGTGGATGCGGCTTCGTGATTCGGAGCCGTTTCTTTGTGCTTTTTGAAGGAGATAAAGGTTAAATTCCTGTCAGACGGGCAGAATGGGTGTCTATGAAATGGGTTAAATACAGTTGAAGAGAAAATCGCTGAATGTGTAAAATGAGAGGGAACCTGCTTGCCGGATGGCGTAAATACGTTACAGGCTAGGACATCTTCACATTTGATGATATGATAGAATATAAAGGCTCTGGAATGAGATGGAATTCCTTATGCATAGATATAAGTATGGATGAAGATTCGGGCAGGATTAACGGACGTGGGTGATCATGTTAAAGGTTCCCCGGTTGTGGACGCTCGCAAGTGAAAGAGAATGAGGTCGTTCAGACTCATGGATAATGTGGAATAGGTGGCGTATGAGATGAAAAAGGCTCGCTTAATATATAATCCGACCTCAGGCCGGGAAGAAATGAAGAAACGTCTGGCTGATGTGCTGCAGCGTTTGGATCAAGGTGGCATCGAAGCTTCAGTACACGCAACAACGGGCGAGGGAGATGCAACCCGTGAAGCGGAGCTCGCAATCGAGCGTGGTTATGACATGATTATTGCCGCTGGCGGCGATGGTACGCTGTATGAAGTCATCAACGGCATGGCCGAGCGGGAGAATCGTCCGCCGCTGGGTGTATTCCCTTTGGGAACAACGAATGATTTTGCGCGTGCGCTCGGGATTCCGAGACAGTGGGAGGATTATGTGGATCTGGTCATTAATCAGCAGACTCGTCCGCTCGATCTGGGTAAGGCAAATGATAAATACTTCATTAATATCGCAGGCGGCGGCTCGTTGACCGAATTGACATATGAGGTGCCAAGTCGTCTGAAAACGATGATCGGACAGCTCGCCTATTATATGAAGGGTATCGAGAAGATGGCCAGCCTGTCTCCGCAGGAGCTGATTATCCGCGCTGCAGGCCAGGAAGAGATTCATGACGAATTCATGCTGTTCCTGATCGCTAACACGAATTCTGTCGGGGGCTTCGAGAAGCTTGCACCAGGAGCAACGATAGACGACGGAATGTTCGATGTCATCGGTGTGCGCAAATGTAATCTGGCCGACATGATCCGCCTCGTTACGCTCGCGCTGCGCGGGGAACATCTGAATGATAAGAAAGTGCTTCATTTCCAGACGGATTATATGGAAGTGACATCGCCGGGCTATGTACAGCTAAATCTGGATGGGGAGCTTGGCGGTACTTTGCCTGCGACGTTCCAGAACCTGCAGCATCACCTGCTGCTGTATCGTTAAGAGAATAGGTGATGGCGCTGGTGGCAGTGCGTTTTTCCAGTTGCCGTCTGCGTGTGGATCACGTATAATCTCAGGGTGAAATTGAAAAGATGAAGTGGAATGAACTCCCCATACGTGGGGTGATATATAAGAAGAAAGAAGTGAATGTACGTTGTCTAATACGAACCGCAGCGGTCGTGGAAAAAACCGCCGGAATTCGGCTGCCTCTCAGGGGCAAGGGAATGCGATGGCATCCCGTCAGCCAGGTAAATCATCTCGTCCATCATCACGTCAGCAAGGGAAAGAGGTGCGGCCACAAGGCGCATCTCTTTCTGCCGTTCGTCCGAAGGGACGTGCACGTGAATCCGCGCCAATCGAAGGACTTCCGGTCAGCAAAAACGAAGAGACCGTCATCGACATCATTGGCATGAACCATGACGGTGAGGGTGTAGGCCGTGCGAATGGATACACCCTCTTCGTACAAGGTGCGCTCCCAGGTGAAACCGTCCGCGTACGCGTGATGAAAACCAAGAAGCAGTACGGCTACGCCAAGCTGCTGGAGATCGTGAAGGCGAGTCCGGATCGCGTATCCGCGCCGTGCCCGATCTATGATCAGTGCGGCGGTTGCCAGATCCAGCATATGAGCTACGCCGGACAGCTTGCGTGGAAGCGCCAGCTGGTGGTCGATAACTTGCAGCGGATCGGGAAGCTGAACGTGATGGTGGAGGATGCAGACGTTCAGGGTGATGAAGAAGCGAACCTGAATAGACTGTCTGAAGAGAAAGTGGATCAGGCAGCTGAATCAGCTATTACAGAAGAACAAGGGAACGGCAGCAATCGTATTCGTCTTCGGCTGGAAGGTGTCATGAACGAAGAAGCTGCTGAGGAAGGTATTCGTGTACTGCCTACCATGGGTATGGACGAGCCGTGGCGCTACCGCAACAAGGCACAGGTGCCTATTGGCGTGACTGAAGGTGGCTTAGTGGGTGGATTTTATGCCAAAGGAAGCCATCGGATCATTGACATGGAGACCTGCCTTATTCAGCATGAGCATAACGACGAAGTCGTAGCGAAGGTGAAGGAGATCGGCAGCCATCTGGGCATCAGCGCGTATAACGAAGAGACAGGCCGCGGCCTGCTGCGTCATGTGGTCGTGAAGAAGGCTTTCCGCACAGGTGAGATGATGCTTGTTCTGGTCACTAATGGCCGGGATATCCCTCATAAGGATGAATGGATTGGAAGTATTCGTGAAGCGATCCCGCATGTGGAGAGCATCTGCCAGAACGTGAACAAGAAACAGACCAACGTCATCTTCGGCGATGAAACCCGCGTCCTGTGGGGTCGTGATGTGATCTACGATTATATCGGAGATGTGCAGTTTGCGATCTCTCCACGTTCGTTCTATCAGGTTAACCCCGTACAGACGGAAGTGCTGTATGGTAAGACAGTAGAATACGCCGGGCTGAGCGGCAAAGAGACAGTTATTGATGCCTACTGCGGCATCGGTACGATCTCTCTCTTCCTCGCGCAGCATGCGGATCAGGTGTATGGGGTAGAGATCGTGCCCGAAGCGATCGAAGACGCTCGCAGCAATGCGATGCTGAACGAGATGAAGAACGTGAAGTTCGAAGTCGGGGCATCGGAAGATGTCATCCCTCGCTGGAAGGAGCAAGGCATCGAAGCAGACGTCATCGTTGTCGATCCGCCGCGTAAGGGCTGTGACCCACGATTGCTGGATACAATCCTGGAGATGAAGCCGGAGCGAGTGGTATACGTGAGCTGTAATCCAAGCACCTTGGCACGTGATCTGCGTGTATTGGAGGATGGCGGTTATCGGACGGTTGAGGTAACGCCGGTGGACATGTTCCCGCATACCGTGCATGTGGAGTGCTGTTCACTGTTGATCAGAAAAGATTAATAGTTGAGGTGTATTGGCGGGAAAAGTAAACGAAGTGGGTTAATAGCCCACTTCTTTTTTTATGCTTAATTGGGCTGTGCAGATAGATGTCCTTTCTGTACCCAACTTAAAAGTCCTAAAAAGGGTAATCTTCAACTTGAATCGCAAGTACGGAGGGTAATTTTTTTCTTTGAATCTCATTCTTGTTAATTCACGATAGTTATAATAAAGGAATTTATGTAATTTTGTAGAAAACTGTAGAAATATACATTTTCCAATTCATGGGGGGGACTTGTTTTGAAGCTATCATACTATCTCTTTAATGAGAATGTAAGGAATTTTAATCAGTTGATTCTACCTAATAAAGTTAATGAGGAGAATAACTACTTTGAATTACAACCGACAGAAGCAGAAAGGAATTTCGAGTTTAAGGTTTTTATTCAAAGAAATAGATCAAAAGAGCCAAAATGGATAAGCTTTCTTGAAAGGGATTTACAAATTCCTAATAGGGATGAAATTAAAAATACAGTTAACTCATTTGTCATTTTAGTTAAAGTATTAAAAGATAACACGTCATACTTTTTCGCTATCACTGGTGGATTTGGGTTTACAGCAATAAATAAAAATAATTTAGAAAACAACTTTGGATTAAAGGTAGCCTTAAATTCCATTGATACTAAGGAACTTAAGGCTTTTGATGTAAGGAATATTGATTTGAAAACGAGACAAAAGAGAGTACTCTTTAATAAGGGGAGTGAGATCGGAGAGTTTGATTTGGATTTTGAGCAAGACCTTATAAATCTGGTTTCGGGAAAATCAAGAGATCAGGAATTCGGCACTTCAGTAAGGGGTTCTACATCGTCTTTAAGTTTAAATAGTGATATAACTTTTTCGAGGCTAGGTGAGAAATGTCTGCAAATATTGGATTTATATTTAAGCGAAGATTACAAGGAGAATTTCGGATTTATTGATAATATTAAAATAATTAAAGACCCTGAAATAGTTAATGTTTTAAATGATAACTTATTTACTGCTATTCGTAATCGCCAAGGTGATAATCTTTCTTTGGCTTACCCAGATATGATCGAATATGAAAGGTGCTCTTCTTACCAAATTAAACGGGGATATAGGAAAACGGATACTACTGAGGTTACCTTAGAAGATTTGTATGCACTACTTGATGATCAAAATGTTAGATTCGATTCACCGAATGATATTGAGAAAATAAAAATAATAGGTTTTGACGATGCGAACAGTCCCGTTACTACCCCAGTATCACTAAATCATTTTTTGATTTATCAAACTGAGCATGATCAGAACACCTATATTTTTTCACTTAATAATTGGTATAAGATTGACACTGATTATATTGCAAGAATTGATAATGAAATAATGGAAATACCGTTAGTTGAAAATAATAATTTTCTTACTGTAATTCAACCTAATGAGTCGGAAGGTAGCTATAACGAACGACAGGACTCAGAATATTTTCTATGTTTGGATAAGCGTAATTTTCAGGTAACAAATACGAGAAGCAAAATTGAAGTTTGTGATCTATTGTCGAAGGATAAACATTTTGTTTGCGTTAAAAGAGGTACACGTTCAGCGACTTTAAGTCATCTTTTTGCACAAGGTTCTGTGTCAATGGTTTTATTAAAGGACTCGTCTGATTATCGGCAGTATGTGGTAAGCCAAGCTACACAGAAATTTCCCGAGGAAAATTACAGCATCGAAAACTTTCCTTACAACGAAAGTACCCTAGTTTATGCAATTTCTTCTGCGAATTCGTCTGATATTAGAATGACATTGCCGTTCTTTAGTAAAGTTAATCTTTTGCATCATGTTAGTCTTATTAGAAGACTGGGAATAAAAGTAGCTTTATACAAAATACCAGTATACGGAGAAATAGGCGATACTGATATAGATGAAGAGTGATAGTTAGAAGGTTTACCCAATAATGCCTATTCAGGAATATTCCGCATTAACCACTCATCGTTGGTCTGGAAAGACCCATAGTTGAGGTGTATTGGCGTATATAGCAAAGGAGCGGGTTTAGTCTCGCTTCTTTTTTGATCATGAGTTCAGGTCAGGGGCGGCTATTGACAGCCGTCCTTTGTTGTACCCCACCCCAGTGCAGACGTATTAGTCATTACGTTACAGACGATGTTAAGGCTTATAATACCCGCCTGAAATTTTAGCGAACATCTTCTGTACGCACAAAGAAAGCCCCAACCATATCGGTGGGGCAAGATAAGGAGCGTGATGGTTCAATTATTAACATGAGGATAGATAATATACTTTTTCTTCCAATCAAAATAAAATGCTTTAGAAAGTACCCCTAATCATAAAACCTCCACCTCATCTCAACGACTGATTATTCCTAGATACCATCGTTTAAGCTTTCAATTTCCTTAGCTTGCTTATGCCCCGTTTTTCTTCATGAAAACCAATTTTTATGAAGACCTATTACACTTCTCTATTGCTCACTACGCTCCATGTGTTCCTTTATTGTTCAATGACCTATATTTTATTTAGTTGAACATAATATGGTTGGTGCTTTATGAACAGGACTTTACGTACAAAATATTAATAACTTACCTATGAAACAGTTGACGTGTCTAGATCCTGATGATGTGCTTTCTCTTAAGCCAGAAATTGATTTAGTTTACTTAACGTAGTAACTAGATGTAGAACCAGCGGATGGGTATTTTATTCAACGGATACGGTTTAGGATCGAGTTAAACGGCAAGTATTTCAAGAATCTCAAGAGATCGAATGATCGATGAGATTGAGAGGCTGCAACCGCGACGTCGTAAGCAGATTGGAATACCCGCGCAAATTGGCGAATAACCCTGAAGTTAAGCTTCGAACGAGCTATGGGAAATGGACATTAAATACGGGTATTTCGAAGGAAAACTAGGCTTCTTCTACTTGCTGTTCGTGTTTGATGATTAGACCGTGAAGTCATTGACTTCCAGATGGGGCCGTCCTTCTAGGGCAAGCATGCATCCGGGTTGATTCAGCGGGCCTTGTGATAGCCTAGCTCTTTTAGAGGAGGAAGCAACGCATTGGGATTCATCCCGATAACGGGCCGCGGATTAGCTCTTGAAGCAAATATTTGCTTTTTGGTCAGTTTTTTATTTTTTGGTGAACTCTTTTTTTTCCTGAATGGTCTCCATGATATGATTTACTACTTTATCAAGTTCTTTTCTGGTTTCGTGCTCCCAAAAACGCTTCACGGTCCATCCGTTATTTAAATAATATTGGTTAATTTCATAATCGCGCTCAATATTCCGTTTGATCTTTTTCTCCCAGTATTCCCGATTATTCTTTGGCATGATGAAATGTTGAGGACAGGCGTGAAAAAAACAGGAATCCAAAAAAACGACAATTTTATATTTTTTTATGGCTATATCAGGTTTTCCAGGCAGGTTGCGTACATTTTTGCGGTATCGCAGTCCAAGTTTCCACAACTCATGGAGTACGCGCTGTTCCATTTTAGTACCAGTGGAACGAATATTCTGCATATTTTTTCGTCTGTCTTCCGGTGATAAATTATCCATAAGATCCCCCTTACCAGCGATTCATTAAAGTGTGGGTGGTAATTAATGTGCATCAAGAGTGGTCAGAATATAACAAAAGTGCGCTTCAGAAAAGAGAAGCGCACTTTTTAACATTACTTAGACAGTGACCAACTCCATCGTCTGCTGGTTTAGCAACTGATCAATATCCCATTTGGGGCGGATGGAATCGTATTTTACACCAGCGTAGGTTTTAAGAACGGCTTCAACAATAGCTTTCGCTCCTTCCGGTGGAACGGCCATTCCAACCTGCTGACGGACTTTTTCCTTTTTACCTTTAAAATTAAAATGGTCAGGAAAGGTTTGGAGACGGGCCCGTTCCCGATTTGATAAAGCTCGGTCCTCAGACCAATGGTACATGTGAGTTCCGCCACCGCCGCTGCCTGTGACGGTATAGGAAGGAGCGTTTTTATCTAGCCGGCGGTAGATCTGGCTCATTTTTGCGCCTTTTACATTTAGACGAAGCTCCTCAGGGATGCCTTCATACCAGGCGTTTTGTCCCTCGGGAATATAGGAAAGGAATTTTTTTACCCTTTCATGGTGGACAGGCATATCATGGTTGTCTGCGTCCTCCGGAATCGGGGGATACATAATCGCTTCGTATGCTGTTTTGTATGGATTTTCACGTCCGGGTCCGTGGGTTGGAGCCGGCACTTTAAATTCCATGTTTAGATCGTTACGGTAACCAACGATAAGAATACGCTGACGGCTTTGAGGGACGCCGTAATCAGCAAAATTATATAGGTGCGGCGTAATTCGGTAACCGGCATTTGTCATGTCTGTCAAAATCTTGATAAATGCTCTGCCTTCATTAGCACTCTGCAGTCCACCGACGTTCTCTGCAATAAACCACTGGGGTCGGTAATGTTCGAGTACCCGAATGCCATACGTGTATAGCGGGCCAAAATCACCATCAAACCCCTTTTTTTCACCAACGAGACTAAAGTCGTTGCAGGGAAACCCATAAATAAATGCATCGATTTCGCCCAAGTTTTTCAAATCTTTAAACTGGCGAATATCCCCATGATAAACGGACTCTGGCTTGTCGGGACAAATATTTGCAATATATGTTTCACACGCTTCCTGGCTGTAGTCATTTGACCACTCATGCTGTACCGTATATGTTTGGCCATTTACCTCCACACTTGCCATTTTCGCACCAAGGGCAAATCCGCCCGGGCCATTAAACAATTCACCTTTACGAAAGATCATAAACAAGTCCTCCTGTTTGCACAAACCCTGAATACATTATAGCATCTTCTACAAAAAAAATCGATATTTTTCAGAACGTGCGTTCCCATTGTGAAATATGCTTGTACATGTAAGATAAGGACTGAAGCGCTTTTTGGTAGATGTTCTTATTATAGCGGACTTTGTCGTAATAAGCCATGAGCTGGTTCTTAACAGCGTTAACCTATTTTTTTCTAAATATACCAAACTTTTAGCTAATAAATCATCGTACGGGATATTTTTGTTTGAGTTAAGGCTTTGCACGGTTGCTTTATTTTCAAAAACAGGGCCTGCAACCGATATAATAAGAGAGATGTCCCAGGGAAATAGGCCTTAACTACTATAAGAAATTTGAACAAGATGCCTAACAAAAATAGACAGTGCGGGAGAAGAATGAAGATGGAGCTAAACACTGCCCAGATAGTGACAGCGGAAGAAATTGAATCTTGTTTTACTTTCGCTGAAGAACTTTATGACAAGAAGGCTGCCAGCCAAAAACAGTTTGGCCGCGGAGATATCATACGCCAGAAAAATGATTTCATTGCCGATCACGTGCTTGGGAAAGCCGCAGAATATGCATTAAGCAGATTTTTAAGCAGTTTTTTTGGCATACTGTTTGAAGTTGACCTGAACGTTTGGAATGATCCGCTGGTTCATGATGAGGGCAATGATTTATCTGTCATTTATTTGAACGGGAAACCACATCATCTGCCTTTCAAAGTAGATATCAAAGGGACCCGACAACATGCCAAATGGCTGGTTGTGGAAAAACATAAAACTACAAGTTTTAAAACACATGCATATGTCGTCGTTCGTCTGATGGATCTTCCAAATGGGAAAAAGTTTGAGAATGATCCGTATACTTATAGGGGGAGACCTTGGAATGCAAGAGTTGAAGGGTTTGCTTTGGTTTCAGATTTAATGGAGACTTACAGCGAAACCGGGTGGTTTGAGTTTAAAAAGGGAGACCGTCTATTCAACCCTCACATACTTACCCCATTAAAAGACGTAATCTGCCAGGTTCCGGCTAGTGAGTATCATGAAAAATTAAGTCTTCTTTTATCCGGAATGCCAGAAGAACAAAAATTTATTGGGCCGCGGCTGGATTGCAAGATGAATTTAGGTCTGCCTCACAGCTGGCTGCGAAGCAGTAGACGGGAATGGGGAGATTTTACGGATATATTGCGGCGGGAAGCAGTACCCGCAGAGATGAATCACACAGGTAAACAAGGTTCAGTGTCTGAAAAACTAGGTCCCGATACCCTGGAATACAACGGATCTATGGAGGATTTTGCCACATTTCGTCGAACTAAAAACACTGTGGAAATTAATACTGAAAGGTTAGATTCTAACATGTTCGCAAATGATGCTGAACCGAAACACTCCCTGCTTGCCGTTTACAATCAGACAGAAATCGAAATAATTGCATCCTCTTTGGCAACGTTGCTAAAAAAAGGTGTCAAAGTCCTTCTTTTTACGGATGCAGCAGCTGAAGAAATTCCTAAAGTCCTGACTAGCTTTCAGTCATCTCGGCTGTTCCAGCAGTATAAAGTGCCGTCCGGAATATCGCATCAGCTTTCGGGGCTTTTTATCGTGGATGGAAACATTCAGGATAACAAGCAACTGTTTTTTTCACAGCTTGCGCAGGAATGTCCAGAGTTTAATGAAGAGCAGTACGTAGTAGAGCATGCCCCGCCAGAATCACATTTGTGCGTAGAGGCGGGAGCGGGGACAGGAAAAACGACGGTTATGATCGACCGCATATTATTTCTCATACATACGGCATCCGTACCTGTCAGTGAAATGACCATGATTACGTTTACGCGTGAAGCGGCACAAAACATGTTTCATAAGCTGCGCAGAGCGTTCTTTCAGCGATTTCAAGCAACGGGGGCTGTTCGTTACTTGCAGTTAATGGAAGATCTTCGCTTTATGAGTATCAGCACCATACATTCATTTGCCAGACAGCTTATACGTGAACTGGGGTCAGAACTCGGTTATGGACAAAATGTGCAGATCCGTAGTTTTCGTACGGAGCGAAGACAAATTATTGAAAGACAGATAGATGCCAAAGCCAGGCAGTGGCTGGATCACCATGCCATTATGGATAAGTTTAAAGAGATTCCTTTATATAAAATGATCAGTATTACAGACAGTTTTTGGACGGAGCTGGAACGCAAGGGGCTGACTCGTGAGGAAACAGCTCACATTGCCTGGGGAGAAGCGAAAGGGGACAGTTCGGATCTGCATGATTTCTTTACCGGCTTATTTGAAAGATGCGAAGATGAATTTCATCGGCTCAAAAGCGATGCAAATGCGGTTTCCCTCAGCGACTTGACCCGACAGGTAGAACTTGTAAGCCGGCGAGAAGAGGCGTTTATAAATACCGCTAAACGGATTTCTTATTTATTTATTGACGAGTTTCAAGATACGGATGATTCCCAGATTAAACTGGCAGCCCGACTGGTGAAAGCCTTAAAGCTGAAGCTTTTTGTGGTTGGAGATATCAAGCAGAGCATTTACCGTTTCAGGGGTGCCGATTACACTGCATTTGACAACTTGAGAAAACTGATGGAAGAGCAGAATGATACGCTACAGCCGTTCTCGCTTCGAAAAAACTACCGGTCAGCTGTGAGCATTCTCAGCAATATGGACCACCATTTTTCGGCGTGGGGAAAGGCCGATTATTTAACGTACCGGGACAGCGACCGGCTTGTTGGCATGCGGGAAAGCAGTGAAGCTGCTTTGCAGATCCATCAGGTAAATTTTAAACGCTATGACGATGAACAAAAACAGTACACGGTTAATATAGTCCGCAGGGCGAAAGAATCAATCACTCGTCCGGATAAACACAAAGTTGCACTGCTGGTCCGAACCAATGCGCAGGCAGGGAGGTTGAAAGCATGGTGCGATGAAGCAGGGATCAATACACACCTGGAAATTGGAGGCACGTTCTTTACTAGTTCTGCGGTACAGGATTTTGCTTATTTAATTGATGCCCTACTGTTTGTGAAAAAACCATCAGCACAAGTCAATCTGCTAAATTCGCCCTATTCCAACTCCAAAGTACACTGGAGTTCGCTGGTTCCCTTTGATGGGGATGAGGCGAAGCTCATGGCGTTTCTCCAGCCGATAGAACCGTTTGCCGGCTGGAATAAGGTGCAGGAAAAACTCCGTATTCAGCCCGTGCTGTCGGTTATTCGAAGTGTGATGGAAGCAGCGAATCCGGTGATGCGGTTTATGCAGGAGCAGTACAGCCTGCTGAAAGAGCAACGGCCGGAAAATCCAGAGAACGAAGTAGAGGCAAAAACCCGTGCGATGCAGTATCAGAAGAATCTCAATCATTTACTGGAACTTTTGCATCAGCAGTTCAGCACAGACTTTTTGACACTGTACTCCCTACACACTTGGCTTCATATTAATATGGCAGTGAATCGGGACGAGGACGAGCCGGAGCTTGATGAAGAAGAAAAAGGCAGCCGGGTTCGGATTATCACCGTCCATAAATCAAAAGGACTGGAATTCCATACTGTGATTCTACCGTTTACTGAACAAGACTTCCGGTATGAACGCAGTGAGCTCCTACTGGACCACTGCAACGGAACCTGGACTGCTGGGTGGCAGGTCAAAGAAAGCGGGAGAATTTATTCAAGTGAGCCCTATACTGAACTTAATTCCAATGAAACGATTGAAGTGCAGCGGGAGGAAGCGCGGTTAATATATGTCGCAATGACCCGTAGTGAAGAGCGGTTATGGATAGTGCGTAATAAAAAATACAGCATCCGGGATAATTGGAGCAGGTTGCTGGGCATGCAGGGAGATACCAACTAATGCAAAATATAGTCATAACGTATACAGATCCAGCCCGCCTATCAGAAACAGCGCCGTTCGCCCCATATGTGAACAGTCTCCATTTGTGCGCAACGAACAGTCTGCGAGAAGGTATGGTCAAATACTACCAGCAGAAGCATTCGGAATTTATCCATGCTCCCATTGTATCCGCGGGTATGCTTTTTTCTAAACTTTTAGGTTCATGGTCGTCGCCTGCTGTTAAGATGAAGCAGTTTACCAAATTGACGAAGCTGATGCGCGGTCAGGAAAACGTGTGGGGCAGAGAGCTTTGCCGCGCTTTCAGACACAACCAAATCGATGTGTTGCAGACGATGCGGACGCTGGCTGAAATCGGAGTTACACCTGGTAAATTCAAGCCGGCAAGCCGGGAAGAACAGCTTTTTCAAAGTGCATGGAGCCGCATGGAGGCTAGGGAATCCAGCTTCCAGCGCATTCGTTCCAAGCTCGACTCAGCCTTTCGAATGGAGCAGCGTTTAAGAGAAGCACTAGAGCATTGTCTCATTGATATGAACCGCCTGCCGGAGAGAATCACGGAAATTGTGCTTCATGGCTTTTATTTCATTACGCCGCTTCAGTACCGGGTAATGTCTTTGTTCCGGGAAGCGGGTATTCGCCTTGTATTTCTTAATCTTTACGATAAGCGTTATCCGAACACGTTTAGGTCGGTCGAACGATTTTTATCCCAATGGGTGCCGTTTGAGCAGTGGAAGATGGTACAGTCTTCAGCATATTCGGAGGCCAGCTGGGGCGATGTTTTTGCTTTATCTTATGAAGACGAAATTCATAAATTATTGGATGCACAATCTGGACCGCAGGTCATCCAGTTTGAAGATTTTCAGACGTTTTTATCTCATTATGAAGGTTACTCCAAAACGGAAACTTGTTATTCTCCTGGACATGAAAACTTGAACAAACGCTTGAAAGATTATTATCCGGAAAACTATCCCGATCGTCATTTTCTTGCGTATCCAATTGGACAGTATTTATTCCACCTTCATCAAATGTGGGATGACCAGAAGGGGGAACTCGCACTCAGCGAAAAGGGCCTATTCGAGTGTTTTTCCTCCGGATGGCTGCAAATTGAAGAACACAATGCCCGAAATTTCACTGGTGTGCTAGAAGATGTTCTTCCGTACTTTGCATCCTGCAACACGCTAAAGGAATGGAGGAGGCAGGCCGCATTACTAAAAGAAGTGAAAATGAATGCAGCTGATGCTTTCGAACACTCCAGCAACCGGTTTCACAGAATGATGGAAAATCCAATGCTTCGTTTTTCGTTTCTACAGATCAAACACACGGACATTGTGCTTCTGGTTCAGTTTATGGAGAAACTTTTTACCCAGGCGGAGCTTCTCTTTGGGCAGAAGGAAATTCAGCTTCACGAGCATTTTGAACGCATTGAACAGTTGCTGGCAGCAGGACCAGACCCAGAATCCCTGGTCGAAGAGGAGCGGAAGTTGCTGGAACAACTTCGGGGAAGGCTAAAACTGGATTTTATCGATGATGAGTCTTATTACATTGATGATGTGGCCCAGGCCGTTGCGCTGTACCTCGGGGGTGAATTTAATGACGAATTAGAAGAACCGCCTTTACCGATCAGTAAGTTTGAGGATGTTGATGCGGCCGCATTTATGGACAGTGAAATCCATCTTTGCACCCTGGATGAGGAGAGCCTGCCGTATGTAGGCCAAGCGATGCCGTGGCCGCTCACACGCCAGACAGTGCGAGGACTGCAGAGTCCAGAGCTTGACATGCTCTTTATCCGTGAAGACGTATCTTCTGCTTCGGCCAGATATCTGTTTTACAACGTTCTTACTTTCGCTAAGCAGCCGGTACGCCTTTCCTGGATTCGAAATACAGAAGGCAGGAAGCTGGAGGAATCCGTATACATTATGGTATTAGGCCTCGCAGCTGAAAAGCGAAGCACTTTGTTCCAGCCTCAGGATTTGGAACCGGCCGGTTGTACTGAAGGAGATAGGGAAGCTGTGTTTCATCACTTGGAGTCGTTCCCAGCTGATGCCGCTGCTGAATATGCATTGTGTCCAAGACGGTTTTATTACAGCTTTGTAGTGAAGCCGTTCGCTTCGTATCGCAATGAATTCCATCAACAGATTTTATACCAAAACCTGCTGAAAGCATCCTACGTACTGTCAGATGCTTCTACAGCGGAAATTGATGCGCAGCTGTCAGCTATATTTCCACACTGGCCTGAAGTGAGAAAACGGTATTTGGCTGAAGAAGCACAGAAGTACCGCAATACCTTTTCAAGGAGGTATGATCCTTATGAGGGTCGGGACTATGTGCGGGGCCGGAGGCTATTTCAGCTTCTGCTGTCGGGTTATACCGTGGATGACGAAAATTTAATGGAGCCGGTGAACAAGGTTTTTCAAACCAACAATACAGACGAAACGCTTGTGAAACCTATTCAGCACGAAGAACTATTGCAGCTTCGCGCCAATCCGTCGGAACTCTGCCGCTTCTGCCCTCATCTGCCTGTATGCGTTGAAGGATATTACCCGACTGACGACAAAATGAGGTCCTACAAATGAAAATTAACACCGACCTATGGCAGCAGGTTTCCTTCCGCTGGGTCCGGCAGATGTCTGTAGAACAGCAGGAGCAGATCGAACAGACTGCTGCAGAGTCTGTGACATCCGTGCTACAGGAACTTGAGTTAAAGGGAACAGCGGATACGATTAGAAGTGCAAGAGATGAAGTTCTTTTTCTTATATCTCAAGATGTTGACGATGATGACGACGACTTTATATAACACGGAGATGAACAGCCATGCAGGATATTACTCTAACAAAAAAACAGCAGGAAGCCGTTGAGTATGAAGGTGATCAGCTGCTCATCCGCGGAATCGCAGGCAGTGGAAAAACGACGGTGCTGCTGAAGCAAGCTTATAAAATATTAATGAAGCATCCAGGCGAGAGTGTTGCTCTCATTACATATAACCAGACGCTTGCCCGTTATGCGGCGGAGCTTGCGTCTCTGTTAAAATCGGAGCGGCTTACAGTCAAAACATTTCATTCCTGGGCTTACGGTGCACTCTTCAGAAATGGCAGATTACCGCGTGTCGTTTCCGGCAAACCGCAGACAGAATTGATCTTATCCTGTATACAGGAACTAAAAAAGACCAATGCCCATCGCTTTTTTAGAGAGGCTCGGTTTGAGGAATTCCTTCAGGATGAAGTCCACTGGATTAAAGGGATGGGGGCACTTACCCGAGAGACCTATATTAAAGTTGAGCGGATTGGCCGAGGAACGAAAGTCAAAGTGGACCGCAGTGACCGCGATAAAATATATGATTTGTTTGAACTATACCAGAATAAGCTCAAACAAAAGACACTGTGTGATTATGACGATTATGCGCTTTTGCTCAAACAACAGGGGGTGCAGGAATCCCAAAAGTTTGACAACATCCTTATTGATGAGGCACAGGACCTTCAGCAGGTACAGCTCCAGCTTCTCAAGAATTGTGCGAGAAAACGGATTATTATAGCAGCGGATAAAGGCCAAAAAATTTATAAGACTTCTTTTACATGGCGTGAAATTGGAGTAAACATTACCGGCGGCCGAACCAAAATATTAACTGATTCTCAGCGGTCCACTGAACAGATTATGAGGCTGGCCGCAAGTCTCCAGCAACATGATCCGCTGTGTAAAAACAAGGATGATGAATTTGTGCCCCCAGAAATGCCGAGCCGACAGGGGCCGAAGCCCACGATGGTACATTGCACGGATTATATGGAGGAGGAAGTGTTTGTTGCCAACACAATAGCTCATCTTCGGAAGGCACAGCCGGAATGGAGCATAGGACTCCTTAGCCGTAAGACTGCTTCGCTCAACCGGTATGAGCGGGTGCTAAATAATAAGGGAATTGACTGCGTTCAGGTCAAGAAGGAAGGGGCCAGCGTGCTTGACGCGGGTGTAAAATTAATGTCTTTTCACTCCGCAAAAGGGCTTGAGTTTGATGCGGTGTTTATTCTTTGCGTAAGGGAGCACAACATTCCTCTTTTGGATAAGGAACAGGGGGAACCGGATGAAGAGGAACTGGCTGTTGAGCGGAGACTTCTCTATGTTTCCATGACCCGCGCCAAATCAGTTCTTTACATGACATACTACGATAAGCCATCGCGTTTTGTAGATGAAATGGACAGTGATTTATATAACTCTGAGAAAGCATAAGGGGGATGATGATTCATGCTTCCTTTCTTTTGGAATCAGTTGGCTGAGGCTTGGGTTGAAAAACATTACAAGAAGAATGAACAACTTCAGAATCAGCACTGCTGGAACGAAATTATAAAAAATGGCACGTTGCTGGACGGGATTAAGCTGAGCCGGGAACAGCTTGCCGTCGTGCATACACAGGAGAGGCAACTTCTAATTAATGGTTCGGCAGGCAGCGGAAAAAGCATCACACTTTTAGGACGGATGTTTAAGGTGATGGCTGAACCCGAGCCGTCCCGTATTTTATATGTCTCTTTTAATCCAACACTAATGCAGGATGCCAATAAACGATGTATGCAGTCCCCCATATTCAGGGATTTAAAAGATGCACACACGATTCATTTTTATACGTATCATTTCATGGTCAGCAAACTCTTAAAAGAATCGGGGATCATAGAAGTCGAACATCTGGAGATGTCCACGCATAAGCTTGACAAATTTGATGATCTTGCCCAGCGCCGTTGCAAGAGTTTTACGGAGAAATACATTCAAACCCCAGAGTATGTACGACTTCCTACGGATAGAAAACTGTATAATACGCATTTTGACAGGTTTCTGCTGGAAGAGTTTTTATGGATGAAAGCAAACGGCTATGTAACGGAAGAGCTGTACTCAAACTGTGAGCGGGCAGGACGGGGGATTAACCCTCGTTTAACGAAGGAACAACGTTATACCGTATTTCAGATGTTTACGGCGTATCATCGGCACCGTGAAGAGACGTATGGGAAGGATTACGATCCGGAAGATTACGCACTTCTCCTGCTGAAGCATATGGATAGGTTGCCAGATGGATTAAAATATGATCATGTCTTTATTGATGAGGTTCAAGATTTGCAGCCGATGCAGTTAAAAAGCCTAGTGCTCCTGGCAAAGAAAAGTTTAACGCTATCCGGTGATTTAAAACAGCGCATTTATAAGCGAACGCCTTTTGCCTTTAAGGATTTGGGGATTGAAGTTGAGGGTAGGCGTACCCGCAGGCTGAAGATAAATTACCGTTCGACCAAGCAGATCATGAAGCTGGCAAGATCGATCCCTTTCCTGGATGCTGAAAATGACCGCGAGGATGATCTCGTGTTCGTACGTGAAGGCCCGAAACCGGAAATTCGGTACTACCAGACAACAGAAACCTTAAATCGGTACTTAGTCAGGGAGATTCATGCTCTTCGCTGTCAAAAAGAGGACTGCTCCATTGCGGTTATTCACAGGTATGATGGGGATCTCTGGAAAACCCAAAACTGTCGGACGCGAATGCGGTTGAACCGAGAGTTCGATGTCATTGGCGTTGAAAGCTACGGCAGACGGTTTAATTACTCCCAGCAACGGAAGCCTGTTTTTTTTACCGATGCCTTTGCGGTAAAGGGACTCGAGTTTGATTATGTGTTTATTTTGCATTTTGATTCTTCCCATTACCCCCGGAAATCGAAGATTGATGATCTGCTTAAGCGTTCAGGGAACGACAAATGGTCAAACAATTTTATACATGATGAAGATGCCATTTTTAATGAAGAGAGAAAGATTTTGTATGTCTCCTTATCCCGGGCAAAGGAAAAAGCGGTCTTGCTCTACACAGGGGAAACGGAGAAAAAAATATCTCCATTTGTTCGTTTGTTTCACGGCCCCGACTATGATGCGCATGGATTTACCAAATCACGTTATGCAAGGTAGCCGGATGTGATCCGGCTGCCTTTGCCTCTTATTTACTAAATCTATCTTATCCGCATCACGAGTAAATCTGCCTGAATAACGGAGGGTGTAATGTATTTATCAGTCATTTAGGTTTTTAAAATAGTCAAATATCTGTATTATTTTTAGAAATGTAACTTTAATAAAAATGCTCATATTCTATACTAAAAACCAATGATATTCCTTGATATATCATTAATGTAAAGCCATGCTCATTATCCATCTGATACTTGGGTCCCCCAAGCATATCTATTGAGGTGATTTTATGGGAGAAGACTGGTCGTTAAGTGAAGTTAATTTAATAATTTCAGATTATATTAGTATGCTGGTCGCAGAGTTAAGAGGTGAAGAGTACAATAAAACATTTCATGCTAAATTGTTGCAATCAAAGTTGTCAGCAAGATCAAGAGGATCAATAGAGTTTAAACATTGCAATATCAGTGCTGCTATGATTGAAAAAGGCCTGCCATATATTAATGGGTACAAGCCAAGAGGGAATTATCAAAATTTGGTATCCGAAATTATTGATCAATACTTAAATCTAAATACCGATGTGTTAGCTCTTTTTCAAAAAGAAGCACAAAAGATAAGTGTTTCAAGTACTGTAGAAGAAGGGCCAAGATTACTTGATTTGCTGGAAGACAGCCCTGCACACTCAAATAAAGATTTTAAAGTGAAAAGAAGTATTGGTAAGAAATATGATTTTGATGGTCAAGATAAAAAAAACAGAACTCTAGGTGATTTGGGAGAAAAGTTTGTCATTGAATACGAAAAAGCGAGATTAAAGTTTATAGGCCGAGAAGACCTGGCATCCCATATAAGTTGGGTTTCTATGGAATTAGGCGATGGAGAGGGTTATGATATAAAATCATATAATGCTGATGGCAGTGAACGTTATATTGAAGTTAAGACAACCAACTATGGGAAATGTACACAATTTTATTTCACAATAAACGAACTGCTCTTTTCAGAGAATAACAGGGAGAATTATTTTTTATATAGAGTATTTGATTTTTCAAAGAGAAAACGGCTGTTCATACTACAAGGTTCACTGTCAAGCATATGTTCTAATACTCCAACACATTTCCGGGGGTATTTTTAAATCTGCGGAGTAACAGACCTTTTTTTTAATTTCTACATCAAGTTATTCCTTGTACAATGTTTATATCTAATGTATTGGATAGATTGTGAGTAAGACTGCTGACCATAATATTGAATAAATGACTACTCTACTTAATCTCAAGTGGTCTTTACTTTATGCCGTATTGTCTTTCTTTTCACTAAGTCCTTTTTATATATTATTGATATAGTAGGAATAGTTTTGCCTATTTGATATAAGTCCATAGGTAATATTTCCTTTTGAAGGATGTATTAGAAGTTTGTCGAATTTTAGTTTTTTATCCAATTATACTAGAAAGAGCATGACTGCCACGGTTAAACGTAAGCACTTTTTTGCAAATAAGGGAGAGCAAAAACGATAACGAATGATGTGCACTTACGAAGCTATGAGACAGAAGACGTTTATGAAGAATCCCCCAATTCACCTCACTTTTATTAAGGGAGCAAACATAAAAATGCGATTACTATATTCAAATATCTTACCGCTGCGCCTGGAAGAGGGACAGCAATCGTTTATTGAGTATTTCAACGAAGCAGCTGCAAGCTGTGATTGTTTAGATATCGCGGTTGGCTATGTTTCAAAGGCATCTCTTGTGGAGTTGCAAAAAATCGTTGAAGATTGTGGGATCAGTCATGTATGCCTCAATATTGGCATGTACTACCTGGAAGGTATGCCTGAGGGTACTTACCATGCGGCTGTATTACTTAACGAGTCATGGAAGCGAGCGGGTGTAGGTGAGGTAAGGATTGTAAAAGCGTTCAAATATCACGGTAAGCTTTACACTTTTTATAAGAATGGGTGCCCAGTTGCAGGAATAGTTGGATCCAATAACCTGGGTGCTATAAAACTTGAAGCAACTAATCTGCGGCAATATGAAATCTCCACTGTTACTGAAATTCCCGAAGAAATCGAAGAAATATCAAAAATTATCAGCAAACTAAAGGAGCCAACCTGCTCCACCAACATTCAAGAGATAAAAGTCCCGCTCGTTCGTGAAATCAACAGTGCATTGGTAGATCAAGAGTTTGTAACAAAAATCACCTCGGACGAGGTGGCCGCTTATAGAAGAAATGTTACAGACCTCTCTTTTGAAATTCCTTTAAAGGTTCCTGTTAACCACGAAGATCCAATGATGCGAGGTTCCAACATCAATGTTTGTTATGCAAGCGGTCGTAAACGAGTATGGTGGGAAATCGAAATGGTGGTAAGTAAAGAAATTCGAGACCTCCCAGGCTATCCGGAGCATCAAGTACCCTTCATGGCAGTTACAGATGATGGATGGAAATTTAAAGCATGGACTTGCGGTCAAAACAATAAGAATCTCTACTCTAAAGATGATCTAAAAATTATGGGCCGCTGGGTAAAAGGCCGTCTTGTTGCTTCGGGTCTAGTAGATCCAGTAAATCAGGTTGAAGCTGATAGTGCATTTAAAGGACTGATAACCGAAGAAATACTTGAAAAATACGGTAGAAAAAGTATTACCCTTACCAAAACCGAAATGAAAACCGTTGATGAAGACGGTACAGAAATGGAAGTTTGGATGCTCTCGTTTTTGCCTAATACAGATGCAGAGGAGGTAACAAGTTGAAATATTTAGAATCCTATCTCCAGACTATAACGGATAGAGGGAACCTCCAGCTTGCAGAATCTATAAAAAAAACCGTAAATGATGTCGCACCTGCATACTTAGAGAAGTTTTCATTTTGCGACCATGAAATAGGTCTGCTGTTTGGCAATGTGCAGTCTGGAAAAACCGGTCAGATGTTTGGTATTATATCGGTTGCATCTGATTTGGGTTTTCCTGTGTTTATTATTTTAACAACCGATAATGTTGTACTTCAACAGCAGACAATTGATAGAGTTCGAGCAGATTTAAAAGAATACTGTGTTTGTGATGAATACGATTCGGAGATTTTTACACAAAACTGTTTGATGAAACCTACAATTATTGTATTGAAGAAAAATGTTAACACATTGAAGCAATGGTCTAATATCTTGGCATCGACCGGTTTTATGAAAGGAAATCCTCTGTTTATCATTGACGATGAAGCTGATGCAGCTTCTTTAAATACTTTAGTAAATAAAAATCTAAAATCTTCAATCAACAAGTATTTGGAAGAAATAAAAACAAAAGCGGCTTGCAGCATTTATCTTCAGGTAACCGGTACACCGCAATCTATACTTTTGCAAACGGTAGCTTCAGGTTGGCATCCCTATTTTACTTACTATTTTCGCCCCGGCGCTGGTTATCTTGGCGGTGATTTCTTCTTTCCAAAAGAAGGTGTATCGCCGTGTATAGCGATCACAGACACACTTGAAAATCCCTTAAAAACTGCAATTATTCATCATCTTGTGGCAACAGGTCAAATTTTTACATCCGATGGTAAGGTTTGTAATTTCTTGATTCATCCAAGTGTTCGCAAGGCAGTTCACACCCAATTTCAGATCGAAGTGGAGAAGGAACTTGAGTATTGCATGCAAAATATTGATGACCCTGCATTTATAAAAGAATTGAAGAATGTGTTTGATCGAAAGCATCCGCAGAAATTTAAACGCGCAGCCTTTAAAGAAGTTTATGCCAAAATAAAAGAACTCTTAATGGGCAACCGAATCGAGGTGCTAGTTATGAATGGATCTTCTGCGGTTACGAGTGATCAATATGAAACAGGTTCCAATATAGTAATTGGGGGGAATACATTGGGGAGAGGAGTTACATTCCCAGGGCTGCAGACGATTTATTATACACGTACTGCAAAAAAGCCGCAGGCAGATACGATGTGGCAGCATAGCCGTATGTTTGGATACGATCGTGATGAAGGCCTGATGCGAGTTTTTATTGACGAAAATCTATATAAACTATTTTCTGATATAAATGCGACAAATAATTCAATTATTTCCCAGGTGGAACGCGGTTTGAGCAACATTAAAATTTATTATCCAGAAGGCATTAATCCCACCAGAAAGAATGTGCTGGATAATAAAAAAGTGGGCATTATATCAGGCGGTACCAACTACTATCCATTTTCACCAGAGAACGACTCCATCGAAGAGTTGGATAAGCTTCTGACACCCTTTAGCGATACAGAGGACTATTATCAAGTAAACTTACGATTGATGATTCAAATACTAAGCCACATTACTTCTGATGTAGATTTCCGAATCAATTCTTTTGTGTCTATTATCAGCTCGTTATTATCCGAACAACCTTCGGCGCAGGGAGTTCTCATTGTTCGCAGAAATAGAAACGTTGCAAAAGGTACTGGTGCACTTTTGTCACCGAACGATTGGCAGCTGGGCGCTTCGATTCAGGATAAGTTTGTTTTGACTGTTTATAAAATGACAGGCGACAAAGGCTGGGGCGGAAGAAAACTGTGGGTACCGAATATCAAACTGCCGAGCAATATAGTGTACTATGATGTGAACGATGATAATTCGGAAGAGTAACTTGTTTTGTTTTCAAATTTAATTATTTTATATTCAATCGTCTTGAAGAGAAGGAGTAGGGAAAGTTATCAAAATCCTAACTCCCTTAAAAGTACACGTTGAAGTGTGAGTTTTTTTGGCGAATCTTTCACTGTTCAAGTAACCTGCGTTAGACTACCCCTTGAAGATACACACAACAGCGCATCTGTTGACGACTTGTTGACGAACACCGTCCACAAGTAACAATACAGGAACAAAAAGAGCAATACACCGCGGATAAAATCCTTATAAATCAAGGGGTTTATCCGACTAACACAGATCCTAACCCCCCCACATGCTCCCACATACTGTTAATGTGAAGTCAGTGGCGGTAACCACAGACTAAGGGATTATTTTCTGATACAAATATATTGGATTATCATATAACAGAAAACTCAAAGCTGAATTACCGAAAATATGTCGTATGTCTCTACGCAAAAGAAGACTAACATGTTACAAAGAAATGAAAGACGCTGGGAAGGAATTTATATCCAGCGTCTTTTTCTGTCTGTTACTTCTTATACTAGCTTCTCGAATTTAGTTGCCGAGGCCCGATCATCGGAACGAAAAGTATGTCCATACCCGTATCAGACTTGATATAGTCCTGAAATAATCTAGGATTCACCTTTAATTTGGAGTAAGAATTCTCTTCCATGAAGTGGTATTATCTGGTGAGAAAGGAGGTTGGTTACAGTAAATTATGTAAGCGCTTTACATGGTTTATAAAAAATTTGGTATGGGGGGAAGGCTTCGAATGAGGAAATCATTTAAGCAGGTCGTTTCCGGGTTACTCGCAGTGGCTCTGCTTCTTCCGGGCGGCTTGACGGCTTCGAAAGTTAGTGCAGCAGATCCAGCAGCATCGAATTCACAGATTGTCTATCAGGAAACATTCCAGAATGGTAAGGGCAAAGCAACTCAATCTGGTGGTGCCCAGCTGGAAGCTGTCACAGGCAAGTTGTTTGAGGGCAATGAGGATGGAGCAGCGCTAAAAGTCAGTAACCGATCCAAAAACTATGATGGCGTGGATCTTGCATTCACCGATCTTGGTTTGACCGATGGCCAAGAGTATTCTGTAACCGCTTCCGTCTATGTCGATACTGATATTAATCCACCTGCAGCTGGAAAAGCTGTCTTGGAGGTTGTAACCAATAAGGGCGTGTCTGGCTCGGAAGGATACTCGGCAATTAGCTCTTCCGACTTTATAGCTGGACAAGGGATTACGCTTTCTGCCCCTCTCTCCGTGAACAGTGTGGATAAGACAGCTCTGCGGATTAAATCCGATGATGCAGGGAAAGGTGTGCAATTCTATATCGGGGATATCACGATTACCCAGGAAGAAACCCCTGGTGAAACCGCACCAGAGATTGTGGATAAAACAGGAATCACTGCAGACTTTGAGAGCGGTCTGGATGGATTTAAAGCACGTAACGGCCGCGAAACGGTTGTCCTCTCCCAAGAGGATAATCATACACCTGATGGCAAGCAAAGTTTGCTTGTAACGACTACGGCGCAATATGATGCAGCCTTAGTTGATGCTGCAGGCAAAATGGCGAAGAATCACGAATATGAGCTATCTGCATGGGTGAAAATGGCACCAGGCGAGGCGCCTACAACGCTTCGTATTAGTGTTCAATACGCGGAGAGTGGCTATGCGAATGTTTCACAAAATGCAACGGTTACAGATCAAGATTGGGTACATCTAACAGGAAAGTATACACTCACGACGACTCCAAGCGTACTCAATGCGTATATTGAAACGGCAAATGACGATGGTGGGAACCGTACCTTCTTCCTGGATGATTTTGCTCTAAAATATGTGGGTCCTGTAACTGCTGCCCCTCCGATTCAAGAGGACCTTCCTGATCTGAAGGAGGTTTACAAGGATCATTTCCTGATCGGTAACATTGTTAATCCGGCGACCTTTGACGAGACCCGGCTCAAGCTGCTGACGAAGCATCATAATGTCGTCACGTTTGAGAATGATATGAAGCCGGATTATGCATACAACACGGACAGACAATTTGATTTCACCGCAGAAGATGCCCTTGTCCAAAGAGTACAGGATGCAGGCCTTGATCTGCACGGTCACGTGCTCGTATGGCATGCACAGTCTCCTACATGGCTGCATACGGCAGAAAACGGCGAACCTTTGAGCCGTGAAGAAGCTCTGGAGAACCTGAGAACACATGTTCAAACGGTCGTTGAACACTTTGGTGACAAAGTCATCTCCTGGGATGTTGTCAACGAAGCCATGAACGACAACCCGGCTAATCCGCAAGATTGGGAAAATGCATTGCGTAATTCCGGCTGGTTACAGGCCATCGGCCCTGACTATCTTGAGCAGGCATACCGTGCAGCCAAAGAAGTCATTGACGAGAATGGCTGGGATATCAAGCTTTACTACAATGACTACAACGATGACAACCAAAATAAATCTACAGCGATCTACAGCATGGTGAAAGAGATCAATGAGAATTACGCGAAAGATCACCCTGGTGAGAAACTGATTGATGGCATCGGCATGCAAGCCCACTACAATCTGGGTACGAGATTGGACAATGTGAAGATGTCACTCGAACGTTTCATTTCCTTGGGTGTGGAAGTCAGTGTTACTGAATTGGACATTATGGCAGGCACGAACTCTGCAATCACTGAAAAAGAAGCGAAGCAGCAGGCCTATCTGTATGCCTCATTGATGGATCTCTACAAGAAGAACAGCGAGCATATTCCGCGTGTGACCTTCTGGGGATTGAATGACAGTACGAGCTGGAGAGCCGAGCAAAATCCGACTTTGTTTGACAAGGATTTTCAAGCCAAAGAGGCGTTCTACGGGGTCGTTGATCCAGAGAAGTATCTGGCAGAACATCCACCCGAAGAGCTTGATTACAAGAAATCAAGTGCTTACTATGGGACACCATCCATTGATGGTTCTGTAGACAGCATATGGAGCAAAGCTCCTGAGTTGAAACTCGATACGAAGCAAATGGCGTGGTCCGGTGCAACAGGAACGGCAAGAGTACTGTGGGATGACGACAATCTCTATGTGCTCGCTCAAGTCAGAGACGATCAACTGAACAAGACCAATCCAAATGTATGGGAGCAGGATTCCGTCGAAGTATTTGTCGATGAAAATAACGGCAAAACGTCCAGCTTCCAGGATGATGATGGACAATACCGAGTGAACTTCGAGAACCTTGCTACCTTTAATCCTGCAGAAATTGCAGCAGGTTTCGAATCCAAAGTCTCTGTTTCCGGTACCAACTACACGGTCGAGATGAAAATTCCATTCAAAAAGGTGAAGCCTGCGAATAATGCCAAGATCGGCTTCGATGCGCAGATTAACGATGCCAAAGACGGCAACAGAATCAGCGTAAACGCATGGAATGATGCATCCGGTCAAGGTTACCAGGATACGTCCGTATTTGGTGAATTGACGCTCACGGGCAAACCTTCTCCAGGAGGAAACGACGGTGGAGGCAACAACAGTGGCGGGAATAATGGTGGCAGCAGTGGCGGATCGAACTCCGGTACTACTCCGCAGCCGCAACCACTGCTTCCAGGCAGCGACTCGGCAATTGTGCCTGTAGTGAAAGTCGAAAATGGAACAGCCACAGCAACCATTTCAAGCGACAGCCTGAATAAAGCGATTGAACAGGCTACTACAGGAGCAAATGGCAAGAAACAGGTTACCATCGAAGTGCCGAAGCAGGCAAATGCCCAATCCTATGTGGTGCAGCTGCCAACTTCAAACCTGCAGAGCAATAATAATGTTGAGTTTGTACTTAAGACAGAGCATGCAGCACTTCAAATTCCGTCCAACATGCTGTCTAACAATACTGAACAAGCGGATCAAGTCTCTATTCAGATTAGCAAAGTCTTGGCAGATCGCTTGAGTGCGGAAGTCCGAGCCAAAGTGGGCAGCCGTCCGGCGATCGACCTTAGTATCAAAGCTGGGGACCGTGTGCTGGCCTGGAATAATCCAGCAGCGCCTGTAACGGTATCAGTGCCGTACACACCTGCTGGCCAAGAACTTGCCAATGCACATCAACTGGTGATCCTGAATATTGACAGTCAAGGAAAGGCAGCAGTTGTGCCGAACGGACGATACGATGCTAAAACCGGATCGGTTGTGTTCAATACAACAGAATTCAGCACGTATGCCGTAGCCTACGTAACCAAGTCTTTTGCTGATGTACAGCATGTCCTGTGGGCAAAAGAAGCCGTTGAAGCAATGGCGGCGCGCGATATTATTAAAGGCATTTCGGATGAGAGCTTCGCTCCTTCAGCTTCCATCACGAGAGCTGACTTTATCACCCTGCTGGTGAGAGCCCTTGAATTGAAGGGCCTGGGCACGACCACGGCAGCCTTCAGCGATGTACAGCCTACTGCTTACTATGCACAGGCCGTGGCCATTGCCAAGGAGCTGGGAATCGCCTCTGGATTTGAAGACAACACGTTCAAACCAGGCAGCAGCATTTCCCGTCAAGACATGATGGTTCTTACAGCGAAAGCCCTGAAAGCAGCAGGTAAGCCATCTGTCGGCAGCGGAAATCTGGCTTCGTATTCCGATGCTGCGAGTATTTCTACTTATGCGGTGGATAGCGTAACTTCCCTCGTAGAAAGCGGAATCGTCAACGGAAAAGGTGGCAAAATCGCACCAACTGAATCATTGACCCGTGCTGAAGCAGCGGTGATTCTGTCCCGCATCTGGAACATGTAAGTGATTGTAAAGGACATTTTGAAATAACGAGGCAACTCATTAAAGCTGCTGTCTGTACTTTACAGACGGCAGCTTTTTTCAAATCCCATGGCCTTCTCGATCATAATTGTAATATAGATCGTTAACCAACCGTTTCCATTTGCAGCTCAACAAAAATCATTCGTTTAGGCGATTTTATGATAGGAGGGAGCCGCTACTCCATGCTGAATATTGTCGATCCAACACATAGACATCATAAATTTTACTTTTTTCCACTTTGCAATAAAGATGGAATCTGATAGGATAAGTTTATAAATACGATGGTTTTAGTGAGGATTAAAAGGAGGCCGCCTTGCCATGCAAGAACTAACACATCTGGATCAACTTGAGGCTGAAGCGATATACATTATCAGAGAAGTAGCAGCGGAGTGCGAGAAACCGGTCATGTTGTATTCCATCGGCAAGGACAGCTCGGTCATGCTGCACTTGGCCCTAAAGGCTTTTTACCCCGAGAAGCCGCCGTTCCCATTCATGCATATCGATACGACCTGGAAATTTAAGGAAATGATAGAGTTCCGCGACCGAAAGGCGAAGGAATTTGGTATCGAGATGATCGTGCACTCTAATGAAGAGGCTATTCAACAAGGAATCAACCCTTTCGACCATGGTTCCGCATATACCGACATTATGAAAACCACAGCCCTGAAGCAGGGATTGGATAAATACGGATTCACGGTTGCGTTCGGTGGCGGAAGACGTGATGAGGAGAAGTCGCGTGCGAAGGAGCGGATTTTCTCGTTCCGGAACAAGAACCACTCGTGGGACCCGAAGAACCAGCGTCCGGAGATGTGGAAGCTGTTCAACACGCGAATCAACAAGGGAGAGAGCATTCGAGTTTTTCCGCTGTCTAACTGGACTGAGAAGGATATCTGGCAATACATTCGTCGGGAGAACATCGATATCGTTCCGCTGTACTCCGCCGACGTAAGACCGATCGTTAATCGTGACGGGCATATCATCATGGTGGATGACGAGCGGATGAAGCTTGAGCCTGGAGAGAAGATCGAGATGAAGAAGATTCGCTTCCGCACCTTGGGTTGTTACCCGCTCACGGGCGGAGTCGAGTCCGATGCTGTTACGCTGGACGAGATCATTGAGGAGACATTGGGTGCGTTATCCTCCGAACGGACCAGTCGGGTTATCGATCAAGAAGCAGCGGGAAGCATGGAACGACGCAAACGGGAGGGCTATTTCTAACATGAAGAGTCTACTTAAATTCATTACCTGCGGAAGTGTGGATGACGGCAAGTCCACGCTGATCGGACATATGCTCTATGACGCCAAGCTGCTGTTCGCCGATCAAGAGCGCGCGCTTGAGCTCGATAGTCGATTGGGAAGCCGAGGCGGCAAGATCGACTACTCGCTGCTCCTTGATGGTTTGCTGGCCGAACGTGAACAAGGGATTACCATTGATGTGGCTTATCGTTATTTTACGACGTCTCATCGTTCCTTCATCGTGGCTGACACACCGGGACACGAAGAGTATACGCGCAACATGGCTGTAGGTGCTTCCTTTGCCGATCTAGCCATCATTCTGGTGGACGCTACCAAAGGCATCATTACCCAAACCAAACGCCATGCCCGGATCTGCGCCCTGATGGGGATCAAGCATCTCGTATTGGCTGTGAACAAGATGGATCTGGTTGGCTTTGATCAGGGGACGTTCGAGGCGATCAAGGAAGAGTTCATCCAAACGACGGCCGAATTCCAAATCAAGAGCATTCAGGTCATTCCCGTGTCCGCTACGGAAGGGGACAACATCACAACTAAGTCGCCAAATAGCCCATGGTACGAAGGGTTAGCTTTATTGCCTTATTTGGAAAATATAGATGTTCATACTACCGATGATACGAAGCCTTTCATGATGCCGGTTCAGCGTGTAAGCAGACCGGACCATACGTTCCGTGGGTTCCAGGGCCAGATCGAGGCTGGAAAGGTTTCGGTCGGAGACGAACTCATGACGCTGCCAAGTCGGGAAAAAGCAAAGGTTAAGCGGATTTTGGTGACGGACCAAGCTCAGGATTCGGCTTATGCTGGCCAACCGGTTACGATACAACTGGACCGCGAAGTTGATGTCTCGAGGGGTTGCGTGCTCACGACGGACAATCAAGTCCAAGAAGCTGACAGCTTCGCTTCTACGATCCTGTGGATGGACGATTCCGTCCTGACTCCAGGCAAGCATTATTGGGTCAAGGTCGGAACGAAGACTCTTCCGGGCACTGTAACGGCAATTACCCATAAAATTGACATTAACACGGGCCAGACCGTTCCGGCGGATCAGATTGTTAAGAACGAATTGGCCAAGTGTGAATTCACGCTGTCGGATCAGATCGTCTTCGATTCCTTTGAGCACAATAAGAGCATCGGAGGTTTTATCCTCATTGATCGTGTCACCAACATGACGTCCGCTTGCGGAGTCATCGATCAAGCGCTGAAGGGAGACAGCCGATTTGCCACGCTGGATACGGGGATCACGAGAGAAGTTCGCGCCCAGCAGAAAGGACAATCGCCGCTCACAGTCTGGTTTGCTGGCTCGGATACGGTAGCTCTCGCCAAGGAAGTGGAGAAGCGACTGGTGTCATCCGGTTACCATACGATGCTGCTTGAGAGCGTCAGTGGAGAAACGCTCCGCGGAACGGCGGAGATGGCAAAGGTGTTGAACGACGCCGGCCTGATCTCACTGGTATCCCATGATTCGATCAATGCGGGCGAACTTGAGACAGCTCGCGAGATCATTGGGGGCAAAGGATTTATCGAAGTTAACGCAGATGAGATCGGCGGAATTTCCATCCAGGATGCCGCAAAATCCGTGGTTAAACGAGTCGTGCAATCCGTTATTGATCACAGTCCTTCGAATAACTACGACATTTAATAAGCATGTCAGAAACAGCGGTTGCCGATCAGGCAGCCGCTTGTTTGCTTAAGATTAATGAGCAGTTAAAAGTGTTGGGGATTTCTTATGTAAGAGACGGTATGAAAAAATATAAAGCACAAGTTTGCAAAAAGTATGATCACAAAACAAAGCAAAAACCGGATTGAATATAGATCAATCCGGTTTCTGCTGTTCCCATTTATTTACCTGTACTCCATCAATCAACGGCAAAATGCACAACGGCACTATATAACATCTTGTTGTGAATGGGGTGGTACGTCACTTGATGCTGAACCTGCTTCACTCGCAGCATCAGCGCTTTGTTGATTCCGATTCGGTCTTCAATCGTACGTTCCAGTTCTTTGAAGTCATAAGCCTGCAGGCATTCGACTTTGTCTTTGATCATATCCAATGAAATTTCCATGTTTGATTCAGGCCACCTTTATGTCACGATTTGCAGGTAGAAAAGCCTGCCGAGCTTTAATTGTAGAGGAGCTTATTCGGTTCGGCAAGAGCGGACATCGAGAATCATTAGAACGATGGAGGCGTTTTGATTTCTATACTGGGGGAGACAATGCAGGGGTTGAGTTAGGCTCTGAGACATGACGAATAAACTGGTGCTGAAAATCAGCTTGAGACGTGATAAAATTAGAGAAAGGACAAATGGAGGAAGGGGTAACCCGGATCCAAGTTCCATTGGGTAAGTAGCCAAGAGGGGCATCGCCCCTCTTTTTTATGCGGCCATGAAAAAACTTTGCGTCTGTTCAGATTAAAATGTATTCGTTTGGACGCGGCTTTAACATATAATGCTGTTTGAACTACGCTGCGGTAACATGGTATAAGTGAAGATGGTGTAATTGAAGAAGAAGCAGTAACATTCGTACCCAATGGATGAACTAGGGAATGAACAGATATTTACTATTCTCGGGGCCATGTTGGTCCCGGTATATATAGAGGAGTTTTTAAGATGAAAGACAATTTTTGGCGTGAATTGCCACGACCATTTTTTATATTGGCACCGATGGAAGATGTAACGGATGTTGTGTTTCGCCATGTTGTGAGTGCAGCGGCCAGACCGGATGTATTTTTTACGGAGTTTGCGAATACGGAGAGTTACTGTCACCCGGAGGGGAACAAAAGTGTACGCGGGCGTTTGACGTTTACAGAGGATGAACAGCCCATGGTAGCTCATATCTGGGGAGATAAGCCGGAATTCTTCAGGGAAATGAGCATCGGTATGGCGAAAGAAGGCTTTAAAGGCATCGACATCAACATGGGTTGTCCTGTAGCCAATGTGGCGGAGAACGGGAAGGGCAGCGGGCTGATCTGTCGTCCTGAAACGGCTGCGGAAATTATCCAGGCTGCGAAAGCCGGGGGACTGCCCGTAAGTGTAAAAACAAGACTTGGTTTCACTGAAGTGGACGAATGGCGCGACTGGTTGACCCATATTTTGAAACAAGACATCGTGAATCTCTCGATTCATCTGCGCACAAGAGAAGAAATGAGCAAGGTAGATGCTCACTGGGAACTGATTCCGGAGATTAAAAAACTTCGTGATGAGGTAGCACCCAATACGCTGCTGACCATTAATGGGGATATTCCTGATCGTCAGACTGGGTTGAAGCTCGCTGAGCAATATGGTGTGGATGGCATTATGATTGGGCGTGGTATTTTCCAGAACCCGTTTGCTTTTGAAAAAAAGCCGAAGGAACACACCAGCGAAGAACTGCTTGGTTTGCTGCGGCTTCATCTTGATCTCTATGATCAATATTCCGCACAGGAGCCGCGTTCGTTCAGCCCGCTTGCTCGCTTCTTCAAAATCTATGTTCGTGGATTCCGCGGGGCAAGTGAACTTAGAAACAGCTTAATGAACGCCAAATCCACAAAAGAGGTGCGCACGCTGCTAGATGAGTTTGGAAGCAAGAATCATGATGAGGTTGAGGTACAAGGAAATTAAGATGCAGTAGGTTGGCGTAACAATAGACTAACCTTGGGAAAACATGGCCGACTTGGCTGTGTTTTTTCTTTTGAAGACCAATCATAGAGGATAAGCACAGGTTATTGTATGATGGATTGTAGAGAAGCCACCTAAAAGTTGGTTATGAATATTGAACAAGGGAGAAATCAATGTCCTGGAGTAAATTGAAGCAAAATCTAGAGAGTTTCCTCTGTCCAGCATTAGTAGGAAGGGTGGAATACCGATCAACCAGCTATCGCTATTCATCTGATCGACCAGGAAACTGTTACCTTGCCGTAGATAAGAAGAACATACTCAATATGAGTGACTCAACAACCCCAATCCGCTGGTACCAGACGGAGCAGGAGATCAAGAACGATCCGAATATTGAAATTCCTGTGGATGATGAAGAGATTGAAGCGATTCGAAAAGAGAGCAAAGGAGCCATTCCAGAGGATCGCCTGCACGTCATTGCAAGAAGCAGAAAAATCTCTGTCCTGGCCAAAGAGCTTTTGTCAGCTCAGTCATCATTAAGCAAATCCAATTTTACGGCTGCAGCGACTACGTTTTTATCAAGACCTATTGAAGAAAGTTTGGAGAGTCAAGATATCTTGCTGAACATTCTGGCTTTGGTAGACAGACGCGTTGGCAAAAAACGAATTTTGAACATGTCCGAGAAGATCAAGTTAAAGCATCCAGCCGTGCAATATTTTTATGAAATTCGGCGTAGGACGTTGTGAATTAGTTGAGAGTTAGATGTTTATCATTTTTATTCTACGCTTGTTAAGTCTTGAATTGAATTCCTCATTCGTCATGTTATAATAAGGGCATGAACAGCTTATAATGCAAAGAGAGCCGTGCGTCAACACGACTCTCCGCGCAATAGCCGCTTTTAAGGGCGGTGGGCTTAACAAGAGGATGTACGTCAAGTAGACCGCAACCTTTGCTCGGGGGGCGGTCTACTTGTGTTTATTGGACAGCAGCGCTACAATCAGCGAACCGAAGGTAAGCATCAGCATAATCGCTTCAAACACTGTCACAAGGCATCACCTCCCTTCCGGGAGATTAGCCGACCGCCCATATCAGCCTTTCTATTACTATCCGATTATACCATAATCTTCATTTCTCTCGATGGGCATTCAAAGTAAACAGGTAGTAAAAGATAATTGGTTTTGCTATAGCTTTTAGCTATAACTAGTTATCTTCTTTTGGTTATTCTTCTAACTCCTTTCCGCGTGCTATGATAGCCCTATACAACGAGGGGGTTATTTACATGACTGATAAGTTCCAGATCGTAGGAAGTTTGTTGCGGCCCGAAGAGCTGCTGACATATAAAACGCAAATTGAGCATCGTGATGATATCCAATATCCATTCTATGAAAACTTTGAAGGATATGCCGAGTGCGAGACTGCAGCGGTGAAAGAGGTCGTACAAAAGGAAATCGAGCACAACCTGTCGGTTGTTACGGATGGCGAGTTCACCAAGTCGATGTGGCATCTGGACTTTGTCTGGGGCTTTGACGGAATCGAACGCTATATTGCGGACCACGGTTACTTTTTCCGGGATGTGGATGGAACATCCAAATATGAAACTCGCAAAGATATCGGATTGCGCATTACAGGTGAACTGAGCGGTAAGAACCATCACTTCATTCAACTGTTCAAACAGCTGCAGGATACGGCAGGCGATCAGCAAACAAAACTTTGCGTACCGTCTCCTTCCCATATCTTCGGTGAGCTGTCCTGGTCGGATAACATCGGCGGTACGGATGCTGTATATCAGAACAAACAGGAGCTCAAAGCGGGTCTTGAGAAGGCCTATAAAGAATTCGTAGCGGAATTCGCTGCGGCTGGCGGCAAAATTCTGCAATTCGACGACTGCCTCTGGGAGCTGTTTGCAGACGATAACCCGAACTCTCCATTTACCGGCGAGCACATTGATCAAGAGGAAGTAAAGGGTCTCGCTGCTGAATTTATTGAGATTAACAATAACGTAATTGACTTCGGTCACAGCCTGGGATTGAAAATGTGGACACATAACTGCCGCGGTAACTACGATTCCCGCAATATGGGTGGTGGGTCTTATGCGAAGATCGCCAACCTGTTCCTGAAACAGTTGAAATATGACCGTTTCTTCCTGGAATGGGATGATGACCGTGCAGGTTCGATCGAAGCGCTGGAAGTGTTCAAGGACAGACCGGAAACGGAAATTGTTCTCGGCCTGCTGTCTTCCAAAACAAGTACACTCGATGATGAAGCACGCGTCATCCGTTTGCTTGACGAAGCATCCAAAATCATTGATAAGGATCGTCTGCTGCTCTCCCATCAATGTGGGTTCGCCTCCTGCGATGGCGGTAATGAGCTGAGCGAAGCTCAGCAATGGGCGAAGATCGACCAAGGTCAACGCATTGCGAAGCAGTACTGGAATAACTAATTTAATAGAAGCACTATTTTAGATAAAAGGGATGACTCCAAGGGCCGTTTACGGACCACGTGAGTCATCCCTTTTTTGTGTGCAGCCTGCTGCCTCGGTCAAACACACAAACCAAGACGAAGTACATTGAATGTGGTTTTTGTCCAACTGCCGTAATATTTCAATCTAGGCTAAGAGGATAGACTCCGTACGCTAACATTGTCTGAGATGTGGAATTAAACAGGAAAATCCGATGCTAATCAAGAAGTTATATTATTCCAGGATTACCCTGTGGAGTATGGTTGTGGAGATGGTTGGATCGCTTATAAGTGTTCATTAGCGTTTATTAGAAGCATGAGGGGAGAGAAAATGATGACAGATAAACATGATCTGATAAATAGAGAACAATTGCTTACAGCGCTGGACTCGCTGGGGTATTCGGACAGAATGAAGCGGATGGCACTTCAGGGACGCCAACATGCAGGAGATACGAAATATTCCGCGCTGCTTGTATCCTTGCTCGAAAGCGGCACCGCCTATGAGGCTCATCTGGCCTTGACGGGTGCGGGTGTAGTGAATGATGCCCGTGCAGTTATACTTGCTCTGCATCATCCCAAGGCCGGAGTTAGGGGCCGGGCGGCTGGACTATTGCCAGAAGTGGTGACTGACCCGGACTTTTCGTTTGAAACGGAAATTGTCCTGATGTCATACCACTGCCGGCGCCAATTGCTGCGGAGCATTGTGAATACATATCGTCAGGATTGGGCAGAGCGGCTGCTGCCGATCGTGCTTAACCGCTGGGGAGCACAAGAAGCGGCCTTGCTACTGGCTGTGTGCAGCGAAGAGACGGTACGCAGCAGGCTGCCAGAGCTGGGATATGCGTTACAGAATTGGCGGCTCCTAACGAAGTACCACCCTGATCTTGTCGCAGCGTACTTTAAGAATGCTTTGCAGCATGCAACGCACCGGGAGAAGACCCATGTATGGTGGGCGCTCTCTTCCGCGATTGAAATATTGAGTTTTTCAAGACCGGCGATCGTGCTGGAATGTGCGCTGACGCTTGGGCCGACGGATACGATTCATCCTGTACTCAAGCGGCAGCTGGGGATTCTGATTCAGGCCAGCCCAGAGGATGTTTTTGAGCTGCTGACACGTGAGGAGACACGGGAATATCTTCTGAATCATGGCGTACCGGCAGGTGTTTTGAAAAAAAGAAAATGCTTCACCACAGCCCAGTGGACCACACTGGGTTCATTACTCGCAGATCAGCCGGTGCACCTGGCCAGGGTACTGGATACCCTTGCGCCGTCACATCGCGAAGCGATCTTTGCTGCGGCTTATCCGGAAGAAGAGCGGATGACACGCATTTTCCCCACGCTGCTGCTGGATGTACTGCCACACGAGCTGCGTGACAAGGAAGCTGCCCGCATGCTGGAACTGCGTGACATTCGTGATGATCGGGACACCATGCTCGAAACGACGGCACGCCTTACCATCGATCATGCACGGGAGAAGCTGGAGCAAGCCGTTCAGGTGTCTAACAGCGACGAGCGAGCTGCGGCCTATGCCTACCTCGTTCGGAGCACAGCACTTTCCCGGCGAGGTATGGATGAGACGCTTCGTTTCCTGACTCGAATTAAGAACGATCAGGATCCGGTACGCTTCATGGTGATGGCTCAGCTCTCCAACTGTCCTGCTCCCATGTTCAAGGAAGAGCATATTGACGATCTGACGGTGCTGGTGGATAGCGTCATTGAAGCAAGAGACACGTCTTATGGGACAAGGTCCGCAGTGGAGAGACTGGCTTTTGCCATACTGCGTGAACATGCATTAGAGCCGAAGGGCGCCCTGTTCAAGTTTGCTCTTAGAACGTTCGGAAGATTGACGATGCGTGACGGACAGTTTGCATTGTACACGATGGATTGGGATAGCATACCGAGTTCTGCACTGGAAGCGTTATTCGATGAGGTCTATGCCTTTGGTGTGGAAGCGAACAAGCGTGAAAACACGAGCGTGATTCTGCGCATGGCAGATTTATTCGGAAAAGCCGTGGATCGTTTGCCGAAGCTCCAGCTTCTGCTGGAAGAACTGCTGCAGGCCAAAACGGTATCCCCACAGGCAGTCCATTACTGGCTCGCACCCTATAAAACCCGGGATGCAAGGGTTAGAGAATTGCTGGACAGAGACCCATCCTTCATCTCATTCTATGACGTAATCATGCATCTGCATCTGAAGCGTCAGGAGTGGCTGGACCCGTTCATCTCGGGGGAAATCATCAAAGGCAAGCATTTATCGGGAAAAACCATTTACGTTGTACCTGCGCATAACGGGTTTTATCGGTGGCTGCCCCGTCAGCAAAAGGCATTCGCCTCCCTGCTGGAACGGGTGGCACTCGATGCCAAACGAAGCTTCCATGAACGTGCATCCGCGATGCGCAGCTTGGCCAGCTTGCCTGATTATTGCTCTGATCAACTGGAAGTATTACTGCATGACGAGGAAGTGCATGTTGTGGAGGCAGCGCTGTATGCGTACTCGTTATGGGAAGAGCCTGAGAAGGCACTGCCTGTATTGCTAAACAACCTGGATGGAGATCGGGCCCGGGTTGCGATGTACTCGATCCCCAGATGTATGCGCAGGGTCAGTCCGGTGATGTTGACGTCCATGCTGTCTGAACTGCTCCATCGGGAGAAATTGAAGATCACGGTCAGAAAAGAGGCCATCCGGCTGCTTGGAGCTTATAAAAGTGAAGAGAGCATGGCACTTCTCATCCGTGAATACGAGAAACCGAATGTGCACAAGGACGTGATGATCGCCATAGGCCATGCGGCCAGACAATGGCTGGATGATGAACGCAGCTGGGCCATGCTGAGTGCGATGGCTGCTTCCCCGCAGCGTGATATCGCAAGAAGCCTGCTTAATCAGTATTCTGGCGGCATTCCCGTAGAAGCTCGGCCAAGATATTTGCAATTGATTATCGAGATCGCCGGACATGACGATCCGGTTGTGGCGAGAGAAGCTTTCCAGGCGATGAGCCTGTGGGTGGATGGAAGTGAAGAGAAGGTGGCAGCTTCGGCCAGCAAAACGATTCTGGATCTGGAGGACAAAGCCAGGTGGAAGGCAGCGATGGATACGCTAATTTCTGCTTGTCGTGAAGGAAAGGTGAATGACCAGGTCATTAACGTTTGCACACAATTGGCGGGCACGGAGACAAGAGCCGAATGGAATGCCAGCTCGGAGAGAGACCTTCCAGAACGGCAGCGACTGGTCGCGTTGATAGACAAACTAATCTCATTACCTCCACAAGCGAAGCGGAGAATCGTTCCTTTATATACAGGCATAATTGCTGCTCTTCAATCCCAAGAAACGCTGAGAACAGCCGTAATTAAGTTACATTTGGCACATGTGGAATGGAACGAGGTGGACCAGGCCTCCCTGCAATTGGACCCTGTGATTCAGATGGTGGACAAGCATCCGTATCTATCCGAGGTAGCCTACAGGCAGATCAATCGTGCAGCTAATGCCAGTCAGGCGTATTGGAAACCGGAGGCGATTTTGGATCTGGTGGACCATCTGAGAGGCCAGCAGCGAATTGCGGCCCAGTATCTTGGGCTTTCTCTGTTGAAGATTGCGGGAACCACATTGCTGTGGAATCAGGCTTGTGCCGAACGCTTGCGAGCATACCGAAATCATGAGCATGAGGCCATTCGTATGTCGGCATTGGATATCTGGACGGTGCTTGAATAGAAGAGGTCTAGGTCGTATGGTTACCTGGCTAGATTGTTCGTTATGAAATCCGCTATTCTACATGAAGTCATTTTATTTTATCCGGGAGGGGAGCGAGACGATGCTGCATATAAGTAACTTCACACTCTCTTCTGTCATTTCCAGCAACCCGAATATCTACCCGGATCATGTATTCAGACACATGGCAGGGGAGGTTCTGCTGTTTGACCGAATCACGGTACTCTACGGCAGTAATGGCTCCGGCAAATCCACTTTGCTGAATCTGATCGCGAACAAATTGGGAATGGCGGGCGCAGAGCGTATGTCCACTTATGGACACAGCATCTATGTTCAGCGGTTTATTGAGGAAAGCAGCTATCAACTCGGGCTGGATGAACAGGAGCGTCCCGTATACAAGCCCGAGGGTAGCCGGTACATCAAGTCAGAGGATCTGCTATATGAAATCAAGAAAATACAGCAGGAAAGCGTGCTTCGCGAAGGGCTGCTTCATGAGCAATTCGTACAGGGAAAGAGCAAGGCCGAGGTCGAAGAGCTGGAGCAGTCGTATGCTTTTGAGAAAAAGATGGATATCATTCGATTCTCGCAGGAGAAGTATTCGAACGGGGAAAGCTCGATGCAGTTCTTTGAGGAGCATTTGCTCCCCGGGCAGCTGTATTTATTGGATGAACCGGAAACGTCATTGTCTCCCGCGAATCAAATCAAGCTGGCTGAACAGATGAACGATCTGGCGCGTTACTTCGATAGTCAATTCATTATTGCCACGCACTCTCCTTTTGTTCTGGGCACGCTTCATGCGAAGATCTACAATCTTGATGCCAGCATGCTGCAGACGACAGAGTGGTATGAACTGGACAATGTACGATTCTTTTACGAATTTTTTCATAAGCATCAACGGCTGTTTGAATGAATAGGTTTAACATTCTAGTAAGAGGTATCCTGATGTCAGGGTACCTCTTTTTGTTATACATTTTATCAGGTTAAGGGCAAATGGAACTCTTATGCACTCTTTTGCAATCTACTAATTCATTCCAGCCCGAATCTGCGAATATATTGTCCTGCTTGAATCTCGGCCGTATAACATTGAAATAAAAAGCTGAAATAGCAATTAATTGCATTGATTTTTATGCAGATAATTGTATAATCTACTTAATTAACGTTAATTAGAATGGAGAAAAGGGGATGACCATGACCACCAGAACGAAGCTGAAGGAAGCCGCGCTGAGATTATTTGGGCAGAAGGGGTACGATGGGACGGCATTATCTGAAATCGCGAAGGAGGTCGGCGTCAAAACTCCGGCAATCTACGCCTTTTTTGAGAGCAAGGAAGATCTGTTCATGACGGTCTTCGAAGAATCGATGAGCGCCTATAACGAATATATTCAAGCGATGGCGGAAACCAGCAAAGGAATGAGTACGGAGAAAAAACTGCATGCGCTGCTGCTTCGCCAATACGATTATCACCGAAACAAAACAGAGCTTGCCGTGTTTGCCTTCCGGTATTTGATTTTCCCGCCGGATTTCCTATTGGATAGGATGCAGGAGGCATTCGGGCGTTTCGATACATTGCTGAGCAGCATTATCGGCGAGATCATGCAGGAAGGTCTGGATCGCGGCGATTTGGCTGCCGTTCCGATAGAGACGCTGGTGGATTCGTTCCTTACTTTGATGGACGGGCTGGGCATGCAATATTACTACTATAAATCGCCCGAGCTGTTCGAACGGAAACTGAAACATGCCTTTGAGATGTTCTGGAGATCCGTCGCAGCTTAGGCAATCAACTAGATTGTACAGAAAGCAGAGGGTGGAACATGAGCAACGATACGAAAATTGAAGATTACGAACGGGAACCCGTACCTCAGCATTTACGAAAATCATGGCTGTCGATGGCGCTTGTCTGGATTGCGATCGGGATCGACCTGTCCGCCATGTTTCTGGGGGCGCAGCTCGGCGCAGGCATGAGCATTGGTGACTCGCTTACAGCGGTCATCGTTGGTTCAATTATTTTGGGTATTATCGGGGCGGTGTGCGCCTATGTTGGGGCCAAAACAGGCCTGTCGACGGCCATGATCAGCCGGTTTCTGTTCGGAAACAAAGGGGCTCTCATCGTCTCCGTCATTCTCGGTATTTCATCGCTGGGCTGGTTCGGTGTACAGGTTGGCTTCTTCGCTACCAACTTCCAAACGGCGCTTAGCGAGCTGTGGGGTTGGCACTGGTCACTATGGGTACTGTCGATCATTGGCGGACTGCTCATGATGTCCACGGCAATCTGGGGCTACCGGGCGATTGAAAAACTTAGCGTCTGGTCGGTACCCCTGCTGGTTGTGTTTATTATTGTCGCGCTGGTCATGGCGCTGAACGGCGAAGGTGGCAGCACGGTCTGGGCTCCTTTTGAAGGGGAAGCCCTGCCGATGGGAACGGCGATCTCGCTGGTCATTGGAATCTTTATCCTGGGGACAGCACTGTCTCCTGACATTGCACGCTGGGCCAAGACACCCAAGCATGCAATTACGGCTGCATTTGTCGGTTTCTTTGTCGGCAACAGCTTCATGACGATCATTGCCATTTTCTTGTCACGGGCGATGGATTCCGACGATCTGACGGGCATCTTCCTGACGCTCGGACTCGGCATTCCCGCCATTATCGTGCTGACACTGGCACAATGGACGACCAATACGAACAATTTGTATTCCGCAGGACTGGGTTTCTCCGTTGTATTCAGACGGATGCCCAAATCCGTCATTACCGTCATAGCAGGCTTGATTGCAACAGCACTCGCATGCTTCGGCATTTATGACCGTTTCACAACGTTCCTGACATATATTACGATGCTTGTTGCCCCGCTGGGAGGTATATACACGGCAGAGTATTTGCTGGTGAACAAAAAAAGATTCTCGTTTGAAGGGCTGGACAGCAACCGGAGCTGGATTCCTCGCTCCATCGTGGTATGGGTCCTTGCCACATTCTTCGGATTCATGACAACGATGGCTCCGGATGGGCTGGGTTGGTTCCAGGTGACGCAGGTTCCGGCGCTGGACAGCTTCTTGATGGCATTTATCGTACAAGCCATCATAGGCAAATGGGTAGTAAAGAAGGGATGAAAGCATGAACAAGGCAGCAAGATTAACTACACTTGATGAACAGGCTATTGAATATATTGCAATTGGCGCAGCGGTGCTGGGCACAGGCGGTGGGGGCGACCCACATGTCGGTAAACTGATTGCCATGGAGGCCATCCGCAAGCATGGCCCGGTCCGAATTGTGCAGCTTGAAGAACTGGATGATGAAGGACTTGTCGTACCGGTATCGATGATTGGTGCACCTACGGTGATGCTGGAGAAAATCCCTTCGGCAGAACAGCTGACCAAGCCGCTGGATCTGATGGAAAGAGAACTTGGCCGCAAAGTGGATGCCGTCATGCCGATCGAGGTCGGTGGCGGCAACTCACTCGTTCCTGTCATTGCGGCGGCGCAGCGCGGAATTCCGCTTGTGGACGCCGATGCGATGGGGCGTGCTTTTCCCGAATCGCAGATGGTCACTTTCCATCTGGAAGGCATCCCGTGCAGTCCAGTGGCGATGGCGGATGAGCGCGGCAATAGCGCGTTGATGCATACGATCGATGGTGTATGGGAAGAGCGCATGGCGCGTGCGCTGACAGTAGAGATGGGGGGTTCTGCTTCCATCTGCGATTATCCGGTATCCGGAGCGCAGGCGAAGCAGAGCGCGATCGGGGGTACACTAACGCTCGCTTATGAGATTGGGCGGACGCTGTTCGAAGCGAAGCAGGAGAAGCTGAATCCTGTTCATGAACTGCTTACGAAGCTGCATGGACATGCCCTGTTTCATGGCAAGGCCGTGGATATCCGCCGCCGTATGGATGGCGGTTTTACACGCGGTGAAGCGGTATTTGAAGGCACCGGAGAGAACAAGGGAAAGACGATGCGGTTGTTTTTCCAAAATGAGTTCCTGCTCGCCACCGTTGATGACCAACCGCTCGCCATTACCCCAGACCTGATCACGTTGTTGGATCAAGATACGGGTATGCCGGTAACGACGGAGAACTTGAAGTATGGTGCCCGGGTGACGGTAGCAGGCTTGCCATGCGATGACAAATGGCGTACACCAAAAGGCATTGAGACGGCGGGGCCGCGATACTTCGGATATGATTTCGACTATGTGCCGATTGAGACGTTGGTTTTGAAAGGAGGTGCGGCGCAATGACCAAGGGAACTATGACTGAACCAAATATAAACCAGGTTTACCGGATCGGCATCGATGTAGGGGGCACGAATACGGACGCCGCCCTGCTGGATTCCAATTTGCACTGCGTGCACAAGGTCAAGGTCCATACGACGGCTGACGTAAACGAAGGCATTGTAGAGGCTGTTCGCCGCCTGCTGCAGGAGAGCGGCGTGAACGGCGCAGACATTCGCTACGCGATGCTTGGCACCACGCACTGCACGAATGCCATCGTGGAACGCAAGCATCTCGGCCGTGTTGGCCTGATTCGTATTGGCGCTCCGGCAACGACAGCCGTTCCCCCGCTTGCTGGCTGGGACGAATCGCTGCGTGCCGCGGTTGGGCCGCATAGCTATATAGCCTCTGGCGGTTATGAGTATGATGGACGCAAGATTGCAAGTCTGGATGAAGCTGAGATTGCTGAACTGGCCAACCGGATGAAGGGCGAAGTTGACGCTGTAGCGGTGTGCGGGGTCTTTGCTCCAGTGAACCGTGACCAAGAGAAGCGGGTTGGCGAGATCATCCGCCAAGTGCTGGGTGCTGACATGCCAGTTACCTATTCCAGTGAGATTGGCAGCATCGGACTGCTTGAGCGGGAGAATGCATCTGTGCTGAACGCAGCGCTGCTGCAAGTCATTGCGGGTGTCGTACGCGGCTTTGAAGAAGCGCTGAACGGCTTCGGCATCCATGCGCAGCTGTACATTTGCCAGAATGACGGCACGTTGATGAAGAGCGAATATGCGCTCCGTTATCCGATTCTGACGATTGCCTGTGGACCGACGAATTCCATTCGCGGCGCTGCACACCTGTCCGGGCTGACGGATGCGCTGGTCGTTGACATTGGCGGTACAACAACGGATATTGGTGTGCTAGTGCAAGGCTTCCCACGTCAGTCCTCGGCTGCGGTGGATATCGGAGGCATTCGTACGAATTTCCGGATGCCGGACATTTTGTCCATTGGTCTCGGTGGCGGTACCATTGTCCGGTTGGATGACGCTGGCGGCGTAACGGTTGGCCCCGACAGCGTTGGCTATGAGCTGACGAAACGGGCCCGCATCTTCGGTGGTGATACGCTGACAACGACGGACGTGGCTGTGAAGCTGGGCCGGGCCGTATGGCCGGGCACCAACGCGGCTGCGGTGGACGAAGCCGTGTGCCGTAAGGTGGATGCTGTCATGCAGCAGAGCCTGGAAGACGCCATTGACCGGATGAAAACGAGTGCTGATCCGGTCGATGTCATTCTGGTTGGCGGCGGCAGCCTGCTGGTGCCGGAGACACTCGCCGGGGCGAGCCGAATCATCCGGCCAGACAACTATGATGCGGCGAACGCGATCGGAGCAGCACTCGGAGAGGTTAGCGGCGAGTCGGAGCGCATCTATTCGCTGGACGACTGGAAATATGACGACGTCATGCAGGATGCCAAGGAGAGCGCCGTAAACGAGGCAACGGCAGCTGGCGCGAACCCGGAGACGGTTCAGATTGTGTCCGTCGAGGACATTCCGATTGCCTATTTGCCAGGTAACGCATTGCTCGTGAAAGTGAAAGCGGCAGGTAAGCTGTAATACCATAAACGATATGCCCTCTATGCTCGACAGCATGATCTGCTGCATGAGAAGCGTGCCATAAACATCGGGCATCCATTTACTGTGCTCGACAGTGAATGGCGCGTGAACAAAATAATATGAAATGAACTTGGTGGTACGGATCAGATTCCGTATCACCATTTTTATTTGAGGGGATGGCTTTTCTGGTGAGATATGATTAAGAGATGCATGGAAACTGCATATCATTACTCAAGAGGATTGTCTTCTTTTTTTGATATCCCCATAATGCAGCAGGTTCGGGAAAAGGAAAATAAGCACAGGTGAAGTAAGATGTTTAATTCAAGGAAATGCCCTCGACTCGGGTATCCAAATATGCCACAATAGAGGATCAGGTGCATGGGAGAATGGACCCGCAGGCACAGCAATGCAAGCCGCAAATCGCTAACAAAATAACGCTCAATAATTTATACTAAATAAGCCAGAATATATCGAAGGAGCTGCCGAGTCCGCTATGAACAAAAAAGAAGTTGCCAACATCCGCAAGCAATTCAAGATGGATCATGATCTACTGAATATTTACGATATCCTCAATGTCTATATTACGAAGGAAACGAATGAAGTCTACCACTGGGAGCGCCATCCGTTTGAACTGGTGGACCGGGAGAAGCAGGAGTTATACATGGGAAATTTCAAAAAACTGCTGACCGGCGAACTGGATCAAAAATTGTTCGAACTGAAGTTTCAGGAAGAAGCCGAAGAGCCTGCGCAGGTACTGCTTCATCAGGCACTCGTAACGGGTGACCCGGAAGAATGGCAGGACATGATGCTGCTGCTCGTGGACCGAATGCTGGCGGATGCCAAGTATGAGCGGGACATGGTGGTCACATTTGTTCGGGGGCAGTATTATTTGCCGACCAAGGCGAGAAACGATGAAGCGGAAGAGAGTGAGAAAAACGAGGTGTTTGCCCATCCGTTTATCTTATGCAGCGTGAACTCGACGGAGAAACAGCGGAAGACTCTCTTGTTCGATTATGTGGAGCGGGAGTTCAAGTACAATATCATTGTCGATCCGATTATCAAGTTAAGCACGCCGGAGCAAGGATTCCTGTACCCAAGCGTGACGGACAACTATTCGGATGTGAATCGGATTCTATACTGTACGGGAAAATCAAATTTCCCGGATCCGCACTTTGTCGAACAGGTATTGAACGGAGAACGATCCGTGACGGCACTGGAAGAGCGAGCGATCTTCGAAGATATCGTCAAGGAAGTGGCTGGGGAAGAGCTTGATTCAGCTACCATTGCTCAGGTGTACGAAGAGATTAACCGGGTGATTGAAATCAACGAAGAGACGAAGGAGGAAGAGCCTCCGAAGCTGGATTACAAAGATCTGGAGCGTGTACTGAACGCCAGCGGCGTGGAGGATGTGACCACCGAGAAGGTGGAACGGGCATTCGAAACGATCGTGGATAATAAAAACTATGAGATGAAAGCAACTAGCGTTATGCCGAAGTTCACTTCCAAGTCCATCAAGATCGAAACCAAGGTCGCTACAATTTCGGTTAGCCCGCAGGATTTGAGATACGTCAAGCAGGTGAATTTCCAAGGGAAACGCTGCATTATGATTGAAGTGGACGAGGATGTCGCGATTGAAGGCTTTACGCTGGCGTCAGAGACCCTTATCCAATAAAAAAAGCACTAACGCAGGCAGGAGATGACTAACGATGAACAGACTGCTTATGATCCTGATTGCGGCCGCAACGATGTTGACGGCTTGCCAATCGAACCAGACGGATACCGGGAACCCCTCGGGCAGCAACGAACCATCCGCACAGACCGAAACGGCGCAGCCAAACAACGAACCAACCGAAGAAAGTACAAGGCAGAGCGAGTGGTCTTCGCTTCCCGAATATGACATGATTATTCGAGAAGTTGATTCCCAGGACTGTACCTTTCGAACGGTAACCGATAATGAAAATGAACGGATTCTCTTACTCACGAACCAAGATGGTGAGGAGAAATACAAGACTATTTTTATCAAAAACACAAGTCGTCTTAAAATCATTGACATTAATGGAGGCGGGCAGCTTTTCAACGATGTTTTGGAAAATAGCTGAGATCTGGGGTAGACAAAATATCCGCAATCCAATATGAAGGAGCGCTGCGTAATGAATTTGGAAGAAGTGATGCAGGAGCTTGAGGCACTTGGCAAGGAGCGCACGAAAAAGATATACATGTCGAATGGTGCACATGAACCACTCTTCGGCGTAGCTACAGGTGCGATGAAGCCGATCGCTCGCAAAATCAAAAAGGACCAGGCGTTGGCCGAGCAGCTGTACGCAACCGGGAATTATGATGCGATGTATTTTGCGGGTGTTATTGCTGATCCGAAAGCGATGACGGAAGCGGATTTCGACCGATGGATCGAGGACGCATATTTTTACATGATCTCCGACTTCATTGTTGCCGTTACACTATCGGAGACAGATATTGCACAGCAAGTTGCAGATCGGTGGATTGCCAGCGGCGAAGAGCTGAAGATGTCGGCAGGCTGGAGCTGTTATTGCTGGCTGCTGGGCAATCGCCCGGACGCTGAATTCTCTGAGGATAAGCTGAGCGGGATGCTGGAGAACGTGCAGGCCATGATCCATCAATCTCCCGAGCGCACCCAGTATTCGATGAGCAACTTCGTATATACCGTGGCCGTATCCTACGTTCCGCTGCATGATAAGGCTGTCGAAACGGCGAAGGCGATCGGTCCCGTCGAGGTTCAGAAGGACAAGCCAAAGAGCAAATTCCTAAATGCTTCCGGTAATATTCAAAATGCCGTAGATAAAAATCGGATTGGTTTCAAACGCAAATATGTAAGGTGTTAAAGGAAGACAACGCATGTGTTTTCATCTGGATTTCACTTGACGAAAATACATTATTTTCAAGTAGTTGTTGACAATCCTACAGGTCTAAAATATAGTAAACACATCAGATTAATGTAAATTGTGAATGTTCAAATTTTAACCATTGAATGGAAGCTGACTGGTTTATCCAGAGGCTCAGAGGACAGCGCTAGTCGTTGTCAGCTGAGCTTTTTTTGCTTAGGTATCCCAATATACATAGAGAGGTGTAGTCAATGGCTGCTGCTGAAAAAATCAGATTTGAGAGTGTCACCAAAACGTTCACGGTCCGCGATCCCAAGCAAAAGGAGGCTACTCAGGCCTTTACAGCTGTAAAAGACCTGGACTTTTCGGTAAGAAAGGGCGAGTTTATCACCATCGTGGGTCCGAGTGGCTGCGGGAAATCAACCTTGCTTGATATGATCAGTGGACTATCGTCACCGACACAGGGGCGCATTTTGATTGATGGCCAAACGATTACGGGCCCAGGGCTTGACCGGGGCATTGTCTTTCAGCAGTACGCTTTATTTCCGTGGAAGACGGCGCGCGGCAATATTGAATTTGGTCTGGAAGCCAAGGGTATTCCGAAGCAGGAGCGTAAGGAGCAGGTAGAGCATTTTTTGTCGTTGGTGGGGCTTACTCACTTCGGAGACCGTTATCCGCATGAGCTATCCGGGGGGATGAAGCAGCGTATAGCGATTGCCAGAAGCCTTGCCTTTAATCCGGATGTCTTATTGATGGATGAGCCCTTTGCTGCATTGGACGCCCAGACGCGTGAATCCCTGCAAAGTGAACTTTTGCGTATCTGGCAGAAGACCCAGAAGACCATCATTTTTATTACGCATGGTATTGATGAGGCGGTTTATCTTGGAGAACGAGTAGTGGTATTGACACCAGGACCCGGTATGGTGAGACAAATTGTGGACATTCCGCTTCAATCGCGGCTGGAGGATGCGGATATTCGCTCCCATCCCGACTTTGTGAAAGCTCGCCATGAAGTATGGAGTCTGCTGCATGAACCTGAATACCGCGGTGCGTATATCTAATTGATTAAAGGAGTGTATTCCTATCGAATCCGTAAAGACTGCCCATTCAGCCCTACGGCTTGGTAAACGAAGTCCTGCTGCTTTTTCTGGTGTGCTGAAGTTGTTTAAACAGTCGATCGTGTTAATTGCCTTGGTCCTACTGTGGGAGATAGCGCCAAGGACAGGCTTGGTAGATGCAGCATTTTTCCCTGCCTTTTCCGAGGTCATCCGGGCATTATGGAGCTTGATCCTCTCAGGTGAGCTTTTCACTCACTTTCTGGCGAGCATTATTCGTTCATTCAGTGGATTTGCCTTAGCCTTACTTATTGCAATCCCGTTAGGATTACTGATTGGCTGGTATCCATTAGCCAGACAGCTGTTGAATCCGGTGCTGGAATTGTTTCGAAATACGGCTGCATTAGCGCTGCTCCCGGTATTCATGCTGCTGCTGGGGATCGGTGAAACCTCCAAGATTGCGATCGTCCTCTTCGCCTGCACCTGGCCCATTCTTCTCAATACGATTGCTGCTGTCGGCAGCGTTGATCCCTTGCTGATCAAGGCAGCAAGATCGATGAATATTAAGTCCTTCAGATTATTCCTCAAGGTTATACTGCCGGCATCGGTTCCCACGATCTTTACCGGTATTCGCATGGCAGGGACAGGGGCAATCCTGGTACTTATAGCTGCTGAAATGGTAGGGGCCAAAGAAGGCTTGGGTTATCTCATCACGTATTCCCAGTATAACTTCCAGATTCCTCAGATGTATGCCGGGATATTAACCATTGCTCTACTGGGGTTGTTAATCAACCAAGGGCTCAGCATGCTGGAACGTAAATTTTCCAAATGGAAACAGCAAGTGAATGAGTAGTTCTGTTCAAATATTCCCTCATTATTTTTTTATCATTAATCCTTACTAATTCAATTGAATTAATAAGTTATGAATAAGCATCGTTTGGAGGAGGAGAAGCGAGATGAAAAGAACATTAGGCATTCTTGTACTTGCAGGCTTGGTCAGTGGTGTCCTTTCAGGCTGCTCAGATCCCAAGACCTCCGCGGAGAGCGGAGAAGAAGATCAAGTTTTGCAATACCAGTCTTCACCTGGAAGTGTTTCTTTTCCGGAGCTGGCTGCAGATTTGGGCTACTTGGGGGACTTGAAACTGGAATCCATAGGCGACAGCGTTGGGGGACCGGAGAGCATTCAATTAACGGCGACGAAACAGATCGACTTTGGATCAGCTTTTAATGGAGCCATTATCAAATCCTACTCCCAAAACGTGAAAATAAAATCGGTCGTCGGGTCATACGGCAGTGATGAACATACGTACATTGGTGCCTACACCCTTGAGGGGTCGCCAATCCAATCGGCCAAAGATTTTATTGGGAAAAAGGTAGGCGTCAATATTCTCGGGGCCCATTTGGAATTTGTCCTCAAAGACTATTTACGACAAGGCAACCTGACGGAAAAGGAAATCGAACAGGTCACTTTGGTGACTGTCCCAAGTTCAAGTGCGGAACAGGTTCTGCGGAATCAACAGATCGACGTCGTGATGTTAAGCGGAATCGGCCGGGACAGGGCTCTGGCAACAGGAGGAATCACTGAAATTTTCAGAGATATCGATGTGTTCGGTAAGGAGTTTACCGCAGGCGACTATTTCTTCAGTGAGGATTACATCCGGGAGAACCCGAATACGGTGAAGCAATTTGTTGAGGGGGTTGCCAAAGCCATTGACTGGGCTCAGACCACACCTAGGGAGGAAGTCATCTCACGGTTCGAGGATATTGTGAATCAGCGGGAACGCAAGGAAACGACGGATAATCTTAAATACTGGAAGAGTACAGGCATATCGGAAAAGGGAGGCGTCATTACTCCATCGGCATACGGAACTTGGATCGACTGGCTTGTGGCGAATGGTGAGCTAAAAGAAGGTCAGGTGAAACCGGAAGATTTATATACCAACGAATATAATCCATTTGCTCAATAACCTTTTCATATATACCCCAAAATTCAAACACAAACGGAGAGGCAGTATCGATCTGGAGAAGCGAAGCGCTCGCCTAAAAGCTTTCTGAAGGAAAGCTGCATCGGAAGCATACGCTTATCACCGGATTTTCCCCTTAGAAAAAGGGAATCAAAAAAATCTGGGGATAACAGCGATCGGAAGATGGTACTGCACTCGCAGTGGCCTTGTGTGATAGATAAATGTGGTTTGTATGAATAAGTTTTTAACCAAAATCGGAAAAGGGAGTGGTTCGTATGACTAGAAAACAAATGAAACTGGGAGCTTTCATTAATCTGCCGGGACATCATGTAGCAAGCTGGCGTCATCCTTCTTCAGGTGCAGGCCGTGCATTCGATCTGGATTATTTAACGGAGATTGCACAGACCGCTGAGCGCGGTAAGTTCGATATGATCTTTTTTGCCGATGTCCTGGGCCAGCGGCTTTCCGGTAATGCACACTCCTCATTGAAGCTGGACCCGATTATCATCATTTCGGCCCTCGCGGCTGTGACGAAAAATATAGGGTTAACGGCCACGCTGACCACGACCTATAACGATCCATACCATGTTGCGCGTAAATTCGCAGCGATTGATCATCTATCCAAGGGACGGGCTGCCTGGAATGTCGTCACATCCGCCAACGAGGGAGAAGCTCTTCTGTTTGGTAAAGAAAAGCATCTGCAGCACGCGCTCCGTTATGAACGTGCTGAGGAATTCGTGGACGTTGTCAAGCAGCTATGGTTGTCCATTGAGGATGAGGCGCTTATCATCGACAAGGAAAATGGCCGATATCTGGATGTAGAGAAGGTACATCCGGTTAACCATGAAGGGGCATGGTTTAAGGTGCAGGGTGCTCTTGATTCCCCAACAACACCGCAAGGACATCCTGTAATTGTTCAGGCCGGGTCTTCGGAATCTGGCAAAGAGCTGGCAGCCAAGACGGCTGAAGTCATTTTTACAGCTTGGCAAACGCTTGAAGAGGCACAGGTCTTTTATCGGGATGTCAAAGGTCGACTGGCTAAATACGGACGCAAGCCGGATGATCTGAAGATTATGCCTGGCGTGTTCATTACGGTGGCCAAAACAGAGGCAGAAGCCCTGCTGAAGCAGCAGCAGTTAAACAGCTATATTCTGCCTGAAGTGGGATTAGCATATCTGTCAGCTTTTACGAATATTGATCTGTCCGGGTATGATGTCGATGAACCACTTCCGGAAGCAAGCTCTATTGAAGATGAGACCAATCCGCGAATCCGCTATAACATCATTCGTGAAATTGCGAAACGGGAGAACCTGCAATCCATACGTGCAATCTATGAACGAATCGCAGGAGCACGCGGTCATCGGGAGATTGTCGGGACTCCGGAACAAATTGCGGATCAATTGGAAGATTGGTTCCTGAATGATGGTGCAGATGGCTTTAATATTATGCCGCCTCATTTCCCGGAGGGCTTCAACGATATCATCGAACTGGTGGTTCCCGAATTGCAGCGGAGGGGATTATTCCGTACCGAATATGAGAGCAGTACCCTTCGAGGGAATCTGGGGCTGTCTGTACCTGCCGTAAAAACACCCGAAAAGGCATTAACCGGCGCAAGCACAGGTGAAATTGTGTGAGGTATAGGCATTAACATAACGCAACCATTCATGGTTGCGTTATTTGTTGCGCTAACGGAGTGAACTCCATAGGGAGGAGGGAGCTTGTTTTCTCGCTTTTCAAGCCTGGACCTAGACCCAGCCGGTAAACTCCAGTATGGATGCTTTGGCGGACTGTACTTCGGTTTGTGCACCTTTGCGCCACGCTTTGGGGGACTGCCCCATCAGTTTGGAGAAGCAGCGATTGAAGCTGGAAATGGAATGAAAACCGACCTGCTCGGAGATCGACAGAATGGAATGGTCGGTGCTTTTCAGCTGCTTGCAGGCCTCCTCGATGCGTGTGCTGTTGATGAATTCGAGAGGCGTCGTTCTCATAATCTCATAAAATTTTCTGCGGAAATGCGTTGTACTCAAGTGGCACAGATCGGCCAAAAAGTCGATGGTCATGGGGGTCATGTAGTTCTTGGTGATGTACTCGAGTACAGGGGAGATCACAAGGTCCCCTTTCAAACCATGATCTGTTCCCTGTTCCGACAGGGGGCGATTCCGGGAATGAATTCGAAGGAGCTCGATATACAGGGACAGCATCATGCCGTAGGCACTTTCCTGATAGTAGGGATTCTGCTGTCTTAACTCCTCTACGATCGATGTGGCAAGTGTGTACACCTTGGGATACTGCTCCTTGCTGAGCACACAGTTCATTCCCTGTACTGCCCACAGATTCGGCTCGAAATCCCGGTATGTACCTTTTAATGAATGCTGAAACAGGTCGTCCGGCGAAAAGAAAATATAAGCCCACAAACTGGCTGTGCCAGGTGTGCTGTACGTTGTATGAGGAAGATATCGGGGAATGAAGGTCACATCGCCGGCCTGAAAGGGGACGGATTCTCCCTTGATCTCCATAATGCCGCTATCGGAGTAGCAGATGCCAATCTCCAGATGGTTATGAAAATGAAGATGCTCGCTCTTGATATCGGATATTTTCCAGCGTTCACCGCTTAATAGCAGGACGGGAAAATGGATGGGCAGGCTGTAATGACGGTATTCAATAACAGGCTTCCTGGTTTTGGCCATATGCGATACCCCCATTCATAAATGGTTGAAATTGCGCAGTTTTGTTACGAATATGCTTAGATTGACACCATTTTACTGCGTAGAATGGAATAAGTAAAGCGTTTACAATACGAACGGACACCTCTCAGGGCACACTTGGGGGCATGTGTCCAGGAGAGGGGAATACCGATGCTTCAAGTGAAATATGACAGGGAAGAGATGTTAAAGGTCATCGATAACGTCACCCAAAAAACACTATCCATGGATTTGACATGGGACTGGCCTTGCGGTGTAGCCTATTACGGTGTAACCAGAGCCTACCAGACGACAGGCAACAAGGAGATTCTGGACAGGCTGGTTCAGTGGGCGGATGAATATATTGAGCTGGGCCTGCCAAGCTGGACGGTGAACACCTGTGCCATGGGCCATATGCTGATTACGTTGTATGAAGAGACAGGGGACCAGAAATATTGGGATATTGCACTGAGCAAAGTAGATTATCTCCAGAATCATGCACTCCGCTTCGGAGATAACGTGCTGCAGCATACCGTATCCGTTGCCAATGACTTTCCGGAACAGGCATGGGCGGATACCTTGTTTATGGCTGCATTTTTCCTGCTGCGCGTAGGCAGCAAGTTGAAGGATGAAGCTATGATTCAGGATGCCCTGAATCAATACTACTGGCATATCAAATACCTTCAAGATCCAAGCACGGGCTTCTGGTATCACGGGTATAACAATGTCAATAAAGACCATATGTCCGGATTTTACTGGGGAAGAGCGAATGCCTGGGGTGCCTACACAATGTCACAGGTGAAACCTCAATTGAAGGACTGGTATTTGTATCCGCAGTGTATGGACGTCGAGTGCTCACTCCGGGACCAACTGGCAGCATTGAAGCTGGTTCAGACGGACAACGGCTTGTGGAGAACGGTGCTGGACGATGAAGAGTCTTATGAAGAAGTATCGGCGTCTTGCGGTATAGCGGCAGCCATGATCAATAACGGTAATCCGCTGCATACCAAGTATGTGCAGAAGGCATTGGACGGTGTACTGAAAAATATCACTGAAGATGGACGTGTACTGGGCGTATCTGGCGGCACAGCTGTCATGAAGGATCGGGAAGGGTACCGCAAGATCCCCAAAGACTGGATTCAAGGCTGGGGTCAGGGCCTGGCACTCGCTTTTCTGTCCGACATGTTGAGATAGGAGGAGATCCAATTGTCCAAAAAAACAACGGGAGCCTTCACCCTGCCTGGAGAATCGGGTTATGAGGCGCTGACACTGGAGCTCGCTGAACGGTGGGGTGCGGATGTCATTCGTGACAGTGACGGGACGAAATTGTCGGATGAGATTATCAACGCCGGATACGGCATTTATTCGACGATCTGTATCATCCGGGATCATAATGAGTGGGCATCCCGCAATACGGATAAGCTGCAGCAATGTTTTCTCATAACGAACCCCAAGGTGGCCGTGCAGGATTACCTGTCCATCTATTTGATGGAGGATTTCTTCGCTGAACAGTTCAAGGTGAACGATTCCCGGGAAGCGTTCAAGTATTGGCAGGTCTATGACCGGACCACGGGGGAAGAGGTGCCGAGAGAACAGTGGAATTATGAGCGGGAGTCCGGGAATGTAGTCATTACCGGCATCATTCCGTGGCATAAATACACCGTCAGCTTCATGGTTTACCGGATATGGGAAGAGATTTCGATGTACAATCACACGACGAATGACTGGGACAAAGAGCATCTAATGCAGATCGATCCCATCTATCCGGAGACCCAAGCATACCTGCTGAATTGGATGGAAAACTGGTGTCAGGAGCACAAGGAAACAACCGTTGTTCGGTTTACGTCCCTGTTCTATAATTTCGCCTGGATCTGGGGCAGCAGTGAGCGAAACCGCCATCTGTTCTCGGACTGGGGTTCATATGATTTTACGGTAAGTTCAAGAGCGCTTGATCTGTTTGCCAAAAAGGCTGGCTATTCCCTCACGGCTGAGGATTTCGTAAATGGCGGTAAATACCGGGTCAGTCATATGCCTGCGAATCAGCGCAAACTGGATTGGATGGCGTTCATCAATGATTTTGTGATTGAATTCGGTAAAAAGCTGATTGATATTGTACACAAGCATGGCAAGCTGGCCTATGTTTTCTACGATGATAGCTGGGTCGGCATGGAGCCTTACAATGACCGCTTCGAAGAATTTGGATTCGACGGCATGATCAAATGTGTTTTCTCCGGGTATGAGGCAAGAATGTGTTCGGGTATCAACGTGGATACGCATGAAATCCGGCTGCATCCCTACCTGTTTCCGGTTGGTTTAGGCGGACTTCCTACCTTCAAGGAGGGCGGCGACCCAACACTGGATGCCAAGAAGTATTGGATAAATATCCGGCGTGCCCTGCTCAGAGAACCGATCGATCGAATCGGACTGGGCGGGTATCTGCATCTGGTGGAACCTTATCCGGATTTTGTGGAATACATCGAGAAGATTGCCAATGAGTTCAGGGAAATGAAGGAGCTGCATCAGGCTGGGAAGCCTTATCAGATTCAGACCAAGGTAGCCGTGCTGCATAGCTGGGGCAAACTGAGATCTTGGACGCTGTCCGGGCATTTCCATGAAACGTACATGCATGATCTCATTCACGTCAATGAAGCATTGTCGGGATTACCGGTTGAGGTGTGGTTTATCGATTTTGAAGACATCCGTCAGGGCGTACTGCATGACTGCGATGTCGTGATCAATGCTGGCTCCGCGGGTTCCGCATGGAGTGGCGGGGAGCACTGGAATGAACATACGTGTGTGGACCTACTGACGAAGTGGGTGTACGAAGGTGGTACGTTTATCGGCATTGATCAGCCGTCGGCGATCGAGGGATACGACAGCTTTTTCCGAATGGCACATATTCTTGGTGTGGATGAAGATACAGGGGCAAGAGTCGTTCACGGAAAATGGTCGTATGAGGTACGAGATGAGCATGGTTTGGTACCGGATGAAGCCAGCATAACGCCGAAGAAAGGCATTTATCTTACGGATGGCACGGCTGAGGTGCTGCATGAAACGGATGGTCATATTACGTTGTCTACGCATGCATTCGGCAAAGGAAAAGGGATCTATCTCTCCGCATTCGCATTCAACTGGGAGAATACCCGATTGCTGCTGAATCTGATTCGCTATGCAGGCCAAGAATACGAGGAAACGAAGTATATCCCGGATAACCTGTACACCGAGTGTGCGTATTATCCTGAAAGTAACATATTGGTTGTGATTAACAATAGTGACCAGGTTCAGACAACAACGATTGATACCGAGTTTGGAAAACAAACGCTTGAACTGGCTCCGTATGATACGGTTATTACGAAGATTGGTGCAACTAACTCTGTATCTCCATAGGATATCTTCTTCATAAAAGGTAGCCTTCATAGACCGTTTCCCTGGCGAGGGAGCGGTCTATTTGGGCTAAAAAGGAATTCTGCTCATGAATATTTTATAATGTAAATCATACAAGCAATTAAACCGGATATCTTGCTCAAGACTTAGGATCATGGGGGTGTAATCAATGATTCGTATGGCTGTCGGCGCGGTCATTCAAAAGGACGAAGAAGTACTGTTAGTTCATAAGGTAAAGGGAGCACAGGGGAAAATCAAAGGAACGTGGGATTTCCCAAAAGGCGGGATGGAACCGCAGGATGAGAGCGTTGAGGCGGCACTGCTCAGGGAATTAGAAGAAGAAACGGGATCAACAAACTTTACAATTATCAAACCGTTCAAGGACCGAATTGCCTTTAATTTTGACGCTATAACGCAGGAGAAATTGGGATTTCAAGGCAAGGAAACGACGATGTTTCTGGTCGAATATGCTGGAGACGGGACTGATCTGAAGCCTCAGGATGATGAGATTGATGATATTCGGTGGTTCCCCATAGACAATGTCGCTCCACTGTTATTTCCAGAGGCCCGTCTATTCTTTGAAAGCTACGTTTTGGTGAGAGGAGGAGATTAACTTGATTGCAGATTTCAAAGTGTTGGCCGAGTTTCTCCAAGGTCATCATGAAGGAGCAAGTTCCAACACAGAAGAAGACATTCGGGAACAGGAGCGGCGCCTCGGCAAGTCGTTTCCAGCCGCTCTGCGTGAATACTATAAGAGGTTTGGGCGATCCCAATATATTACGCAGCACTGCAATAATCAGTATGAGCCGATGCTTCTGGAGGATATCTTTGTACCGGATTCGGATTTCTTTACAACGGACAAGGCGTTTTTGGTCTTTTATCAATGCGAAGAATCGGTGATTTATTGCGGCATACGTTTCAGTGATTTGACGAAGGAAGACCCGCCGGTGTATCTGTGTGCCTGGAACCATCCGGATTGGTCGCTCGAGAATGAATCACTCACCAATTTCCTTGTAAGCAAAGCATTCATTCAGATGGGGGTGGAGGACAGGCTGCCTTATTGGGTTATTTTTGATGAGAACATGTGGGGGTTATCGGATTACCGATCCTATTGGGGATTAAGCGACGGGGCATATGAAATTCCAGAGACGTCCTCTCTTCAGGCTTGGCGGATATTTTGTAGGGAGAATGTCATTCTCCTGTTCGAACTGGCTGTTGGTGAAAGCGAGGATGATGTATTAGCTGTATATCTGGCTTCTTTTGACCGGGAGCGTATAGCTAGCCTGCTGAATCGTACAACACAGGACAGGCAGCTGCCCGACTATCGAACCAATCTGAGTTCCTAGTTACAAAAAACCTTAATTTGCTGAAGGGGCAACCCTGCTGAAAACGTCAAAAAGGCTTTTGTGAACAGCTACATGTCCGCAAAAGCCTTTATTTCCGACTGGATTAATAAGTGAAGTGCGTATTATACACAAATTTAATCTGAATGGCAAGAGGAAAATGATTGCTTTTAAGCGGGTGATCGTTTATTCTAAAAAAAGGAAGTCTACTAAATATGGTTAGGAGGAACATAGAATGGAAAATATGTGTATGAACATGATGATGAATATGTGCATGGAAGAAATGATGAGCAAAATGAAGTCCATGAAAATGATGATGGAGTGCATGGAAGAGAATAACATGATGGAAAGCATGGACATGAACAAAATGATGTCCTGCATGCAAGAGTGCGACGAAATGATGACTACCATGATGGGCATGATGAGCAGCATGAAAAAAGCATCCATGTAATTATCGATACATCATCTAATGTAAAGCTGGCGGGCTTTACATATAGCAGAACAGTTGACTGTATGCATTGAAACGATTAGTAAGCCTTTAAACAAGGCGGGTTGAGCAGACAAACTGCAGACCGGCTTTTTTCTTTATATATATTGAAGAATTTTCCTCGACACATCAATACGCATCAGCTTCAGCTTTAACCATTGCTCCTGCAAGGATTCTGCCTGAGAACCTTCGGAAACCCCCCGCAGTTTATTGAAGATTTCCAACAACTGATGGTTAATTCGGTCATAGTTAGCAAGCAGTTCACGCAGCAATCGAACTTTCCGTTCTTCTTCCAACATGATGTCCTTCTGGTCACGAAGCTTCCTGAGAAGATCTTCAGCCCATGCCGAGTCCCCTATAGTCTTGGCATAGTTATATAAGTCCAAATAATCGTTAACCCAAGTTTGTGTCCAAGAACTCATGGCATTGTTCACTCCAGTCGGCTTTGCTTTTCTATATATACCGAGTATTATACCCGGAATAATCAAATATACAAGTGCAGAATTGAATTTTTTATTTAATTTAGCATAAATATTTGTGAGTATTGCTGATGCGTTAACTTATGAAACAAGGAATTGGAGGCTGTGTTTAGTGCTTAATGATGTCGATGATTTTGCGCTGAGCATCCTTGGCCTCCGGGATGGGATACAGGACAAAAACATGATTCATTTTGGGATAAACAAAGGTATGATGGTCCATGGATTGGTCAGTAAGCATCTTGTCGAGCTTCATGATGTCGGGGAACAGCCCTTCATGTGTTCCGACAAACATGGTAATTTTCCCGAGCCCTTCGAAATCTCCGTAAATCGGACTAATCAGCGGATCATCCAGCGATTTGTCAGCTGCCCATATCCGCCGGATTACATCATATCCTTCTACAGCGAGCATGGGGTCCCTCGACTCATAATCAAATATGACGGGGTTGTCCAGAACCATATCCACGCATGGAGACAACAAAATGATGTCTTTGGGCTGAGGAAGATGATTCATCTGAATGTAATGTGCCAGACTTAGCGAAATATTCCCACCCGCTGAATCTCCCATAATCGTAAGTTGTGAGGGATCTTGTACGGATTCAAGGATTTCACGATATAAGTTTAGCAGTCTTGGATACGTATGCTGATAGTTGAAGTGAGGCACTTTGGGATAAATGGGAGCGATCACTTTGGCGTTCAATGCCTGGGCCAGGGTGTCCATGAATTTCCAATGCAAACTTAAGGGCTGGTGCGTATGAGCGCCGCCATGAATATATAAGATGACTTTTTGTGCGTCTGAATGCTGGTCATTCAATGTAAATACCTGCATGTCCTCAAAGGAACGCTCTGATCGGGGAGATGTGAGTTTCACCTTCCCTATCTGATAAGGCTTAATGTTCTCAAGCCCCACTTGGTCGATGTGCTTCCGGGTGTTGTCCCGCGTGGAGAAATTCTTCTTGGTGCCTGATAAAAGAATAAATTTTTCAAATAGAAAGCTCATTAGAGAGCGTCTTTTGTTATATACTTTCATACTCATCTGTATGCCGCCTCTCGTCTTGATTACGATATCTACAGTATAAAGGTTGAAGTGTACTTCAAGGTCAAGGGTGAGATTCAAAGCGAGAACAACAAAGGTTGTAAATGAACTTGCCAGAATGCACACTTCTTTTAACTTGTCTTCCAAAATGTACCTGTAACCTATATATTAAGTGATAGGAGTAACAGAAATTATTAAAATTAAAGGAGCATCATTATGCTTAATTTTAATCAACCCATGGCATTACGCTCTATTTTAAGCCCGAAATATTTGGAGTTTGTTCTAAGAGATCAATATGATATGGGTCAATGGGAAGAATGTTTGTTTTGGCTGCGAGGATTGAATGATACATACCGGGTAAAAACGTCCACTGGCTTGCACATCCTTCGGGTATACCGTGCCGAGATCGGGGAGGAAGAAGTCATCACGGAGTTGTCCATGTTATCTCAATTGAAAGCGATTTTGAATTCTTCCGTGCATGCAGATGTTGGTGATTACATGAAGAGGAAGGATAATCGTGGTTACACCGTTCTGGATGCGCCGGAAGGCAAACGAGTGGCTGTGATGTTCCGCTATATTGAGGGGACCGAGAATAACCTGGAGGATGAGAAGTCCTGTTATGCTTTTGGTCAATCTGCGGCTGAGCTGCACAAGGCCATGGACCAGGTGGTAGTGGAACAGCCCAGATATGAGCTGGATACGCAATTTCTGATTGATCAGCCGCTCGCGCGCATTATGGCATACATTGGAGAGACACATGAAGCAGGGCCATTTTTGTATGCGTTTACGGAGGAGCTGAAGAAGCGGATTACAGCATCTGCTCGTAGTCTGGAATGGGGACTGTGTCATGGCGATATGCATGGTAACAATAATGCCTTTCAGCAGGGAGGCTCGTTTACGCATTATGACCTGGAGTGGACAGCCAAGGGCTGGCGTGCCTATGATCTGGCTCAGGTAAAGGCTAGAAAGAGGCAATCCGGTGAGCAAAAAGCAGCATTATGGAATGCGCTCATGGCAGGTTATCGTTCGATACGAAGCTTCTCTCCAGAGGACGAGCAGGCCGTAGACCTGTTCATTATCGCTCGCAGGTTCTGGGTCATGGGCCTGGATGTTGCTTTTATCGAAAATGATATGGGAGCACTCGATTATGGTGACGATTGGCTGAACAGTTTCATTGAGGAGTTTCGAGAAACGGGAATCATATAGATTCGGAAGATGATGAATTGTTCTACACCTATTTTGAATTAACTTAAGCCCTCTCTGAATCAATCAGAGGGGGCTTTTTCATAATAAGCTGCCTTGATGAACGTTAGCTTGAAGATGATGAAGCGGCAGCAGCAGCCGAAGCCGCGGCAGCGGAGGCCATGGCGGCCTGCTGTGCGATGATAATGTTTGTGATGCTGGTAGAGAGTGTCGTGGTCAGCACACCGCTTCGCAGATTCTTAACATGCTGAACCGCCACCAGGGCAGATGAGAATAGAAGCAGCTCCTGTTTGGTGATCGACCATGCCCCGAAGCCCTTTTGATCACGCAGCCAGTCGAACGTTTCTTGCACCTGATCCACCAGTGTGTCTTGGTGGACAGGCAGCAGAGAGAGCACTCCGAGGGAGGATAGGGTATACGTTTTATCCAAGCGGATGCTGCGTTTACGGAACGCCTCCTGTAATGCCAATACACGTGCGCTTGATTCAGGATTGTCGTCTCCAAGGACCAGTACCTGGGTCAATGCCTGCACGCTGTTGCCAGGGGAGAATTCTGGCTTCAGTTCACGGTAGAGCTGCTCCATGCGGGCCACACCGGATTCCACATCCAGATCGGAGAGAGCCAGCATGGCTGCGAAAATATAGTCATCCTGTCCGGTGAGGAAGCGGTGTTTTGCTTTCATTTGATCGTAAAAAGCCTTGGCACGCTCCACCGTGTACTGAAACTGGTCAGGCGCTGCCTGGGCAGCGATCTGATAGGCAGCCACGGCCAGGAAATCGGAAGTACGAAACTTGATCTGTTTCATCAGATCGTAGACATGTAGGGTATCCGCCAGCTTCGACTCCTGATCCGTGGTAAGGGAGAGCATGGCGGCAATACTGATGGCCGAATTGCCTCTGAATACGGAAAAGAGGTTTGTATTTTGCTTCATCAGATCATGACTCTGGCGAATGGCCTCGCCATCCGCCGTTTTATTTTCGCCTGCATAGAGAAGTGCCGCCAGGCGATGCATCATCGGATTTTGCCATTTGAACGACTTCTTGATGATCTGTGCGTTGGAAACGAATAATTCGACTCGTGCTGCGTGCTGCTGCTCCATATGCACACCTCCCGAAATGAGTAGTTGTTACCCCTAGTTTATTAGGATTATTAAATGGATTAAAGCAAAAATTCCCATGAGGTAGATGAATGACCTTGAGAACGAATTTTTAAATTGGTTGCGTGGGTGCTTCTCAAACAAGAAATGCAATATCGTATGTATGATGAAAAAGATGTCCAGCACCCAGAATGTAATCGTCTGATACGAACTGAAGAGCAGGGAGAGGATGACGGTGTATAAGGGCAGGTGCACCCATGTAAAATACCTATAAGCTTTCTCGTCCTCCATCTCTTTCAACACGATAAACAATCTCCACTCGGATCGCCTAATCGCATCCATTTCGTGCAGAAGAAATAGAGACAGGTTGAACAAAAATAAGATCAGCAGCAAGTCAGGCATACGGTGCCTCCCCTATGAGCATTTATAGAAGATACGGATGGATAGCAAGATTGTTCCAGTATCCTGTCTGTTAGGTCCATGTTCGATGCGGCTGTATCCAAAAATACAAAAATAACCTCCCAGATCGCGGGTAGAGTCGCCATAAGCGGTTGTCGCGGGTGGTTTCACACTCAGGGCATGCAGCGTTTCCAAGCTCCGATAATTGGCTGAGCTATTTTGGTTAGTGTACCTTCGCTGTTGGTCGTGCTCATATCAAGCTGATTCTTTTGGGGAATGATCCAGAAACCGTTATAAATGATGAACATTCTTAATAAAAACGCTTCCTTACATTCCTTGTTGTATTTCTGCGGCACATCTCGTACAATTTGGTGAAGCAATTCTGCATTGCGTTAATGTGAACATAAAATGTAATTCTGACAACACGAAGCTGCACACAAGAAAAGGGGAGAATCGTTTGGAATCGAAGCAACTATCTAGAGGGCTTAAGCCCCGTCACGTTGAGCTGATTGCACTCGGGGGTACAATCGGCGTTGGATTGTTCATGGGATCGGCGAGTACGATCAAATGGGCTGGTCCTTCGGTGCTGCTGGCTTATCTGCTGGCCGGGATCATTATCTTTTTTGTCATGCGTATTATGGGTGAGATGTTGATTCAGGAGCCTGTCACCGGATCCTTTGCCACATTTGCTCATAAATATATCAGTCCGCTTGCCGGGTTCCTGACCGCCTGGAGTTACTGGTTTCTCTGGGTAACGGTGGGGATGGCGGAAGTTACGGCGATCGGTATCTATGTCGGGTACTGGTTTCCGGATATTCCACAATGGCTGCCGGCACTGGCTGGTGTGCTCATTATTGCGGCGGCGAATCTGGCTGCGGTGAAATATTACGGGGAGTTTGAATTCTGGTTCGCCATGATTAAGGTAACAGCCATTGTGTTCATGATCGTGATCGGAACCGGCTTAATCTTCTTCGGTCTGGGTAACGGCGGACAGCCAATCGGATTATCGAATTTGGTGAGTCATGGAGGCTTCTTCCCGGGAGGGATCAAAGGATTCCTGTTTGCTCTATGTATCGTAACGGCTGCCTACCAGGGCGTGGAAATGGTCGGTATTACGGCCGGGGAAGCGGAGAATCCGAAGCATACGCTGCGTAAAGCGATCAAAAATATCGTATGGCGCATCCTTATCTTTTATGTAGGGGCTATCTTTGTCATCGTGACACTGTACCCGTGGAATGAAGTGGGGCAGACGGGAAGCCCGTTTGTACTTACCTTTGCCAAGGTCGGGATTGTGGCTGCTGCGGGCATTATCAACTTCGTGGTGCTCACGGCTGCGATGTCGGGGTGTAATAGCGGAATTTACAGTGCGGGACGTATGTTATATACGCTTGCGGAGAATGGACAGGCACCTGCCTTCTTCAAAAAGCTGTCCAAAGGCGGGGTTCCACGCAACAGCATCGTTATTACGATCTCCCTGCTGCTGATCGGTGTAATCTTGAACTACCTGATGCCGAATTCCAAACTGTTCCTGTATATCTACAGTGCAAGTGTTCTTCCGGGGATGGTGCCGTGGTTCGCACTGGCCTTCAGCCAGTTCCGGTTCAGAAAGCGCTGGGGTAATGAGATGAAGGAACACAACTTCAAGTCCAAATGGTTCCCTATCAGCAACTACATTATTATTGTGTATCTGATCCTGGTTATCATCGGAATGGCGTTTAACCCGGATACACGTTTGCCCCTGATTGTGGGTGCGACCTTTATGGCCATCGTGGTGCTCGGATACTTCATATTCGGTATTGGGAAAAAGCAGCGTGTAGAGGGCGGAGAAGATCGTTAAAGTGAATATGGTAGCATTGTAATAACATCGTATCGTATATGCATTCCTTGAATACATCGGAGAACCTTCGGGTGATCCAGTGCCATTCAGGGAGTGCATTTTTTATGTCCATTACCCTACGAGAATGAAATGCTACACCATGATGGAAATGATCAAGCCCAGTTTAAACTCCACCCATCTCGGTTACAAAGAAAAGAGTGCAACTTTTATGAAACCCAACTATAAATAAATTGAAATTTACATGTTCACGAAGAGAGCAGAAATAACCTGGAGAAACGGAGTGTTCGCCTTTATCCCCGGATTTCCCCCTTAATAAAGGGAGATAAAGAAATCTGGGGATAACAGCGATCGTAAGGTTGTTCTGTGATCGTAGTGACCACCTGTAAATTTACCCGAGGAGGAATTGAACATGGCTAATCAAGACCAGCATACTGTACAAGATCCGACGACACAATATCCGAAGGCAACATCAGAATGGAAACAGCAGCAGGAAGAGCCGGGACTTCAACGCGAGATGACACCCGTGCCTGATGCAGGCGAAAAGAGTTACAAAGGCAGCGGACGTCTGACTGGACGCAAAGCCGTAGTCACTGGTGCAGACAGCGGGATTGGCCGCGCGGCAGCGATTGCCTTTGCCCGTGAAGGCGCGGATGTGGTGCTGTCTTATCTTCCTGAAGAAGAAGCGGATGCCAAGGAAGTGGTACAGCTGATTGAAGAAGCAGGCCGTAAGGCTGTGGCGATTCCCGGTGACCTGAAGGATGAGAACTATTGTGAGCAGCTCATTGAGTCTGCCGTTAAGGAGCTTGGCGGGATCGATATTCTTGCCAACGTGGCAGGTAAACAGCAGTTTGTGGAACAGATTGCGGATCTGACTACAGAGCAATTCGATGCGACATTCAAAACGAATGTGTACTCCATGTTCTGGCTCTGCAAAGCGGCTGTAAAACATATGAAACCAGGCAGCTCCATTATCAATACGTCGTCCATTCAGGCGTACAGCCCTTCGCCAATCCTGCTGGATTATGCAACGACGAAGGCGGCCATCAACACATTCAGCAAAGCGCTGGCCCAGCAGGTCGGCAGCAAAGGTATCCGCGTGAATGTTGTAGCGCCAGGTCCGGTATGGACACCGCTTCAGGTGGTTGGCGGACAGCCCGTCGAGAAGCTTGCTAGTTTCGGCTCCAATACGCCACTTGGCCGGGCGGGACAACCTGCCGAGATGGCACCTGCCTTTGTATTCCTGGCGAGCCAAGAATCCAGTTACGTGAGCGGTGAGACCCTGAATGCCAATGGTGGTACCGTTAGTCCGTAATAGGAATACCTTAAATGGTCCCCAAGGATTAGCTTTTGTTAAGCAAAGAACTCCATCCCCGCTAAGGTGATGGAGTTCTTTATGTTGAATATGTATTTTACCAAAGCAACTTCGAGTTCATTAGGGTACTGGAGTTAAAAGTCCCGTAGAACAGTAGAACAGATTGATCTCCCACCATGGAATGGATGTTAGAATAAGGGAAGATATAGAAGGCTGCCTTTCAGATGTGACAGCAAATCCAAAGTAAATGGAGTGGCGTGCAATGACCCCAGAACAGATTGTCAAAGCCTTTTTCAAGGAGGTTCGATCAGGTCGTAACCTTGATTACGCAGATACTTTGATGGCGGAGCAGGTACTGGCCCATCAGGTGGTATCGGAAGAGGAAGTGACCGTAAACAGGACACCTTCCGAATATGCGGATCATGTAAGAGAAATGATTCAGGCTTACGGTGAATTCTCACTTGAGATTCAGGAACTGATCGTACAGGGCGATAAAGTGTATGTGCGCTGGAGACAAGAGGGTATACATATAGGAGAAGTGGATGGATACGCACCAACCCATCGGCCGGTTATTGAAATTGCCAGTGCTGTATATCGAGTCGAACATGAGCGGATTGCAGAATATTGGATTCAGATTGACAGGCTGGGCATCGAAAAACAATTGGAACGCAATAAGAGCTGAGAATTCAGCTCTTTTTTTGTTAAATCGGAGCACCTAATCAGAAGTTTTATTTGAATAGAATGTTTTGCGATGTTTATGCGCTGAGCAGGTTAATTCACATGAATTTTTTGAACATTTATCCGTGACTGTAAGCGTTCCCGTGTTATAATGAATGAAGTTGTATACAAGTTACTAAAACGTTTTCTGAATTTCAAAACCCGAAAGAGAGGTTCAGTGATGATCAGAGCAACGAACGACAATGAATATTATGAGCTGACCAGTCCGACAAGCATGCCCAAGGCATCCGGATTCTTATGGAACGAAAAGATGATGATCCATATGAATTGCCGCGGATATGCTGTGGCGCAATTCATGCAGCCGGAGCCTGCCAAGTATTCGCATGCGCCCAATCTGGAAGCGAAAACATTTATGCAGCCGGAGCAGCCGTATTATGCGCACCATCCTGGGAGATTTGTCTACATCAAGGATGAAGTCAACGGTAACATTTTCTCGGCTCCATATGAGCCGGTGCGAAAACAGGCGGACAGCTATACATTCGCCGTGGGGAAACACGATATTCGCTGGAATGTTGTAAGCGATGACATTTCCATTGAGATGAGCCTGCGTCTGCCCAAAGCGGATGCCATGGAGCTCTGGCAAGTTAAGGTGAAGAACCTTTCCTCTCATAAACGCAAGCTGAGCATGTATCCGTATTTCACGGTTGGTTATATGTCATGGATGAATCAGTCTGGTGAATATGTAGATGATTTGCAGGGAATCGTCTGCTCGTCCATTACGCCGTATCAGAAATACCAGGACTATGCCAAAATTAAAAATTACAGCGACAAGACCTACCTGCTTGCGGATCGCAAGCCTGCTTCATGGGAAGTGAATCACGAGCGTTTCGAGGGCGAAGGCGGCCTTCATGATCCATCGGCATTGCAGCTGGACACCTTGGAGGGTGGGGATGCAAGGTATGAGACACCTGTCGCTGTCCTTCAGTACAGGTTGGAGCTCGAAGCTGGGGCTGAGCGGGAATATCGGTTTATCTTTGGGCCGGCACATGATGAGGCAGAGATCGAACGCATCCGGCAGCAGTATTTTATCAAGCGGGATCATGAAGGAATGGATGGTTTTGCCTTGGCTGAACAGGAATATGCAGCTTACGTTGCAGAAGGACAGGGAAATATCCAGATCCAGACCCCGGATGACGGTTTGAATAATTTTGTAAACCACTGGCTGCCACGCCAAATGTATTACCACGGCAAAACGAACCGTCTAACGACTGATCCCCAGACCCGAAACTATCTGCAAGATAACATGGGCATGAGTTACATTCAGCCTGGGATCGCACGTGATGCCTTCCTGACAGCCCTGGCTCAGCAGCATGCAAGCGGCGCGATGCCGGATGGAATCATTTTGCACCCGGATGCCGAGCTCAAATACATCAACCAGGTTCCTCATACGGACCACTGTATCTGGCTTCCGGTCTGCATGCGTACGTATCTGGATGAGACGAATGATTACAGCATTTTGGAGGAGCAGGTTGCATTTGCCGACAGTGAAGAGAAAGTCTCTGTGCTGGAGCATATGAATTTGGCCATGCGCTGGCTGATTCAGGATCGTGACCACCGCGGCCTCAACTTCATTAATCAGGGCGACTGGTGTGATCCGATGAATATGGTGGGTTATAAGGGCAAAGGGGTATCCGGCTGGCTGACCATTGCAACAGCATATGCGTTCAAGGTCTGGGCGGATATTTCCGAGCAGGCCGGGCATACCGAGACAGCGAAGCAATTCCGTGAGGAAGCAGACCGGACCAATGCTGTAGCGAATGAGTATCTGTGGGATGGCGAATGGTATGCACGCGGAATAACGGATGATAATGTCGTTTTTGGCATCAGCAAGGATCAGGAAGGACGCATCTATATTAATCCTCAGGGTTGGGCGCTGATGAGCGGCGCGGCCGATGAGGAGAAGCGGAAGAAGCTGATCCGGGCAGTGGAGGAGCAATTGGAGACCCCATATGGTGTGGAGAAACTGGCACCGTCCTTCACATCCATGCGGGAAGATGTCGGCCGGGTTACGCAAAAACATCCGGGCAGCGCCGAGAATGGAGCGGTCTACAACCATGCGGCTGCGTTCTACATCTATGCCCTGTATTTGGTTGAGGAAAAGGAGAACGCCTACCGACTCCTTCGCAAAATGATTCCTGGTCCCGATACCGAAGATGTCCTCCAGCGGGGGCAGTTGCCTGTATTCATCCCCAATTATTATCGCGGGGCCTACAGACAATATCCACGTACAGCCGGGCGCTCCAGCCATCTGTTCAACACGGGTACGGTACCTTGGGTGTATCGCTGCCTGATCGATGGACTGTTCGGATTGCAGGGTCACGCCGAAGGGCTGCTCGTTCGTCCGCAACTACCTGCGGATTGGGATAAGGCTTCGGTGACCAGGTTGTTCCGTGGTGCCGAGCTGCAGGTGGAGATGAAACGGGATGCGGCTGTCCAAAAGACCGAAGTGTATGTTAATGGTCAATTGATCGACGGAGACATGATTAAGGATATCCAGGCTGGCAAGTCCTATGAGGTACTGGTTAAGCTTCCTATATCATAAGGAATAGAAAATATGAAAATGCCTTTCTTGTTTTTTAAGAAAGGCATTTTTTATACGATAAAGTGCGTCTGAGGATGAATGATGACCAAAGTCCGAGACAGAATTTACGATCAAGATTCATGGAATGCTTTAACTCTATACCAATACGAGTAGATTTTCGAATAGCCAAGCTTGGCGTAGAGCTTTATAGCGGGAGCGTTACCGGCTACAACCTGCAGATAACTCGAAGTGGCGCCTTGCTTTTTCCCCCAATGCAAGAGATGTAATATCATCTGTTCAGCGAACCCGCGATTCCGGTATGCGGCATCCGTAATGATATCATACAAGCCGATATAGCCACGCTCGACAACGCCCAGCCCACAGGCAACAACTTGTCCATCGACCGAGAGGGAAATGAAACCCGTGCTTGTACGGATGTTGGACAGCATCTGTGTCATTGTTTCCCGCTTCCCTTCCTGTACCTGATTCAATCGGCAAAAGTGATCCAGCCACTCCTGGGTCAACTGCTCATCAATTTGTACAAAAGGGTACTCCGGTTCCTTCAGCTCTTCCAGACTGCGCACCTGCATGTTGGTGTGATCCACAATGGAATAGCCTCTGTCCTGCAGAAGCTGATCCAAGTGATCTGGCTGGATAAACGGTGTGATTTTGAAAATGGTACTCAGCTGGTTGGAAGCATAGATTCGCTCGCACTCATCGATCTTGGCAAACACATCGTGGGTAGAATCATAGATGGGTTGTATGGAGTTGGCACGCTTCGTGAATCCGTTGGCAAAACGTAAAATCCATCCATCATAGAACAAGGTAGATAAGGACTGCCAGTGATTGAGGGATAATTCCTCAATGATTTTGTGGCCATTCTCAGTGATTTGCTTCATACGGTATCCTCCATTTATATGAGACTGAATTCAGTATGTTTTAAATAATAATACATAATAATGAATAATAATACAGTTTTATTTAACAAATATGTATGTATTGTTTGTGCAGATTACCTTAGGATGATATACAATCGTAATAAATGGATAACAAAAAAAGAAGCGGAGCACAGTATGCTAACGATTAAACTAAACGAACACATTATTCAATGCCATGTGGTATATGGCAAAGGCAAGAAGGTTTCCATCACGATGGACCTGCCCTACATGGTAACGATTAAAGCACCTAATGGTACGAGCAATGAGATCATTCAGCAGCTTGTAGAGCAGCATGGTGCGATCATATTGAAGAAATCGGCCCTAATGCAGCAGGCCCTGGAAGGACCGCAGGCCAAAGACTACGAGGAAGAAGGCAGCGGAAAGTTTTTGTTTCTGGGCAAGGAATATGCACTGCATGAGTTAATTAAGGTTGATGGGTTGTCCGAGGATGAACTGCGGGCGAATCTGAAGAAATTTTATTTTGCCGAGTGTAAGAGAGTCATTGGTGAACGCATTGGTCCATACCAACAGCAGCTGAAGGTCAAACCAAAGTCCATAGACATTGTGGAATCTCCGACCAAGTGGGGCAGCTGCAGCTGGGACAAAAAACTCACATTTAACTATCGACTGGCCATGGCACCACCGGAAGTAATTGATTATGTCATTATCCATGAGCTGTGCCATATTCATCATATGAATCACGATCGCTCCTTCTGGCGCCGCGTTGGCAGTATCATGCCGGACTACAAGACGAAGGAAGATTATCTGATGCGCAATGGCCGGTCTATGACGTTGTGAAAAATAAATCCATATCACGAGTCCATGAATCGTGGTGGAAGGAGTCAGAATGGCTGAGGGTAACCATTATTCTGCACTGGTCGATGAATATATTTCGGGGTTTGCTCCGGATGTACAGGTCAGACTGCAGGCATTAAGACAGATTATTCGTGAAGCGGCTCCGAATGCGGAGGAGAAGATCAGTTACCAGATGCCAACGTATGCACTGCACGGGAATCTGGTCCATTTTGCGGCATATAAGAATCATATTGGATTCTATCCTGCTCCCAGGCGGAATCGAGGCATTCCGGGATGAACTCTCCGTCTACAAAGGCGCTAAAGGGTCGGTGCAGTTCCCCCTGAATCAACCCTTGCCGGAAGAGCTGATCCGCCGGATTGTGGAATTTCGGGTCAAGGAAAATGTAGAGAAGGCCGCGGAGAAGAAACGAAAGAAGTAGCTTATATTAGAGGAATAGATAGACCGCTATCTTGGGCGAAGAGGGCGGTCTTTTTTGTGTTTAAATACATGTTCGTGGGGTCAGAGATAGCCGACTGTTCGAATTCAGCGATTTTTCAGTTAGAGCCATTATACTGTTTTCGAATCCTGTACTCGAAAAGGAGTTTTGGCATGTCTAAAGTGATCCATAAGACGCTTTATCTCATTCTTATTTTCTTTGTTGGTTTGTTTATTGTTTCGTCTCTATTCGTTCGGGCGCAGTATAATTATGGCCTTTATGGAGACAATCCGATCCTGGGAACCCAGCAATGGAGCATTTTCCTTCCGGTCATTATCCTGCTTCTGTTAACGGGTATCGGGCTATACCGTCTCTGCCTAGGATTGAACAAGTACAGTCCAAAAGTCGTTATTCCGGTGGTTTTGCTATGTTCCATGGCGATTCAGATCGCGATTATCTTTGTGTTTCCAAGAGTGCCGACGGATGACTCCCAGACGGTCGTTTCTCTGGCGATGAGCATGCTTTACGATCAGGATTATTCCTCGTTTGAAACGGGTGGATATCTTCACATGTTCCCGTTTAACTTTTCCATCGTGCTCTATTTGAAAACATTACTGTCCCTGTTCCCGGATAACTATCTGGTGATCAAGCTGTTTAATATTCTGTTCTCAACGTTGACCACCTTAATGATTTATCTCATTTATAAGCAGCTGAACCCCAACTCTAGGGAACGGGATTACGGCGTTTTGATTTTTGCAGCGACGTACTTGCCGTCCTTATTCTTGAACAACCTCATTTATAACGATGTTATTGCGACGGCATTTCTGACATCCTGTTTATATTTTTTACTTCGGTTTGTACGTGAAAAATCATGGAAGGCTATTCTCTGTGCTGCGATTCTTCTCGCCATCGGAAACTACTTCCGCAGTATCGGCGCAATTGTGCTGATTGCCGCTATCTTGTACATCTTGCTAAACATGCGGAGTATCGGGTTCAAGAAGGTGCTGGGCTCCATCGCCGTACTGGCTGTTCTATTTAATGTCCCAGGTTGGACCCAGAATGCCGTGCTGCAGTCCACAGGTACAGTAAGCGAACCGGTCGGGGAAAATTCGGCCCCCGTCTATATGTGGCTGAACATGGGGATTAACCTCGAACGATTCGGATTCTGGGACAATATGGAGAGCTACCAAATCTATCAGAGACAGGCCAATTACAATAAGGCCGACAGCACAGCACTATTTAAGCAGGAGATTGAATCGAAGCTGTCGGAAGCGAGTGCCAGTGAACTGATTCAGATGTATTACAAAAAGATCATATGGACCTGGACTGAAGGCACGTACCAGATGGATCGATACGGGATCGGCAATGAAAGTGCCTCAGGCATGGGAAGAGGAAGAGCAGGCGGAATTGCGGGCTCCTATAGTTACACCAATGGGGTAACGGACCTGTTCCAGGGGGATTCAGTCTATCGAACGGGTGTGCTTTGGGTCGTATATGTGATGAACTTCCTGATGTACTGTTTTATTTTCGTTCGGTTGGTCCGAGGCATTCGTCTTAAGCGATATGATGAGGTTTCCCTGATTCTGGTGGTTCTCGGATTTATCGGATTCTACATCCTGTGGGAGATCAAATCGCGCTATATCTATCCGGTATATCCGTTGCTTATTGTGTTGTCCTACATGGGGTTCAAGGATACGTATGAATTGGTGTTCCAAAGAAAACTCGGCTGGGGACAGCCATCCCTGGGAAAAAGGTGATCTTATGCGAAAAAATTATTATTTCACATCTATTCTAATCCTACTGGCAGGCTGTGCTGTTCTGCTTGCTGCCTGTGATGTCATAACAGCCCAAAACATTACGAATACCGGTACTGCACAAGGCATGAATGGGGGAATGATGAATGGTGGCCCAGGCATGAACGGAGGAATGCAGCGAGGCGGAGGCATGAATGACCGAACAGGTGGACCGGATGATATGCCCGGTGCCATGAATGCTGATCTTACAGGCCGGATTGTCTCCATAGACGGAGATACCGTTACTGTAGCGTTACTTGAGTTTCAAGGCTTCTCTTCACAGAACTCCACTAACCAGGGTCAGCAGGACGGTGCTCCTGGCAGCGGAAGCAGGGGGATGAATGAAACTGGAGTTGAAATGAAGTTAAAGCTGAACTCGGATGTTAGCATCACTCAAGGTATGGAGATGGGAGGAAGAGGTAACAACAAGTCAGATGCGAACGGGGCAATTCAGGTATCTGATCTGAAAGAAGGAGATGTCGTCATGGCATGGTATAAGGAAAACACGGAGACAGTGGAACGAATGGCCGTTGTCCAGTCTGAATAAGTGATGAAGACCGTAGCGAAGAGACTTGGTGAGAAGATTTGAATCTCGTCCAACTTAAAATGAGCACAGGCTATTCCTAATTAAAAGGGAGAGCCTTGTGCTCTTTTTCTTTATGTATCTCAGCTCTAATCCAGACTCAGATCAAAATCAGGCTCACACATGTAATCGATCGGATAGAGATCATCTCTGGCTGAAATTAATGCACGAAGGTGAAGATAAACATGGTTGGGTTGTATGACCACACCATCAATACAGTAGGGGGCAAGTTCAGCAACGACGAATACGTCTTCCGCAGCGTTACATCTGAAAATGACGTTAGTCGGGTTACATACTTCCTCCATGTAGCTGTAAGTCATCACGTGATAGTCTTGTCCGCGCCAATTGGTTTTGATGACTTTATAGGATTGTGTTGCCACAAGATCAATATATCGTTCCAAAGGAAACGTGTGTTCAAATTGTGTGATGTACCCTTTGTTATCGACATCAATTGTGAATTCTACATCGTAGCTTACGTGAAATTCTTCCTTATATGTTCCCTTCATGATTTTCATGGCATCCAGATGCGATCCAAAATCAGTGTCTTCTATGTAGGGGATTGCAATGCGCTCAGGATCAACATGATCAGTAATTTGGCTGTTGCTTGAGATTCCTTTCATAAACTTCGATGGCTGAAGGTTAATGGACCCAATCATTTTCCCAGCATATGCCGGGCTGCAGGTTATTCGCATAGTCATCTCCTTTGATGTTCATCAGTAATTAGACGAAAGGCAATAGAGAAAGTTTCACGAGATTAAGGAAATATAAAATGCGGACAATTCTGATAAAACAGTAGTTACACAGAGCTGCATTTAGTTGCGTTCAGGCAACTTGCCGAGCTCCAGATAAATGAATTAAACATTTTTGATCTTTTATGGTCAAGTTATCGTTAATTGAATTGAGGGGGTGAGGGAGCGTTGGATGATGAAGAGTTGATTCATGAGATTCGCAAAGGCAGCCGGGCTGCAATGGAAGTATTGGTGAAGCGGCATTATCACTCGATATTTACTTATGTGTACCGGAAAACGGGAGACTATCATACCGCTTATGATCTGACCCAAGAGGTATTCGTAAAAATGATGAAGTCACTCGGCAGTTACCGTGATAACGGAAAATTCAGTCACTGGCTGCTGAAAATTGCAGTGAATCATTGCATGGATTATTTTCGCGGACGCGTATTCAAACAGCAAAAGAGGGAAAGCGAGTTAACGGAAGAGGCGCTCCCTGCCAGTGAGCATCAGAACGTGTGGAACATCTTCTACAAACGGCTTCAGAATGACCAAGTTAGGCAGGCAGTGTTACGTTTGCCAGATCAGCAGCGGGACGCGGTCATTCTGAATTATTACAACGGGCTGAAGATCAGGGAAGTTGCCGAGCTGACGGGGACCAACGAATCGACGGTGAAATCACGCATACGCTTGGGGATAGCGAAGTTGAAGGAGATCATTGTGGGAGGTGAGCGGGATGAAACGTACAGAAAACCAAAATAAAAAGAAGCACACCACTGAATTCGAAATGGAAGAATTCAAAGAGATTGCCCCTTATCTGGATCAATATGCGGTTGAATTTCCTTCCGAGATGGAGATTGATCAGACGATCCGGACACTGGAGGCATATATGCCTGGACAGGTGGACCAAATGAACGAACAACTACAACCATCATCTGGGAGGTCGTTTATAGAATTGCTCCAGGTTGTTCGAGGAGAGGTCGCGATTTTTCACAGATCCTACTGGGTAACATGTGCGCTGCTCCTGATCATTGGCATCTGGTTAGGGGGGCACAGCACGATCGATCCCTATATGAGCGGGGTTGTTCTGGTTCCTGTTCCTTTTATTCTGGGGCTGCTCGAAGTGTTTAAAGGCCGGGATCAGGGACTGATGGAAATGGAACTCACCTGCAAAATAACATCGCAGCAGCTAATGCTCACCCGCTTGATCGTTGTACTCTCAGCAAATATGGTGTTTGTACTGCTGCTTATGCTGGCCATCTCCGGGGGGACTGGTGGTTCCATTTCATGGAGTGCCATGGCTCTCTGGTACGCCCAACTGATGGCTGCTGCAGGAGCTAGTTTGTGGCTGGCCATGCGTGTCCGGGGTGGTACAGCAGTAAGCATCTTTTTGGTCGGATGGTTCGGACTCATCTGGATAATATTGAGCAATCCGCGATTCATTCGTCTGGTACAGTCGATTCACACGCCAGTGCTTATTGTGCTTGCCATAGGCGGAATCCTGCTGTTGATCAGCCAAATACGCCAGATGACGCGTAAATATACATCACAAACAGAAAGAGGTTATTCCTTTGATATTGACCATGGATAACGTATCCAAGAAATACAGGAACAAATGGGCCGTGAAATCATTCTCGCTGGAGCTATCCAGCGGTGGTATTTACGGTCTGCTCGGACCGAATGGAGCGGGCAAAACAACGCTGCTTCGCATGCTTGTCGATATCGCCAAGCCGACATCCGGCCAGATTTTGCTGGATGGACAACCGATTGAACAGGTGGGAGATCGTTATCGAAGTCTGCTGGGCTATATGCCGCAACGATTCGGATTTTATAACCGTTTCACTGCTCACCGATTTCTCATGTACATGTGTTCGCTCAAAGGGCTGAGTGCGCCTCAGGCTGCTGTTCGCGTGCAGGAGACATTACGAATGGTGGATCTGGAACAGCAGGCCCAGCATAAAATCCGCACGTTCTCGGGGGGCATGCGGCAGAGACTGGGCATTGCTCAAGCCTTGCTCAATGATCCGCACATTCTGGTTCTCGACGAACCGACGGCTGGTCTGGATCCCAAGGAGCGTATTCGGTTCCGTAACATTATCGGCGAGCTGGGAAGAGACCGGATTGTTCTGTTATCGACACATATTATTTCTGACCTGGAGTTCTCGTGTAAGGAAATGATTCTGATGAATGATGGTCAACTGATCACCCGGAACACACCTGAGGAGATCATGAACAGGATGCAGGGCAGTGTGTGGAAGGCAACGTTAACGCAGCAGCAGCTTGCTGAGCTGACCTCGCATTTCAAGGTAAGTGGCTTGTCCTATCAGTCGGATGGCATCGTAGCCAGAATCTTGGCCAAAGAGCAGCCCGTACCGCAAGCTGTACCGGAAACTCCTCGTCTCGAAGACGTATACATGCACTATTTTGATGAGGAGGCGACATCGTGATTCGTTTAACCCAATATGAATTTGCCAAAATCATTACGCGTAAAAGTGTTTATCTCGCGCTCATCGGACTACTGATATTACTTGTTTTATATACCTGTTTTGGACATTCCGGGCCCTTAAACGGTACAGCATATTATAAGCCTTACGAAGGAGCGATTACGGAGGAGAAGGTTCAGACCGCACGGGATCAGATGCAAACCGAGGGTTACAGTGACGAAAAGAACCAGACTCGATATGGCGTATTTTATGAAATATCGATGTTCTCCCCGGAATCCATCAAAAACTACGCCAGATATGATGACAGCGGGAATGTCATGGAACGAACCGTTACCGTCTCCGAGATTCACTACAATAAGCCATGGGGCTATCTGCTGGAGTACATTGATCAATTTGGAGTGCTCTTCATGATGATCATCATTCTTCTCGGACTGGCGCCTGTATTTGCAGAAGAATATGCGCGGGGAACCGCAGCATTACTACGCAGCAGCAAGCGGGGGAGAAGCCAAGTTTTATTGGCTAAATTGATGGCGTCCATGCTTTATGTCGTGCTGTGCGTCATATTGTTTACAGGTATCAACCTGTTGATCTACTGGTTAAGGTTTGGAAATTTGGCTGGTGCAGATACACCTCTCCAGAGTGTTGGAATGTATTTTCAGGGATTTTATTATGAGTTCTCTCCCTATCACCTATCGGCGATTCAATATTATGGAGTACAGTTAGTCACCCACTTGGCAGGCAGCCTGATCTTTGGATGTATCGTCTTATTTGTCTCTGCGCTTAGTTCAACATCGTTTGCTGCCATGGTCATTAATGCTGCGATTGTTGGTGTGCCTTATCTGGCATTCGATGTGCTCAAGTTCAACCCCGGATGGGCCAAATGGATTGAGGAGTTTTCATTCAGCACCATGATGCGGGTAACGAGGTTATTTCAAACATCGGCTAGTTACTCTGTATTTGGACTGGAGCTGTCCTATTTAAATTTGTATATGATCGTCATGGCTGTAGTTACGATTGGCGTTGTATTTGGAATGTATCGTACATTCCGTACCCGCGAGGTGTTTTCCTGATCGAAACCTTCTAGGGGAGATGAATATTCAATTGGGGTCCGCAGACATGCGGGCTTCTTCTATATGAAGGAGCAGGATGTGATATTTCCAAACGTTCTTCAATTTTGATACATTGGTTATAAACGTTTCGGAGGTATAAATCATATGGAACATTCGCTCCAGGAGCTCATGCGCAACGCGCGGGCGGAAGAGAATACCTTTATATACATGCTTCATGAGGAAGCGCGTTTTGATCAGTCGTTATTCTGGAGATATGTGAATAGTATTATGGAACTGACCCGTCTCACTGCGGACCAACCGCTGAATCGGGAAGCAGCGGGGGCCGTCAGCTTCACCTATTCCAAAATCATGGAGTACCTGCAGTGGCATCACTCGGACTCCGATGTCTACGAAATTGAACATTTCCCTTACGTTTATGCTCATCACATCGTGAGCCTTCTCGGCGAGGTGGTTAACGGCTTTTATCAGGGAATTGTCCCGGATGAATCCTGTTTCGATGAGGATTTTCCGAACCCGGCCTTCGCCGGTATGGTGGCTAACGAACAACCAGCAATACTGCAGCTCGGCTATTATAAACAAGAAACCAATGTGCATGCCCTCGGCTTCCGCGAGGAGGATGGGACGTACCAGATTATGTTGAATGAAGAAGACGACAGAGACTTAGTTGATTCCAAACTGAGCCGCCGGGAGGTGGAAGGAACCTATCTTTTCCATGCCCCGGATGCCAGCAGCGCTCACCAATTATTTCATGAATGGGTAATGAGTACTTATGCCCCCTACCGTTCTGCATTGAATCGATTATAATTACGCCGTCAGTTGATTAGGAGGATGAATATGTTATCTAGTAAAGTTATTGAGTTTTGCCAAGGTAAGGGCTGGTGGCATGAAGATGTACCGAAGGAGTATGAGGAAGCACTGCAGAAGCTGAATATTGATTTTCAGTCAGATTTTGCCCAGTTTTATCTGCATGCAGATGATGGCCCGACGTTCTATAGCAGGCATCAGGAGATCTATCAGATCTGCTGGGTCATGGAGAATACCGTGTATTTGGAAGACATGACGGTGGCCCAGCTCACCCTCGGATTGCCTGAAGCTTACATACCGCTGGATAGCTTTGAAGGGGAGGGAGGATTTTTCTATAACCGGCAAACCGGTGAAGTGGTGCTGGTAGAGCTTGGTGAGTCGATTGAACTTTTCTTGAGCGGGGAGAGCCGCCCGGAATGGCCTGATTTTAATACATTTCTGGAATGGTATTTCGAACTGGAGGAGAGGGCGCTATGAAGGAATTGACAGCGGAACATCCCGAACTGGAGAAACAGATTATGGAAACCGTTGAAGCAGGCAATGTGCTGGACGACACGCAGCAGCATGAACAGGCACTGATCTATTATGATCAGGCCTGGGGGATGCTGCCTGAGCCGAAGACCGATTGGGAAATAGCGAGCTGGATTGCATCCTGTTATGCGAATGCACATATGGACTTGGGACAGTATGCGCTGGCGAAGCCCTGGGCGGAATTATCGCTGCAAACAAGAGGATCGGATATAAATACGGGCCCGCTCATTGAGCTCGGGACCGTCTGCATGAGGCTGGAACAGCATGACGAGGCGTATTCTTATCTGCATCAGGCCTATGAGTATGGCAAGGAACGTGCATTTCAAGGCTGCCCGCCTGACGTGCTGCACTATTACAAGGAAGAGAAGATGAAGCGTGAACGAAACTGATTCTACCGAATAACAAAAAGAAAAGGGTACCCTGTCTGCCAAATCATGTTTGGCCTTGGGTTACCCTTTTGATCATACTGGAACGGAGGGGGTAGAACGAATCTGAAGAAGCGAAGCTAAAAGCTTTCTGAAAGAAAGCTACTTCGGAAGCATACGCTTCACCTTTATCACCGGATTTCTTCCTTCAATAAAATGTTCAAGGAAATTTGGGGATAACAGTGATCGGAAGATTGTTCTACAACTGTAGTGGCATCGTATGATCCTTCACTGACTTAATTGTTCGCCCCGTAAGGGAAGAATTCTTCCACCAGGTCCTGTGGCGAGATCGATACAAAGACATGATCCAGCTCCGTCTTGCTGGCAAAATCCATAATGTCCTCGGTGTAATACCTCGGATCGATGACGTAGATTTCGGACACAACCGTGGACAGGAAAGTGATCATCGGCACGGCGAGGGAGTCCTTGATGAACATGACCTTCAGACCATTCGGGTTGTCTTTGTTCACTACATGAACCATCCCCTGATTCCCGTACAGGTACGTGAAATACTTGTCCGCAGTCAGATCATATGTAGCTCCCTCCACATTGAGCGGGTAGGTGGTGAGCAGCGCATCCTCGAAGCGTCCGTTAAGTGCAGCTTCGGTTTCACCTGTCTTGAAGTAGAAGGAATAGTTCGTCTTGAACTTCGGATAGATCAGGTCGAAGTCATCTGCTCCCGCGAAGTATTTACCAGCCTTGCGGCCCTGTGATCCGATAAAGATGTCTTCATATGGAATCACATTGTAGTTATGAATGTCTGTGAAATAATGATCCGGGTCCAGCGACTTCGTGTACATGCCGTCCATATGATTCACGAGCTGGCCGAAGGCCCAGAACGCTGTCCTGATTTTCCAGTGATGGTCGGTTGTAAAGAACAGATCCTCCGGCGGAATGCCGCTCTCCAGCAAACCCTCCCGCAGATCAAGGGTATCAATTCCGTCCTGTCTCAGATTGGCTAGGAAGCCGTCTGCAGTCTCATTGTTATAGTTGTACGGAATGCCTTCCGGGAATGTGGTATAGCCACGCACGTATTTGTCCGGCGTCATGACATAGGTCAGCTTCGTTTGTGGATCCAAATGCGCTCCAAGCGCAGCAACCCGGTCGGACAGATCCTTCGTGTACGTTGGCCCGGTGGCAAAATAGGTATAGTGCAGTTTGCCCTCCATGTCTCTGACAACCTCGAAATTGTTCTCCTCGTTTTTCCACATCAGGGATTGCAAGTATCCGTAGGCTTCCACGAAACCAAACTTCTCGAACACATGATCATTAATGTCCGCATCCAGCTGGTGGATCAGTCCTTTGGTTTCGGAGATATCGTAGTCTCCGGAGGCCAGTGTTTGTTTGATCGGGCCGAAGGACTGAAGGATATTCAGAACAGAGAGCGTCACCAGCACGAGAATGAAGAGGAAAGCGGTGATTCTCTTTTTGGCAAGAAAGTTATGCATGCTTGTGTGCCTTCTCTCAGAAATTAAAATAGATAAATGGATTATATGTACCCTTGACCAGATACGATACGCAGACCAGGAATAATACAATGATCGTCAGCGGATAGACCAGCTCCAGCGGTTTGCGGAAGCGTGCGCCATCGACCATGAGTTTGTTCATCCGGGTGGCAATCGGCATGCAGAAGAGAATACCCAGAATGAAGAAGAATGCATATTCCTTGAGGAACATCCCTGTTGTATCGCTCCAGAATCCATTGCCGTACAGTCCAAACATATTGCCCAGATAGTGACCTGCCTGCAGAAGATCGGGCGACCGGAAGATCACCCAGCCAATCACAACGATTAACATGGCGTAGAGATGCCGCAGCGGGATGAAGCGTGTTCCTTTGTCAAAGCTGAAGATTTTCTCCAGCGCGATGAACGCGAAGTTAATTAACCCCCACACGACGAAAGTCCACTCCGCTCCATGCCATACGCCGGTAAGTCCCCAGACGATCAGCAGGTTGCGAATCATTTTGTCCTTATTGGTAACGCGGGAACCCCCCAGCGGGAAGTATACATATTCCTTGAACCAGGTACCGAGCGAGATATGCCAGCGGCGCCAGAATTCGGTGATGGATCTGGAGATGTACGGATATCGGAAGTTCTCCTCGAACTTGAAGCCGAACATCAATGCCAGACCAATGGCCATGTCGGAATACCCGGAGAAGTCGAAATAAATCTGCAGCGTATAGGCAATCGCCCCAAGCCACGCCAAACTGGAGGACACTTCAGATGTGCCCGCCATGCTGAAGATGTGATCGGCGACAATAGCCATACTGTTCGATAGCAGCACCTTTTTGCCCAGGCCCACAATGAACCTGCAGCAGCCTAGCGCGAACTTGTCCCAGCTCTCCTTCCGGTTCACCATCTGATCCGCAATCGTGTTGTACCGCAGAATCGGTCCGGCAACGAGCTGAGGGAAAAAGGAGATGTACAATGCGACGTAAAAGAGATTTTTCTGTACAGCGCCGTGTCCCCGATAGACATCGATGACGTAAGAGATGCCGTGGAAGGTGAAGAAGGAGATACCCAGCGGCAGTGCAATGTTCGGAATGCTGAGTCCGAAGCTCGTATTTTCATTCACAATGCGCAGCGCAAAAGCCAGATATTTGAACACAAACAGCATGCCGAGGTTGACGATCAGCATCATCGTAATGATGGTGTAGGCTGCATTGCGCCTTTCCCTGAACTTGTCCACGAGCAGAGCGAAGACATAGTTGAAACAGATGGAGGCGAGCATGATCAGTACGAACCAGGGTTCACCCCAAGCATAGAAGAATAAACTTGCGACAAGCAGCAGCATATTTTTGAGCGTGACCGAAAATCTCAGTACGTAATAGAGCCCCAGTACAAGCGGTAGAAAATAAAATAAAAAAACGACACTGGAAAAGAGCACTGCCTTTCCTCCTTGAGGATCATATAAGAATACAGCGTGCATTCACGCAAAGTAGAGACAGACTATGCCGCATCCAGGGATATGGCATAGTCTGCCTTTGTTCAGCTACATGCTGAATGGACGTCTTGCCCGGCGCTGCTCGCGGCGGGAACGCCTTTTTTGGGCGCGAGCTGTGTTTCTGCCTTTACGCCGCCAAATTCCGTAGGCTGCAAGCGTGAGGATACCGGCTGCCGACAGGATGATGCGGATGAGCCATTCCATCCACGGTTCCATCAGTGGATCGGTGGGGTTTACCACCTTGGTTACCTGATCAGGAGACGGAATGGCGCGCTTCGTCCCATCCTTCTCCTGTACATTCATGGCTGTCGATTGGTCCATCATAACGGTATAGGTCAGGTTCCATTTTCCGTTCACCAGTGCACGTATGGTGAGACTTTCAGGTTGAACGGCAGTCTGGAGTGTGAGCAAGCCATCCGGTGTAATGGATGCCCCTTGCACAGGACTATCCAGTTGAAAGGATGCTTTTGAAATTCCTTTGCTGGAAGAAGAGTGAACTTCATATTGTGCAATCGATTCACCAGCCTCTGGCTTCATCATTCGTTCTTCTCCCGTGATCTGCAGCGTGGTTAGCTCATTCTCTGCAGCGGCTTGCTTCCGGGATACCGGCTTGATGTTTCCGACCCGTACGTTTAGCTTGGCATTCTCGGTGGTGGTCGTCGTAATGCCCCAGCCGGTGATTTTGCCCAGCTTGACCTGACCTGCCGTCTTAGCCTTGTCCTGAACCATCAGACTGGAGAAAGGGATGCGGATCTGTCCGACAAAGCCTGGCTCCAGTTCAATCAGACCTGCGGTAGGGTGAACCAACGTGGCTTCCTTGGTTGCCTTCGGAACGACGATGACATTTCGGTTATCTGCTATGGTAAGCGAGCTCTGATCAGCCCGGGTGATAACGACATTGAATGGTAATGTCATCTCGGATTCGTTGCGAATGGAGAAGGTCAGCGCACCGTAGCTTGACCAGTCTCTGTTCCGCAGTTCATAGATGTAAGCAGAATAATAGCCTTTTTTGAGTCCCTCGGTAGAGGTTTGAATCTGTATACTGCCGTTCTTATCCATATGGGTATCTACTTGGGTTCCGTTATTCCATTCACGAAGCGTACTTCCGCTCAGCTTAAGCTGTTCTGCTTGAACAGCCTGGACTGGAAGCAGGCTCCATAATGCAGCGAAACTGGCGGCAAGTATAAGCTGTTTCCACTTCTTGATCATGTGTACCTTGCCTCCGCTCTATAAATAAGCCATCTCGTTGAGTTCATCCTTCGAGACATTTTTGTTTTTGGATATGACAATTGGCCGACCTGTTTGCCGCTGCTCCCTGTTCCACTGCGTAAACAAAGCCTCGAGAGTTTGCATCTGATGATTACGGGCAATGTCCTGGATGTTGCTCACCCGGTACAGGTTACCTCGTTTGTTCCGCAGGGATTGTACCCATACACACTTCAGTGTCAGGTCGTCGCTAATGGGCAGATTGATCTCATAGCTCAATTCTTGGCGAGATGTCTCCAGCAGAACATATTCATAGTTGAAATCAAGCAGGGTAACAGCTCCATGCATTGGCGTGTCCACTGTACGGTTGACTGCAATACGTGCCAGCTTCCGGTTGGACATAAACTCACTCTGCCCCCGGCGCACAAAGTTCAGGCGAATGTCCTCGAACGTACTGATATCCTTGTCCAGCTTCTGAGGAAGCGTGGGCTCGCGGTCATAGATAATGTGCAGCAGCTGCCGCTGCTGCTCTTCTGTAATTTCCTTGACGATAAAAGCATATTTCCAGCGATCGCCGATGGATGCAACGTGAGCGACCTTGCCTGTAAATTCACTTGCATATCGATCGTTAACCAGCTTGATGCCAACCTCCATATCACTCGGAATATATTTGGGCATTTCGAGCATCACGGATATTCCGCCTTCCGAGAGATCATGAGTCATACAGGAGATCGTCTCGCCTTCGGTCGTAATCGTGCAGTCCACAGAAGCGAGTGAGCGCTCATGGTTTCGGAACACTTTACGTCCGGCCAGGAAGAAGATGGACATCATGATGTTATAGAAGTTGATCAGCAGCCAGTACAGCACGACCAGAAAACCGATGGTGCCCTGACTAAACGTCCAGTGAATGCAGTTCACGATACCGATGATGGATAGGACAGCCAGAATCAGATGGGGAATCATTTGTTTGATCTGATAGTTACGATCATCATTTTGCGCACCGTCCTTGCGGGTAACGACGAATCTGTTCATCGTAATGCCAAGCGTCTCCAGAATGACAGCAGGCAGCAGGGACGGGAACAGGATGGTTTCATAGACATTGGTCCATTTGGTTGTTCGAATATTGCCCGACAGCATGCGCAGACAGGTATTGGTCAGGAGATACATCGGCAGCCAAAATATTAAAATTTCAAGTATGGTGCATTTCACAACAAGAATGCCGAAGACGGCAAACAGGATCGGCGACATGATATACAGCAATCTCTTCAGCCCGGAATACCAATAGGTTATGGAAGAGATATAATTTAATTTTTGGGCAAAACTCAAACCTTTCTTGAACAGCAGATTCATCTTCTTACCTGTCTGGATACAACCGCGTGCCCAGCGCTGACGCTGCTTGATTAAGCTCTTCAAGTCCCCTGGGGCAAGCCCGGATGCCAGTACCTTATTGGTTGCGAAGCAGCGATACCCTTTGCTCTGCATTTCGATGCCTGTTGCAAAATCCTCCGTAATGGAACCGGTATAGAATCCACCAACGTCTTCCAATGCCTGTCTGGAGAGCACCGTATTGGTTCCACCGTAGATCACGGAATTGGATTTGTTGCGTCCGACCTGAACGTCACGGTAGAAATAATCCTGCTCATTCGGAATCCGGTTCTCGGAGTACAGATTGTACTGGAATTGATCGGGATTGTAGAAGCTTTGCGGTGTCTGCACGAAACCGATCTTTTCTCCTGTCAGAAAATACGGCACACAGGACGTCAGAAAATCATGCTTCGGAATCATGTCGGCATCAAAGGTGACGATCAGGGGGGAAGAAGTATGTTTCATGGCGTTGTTGAGATTACCGGCCTTGGCATGTTTGTGCTCAGTCCGGGTCAGGTAGTTAATGCCCAGATGGGCGGCAAGCTTCCGCATCTCGGGACGATTGGAATCGTCACACAGATGGATATGTACTTTGGAACGGTCCGGATAATCCATATTGAGACAGCCGTTAATCGTTTTGAAGAGCAGGGAAGTGGGTTCATTGTAGGTCGCAATAAAGACATCCACATCCGGATATAACGCCTCGTCTACTACGGGAAGCTCAGGATATTCAAGCCGGGTCATATTGTAAAAGTGGACGGCCAGTTCGAACATGCCGATGAGTTCAACAATAAGGAGGGCAAGACCAGCGGTCACGGCGAGAGGGCCATGGCCGAAAGGAATGGTGAAGAACGTACGCCAAATGACGTAAATACAAGACATGATCACCGTAGCTGTGACCAGAATCTTGTTGCGTGTACTTAAATAATTCAATGGAATACCTCTCTCTGATGATTCTGAAATGGAGCTGCACTGAAAAGGACGAGCTTATTGTACTAAAGCATTCTGAACAAATTCTGAAAAAAACACTAGGACCCTCGCTGTGTAATGTTAAAAAAACGCGATTTATCCCCTTGAATATGTCGTATGGTGATAATTATTGTAGTTATTTGTCGAATAATGCGCAATATGTTTGTTGTATTCTGATCCTAAAATAGCTTGAGAACGAAGTGACAGAAGAGATGATGAGGAAGAAATAGGAAGGTTTGGAGCAACAAAAAAAAGCGAGCAGGGGCGCTCGCCTTTTTTACATCTGTCTGCAGGGAAAACTGCAGGTGGCATCACATTACATTAATCAGAAATATTGCGGGTGTAATACTCAATAATATCCTTGCGCCGGATAATGCCAAGAAAGACGCGGTCCACGTCCACGACAGGCACGAAATTCTGGTCCGCTGCCAGCGTCAGCATATCCTCCATTTCAGCTTTGATGAAGACGCATTCATTATATACCCGGTTGCTGATCTCATTCACCTGAACCTGATCCATGTTATCAAACGTCAGTCCGGGGGTGCTCCGCATTTTCCATAACAAATCGCCTTCGGACAGGGTCGCAACATATTTTCCGTCCTGATCAATCACGGGAATGGCGGTATAATGCTGTGCTTCAAGCTGTTCGAGTGCTTCCTTCATGGAAGCGGAGGACTTGATATAAGCCACTTCGTCTTTGGGGAGTAAAAAATAGCTGATTTCCATCATCGGGCTCCTTTGCCTGTAGTTTCACTCTCCTTATTTAAACATATTATGTGAGCATTCGGCTATTTTTAATGATAAATTCGTCAGATTTGTTCCATTGTTTCAGGGGCTCTGGAAATCTATAGTATATAGTAGAGGTGATCTGACTATGAAAAAATCAAAACGAAAAATCATATATGGCTTACTCCCCCTTCTGTTTGCTGGCGGAATTGGAGCGTATTTATACATGCAAAGCAGCAAGGCAGAGGAAGCGAAACCGGAGGCAACCGTAGACCAATACATACAGCATCTGCAGAAGCAGGAATTTGATCAGCTATATTCATTAATGACGCCAGCGTCGCTGGATGAGTCCGGGATGAACCGGGAACAGTTTGTAGAGAAGTACAGTGCCATCTATTCGGGAATGGAGGTCTCAGCCGTGAAGGCGGAAGTGAAGCCCAAGGTAACGGACACGGCGGAAAGTGGCAGTACATCAGAGAATCAGGACAAAGGGGAACCGAACACGGGCAAACCGGAGCAGAACCCGGATGCCTATGAAGTGGATTATCAATTGCAGCTAACAACCTTCCTTGGGGAAGTAAACGAAACACAGACACTCAAGCTTGTTCGGCAGGAAACCGAGGACGGCACGAAAGTGTGGCGGATTAACTGGCAGCCTTCCATGATCCTGAGCGACATGATTCAAGGAAGCAAAGTCAGGGTGAGGACACTCCTGCCGGAACGCGGTGATATCGTGGACCGGGACGGTTTGCCTCTCGCTACCAAGGGAACGGTGAACGAGTGGGGCATCGTGCCGGAGAAGCTGGGTGACAACCCGGATGCCATGATTGCCCGAATTGCGAAGCATTATAAGGTGTCAGAAGATGTGATCAACAACGCCCTGTCCCAAAAGTGGGTGAAGCCGGAGTATTTTGTCCCCATCGGTTCAACTGAGGATTACAATATTCCTGAACAATTAAGTGGGGTGAAGCTGCAGTCCAAGGAAATCCGCTATTATCCGCTTGGTGCATCGGCTGCGCATCTGATTGGTTATGTGCGCAAGGTGACTCAGGAAGATCTGGAGAAGGATACGGAAGGATACTACCGTGCCGAGGATTGGATCGGAAGAGCCGGACTGGAGCAGTCAATGGAGAAGCAGCTCCGCGGCGAGCGTGGGGGCGTAATCGAAATCACGGACGAAGCCGGCAAGGTCCTCTCGGAGCTTATTCGCAAGGACGCGGTAAACGGGCAAAAAGTGCAGTTGACCATCAGCGCGGAGACGCAGTCGGAGCTGTATAAGGCGTTATCGAGTGACGGAGATGCAGGAGCGGCCGTGCTTATGAATCCGGCCGATGGGCATCTGCTTGCCCTGGCCAGTGCACCTGCCTACAACCCGAACAAAATGGTCACAGGACTCACTCAGGCGGAGTGGGACGCGTATTCAGCAGATGAACGGCTTCCTTTTATCAATCGATTCACCAATCGGTATGCACCAGGTTCAACCTTCAAAGCGATTACGGCAGCAGCGGGACTAATGGAAAAGGTCACAACGGCGGATAAAACCCATGAGATCTCCGGTCTGCAATGGCGCAAGGATGAGAGCTGGGGCGGATATTATGTCAAGCGGGTGAAGAGTTTAACTCCGGTAAATATGGTTGATGCACTGGTCTATTCGGATAATATTTACTTTGCTCAAGAAGCGCTGGAGATGGGCAGCAAACGGTTTATAGAAGGAATCCAGAAGTTTGGTTTTGGAGATAACTTCGGCCTGGATGAACTGTATTTGAAGCCGAGTCAATACGCGAATGAAGCGAATCTGGATTTGGCCTCCGAGGTATTGCTTGCCGACACGTCCTATGGACAGGGCGAAATGCTGATGTCGCCAATCCATCTGGCATCGTCCTTCACTCCTTTTATTAATGAAGGAAAAATGGTGAAGCCTGTTCTGATCGAAGGGAAAGAAACCTCTGAACCCGAGGTGATTATTACTCCTGAGGCTGCGAACACGGTCAAGGATGCTTTGGTTCAGGTGGTGTCTCGTTCGGGAGGAACGGCTCACGCACTGAACTCGCTTCCAGGGGAGCTGGCAGCCAAGACCGGAACAGCCGAGCTGAAGGCGAAAAAGGGCGAAAATGGCCTGGAGAACGGATTCGTTGTTGTGTTTGACACGCAATCGCCCAGCTTCCTGATCTCGGCGGTTATTGAAGGCGTGAATGGCCGGGGCGGCAGCCACTATGTGGTGGATAAGCTCAAGCCTTTCCTGGAAAAGCTGGATTCGACTCTGTAAAACCTTGTCGTTGACAGGCACTATCCGAAATGTTATTTTGTGGTAGAATCTACTCTATTGGATTGAGGTGGTCGATGGTGGCTGTTCGCGCCAAGCAGATTTTTGTCAATTTACCTGTCAAGGATTTGAAGAAATCGGTTGATTTTTTTACCAACGTAGGATTTGAGTTTGATGCGAATTTTACAGATGAATCTGCTACCTGCATGATCATTGGGGACAACATTTATGCCATGCTGCTGGTGGAGGAACGGTTCCAATCCTTTATTTCAAAAGACATCTCGAATGCGGCGAGTACGGCAGAAGTCATTGTAGCCTTATCGGTGGATAGCCGCGAAGAGGTGGATACCATCGTGCAAGCTGCTCTGGATGCTGGCGGCAAGCCCTATAATGATCCTCAGGATCATGGATTCATGTACGGATGGAGCTTTCAGGATCCGGATGATCACCTCTGGGAAGTTACCTATATGGACCTTAGCGCATTTCCAACACAAGAGTAGAGTAGAACATACCTGGATAGATCACGCCTTCCTACGATATAGTAGGGAGGTTTTTTGTCTATTTCTATAAAACTACACATTCACACATCCAGATCGATATGGACATGAATAGGATAACGCAGGTTTGAAAAACGATTGACAGGGAGATGGCCATGACTCGTTCAAACGTGAAAAGTTATCGTTACCGTGTGGGGAAAAGGCAGTATATTGTCATTCAGATCCACCAAACCGCCAAAGGGTATGCCGAGACAGGCAATGTGCTCGCAAGTAACGCTGTAAATATACAGATCAAGAAGCAGAAGGGCCGGCGTTCATCAAGCAAAAGATAAACGGGTCACTCGGGGAGTATTAATGAGTAGATCCGGAGCAGCGTAACATTAGGGGATATATCATCATAGGGGGATGGTACGATGAGCACACGAAAGAGACAGAAGCATGCGAAACAGGTTAACCGGGTAGAGGTGGACAAAAGCCGTTTGAAATTCCAGGCTCGTCAGTCGGCCAAAGCTTCTGTTGGACAGGGCGGAAATGCATTTGCCATCAATGCGAATGAACTGGGCAACATTCGGGTACGTGCAGGACAACAGGGGTGAATTGCAAAGGGGTACCGTGGAGGAGGTATCCCTTTTTTTATGTCCACCTGCAAGGCACCATTTACATCAGAATAACATATGGTGTATTTTACCTTTTTGCTATATGATAAGTGTCGATTCATGTAAAAACAGCAAACATACATACGTTCTTTTTGATGGAGGGATCAGGGTGTATTGTCACGTATGTGGGACCAAAAGCAGTCCGGGGGATAGCACATGCAGAAAGTGTAGAACAAAGTTATTAGATCCAAGCTCTACAGAGGAACAGATTTGGGCGGAAACCGCAGTGGGTCTGGAGACCGGAACGGGAAACACCGATCATTCGTTATCGAGACAACAGCAGCCTGCACCCCAGCAGAGCCACAAAGGTCCGGGGCGAGCATTCAGCTGGATCATCCCATTGCTGTTGGCAGCGTTAATGGGAGCCCTGCTGACGTATTATTACAACCAGGAAAGTCGTGTGAATGCAGAGGTACAATCGCTGCACCAACAAGCGGAAAAAGCTGCGCTGGATGGGAAATATGCAGAAGCTCTGCAGCTGCTGGACACGGCTATCGCCAAACGTCCGAACTACGAAGCGCTGATGCAGGATCGCCAGATTACGGCGAAAGCATACAATCTGATGAATCAGTTAGATAAAGCAGCGGTAAGTTTGAAGACAGGTAAGCTGTCTGCAGGGGATAAAACCATACAGGCGGTAACCAAAGAACTGAAAGAGCGGGAGGAACCCGTTTTTGGCAAGGTACGAGCCGCATTGAACAACAGAAAGGTCACACTTTCCGTATTGAAAGTGAAGAAGGAAATCGATGGATTGACCACTGTAGAGGCTCTTGCGGAGAAGCTGGATACGGTGTCGAAGCTGAAAGGCAATGAAGCCCAGGCCGTGCAGAAACAAATTATCGACAAGCTGGCAGGGATTAGTTATAAGCAGGCTGAACAGCAAGTGAAGAAAAAGGATTTCACGGCTGCCCTGCAGACCGTGGATCAAGGACTGTCGTACGCACCGGAGGATGACAAACTTACCGCATACCGGGAGCGGGTGCTGAGTGAGAAAAAGGCGTTTGAGAAAGCGGAAGCGGAACGGATCCAGTTGGCTGAGCAGCAGGCGGCCGAAGAGGATTTGAAAAATCGGACGGCGGCCGTTAGCGTCGTAAACGTGGATGCGGCACTAGATAACTATGGAGACCTGTACATTAGCGGTTCAATCATAAACAATGCGACGAGACCGATCTCGTCCGTTACGATTATGGTTGATATCTATGGAACAGATGGCACCTATCTGGGTCAGACCTATGTTGATGTGTATCCAAGCTGGCTGGAAGTGGGCGAAGAAGGTTTCTTCGAAACCTACTATTATGGTGTGTACGAGGAAGCGCAGGTCTCTGTTGTGAATGCAACGTGGTATCTGGAATAGGAGGACAGGTTGGAATGGCCAAACGAACATGGAGTACGATCATATCCTGTGCCATCATTATTGGTGCCGGAGCAGGAGGCGTGTTCTGGATACATCAGCATTCGGAGAAGCAGCTGCAGGGTGGCCCCAGACTGGCTGTCGTCGCAGCGCAGGAAGCAGAAACGACAACAGCGAAGACAGCTTCCGATTCCAATGTGAAGAAGACACGCAAACAGATCATTGAAGATAGCCAGAAGAAGGTAGTCACGATTGAGAGCGGCATCGGGCTGGGTTCGGGCTTTCTCTACAACGACAAAGGCGATGTGATAACCAACGCGCATGTGGTGGAAGGCTCCAAAGAGGTAACGGTCCGCACACTTAACCATGAGGAATTTCAAGGAACAGTGATTGGAATTGGGGAAGAGACGGATGTGGCTGTTGTCCGAGTGCCTGGTTTACAGAAGCTGACACCGCTAACCATTGCCAAATCCAAAGCCGAGACCGGAGACGAGGTACTGGCACTGGGGAGTCCGCTGGGGCTCGAAAATACGGTGACCACAGGCATTATTAGCGGTGTGGGCCGGAGCTTCGAAATTCCGCCTTACATTTATAGTAACCTGTATCAGATCTCGGCTCCCATAACCCATGGCAACAGCGGGGGACCGTTAATCCACGCAGAGACAGGTGAAGTACTCGGCATTAATTCGGCTGTTGTGGAGCAGGAGGGCGGCATTGGTTTCAGCATTCCGATCACCAGTGTACTGAAACAGGTGCAGGCCTGGTCCGAGAAGCCCAACACGACAACGGTGGTACAGACGAATGGTGGAGGTAACAAGGCAGCATCAGGAACCTCTGCCGAAGCAGAGGGATTGGTGACCAGCTTCTATCTGAGTCTGAACGAGAGTGATTACGTTACCGCTTATGCATTGCTGGGCAGTGAATGGCAGAGCGGTACGAGTTATGCCAAGTTTCGCGAAGGATACCTGAATACAAGCTATGTAACGATTAGCGGAATTTCTTCCTCCAATAATGGGAATGATGAGATGGAGGTTACGGCTACCATTACGGCGGATGAACGCAGAGACAGCGAATATGTGACCTCGAAGTACAAGGTTACGTATCAGCTCGGTTACGAGAATGGTCAGTTGAAAATATTGCACGGTCAAGGAAAAAAGATTAAATAATTTAATTCAAGGAGAATCGGCACCCGGGCCATTCTCCTTTTGTATTGCTAAACTTCCAGTGATCTGTTAAAATACAGAACGAATGTTCAGTATGTAAGAGAGAGAGTGATGGGATGAACAAAAAGCAACTTCAAACCGAGCAGACCAAGAAAAAACTTGCGGATGCCTCAAGAGCTCTTTTTGTACAAAAAGGCTATAAAGCGACGTCCATTGAAGATATTGTGGCTGCGACTGGCAGCAGCAAAGGAAATATTTATTACCATTTTAAAAGCAAGGAAGGCCTCTTTCTCTATCTGATTGATGAGTGGGATCGGGAGTGGGAAGAGAACTGGGCTTCCAAGGAACATCTCTACAAGACATCTACGGAGAAAATCCATGGACTGATGGAGCAGCTTGTTCTGGATGACATGAATCACCCGCTGACGAAGGCAGCCGATGAGTTTTTCACGGGGGAAAAGAAAGAGAATGATATTGAGGAGCGCATTGCCTTGATGTTCGAGCGGCATATCCAGTTCAACAGACAACTGGTTCAGCAGGGCATTGAGAACGGTGAGTTTAAGGAAGACAATGTCGATCATCTGGCGTTGATTCTGGAAAGTGCCATTATTGGACTTAGCCAATTGTCTCGCGGGATGAAGTCAGAAGAGGCCGTGGCTTTATATCGCCAAGCAGCAAATGTATTCTTATATGGAATCTCCATAACCAAGGCTTAAGATGGATTGAACACACCCACGGGCACCCATGAAGCAATACGTTTGCTCATCTATATAAACAGCAACATTTTGACAATTTACGGAGGATACAATCATGGCATTACTAACAAGAAACAGGGGCGCGCTCCTGCTGTTGATGTTTAATATTTTTCTCGTATTTACAGGTATTGGCTTGGTCGTACCAATCATGCCTGCGTACATGGATCTGCTGCATATCACTGGGTTCACAGTTGGTTTGCTGGTCGCGGCATTTTCCTTTACCCAGTTTCTATTTTCTCCAGTAGCGGGCAGGTGGTCCGATTCATTCGGTCGCAAAAAGATCATTGTCGGCGGTATGCTGATTTTTGCCGTATCGGAATTCATGTTTGGTGCGGTCAATGCCCCCGTGCTGCTCTTCGCAGCCCGGATGCTCGGCGGGGTCGGTGCAGCAATGATTTTCCCTTCCATTATGGCCTACACCGCAGATATTACAACGGAAGAAGAGCGCGGTAAGGGTATGGGATTGATTAATGCAGCCATTACGACCGGATTCATCATTGGGCCGGGAATCGGTGGATATATCGCGGATTTCGGTATTCGGATTCCATTTTATGCGGCAGGGGTTGCCGGATTGCTGGCAGCCATTATTACCCTGATTATCCTGCCGGAGTCAACAAGAAGCACTGGAGAAGCAAGTAAACCCGCTACTGGTGCAGCAAAAGCCAAAACGCCGGGAATGGTATCCCAGCTGCTGAATTCCTACCGGGAACCTTACTTCTTCAGTCTGATTATCGTATTTGTCATGGCGTTTGGCCTGGCTAACTATGAGACCGTATTCTCTCTGTTTGTGGATCACAAATTTGGTTTCACAACTAAGGATATTGCATTCATCATTACATTTGGCTCGATCGCGGGTGCAGTCGTGCAGGTATCCTTGATCGGATGGCTGCTGAACAAGTTTGGGGAGAAGAAAGTGATTTCGGTATGTCTGTTCTTCGTGGCGGTGTTTGTACTGCTAACCCTGTTTGTGCACACGTACTGGCTCATCCTGGTGGTCACCTTTATTGTATTCCTGGGTATGGATATTTTGCGTCCTGCCATCAGCACGCAGATGTCCAAACTGGCAGAGGAACAGCAAGGTTTCGTGGCTGGATTGAACTCCGCCTACACAAGCTTGGGCAATATCGCAGGTCCGATTGTGGCTGGCGCCTTGTTCGATGTAAATATCAACTATCCGTATGTTTCAGCTGCTGCTGTTCTGGCCATCTGCTTCCTGTTATCCCTCCGGGTTCTCAGAGGGGTTAGACCGGCAGGGCAAGCGAAGACGGAAATGTAGTCACAATTCATAACAATACGATGTAAAGCTTAAAAAACCAGTCGGTTACACATGATACATTGTGTAATCGACTGGTTTTATTTTTTGGATTTGTATGATTAACGGACTTCACCGTTGGTCTCAATTAGCTTTTGATACCAATAGAAGCTCTGTTTACGGATACGTTTTAACTCCTTAATATCAAATTCCTCGCGGTCCACATAGATAAACCCATATCGTTTGCTGGACCCCTGATGTGTACTCACCAGATCGATCGCAGACCAAGGACAGAAACCAAATACATCCACACCATCCGTGATGGCCAGTTGAATCTGTTCAATATGTTTATTGAAAAATTCAATGCGGTAAGGGTCGTTGACCACGTCGTCTTCTTCCAGCTTGTCAAAAGCACCCAGACCATTCTCTGTAACGATCAATGGCAGGTTATAACGGGAATAAATCTGGCGAAGAGTGGAGCGGAAGCCCACCGGATCAATCTCCCATCCAAACTCGGTCTTCTCCAGATTTGGATTCACAGATCCTCGGTATGCACCAGGTTCACCCACAATTTCATGCTGATCTCCTGTGTGGGAGAAATCATTACCATCATTCAGACTTTCGCCGACGGTCTGCGAAGTATAGTAATTAAAAGCAATAAAATCAGGGTTCCCCTGAGCCAGAATATCCATGTCCCCGTCCTCAATGACCGGAGTATACCCTTTCTCTTCAAGATAACTCCAGGCAATGTGATTGTAGCGACCGTAAACGGCCATATCGAGATAGAGCCAGTTGCGGATTGCTGCATAGTTATCGGCCGCGAGGGTATCTTCCGGTCTGGAGCTCGCCGGATAGATCACGCCAATATTGGGAGCCGGACCGATCTTCGCACCTGGAAGCATCTCATGGCATAGGACCATTGCTTTGGCTTGCGCGACGAGCATGTGATGATTTTGCTGATACAGTGTTTTTTGCGGATCAGTCATCGTGGTATCCAGTGTGCCCAAAGAGCCAGGATGGAGGATGAGCATATTTTGTTCATTAATGGTCAGCCAATATTTGACCCGGTCCCCGTAGTTCTCGTACAGGGTTCTGGCGTATTGCTCAAAGGCATCGATTGTGGCCCGATTGGACCAGCCGCCTTGCTCTTCCAGTGCATAAGGAAGATCAAAGTGATACATGGTCACAATTGGTTCAATACCGTATTTGATCAGTTCATTAATTAATGAGTCATAGAAGGCAAGTCCTTTGGGATTAACTTCACCTGCGCCTTGCGGATAGATCCGCGTCCAGGCGATGGAGAAGCGATAGGCTTTGAAGCCCATCTCCGCAAGCAGGGCCACATCCTCCTTATACATATGATAGTGATTGCTGGTCACCTTGAAGTCGGTTACACCTTCCACATGGTTTCCCATGTCAATAACGGAAGGACCTTTGCCATCTTCATTCCAGGCTCCTTCGATTTGATAGGCTGACGTTGAACCTCCCCAGAAGAAGTCTTTGGGAAATGGTTTAAGTTGAGTATGTTTCATTGTTCGTTCCTCCTAGTTGAGTTTGGAATAAGCAAGCTGATCAGACAACAAGAGTGAGCAGGACATCATTTTTCTGTACATGTTCCTGGGATGTTTCGAATACATCCACCTCGTGCTGTGTGAGGGTAACAATGACGGGAGTGACAGTTTCGTACCCGGCTTGCTTAATTTGTTCGATGTCAAATTGAATGAGCAGATCGCCCTGTCTGACGATGTCACCTTCCTGCACGACAGGCGTGAAATGTTTGCCTTTTAGCGCAACGGTATTGATCCCGATGTGAATCAGAATCTCGGTGCCGGTGCCAGTCGTTAACCCGATGGCATGCCCCGTTGGGAAGAGTGAAGTGACCACGCCATCCACGGGAGAAACAACTTCGCCAATCTCGGGAACGATCGCTAGTCCCTTGCCCATAGCACCAGTGGAAAAGGCAGGATCGTTGATCGTACTCAAAGCAACAGCTTTGCCCGTAAGTGGGCTATGAATTTGCTCTTTTTTGACCTCGGCAGTTTTCACCTCTGGAGCAGCAGGAACTTCTACCGCTTTTCTTTCGGAATTTGCACCTGTGTTTGTATCATTCGCATCCTTGACCTCTGAAACGCTGACCTTGGCTTTGCTCTCGTATCCGAACATGACGGTTAATACCGCAGCAATGGCGAAGGAACACACAATTGCAATGACATAAACTACGGTTGGTGTGTATACCGGTATAGCAAAAATATTATGGAACACATATGCCGTCATTTTAACGCCAAAATGACCATTAATGGCACCACCGATTGCACCTGCGATGACAACGATCGGAATGACGCGTTTATAACGTAGGACCAATCCGTAAACGATAGGTTCCGTCACACCTGCGAGCAATCCCGTAAGGCTCGTTGAGCCTGCAAGTGTGCGGAGCGTTTTATCTTTTTTGGCTTTCAGGAAAATACCGAATGCAACACCGATTTGGGCAAATACGGCTGCAGCAGCCATCGCTTCGATTGGATCTCCGCCAACCCCGATATTTTGGATCGTGATTGGAGTGAATCCCCAATGGAGACCAAAGATGACCATGAAGGTCATGAATCCGCCCAGGACAATCCCTGATAATATCCCGCTGACGTCAATGAGCCACGTTACACCAGAGGAAATCCAGTCTCCTACGTTGGTGCCAAATGGACCAAAGGCCATCGCAGATAGAGGAACCATAATCATGAGGGCAATCATTGGAACCAGGAACAATTGCAGATCCTTCAGAATGATTTTCTTCAGCAGCCTATCAAGAAGGGCATAGATGCTGATGGATATGAATATCGGAAATACACTGGCTGAGTAGTTCATCATGACGACAGGTATGCCCAGGAACGATACATCGGAACCCTTGTCCATCAATCCGGTAAAGTTCGGTTCCAGCAGGGCAGCACCGATAACCCCGGCGACATAAGGATTGGCTTTCAGCTTCATGCCCAGCGTAATGCCGAGGAAGATAGGCAGAAAGTAAAATACGGCATTGCCGGCAGCGGATAAAATAAGATAGGTGTCACTGGTGTCTGACATCCAGCCAAGCATGGTTAGAACGGTCAGCAGAGCTTTCAACATGCCTGATCCCGCCATGGCTGGAATTAACGGAGAGAAGCTTCCCGAGATAATCTCAAAAACTTTGGATAAGACCGAGGTTTTTCCACCTGTTGTCTCTGCGGTGGAGGAGGATTCACCTCCAAAATCCCGATTCTTCATAATCTCTGCATATACATGAGCAACATGACTTCCGATCACAACTTGAAATTGTCCACCGCTTTCCACAACGGTAATTACGCCATCATGTTTTTCCAGCGTCTCGCGCTCGGCTTTTTTGGAATCCTTGAGGTTAAACCTCAGCCGGGTCGCACAGTGGACAAGTCCGTTGATATTGGCTTCACCGCCGACGAGGCGTACGATGTCATCTCCCATTTTTTTATGATCCATGTTCATTCTCCTTTGTGGTCGAACTGCCCCTGAAAACAAAAAAATACCTAAACGGAGGGCAGTGGCCATCCAAAAATGGATGGGGTGCCAATCGTTTAGGTATCGCCTGCTTGACCAGTAACAATCCTTGTCGTTAAGTTGTGAGACCTACTATAAATGACAGCGAAATCGTTTGCAAGCTTTTTTTATTTCGTGTCCTGCATTTCATTTCGGGAAGTAACGCGGTGGATATGGATTGTCAAATACACCTTTTCATCAATGGACATCGCACTTTCGAACTTGTCCTCAAGGTAATGGTTAATCAATTGGGTACACTGAAAAGCCTTGCCGTATTTGTCTTTGACCTGATCATACAGAAAGTTATCACCAGACGCCGTCTGTTCCTGTTCATTGCTCACCATGCGCTGGACGAAATATTGCAAATGGGTAATAAACCTGGAGTAATTAAACGAATTTTCATCCAGGGTTATGCCATATTGATTGGTCACGATGTTGAATATGTCATCGATCACTTCGGTAATTTCAACCGTTTGCTGCATGCCCTGACCATCCTGTCTGGCGTTGACAAAATGCATGGCGATAAAACTGGCTTCATGTTCGTCCATCTGTATGCCGAATTGTGAATCGATCAACTCCAGCGCATTCATCCCGATCATGAATTCCTTTTTATAAAACTTTTTGATCTGCCATAACAGCGAGTTCTTCAGCCCGACGGCCTTCCTGTACCGTGAGATGGCAAATTGGATATGGTCAATGAGGGAAATATAGATATTGTCACTAAAAATATCGCCCATTTCCCGTTTGGCATAGCCTACAATCTTGTCAGCCAATGTTAGATACTCCACGGAGGTTTCACCCATCAGGTCGATCAGTTTCTGGGGGATCTTATCTGATTTGAGAACAAAGGTTTTCTCGATCTTATCCTCATCAACAGGCTGCCCATTTTTCTTCTTGAAGCCCAGACCATTTCCAATGACAACAAATTCATGACCCACCTGGTTCTCTGCCCGGATGACATTATTGTTGAAAATCTGTCGAATGATCATCGTTGTTCACCTCTATTGCCTTTATAATAACAAAAAACCCAAACAAAGGCTTATCACACAGCCTTTATTTGGGTATCGCCTGCTTACCAGTAACAATCCCGAAGAAGACGCGGCTTCTTCTTTCAATTATGTACACTATACCGCTTTCATAACAGAATAACAATAGAATCATTTTTGGAAATGGACGTAAAGATGTTTATTTTTGTTATAATAAGAAATGCTGGAAGTGAATACGATGGGCTGGGTTACGATAAAAGGTACCGAGGACGGTCATTTTTAAGCATATACAGGATTATTGGAGTGATAACATGAGCAAAGCAAAGGGTAAAGGCGGCACGGGCCGTGGTACTGGCAAAAAAGGCTGGAATCGCTGGCAAGCCAGTGCCAATCGGGCGAAAAGTGCCCCAAAGCCTTATAAAAGCAAAGGCACGAAGAAGAAAGACGATGCCGAAACTTCAAGTGACAAGTCCCAGTAAATGGGCACAAGATAAGATAAAAAAAGAGATCTCCCGTGAATACGGAAGATCTCTTTTTTTGTGAATGGATCGTATATTCGATTAATTCATTGGTTTAACTTTGAAGAATGAAATCAGCTCCTGCAGCTGCTTGGACACGGCAGAGAGTTCATCCGAAGCACTGACAATGGACGCCATGGAAGCTTCCTGCTCAGCGATTGACTGTTCAATCTGCTTGCTGCTGTTAGCTGCCTTGCTGACACTTGCGGACAGCTCATCTGCTGTTGCAGACATCTCTTGTGTACTGGCGGAGATTTCCTCCGTCGAACTGGAGATATCCTGGATCTGATTCGCAACTTTGTTCGTGGCTGTCAGGATATCGCCGAAGAATTCACCTGTCTCCCGGGTAACCTGAGAACCTTTATCTACCTCACGTGAACCAAGCTGCATAGCTTCGGCGGACTGCGCGATATCCCGCTGAATATCGTCGATTAACGAGCGGATCTGATCGGCGGATTGCTGCGATTGTTCTGCCAATTTGCGAACTTCTCCTGCCACGACGGCAAATCCTTTTCCTTCTTCACCCACACGTGCTGCTTCGATGGAAGCATTCAGGGCAAGCAAATTGGTTTGTCCTGCAATGTCAGTGATGAGATTCACTATACCGCTAATCTCATTGGAACGGTTTTCCAAAGATCGGATGGACTCGGATGTGTGTTGTACGGCTCCCGAGATGAGATCCATCTGCTCAATGACTTGCTGCATAATCTTATGGCCCGATTGGGACCGCTGTTCCATGCTCTGCGCTTCATCGGCAACCTCCGAAGAGCTGCTCGCGATGGTTTGGATAACGGTGGACATTTCCGTCATGGCACGTGCATTTTCTACAGAGGCCTGGTCCTGAGAGCGAAGGCCAAGGGAAATATCCCGAATATTTGTACTGATCATTTGAATATTGCCATTGTTATTTTCCGAGATCTCCAGCAATTTCTTGGAGGAGTTGGACAGGTGATGTGAAGTCAGTTGGACTTTGGACATCGTATCGTTGAAGCGTTCAATCATCGTATTGAATTTCTGATTAATGATCCCCAGATCATCTCGTCCTGTCTGGATGGAAACATCCAGATTCCCCGAGCTTGCAACATCGATGCCCTTCATCAGGTTACGTATCGGAGTTAACGTTCTCTTCAACAGGACATATTGCAGAATCATGAACAGAAGCAGGAAACCTATAAGGAACATGCTGCTGTATGTAATCAGTTTATGAAGACCACTCGGGATTGCGTTGGCATCGACATCGAAGTAAATGGCGGCGTACATTTCCCCTGCAGCATTCTTGATCGGATACATAATGGTAGTCCAGGTTCCATATTCGTCTGTATAAAAGCTGCTTAGTGCAGGCTGCCCATCTTTCTTCATACCTTCCAGTGCTTTCACGTTTTCTTGTGGGAGTGGGTACATGGAGCCTACAGCCAGATTCAATTCTTCGAAAGGCTGAACTAGGTTGGTCGGAACGGCGATGATGGACGTTTGGTTTCCTTCTGCCAGCTCAGTTCCAAAAATATAGGTCTGGGCAATGTTGGGATACAGTTCATGGATGGAATCCAGATAGTCCCGCAGTTCTTTTTGCACCGGACCGTCATAGCTTTTTTCATTCATGGCTTCAAGCACCTTGGCTGTGTCCAGATCATCCGACCACTTCTGGGTGGTCACTTTGGCCTGATCATAGAGCTGCTGGCTGAGTACGTTTTTCTGCAGCTGATACCCAGCTGTAATCAGGATGATTCCAATCAACATAATACTACCGAAAGATATAACGAGGTTTTTGGCAAAGAAAGGCATGGTACTCCATCGAATCTTAGCTAACAACTTGTTTCTCTCCTTTTTTCTGGTTAAATTGATCTATTCGTATATGTGAATCGTTCCAGACTCTTCTAGGACCTCCAGACATATCGTATTCATGGAATATATCGTAATAAAGTCATATGAATGTTAGGAATGAAAATAAAATGATGCTTTAGTACTAAAACTTACAGCTTTTTTTCGCGTTTTTCAGAAAGTCTGGAGAGGAATAGGAGCAACAAAATGGTTCATTATGCAAACAGACCTCTTCATCGTATGGTGTAATCTGGCCTTTCCCAGGAGGGATATTCAATAGAGACTGACTTTACATAAAATACTGGCCTTCGACTCTACGGGCTGTGATACAATAGGTGAGGTCTGTACAGAAACGGAAACACGCATGAGGTCGAGGAGGAGCAGGAACACGATGAATTCAGCCCCGTTTATTGCGGTGGAGGGTGCGATTGGAGCAGGGAAAACCACGCTGGCAACGATGCTTTCCAAGGAATTAAACCTTCCGCTGGTAAAGGAAATAGTAGAAGAGAATCCCTTTCTGGCTTCCTTCTATCAAAATATTGATGAGTGGAGCTTCCAGCTTGAAATGTTTTTTCTATGCAACCGGTTCAAGCAATTGGAAGACACAGGTCTGCACTACATTGAACAAAATACTCCCGTCATATCGGATTATCATATCTACAAAAATATGATCTTTGCCGAACGTACCCTGAAAGGGACCAAACGGGACAAGTACCGTCAAATCTATCACTTGTTAACCGACGATCTGCCTAAACCCAATCTGGTGTTATACATCGAAGCCGAGCTGGATACATTGATGTATCGCATTAACAAACGTGGACGTTCCTTTGAACAGGATATGGACCCGGCATACATGGAACAATTGATCGCGGATTACAAAACAGGCATGGCCTACCTGGCGGAAAGCACGAACCCGCCAACCATTATTAAAGTCAATGCGGAGCAGCTGGATTTTGTGGAGCATCCTGAACATTTCAGGCAGATTGTTAATCAGGTAAAGGAGTATATCCAATGAATAACTATGGCATTCCGGCGAATGCATTAATTACGGTAGCAGGTACGGTTGGCGTGGGCAAGTCCACGTTAACGGCAGCACTTGCGCAGCGGTTGAACTTCAAGACCTCTCTGGAGCAGGTCGATCATAATCCGTATCTGGAGAAGTTTTATCACGATTTCGAGCGTTGGAGCTTCCACTTGCAAATCTATTTCCTGGCGGAGCGTTTCAAGGAACAGAAGAAGATCTTCGAGCTTGGCGGGGGGTTCGTGCAGGATCGCTCCATCTATGAAGATACGGGGATTTTTGCGCAAATGCATGCGGATCAGGGCACGATGTCAGCCACGGATTTCGAAACGTACAGCAGTTTGTTTGAAGCGATGGTGATGACTCCGTATTTCCCTCATCCCGATGTGTTGATCTATCTGGAAGGCAGCCTGCCGTCCATTCTGAACCGGATCACGGAACGTGGACGTGAAATGGAAATTCAGACCGACCGCTCGTATTGGGAACATATGCATGAACGTTATTCGGTATGGATTGATCAGTTTACGGCTTGTCCGGTACTCCGACTGAATATTGATCAGTATGATGTACATGATCCGGCTTCAGTAGATGCCATTCTGGCACAGATTGCTGCAGTCATTCAGCCGTCCAAAGAAGCAAAACGATAATAATAAGAATGGCTTCGTTATGCCCCCCCTTAGCTGTGTACGGCAAAGAGGGGGTTATTTATTTTTAGATAGAGTCGTTCTTTATTGGCAGGGATGACTTATGCTGCGTCAGATAGTACAGGAACCAGACGGCATGTCTCTGTTCATCCGTGGCTGCCCGCTTAAACGCTGCTTGGATATAGGGGTCTGTTGCCTGATCAGATACATCAGCGTAAAATTCTACGGTTTCCTGTTCGTCTTTGAAAGCGTAGTTTAGACCCGCAATATATTCCGATGGGCAGTCCTGAGCAATTTGAACGGTGGGCTGCATGCCTGTTAAGGATACATAGATAGCCATAAAAACTTGAAGATGTTTCATCTCATCCTGACGTATCTCTAAAATACGTGCTTTTTGTTCCTCTGTAGGTGCGAGTTCAGCCAGTTTGGCATAACAGGCAATAGCTGACGATTCTCCATTAATGGCCTTTGCAATCTGAGCAGTGAGCATGCTGTCATTTCGATAATATGGAACATAATACATGGGCGAGAGCTCCTTTTCTATGGCTTTTGAAATAGATTATGCCGATGTTGGGCGGGTGTGCCTGTTTCAAAGTTAATGAACCCCATGCACTAAGATTGTAGAAAAATGGTTGAAAGAGAGTACATTTTGTGGTTTCATAAGAAAGGTGAATTCTGGAAAATAAGCATAAGCATGACTCAGGAGGGAAAAGCACGTGGAAGAGAAACAAGGAATCCGAATTGGCTTGCCGATCATCGGTGGGTTGATTGCAGCGATTGTAGGGGGAGCCGTGTGGGCAGCAATTGCAGCATCAACCGAATATGAGGTTGGGCTTATCGCTATCTTGATTGGGGCACTTACGGGGTATGCGGTTGTGTTGTTCTCCAACAAACGGATTGCAACGGTACATAAAATCATTGCGGTTATTTTCGCACTTCTCGGCATTTTGCTGGGTAAGTATCTTACCGTCGTTTATTTTACATCCCAGTTGTTCGGAGATATCGGAATGATGGAACTGGCGTTTGATGTTGAGATCATCCGCGAGTTCTTCGCAACCATTACCGATTACTTCAGTGAGCCGATCGATCTGTTGTTCATCGTACTGGCTATTGTATCTGCATGGCAGATTCCTGGACGCATGGCGAAGACAAGCCTGGCATCGACGGCTTCGTCATCCGATCAAGCGCCAAGAGCTTAATAGGGAACAATGCCTCAGTAATCAGAACGGTGCAATGTAGTCACTGGTTACATCATTTAAAAAGTACTCAGAGTGAAGGGCCGGAAGGGGTCCATCACATTGCGGCTGAGATACAGGGAAAGGGACGTAACGCTTATCGCGTACGTCCCTTTTTTATACTTGTAGTAGGATCGGATTTCATGAGAAAGGCATATAGCATTAGCTCTTACGATCAGCAAAGACCGCCATCGCTTCCCTCATGAACAGGGCCAAGCCTTCGCCAAATTGATCGATATTACGCGTGAAGCGTTCGTCATCCACATACATCTGTCCAAGTCCTTTGAAAGCCTCCGGGGAATAGTTCCCCATGTTGTTCAGATAGGCATACCATTCGGCGATTCCTGCTTGAGCCTCGTTTGAGGCAGGGTCTGTGTGACGAAGTGCTGCCAGCCGTGTATAAATTTCATTCATTTCATCGGACAGGGCTTTCTGTTCTTGGGCAGATTTGCCCTGAAGTTTTTGGTTTGCTTTTTCTACAGCTTCGTCTCCCCAACGTTCTCTGGCTTCCTGTTCATACGGATTTTTGCTGAAGTCGAATCCTTCGAACTGTTCTTTCGTTGTCATGTGTATCTCTCCTTTCATATGCAAAACGCTTCGATCAATGGTGGCGATCATTTGATCAAGTCGCTGACGCTTTTCCAGCAAAATACGGCGGTGCATCTTCAGTGCTTCTTCCCGGTCAAAGGAAGGGTTCGTGATAATGCTTCTGATCTCTTTCAGGGAGAAATCAAGCTCTCTGAAAAATAAAATCTGCTGCAGTGTTTCCAGATTGGCTTCCGAGTACAGCCGATATCCAGCTGAAGTGACTTCGTCCGGGGTCAATAATCCGATCTCATCATAATGATGCAGTGTGCGCACACTGATCGAGGCAAGCTCGGCAACCTCTTTGACTTTCATGGCCATGATCAACACCTCCTTACACCACCGATTGTATAGCGTCACGTAACGTGAGAGTCAACAGGCAAAAAAAGATGCGAGCCAGGAGGTCGCATCCAGAACAACATAGAACAATGATGTTGGGTAAACGGTGAGGCAGTCATGCTGGTAGGGGCAGCTTGCCCCAGCGTGTGGGGAGGGGAGGCGGTGCAGGGAGGCATGGCTATGCCTGCATCCCGCGCACCGCCGCAGCGAACTGCGCAGCCGCTGCGCGCACATCGGCCGCGCCCGCGATGGCGGAGATGACGGCTACGCCGTCGGCTCCTGCCGCCATCACGGCGGCCGTGGTATCGGGCGTAATGCCGCCGATACCCACCACCGGAACTGCGATGCCTGCGGCGCGCAGTTCCGCCACCCCGGCGGGACCCAGCACAGCGTGGGCATCCGCCTTGGACCGCGTCGGGTACATGGGCCCGACGCCAAGATAGTCGGCGCCCGCCTGCACGGCCCGGCGCGCCTCAGCCACGGAGTGGGCGGATACGCCAAGCATCCGCCCGGCTCCGATGCGGGCGCGTACCAGCGCCGCGTCCGCATCGTCCTGGCCGACATGCATGCCGTCGGCCTCCACTGCCACAGCCAGCTCCACATCATCGTTCACGATGAACGGAATTCCGTGCTGGCTGCACACCTCGCGAAGCAGCATCGCCAGCGTGATGCGGGCTTCGCCAACAAGGGCGCCAGTTCCCTTCTCGCGGAACTGGAACAGCGTGATGCCGCCAGCGATCGCTTGGCGCAGCACATCCACAGGGTCCAGCGTTGTATTCACGCTGCCCATCACCAGGTACACCTGCATGGCTTGGCGTACCGCCTCGACATCCCATCTGCGCATCACTGCTCACCCCGCTGTCTGCGCTGATACGCAAAATGATTCGTTGGCCCGTGTCCGGCCCCAATCCCCAATTCATCCTCAATGGCTGCCTGAATGAAAGCTCGCGCGGTTGTTACCGCAGCCAGCACAGACGAGCCCTTGGCCAGTTCGGCCGTGATGGCGGCAGAGTACGTACATCCGGTCCCATGGGTGTGGCGTGTCACAATGCGTACGTTCTCCAAATAATGGAAGGACGTGCCGTCATAGAGCACATCAACAATCATCCCGTTACCTTCAGCATGTCCGCCTTTGACCAGAGCATACGCAGAGCCCATGTGCACGATTCGTCTGGCGGCTTCTTCACGATCGGCCAGATTGCGGATGGTCATTCCGGTGATCAGTTCGGCTTCCGGAATATTCGGTGTTGTGATTAATGCATGTGGAAGCAGATCCGTGATCAGGGCGTGCACCGCCTCCTGCTGGAGTAACGGGGCACCACCTTTCGCTACCATGACCGGATCAATGACCAGATTGGTCCAGCCGAATTGCCGCCATTTCTCAGAAACCAAGCGAATGGTTTGTGCACTGAAAAGCATACCTGTTTTTACCGCTCCGGGCTGGAAATCTTCACCTGTGGAATCGAGCTGCTGGGCAATACCTTCCAAAGGAACCGGATAGACTCCCTGAACGCCTAGTGTATTCTGTGCGGTAACCGCAGTAATAACAGACAAGCCGTACGCGCCCAGCTCCTGAAAGGTTTTCAAATCAGCCTGAATGCCGGCCCCACCGCCATTATCCGACCCGGCAATCGTGAGTGCCTGCGCCATACTCATTGGGGATCACCGCCAAGCTGTCGCACCTGTGCCCGCTGTGCAAGCACGTCCGGAGTTACCAGCGCAAGCTGGTTTAACAGCTCGATCTGGAAACTGCCTGGCCCGAGGTTGGCTGTGCGCTCTGCTGCGATCTCGGCTGCAACGCCGTAGAAGGCAAGGGCTTCAACAACACTGCTTAGCAATTCTTCCCCAGACGGTGCAATCGCAGCAAAGGCACCGATGATGGAGCTAAGCAAACATCCTGCGCCAGTGACCTGGGTGAGCAGGGCATGCCCATTTTGCGTCAGGAACGTGGTCTGCCCATCCGTAATGACATCCTCGCGACCAGTGATAACGACAACACAGCCAAGCTTCTGTGCTGCCCGCTCGGCGATCCCGGTGCGGTCACCTTCGCCTTGGCCTGCATCGACACCCTTGATGCTCCAGTTCTCGCCTATGACATTGGCTACTTCCGCCACATTACCCCGCAGTACGGTAAGTCGAAGCTCGCGCACGAGCATCTGAACCGTATCCGTGCGATAAGCCGTAGCGCCAGCTCCCACCGGGTCAAGTACAACTGGCACATGATGGGCATTGGCTGATTGTCCGGCGAGGCGTATGGCCTGGACAACCTGGTCATCGAGTGTGCCAATGTTGAGCACGACCGCTCCGGCCATTTTAGCAACATCGGCTACCTCTTCATGTGCGTAGGCCATGAAGGGAGAGGCGCCCAGTGCGAGCAGACCGTTGGCCGTAAAGGGAGCAACCACGAGGTTGGTGATATTGTGAACCAGTGGATTTTGAGTACGAACGCGTGCCAGATATGACATTTGAAATTCCCTCCTGATAAGCGATTATTTTGTAGCAACTGTACTTTTTACTTCTCCTGCAAGTTGATAAACGCATCCTCGGCCTGTACCGAATCCGGAATCAATTCACGTTGTACCAGCCACTTCCGCACGTTATCCCAGGAGGAAGGTTCCTGCCAGCCGAACGGGATACCTTCTTCAGTCATGAGCGGAAGCAGAATGTCCAGGCTCTTTGTTTCAATTTCCTGATCCAGTGGGGACGTCTCATTTTCGTGTGTGAGCAGGATGTTCAATGCTTCATCCGGATGCTCGGTCACATAGTTCTGACCTTCCTGGATCGCTTTGACGAAGCGGGTGAGCTGATCCTTCTTCGCCTCAATTCCCTCGTCGCTTGCTGTAAGAACGAGTTCGTAATAATCCGGCACGCCGTAATCGACGGGGTTAATGGACTTGACTGGATGACCTTCTTTCTCGAGAATCAACTGTTCATGATTGATAAAACCACCCATGATTGCATCGGCCTGACCGGAGGCCAGCGAAGGGATCAGATCAAATCCGACATCCACCAAATTCATGCGGTCCGGATCGCCGCCATCCTGACTCATCATCGTACGCACCATGGCTTCATATAGGGGAACGGAGGAATACCCTACCGTCAGTCCTTCAAGATCTTTGGGTGAGTTCACCTTCCCGTCCGTTTCCGTCAGCAGATGAACGAGTGGATGCCGAACGACAGCGGCAATGGATCGTACGGGAATGCCTTCTCCACGGGCTAGCAAAATTTGCGGCTGATAGCTCAGCGCCAGATCCACTTTGCCAGCGGCTACAAGTTTGAGCGCATCATTCGTATCGGCAGGCATCTGAATGTCCACATCGAGACCTTGGTCTGCGAAATATCCATTCTCCTGTGCTGCGTATATAAAGGAATGGACTGCGTTCGGATACCAGTCGAGCATGATGGACAATGAATCATGGTCACCAGACGACGATTCGGTTGTTGTTGAATCTGTGCCCCGTACCTGGGGATCGGAATCGGATGATGATGGGTTCGCACCCGTATTGCCACAACCGCTGACGATCAGTAATAAACAGATGAGGGCAGGAAGCAGGATGTGAATGAGTTTCTTTTTTCTCATGGATAAATGGGCCTCGTTTCGTTCATTTTTTGTTTGGTTCCAATCGCTGATATGTTTCAAAGAGATAAGCAGGAAGGAGCAGCACTTGTTATCTCATTGCGATTGCCTTTTCATCGACTTTCCTCTGCGTGCATGGTCTGCATTCCGCTTCAATCCGAGGACTCGCTCCAGCCAGGCAATAAGCACGAACAGACCGATGCCCAGCAGGGATAACAGCAGAATGGAGGCAAACATCGCATCCGTATTCATGCTGCTGGACATTCTGCGGCTGAAATAACCAAGACCTTTGCTGCCTCCGAGCCATTCGCCAATAGTTGCGCCGACCACACAGTACACCACCGACATCTTCAATCCCGAAAAGAAAGAGGGCAGCGCAAGAGGTACCTGAAGCTTGCGGAACAGATCCCACTTGCTTGCTCCCATGGTCATCAGCAGTTCGCGCTGTTCCGGGTCACCTTGACGGAGACCATCATAGGTGCTGACCACAATCGGGAAGAATGCGATCAGAAACACCACAGCGACTTTGCTCCAGAGCGTGTAGCCAAACCACAGAATGAATACAGGAGACAGGGCAATCAGTGGAATCGTCTGGCTGATTACGATGAAGGGATACAGCGCCTTTTCAATCGAACGGCTGAGGTGCATGCCCGCTGCCAGAGCGCTTCCGGCCACGATGGACAAGCCGAAGCCAACTGCTACCTCCATCAATGTGGCAGGCAGATGGGTTCCCAGGAGCAGATGCCGATGCTCAACTAGAGAACTCGCTATCGATGTAGGTGCAGGGATGATGAAAGAAGGGACCCATCCTAATCGCACGATGCATTCCCAGCAGGCCAGCATCAGGAGGAGAAGCGCAGCGAATAGGCCATAGCGGGCAAACCATCTGCTGATGCTAAGGCTTCGCATGTAGTTGATCCTCCAACCGTTGTCGCATCTGTATCAGATCCGGATCGTAGACCATGTCCGAATGTCTCGGACGGGGCAGAGGCACCTTCATGTCCAGCAACTGCCGACCGCCAGGCGTGAGAAGGACGATCCGGTCACTTAATAACAGGGCTTCTTCGATATCATGGGTGATGAACAGCACCGTTTTGCCGAGACTTTCCCACAATTCAAGCAACCAGCGATGCATCTCCCGCTTAGTCATGGCATCAAGCGCGCCGAAGGGCTCGTCCAGCAGCATCAGCTGTCCTCCTGTCAACAATGTGCGCAGCAGGGCAACCCGCTGCTTCATGCCGCCGGACAGTTCATCCGGGTAGGCATGCTCATAGCCGGATAAGCCAAATCTGTTGAGTCCAGCCATAATGTCAGCGCGCAGCTTCACCTTGTCCTGCTTCCTCGGGGCAAGCTCCGAGGGAAGCAGGCAGTTCTCCATAACCGTCCGCCAGGATAACAGCAGATCCTTCTGCGGCATGTAGGCGACTCGCCCGAGTCGCTGTCCTGGCGGCACCCCAGCAATTTCAATCGTGCCGTCTGTCGGTTCAAGCAAGCCTGCGAGCAGCTTGAAGAGTGTGCTCTTGCCCGACCCGCTGGAGCCGATTAGCGAGACGAATTCTCCCTTTTTTACACACATCGATACATTGGAGAGCACGGGGGAATGTCTCTGATCCGGAAAAGTAAAGGTCATGTTGTCAATCTGTACATCGTTGCTCATCTGGTTCCTTGACCCCCTTGGAATAAAAACTGCCTGAACGGAAATGCACGTTGTTTGCGATCTGTTGTAAGTAAACGCGAAAAAGCCCGCTCATTTCCGGAGAAATGAGTGGGCCTGTTAAGTTCAACCGACATTCATGTTCATATGAATATGAAAAAAATCCGTTAACTGAAAGTCCGCTCCACTTCCCTCCGCTGGTATGATCCAGATCAGGTTCAAAGGGTCCGAATACATTCATTCGTCTCAGCCGCAAGGCTCCCCTAGTGCAATCGTTCAAGATATGCAGTTGTGTACACAGCATATATCACATTCACGCGAGATGTAAAGAGGGCTTAGAGGCAAAAGTTAAACGTTAAACCCATTCGCGGATTTACCTTGGCTTCCTAACCCGATATAATGGGGATGGCACATATGGGCCGGATTACAAATGAGGGTGGGACTGTTCTCCCTCCTAAGCAGAATGGGGACCCCGAGTTGAAAACGTTCAAGAAAGTATATATTGAAATTACTAGCATATGTAACCTGGCATGCAGCTTCTGTCCGCAGACCAAGCGTGCCAAAGGATTCATTGACCCTGAAGTCTTCAACAATATATTGGATCAGATTAAGCCACATACCAAACACATTTATTTGCATGTCAAAGGGGAGCCGTTACTTCACCCCAAAATTGATGTGTTACTGGATTCCGCACACGAGAAGGGATTCAAGGTAAACATAACAACGAACGGAACGCTGCTGCCCAAGACCCAGCATAAGCTGCTTGGCAAACCGGCATTGCGGCAAATGAACTTCTCGCTGCACAGCTTTGACGGGCATGAGGGATCGACGGACCGTGAGGGATACCTCAGCAACATTCTATCTTTTGCAAGGGAAGCTGTGAAGCACAATGTTATCATCTCGTTCCGGCTCTGGAATCTAACGCAGGATAACTTCACGAATGCCCAGATGAATCGGAACCGGGAAACACTGGAGGTCCTGGAGCGCGAGTTCAACCTGGATTTCCGCATTGAGGAAAAGGTGGTTCCAGGCAGCGGCGTCAAAATTGCACCGAATGTCTATCTCAATCAGGACCACGAGTTCCAGTGGCCAAGTCTGGATGCACCAGAGGATGATGGCAAAGGCTTCTGTCATGCGCTGCGCAGTCAGGCGGCCGTCCTTGTGGATGGCACGGTTGTTCCGTGCTGCCTTGATGGTGAAGGTGTCATCAATCTCGGTAACGTCCATGAGAAGTCTTTCTCGGAGATTGTCGAAGGCGAGCGGGCGAACAATCTGGTTTATGGTTTTTCCAAGCGGGAAGCTGTGGAGGAACTATGCCGGAAGTGCGGATATCGTCAGCGGTTCGGAGCCTAGTCAAGCAAGTTGGAAAATGAATTGTTCTTGCTTAAGATCATGTTGTCTGGAAACAGATGACGTGGTCTTTTTTATTTTTCGGCTAGAATTCTGCAGTTTTTACAGACTTTAAATGAAGCATACCGAAAGTTAAGATCAGCACATTCCATGCGGAATGGATCGACAAAGAATGCGAAGAATGCAGGAATCATGCCGACAATTGGAAATCTAATCTAATGATTATTATCATTACACTCCTGTTTTGGTAGGATCAGGGTAGGGTCCAGAACAGAGGTGCACCTCTTAAGGGATCCGGGAAGACAAGCTGGCTTGTACACCAATATATTCGTATAAGGGAGGATTTACGTATGAGAAAAATGTTATCGCTGCTGCTCTCTGCTGGTCTGGTCGCTTCTGTATTTGGTGCATTACCCGTGTCCGCTGCTCCCGAAATTGTGAAGACAACGATCATTGTCAAAGCAGGTGAGACTTATGATGGCAAAGGAAAGAGTGTTGCCGCAGACCCAAACACATTGGGTGACGGCAGTCAGGCCGAGAACCAAAAACCAATCTTTCGTCTTGAGGCAGGAGCTACACTGAAAAATGTAGTGATCGAGGCACCGGCAGCCGATGGCGTCCATTGTTACGGCAACTGCAATATTCAGAATGTAACCTGGAATGATGTCGGTGAAGATGCACTCACGCTTAAATCCTCGGGTACGGTTAACATTACGGGTGGTGCAGCATACAAGGCATATGATAAGGTGTTCCAGATGAACGCTTCGGGGACAATTAACATCAAAAACTTCAGAGCTGATGATATCGGCAAACTGGTAAGACAAAATGGGGGAACCTCTTACGCGGTTACCATGAACGTGGACAGCTCCAACATTTCCAATGTGAAGGATTCCATTCTGCGCACAGACAGCAGCTCTACGGTCGGCAAAATAACGAATACCCGTTATTCCAAAGTGCCTACCCTGTTCAAGGGATTCGCATCGGGTAAAACAAGTCAATCGGGGAATACGCAATATTGAGGATCGTATGTCAACCGGAAGATAAAGAGGATACAGTTGGCTCATGTTCAGAATTCCTCTTTATAATAAACGCAAAAAGGCACCCTCAAGGATGCCTTTTTGCGTTTACTATAAAACGAGATAAAAGAGATTTTGAAAAATGCTGCATTCTCTGCTATCTCTTTGCTATCTCTCAGTAGTACTTAGTTTTCTTCTGGAACGGCAACGATGATTTTGTCTTTCTGCGGGGCAGAGGAACCTGAATCAATGGAACCAGACTTGTTCATGACCTCATAGGAAGTCTCTTCCAGCATCTGAGAGTATTTAAACGATACAAGAGTTTGGCCTGCTACCGATGGGCGCTTCCCAGCTTCTGCTACAGCTTTGGTTTTGATGAAGAACAGATCTCCGATTGTTCCGGCTGCACTGCCCACGTTGGCCTGCCATTTCAGCAGGGCAGTTCCATTTTTGATTTCGTAGTAACTGATGAGATCATTATTTTCGTTGATGAAAAAGCGGTCCTTCTGTCCTTTTTCAAAAATGTAAGTCATCGATGAGTCGACAGGACCCAGTGGATTACGGATGTCCAGGCGTGCCTGTTTTAAATCCGAAAAACGCGGAAGACGAAGCGCAGCCTCACGTGCAATGGTCAGGTCAGCACTTTTGTATTCCTCAATAATCGATGCATCTGGCGTATAGATATAAGCTTCCTTGGCAGCCTGACTCCATCGAACTTCTGCACCGAAGGTTTCACCGATTGCACGAAGCGGCAGCATGGCTTTGCCATTTACCAGAATCGGAGCAGAGGACATCGCCGCATCCTTTCCGTTTTTCTTAATGATTTTACTGTTAGGGGTAAGTATATACTTGTCGCTTCCTGTACTAATGCTGATTTGTTTCGTTTTGTTGTTGTACCCGAAAGTATAGTCACCCAGAAATTTCAGTTCCGTAAGCGCCACATACGTAACTCCCTGGCGAATAACCACATCATATTCGGCAGGAACATTGTTAATATAGGCTGTAGGCTGGTGTATCGCTGCCGCTTCCACTACATGGGATGACATCAGTGCAGGTGCCGTTCCTGCGGTAACGATCGAAGCGGCAAGGATCCATTTCCACTTTTTTTGCTGCCAGGTTGTATTGGTTGTATTCATATCATCAATCCCCTTTCACGTCTATAGACGGCTAATATCTCCTAAATGTTTCATATTAATGGAATTGGCACCCTTTCTTTAAACGGAATTCACCAGAGTGAAACCTTGTTCGACCTATATGTTATTGCCACAAATACCCATGTAGTGTACATTAGTAGCAATGAAATAAAGTGAACCGGGAGCTCAATGAAGTTGGGCTGAGATTGGGGCCTTATGCCGCTGACCGTATATCTGATCTGGGTAATGCCAGCGTAGAGAACATGAATTCATGATAGGTAACTTGGGGAATGAAAATGGAACGGTTGATCTCGGAATGCGAGCGGAAGCAGGCTTCCCTCGTGAAATGAACCGGATTTCATTTTATTCTGAGTTACTCCAATCATGATATTTACCACTATACGCGCAAGCTTTCCCGGAACCGGGGAGGCTTTTTTTATTTTCATTTCATAACCTTATGGGGAGCAGAGAAAGGAAGAAGAGAACATGTCAACAACAGTGCGCAGCAACAAATTGAGGTTAACCGATATTTTGGTGACAATCGTGATCGCGGTTGTATTCGGGGTCATCTACAAAATATGGGGACCGACGTATGATCTGATGAAGCCTTTCGGCGTGCATGCGGAACAGATGATCTATGGCATGTGGTTTATGGCGGGCACGTTCGCCTATGTCATCATTCGCAAGCCGGGGGTGGCCATTCTGGCTGAAGTAGCAGCCTCAACCGTCAGTGCTTTTCTCGGGAGTGAATGGGGGATGTCCACCTTGGTATACGGTCTGTTACAGGGGCTGGGCGCAGAGATCTTCTTCGCCGCATTTCTGTACCGCAAAACGAATCTGTTCGTCACCTGTCTCGCAGCCATTGGGGCAGCAGCAGCTTCGCTTTTGCTCGATTACCAGTATGGTTATATTGACTCGTTATCGACGTGGAATTACACATTGTTTATCGGTTTCCGCTTCATTGGAAGCATTCTGATTGCAGGTGTGTTTGCGTATTATCTTGCGAAAGCACTTGAACTCACGGGCGTGACCCGGTCATTGAGACCGGTCTCCAAGCAGGATTATGAGGCACTGGACTAAATGAACGGAGAAGGGAATATGCAGGCGGTAGGCGTTACCAATCTAAGGTGCAAGTTCCCGGGAGAGCAGGACCTGGTATTTCAGGGCTTGTCTCTCTCCGTGCGTAAAGGGGAAAAAGTGCTGCTGCTCGGTCCAAGTGGTTCAGGCAAGTCCACGCTGCTGCAAATATTGAGCGGTCTTATTCCGCGTTCCGTGGAGATCCCGATGAAATGTGATGAGATTCAGGTGCCGATTCAGCCAGGCATTGTATTCCAGGACCCGGATACCCAATTTTGCATGTCCTATACAGATGAAGAGATTGCGTTTGTGCTTGAAAATCGGAATATCCCAAGGGACCGGATGCCTGAGATGATTCAACATTATATGGAGCTCGTTGGCCTTTCTTTTGAACATAATCGTGCATGGATTCAATCGATGTCCCAGGGGATGAAGCAGCGCCTTGCGATTGCCTCTATTCTTGCCATGGAGCCGGATGTCCTGTTTCTGGATGAACCAACTGCACTGCTCGATGATGAGGGAACCACGCAGGTATGGGATACGGTGAAGCAGGTCGCACAAGATAAGACACTCATTATCGTGGAACACAAAATCAATGAGGTGGTGGATGTGGTTGACCGAATCATCGTGCTATCACCCGAAGGAAAGATTGTGGCTGACGGCCAGGCAGATCAGGTCTTTGCGAACGAGAGGGATATGCTCAAAGAGTATGGCATCTGGTATCCGGGAGTATGGGAGGAACGTGGAGCTCGGAAGGTTGAAGCGAAGCGACAGGTTTCTCAAGATGCCTTTAAGCATGTGGAGTCCGGATCCGGCAATTGCGCAAAAGTCGAAGAAGATGATTCCAGGGAATCATGTGCACACCATCCGGCACTCGAATTGAGGCAATTCACAGGGCTGCGGGGGAAGAATCCGGTTGTACAGATCGATCATGCTGACGTATTTCACGGGGATTGGGTAGGAATCGTTGGAGCTAATGGCGCTGGAAAAAGTTCATTATTGCTTTCCCTGATGAATATCCTGAAGACGACGGGGCATTATCGTGTTGAAGGACAACGGCCCGGCAGGACCAGAGAGCTGGCTGACCGCATTGCATTCGTGTTTCAGAATCCGGAATTTCAATTCGTTACGAATTCGGTTCTGGATGAGGTGGAATTTTCCTTGCTCGGCGGAGAACTTACTGCGGAAGAGCGACGGGCCAGAAGCATTGAAATGCTGGAGCAATTTGGACTCAGGGAGCTGTCTGGGAGGCACCCGTATCAATTGTCGATGGGACAGAAACGCCGTCTCAGTGTAGCTTCTGCTATGGTTCGCAGACAGCGGATATTACTGCTGGATGAGCCCACATTCGGACAGGATGCACGTAATACGTTTGCCATGCTGGGACAACTGGAGCGCCTGCGTCGCGCGGGGACGGCTGTTGTCATGGTGACACATGATCAGGAGATCGTGAACCGATATTGTACCAAAGTGTGGACTGTAGAAGAGGGGAGGGTTACGCATGCAGCTGTCGTTTCCTCATCTTGAAACCTGGCTGCACGCCGTGAATCCGGGCCTAAAAGTTATTTTCCTGACCCTGATGTTTATCCTGGTTATTCTTGTTCACAATCTGAACGTCATGATCAATGTAGCGGTTGTCATGCTTCTGTTGTTATGCTGGACGGGTCATCCTTGGCATCGGCTGCTGCTCTATGCTTCGCCTTTTATATTGATCTTTATCTCCACATCCACAGGCATGATGATGTTTGGTAAAGGCGAGACGATGTGGTACAAATATGGACTGATACATATCACGGAAGAGAGCTTCTATCGCGGGCTGCACCTGGGGTTCCGTTCCCTGAGCATGGCGGCTGCGGGATTGTTGTTTGGCCTGACCACACGTCCGGTTCGTCTATTCTACTCGCTGATGCAGCAGTGGCGTCTGCCGCCCAAGTATGCCTATAGCTTTTTGGCCGCCATGCGCATGATTCCCATTCTGCTGGACGAATTCCAGACGCTGCGTTATGCCATTCGCATCCGCGGTACGCAGCAGCGTGTCTCATACTGGAACGTCTATGGAACCTTGAAGCGGTATGCGATTCCCCTGCTGGCGCAGAGCATCCGGCGTGCAGAGCGCATGGCCATCGCCATGGAGGCCAAAGGATTCGCGGACGGCGCGAGCCGGACGTATTACATCCAGACCGGGTATTCCCGGGCGGATCTGTATTTTGTGTTGTATTTTATAGCAACCCTTACTATGGCTTACACGCTAGGTTGGCAATTCCCTTATTACCCGGCGATGCTGGATGTCAGATGAAGAGAAGGGACAGACATTTTATTTTGGCAGTACAGTAACTTTTTCTTGTTCAAAACGTCTTTAATGGAAATAACTTCAAATGGATGGAGTGAACCAACGTGAAGACAGGCGGGAACCGGCGAAAAAAGGGTTACAGGTGGATCACCATTACCGGAGCAGCTGCTGTGATCGTTACAGGATACATGCTGCTGGATCTGAATGTGGCTGCCCGTGAAGGCCAAGCCCCAGAATCAGTTACACAAGCCCTATCGGCAGCCATAACCTATAAAGCTGGAGAAACTGTCACATTGGGAAAAGGCCTTCCTATGTATAACCAAACGGTTGATCACAAGGTTCCCATTGATCTGATGAGAATATCTACATATACCTCCGGCGGGGAGAAGATGAAAGTACAGGTTGTTCGCGGAGAATGGATTAGGTTGAATCATAGCGAGTTCGGAAGTTTCTGGGTACCGGGATGGTACGCATCCAAGGAAAGCCAGACGATGAAAAGGTCCACTCCGCAGAACTTTACACTCCGGGAGGGAAGTAAACTGTATCTCTATCCTGGAAGCCAGACAAGCTGGCCTTCTGCCCGTTCTCTAACAGATCATGCGCTAATTGTTGCAGCGACGAAGGATTGGTATGGTGTCTCCGTACCTCCGCGGACCTGGAACAAAGAGTCGAACGTATACCGTCCAGCCATAATGTGGGTTAAGGCGAAGGACGTACAGCAGCGCGTGAACGTAACGGACGGCTGGTTCGGGAAACAGGCCTCCATGTCTACAGCGGATGTGCGTCATCTGACGGATATTTTATTAGATAAAAGCACGACCTCAAAACAAGCTGCCCAGTGGCTCGGCGAGCCGGATTGGAAAGAGCATTCCCAGAATCTGAATGAAACCCATGTTTCCATGAGCATTGGACAGACCTGGCGATATGAGCGGGAAGACGCACAGTTTCTGATCACGTTTAGCAAGACGGGAAAGCTGGTGCAGACACGCTGGAACATCCCGGTGGATGATCGTAATAATGTGGTCCCTTCGGATTGGCATTTTAGTCGTTCGGACGACTATCAGTTCACAACCAAAATTCTTGGTCAAACACTCCCAACAACGTTACCGTGGAAATCCACATGGACCAATCAGGGCAAGCTGAATTATCCCTTTCTGCAAGCAGCAACAGCGGATGTGCTTCTGATGAAAGGAGACGACGGTGGATTTAGCGGCATGCATTATGATAAATCCGTGTACGCCCTTGATCGACATACCGGGGAAAATGTGTGGGAAATCCATGCAGGCTTCGGTGCACTCCAAGCGCAATTGGATGCGAAGCGCGAGGGCGTGACGATTTTTACGTCCTATGCTCCGGGAGATAAGGAGTACAAGGATCGCATACGTCACATTAAACTATCGGATGGGAAAGTGCAGTGGGAGTACAAAACCGGCTCCAAACTTTCACTTCGTGGGATTACAGCTGCGGAGAATGTTGTGGTGGTGGATAGCCCGGTTGCGGAAGGCTCCAGTCAGGGACGGATCACTGTGCTGAACAGTTCTAATGGCAAAACCCTCTGGACTAAGAAGTTAAGTGCGGGATATCAATTGTTCAACCAGACAGCAGCTGAACCGTATGTGATGTATTGGGAGAAAAATCAACTGGTTGCAGCTGACCCGCTATCAGGTCGTACGGTATGGAGTATCAAAACCGGTAAGCCTACTGTGGATCATATCGAGAATGATCCGTACTTCGACGGAATCACCCGTCTTGATCCATTTGCAGAGGCAAAGCCTGAACGCTGGATGCTGCTCGGGGATCAGTGGGTGTTGGTCGATCTGAATTCAGGCAAGAAACTTGCTCACTTTCAAGCCCGGAACGGACAGCGCTTCGAAGTGCTGAATGATGGCATGCTGTTGATCCGCGAGAATAAGCAAGGTGAGCATTACGGCGATTATTCTGATTTTACAACGACGCTGTATGATGCCAAGAACGATAAAAAACGATGGACGTTAAACGACAAGGTTGAGCGAGGGCTTGTGGCAGACGATCAACTATATGTAATCAAGAACGGATATCCGGCCGCACTGGATTATCAAACGGGAAAAACACGCTGGGACGCACAATATACCATCTCTTCCTTGAGATACCCTACCAACCAGGGAAGTTACCTGGTTATCGATGACCAACTCCTGTTACCCATGGGTGAGGATCTTCTGATCATGAACAAAGAGAATGGTACACTGGTCGGCCGAGTGCATGACGTGGTCATGGGATCGCCGGAACACCGGGATCGGGATGCCAAAAATGGCACAATAAATCGGATAGGTGATGAAATGTACATCGGTTCTTCGAACGGCAGATTCAGCTTGTATCATGTAAACGATTTAAAAACAGATATCTCTCGTTAAGGCTTGTCTCACACAGAATGTTGCTTTATTATAAATGAACAGGATTGCTCGCGCTCCGGTTATCGGCTGTGCGGGCTTTCTTCATGTGTTCTCGAAGGACCATGCATGATTAATCGCAGGAGGAATCTCCATGATTTCATTATACGGCGTAAGCAAGCGTTATAACGAACGCGGGTCCCGGGCTGACCAGGGATTCGAGGCGTTAAGCTCTGTCTCGCTTGAAGTGGGACAGGGAGAGATTCACGGTATCATTGGTTCCAGCGGTGCGGGCAAATCAACGCTTCTTCGCATGCTGAACGGGCTTGAAAAACCGGACTCCGGTGAAGTAACCGTAGGCGGACAGCAGCTGACCCGGATGAGCGAAAGAGCCCTTCGTCAGGCGCGTCGTTCCATCGGCATGATTTTTCAGCACTTTAATCTGGTGAGCAACCGAACGGTGATTGGCAATGTATGCATGCCTCTTGAACTGGCGGGTGTTTCCCGGAGTGAACGGGAAGAACGTGGACTTGAGGTGTTGAGATTCGTGGGTCTCGAGGATAAGGCGAAACAATATCCCGCCCAGTTAAGCGGAGGACAGAAGCAGCGCGTGGCTATTGCGAGGGCTCTTACGAGCCGGCCTGATGTATTGCTCTGCGATGAACCAACATCTTCGCTCGATCCTCAGACAACAAACGGTATTCTGGATGTACTGCGCCATGTGAATGAAACTCTGGGTGTGACCATTGTGCTGGTTACGCATGAGATGGAGGTTGCGCGCAGACTCTGCCACCAAATTTCCGTGATGAGGGAAGGGCGCATTGTCCGAACGCTAACGGAAGCGGAAGTACGCAGTATTCCTGCACCACAGCCGGATTTGCTAACGTCCTTGCTTACTGGTGAAGAGGCGGAGCCATGGGAAACGGAGGACGAGGAACGATGATACCTGAATCCATATTGAAGTACCAGGATGAGATATGGAAGGCGATCGGAGAGACCTTTGTCATGGTTGGCATCTCGATTGGAGCAGCTGTCCTGATTGGGCTTCCACTCGGCACGCTACTGTATCTGTTCCGAAGAGGACAACGATATGAGAACAGGCCGCTGTTCACGATTCTGGGCAGCCTGGTCAATATCATTCGTTCGTTCCCGTTTTTGCTGCTGGTCGTATTCATGATTCCGTTCACGCGTATGATTGTGGGAACGGCGATGGGGACATTGGCAGCGGCGGTGCCGCTTTCCGTTATTGCGATTGCCTACTATGCCCGCCTGGTTGAACAGGCACTGCTTGATGTGCCCAAAGGTGTGGTTGAGGCGGCATCGTCGATGGGTGCATCAACCATGCAGCTTGTGCTGAAATTTTTGTATGTGGAAGCACGTTCAGGTCTCGTACTCGGACTGACCACGGCAACGATCAGTTTTATCTCCTATTCCACGGTGATGGGCATTGTCGGCGGTGGAGGTGTTGGTGATTTTGCTATTCGTTACGGATATCAGCGGTTCGAGACGGAGATCATGGTATTTACGATCATCATTATGATCATTCTGGTGCAGATGATCCAGTTTACCGGAAGCAGATTATCCCGCTGGCTTGATCGCAGATCCTGAGGCCCAACAAGGTTAAAGGGCGAGAAGAATTTAGGATGACATTACAGACTACACGATGAAGGGGCTAGAATGAAAATGAAATCAAAAATGATCCTTATGCTGCTCGCAGTTATGCTGGTTGTATCCGCATGCGGCAAAAAAGAAGAGACACCTGCTGCGGAGGGGAATAATGAAGGCAGCCAAGCGACTCAGGAAGTGACGTTGAAAGTGGCTACATTGATTCCGCCAATGACCGATGTACTGGATATTGTGAAGCCGCTGCTCAAGGAAGATGGCGTGAATTTGGAAGTCGTTGTCCTGTCTGATAACGTTCAACCGAATACGGCTTTGAAAGACAAGGAAGTTGATGCTAACTTCTTCCAGCACGTGCCATACATGAACCAGTTTAACGAAGCCAATGATGCGAATCTGGTAGCTGTACAGCCGATCTACAACGCGATCTACGGTGCGTATTCCAAAAAGTACAAAACCACGGAAGAACTGCCTGAAGGAGCAACGGTTGCTATTGCCAATGACCCTTCCAACATTGGACGTTCACTGGTGATGATGGAACAAAACGGTCTGATCAAGCTGAAAGAAGGCGTAGGATTCAACGCAACACAGGCGGATATTATCGAGAATCCGAAGAACTTCAAGTTCCAGGAAGTGGACCTGCTCATGCTGGCTCGTATGCTGGATGATGCAGATCTGGTTGCCATGACACCGGCGTATGCAAGCCCGCTGGGACTTACACCGAAGAAGGATGCACTGTTCACGGAAAAGGATGACTCCCATTTTGCCATCACGTTGGTTGCACGTGAGGACAACAAGGATTCCGAAGCCATTCAGAAGCTGGCCAAACGCATGGCAGGCCCTGAAGTGAAGGCTTTCTTCGAAGAGAAGTATGCAGACATTGCCATTCCGGCGTTTGAATAACATTTGCTGCGCATAGATTGATCTGATCCATATCCGATACAAAGGGCTGGATGATCATCAAAAAGATCCGAGCGGAAACCGCTCGGATCTTTTTTTCGTTTGGTTGCATTGGAATGCTGTTCATACGTTAGGTCTGGCTTGACGTTCCTTCTCACGTTCCATAAGGCGCACCAGTTTCCGCTCGGTGGCTGTATCCTGTGCAGGAGTGTAGATGCTGCAGCGCAGATCGGTATTTCCCTGAACCTGTAACGAGGTCAGATTGAACAGCATTTTGCCGGCTCTGGAATGTCTGAATTCAATCAGTACATCTGGTGCACTGCTCACGCTGCTTTGTTTCCACAAGGACTGGAACTCCGGATATCGATCCATCATTTCATTCAGAAACAGATTGTACCATTCATCATCGACATATTGGCCGTAATAGGCACGGAAGATTGCAAGGTATCCGAGGACAAAATCCTCCCAGTTGACTGCCAGTCTTCGAAATTCCTTTCGCTCAAATAATAGACTAATCAAGTTTCGCTGTTCGGCAGGAATCTGCTCAAAATCAATGAAGACATGACTGGCAGCTTCATTCCAGCCAACAATGTAGCAGCGGCGATCGGAAATAATGGTGGGACAATTCTGGAGCTCCTGCAGTATTTTTTGCAGGGAAGGGTGGAGCTGGTAAGGCTCTTCCTCACGGATATGAAGTTCGGAGTAATGCTCCATGGCAAGGGAAAACAAGTACTTGCGTTCATCCGGGGTCAGCTTGAGTGCGGAAGCTATGTTATCCAATACCGAATGGGAAACCTGAATATCCCTTCCTTGTTCCAGCCAGGTGTACCAAGTCGTGCTTACGCCCGCCAATTGGGCTACCTCTTCTCTTCTTAAACCCGGTGTTCTGCGCCGGGTGCCTTCCGGCAAACCGACCGCTGACGGAGCTATTTTGGCACGTTGAGTTTTCAAAAATACGGATAATGCCTGAAGCCTGACATCCTGGTTCATCTTATTCCACTCCAACCTCATTTATCATGGTAGTCATTATACTATTATAATTCACAACTTGTAATAGGATACTGCACGTGCCAATATAAATGCAGAAGTTCAGTCGGTTAGCCTGAATGGCTAGGGAGGATGAGTTAGATATGGAACGTGAACGTGTTGTGATTACCGGTATGGGAATTGTCTCGCCGCTGGGCAATGATGTAGATACATTTTGGAACGGACTTGTGAAAGGGCAGTCAGGAATATCATTAATTGAAAGCTTCGATACCACTTCATATAAAACCAAAATGGCTGGTGTAGTCCGAGATTTTGACGGAGAGGGTCGTTTCGGACGCAAGGAAGCCCGACGTATGGATCGATTTTGCCAATTTGCTGTAGCGGCAGCTGACGATGCTCTTGTGCATTCGGGACTGGATATGGAGAAAATGGATAGGGAACGGGTTGGGGTATACATTGGTTCCGGCATCGGCGGCATTCAAACACTGATGGAGCAAGGGAAGTTGTTGTCCGAACGTGGTCCCGGCCGAGTTAGTCCGACTCTTGTGCCAATGATGATATCGAATATGGCAGCTGCCATGGTGAGCATGAAATTCGGATGTTGGGGACCGACGCTTTCACCTGTGACGGCCTGTTCCATTGGAAATACAGCCATAGGTGAGGCCTTCCGGCTGATTCGTGACGGAGGTGCAGATGTCATTATTGCCGGGGGAACCGAAGCAGCTATCACGGAAGTTTCGCTAGCCAGCTTCGGTAATGCAACTGCGTTATCCACAAGAAACGAAGCCTACGAAACGGCGAGTCGCCCCTTTGACGCTGGAAGAGATGGGTTTGTGATGGCAGAAGGTGCGGGGATTGTGGTAGTAGAGTCTCTATCACACGCTCTGGCTAGAAACGCAAATATTCTCGCTGAAATTGTTGGATATGGTGCCAGTTCAGACGCATATCATATGGTAGCGACCCATCCGGAAGGCCGCGGAGCATTCCTGGCCATGAGAGCTGCGCTTGCTGACGCGAAGCTTCAGCCTGATGACGTGCATGTAATTAACGCCCACGCAACCAGTACCGAAGCGGGAGATCTCTCAGAGACACGAGCGATTAAACAACTCTTCGGTGAAGCTGCGTATCGTATTCCCGTGACGGCCAATAAATCGATGACTGGGCACATGTTGGGAGCCGCCGGTGGAGCGGAAGCCATCTCACTGATTCAAACCTTGCAGCATGGCATCATTCCACCAACGATTAATCAGGAGCAGCAGGACCCGGACTGTGATCTGGATTATGTACCTAATGAAGCACGAGAGGCAGAGATGCAGATCGGAATGTCCAATTCCTTTGGTTTTGGTGGGCATAATGCCGTCGTTGTTTTTCGCAAATATACATCCTGACAACAAGAGAACAGCAGCAGCCGAAGGGCTGTGCTGTTCTCTTTTTTTAGATGCTGCTGGACACCTGTATTCTTTATGAAGAGAGGGATGTTGATTCCGTTTTGCTCGTAGTAAAAGATTTCTTCAGCCATTGCCCGCGCCATTTGGACTGCATAACCAGTACGAGCAGCATGGATGCGGCTGCAATCAGACTAAGGATGACGAATCCTGGCGTATAGGACTGGTAGGAGCTGTACAGTTGACCAAGAATCAGCGGGAGTGCGTATCCGCCCAAGCCACCTGCCGCGCCGACAATGCCTGTCATCAGACCAATTTCATTGCCGAATCGTTGTGGAACCAACTGGAACACGGAACCATTGCCAGCCCCAAGGCACATCATGCCCAGGAATAACATGACGACGACCACAGGAAGTGGAGGGAGGAAAGAGACACCAACAAGCATGACACAGGCACCAGTGTATAGGAATGTCAGCATCCGCGTACCACCAATCTTGTCAGCCAAGTAACCGCCAACAGGTCGGAAGAAGCTTCCGGCAATAACGCAAAAGGTTGTGATATCAGCGGCCCGGACAGGAGACAAGCCATATTGGGTGTTGAAGAAGATGGTCAGATAGTTACACAATCCCACGAAACCGCCAAAGGTAACACAATAAAATGCACAGAATACCCAGGCATCCCTTTGTTTCAGCAAGGTGCCGTACTCAGAGAGCTTCTTCGGTGCTGGTCGGTTAGGACTGTTACGGGCAAAGATGGAGAATAGGATGAAAACGACCACGATTGGAATGATGGCGAGTCCAAAAACGACTTCCCAGCTGCCGAAATGAGTAGCCAGTCGGTTGGCAAACAGAGTAGCGAGTACCGTCCCGCTATTCCCTGCTCCGGCAATTCCCATGGCAAGTCCCTGGTGCTCCTTGGGATACCATTGTCCCGCAAGTGGAAGGGCGGCGGCAAAAGAGGCCCCGGCAACACCGAGCAGGAGAGCAACAACATACAACTGGCTTAGGGAGTCCACCCACAACCAGCCTAATAATAACGGAATTAGCGTAATCGACATTCCGATCTGGGCAGTAAGTTTTGGACCAATGTAATCGGACATAAAGCCAAGCACAAGTCTAAGAATGGAGCCGCCAAGGATGGGCAGTGCCACAAGGTTAGCTTTTTCCAGAGGGGTCATCGGATAGTCCATGGCAATAACAACCGCGAGGGGGCCAAGCATGCCCCAAATCATAAAACTGATATCAAAATACAGAAATGCCCCGAAAAGGCTGGGCTTATGCCCGCTCTTCCAAAAACTTTTGCTCTCCACCATTCAGCATCGCTCCTCATCCAATTGAATAATCTTACCCTGTCTTTGTGCAGTTCAGGCAGAAAAAGGCCGCAATTCGTCCAGATGATGAACGATTTGCGGCCTCATTGCCGGCAGGCAGGACACGTCATTGTGTTCCTGCACCTGATTTGATCACAGCACGGTGATTTTGATTCAAATTATAAAAAGAGAATTTGTATATGTCAATAAAAATAACATTAAATTTAAAAATAAATCATTTTGAATGTTAATACGGAATTATGTGTTAATTTTGTTGACATATAATATAGTTTGCCGTAATCTGAATCTAATATGAAATCACACAATGGCGTGTGATTTCCTGAGGCAACGGTGCCCTTTTCCGATCCATGGAGAAGGGATTTTTCTGTTTATTTTTAACTCAGCATGTCACAGAGACAGGGGGCAGCCCATGAGCAAGAAGAAGCTGGTTGTTATCGGAAACGGGATGGTAGGTGTTAGGTGTGTGGAAGAGATCATAGCCGTATCTCCGGATACCTATGAGATTGTTATCTACGGAAGTGAACCACGTCCCAACTATAATCGGATCATGTTATCCAAAGTGCTGCAGGGTGAGCACGATCTGCAGGATATTATCATTAATGACTGGAGCTGGTATGAGGATCATGGCATTCGGCTGTGTGCGGGAGAGACGGTCCACAAGATTGATACTCCGTCCAAAACGATTGAAACGTTATCCGGGATGAGGGAGTCCTACGATATTCTAATCTTTGCGACAGGGTCTGCTCCGTTTATTCCGCCCATTCCTGGTGTGGATAAAGAGAGGGTGATGTCTTTCCGCACCGTAGATGACTGCACACGTATGTCCGCGTATTCCAAAGTACATCGTAAGGCAGCCGTTATTGGTGGCGGATTGCTTGGGCTTGAAGCTGCCCGCGGACTGCTGCATTTGGGAATGGAAGCCGTTGTGGTGCATAACGCACCTTATATTATGAATCGGCAGTTGGATCTGCAGGCAGCGACCATGCTTCAGCATGAGCTGGAAGCTCAGGGTATGTCTTTCCTGTTAAACAAAAATACACAAAAAATTGTGGGTCGGTCCCAGGCTCAGGGGCTTCAATTTACAGATGGAACCAAGCTTGAAGCACAGGTTGTCGTTGTGGCCGTGGGTATTCGCCCCAATGTTGAAGTGGCCAAGCGGAGCGGAATCAGGACCCACCGGGCGATTGTGGTCGACGATTACATGCGTACCAGCGTACCAGATGTGTATGCTGTCGGTGAATGTGCCGAACATCGGGGCATCAGTTACGGTCTGGTAGCCCCCTTATATGAGCAGGGGAAGGTACTCGCACGTTTTTTATGCGGACAGGAGACAGCAGAGTATAAAGGTTCTATTCCATATTCTCAACTGAAGGTGTCTGGCGTTGACGTGTTCTCGGCCGGAAACATTAGCGGAGAAGAAATGCGGACGGCTGTACAGATGCTTGATGGTATTCGGGGTACGTATAAGAAAGTATTGATGAAGGAAGGGCATGTAAGTGGAGCGATCCTGTTCGGGGATACGACGGAGAGTGCCAGCCTATTGGGACTCGTTCAGCGTGGGGCTGGAGTCGAGGAACTTGCTCCGCGCGAGGAAGGGACGAATCCAGCCGAGAAGGCAGCAGCAGCGTTGGCTGATCAGGAGACCGTGTGCGCCTGTAACCATGTGAGCAAGGTGATGATTATGAGGGCCATACAGGACAAGGGGCTGCAGACTGCTGAACAGGTTAAGGAGCATACCAAAGCTTCCGGTTCCTGCGGCGGATGTCGTCCAATGGTTACGGCACTGGTGAAGCACACGCTGCATCTCCAGAAAAACGGTGGTAATGAAAGCGAAGCAGCAGCTGCGGCAAAAACGACAGAATGGCCCGTTTGCAGTTGTACGGATCTGGGCCATGCCTCATTGAAAGAAACGCTCAAGCGGTTGCCGGATGGTAATCCCTCTGAGCTTGCAGCTTCGACAGACCATCACCATCTGTATGGCATTCACGAGGATGATGGAATGAGAAGAATCATGCAGCAGCTGGACTGGAGAACAGAAGAAGGCTGCGATGTCTGCCATCCTGCACTTCGTTACTATTTGAAGATAACCGGGAAGTGGATGAGTATGCAGCAGCCTGAACGGGCTGGAAACCGGAACGATATTCTGCGGGGCGCGGTTGTGGGTATCGAGGTCCATGCAGGTGATATGAAGTTCGAAGCCATGGCAGAAGACCTTCAATTCAGGTGGGTTAATGCAGATATGCCTGCTCCCGTGAGGGTCGTCTTGTCGGGTGGAGCAAGCTCATGGGTAAGCCCGATCGTGCAGGATATCGGTTTGCAGGAATCTCCCGCCGGCTGGGAAATTTACGCGGGTGGTCATGCGGCTCATCCGGTAAAAGAGGGGGCACTCTTCGGACTTGCCGAGACGGAAAAAGATGCAGTGCGGCTGATCTCGGCATGTCTCGAGTTGTATCGCCGAACCGCCTGGTATGATGAACCCCTCTGGGCATGGGTAGAGCGAGTGGGATTCATATCCATCCGCGAAAATCTGCTGGATCCACAATTCCAGATCGAGCTTGCGGGCAAAATGGTAAGCGAATTGACTTTTACTTGACCCAAAAGGTAGGGAATGGAGTGAAGATGGGAATGAAGACATCCATGGAAGACAGTTCGTTTGTTTCAAAACTGCATGTACGGGAGACACAGTGCCCGTATTGCAGCGTACAGTGCAAAATGACCGTCGAGGAAGTTGCTGGGCCCATCGCTGGTGAGCGCCGTGCCGCGTACACCGTTGAAGGCGTGCCGAATGAAGCTTCACAGGGAAGATTGTGTGTTAAAGGCATGAATGCGCATCAGCATGCACTGAGTGGACAGCGACTTCTGCAGCCTCTCATCCGCCGGGATGGTGAACTGATACCTTCTTCATGGCCTGAAGTCACCGAATATATCGCAGGACGTTTTACCAGTCTTCAGAATCAATACGGTGCCGATGTAATCGGTGTGTATGGAGGGGGTTCCCTCACCAATGAAACAGCCTATTTGCTAGGGAAATTCGCAAGGGTTGCTCTAGGGACAAGATATATTGATTATAACGGTCGTTTCTGTATGTCAGCTGCTGCCTCAGCAGGAAGTAAGGTGTTTGGCATGGACCGGGGGCTGACATTCCGCTTGTCCGACATCCCGCTGGCCCAGTGCATTGTACTTGCAGGGACCAACGTTGCAGAGTGCCAGCCCACGCTGCTGCCTTATTTCAACCAGGCGAAGGAAAATGGAGCGTACATCATCGTTATTGATCCGCGCAAGACAGCTACTGCAGCCATTGCCGACCTTCATTTGCAGATCAAACCGGGTATGGATGCACTGCTTGCGAACATCATGCTGAAGGTCATTATGGAAGCGGGACTTGTGAATGAGCATTTTATTGATGCAAGAACCCAAGGCTATGAGAGTATGCAGAGTGCACTGAGCGAGATAGACCTGGAAGAATCCGCAGAGCAATGCGGGGTGGACTTGACCCTGATCCGTCAGGCCGCAATGGCCTATGGTCAGGCGGAGACAGGCATGATCATGACTGCGCGCGGAGTGGAACAGCAAACGGATGGACATCTTGCGGTCCGTCATTTTCTTAACTTGGTACTGGCAACTGGAAAAATCGGCAGACCAGGCTGTGGTTACGGTGCGATCACTGGACAGGGAAACGGACAGGGCGGAAGAGAGCATGGGCAGAAGGCCGATCAATTGCCAGGATATCGTTCCATAGAAAATGCACAGGACCGCGCATATGTAGCATCCGTCTGGGGAGTTGCACCTGAAACCTTGCCGGGAAAAGGTGTATCTGCCTATGAAATGATGGAACGGGTGCATGAGCAGGAGATCCGTGCTCTGCTTGTGATGGGCTCCAACCCGGTTGTATCCAATCCCAATGTGCGCTTGGTGGAAGAAAGCCTCCGCAAGCTGGATTTTCTGGTCGTGGCAGATATGTTTCTGTCCGAGACAGCGAAGATGGCTGATGTGGTGCTTCCGGTCACGGCTTATCTCGAGAACGAAGGTACGCTGACCAATCTGGAAGGACGGGTGCTGTTACGGGAACAGGGCAGACCGACACCGGGAGGGACCCGCCATGATTGGGATATTCTATGCTCCATTGCCAGCGGACTCGGCAAAGCTACTTATTTTCAATATGCATGTGCCGAGGATATCTTCAATGAACTCAGATTGGCCAGCCGTGGCGGGATTGCAGATTACTACGGAATAACCTACGAACGACTGCGGAGGGAGAAAGGCATTTACTGGCCCTGCGTTTCTTTGGAGGATGAGGGTGAAGGATTACTGTTCAGTGAGCGGTTTGCCCATGAGGACGGCAGGGCCACATTCACAAGTGAATTAAGTGCTGGCTGGCATGATGTCTCGCGGGAGTTCCCTCTGATTCTGACCAATGGCCGCGTCCTTCCTCACTATCTGACTGGCGTACAGACCCATCGGAGCCCAACGCTGGAAGCCCGTGAACTGGAGAATTTTGTGGAACTTCATCCGGGTACAGCTGCACGTCATCGAATTATGGAAGGAGAGTGGGTCGAGATTCAATCAGTGCATGGGAGCTTCACGGTACGTGCCCGTATTAAGGAACATATTCGCGAAGACACACTGTTCGTACCAATGCATTGGGGCGGCATTCAGAACGTCAATCGGGCGACCAGGCCCGATCTGGACCCTTACTGCCGTATGCCAGGCTTCAAAACGGCGGCTGTAACGATTCGCCCCATGCGATTGGCCAGATGAATCCAAAGCTGTTCATTGTCTCATAACACAAATCAGGTCTGTATGAATGCTGATGTGGCTGGGAGTTCCGAGGTTATTGGAACAACCCGGCTTTTTTTGCGTAAGTACGTTGGGGTTCAGTAGTTCGCAGGTTTCAGGTAAACGTGAGGAATGGCTCATGATTGTGGCGGAAATATTGGTTATGATGCTAATAAGGGGTACATGTGTACGCATTTTTTAGTTTTTTACTAGACTGGGGAGACGTAACTAGTCAGTTCATATAGAAGAAGGAGGGGGCGTTGTGAACGTATGGGTCACGGTGAAAAGCCTGGGCAAACGCAAGCCTGCACTTGCCAAGCAAGCCACAGCACTTCCGGAAACAACCGGAACGTTACGAGAGCTAATCAAACATATGGTACACGTGCAGGTGAACGCTCTTCAGGAGAAGAAAAACAGTGCAGCGTTGCTCACCTATCTTATGCCTGAGGAAGTTCAACGTAAGGGATCAACGGGAAAAGTCGGTTTTGGTGAAGTGTACAATGAGGAGATCCAAGATCTGGAGCATGCGGTTCAAACAGCGATGATGGCTTATGAAGATGGACTGTACAAAGTCTTCCTCAATGATGAAGAATTGTCCGGATTGGATGCACCACTGGAGTTGCAGGAAGGTGACGAATTGGTGTTTATCCGGTTTACCATGCTTGCCGGACGCTTGTGGTAGTAAACGATAAGGAGGAGATTGGATGAATCAGAAAGATAATGAACAGGTGTATATCAAAGGAATGCAAGAGAAGGCAGAATCATTGAACGGGACCTGGCAGGAGCTTGCAGGATATGTGGTGGAGATGGCTGGTTCCACGTATTTGCGCGGAGATGAAAAGGTATATTTGAATACAGAGGAATTGCTGCAAAAGCAGGCGGCTGAAACGGGAAAGCCCTTATTTGAACCCTTACTGAATGTGCTTGAGCAGCTGACGAATGGATGGTTGGTCGAACGATTCCGTTATATTGCTGACCGTGCCACCCATTTTCCATACAGTGTCATGTACGAACGCCGTCCTTATCGAACTGCCAATCCTGAGCAGCATTTTGGACAGGTAATCCGCAAACTCATTGGATTGCTGCGCATGGAGATTCGCCAGTTCTCCTTGGATGAGTATGTATCGGTTCGTGAATACAAGTTTGATCATTTGTACGAGGTTCGATCCGTGCTTCCGGATTGCATTGCATATGATCTGGATCATGACAACGGGGGTATGAAGCAGGCCTTACACGAGATTATATATGGCGATAATCAGTCGGCGTTGCTTACGGGTGAGATGATCAAAGGTATATTCATGAGTGATCATCCAGAGGCGTACCATATGGTGGGTGAACTGCTTGTGGCAGCAAGGCTGCAGGAAGGATTGCGCCAGAGTATCGTTGAACGGATGGATGAAGGAACTATTGAAGCATTTATATACATATTAAAAGTAATCATCGATCACAATCTGATTCGCTACAGTTCAGTGGTTCGAGCATTAGCCGTATGGACAGGACTCGGAATTGAAGCGGCCAATTCGCGCGTTGCATCACAGTTGATTGAGCAAGCCTACGAAGCGCTGACCGATGCAGCTGTTCGTGAAGATTGGGAGCAGGATTCCAATGTCAATAAGATATTCATCAGTCTGTGGGCAACGGCTGTTATTGAAGAGGACCATCTCAATGACAAATTAATCCGTATTATGGATCACGGCCAACTGTATCAGAAAATCGTTGCGCAATATGTGCTTGCGAACAGTCAGAATCGTGACCTGCGGCTAAGGATTGCCCGTCGATATCTGGACGTACAGGATCTGGAGCTGATGCACTGGATTATCCAAAACTATGATGCCATGTACATGCATAACTGGAACTTTGAGGATGGAGAGAATCAGCGCAGCATTCATATTTCGCCCCTGCCTGTCTTCGAAGACAAGGCAATTCGGCGTCAGGACTTCGATCAATTTAAGCAGCTGCTGGACCGCATTCCTCTGGGAGGGGAAGGTGGACCATCTGGCGTTCTTGAATATGTCCATTACCGGATTGAACGGAATGATGTGGTCAAAAAAATGCTCTATCTGGCTGCGTATGATATGGACCCCGATTGGATCGGAGAAATCATTGCAATCAAGGACATGCTGAGCCCGGAACTTCGAGGTGAGCTGTTATCCCAGTTCGTTCAGCAGCCCGATAACGAGGTGCAAAGACAGTTTGTATTTGAAAGCCTGTCCGACAAAAGCATGAGCAACCGGGAGATGGCCCTAGTCCAAGTGAGGAAGCTTGAGCTGACTACTGACGAGATGAAACAGATGGAGGCCTTGCTCAAACTCAAGACCGGTTCACTTCGGCAGAAGGTCATTCAGGTACTTTTGCTGCAGCCTGTGGATCAGCTGGCGGTATCACTGGAACGTTTGCTGAAAGCGAAGAATGAATTGCAGCGTCTTGGTGCACTTGAGCTGTTGACCGAAATTTCGGCAGATCCGGAACGTGCAGATCAGCATGAGCAATTACAGACGTTAGCTGGACTGATCCAGAAGCCTACCACGAAGGAGCAAAAGCTGCTGGACAAGCTGACGAAGGAGGGCAGCCGGTATACCTCTTCGAATGGTTTCGGATTGTTTGATCCATCCCGGGTGGAGCCCTTGCTTCAGGAGAAGCGTGATCTTGGTGATTTTAATCCGAAGGAAATCTTTACGCTTTCGCTGGAGAAGGCCAAACCATTTATGGAAGGATTAGATGCTCTGGTCCATCAACACAGGGATCATGAGTATGAGGTGGAGTATTATGCGGGCTACAGAGAGACGCTCTTGATTGGAGCCAGCCTGCGCTCCATGTTCTCCTATGCGGAACGAAATAAGATGAAACAGATGGAGCAATATCCTCTTCACGACGTTTGGGAGGCGTATGTTGCGCAGAGTGATCTGAATAGCCTGGAACTCATGCAGCTCTATTTTATTTTGCAATTCAGCACACTGAGTGGCAACTTGGATGAACATTACAGCTATTATCACTCTCAATATGATTATAACGAATTAAGCAAAATCCCATTATTGGAAGGCTGGCGCAAGTCCTTTGCCGAACAGACCTATCCTCTATCCTATATGGAAGAAATGAAGCGGATGGCGGCTTCGCTGACCTATACGGATCAGGTTATAGAATTGATTGCGGCAGCGTTCATGGACAGCACCCCTGCAGATACTTTTGGGATTGCGGAGAAAACATGGGCTTCCATTATCGCCAGTATGCCGGAAGATCAACTGGAGAAGGAAGCCGGCATGCTTCATATCCTCACGGAACGGTGGAACTACCTGGTAAGAAGCAGAATATATGATGATGCCAGTTTCCAACGATTTTTCCAAACGGCGTACCAGTTCATCAACCTTGTGGGAAATACACAGCGTTTCTCCCTGTTATCATTCGAGGATTACGTGCGGGCATTCAAACTGCGTTTGATTGATAAACAGACGATGTACCGTCAATTGCTGACGGGTGGGGAGCGTTTTGCCTTCATTCGTGAGCTGACGTCGACACGCACCGAAGGTATCACGGATGATCCGGAACTTATAGAGCTGCGGAATACTGTCGTTGAACGAATTCTGGAGATTGAACTGACACGAGGTGAGCTTTCCACCGAAGTCAGCACACTGGCCATGAAGTTTGAACGAATTGAAGGCATGGAACATTGGGTGCATCTGGTCTCAGCCATGGATAAGGATACGTTTGTACGAGGCTACATCTACAGCTACGGAGATAATACAACACGCAAGGAGACGTTCAGTCACCTGATTCAGGTCTGCCATCCACGTGAGGGTGAGGATGATACTTCCCTGGGCCAATTGTTAGAGCAAAATCCGATTCAAGAGAAAAAGCTGTTGGAAGCCGCCATGTACGCACCGCAGTGGATGGAGATTGTATCAAAGCATCTGGGATGGGAAGGACTTCGCAGTGCGGCATGGTACTTCCATGCCCACATTAATGAACGATTTACGGCTGAAAAGGAAACCATCGTCGCTCACTATTCACCGATATCGCCGCAGGAATTCAACGACGGAGCATTTGATATTGCCTGGTTCGAGGAAGCTTATGCTGCTGTCGGCGAGGAACGGTTCAATCTGTTATATGATTGTGCCAAATACATTTCCGGTGGAGCAAACCACCGCAGATCCCAGTTGTTCGCGGATGCAGCGTTAGGGAAGCTTCGTCTGGAGGACATGCGTCAATCTGTGCAGGAGAAGCGTAATAAGGACCATCTGCTCACATACAGTTTGATTCCATTTCAGGCGGAGCAGGAACGGGATCTGCGGGAACGTTATGATTTTATTCAGAAATTCCTCCTGGAGAGCAAGCAATTTGGAGCCCAGCGTCGTGCCAGCGAAGATGCAGCCGCGCAGATTGCCCTTGGCAACCTTGCCCGCAATGCAGGGTATACGGATGTGACCCGGCTGATCTGGAACATGGAAGCGAGCAAGCTGGATGAGATGAAATCCTACTTTGAACCGAAGGCCCTGGATGAGACAACCACAGCACAATTGGTCATTGATGAGGATGGTCAGTCCGAGCTGGTTCTTGTAAGTAAAGGGAAGACACTCAAATCGGTCCCTGCACGATTCAAGAAAGATGGATACATTACGGAGTTGAAGGAATTAAAAGGGGATCTGGTTCAGCAGTATCGCCGGGCAAAACAGGAGCTGGAGCGTTCCATGACGGCAGAGACGGCCTTTACCGTCCAGGAAGTGACCAGCCTCATGCAAAATCCGGTTATTCGACCGCTGATTCGCACGTTGGTGTTCCAGTCAGGTGACCGATTAGGGTATTTCGATGCGGAATCTGCCGGCCTGGTTGTACCTGGCGAACAAAGTACCACACAAGCATTGCAGGAGCAGGATCCACTGGTGATTGCACATCCGCTGCAATTGTTCCGCAGCGGGACATGGAGCGAATTCCAGCGGGATCTGTTCACCCGTCAGGAACGACAGCCGTTCAAACAGGTTTTCCGTGAGCTGTACCTTCCAAATGAGGATGAGCTTGCGAATGGAACCGTCTCCCGCCGGTATGCCGGGTATCAGATTCAACCGAAGAAGACGGTTGCCCTGCTCAAAGGGCGCCAGTGGACCGTCAGTTACGAGGAAGGCTTACAGAAAGTCAGCTATGAGCATAACCTGATTGCCAATCTGTATGCCATGGCAGACTGGTTCTCGCCGGCAGATACGGAAGCACCTACGCTGGAGACAGTACAATTTTATGATCGCAAAACGTATAAGCCTGTAGCCTTGCAAGATGTACCGAAGGTCTTCTTCTCGGAGGTCATGCGTGATGTTGATCTGGTAGTCAGTGTTGCGCATGTGGGTGGTGTGGATCCAGAAGCCAGCCTGACAACGATTGAAATGCGTCATGTGATCGTGAATGAATCCCTGCGCCTGCTCAAGATAGACAATGTACGACTGGATGGCAATTATGCACGGATCGAAGGCGATCTCGGCGAATATGCCGTTCATCTTGGCAGTGGCAATGTGTTTAAACAGGCAACTGGTGCGCTATATATCGTACCTCTGCATAGTCAGCATCGGGGGAGAATCTTCCTGCCATTCCTGGATGAAGATCCAAGAACAGCGGAGATTTTATCCAAAATCATGCTGCTCGCAGAAGATAAGAAGATCAAAGATCCACAAATTCTGGCGCAGCTGAAGGGCTAGAAATAATTCGAGATCGCAGGCAAGTTTAGGACTCAGCAGGTGACACGGTTAGTAAGAATGGATGTAAATTTAAGGAAGTTTGACTGGAGAAATGGGACGCTATTAGAGGTGAGTAAGGAAGAAATAGCAGCCGGGGTACCTGTTAAAAGGGACTTCGGTTGCTTTTTATTTTCCATGCGGAACGAAGAAATTCATTGCATCCGTTTACAAATAGACTTTGGGCCCAGGTGTTCAACTTAAATTCCTTAATATGATAATTAATTGAATAAATTGTTAATTTTGAAGTGGGACATAACGACTGTTTTCAAAAGTGAATGTTTTGTATGAATTGAGTTACAAAAATGTAATTAACTCGTTTTCATATGATGTTATACGAATTATTTCTGACATCATACCTAAGAACTAATTCACTCCTTTCGGCTCCATTTCCATATTTAAGGGGATGTAATTGATCCGCAGGTCGGCTATCGTAAGAAAGCGAAATTGCTTGCTCGCTTGTCGAGCCGCACTTTTCGTAGCGATGTGCAGGGCTGCCTGAATGCTTGAAGGGCTGGGACAAGCCAGTTTGCATTCCCTTGTACACATGTATCCAACTATGTGTGCAAGAAAAATGATCAAGAGAGAAGGAGAGCTTACAAACATGAACAGAAGACTCAACCTGATTTTCCTCAAACGATGGTTTATGCTGTTAATCATCGTGGCGGTTGCGGCCATGCCGTTACACGCCTTTGCCGCAGAAGCGGATTCCGGGGCGGATCGCCCTTGGATGAACAAATCCTTATCTGCGAAGGAACGCACCGAACTGCTGCTCAAGGCGATGACGCTGGAGGAGAAAGTCGGATTTGTTACTGGTAAAGTAAATAACTATTATGGTTTCTATAATGATGGATTGGAGCGGCTTGGCATTCCGGCACTACAAATGGCGGATGGACCAGCAGGGGTACGGGTTGCCAATCCGGATGTGCAGGACAAAAAGTCCACGGCACTACCTGCGCCGATCGCCCTGGCAGCATCCTGGGATACCGATCTGGCCAAACAATATGGTGATCTGATCGGACAGGAAGCCCATGATACAACACATAACGTTGTTCTTGGTCCTGGTCTGGACATTGCACGTACACCATGGGGATCACGCAACTTCGAATCCCTGGGTGAGGATCCGCTGCTGGCTTCCGGCATGGGTGCAGCATATGTCAACGGAATTCAGAGCAACCCGGTGATTGCAACGGCGAAGCACTACATCCTGAACAATCAGGAAACGGAGCGTTTCACAACGAATGCAACCGCCAGCGAGCGTGCCATTCAGGAAGTCTATGCACGTCCGTTTCAGGCTATGGTTGAAAAAGCAGATCTCGGTTCCGCCATGTGTTCATTTAACCAGGTGAACGGTACATATGCTTGTGAGAACAAAGAGATGCTGACCGATCTGCTCAAGGATCAGTTTGGCTTCGAAGGGTTCATCATGAGTGACTATGGTGCCAATTTCAGTACAGCCAAATCGGCTAACGCGGGTCTGGATCTGGAGACACCAGGGGAACCTTATGGCAAATGGGGAACGCAGCTGCTGGAAGCCGTGAACAAAGGTGAAGTCAGCGAGCAGACCATTGATGAGAAGGTTCGCCGCATTTTGCTCCAAATGTTCGAGAAAGGGCTGTTCGACAACCCTGTAACCAATACGCAAATTAATGCGAAGGCAGACGGTAAGCAGGCACGGGAAATTGCTGAGCAGAGCATGGTGCTGTTACAAAATAACAATGACGTGCTGCCGCTTTCCAAGAAAGAACTGAATTCCATTGCAGTAATTGGACCAGATGCAGACACGGCTTCTGCAGCAGGTGGAGGCAGCAGCCTCGTTAACCCGACATATACCGTGAGTCCGCTTGAAGGGATTCGTAACCGCGCAGGCAATGGCGTGGAAGTGAAATATGCAGCGGGAACAGACCCTATCTCCGCAGGAGATGCATTTAACGGTCCTTCCGCAGTACCATCCACCCTCTTATCTCCGGTAGATGCCGAGAAGAGCAGTACGGACAAAGCGGAGTATGGTCTTCATGCCGAATACTGGACCAACACGAACATGGAAGGTGACCCTTCACTGGTTCGTACAGACAATCAGGTCAACATGAATCTTGGATTTTATAACTATGAAGGGTTCAACGCCCAGTCATCCAAGCTTCCGGTTACACCAACGGAATTCAACAGTAAAATGTCCGCACGTTGGACAGGTTCCATTACAGCACCCAAAACGGGTGATTACAAATTGTCTCTGACCAGCCTGGGATCTGCAAAATTGTACGTGGATGATCAGCTGCTCGTAGAAAATCAAGGTGAAACGCTGAGCACAACGAAGAAAGCAATAACGTTAAAAGAAGGCGAATCCCACAACATTAAGATCGAATACCGTACCGACTTCCCGGTACAGTCAAGCCATGACATGGGTGCCCAAATGCGTTTCGGCTGGGAAGCACCTGAAGATGCCGTGGATGCCAAAATGCAAAAAGCAGTGGATCTGGCCAAAAAATCCGATGTGGCCGTTGTCGTGACACGTACGTATGACAGCGAAGGTTATGTGGACCGTTCCGATCTGGAACTGCCAAACAACCAGGAGCAATTGATTCGCAAGGTTGCAGCAGCAAATCCGAAGACGATTGTTGTACAAATGAGCGGCCGCGCTGTGGAAATGGATTCCTGGCAAAAAGAAGTTCCATCCATTGTTCAAGCCTGGTACGCAGGTCAGGAGCAAGGTAACGCGGTAGCTCGCGTTCTGTTCGGTGATGTGAACCCTTCTGGTAAATTGCCAGTGACGTTCCCGTCGGACGATTCGCAAACGCCGATCTCCACCGCGGAACAGTTCCCGGGTGTGAATGGCGTGGGCACATACTCTGAAGGCATCTTTGTAGGCTATAAAGGGTATGACAAAGAAGGCATGACACCAGCGTTCGCATTTGGACACGGATTGTCTTATACCGATTTTGACTACCGCAACCTGCATGTGAAAAACACTGGTAAAGGGGACGATGCTACCGTAGAAGTGTCCCTGAACCTTCGGAACACCGGTAAAGTTTCTGGTGCAGAAGTGGTACAAGTCTATGTAGGCAATCTGCCAACGAGTGTGGAAACACCGGAAAAACAACTTGCTGGCTGGGCCAAAGTCGATCTGAAGGCAGGCAAACAGCAGCGTGTTAAAATCAAACTGGATCGCAGCGCACTGTCCTATTGGGATGAAAAGTCGCATGAGTGGGTAATGCCTAAGGGTAAAGTATCTATTTATGTCGGCAGTGCATCAGATGATATCCGTCTGACAGGCAGCGTGAAGATCGGAAGTCCATCCGGTAAATAAAAGGAAGAAGCGAAGAGTCGTGGCCGAATGGCCGCGGCTTTTTTCCACACTTGGAGAGGGGGGTAAACGAGATGAACGTGCGATGGAGAGAGAAGAAAACAGGATGGATGCTCCTGCTGCTCGCCGTATGTATTGTGGCTGGTTTCAGCGCATGGTGGATGACAGACCGCAGCGAAGAAGATGCCATCCCGCCACCACCAATAGGGAAGAGCCCGGCAACAGCTGAAGCATGGCTGACAACCGGAGATCAGCAGCATCTACTGGAACCGCAGCAGCCGATTCAATGGACAAAAACATCAACGGAAGCAAACCATTCCAAAGCAGAGCACACCATCACCATTGATCCATCCCAAACGTATCAAACGATGGATGGATTTGGTGCTGCCATGACAGGCTCAGCCACCTATTTACTCGATCAGCTTCCGCAGGAACAGCGAGAACGATTACTCAAGGAGCTGTTTACGAGTGAAGGATTGAATCTGGATATGGTGCGTCATACGATTGGTACTTCTGATTACTCGGTGGATGCATCTGGTGAACCATCAAGTTATACGTATAATGATATCGAGTCTGGCACGGATTATAATATGGATCACTTCTCGATCGACAAAGATCAGGAAGTGGTAGATATGCTGAAACAGGTCGCTGTGCTGAAACCGGACATCAAGGTGTTGGGCACACCCTGGACAGCCCCGGCCTGGATGAAATATGGCGAGAAGACAATGAATGGCTGGTATCTCGATTACAACAATCCTCAAATTTATGAAGCATATGCACGTTATTTTGTAAAATACATTCAGGCTTTTCAGGCACAGGGGATATCAATCTATGGAATGACCTTGCAAAATGAACCGGAGTTCACTACCGCTAATTATCCGAGCATGAGTATGGGAGCCGAAGAACAGGCCATGTTTATTCGGGATTACCTTGGGCCTGCTATGCAGGATGCAGGACTGGACACACGAATCATCACGTATGACCATAACTGGGATCAGGCGGTAGAATACACGGGCAGTGTGCTTGGGGACGAAGCGGCTGCATCATATATCGATGGTTCGGCATTCCATTGTTATGAAGGGGATCCGTCCTCCATGACGGAAGTGCATGATCGCTTCCCGGATAAACATATTTATTTTACCGAGTGCAGCGGGGGGGAGTGGAGTTCTGATTTTGGTGAAAATTTAGGCTGGCAGATGTCCAATCTAATGATCGGTGCTCCGCGAAACTGGGCTCAAAGCGTACTGCTCTGGAATATTGCACTGGATCCGCAAGGTGGACCAACCAATGGAGGCTGTGCGAATTGCCGGGGGGTAGTGACCATTGATCCGGAAACGGGTGAAGTGACACGCAATGTTGAATATTATGCGCTGGCACATCTTAGCCGTTACGTTCGTGCAGGAGCTGTAAGAGTGGAATCTACAGAGGAACGGGACGAATTGAAGAATGTGGCCTTCTGCAACCCGGATGGAACCATGGTATTGGTTGCAGCTAACACAGGTAACGAAGATACTGTTTTCCGTGTCGTCATGGAGGAAGAGTCGTTTCAATATACACTGCCATCTCAATCCGCTGTTACGTTTCGCTGGAAGCCGGAGGACACCTAGAATAGCAGAGTTGGGTTGTTTTTCAGCAATAAACAGCATTTGATTTTACCCACTCCTTGGATTTATGCAATATAATAATCACTACATCGGAGGGGAGGAATTGAACATGATGGTTACACCATACCGGGCACTGGATCATGCCAAGCTGGTTGCCATTTGGGAACGAGCTGTACGGGCTACGCACACATTTCTGGCTGAAGAGGATATTGTCTTCTATAAAAGTGTGGTGAGTGAAGCTCTGTCAGGCATGGAAGTATGGGAAGCAGTGGACTCGGCGGGAGAACCCGTTGGTTTTATGGGGCTGGATGGCAAGCACATTGAGATGTTATTCGTGGATGTGGACCAGCATGGGCAAGGTGTCGGACGGATGCTTGTTACGCATGCCATTGACCTTAAGGGTAACGATCTCAAAGTGGATGTGAATGAACAAAACGAAGGAGCAGCCCGGTTTTATACCCGAATGGGATTTGTACAGACAGGCAGATCGGAGCTGGATGGCTCAGGGAATCCTTTTCCCATATTACATCTGGAATTAAAATAGAAGTCCCCCGTAACCAACATCTTGAGATGGATGGTCGCGGGGGATTTTTCATACGTTAGTGAGTCTCATCATCGAGAAATGGTTTGTTCACCGCATAATACATGAAGCCCATCAGCAGCACGCCTCCCACCAGATTGCCGAGGGTTACCGGAACGAGATTGTGAATGACCCCGCCAAACGAGATTGTTCCTGGATGATTCAGTACCAGCGCGATGGCGAACGTGCACATATTGGCTACGCTGTGTTCATATCCCGAGATGAAAAAACAAAAGACAAACAGCATCATGGCGAACATCTTGGCGCCATTCTCCTTCATGAACATCGGTACGAAGAACGCCAAGCACACGAGCCAGTTACATAGAATCCCCCGGAAAAAGAGCTGCATTGCCGGTGCCTCCATCTTGTGCTCCACCACACTTAGCAGAAATCCATTGACCTGAGATGAATCGAATAATCCCGTCAGATAGATTAATAGAGCAAAGACAGCTGCGCCCATCAGATTCCCGCTGTAACTGGCAATCCACAGCTTCACGACTTCGAGCCAGCGCAGCTTCTTCCTGAGTGCAGCATACGTGTAATAAAACGTATTTCCGGTAAACAGGTCACCCCCGCCATACGCAATCAGAATAATAGCCGCTCCAAACGTGAGTGCTGCCATGGGGTATGTAAATGGGGACTGCTCCATATAAAAGAAATTACCTGTTTTAAACGCCACGATCACACCAAATCCAATAAACATGCTGGCTAACATGGAACGTGAGAGGTACCTGATTAAACTTTGTTTGTAAATCTTGTGTTTCTTCAAGGCTAGTTGTTCAACGTTGCGTAAACCTTCGGTTTCCATAATTCGCCTCCCGTTTCTCGGTGTAATGCTTACATTATAACGAAAATTTGGAAGAAGTGTGGTATGAGTTTATACGACCACAGCAGCAGTTAGCTAGACCATCCATATTTAATCATGCAGATACCCAAACATACTGAATGCTATTTCACTGGAAAAGGGTACATGCAGGCGCCTAGAATTTCAGCCCGTTGTTCTGCTGTTCGTTCACGTGGGTCTAATTCTTCTGCGTAGGAACGCTCCAGTTTGGCTCTCATAAAACGTTCGGCATATTCATTGGGACGGGAGTGAAAGTCTTTGCTGTACTCAGCATAGTCATGCGCATCCCGTACCTTTTCCAGCACACTGTTCAACAGAGGACTGCCCGCGTAGAGGAGAGAGTCAGTTTCCTCGCATTCAAATTTCAGGAACATGATCGCCTTCTGCAAGGCATTGATCTCACCCTGGGTAAGGTAGACAGGCTTAACGGCATGTTCTCCCGATGCTGCAGGGGACTGATCCATATTTTCGTAAGCTTCATGTTCACCGGAAGAAGGGTCATGTTTGTTCATGGGTTATCACTTCCTTGGTTCGATTGTAATACCCGCTTCGCGGAAGAGCCGAAATCGGGATCGGATTGAAGCGATTCTAACGCCGACCTGGCACCGGAAACATGTTGATGGGCGGCAAGAACAGCAAAGGCAGCTCCCTTGATCAGGATGTAGGCATTCCCCTGCAAAACCTCCAGAGCCAATTGAATCTCGGCTTCGGTGATGGGCAGTAGGGCCAGAGTCTGCAAAGCGTAGTTTTGTACATCCTCATCTTCGTCCGGGTCACGAACAAGCTGCGCAGCAGCATGCAGGACTTCATCCAGGGGATCAGAGGAGCTTGCGATACCAAGTACACGCCAGGCTTCGATGCGCACCAGATCTTCTTCTTGAGAATTCATACCAATAGCAAGGACTTGCTGCGTGAGATGATGGTCTGTTAGCTCGGTCAAATTGCGAAGAGCCTGCTGCTTTTCTTCTCCACTGAGTGCGTCGAAATCTAGTTGTTCAAAGTTACTATAGTTTACATCAGACATAGTAGATCATTCACCTCCTGAATGAGAAGCTAGGATTGGGGCGGAAGCTGAATAGGACGGGCTGCCAGTGCTTCTTCCACGATCTGTTCGGGGGTCAGGTCTCGATCATCCCAGAAAATCAGATTACTGATCTCCGCATAGGGCAGCTGCTGCTGCAGCTCAGTCAGCATATCATCCAGTTCCGCTTCGGTTCCCTCGGCATTCATCAGCTTGCGAACCTGTTCTACCAATTGTGCATGGTCAGACATAACAAAACCTCCTGAATAATTCATATGATTAGTTATTACTCAATCCGTATAGCGAGATTGCCAAACTGCTCTCCCTTTTCCATCCGTTCGAACGCTTTCGCTGTGTCCTGTAGCGCATATACTCTATCGACTACAGGATGTATATCATGATGTTCCACCCATTGCAGCATCTGTACAAACTCTTCATGGCTTCCCATGGAAGTACCAATCAGGCTTACTTGAGGGAAGAAGATGGATCGGATCGGAAGAGTCAGATCATCTCCGGAGCTTGCGCCATACATTACGATTCGACCACCGGGTCGGATAATATTGAAATATTGGGGGAAAAGAGCTTGTCCGATGCTATCCAAAATCAGATCCACGTGGTCAAGCTTGTTTTGCTTACTCCAATCCTCATGACTGCCCAATGCTTGTACAGCTCCCAAACGAATGGCTTCATTTCGCTTCATTTCGCTCCTTGAGGTTACGGTTACCTTGGCTCCGGCGGATACTGCCATGAGAAGAGCATAGGTGGCTACACCACCTCCAATGCCGGGAATCAGAACATGTTCTCCCTGCTGAAGACCACCACGGGTGAATAATGCACGGTATGCTGTCAATGCCGATAGGGATAATACCCCTGCTTTCTCCCAAGTTAGATGAGATGGTTTGGGTAATGCATTTTCGGCAGGGATGGTAATATACTGTGCAAGTGTTCCATCCGTTGGTCCGCCTACGATCTCAGGTACAAGTGGCACATCTGCTGCACACTTCCAACCAAGAGTTGGATGAATAATGACTTCATCACCTACAGAAGGGTGTACAACGCCTTCGCCAGTTTCTACTATTATACCAGCCCCATCGGAGCCTGGAATGAGCGGAGCGTCATGGGTTGTCCGACCTGCCATGATGAAGAGGTCGCGATGGTTAAGACCGGCGGATTTTAACTCGATTTTGACTTCGCCGAGCCCCGTTGCTCGACTTGTGGATGATGTATATTGGAGCCCCCTGAGGCCACTTCGGCCTGAATGTATAATAGCTTTCATAATGTTATTCCTCCCGTTGATGTAATTAAAGGTCATGATTGAACCTCATTGTACAGTTGGGGTGGTTTCACGTAAAATGAACAGAATTGAATGTGGGTATTAATAAAAATAATAGCTAGCAAGCAGGTGATTATCGTGGATGCAGGAGATCTGAAAATATTTCGGACAGTTGCTCGAGAGGGAAGTATTAGTAAAGCGGCATTGGCACTGAATTATGTGCAGTCCAATGTTACAACGCGGATCAGGCAGCTGGAAAGTCAACTTCAAGTTTCACTTTTTCATCGCACGAACCGGGGAATGGTACTTACACCTGCTGGAGATCATTTGCTCGAGTATGCAGATAAAATACTGGATTTGTTGCATGAAGCAGAATTGTCGACTCAAACAGGAAGCAAACCGGCAGGAAAGCTTCGTTTAGGTTCCATTGAGACAGCGGCCTCCAGCTTCCTTGCTCCATTCCTGGCTAAATACCATTCCTGTTATCCAGAAGTACAGACTTCACTTGTCACAGGAGGGACTCATGAGCTGAATCAGAGGGTCATGCAGCATGATCTGCAAGGAGCCTTAGTCTATGGGCCAGTCGAGCATCCTGAACTAAACTATATTAAGGTGTTTGATGAAGAACTGGTTATGATTGCGGAACCCGGCTTGCATCAAATGGCAGAAGTTTTAGATAAACCGATGTTGTTCTTTGAGATTGGGTGTACGCACAGAACTCAAGCTGAAGCTTTTCTACATAGCCGTGGGGTCCATACGCTCAATGTAATGGAATTTGGAACACTGAACACGATTCTAAGTGGTGTATCTGCAGGCATAGGGGTATCATTACTCCCGCGTTCTTCGGTTGTCCAAGCCGAATTAAGAGGAGAAGTTTCAGTGATATCTTTGCCAGAGCCATACTGCAGGTTGGAAGTGGGACTTGTACATGCCCGAAGTGAATATCTATCGGCTGCATTACGAGGCTTGCTGGAGATGATGGCAATCAGGAATAACGAAGGCTAAAAAATTCTATTTCAGGAAACTCCACCGGGATTGAACACCTGAACCCGTTCCCGATTGGCGGTTTTGGAGAAGGAAGCATTGCTGTTCAGGAACGGAATTCGGGTAAAGTTCTGATGCTTATCCACGACTAGGTGACAGATTGCTCTTGAATGTATTTGCGATATAAGGCAGGCGTGATCTCTTCGAATTTTTTGAAAATTTTGATAAAGTACCCGGATTCGTTAAACCCCAGCTCATCACTGATCTGTGAGATCGGCATGTCGGTAACCTCCAGCAATTGCTTGGCCCATTTGATTTTGAGCTTGGCCAGATAGGTTGTGAAATTCTCCCCCGTCTCCTTGGCGAACAGTCTACTGAAATAGCTTGGACTAAGGTGGCATAGATCTGCCATATGTTTCAGTGTCACCTGCTCGCTCTTGTGACTGTGAATATATTCAAAAGCAGGCTGCAACGCAGGGCTGGTACATGCATTATCGCTTGGACTGTTTTTGAGATAGGCATCGGCAATCGCATTGGTCATTTCCTTTTTGATGGATTCAATATTGCGAATGGAGTACCCGGGCAAAATTGTGGATAGATTAACGGATTCCTGGGAGCCGGAAGCCTTCTCGAACATCTCCACCAGCAAATTTTTATTGAGAGCTTCCTCTACAATATAGTTGCACAGCAGGGACAGCATGTTGGAGATTTTTACAATCTCTTCATAGGTCATAACAGGCAGCTGATCATAATTATCCTGCAGTTCCTGCAGCTTCGCTTCATGCATGGGCACATTTTTGGAAGAGACGATCTGTTCCAGATGGGTGCCTTTGTCCGGATCTGCAAGTTTAACTTGCCCTGCCATTACGGCTCCAATGTATTTGCCATCGATGGTGATGGGAATGGCGATATCAATAATATTGAAATGACACAAGTATACATAAGGTTCATTCAACCGAACTGCTTCCAGCCCGCCGCGCGAATCGCACTTTTGGCAGTAGGGAAGAAGCTCGGGATCTTTGCGTACATTTTGGCAGAAGGCTTGGCAGCTGCTGTGGCTGGTCACCGGGATGCCCTTGTAGTCAACGGTCAGGATAGCCAGTTTGGTTACATTCGCCAGTGAATCCTGTAGGCGCTTCCATTTATTTAGATCGAGGATTTTATTAATGTGCAAGTATTCTTTAATCATTGTGTGAACCTCCATAGCTAACCTGATTAACGGCCCTTAAGCGCTAAAAAGTTAGCAAGTTGTACATATTAGAATAGGATGCAAACGGGTAATGTAAGATGATGTCAACATTCAACCATCCAATGACAATAACATACCATGAATTCAGAAAAAAGCAAAAAATTACGATTGGAAGTTATAATTATTTGTTATTAAAGTCCAATGTGTCTCTCGTATTCATGAGATATATTTAGGTTAATAGTGAACCATTCAAATTTGATGTATAAACACGACACCTTATTAACTATCTTTAGGAGGCATACCATTATGAGAAAAGCATTTATCAGCCCAACCAAATATGTGCAAGGCGAAGATGAACTGTTGAACCTTGGTTACTTTGTGAAATCCTTCGGAGATTCCGCGTTGTTGATTGCACATCCGGATGATGTACAGCGTGTAAAGGCAAAGCTTGATGCAACAGCAGAAAAGTTCAATATCACCTTTGTTGAAAGCGGTTTTAGAGGGGAGTGCTCCCGTCAGGAAGTGGCTCGTCTGCAGGAAATTGCGAAGGAAAAAGGATGCACCTGCACCATCGGTCTTGGAGGCGGTAAAGCCATTGATGCAGCCAAATGCGTAGCGGAAGGCGAAGCGTTGATCATTTGCCCAACGATTGCTGCAACCGATGCACCAACAAGTCACTCGGCAGTATTGTATACACCAGAAGGATCTTTTGATGACTACGCATATTTTAAACAAAGTCCAAGCGTTGTGCTGGTGGATACAACTGTAATTGCTAACGCGCCAACACGCTTCCTGGTATCCGGTATGGGAGACGCACTCTCTACGTACTTCGAAGCAAGAGCAACAGCAAAATCGTATTCCCGTGTAAACGCAAGTCTGCCAATGGGATCCCGCGAAGGATATACTCCGTCTGCTGTAGGTACGAATGCAGCACTGGCGCTGGCTAAATTGTGCTATGAAATGCTGTTGACTGACGGAGCAAAAGCAAAAGTAGCCAGTGACAGCAACGTTGTAACGCAAGCGCTGGAAAATATCGTTGAGACCAACATTCTGCTGTCGGGTCTTGGATTCGAAAGTGGCGGTCTGGCCGCTGCACATGCCATCCACAACGGATTGACGGTTCTGGAGGGTACACATCACTTCTTCCATGGTGAAAAAGTATCCTTCGGTACGATTGCACAGCTCGTCCTTGAAAATGCACCAACCGAAGAGCTGCATGAAGTTATGGACTTCTGCCTCGAGGTGGGACTGCCTGTAAGCTTGGCGGATATCGGTGTAGATACCATTACTCAAGAAGAGCTGCTGAAAGTGGCAGAGATCGCATGTATTCCGGAAGAATCCATTCACGCTATGCCATTCCCGATCACTGTTCCTGAAGTGGCTGCTGCCATTGCAGCGGCGGACCGTATGGGCCGGGAATACAAAGCTCGCCAGGAGGCAAAGTAATGAAGAAAATAATCAATCAGGCTGAAAATGTCGTGATGGAAATGTGCAACGGGATTGCGCTGGCGCACCCCGAGCTTGAATTTTTGAAAAAGTATAAGGTCATCAAACGCAGAGAGATTAATACGGACAAAGTTAGCCTCATCAGCGGCGGCGGCAGTGGCCATGAACCGGCTCACGCTGGCTATGTGGGGAAAGGTATGCTGGATGCTGCGGTATGTGGAGATGTATTCGCATCTCCTTCCCAGATTCAGGTGTACCAGGCAATTAAGGCAACGGCCAGCAGCAAGGGCACACTCTTGATCATCAAGAACTACAGCGGTGACATGATGAATTTCAAGAATGCTGCACATCTGGCGGAGGAAGATGGTATCGATGTACAGTATGTGCGTGTTGAAGATGACATTGCTGTACAGGATAGTCTCTACACTGTAGGACGCCGCGGCGTAGCCGGAACAGTTCTGGTCCATAAGATTGCCGGAGCTGCAGCTGAAGAAGGGCGCAGTCTGGCAGAAGTGAAGCTGGTTGCCGAGAAGGCAGCCCAGAACGTACGCAGTATTGGTTTTGGATTCACGTCCTGCACCGTACCTGCCAAAGGGACACCAACGTTTGAAATTGCGGACGATGAAATGGAGTTCGGCGTTGGTATTCATGGTGAACCTGGTATTCGTCGTGAGAAAATTGTGTCTGCTGATGAGCTGGCAGGCGGGATGGTTGAAGCCCTGCTCACGGACATGAAGCTGGATGGTGATGCATCCGCGGAGATTGCCGTGCTCGTGAACGGATTTGGTGCAACACCTTTGCAGGAACTGTACCTGCTTAACAACTCTGTTCAGCGCGAGCTGGCAGGCCGTTCGGGTCTGCAAGTAGCCACCACCTTTGTAGGCAATTATATGACCAGCATCGATATGGCTGGCGCATCGCTGACGATCCTGAAGCTGGATGATGAGCTCAAGTCATTGTTATTTAAGGAAAGTGATACACCTGCATTCAAGGTTTCCGGTCCTCCGGCTGCACAAGTAGCCTACTCCGAAGCACTTGAAGCAGTTGTAGGTGAAGATGCTCCGGTTTCCTATGAAGTGGAGACACCTGCATCTGCTGCAGTTATTAACAACAATCAATTCTCCCTGGACAATATCGTGTATCTGATCGATAAGATGGGTGAGATCATCATCAAGAACGAAGTACCGTTCTGTGAGCTCGATTCGCATGCGGGAGATGGCGACTTCGGAATGAGCGTGGCGAAGGGCTTCCGTCAGCTGAAACGCGAATGGAATCATATCATCAGCGAGGAGAAGAAGGATATCGGTTCGTTCCTGGATGCATGCTCGCTCGTTATTATGGAATATTGCGGCGGGGCATCCGGTCCAATCTGGGGCTCGGCATTCCGCGCTGCCGGCAAGGAAGTAGGAGACAAACAGCAGCTGAATGTATCCGAGTTTGCCGAAATGATGCAAGCAGCCGTGCAAGGCATTCAATCCACAGGTGAGCGGTCTTTCGGACGCGGCGCAGTTGTGGGTGACAAAACGCTGATTGATGCACTCGTACCTTGTGCTGATTCTTGGACACAAAGTGCAACTGCCGGAGATGACTTCAAAACGGCGTTTGCCAAAGGGGCACAAGCGGCAGTTGAAGGTGCGAAGAAAACCGAAGACATCGTGGCACGCATGGGCCGCGCAGGTACGGTCGGAGATCGCAGTCTGGGGTATCCGGATGCCGGTGCATACGCACTGGGAGTTATTTTCACAGAGCTCTCCGAGTCAATGAAGTAGAGAAGTCGGTTAAAGACATCGTTTATAGCAAAAAAAGATTGTGGAAGCTAGTGTATTAGCAAGAATAAGCAGCAAGCGACACAGGTAACGGCGCCGGATGTCCGGCGTCTTTATGTGTGCCTTTTTTAACCATACTTAAGTCTATTTTTACATGTGTATTGTTACATTATCCAAGCATCACAAGAGTAAGGTCCGTTCATACATTCATAGGATTAACATTTCATAGCGATAAAGGAGTTATTATGAGAGCAGTCACATCATTCTTGAAAAAACCGCAGGGGTTGCTGGTTTTATCACTTGTTCTGGTCATTTTCAGCAGCTTGTTCGCCGGGATGTTCAACACATCCTTTTATTCCGTTAAAGTCAAAGAAATCAAATTCGAAGCAGATCACGGTACCTTGTCAGGCCTGCTATACATGCCAAAAGGCGCGGGTGCGGATGACAAACGGCCTGTCATTATCACGACTCATGGGTATCTGAATACCAAGGAAATGCAGGATGCCCCTGCAATTGAAATGTCGAGACGCGGTTATATTGTGCTCGCACTGGACATGTACGATCATGGGGATTCACGTTGGAGCGGAGATATTCCGGTCAAGGATCTGTTCAGTACCTTCTGGATCTATTCCCAGTATGACGCAGCAAAGTATATCTATGAACAGGATTTCACCAAAAAAGATGATCAAGGCAACGCCTATGTATCTGTCAGCGGCCATTCCATGGGTGGTTTCTCTACTTTGTTATCCATGTATATGGATGAGATGAATGCATTGCAAACAGGTTACCGGATGATTCATGCCGGAATCTCGGTTGGTTCTGACTATTCTTATGCAGCAGCGGTCGCACCACAGGATCAGCTCCAAGCTGCTTACGGCAGCCGGACAGTGGGCATGATTGCCGGACAATATGACGAGTTTTTCTTCAACAAATCGGATGAAGAGAAAACGGCTGAGGAAAAAGAAGTTCAAGGCACAGTCACACGCAAGGACTTCGCAGCAACAGCTTCTGGTAAAGCCTTCCTGGGACTCGCGCCTGATGCTGCAAGAGGAGAGACAGGCAAGTTTATCCCGGTGGAGTCGGGTGATTTGACTGTAGAAGGTACAGTCGTACGTCCATCCCAAACAGGTGAACATATCATGTTTACACCGAATCAGACCCACCCATGGAATCATTTCTCGGGAACGACAACCGGACATTTGATCGACTTCTATGCGCATGCATTCGAAGGTGTAACTTCACCGAATCAAACCCATGTCGATCTGGATTCCGGCAATCAGATCTGGTGGGCGAAGGAGGCCTTCAACTTTGTAGCCCTGATCGGTTTCTTCCTGATGATTGTTCCGCTGGTAACGCTACTGCTCAGACTGCCATTCCTGCGCAATGCGATCAGCGGTGAAATTGCGACAGTATCGGCTGCGGTTGGGGGCATGCAGAAAACAATCTATTGGATTGCAATTGTTTTCAGTACTCTAATTCCGGCAATTCTGTTCCCGACTCTGATGGACAAAGAAGCAAACGGATTGAATGTGCTCCGCATCATTGCCCTGGTCCTGTTGTTTGCAAGCGTGCTGGGGGCAGTGATTGGATTCATCCTGGCTAGCAGCAAGAAAACCGACTATCAGGCCAGCAGGCGAATGAAGAATATCGCTGTAGGCAGCGTGCTTCTCGCTATTGTATCTCTTGTCATGTGGCTTGTATTCAATTACGCCGATCAGATTGTGGTTACAAGCACGTATTTCAATGAACCGACAACGAACCAAATTGTTTACTGGGCTCTGGTATCTGCGCTAATTATGATTGTAGTGACGTTTGCCTTCCATTACTTCTCCAAAAAGGATGCAGGGACTCGTTTCAGCGATTATGGCATTAGCCTGAATGTGGTCACGATTATTGCCAGTCTAGTCACTGCGGTTCTTGCGGTCGTGATTGGCTATGCACTACTGTTTGCAGTGCAGGCGATCTTTGGAACGGATTTCCGGATCTGGACGTTTGCAGTACGGACATTCGAGAGCGAGCATTTCATTACAGCTTTGCGCTATGCACCGTTTTTCCTTATATACTTCTTCGTAAGTACAGTAGCGCTCAATGCCAATACACGCGGCAAACGAGGAGGCATGTTCCTGTCCATCGTCTTGAACGTTGGCGGACTGGTCCTCTGGATGGCTCTTCAATATGGTTTGGATTTCACCACGGGTGTAGCCATGTACCCTGGGCAAGCGTTGAATGCCATTCTGCTGTTTGCGCTGATTCCGTGCCTGGTGATTGCAGCCGTGTACGCACGCAAATTGTTTGAAAAAACCAATAATGTTTGGGTTGCTGCTCTGGTAAATACGCTTCTGTTTACGATGATTACGGTAGCCAATACAGCTCTTTTCTGGAATCTGGTTTAATTCAATCGAATGAAGGTTTGGATTTATATCCAAAATATTGTTAAATGTAAGTAAGAAAGACCACTCTGTAGCTTGGTTACAGAGTGGTCTTTTTGGTTTAAGAAGCTATAGCGGCAGGGCAGAAATTTGGTGTCTTAATACCAAATAGTGTAATCTGTAGAACAGATACGTAAGGAATGTGCATGGATCAGCACTTAAATTGAACGAGAAGGGATCAGGATTAGTTAATGACACAAAAGTTATATTACGACTCCGCATACACGCGGGATTGGCATACACAAATTACGGGTAGAGTGGACAAGGAAGACGGTACATATATCACACTCGCAGAGACGGCATTTTATCCGCACGGAGGTGGACAACCCTGTGACCTCGGTAGAATCGGAGGTGTCGCTGTACTTGATGTGAACATCGAGAATGGTGAGGTATGGCATAAGGTCGAGCGGGCGCCTGAGCAGAAGGAGGTTCACTGTGAAATTGACTGGGAGCGCAGATTCGATCACATGCAGCATCACACGGGGCAGCATCTGTTGTCAGCCATCACGCTGAAGCTGGCTGATGCGATGACGCTCAGTTTCCATCTCGGGACCGAATATGCAACGATTGATGTAGCCGCTGCAGAATTGGGAGCGGATCAATTGACAGCCATTGAGCAAGAAGTGAACCGCCAGATTTACCGCAATGCTCGCATTAGCAGCTCCTGGGTTACTGCGGAGGAAGCAGCGCGTCTGCCACTCGTGAAGCAGCCTACTGTGACAGAGGACATTCGTATTGTCGAGATGGAGGGTGTGGAATACAACGCATGCGGCGGCACGCATGTGGCGGCAACAGGCGAGATCGGCATCCTTAAGCTGCTGAAAACGGAGAAGGTTAAAGGTGGCACACGCATCTATTTCAAATGTGGATTCCGAGCATTAAACGAATTCACGGCAGCACAACAGGTGTTAAACGGAATTTCGGTGAAATTAAAAACCAGCAGGGAAGAGCTGCTTGACCGTATCGATAAAATGGAAACAGACCAAAAACAGCTTCTGTCCGAGCTGAGTACAGTCAAGTCGACCAATGATACGTATTATGCTCAGGAACTCCTATCTGCACGGGAAGGTTTAGTTATTGCCCAGGTATTCGAGGACAAATCCCTCAAGGACATGCAGAGCCTGGCGACCAAGCTGACGGAAGATCATGAGGGCATCGTGCTCTTTGCCAGCATCTCGGAGGCCAAGGTTGTTCTGGCTCAGAACGGGCAGCCGCCGGAGTGGTCTTGCGGTCCATTCTTCAAGGGCAATCTCGGAGCCTACCAGGGCAAAGGCGGGGGCAGTGACAGAATGGCTCAGGCGGGCTTTGCCAGCAGTGAAGATGCATTAGCCTTTTATGAATTTACCAAGGACCAGCTGGGACATCACTAAGATGAATTGTGGCTTCGGGACGAAGCGATATCTATAATAAGCAGCACGTCACAAATTGTGGCGTGCTTTTGCGCATCGGGGATATTCTTAGCTTCAGGGTCTATTAGAACCTATGATTTTCCTGTAATATACTCGGGGGTATATCGATCAGACGGCAAGGAGGTCCTTAGGAATGACAGAACGCATTCCGTGTATCCGTGAAGGATGCACCAATACGATTTTACCGGCAACCGCGGCCAAGACAGGTGGGTACTGCATGCCCTGCAAGCAGGAGATGGAGCGGGAGGAACATCGGAAATACATTGAAGCGAATCGACGGGACGTGAATTTGTATGAGGGAGTACATGATCCGGTGGAGATTCTGAAAATCATGCATACAACTCATGTACGCGATCCATTAATTCACTATGTGCCGTATGAACGCTCTCAAGAGCAAGTCTACCTGTCACTGTCTGCGGAGCAGCAGGAAGCGATGGCAGACTATGCGATGGAGTTGATTCGTACCGATGATGTTGATACCGGCAAAGACATTCTGCTGTACCTGGTCTGTTACCATGATATCTCGCTCGCTGCACAGATTCCCGAGTTGTTGGAGCAGGAGATCTACTACCCTGCGCTCCTGTATAAAAGTGCTTCAGCGAAAGTGCGGGATCAGTTCTTGCAGCAGGTGCACACCGATGACGAGAATCGTAACCATATCCTGATTATGTTAGCCTATATCGGCGATGAGGTAGTCGTGGAGCAGTTCTGGCAGTGGAAGCAGTCTCCGCCGGCCTGGGCAGATCCGTTATATGTGAGACCAGAACAATACACCTTAGAAGCCGGGTGGGAACTCACCAAGGACGGGAAGCGAAGAGAATTGTTCATCAGCCCAAGTTATTCATTATATAAAGGTGATGCAAAGGATGGAACGATTGCGCCTTCAAGCGGCGTACCCATTCAAATGCTTCAAACAAGTACCGGCAGCTGTCCATGGTGTGGAACCGCTTTAACCACTTTGGTTGCTCTGGATGTTAGACATCCGGCCTTGCAAACTGTTTCCTGGCAAGCTGAAAAGCTACAGATTCAAACTTGTATCAACTGCAGCTGCTACGGTGTGGTGTATATGGAGACTAGCTCAAAAGGGGAGCCCTTCTGGAGTACCCACAATGTCATTCCAGTAGGAATGGATGATATTGATCCGGAAAACTCGTTTGAACCTGCTCCGGATGCTGGTGATTCATTCTACATTTCGACAGAACCACGTCAAGCTTTCCATGGCAGTGAGTGGGCCATGGAACCGTCACTATCCCAGATTGGCGGTCATCCTGGATGGGTTCAGGATGCAGCGTATCCGGTCTGTCCCTGCTGCACCACAACCATGAAGGCGGTTGGGCAGGTAGACTGGGCACAGATTGAGGAGTATGGCGAGGGTATGTATTATATGTTTCTATGTGAGCCGTGTCAGATGACTGCGGTGACGTATCAGCAATCTTAACTAGATTGCCGAATGATCGGACTTATAAGTATTGAATTTTTAGATGAGTAGGAAGCAGAATAGGTTCCAAGTAGTATTATGTTTTGGATATAATTAGGGAAAAGTGGACTATGCAAATACATCGTGAGTAGCTACCTACTCACGGTGTGCCTCATTTATAATAATATTTCATACTACGGGTGGCCGAATTCTTGTGGCATTGTAGTGGAGGATGAAAGCTTCGTTTAACAACGGAAACTTATTATATGAGGTACGCTATGACTACTATGAAAGTAACACCAGAGCAACTTCTTGCTGTATCCAGACAGTTCGAAGCTGCTCAGAACCAGATTTATCAGATGAATAACAACCTGAAACAACGGATATTTGAGATTGAGAGAGTATGGGATGGGAGTACAAAAGAAAACTTTTATGCTGATTTTACTCATGCACAATATAGCTTTCGACAACAAAGTTGTTTTCAAGAATAATAGATATAGAGGGACTGCGAGTACAGGAATGAATATTGAGTTTGTTGTAAAAAATGGGAAAATCACGTCAGCATATCCGTTGTATTAAGAGAATGGAGATAACTATATGATTAAATATTTGTATACCACTGAATATAATGAAGATTTTAATGAGGTTATTTTGGATTTCGGTATAGATACATCATTAAAGAATGGTTATCTGATTAGTAATTCACTAGGTTCGGATATTTTTGGGGATTTTCCTACTGTAAAGGATGAAATTGAAAAATTACTCGAATTATTAAAAGGAAGGGTAACTTTATACGAAGGTGGGGGGAATGTAAACATAATAAAATCAGATGAACGTTTTACAACTATTGAAGACATTTTTGCCGAAGATGATGAAGAGGACAGTACATGTAAAATTGAGACTTTAGAATATACAAAGATTATACTGCTATGGGCAAAGGAAAATTATCAGTATAAGTGCAAACAAGGCGTTATGTTAAGAGAAGATGCAGAATCAGCAGTAGAATGGATAAATAAAAGATGCAATGAGGTGTATGAACTAGAGAAGTCGATAGAGCTGTGAAGCATTTTATGTGTAAACTCTCTACAGTCTCAACAACAAGGATTATAACACCCCCAATGAAGCCACAATATCACTAAACGCTTGTTTCGTAGTTTTTTTAATATGAATGTGGGGAACGTCGTTATATAAACCAGGCCGAGCATGGTCAGGGCCCACCATGGTTGACCTGGTGTATTTTATTTTCGTTTTCTTACGCTTTAAAAAACAAAAGCAATTTAGGATTCGATAACCGGATGGATATAGTGTTAAGAGCATCATATTCAAATTACAGGACTACATATATTATCTTGAAATAGAACAAGTCTAACATAGTAGACTCGAACGAAATCACTTATAATAGATTAGTTTGTACATCCTTCTACAATTCTGCAGATGCCTGCGTTAGGAGACCTGCCAGCCATTCGTAATCCGGTGTATCCTTTTCCTTGATTTTAATCGTTTTGCGTTCTGCTGGTCCTTCGAATACTCCATCGGGCAGATCAAGAGCAGCCGTATTAAAAATGGTGAAGGACACCGCCTGTTTGGAAGGGGAGATGACCGCTGCATATTTGCCATTCTTCAGGAAATGAGGCTTCTTGTATTGTATGCGCTCCTGCGCGTCCGGAATGGAATCGTGCACGAGCTGGCGTAATTGTCCTGCTACGGCGATTTGCCAGGGGGTTGAGATCTGTTCGATAAACTCCGTGACTTCTGTATTCAAGGCCATTATTGTTCTTCCTCCATTTATATTGGATTAAGTGCTTCCCACTCCGGCTTCAGAATGCCCATCATCAGGCGGTCATAACGGCGTCCGTCCCGGTATACCGCGGAGCGTGCTCGTCCCTCTAACTGAAAACCGGCCTTCTCATAGGCACGAATCCCTTTTGCATTATAGGAAATGACATCCAGCCCCACACGATCGAGGTTCATTTCATGGAAGGCATATCGCAAAATCAGATGCAACGCTTCTGTTCCATACCCTTTGTTGCGGTGTTCGGCGAGTCCAATGCCGATGGCCAGCTGCCCGCAGCGGTTATTCCATTCAATGCTGTGAATGACAACAAAACCAATTAGTGTATCCTCTTCGTGTGTTCGAAGCCTGAAGTATACTTCTTTGTTTTTCGTTTCCCCCTCATCCTCCAATTGCTTCTCCGAGTAGGGGATGGCGATATCGGTATCCATATTACGAAGATACTCGGGATCTTCATTCCATTGCAGCATCGTCTGTACGTCTCCCTCACGTGGAGGTGTCATTTTCAATCGTTTGCTATAAAACAGGTTGTCCGTTGTCAGTGTCATGTTGGTCTCCTTTGAAGATAAATGAAGCTCGCTTCACCTCAGTACGAAAATGAACTGTATGGTTGGCTCAATATCTTCGCCCCTTTGAAAATCAGATAGCCCCATCATACTGGAAATTTCAGGGGATCACAATACACTTTTCAGTGGGTTTTCTTAAACTCTTGTCAGTAAACCTGCCACGGTAGTAAGATGAAATCATATAGTTTAAAAACAGCGATGGAGTACACCAAAATTGTTGGCAGGAGTGGTTGTTATGGAGATCAGAGTGGATGATTTGAGTGGGGATCAGGTTAAGGGGTTAATCGCAGAACATTTGCTTGGCATGGCCGAAGATTCGCCGCCGGAAAGCATTCATGCATTGGATCTGGATGGATTGAAGAAACCAGAGATTACATTCTGGTGCGCATGGGAAGGTGAGGAATTGCTGGGATGTGGAGCCATGAAGGAATTGAGCGCCGAGCATGCCGAACTGAAATCAATGCGTACAGCCAAAGCTCATCTTCGAAAAGGCGTAGCGAGACAAATCCTGACTCACATCATTGAGGTTGCCAGAACTCGGGGATACAAACGCATTAGCCTGGAGACCGGATCGATGGATTCGTTTATCCCGGCACGCCGGATGTATGAAGACTTCGGATTCGAATACTGCGAGCCTTTTGCAGATTATATATTGGACCCGAATAGTGCATTCATGACGAAGGAGTTATCACCGCTCGCATAGTCCTCCTCATTGTTTCAATTTCGTTTACAAAAGGGTAATCAACCAGGATTCTGCCTTGGCAGGGTTCTGGTTTTTTGGCGTGGGCGCTTGAATTGAATGAATTTGCCATAATGAATCTCTGTGCTGAGACATGAACAATAGGGTATACTGGAAATTATGTTATAAAAGCTTGAGAGAAGATTACAGACGTTGTTGACATCAGGAGGACTTGAATTGGCTCAAACAGAAGGAACATTACAGAAAAAACTTAAACCAAGACACATCAGCTTCATGGCCATGGGCGGTGTCATTGGAACCGGAATTTTTAAGGGCAGTGCCGAAACGATTGGACTCGCAGGTCCGGGTGTTATTTTAACGTACATTTTTGCCGGCCTATTACTGCTGGTTGTAATGGCAGCGATGGCGGAGATGGCTACCGTCTATAAAAACAAAAACATGAAAGACTTCGTGCAGGAAGCCTTCGGCAGCAGGGTATCCTTTGTTATGGGGTGGATGTACTGCTTCCTATGGTTATCCGTATGTGTCATTGAGGTAATTGCTGCGGGGAGCTTCTTGCAATATTGGTTCACGGAAGTGCCGTTATGGATGCTAAGTCTGGCGTGCGCGGCATTTATTATACTCGTTAATCTGCTGAGTGTTGGGGTGTTCGGGGAGTTTGAATTTTGGCTGGCAGGCATCAAGATAGCCATGATCATTATTTTTATCATCCTGGGTGCTGCATTGATCTTTGGCATTATTCCAAGTGATAATACACCTTATCTGCAAAATTACACACAAGCCGGAGGTTTCCTCCCGAATGGTTGGTCATCGATCTTCTCCGCGCTGCTGGTCGTCATGTTCTCGTATGGAGGTTCGGAACTCATTGGTCTGACGCTGACGGAGACGGAAAATGCGGACAAGGTCATGCCGAAAATTGTGGGCAATTTCATGCTCCGAATTATTTTGTTCTTCACGCTGCCCATTCTCATCATCTGTGGTCTCATTCCATGGAATGAGCTCGGGCCGGAGAGCAGCCCGTTTGTACAAGTATTGGCTTCCACAGGTCTGCCTGGAGCAGCACATATTATGAACTTTATTCTGGTTACTGCCGTTCTATCTGCTGCCAATTCCGGCATCTACGGCGCATCGCGGATGCTTCATTCCATGGCGGTGGGCGGTGAGGCTCCCAAAGCACTGTCCAAAACCAATCGGAGCGGAAGTCCGGTGAATACGCTCTTGGTCTGTTCCGTTATTTTGCTCGGAGGCTCCATGCTTGGACTGTTCGCTCAGGATCAATTGTTCCGCGTATTGCTGGCAGTGCCTGGGTTTGTCGTGATGCTTGTATGGATCTGCATTGCCACTTCCCAGTTAAAATTGCGGAAGAGCTACCCGGTCACACCGACATTCAAAGTCTGGGGATTCCCTTACGTAACCGGACTCACCATACTTGCACTTGGTGTTATTGCGGTGATGTTCATATTCGATGAGGCCAATCGGTTCAGTATCAGTATCTGCCTCGGTGTTCTAGCCATATTGATTATCTGGTCCCTGATCCGGTTCAGGAAGTCGAATGGACAAGAAGTTTAAGGTTTGCAGAAGTAAAATTGAAGAGTAGAGGTATGTACCTCTACATGGATTTAACATCTCGGCATGTATGCCGGGATGTTTTTTTATGTGCAAAGGAATGGACTCAGAGTATAAGGGAAGATATGATCTGTTACATTTGGGAGATATTGGGGGTGATACGAACTATGGAAATAAACCAGCAGTCGCTACGAAATAATTTTGTTCCATTTTATAATAGAAGGCCAAGTGTATATATTTGAATCAATTCAATATTTCGTGCCTGCCGTATTCTTATAACAACGTAATACATATTTCGAACGAGGTATCATATGACAACGATAAAGGTAACACCTGAACAATTATCATCTGTTTCTAAACAATTTGCAGTCGCACAGAGCCAGGTTTTTCAGATGAATAGTATCCTGAAACAACATTTATTCGAGATCGAAAGACAGTGGGATGGAAGCACAAAGGAAAAGTTTTACGTTGATTTTGTGGTTGCCCAAAAGAAAATGGATAACTTTGTTTCATTATCTCAGTCGATTTCGAAAGAACTCGAAGGACATGCAGAAAAATTCAGACTTGCAGATCAGCAAGCAGTGCAATCTTATGATTCGAGGTGTGCACCCCCACCGCCGGATGAATGTAGTGCTCCGGCAGCGGACAACCGTAATGCATTCCAAAAATCAGCTGACAGCTTGGCCGAGTTGGGTCGTGCATTTATGCAATCTGCGGACGATCGATATCAAAAACGTTATGATAGTGTAGGGGGATTCCTGGATTACTGGACGTTTGGTATCCCGAGTGGACTGGTTGAGGGATATGTAGACCGGGCGGATAAAGCATTTAACTCCCCCAATGATACAGCAAACTGGCTTACATTCGGTATTCACGGCACGATTAGGGAGGCTACTATGCCAACCAATGCCTGGTCCAGCGAACACTGGGCGAATATGATTGGTATGGGAGGGCTGATGGTTGGTACCGGATATGCCTCTTCTATGATCAAACCGCATAATCTACTGACATCTTCAGGAGGGGGCGCGAAAATAAATTCGTTCACACGTCCATCGGGTACAGGACAAATGACGGGTGGATTTAATGGCTTTCAGGATCCCCGCATTCGAGTATTGGACAATATTGCCGAGAGTAAAAAGGCGAGAGAATCATCTGGATTCTCCGAGTTTCTGGAGAAGGAAAAGGAAATAGGAAAAGGGGATCATCGTCAGATATCTTCAGACGGTTTGAGGAACGAACTAGAACTAACAGATGCCCAGAAAACCGAACTGGTTAATTACTCTAAAAGATTAGGTTTCCCAGAAGAGAATATAGTGTTTCGAGAACATTGGAATACCGGAATGATGTATGACAGACTGTATATCAATACAGACGTTCTACCTGCAGAGTCCCATGGAATTGGCACATTGAGTGCCAACGCACGTGTTTCGGGTAGAGCTACTGTAGCTCATGAAATTATTGGACATTATGAAGCGTTTAAAAGCGGAAGAGCCTTTGAACTATATAATCTTGATGATAATACGTATACACGGAATTTTGCTTTAGACGAAGCTCAAGCCAGCATAAGAGCAGCGAGATTTGCTCCCGAGTTAACTTCTGTAGAGAGAATAACACTATTAAGAGATGCAATTACTAGATTGAAAAATGCAAATCTCCGTGTACGAGATGTCAAGAATGAACTTTATATTCAACATAGATAGAAAGGAGATTAGTATGTATAAATTGATGAATGTTGGAGATGTTTTTGAATCATTGGAATATGGCACTATTTTAGTGGGGATCAATCCTGAACTTGATGATCTCAGCCATGATCAAATTAAAAATCGCATCGATAATCGTATTGTTATTAGAACACCTGATAAAAAAGAATTTTCAATAGAAGTGGTTTCAATACAAATCTCAAGTTCATTAATGAATAAGAAAAGCATTGGTATCTGTGTTGGTAGATCAATCAACCAATCTGAAATTCCCCTTAACTCAGAAGTGTATACAGACAAGTCTTAATGAATTTAATGTCATGATTAGATGATGGTTGCCTTACACAAAGAAAGATGAAAATAATGAATAAGGGAGGTTTAGTCTGACTAGTTCGATTGAGGATATTTTAATTATAGCTTGCAAAGGTAAGTATGAAACTTTAGGACTTTAAAAACTTACCTGATGTAATGTCGAAGGAAACATTAAATAAGTACTTTAATGCTTACTTGGATTTAATTGAAAACACCGATGATTTGGACAGCATAGACGTTTTAGAAACGTTATCAGAATTAGCTGATAGAAAGGTCTATACTCACGAATTGTTAGAATCTAATCTAAGATCAAGAGTCGATTAATCTTAGGGAGGTTTCATCTGGGGAACTGGTCGATAATTATGCCTATGTAGTTATAAACCCTGAATTTGCGAAAAAGTTATGAGTTGATGAAGTCAGCTTTAAATATGGATTTGGATAGGGAAGTTAAGGAAATCATTGAAGAGTCTATAGATGAAGTTGGAGAAGACATAGATATCCCTTACAAATCTAACTGAGAGGTACCCTTATTGAATCAACTTAACATTTTAACCCCAGAATTATTTAACGAAGAATTTCTGGTCAGATCCAGCAGGAGTTGGTCATCGAGCTGCACTGAACAAACATCTCGGCATGTATGCCGGGGTGTTTTTTTTATGTGCAAAGGAATGAGCTCAGAGAGTTGAGATCAGGCAGGAACGAGGTCTTGCTCTTTCATGTCTTTACAATGTTGAAAAGTGAGGCAGAGATCCTTGGTCAGCAAGAAGCCTTTAGAGATCATTGAAACCAGATATGAAAATAGAAGTATATAATTAGAAGAATTAAATATTTTAGTTAACGACTGGGAGAAGGGAGAGACGGATTTAATAACATTTTTAAATAAAGTTTGGTTTACGAAGGATTATCAGGGGGAGAGTTTAAGCAGAAGTGTAATTCATTGAACGCATACGATCTGTGTGAGTTTCTAGGTGATGATGAAGTTTGTATTTGGATACAACCATAGAGGGAGGACGAATATGCCATTCATTGGAGGAATTATTTTAGTCTTTATCTTAGCGTTTATTCTATGGTCATTAATGTTCCCGCTATTCAATATGGTAGGTAGAAGAGTGTTGAAAAGATACAACAAATTCAAACAAGAGGAGAATGTAAATGAAGAATCTAAAGACGTTTAAGGTGGGAGCCATCTCAGTAGCTTTAGTGATTATTGTAGGAGTAGTATTGGTTAGCTTTTTTGTGACACGAATTCCTAACGGATATGTTGGCGTTGTCTATTCACCAAATGGGGGTGTAAAGGATAATACGCTGAGTCAGGGCTGGAAGTTGGTTGGTGCTTTTGATAAAGTAACCAAATATCCAATTCGAATCCAAACTGTTGAATACAAGGATATACAGATTGCTACGTCTGACGGAAAAAACATCACAATCGATTTTGCTTACAACTATCAAGTAGAACCAAGCCAAGTGTCTTCGATCTTCAATACTTTTGGACCCATTAGCATTCAGGAAATTGAAGATACATATCTGAAAACACGTTTTCGTGATGCAGCACGGAAAGGTATTTCTAAATTTACTGTAATTGATGTATATGGAGAAAAATCATCTGAGGCTGGCGTAGACGTTCAACAGCGTTTCGCAGACGATGTCAAAGAACTGGGTTTCATTGTATCCAATGTGACCGTTGGTGTTCCTCAACCAGATGCAAAAACCCAAGAAGCCATAGATAAACGAGTTGAGGCATCTCAAGAGTTGGAACGTAAAACGACTGAGCTTGAAATTGCCAAGAAAGAGGCAGAACGAAAACGTGTGGAAGCACAAGGTAATGCAGACAAACTATTGATCGAAGCAGAAGGTCAAGCCAAAGCAAATAAAGAGCTTCAACAATCACTTACAACCCAACTTGTTCAATACGAAACGATTAAGAAGTGGGACGGTGTGCTGCCATATGTCAGTGGATCCAATACACCAATGATTCAGTTACCAACGGCAGCTACAAAGACAGAAGAGGTAAAATAAATGAAGGGGAGCTTGTCTCCCCTACTGAGGTACAGATATTTTTTAACAAAATCCAGCGGAGAGGTGCCATTATTGAATCAACTTAACATTTCACCCCCTGAAGCATTCAACGAAGAAACCTTTGATCAGATCCAGCGGGAGCTGGTGACAAGAATACACTTGCAGAACAGCTTCAACATGGAAGATGTCCGTCTCGTGGCAGGTGTGGACCTGGCGTACTGGGAGGATGGAGACCGGACACTTGCGGTGTGCTGCATTAGCGTAGTGGATTACACTACCCATGAGATTGTGGAAACGAAGTCCTTGCAGGATGAGATCAAGGTGCCTTACATCGCAGGGTATCTGTCCTTCCGGGAGCTGCCGCTCATCCTGGATACGATAGGCCAACTGGAGAATGATCCGGATCTGGTCATGTTTGACGGAAACGGCTATCTGCATCCACGGCATATGGGGATTGCCACACATGCTTCGTTTTACCTCAACAAGCCTACCATCGGGATCGCCAAAAGCTATCTCCGAATTCAAGACACGGACTATGAAATGCCAGCAAGCGAATCGGGTAAATTCACGGATATTGTGATTAACGGTGAAGTCTATGGCCGTGCACTGCGAACGCATTCACAGGTCAAACCGATCTTTGTCTCCTGTGGCAATGGGATTGATATCAATACGGCTACCGAAGTGACCCTGGCGTTAATTAACAAAGAAAGCCGATTGCCTATCCCTGTAAGACAAGCTGATTTGGAAACGAAAAAGCACCGGGCTGCACTGAAACATGTAGACGGTAATCATGGCGACAAGGGTCAATCATGCAACGAATAATACGGTAAACTCTGACGACCACGTTGGAGTTTTTTTATTTGCACTATAACGTACAATTTTACCTCAAGCAGGCAGCAACAGAGTTCCATCCAATTGAAGCTGACACAGTGATGACAGCGTTTTAAAGACATCCAATATTTTCTTGCTTAATTCGACATATTCATATACTATTTTCCCATACTTAGTGCTTCAAGCCTATGACTTTTGGGTAGGACAGATGATAGCGGCTTGGGTTTCAGGGGAGAGGAAGAGGAACGGATGGTCAGGTTTTTCAGAAAGCGTTTGGTGGTGCGAATTGTTGCAGTGGTTACACTGGTGATGTTGGTGATCTACACGGGGAGCATGCTGCTTCAGTTGGCCAATATGAAGTTAGCCGCGCAGGAGGCCATTTCAAGTTACAATATCCAGATTGCACAGAGCTATGTTCAGCAGATGGATACTGTACCCTATGCCGAATTTGCCCAAGATCCGAAGGAAAATGAGTTGTTCCTGAAGATTCGTGATGAACTGGATGATTTTCGCGTAAGCATTGGGGCCATGTATGTGTATTTTGTCAAAATAGATGATCAAGGCACGCCACTTATTATGGTGGATGGCATGAAAGATGCCGATAAGGCTTCTCCGATTAATGAAGTCACCGATATTCCAAGCGATGCTGTCCAGCGGCTGCTGCAAGGGAATACGGCTAGCTCACCGATCATTAACAATGAGGAGTACGGCGAATATATCTCGTCCTATGCTCCGATTGTGGACCAAAATGGTGTCATGATTGGTGCGCTCGGAATTGATACAGCCGTATCTGTTATTGGCAGCATCGAGGCAGATATCCTGAAGTCGAGTATTCCGTTCTATGGGCTTCTGTTATTGATTACCCTTGCAGGCATTGGTGTGGTCCTCTGGTTCATTGTAAGAGGGCTGCGTCCGCTGCGGCCTTTGAAGGCGAGTGTGGAACAGATGGCACAGGGCGAGCTTGCAGAAGCCAGCCGCATATTGACGTCGTATCGCCCGCGCAGCGAAGACGAGATTGGCACGACCTATCAGGCAATGACTCATATGTCAGGTCATCTAAATAAAATCGTTAGCGATATGGTCGCAGGTGTATCCGCTACCACCGATATGCTCGCCAAATCAACCAAGCAATTTAACCAAAGCACCGATGAAATGGTGGAGATGAGTCAGACGGTTGATCAATCCGTTGAACAGATTCGTCAGGGAGCCCACACGCAAAAACAGGGGGCAAGCGACAGCGCCCATGCCATGGAGGAGATCGCTAAAGGCATCACCGACATATCCGAGTCGTCCATGGCCGTATCCGATGCGGCAACCAGTGCGCTAACCACGGCGCAAACCGGTAAGCTGAGCATGTCCCGAATGAAGGAGCAGATGCAGAGTATTTCAAAGGTTTCGGATGAAGTGGTGGCATTGGTACATGTGCTGAATAATTACTCCCAGGAGATTGGCGGTGCGCTGCATACGGTAAATGACTTTGCGAGCCAGACAAAGCTTCTTGCACTGAATGCTTCCATTGAGGCAGCTCATGCAGGGGAACATGGGAGAGGCTTCGCCCTTGTTGCGGAAGAGGTCCGCAAGCTGGCTGAAGCCTCGAGTACATCCATGCAGCTCATTTCGGGTTTGCTGCTTCGTATCCAGCAGGAGTCCCAACAGATCGGTTCACAGATGGGAGTGGCCTCCGAGGAGATTGGACAAGGAGTTATGATCACAGCGGAGGCGGAGCTTGCCTTCTCCCATGTGGTGGAAGCTTTCCAACTGGTGACCAGCCGTATTCAGGAAGTATCAGCAGCAGCCGAAGAGATTTCGGCAGGCTCGGAAGAAGCTGCAGCTTCGGTGAATACCATTTCGCAGATCTCTTCCGGGGTTTCGGATCATTCCGATGACATCTACCGCCTGATGCAGGAGCAGAAGGCCTTGTTCCAGGAAGTCGCCCGGACATCCGTTTTGCTGGAGCAGCAAACCAATGAGATGAGCGAAGCTGTGAGAAAAGTAAAGGTGTAGGCATCACATAAGAGAAGGTACCCATGCTGCTGGAGGAGTTGAAGTGGATTATCCCCAGCGTGTGGTGTACCTTTTTCTTTGGTTTGGGCCCTGATTAATGATGCGAGTTCTTAGTGAAATGGAAAAAAAATTAACTTTTCAAATAATCCAGCTCGATCGCCTGTCTGAACTTTTGAGCAAATCGTTCGGCGGCAACGGCGACCTCCTTGGACTCAGTCTGAACGAAGCCAATTTGCATCTTGGGCTGGTCAATGGAGGCAATCTCCACCATTTTCACAAGGCCTTCTTTCCACAATGTGTTCTGGTAGAAAGAGAAGTCGTGGCCGATGCTGGCTGCTATATTGTTTCTAAGCACCGTGTTGATCGCCTCCGAATTGTTGGTCTTGAAGAGGATGGACAATGCTCCATAATCGTATGTGAAATCCTTGATGAAATCTTCTATGAAGCCATCGCGGTACAGCGCGAGGGGATGTTCCTTCAGTTGATCCGGCGTCACCCGATTCAGCTTGGCCAGATCAGACTGGTGATGGGTACCTACAACCAGTTTGCCGGAATACATGGGGCTGAAATGCAGCCCGTCGAATTCACGCAGCTGTTTCGTGTAGATGGCAATGAAACCAAGGTGTGCCTTGTTGTTCCGGATGTCTTCGATAATCTCCATCGAACCTTTCTCTTCAATGGAAATGTTCAATAGAGGATGCTCCCGTTTCATATCGGCAGTGGTCTGGACAAGGTAGTGCATGACACTGGGAAAGGTCGCTACATGCAGCTCGCCTGTCAGGCAGGATGCTTCCACATTCAGCGATTTCAATTCATCAACCCGCTGCAAAATGTCCAGTGCCTTGGCAATAAACTGTTTGCCCTCCGGTGTAGGGTGGGTTCCCTGACGGGAGCGCTCGAACAGGATCAGGCCAAGCTCCTTTTCCAGACGATGGATGGACTGACTGATGGCCGATTGGGTAACGTGAAGGTGCTCCGAAGCGGCGGAGAACGATTGGGTTTTGGCAATTTCAACGACATATTCAAGCTGTTCCAGATTCATAGGTTCATCTCCGTTTTAACATTACTGCTACTAATATTAACATTAGTATCTATAAATATGAATAATAAGTGAACGGCGATATAATACATAGACAAGCTATTTATAAGCTCAATTAAAAGGGGATGGATTTACATGAAAGCAGCAGTATGGTACGGACATAAAGATGTTCGAGTGGAAGAACGTGAAGTTCCGGTTGCTGGATCCGGACAAGTCAAAATTAAAGTGGAATATGCGGGGATCTGCGGCAGTGACTTGCATGCTTATCACCATGGTGTAGGAATTCAGGAAGGTGAGAATCATCCGCTCTCAGGTCAGCAGGCACCATTAACATTGGGCCATGAGTTCGCCGGAACAGTTAGTGAATTGGGAAGTGATGTAAGCGATATCAACATAGGAGACCGTGTTGTGGTGGAGCCATTGTATCATTGCGGTAAATGCGAATACTGTATCCAGGGCCGCTATAATCAGTGTACCGAATTCGGCTTCGTAGGTTTGAATGGGGATGGTGGTTTTGCCGAGTATGTTGTTGTCGAAGCATATATGGTGCACCCATTGCCAGACAAGGTTTCTTTTGAAGAAGGAGCACTTGTTGAGCCTACAGCGGTAGCCTTCCATGCCGTTCGCCACAGCAAGCTGAAAGTGGGACAGAAGGTAGCCGTGTATGGTGCAGGCCCAATTGGACTGCTGACCATTCTATCTGCAAAAGCGGCAGGAGCTTCCACGATCTATGCGGTTGACGTATTCGAGGAACGCCTGAACCTGGCAGCTAAACTGGGAGCCATTCCAGTGAACAGTGCCAAAGTGAATGCAACGGAAGTAATTCTGGAGCAATCTGGCGGAATTGATGTCGCCTATGAAGCAGCAGGTGTACAACCTACGATGGATAGCGCTGTAGCGGTAGTCAAAAAAGGTGGAGAAGTGGTTGTCATTGCAGCCATCCCTAACCCACTGCAAGTGAACTTCTTCGATCTTCTGGTAAAGGAAGCGAATCTGACGGCCACACTGGCATATCGCCACATTTTCCCTGAAGTCATCTCCCTCATTGCTGAAGGAGCACTCGATGTGAAACAGGTCATTACGAAGAAAATTAAACTGGATAACATCGTGGAAGAAGGACTGGAACTGCTGATGAGCGACAAGAGTCATGCAAAAATTTTGGTAGAGATCGGCGGTTAATAAGCTAATACCTTGCTGCATCTTCCCAATAGTAAAGGCCACTCGGATGAGTGGCCTTTTTTTCATCTTTATCACTTTGATTGAACTGAAGTTTTATAACTTACGCTTAATTCCATGTACTCCCGCATGAAACATTGGTCATGAATCGTAACGATAACAGATGGCGTTGCCGCCGCTGCTGCGTGTACTGAATTCTTCATCCTCCACAAAGCCAAAACGTTCATATAAACGGATGGCATTTGTCATCTGCCCGCCCGTGAACAGATACACCGTATTTTTGCCCATGTCCTTGGCGGATGCAACACACTGACGAAGGAGCTCCCGGGCAATACCGTGACCCCGCCACGTAGGATCCACACCAAGCAGGCGAATGAATGGATAATCAATCGGGAGCTCAAAATTGGGATAGGCATGGTGTGCGGTTTCGAACAATTGCACGGTCCCCACAATCTGGTCGTCCACTTTGGCGACCCACAATTGTGTGAGGTAGGGATTATCCAGTGATTCCTCGATGTCTTTCACATAGGCTTCCCAACGTTGTTGATCCTGAAAGGTATCCTTGTACTCTGCGTAACTTGCAATGAGGATATCTACGATCCCTTTATGATCAGCTTCTGAAGCGGGTTGAATCGTGACTGCCGTTGTCGTCATTTCAATTTCTCCTTCTGAAATGGGGTGGATGAAATACAGTTATTTCACATCTTAACACAACTAAATTTATCGGAATAATCAAAATATTCTATTGGATACGCATGAATTTCTATGAGTCAGTCTATGCGACAATCTTATGATTTCATACTAATCCATCGATCATAAACGATTGAGCTGAGTGGAATACAGGTTATTCCGATATTCGGTTGGTGTACTGCCTTCGTACTGCTTGAACATGCGCAGGAACAGTTTGTAGTCCGAGAATCCGCATTGTCCGGCTATTTCCTTAACACTGGCATTGGTATTGAGCAGCAGCTGTTTGGCCCGGTTGATCCGCTCGGTAAGGATGTAGGCTTTCAGCCCAATGCCTTTCTCTCGTTTTACCATTTTGGAGATATAGTCCTTGTTAAAATTAAAATGCTCCGCAATCTTGCCTACCGTAATATCGGTATGGAGATGAATACCAACCCACTTGCAGATATGGTCAACAACCGCATTATGAGGGCGATAACCAGCCTCCGTATTGCGTTCCAATTCTTTTAACAGTAGGAAAAGTGCGGCATTTGCCTCTTCGGTGGAGAAGGATGAGACATGCAGCAGCTGCTTGAACAGCTGATTGGCCGTGGAGGGTACCGGGATGGTCGCATGTGTGGGATAACGATCGAATCCTTCTGCCAAGGTGTCATAGTGAACCCAGTAAAAGCTGACAGGAGCATCGCTGACTTGATATCCGTAATGGGTATGGCCGGCTCTCAGAAACAGCAGATCATTGGCGCGAACCACGTAATGCCGCTCCTCCTCCGCAATGTACATTTCTCCCTCCAGCATCAAAATGATCTCATGCACGGGCATGATCCGTTTCATATGTGTCCAATTGCCTTCCGTGATGAACTTGCCGCACAGATAAAATTCGAGTGGCTTCTGCATAAGACGGATTTATCCACCTTTTCTTGGATTATGAGTCTGATGTAGTTGTATTTTATTTGATAATATGTGGATATTCAAGGGTTTGTATGAATTGGGGGTTAAGAAGCAGCTGGTGGGTAGAACGGATTTTACCCTCTCGTATGATGCCGGAAAGATATCAGGAACGATAACATTCTGTACATAATGAGGAGGAGCATTGGTCATGATCGAAACGAAACGGGGATTTTTGGGTCCGGAGCACGTGCAGCTATTAAACGGGGTTTTCCAAACATCTCAGGAGGTCGGGGAACGTTACCTGTTATCACTGGATATTGATCGATTTCTGGCTCCATGTTATGAGGCACACGGGCTAACGGCGAAGAAGGAGCGGTACGCTGGCTGGGAAGCACGGACGATCAGTGGACATTCCCTGGGGCACTATATGTCTGCTCTGGCAGTGACTTATCAGGCGACAGGTAATGAGACGCTCAAACAAACTTTGGATTATGCCGTCACCGAGCTTGCGGGAATTCAGCAGGCAGCAGGCAGCGGATATATCGGTGGATTAACCGAGGAGGCCTTCGACGCGGCATTTCGGGCCGAACGCATTGGCAGTTTTGATATCAACGGATTTTGGGTTCCGTGGTACAGTGTCCACAAAATTTATCGTGGTCTTCTTGATGCTTACAAGCTCACAGGTAATCAGCTCGCACTGGATGTCGTTATCCGTTTCGCTGATTGGGCTGTGACAGGCATGAGTGGCATGACGGAAGAACAGGTACAGACGATGCTCCAATGTGAGCATGGCGGCATGAATGAAGTATTTGCTCAATTGTATGGCATCACGGGTAAGCGCGTGTATCTCGATACGGCCAACCGTTTTACCCACCAGATGATCCTTGAGCCGTTGGAGCAGGAGCGCGATGACCTTCAGGGCAAACATGCAAATACCCAAATTCCGAAAGTGATCGGTGCAGCCGAGATTTACAATCAGGATCATTCCCATGAGAGCTATCGGACAGCGGCGGAGTTCTTCTGGGACACAACGATTCATCACCGCTCCTATGTGTTTGGTGCCACGAGCATATCGGAACATTATGAAGCAAAGGGTATGGAGAGTCTTGGCATCAAAACCGGGGAGAGCTGCTGTACCCACAACATGATGCATCTGACGAAGCAGCTGTTTGCCTGGAACCCGGACAGTGCCTACATGGACTATTATGAGAACGCGATCTACAATCATATTCTGGGCACACAGGACCCCGATACAGGGAACAAAACGTATTTTGCCTCAACCCTCCAGGGCCATTACAAAATCTACGGTACACACGATACCGCATGGTGGTGCTGCACAGGCTCAGGGATGGAGAACCCGGGCAAATATGCCGAGGCCGTCTATTTCGAAGATGAACAGGACCTGTATGTGAACCTGTATATCGCATCCGGGCTGGACTGGACGTCACAAGGGCTATCCCTGAAGCTTGAAACCGACTTTCCTTATTCGGAAAAGGTAACCCTGACGATTACCGGAGGCCATGCCCCGGCCAATCTAAGACTACGCGTGCCCTCCTGGCTGCAGGAGCCAATGACGGCAACCGTCAATGGGGATACGGCCCATCCGTATACACGGATTGAAGCCGGCTATCTCTCTATCCAGCGTACATGGTCCGCCGGGGATGTCGTGACCATCACCCTGCCGATGTCGCTGAGCCGATACACGTCCAGGGATGATACCCACAAAGTCGCCTTCCTGTATGGACCCATTGTGCTCGCGGGCGCACTGGGAAGCGAAGGGTTGCCGGAGGATACCATTGTGGATGAGACCGCGCTAAATCCGAAGACAGCACCCGTGCCAGTGATTTGGACGGAGCAGGAGGATGTCCGGGAATGGATCAAGGTGGTGGATAAGGGGACGTTAACCTTTGAGCTTAGCAAGGACGTGACGTCAACGGGTGAAGCCGTGAAGCTGATTCCGTTCTACGATGTGCATCATGAGTTTTATACGGTCTATTGGCCGTTCAACGATGAAGGCGATGCACTGGAGAAGGAACTGAATGCGATTACGATTGACAGGGTGCAGCCAGACGGTCAGCAGGACGAGATTGGGCATCATCTGGATAGCAACTGCCGAGCAGAGCATCACAACGGTTCCTACACGGATAGCCGTAACAGGCTGCATATGTGGCGCGAAGCCTTTGGTATCAGCGGGGCCTATTTCAGTTACCGGCTGGCGGTGGATGGTTCCGGCACCAATGTTTTGTGCGTTGGCTACTGGGGCGGGGATCATACACCATTTGAACGGGAAGGGACGAGGTATGACAGAATATTCAACCTTGTGGTGGATGGAGTTGTAGTTGGCGAGCAGCGAATTCATCTGAACAAGATTGGTGAAGTGTTCTATGCGACCTATGATATTCCTCAGGCTGTTACCTCCGGTAAGGAGAGTGTGACAGTTACGTTTGAGGCGATTGGTGATCATGGATGCGCAGGGAAAGTCGTAGAGGTGCGAACAACCCGAAGCAAGCCAAACTTTGTGACCTCATAAACAGGCAGAGCATGGAAATCAGCCAACACAATGGTATAATGAGGACGAAGTCGATTAGGGATCAGGGAGGTGGAATGTGTGGCAAAACCGGATAACAAAGGCATCTATAACTTTCAGGATTGGCTGACCTGGGAAGGAGCCTGGGAACTCATTAACGGCAAGGCCTACAATATGTCCCCGGCACCGACCTCCATACACCAGTTTATCGTGGGCGAGCTGCATTTCTCCTTGCGAACTTTTTTACAGAACCAAAAATGCTATGTGTTTGTTGCACCGTTCGATGTGTTTTTTAGCGAAAATGAACAATACGATACACCTGACCATGTTGTACAACCGGATCTGTCTGTCATATGTTCCAAAGACCAAATCAACAAAAATGGCTGTCACGGTGCACCGTCTTTAATTATAGAAGTGCTATCTCCTTCAACAGCCCTGAAGGACTTTAATGAGAAGTTTAATTTGTATCAGAAATATGGTGTGAATGAATATTGGATTGTCGATCCTGGCAACCAGACGGTACATGTATACACGCTGGAGGACGGAAGCTATCAAGATCGCAGGCTGTATACGGAAGAGCAGATGATTCAATCTAAGCAGTTCCCGGAACTCGCAATACCCTTTCATCAGCTGTTCAGGCTGGAATAGAATAAAATTTGAAATACTCCGGTGCCCTGTGCCCGGAGTATTTTTGTTGCCTTCTCCGGCTTGTACTATATAAAAAATGACACGTAACCTCCATATTCCACGTATTACCTGTAAATCTTTCTTTTTCCCTTAACGGATATTTTCGTTTTTCTCCTCCGTCGTAAATCGGTTCAATAGTGAGCCGTCAAAAATCCGTCCACATGTCCCTGTATCGATGAAATGGGATAAGCTGGCGTCACGTATATTAGGAATATCCATAATCTTCGACCGAATCAGGGCTGCATCATGTACAATGAGTGATATACGCTAGTGGGAAATATCGACAATTGATCCGTCATATAGCGAGAAAGGAGGTCAGTGGATTACGATGATCAAATACATAAAATGGCTGGGCCTGATCTTCGGCGTTGTTGTCATCAATATTCTGTTATTTTCACCAGGCTTCATCGGGTTTGGTTTCGGTGGTGGAGCCTTCTCCACTGCACTGTCCGTCACCCTGCTGTTCGGAAGTGTGATGGCCCTGTTTTACGGAAGTTACACCCTGCTGTTCAAACAGCCTGTAGTCTTGCCGGTTAAGCAGATCGAGACGCATGAAGATTATGTAGAAGCTTTATCTTTTTACAGACGAATTAAAGTGCTGGAAGAAGATATTACGCTGGGATTGTCCCAATTGAGACGGATGAAGAAAAAGAAAGAGACGCTCCTGAACGTGCTGAACCAGCGGTTCGATCCGGGGGAGCTGAGTTATAAGAAATTTGCCTCCGTCACGCTTGAAGTGGAGAAGCTGCTGTATCTCAACATTCGAAGCGTGCTGAACAGACTCCATGTGTTCGATGAAGCCGAATACGCCGCTTTAATGAAATCCAAATCCTCCAAGATTCCACCCAAATTAGTTCAGGAAAAGACCAAAGTGTATAACGACTATCTATCCTATGTAAAAGACTCGCTCCATACGAATGAAGAAATCTTGCTCAAACTTGACCAGCTGCTGCTGGAAATATCACGCCTGGACAGTTTTGAAGCCGGGGATATTGAACAGATGCCTTGTATGCAGGACATTGATCAGTTAATTAAGCACACCAAATTATACAGACAGTGAGGGGTTGCATTTATGGAGAAGAAGGGGAAGTTTTTTCTCATATCGATTGTTATGCTGGTGCTCGTGTTCGGATTGGTCTATGCAGGAATTACATTGACATCGAATTTCGGCAAATCCAGTACACAGGTGACAACAGAGAATGCAGGCAAAGAATTAGGCAAGCTGTACGCGGACATTGCGCCAGCAACGGCTGAACCTGTAAAGGGACAGATTGATCTGGATCCGGTTGATGTGGCAGATTCCCTCCCGGATATCTCGAAGTTCCCGATTACCGTTGAGAATACCACGAACGAGTATGTCGAGATTTTCTCTTCCATTGAGAAGTCAGGCACCGGAGCAGACGGCTGGTTGACCGAGGTCAGTGAAGAATTCAACAAGGCTAATATTACAGTGGGCGGTCAACCGGTATCGGTAAAAATCCGGAATATTGCTTCCGGTACTGCAGCCGATTACATCAAGTCTGGCAAATACGTGCCCGATGCATACACGCCTTCCAATGAACTGTGGGGCGAGATGGTTGCCGCAAGCGGTGTAAAGACCGAAAAGGTATCCGATAGACTCGTGGGCAACGTGCCCGGAATTGTAATCTCCAAAGCCAAATATGATTCGCTCGTTGACACCTACGGCTCCGTCAACGTCAAAACGGTCACCGAAGCGATTGCCAATAATGAACTCGCAATGGGGTATACCGACCCGTTTGCCAGCTCGACAGGACTTAACTTTCTTGTGACGGCACTGAACACGTACGACAGCTCCAATCCGCTGGGGGAGAAAGCGATTGAAGGCTTCGAGAAGTTCCAGGCCAATGTGCCATTTACGGCTTCCACAACCATTCAGATGCGTGAAGCCGCGAAGTCGGGCCGACTGGATGCCTTTGTGCTTGAATACCAGACATACGTCAATACCGCAGACCTGAAGAGCGGATATGTCTTTACCCCGTTTGGTGTAAGACATGACAGCCCGCTGTATGCACTGGGGCAGCTGCCGCAGAACAAACAGGAAATCATCCGGAAATTCGCTGAATTCGTCACTCAGGATAAGTACCAGAAGTCGGCGGAAGAGTTCGGATTTAACGGTTTGCAGGATTACAAGTCTGAGCTGGCGACCGTCGATGGAGGGACGCTATTATCCGCTCAGAAGGTATGGAAAGAGAAAAAGAACGGAAGTAAACCGATCGCTGCCGTATTCGTTACGGACGTATCCGGAAGCATGGATGGGGAACCACTGAACCGGTTGAAGGAATCCCTTCGTAAAGGTCAGAAATATCTCGGTACCGACAATAGTATTGGCCTCGTGTCCTATTCCAGCAGTGTAACCGTGAACCTGCCGATTGCCAAGTATGATACCAACCAGCAGTCCATGTTCGTCGGGTCCGTGGATAGCTTGCAAGCAGGCGGCGGTACAGCGACCTTTGATGGTATCGTGGTCGCCATGAAGATGCTGGAGGACTATATGGCGGCTGATCCGAACGTGAAACCGCTGATTTTTGTCCTGAGTGATGGAGAGACCAATGAGGGACATACACTGAAAGATATACGTGAACTGGTCGAGACCTACCAAGTACCGATCTATACGATCGGATACAACGCCGACATCAAAGCCTTGGAGAGCATCTCCAGCATTAACGAAGCTGCCAGCATCAACGCAGATACAGATGATGTCGTCTACAAGATCGGAAACCTGTTTAACGTCCAGATGTAAATAGTCTGAAGATGGTGCTGCACTCGAAGTGAACCAGTGTAAGTTACATTATTTATATAGCTCTTAATTTAAGGGGGAGTTCGGATGTCGTTTTCAATGGAAATACCCAGCCAGAAGGAGATTCAGAAGGTTATCGAGGAAGAGGTGAAGCCCGTTCCGGCCGAGGTGGCGGAGCTGCAGCAGGTGGCGAACGCCAATGTGGAGATGATCATGTCACTGGATCTGGAATCACTGGATAAGCGCAAGGAGATTTTACAGTCCATTGAAGGCTTTGGCATGAACACGATGAGATCCTCTTCGGAGAAAAACGCGCTGCTTCAAGTCTCTGTTGGACATCTGTCCAAGACGGGAGACGAGGGCGGTCAGGTCGCCAAAGGCTTGACCGAGCTGCACATGCAGCTCAAGGATCTCGACCCCAGCGTGGTCGATTTCGCCAAGACCGGATTCCTCGGCAAATTGTTCAATCCGCTGCGGGCTTATTTTCTCAAATACCAGAAGGCCGATGCAGTCATCGCCGATATTGTAACCTCGCTGGATAAAGGCAGGGCAACATTGCGCAATGATAATACAACACTGGAGATCGAGCAGCATACACTGAGGGAATTGACCAAACGATTGCAAAAGGAAATTCAGCTCGGCGTGCTCATGGATGAGTCGATCGACGGACAGATTGAAGCCGCGAAGGTTCGGAATGAGGACCCGGAGAAAGTCCGGTTTATTACGGAAGAAGTCCTGTTCCCCTTGCGTCAGCGGGTCATGGATCTGCAGCAGATGCTGGTTGTGAACCAGCAGGGCATCATGGCGATTGAGGTGGTCATCCGCAACAACAAGGAATTGATCCGCGGAGTCGACCGGGCCAAGAATGTGACGATCTCGGCATTAAAAATTGCCGTTACCGTTGCCAGTGCGCTGTACAATCAGAAGATTGTTTTGCAGAAGATCGAGCTGCTGAATCAGACGACCAATGACCTGATCGCAGGCACGTCCAAGATGCTGAAGGACCAGGGTATCGCCATTCAGAAGCAGGCGTATGATGCCAGCATTTCCGTCGATACGATGAAGCAGGCCTTCACGGATGTCCTGTCTGCACTGGATTCCATCAGTGTCTATAAGCAGGAGGCATTACCGCGGATGCGGGAGACGATCAACCAGTTCCGTGAACTCGCGGATACCGGAGATCAGCAGATTCAGCGTTTGGAGAAAGGGCAGAAGCTGGGGTTGTAATCAAAAGAGAGAAATAAAAACGTATTAGATTGTTATCTTGATTTATAATTATTAAAAGGCGACTGTTCTCTATTAAGTATGGGGAATGGTCGCTTTTCTGGGTTTCTATGAAAATCGTTACTGGCTGCCATAGCCCAAACTTCTTGCATAAGCATATAACTGCTCTTCGCATTGGTCCATTAGAAAATCAGCGGTGTTTACTTTGGCATTACCCTGTTTTAGTAACGTGTAATTTACTCTTTTCTTGGATATTGCTAAGTTTCATTCAGTCTTTCAACACGACATTGTCAGGTCGGTAATGAATGATCTTGAACAACTCTTCGGCCATGTAGGCGGGGGTGTGCTTGAAATCCTGTCTGATCCACTCCAAGATCATGCCGAATATCGCATGAGACTGATAGCTTGCCAGCAGTTCAGGGTTGATGTGCTGCGGGAAGATCTGATTCAGATCCTTTAAGGAGAGATCCCGAAGAACATCACAGATCATGCGCTGAAAGTTGGAAGAAGCCTCGGATTTCACAACAAGCGTGTAGAATTGTGCGTGCTGGTGCACATGCTCAAATATGGTGATTGCCGAAGAGGGCATCAGACCAACCTCGAATTTTTCCATACCTTGATAGGGTTTGCGAAAAGAAGTCACCAGATCCTGTATCACATCATCTATAATTTCATCAAACAGGTCTTCTTTGTATTGATAATGCCGGTAGAAGGTGCCTCTGTTCAGATCCGCAAGCTGTACAATATCCGTGATGGAAATTTCTTTGAATGAGCGTGTTTGCATTAACTGAAGAAGGGCATCCTTCAACGATGCTTTTGATTTTTTGATTCTTCTATCTGTTGAACTGGAAATGTCAGACATGTGTAATCCTCCTGAACAGGGTCGAATTCAAGTAAACGTACATTAACGTTCTAGAGTGTTCATTAACGTACAATCGGGCAAGCTTTTACTGATTGAACCAGAATGCTATGACTTATTATACTAAGGATAAGAGTTAATGAACATTTGTTTGTTAACTTATTGTAAACGAATACACAAAGGAGGATACATGGGATGAAACTTCAAGATAAAGTAGCTGTTGTTACAGGAGCAGGTTCCGGTATGGGAAAGGCGATTGCCACGCTATATGCGCAGGAGGGAGCCAAAGTGGTTGTATCGGACATCAACGAGGAATCCGCACAGGCGGTAGTAAATGAGATCAAAGCCCAAGGCGGAGATGCCATCGTGATTCTGGCCAATGTGGCCAAAGAGGAAGATGTGCAAAACCTGATTGATCAGGCGGTTAGTACGTACGGAACAGTAGACATTCTGGTAAACAATGCAGGGATTATGGATGGCATGGAGCCGGCTGCGGAAGTAACGGATGAGAAGTGGGAGCGACTCTTTGCGGTGAATACCACGAGTGTAATGCGTACAACGCGCAAAGTTCTGCCGATCTTCCTAGAGAAGCAAAACGGTGTCATTGTTAACGTTGCATCGGCAGGCGGATTGCATGGTGGACGTGCGGGAGCGGCGTATACGGCATCCAAACATGCTGTGGTCGGCTTTACCAAAAATACAGGGTTTATGTATGCAGGTCAGGGCATTCGCTGCAACGCCATCGCTCCGGGTGGGGTAGCAACGAATATCGGTTCCTCCATGACAGGGATCAGCCAATTCGGTGCGTCGAGACAACAACTGGGCATGGCGATTAACCCGCGGATAGGAACAAGTGAAGAGATTGCCAAGGTAGCCCTGTTCCTCGGCTCGGACGAGTCCAGCTTCGTGAACGGAACTGTGATTGAAGCGGACTCAGGCTGGAATGCCTATTAATCCATGCATATGACAATCAAATATGGATATGTAAACGAGAAGCCGCATGCAGCGGCTTCTTTTTGCTGCCATCCATCACTGAAATCGATAGGAATTTCAAGGAAAAGGACAAACGTTTGCATTGCTGTATTGAATTTCAATGATGTCTAAATAGAGGCTGGTTTAGACTTCGAAAAGAGAGAAGATTCGCGCACAATTAAACGATGCGGAATAATGACCGGATTCTGAGGCAGCGTTTCCCTGTTCAGAATTTTCAACAACACTTGAACAGCCGTATAACCAAGCTGGTAGGTTCCGATATCGATGGAGCTTAAAGGCGGAGAAGCTAATTCCGATAAGGCGATGTTATTAAAGCTGACCACACTGATATCTTCAGGTACACGGTAACCAAGTTCGGCAAGAGCTCTCAGTACGCCAAAAGCAACATTATCATCGATCACAACGATGGCGGTAGGTCTGTCGGGCAGGGCCATGAACAACGACATGGCACGGAATCCGCTCTCTTGCAGGAATTCTCCTTCCACAATCCAGTCATTATTGGTATAAAGTCCCGCTTCGGCAAGTGCCTTTTGGTATCCTTGCATGCGGTCATGCGATAACGTAATGTCCGGCGGGCCGCTGACGAATCCAATCCGTGTATGCCCTTGAGCAATTAAATGCTGGGTTGCATCATAAGCGGTCTGTACATTGTCGTTATCAACCATCGGCGCGTCAGGGTGAGCCTCGCTGCGTCCGATCAGTACGAAAGGGAACTTTTCTTCTTCCAAAAAGGAGATGATTGGGTCGTCCCGTTTGGAGCCTAACAGCAGAATGCCATCCACTCTCCGTCCATGAACCAGGCGGGAAATCGCATGTAATTCATTGTCTGATGACGTTTCGGTGGTTAGCAGCAGTTCATAATTCATGCGGGTGGCATGCGTAATAATTCCTCGCAGCAGTTCTCCGAAAAAGTAGTTCTGAAACAATTCTTCGGCAGGACGCGGAAGCATGATGCCAAGGGTTTGGGTCGTCTTGGATACAAGGCTCTTGGCCATGATATTGGGATGGTAATTCAGTTCTTTCATAATTTGCTTCACTTTGAGAGACGTCTCGGTGCTGATTCTGGGATGGTTGGAGATCACCCGTGAAACTGTAGAAGGGGAGACACCCGCCATTTTGGCAATATCTTTGATCGTAATCATGTAAAAAATCCCTTCTGATCCATCATTTCAACATTCTCCTATGGTAATGCAACAGATTCGATAAATCAATTGCAAACTGCAGCATGCAGGATACAGAAGAAGTAAAAATAAGGAAGAAGAAGACAGATCAAGCAAACAGGAAATTACTGGAGGTAGAACAAGGAATATGGATGAAATTGAACAAATATGGCTTGTGCAAACGTTTGTGCAAAGAAAGCCTGATATTGTATGATTTGATTGTTGTTGTAGCGCTTACATAAGTGGGTTTAGCCTGCATCTTAGAATATTTCTCCCTGAATACATACTTAGAAGTATCCTTGTCTTCCATTTGAGCAAACGTTTGTGCAAAAGCGAACATGGATTGCAAAACCTGCATCATTCGTACCAATCAAGGGTGGAAAGCGCGAGACTGGTTGAACCAAACAGAGGGAAGGGGACATTTTACATGAGAAAATGGCAAGGGGCAACATTGTCTGTCATCATGGCCTTTACATTGGCCGCATGCTCGGCTGGTGGTGGAACGAACTCTCCGGCAGCGGGGGGAAGCGAGACTCCAGAGGAAGTTGTGGAGCTGACAGCAGATAATCTTCAGCCGGAAGAAGGCGCAACTTTGGTCATCTGGGAAGATAAGAACCAACAGAGTTTTGTAGAGGAGAGAGCCAGGCTGTTTGAGGAAAAGTATGGTGTAACCGTGAAGATGGAGGAGCTGCCTCCTACCGATCAGGTAACCAAGCTGACAACGGACGGTCCGGCGGGACTCGCAGCAGATGTTGTTGTATTCCCGCATGACAAGATTGGAAGCGCTTCAGAAGCGGGGCTCATTTTGCCAAACGATATATTTGAGGCAGAGACGGTAGCGAACACCAGCGAAAATGCGCTGAAGGCCGTTACGTTCAAGGACATTTTATACGGATATCCGTACAGCGTGGAAACGTACGCTCTCTTTTATAACAAGGCACTTTATCCGGAAGCACCGAAGAATTTTGAGGAGATTGTCAGCTTCGCCAAAACCTTTAATGATGTGAAATCCAACCAATATGCCCTCATGTGGGAACTGCAGCAGTTCTATTACAATTATGCGTTCCTGGCTTCCCAAGGCGGTTATATTTTCGGGGATAACGGAATGAACAGCGAAGATCTTGGCCTGAATAACGAAGGAGCCCAGAAGGGTGGGGAGTTCCTGAAGACGCTGAAGTCGGAAGTGCTGCCGCTCAAGATGGGTGACGTGAACTATGATATCAAAAAAGGATTGTTCTCCAGCGGCAAACTGGCTATGGACATTAACGGTCCTTGGACGATTGCCGACTATCGCAATGCAGGTATTGATTTCGGTGTTGCACCGCTCCCGGCGATCGATGGCAAACCGATGACATCCTTTTCTGGCGTGAAAGCCTATTACGTCAATGCATTCACGCAATATCCGAATGCAGCCAAACTTTTTGCGGCTTTCCTCTCTAATGAAGATGCCCAGATGACCAACTTTGAGATGAACGGCACGCTTCCTGCCAACGCCAATGTGGCAGCTGATCCGAAGGTACAGGAGGATCCAATCAATAAGGCGTTCCTTGAGCAGTTCAACAATTCGACGCCGATGCCTTCGCTTCCCGCGATGGATAGCGTCTGGGGCCCGATCACTTCAGCCATGACCGATATCTGGGATGGCGGCAAGGATGTGAAGGCGTCGCTGGACAACGCCGTGAAACAGATCCAGGAGAGTCTGGCAACGGTTCAATAATCGGACGGAGCACCTGTTAAGGAGAAGGTGGAGAGGAGAGAGCGAATGAAACAGCAGCATGTCCCGGTGTCTGCTCCCCAGAGCAGGGAAAAGCAGCACCGGATGACAGCGGCCATATTATCAATCATACTGCAGGGTCTAGGACAGCTGTACAACCGGCAATGGATCAAGGGAATTTGCCTACTGTTACTGGAGGGGGCAGGTCTTGCTTACCTGCTTCCCCGCCTGTCGCAGGCCGTATGGGGAATATGGACACTGGGGGAAAATACGCAGCGTTTTGTCAAAGTGAATGGGTCTACGGTGCTTCAGCGGGGCGACCATTCAATCTTTTTACTGTTAGAAGGAATTATTGTGCTGCTCGTGTTTTTTGTGTTCATCATAGTCTACATCCTGAACATCCGTGATGCGTACCTTACGGGACTTGCGAGGGAGGAAGGAAAGAAAACACTGGGAGCGGCAGCTTCACTCCGTAATATGGTGGACAAAAATTTTCCGTATCTGTTTTTGTCCATTCCGGCTCTGGGGGTGCTGTTCTTCACGATCATGCCGATCCTGTTTACGATCACCCTCGCGTTTACCAACTACTCGGCCCCGGACCATATTCCGCCTGCCAAGCTCGTGGATTGGGTAGGGTTCAAGACATTTAGCGACCTGATTCAGCTCAAATCATGGAGTCACACCTTTTATGGTGTATTAACGTGGACAGTTATATGGGCGGTACTAGCCACAGTAACCACTTATTTTGGCGGGGTACTTGTAGCACTGCTGATTGAGCAGCGCGGCATCCGGTTCAAAAAGCTGTGGCGGACGATCTTCATTCTCCCTTATGCCATACCACAGATCATTTCCTTGCTGCTCATGCGGAACCTGTTCAATGGTCAATTCGGTCCAATTAATACGTATATGAGAGCTTTTGGGCTGGAGGGACTGCCCTGGCTGACCGATCCGTTCTGGGCCAAGGTCACGGTTATTGTTGTTAACATGTGGATCGGTATTCCGGTCAGCATGGTGCTGATCCTTGGCGTTCTGACAGCGATTCCACGTGATCTGTATGAGGCCGCTGAAGTGGATGGAGCATCCGCATTCCAGAAATTCCGGATCATCACGATGCCATTCATCCTTTTTGCAACAACTCCGGTGCTTATCATGCAATTTGCTGGCAACTTCAACAATTTCAATGTCATATTCCTGCTGACCAACGGTAATCCGTTACGCGGAGATTACCAGTATGCGGGAGCAACAGACCTGCTGGTGACCTGGCTCTACAAGCTTACGCTGGACAACAACAAATACAACATGGCTTCAGCGGTGGGCATCATCATCTTCATTATTATCGCGTCGTTTTCCATCTGGAATTTCCGTCGCTCCAAATCGTTTAAGGAGGAGGACATGATTCAATGAAGAAACGCAATAATCCGCTGCGGTTAACGCTTAGTTATGTGCTGCTGATCATCATTGCCGTGGTCTCTGTCTATCCGGTGTTGTGGATCTTTCTCTCTTCCCTGCGACCTGGTGCGGCACTGTTCAGCGAGCGCTTGTGGCCTGAAGCCTTTACCTTGTCCCACTATGGCGAATTGTTCAACAATCCGTCCTTCATGTATGGCAGGTGGTATCTGAACACGCTGAAAATTGCCTTTTTCACCATGATCTTCTCCACGCTCATGGTGACGCTTGGGATGTATGCCCTATCCCGTTTCCGGTTTCGCGGGCGGCAGACGATTCTCTCCACCATGCTGATTCTCGGCATGTTCCCGAGTTTTATGAGCATGATCGCGATCTATATCATTTTGCTGCAGATCAAACTGCTCGATACGCATGCCGCGTTGATTCTAGTGTATTCTTCCGGAGCGGTACTCGGCGGATTTATCGTCAAAGGATTCTTCGATACGATTCCGCGCAGTCTGGATGAGGCAGCACGCATTGATGGTGCGAGTCATCTGAGGGTGTTCACCAGCATCATCCTCCCGTTATCCAAACCGATGCTGACCTATGTGGCGCTAACCAGCTTCACTGGCGCATGGATGGACTTCATCTTCGCCCGGCTTGTTCTGCGGACGAAGGAAAACTGGACGCTTGCCGTAGGCATGTGGGATCTGGTCAACCGGTACCAGGACAGTAACTTCACCATGTTTGCCGCAGGGGCCGTGCTGATTGCGATTCCGATTACGCTGCTGTTCGTGTTCCTTCAGCGCTTCCTGGTTCAGGGGCTCACAACAGGTGCCTCCAAAGGATAATGCCGTGCCATTAACAGCATAGATGGCCGCCTCTACGCGGCCGCACATTCAGGCACTTCCGCCATGTATGTCTCTTTTCGACGGACATGACAACGGAAGTGCCTGATTTTGCCTAGGGCTCCATCATAACAAGGGGAGGAAAGGGAAGTATGGGAATAATACCGTCCACTGAGCCCGAGGCGATTGGATATGAAGAGGGACAAGCCGTGCTGCGCGAAGAAAACAAGGTTCCGCCAAAGCTCTGGCAGCATGTCACTTTCCGCAGGATTTTATACGGCTACGGCATCTCTGTGTTTGGAGACTGCTTTAACGGTATTGCCATTAGTCTATGGGTGCTCCAGACAACGGGAAGTGCCAAGAGCATGGCTGCTGTTCAAATCTGCAACATGGCGGTCAGTTTTTTGTTTGGATCACTGGCAGGTACGGTTGCTGATCGGTTGGATCGCCGGAAGCTGATGCTGACCTCGGATGTATTTCGGGGTGTGATGGCCATATGTATCGCGATTGGTTTGTTTGGGCTGCATGTACCATTTCCTGTGCTGCTGCTGATGCTCTCGCTTTCCATGTTCTCCAGCCTGTTTCAGGCGCCTGCATTCCACGCGTCCGTGGCAAGTATGGTGGGAAGGGAGCATATTCAGCAAGCTACGGGGGCCATTCATCTGGTGGATAACCTGGCCCGAATCAGCGGACTCGCAGCAGCCGGAGTCGCCGTTGCCGCCTTTGGCGGGTTTGTCGCCATATTGATTACAGGAGCAACTTTTCTTCTGTCGGCGGTATGTGTGCTGATGGCCGGCCGTTTCCCGGAGATCAGAAGATCGGGCGATCAGCGGACCACTTTCGTTCAGGAATGGCGGGGATCATTCTCCTATATCTATCGCAGTCCACTAATTCGGTCGATTGTATTGCTTAATCCACTGCTGATTTTATTTTTTATGTCAGCCATGATGCTGGTTCAGGTGATGGCAGTCAAGGTATGGGAAGCAGACCCCGTACAGTTTGGATTGATTGAAACGTGTATTCCGCTTGGTTATATGCTTGGATCGGGAGTGTTGATCGCATCGGGAAAACGAATGAAGCGAAGAGGGCGATGGGTATTCATCGGTCTGCTGGTTCTGGGGCCGCTCTATATTCTCCTGTCCCGGGTAACTTCTCCCATGATGGCACTTCCGCTTATCGTGGGCGGGGGAGCGATGTTTGCCTGCTGCACGATGCTCACCCAGATCATGCTAAGAACAGCGGTACCCGATGAGCTGCAGGGGAGAATCTATGGTGTTGTCGGTACAATTACAAGCACGGCGCCTATCCTGGGATTGACAGTTGTCTCGGTGATGGCTGATCAGTGGGGGGCAGCGGCGGTCCTGGAGGGACTCGGCATGCTGCTGCTCGCAACCGGAATCCTTGCCGCGACCACATTGAAGTCCATTCGAACTTACCGATAAACCAGAAACAAGATGAAACGTCAAAACCCGGAGGGTGCGCTGCATGAGCGCTGCTCCGGGCTTCATTATTGGATTATGGCTAGTTATTGCCAGTTTACCGTTACTGTGGCAGTACCGCTGGTCGGTGTTGTAAAGGTGTGATTGGATCCACCTTCCCATGTAATGGTAGCGCCGTTTTTCTTGAAGAACTTGAATTCCAGCTGTTTCCCGGCTGGAACACTTACGTCATAATACCAAGTCGGGTAGGCGTGGATGACCTGATTGAAAGCTGGTCCAATGGAAGCAGCACCTGTGGTCCAGTTCCCCAGTTCGGACACGTTGCCCGTCAGGTAGATGTTTTCACCCAGCGCAGTTGTGGCATTATTGATGACGAACCGAACCGAGACCTGATCGCCGCTTAGGATGGTGAAATCGTTATAGGCATTGCTATTTACACCATTGGCAGCTACTTTCACTGCATAGTCACCGCCTGCTACGGGTGGAATGGTGACTTTGATCTGAGTGTCTTCCCATGAAGTGATGGCTGAGCCCGTAACGGCTGTTGTACCGAAGTAGACGGTACCTTTGGCAGAGCCGAACCCGCGTCCGTCGATGGTAACGACGTTACCTGGTTTACCCATTACAGGGCCAACGTGACCGATGGTTGGCGTCGTTTCACTTGCCGTATACTGCCACACAGCGGTAGCTCCTGCTGCGAGCGTGAAGGAAGAAATATTGCCTCCACTGGACGTGATGTTGTTTCCGTTCAGCACGCCGCCCAGCACATCGGTGTATGTTCCTGATGGAAGCGACGTATTCAGGTTCGTAATACTGGTTGGCGTCGTAAGATTGCGGTTAACGGCAACGACGGCAACGCTTTTGCCAAACTTGCGCTCATAGATATATACATCATTGTTGATCCAGCGCTGCTGTGTGGAACCGTAGGCAATCGCCGGGTTGGATTTGCGCAGAGGTGCCAGCTTGCTGATCACGTTGAACGCTGTAGTCGATTTGGAGAAGGAAGGCATTTTGCCCCGGTTATCCGGGTCGCCGTTCCCGGTCAGATACTGCTCGGTACCATAGTAGATGGCAGGTACGCCACGTGAGGTCAGCGTGAAGGCCAGCGCCTGTTCCAGACGGCGGTTGTTCACCGCACTTGTTTTGAAACGGTCCATATCATGGTTGTCAATGAAAGTGACTTGGTCACTGACCTGATTGTAATCTGCTGCCGTAGCAGTAAGCATGGAATCCAGCGCGTACATGTTGGAGGTGTTATCCCGGAACACGTTGCGGACAGCCGAATTGAAACGGAAATCAAGCAGACTCATACCAGATTCATTGGCAAAATCCGTGTTATCCGCATCGGATGCAGCCGATCCCAGGAACCATTCACCGAAGGTAAATACCGGCTTGTGCGCATAGATGGATGACATCCAGTTTTTCTGCCAGCCCTGAGGCATGTGCTTGACCGCATCGACACGGATGCCGTCCACGCCCATATCCAGCCACAGCTTGATGGCGTCTTTGAAATATGTATCGATCGTGCTGTTATTGTGATTCAGATCGGCCAGATCGTAGAGGTTTTTGTAAATGCCATTCTCAAGCGTGGAGAAATCGGAGCCGCCATTGTGGTGGAAATATCCGTTCGTATCATTGGTGTACCCGCCAACCAGGTTGCCGTTATCGAACAGTTTGCCGTTCTCAGCGAAGGACGTATCGGTTTCCATGGCAGGGGACGTATGGTTTGGCGCGAAATCAATAATGATTTTGATGCCTTTAGCATGGGCGGTGGTTACCAGATTCTGAAAATCGGTCATGGTTCCAAAATATGGATTGGTCTTCTTGAAATCCCGTGCCCAATAGCCGTGATAAGCAGTGTTGGTTACACCGCTGTAGTTGATGGTTGCAAAAATATTTTCGACAGGCTGGGAGATCCAGAGGGCTGTGACACCCAGGTCACTGAAATAGTTGTCATTGATTTTGTTAATCAGCCCCTGCCAGTCGCCACCGCAGTACAGCTTCAGGTTGCTGCATGTGCCATCAAAGGCAGCCCCGGTGGGGTTGTTGGATGGGTTACCATCCAGAAACCGGTCCGTAAAAACTTGATAGATGACATCGGTACTGAAATTCTGCTTGTTGGTGACAGCCGTATCCGCATCGGCATAAATCGCGGAAGCAGGCAGGAAAGGCAATGCACTGCCGGCAAGCAGGCTGAACGTTAGCGTGGTACTGAGGAGAACGCGTTTGGCCATTTGAAACATGGTAATCCACCCTTCATGAATGTAGTAGTTTTCAACAAAAACAACTAACCTGGCTCTTGAATAACAGCGCTTACAATTGTACGAGGAGACATTCTGTGGCTTAAAGACTTCCCTCCTTCGACACGCCAACAACCCCGGTATCTCCTGGGGAGTTACCGGGGTTGTCCTAAACCGCTTGGGTTTAAAAGCATGGCCCTCGAGTTATGATCACATCGTTATCGTAAGAAAAAATTACAATTATGTCAATAACTTTCTCAAGAGAATTTTTTTTCTATTTTCATATTTACAAATGACGATCCGGGACTTAAACTATTCGCAGATCCACCAATATGAGGGCCATGTATTTTGACATTGATGTGTCTTGAAACAACCCCGTCTCTACTGAGGCGGGGTTGTTTGTGCATGAAGCCATGGCGGGGATGGAATAGGGGAACGTAGGGTACCTGAATCATGTATGATTCAGAGCAATTCGGAGATGAGAGGCGGTTGATGATCCATTGAGCACGCATTCGGTCATAGAATGTCTGGAAGGTATTCATGCGTCACAGCTGGGCAATGTCCGCAACATTTATGTGTACCTCCCGCCAGGTTATCAGGAGCAGACGGATCGGCATTATCCTGTTCTCTATGTTCATGCTGGGCAGCGGGCCTTTGGTCCACCCGGACCCGGCAATGAAACGTGGCATATGGACCGAGCGGTGGACGAGCTAATTGTGTCCGGGCGGATCGAGCCACTGATTATGGTTGGCATTGCGCATGTCCGTCCGGTGACGCACAACGAGTTCTATCACTTCATTGCACCCGAGAGGGAAGCGATCAGCGTGGGTTGTTCAGGGGTCGCATACGAGCATTTCATCATTCATGAACTGAAGCCCCTGATCGACCATCGATACCGTACACTTCCGGACAAGTCCAATACAGGGCTGCTCGGTTCATCAGCAGCGGCACTATGTACACTTCATATGGGCATGCGGAATCCGGAGGTATTCGGAAAACTGGTTATGATGTCGCCGTTTTTGGTAGATGTGCAGCTGGATGAAATGTCGGACAGCGGTCTATTGGAAGAAGCGATGTATCGCTTGCCGGATGAGGTGCCAGACGTGCAAATGTGGATGGACATTGGGGATGCAGAAGGACTCTTCCTGCCCTCCCAGGTAAGAAGGGTTGCTCATGAATTACTTGAGAGAGGTATCGGAACTCGGGGTAGCCTGGCTTTTCTGGAGCAACCGGAGGCCTGTCATCAGGAATCGGATTGGGGAGCACGTGTCGACCTTCCGTTACTATACATGTTCGGCGAAGTAGGCCAACCTGTGGCATTGGAAATGCAAGGCAGAGAGATCATTGGTTTATCCGGTGGAATGAACACGTGCATTAATGCACGGCTTCACTATGATAGCGGATGGGTAGAGAGCCTGCTCGAAGGGAGCTATACATCAAGTCACCCACATGTGCTTCGAGTACGGCCGAATGGTGAATTGGTGCCTGTCGGACCAGGTAGTGCGCTCATCACTCTGACCGTAGGAGAGTTATCAACGACTCGTCAGTATACCGTTATTCCTGAACTCTCTGCTCGCGTTGAGGTATGTATCTGTGCCGAAGTGGAACATGAAGAGGAACCAGCTGAATCCATATATGGAGGGATGGGCATGAAGCTGGTTCGGACGGGAACGGGGCGTTATGAAGGCTGTTACCTTGTTCCGCGCGACAGCGGTTTTTCCTTCCGGTTCACACGTGGTTTCCGGCGTTTTGAGACGGACAAAAGTGGCATGCCAGTAGCCAATCGGGTCATTCGGGCAACAGATAACATGTCAGTACATTACCGCATCCAGTCATGGGGCAGTTCAACTGCCAAAGCGGGAACAGGAGGTCAATGATCATGATGATCCAATCGTTCGCTCCAGTAATGGACATCCCTTACTACTATCCCTGCAATTTTCCTCTGATTCATGAGGTGCTTCTGCGGCAAGGTTCGATCAGCAGCCTGGCTCTGCTCGCCGCAAGCCGATTGTACTGCCTCCCTTCGTGCGCGGATAACGGACTGGTGAAGCCTTATTTTCACAAGCTGGACTATGAGGAACCAATCTGGGAGATGTATGGCCAGCGGGAGCTTGGCAGCTTCGAGGAGGGGAAGGTGCATATGCGGCAGCATATAGGCGAAGGGGGACTCTTTCTCGCTACGGGAACCAGTTATCACCTGCCGTATTGCGAAGATTATCAGAACCCCGAGTACATCCGCAAACATGTCAAACCAGGCTCTCGTCTGCATCTTGTGGATCACTGGATTGCAGTGTATGGCATCGATGATGAGCATTTTCACGTCTATGATCCGGTACCCTCGAAATATATGGGGAAGATTTCCCAAGAAGCCTTTCATGAATTCTGGAAAGGAAACCAAAGCATACCCGAGCTAGCTCCTGCCAAGCGTAAGGAGAAGCTGCGTACCTATGGCACCATGGACGTCCGTTCAACCGGAAAGCTTGATTCCTCCGGTTATCGTGACATGTTGACCCAGGCGCTGGGGACACAGATCAGTGAATTTATGACGGGCAGGACCATTACGCAAGAGGAGCGCAGTTATCATTTTGGACAAGGCGTTTCCCTTCATTTGATGAAGGCACTGCAGGAGGGGAATGAAGGAAAGCAAGCCGATGACACGCTGGTATCGAATCTGTTGTTTGATATGCGCTGGAGCCGTTATTTTCTCCGTGATCTGCTTCAAGAAGCCGCGCTATGGCTCGGTTCTCCGCTGGATCAGTATTCTGTAGCGTATGACGCAATCATTGAACGTTGGGAGAAAGCAAATCAATTGCTTCAGGTCAGTCGGATCAAGCAGCGGACGGATTGGCGGGTACAGCTAACAAGCGTAATCCAGCAATTGATAGCCGATGAATGGCGCTGGTACGAAGCTCTCCGACGTGCTGTGCCGCAGGAGGCGTGCTTCAATCGGCAGATGGAACCGCGAACCGAAAATGACTACAGGGATGCCCTGCTGCGCATTGTACTGGATAGCTGCCGGGAACTGAATGCGTACCATAATACGACCATACCCCTCGACAAGGGTGGGAATGCTCCGCTATATGGCCGAGATGGACAACTGGATTCACTGGAGCTGGTGTCCTTGCTTGCTGTCGTCGAACAGGGGCTTGAAGACGAATGGGGAACGGGAGCAGGAGCCGCACTTTCCGAGATGGCCGCAGCTTCATTGCCAGAGAGTCCATATCAAACAGTTGATTCGCTGGTGAACTATCTGGAACAGCAATGGCTGCCTGATCAGGAGGAGGATGCGGGATGAGCATTCGATTCCTGCTGGAGCGATTCGCAGAACAAGGCGCGCGTCCCGCATTCATCTGGGAAGATCGGGAGTATAGCTACGCATGGTTGCTTGATCAGATCGTAATGATGGATGAATGGATTAAGGCAGAAGGACTGCGTGGACAGCTCGTGACGTTGGAAGAGGACTACTCTCCTTATGCGGCCGCAGCGTTCATCGCACTTCTTGGGAAGGGATGCATTGTGCTGCCCATGGACCTTCATCTGGTTGAAGCCAAGCGGCAGGAATATATTCAGCTGGCACAGGTACAGTGGCGTCTTGGCATTGAAAATGGCAGGTTATCAATCCGGGATAAGTCTAATGCCCGTTTGCGTCCTGCTTTACTGGCTGCGCTTGAGCAGGAAGGTGTGGGTGGACTCGTTCTCTTCTCATCCGGATCAACAGGTGTGAGCAAGGCCACGGTTCATCGTGCAGATCGGCTCTTACAGCGTTTTCGGCGGCAGGTGCGGCCATTGCGAACGATTCCGTTCATGATGTTTGATCACATTGGCGGGGTGAATACAATGCTGCAATCGCTGTCCAGTGGAGGCTGCTTGTGCATTATTGCCGATCGTTCCCCCGAGGAAGTGTGCCGGACCATTGAGAAGCATCAAGTTCAGGCTCTCCCGGTTTCTCCAACATTCATGAATCTGCTGCTTCTGGGCCGAAATGATGAGGCATACGATCTATCGAGTCTTGAAGTTGTCTCCTACGGGTCAGAGGTCATGCCCGAAACGGTACTGGCTGCCTGGAATCGACGGTTCCCAGGGATACGAACGATACAGGCATATGGAATGTCTGAACTCGGCATTCTGCCAACACGTTCCAAGGAGCCAGGATCGCTGCTGTTTGCCATTCATGATGATCACGTCCAGTTCAGGGTAGTTGAAGGGGAGCTTCAGATCCGGACAGAAACAGCGATGATCGGTTATCTGAACGCCCCGTCACCATTTACGGACGACGGATGGCTGCGCACAGGGGACGAAGCGGTACTGGAGCAGGGGTATATCCGTATCCTGGGGCGCCGCTCCGAGATCATTAATGTAGGCGGGCGTAAGGTGTATCCGGCCGAAGTGGAGAGCATTCTGGAACAGATGGACTGCATCCAGGCAGCAGTAGTTACAGGGGAACCGAGCAGCATCACAGGCCAGAAGGTGAAGGCCACCGTTAAGCTCGCGACAGACTGCACGCTTGCCGAGCTGCGACGTTTGATCTGGTCGTACTGCCAGGACAAGCTGCCTCCGTACAAGATTCCACAGAAAATTGTCATTACGGAAGAGGGACTTGTGAGCTCGAGAATGAAGAAAGTCAGAACACCTGCAGCAGCTGATTCACCCATGGATGAAGTTGCAGCAGCGAGGGAAGAGACATCTGCAGCTTTGGAATCGGAATCGTCGTAAGCTTATATCCTAAGAAGAGGGATGTTGGATAGTTCATTAGGGTATTGGAACGCTTAATGGGGCCGCTTAAGAGATAAGGGCTGGACGTTATTCAACGTTCAGCCCTTTTTTGCCCAAAAGGAGAGCGGAATTAATGAATTTTAATGAATTGATTATTGCGATAATGGCATGTCGTCCTGTTCTTTCGTTTATCAAGAAATAGGGTGCACGGACGGTGAAATGCCTAAGTCTTAGACTGCTGCCATAGGAATAGTCAGGTGATCAGGCTTCTGCAGGTTGTTTCACTTCGAGCTGCAGCAGGGAGAAGCCGTAAGCTTCCAGTTTTACAGATAATCTGTTTTGTTTCGCTTCTATAGAAGTGGTCGTAAACAGGTCTCGCCAGACGCTTCGATCCGTCAGCGGCAGGTCTATATTGCAAGCTTCGTCACCAGCGTTCAGCACGATGAGGAAACGTTCCCCTGTGGCTGAATCCACTCGTTCCATTGCAATCACCGGATCTCCAGCTTCGGCATGGAGAATCTTCAACTCGGTGCTACGCAGTGCAGGGTGCTCCTTGCGGAGGGCAATCGTCTGCTTAAAGAAGTCGAGAAGCTCAAGATTCTGCTTGGTTTCATCCCACTCCATACATTTGCGGCAGCCAGGATCATATCCGCCATCCAGGCCAACTTCGTCTCCGTAATAGATGCAGGGTGCACCTGGGTACGTGAGAAGCAAAGTAACGGCAAGCTTCATCTTGCGGATATCCCCGTCGCACAGGGTGAGCAGTCTGGGTGTATCATGGCTGCCAAGCAGGTTGAAGGCAACTTCAGTCACAGGCTGGGAGTAGGCTGCGAGCAGCTTGCCGATCTCATTCGCGAAGCCAAGTCCATCCAGCTTGCCGTGAACTGCATAGTCCAGTACCGAGTTGGTGAATGGGTAGTTCATCACCGCATCGAACTGATCTCCCTGCAGCCACATCAGTGAATCATGCCAGATCTCGCCGAGCAAATAGGCGTCAGGCTTGATGGCTTTTACCGTTTGACGGAATTCACGCCAGAACTGATGATCCACCTCGTTGGCAACGTCCAGTCTCCATCCATCGATGTCCATTTCCTCAATCCAGTACCGCGCCACCTCTAGCAGATAGGCTTTAACCTCGGGATGCTCCGTATTCAGCTTGGGCATAAGCGGTTCGAAGGCAAAGGTATCGTAGGTCGGTATGCCATCTTCAATGCGTGGCGGCCAATCCCTGATGTAGAACCAGTCCGCATAGGGGGAAGCTGCCCCGTTCGCCAATACGTCAGCAAAAGGCGGGAACTCTCTGCCCGAATGGTTGAAGACCGCATCAAGCACAACCCGAATGCCGCGCTGATGACAGGCATCCACCAGCTCTTTCAGCTGTTCATTGGTCCCGAAATGAGGGTCCACCTTCATATAGTCGGCTGTATTGTACTTGTGATTGGTTGTAGCCTCGAACAGCGGGCAGAAGTAGATTGCATTCACGCCAAGCTGACTCAGATGATCCAGATGATCCAGCACACCCTGCAGATCACCCCCGAAGAAATTAACCGGTGTAGGCTCCCCACCCCAAGGCTCGGCGTTCTTCGGACTAATGGAAGGATCACCATTCGCATAGCGTTCAGGGAAAATCTGATAAAATACAGCGTCCTTGACCCAGGCAGGCGGTTCAAAAATGTCGACCGGATTCATAAATGGGAAATCGAAGAATTCCAGCGGATGTTCCGGCAGAGCTTCCTCGAATCCACGTTCGGTCATCCAGACATTTTTCTCGCCCTCGACCAGCTGGAAGCCGTAACGCAGTCTCCGGTAGGGAGGCTGGGTTTCGACTTCCCAATAATCGAACAGCTCATCCCGGGCGAAGATTCGCATCGGTGTGTGGGTGATGGTCTGCTCCCAGGCATATTTATCCCCGGTAATGGCAATAACCGCATCCAGATCTCCGCGTTTGGAACGCAGTCGCAGGTGCATGGTAGACCGGTCGTAGGCATAGGACCAGTTTAATTTGGGACGATGGTAAATGGCTTCAAGAATCATGTTGAATCACTCCTTATACGTTGAAATTCAGATGATATTCGGCCATGAAAACGCAAAAAAGGCACAACCTCCATTGTTCACGAGGTTGTACCTTTCGGCAGCATAGCCTTTTGATTATACGGCTATTATACGAATTATCCCGGCAAAAGAAAACACTTTTTTTTCCTGAAATCTCAATTTATTTAAATGGGAAGGCAGGTGGATGTGAATGCCTCTGCTCGGGCTTTTCGTCTAAAGTTTGCTTCATTAAAAATCGTAGCCCAGTTCTTGTGCGTAGGCTTGGATTTCTTTTTTGTATTGCTCCAGAATTTTAATGCCTGTGTCAATTTTGGCATTGCCTTGTTTCAGAAGGGCGCTATTTACTTTGGTTTTGGATACGGATTTCTTGAACAGCAGATAGCCTTCAAGCTGTGCATAGCTTCCTTTGATCAGTTTGTTATGAATTTTTTGCAGCTCTGCGTTCTCTGGCTTGATCTGCTTCAGCATGGACACATACTTGGTGTAATTGGGAACCGCAGTATTGTTCAATTTCAGGAAGATGGATTTGCGGTTGGCGGATGTAACATACGTGCTGCCAATGGAATCCAGGGCTTTCTTTTCATAAACAGTTGTGCGATCAAGTGCATCCAGGTAGTTCAGGAAATCTTCCTCTTCAGCGCTAGGAATCGGCTCTTGTTCCGATGTGTCCACTTCCGTGTAGTTATCTTCCGAATATGTAGTGGTGGTGTCTTCCGCTGCAGCCGCATAGGAACCAGCAGGAGCGAATACCCCGCCCAGCAATACAAAACTCATAATAATGGATAATACCCAAGACCTCTTTTTCACGTTACATGTCCCCTATCTATAGATGTGATTTTATTCCAAGGGATAATCTAACATAGGATTACAAGAAATTACAGGAATAGTTTTACAAATTTTTGGAGACCGGCGTTGTTTCCTTAAATTTGAATCGTTAGACTGATACATTATATAGGTATAAAGGAATATCCATATGTTCAAATATGAACGCTCAGCTGAACATGAGTAGAGGCCATCAGGCACCCATTAAATTCTAATGTGGACTGTTCATATAATCTCACCAAAAAATGCATGAAATTAAAGTACATAGAAACCATCAGATGATATAATCGGTTGGAGTATTCATGTCACGTCGAACCGTTTTTCGAAAAGGTTATCGGCGAAAGTCGTCATTTTTTTGTAAACGCAAACATAAATCACACAGAAAGTGAGAATAGCGATGAACCAGAAAAAGCTTTTTAATGATGGGTGGCAATTTGCCAAAACCAAACTGGATGTTACGGACCCTGCGGGACTGGGATTCGAGCCTGTGGAGCTTCCTCATGACTGGCTGATCTACAATACACTCGACCTGTACGAAGACAGCATTGGATGGTACCGCAAGACATTCCCGTACACGAAGGATGATCAGCAGCATATGCTGTGTTTTGATGGCGTTTACATGAACTCTTCCGTATATGTAAACGGCCAGCTGGTCGGGGAGTGGAAATATGGTTATTCCGCGTTTGAACATGAGATCACGGAGGCTTTGGTGGAAGGTGATAATGAAATTATCGTAAAAGTGGTGCATCAGAGTCCGAACAGCAGATGGTATTCCGGAGCCGGAATTTATCGCAATGTATGGCTCAAGACGAGAGACCGCAATCATATCGTAACCGATGGCATCTACGTATCGATCAAGCAGCAGCCCGCGGGCTGGCAGGTTGAACTGGACACGGAGCTGAATATCGATCAGAACGCACAGCTTGTGCATACGATCCGATATGCGGGTCAGGTTATTGCGACTAATACAGCGGCGGTTACGGCGGCTGCAAGCGGAGATACGGCAGTAACGGATCGTCAGCAGATCGTGGTGGAGAACCCAAAACTGTGGAGTACGGATGAACCGAATCTGTATGAATTGGTTACGGAACTGCAAGTGGTGGATGCAGACCAGCATGTACAGACGCTTGAATCGGTATCGCAGCGAATTGGCTTCAGGGACATCCAGCTCGATCCGAACGAAGGTTTCCATCTGAACGGGGTCAAGATGAAAATGAACGGCGTGTGTGAACACCATGACCTGGGCGCACTGGGGGCTGCTTTCAACCTGACGGCACTTCGCAGAAGGTTCAACCTGCTGCGGGAGATGGGCGTCAATGCGATCCGGACCGCGCACAATATGCCTGCCAAGGAGTTCATGGAGCTCGCAGATGAGATGGGCATGCTGATCGTTTCGGAAGCCTTCGACATGTGGGAAAGATCCAAGACGCCTTATGACTATGCGAGATTTTTCCCGGAATGGGCACACACGGATGTAAAGAGCTGGGTGAAGCGTGACCGCAACCATCCAAGTCTGGTCATGTGGAGTATCGGGAATGAAATCTATGATACCCACGCAGATGAACGGGGCCAGGAAGTAACGCGAATGCTGATGGAGTATGTACTGGAATTCGATCCAAAAGGCAACGCAGGCATAACCATCGGTTCCAACTACATGCCTTGGGAAAATGCGCAAAAATGCGCGGATATCGTGAAGCTGGCAGGCTACAACTATGCGGAGAAATATTACGACAAGCATCACGAGGAGCACCCGGACTGGATCATCTACGGTAGTGAAACATCATCTGTAGTCCAGAGCCGCGGGATCTATCACTTCCCGTTCGAGCAATCCATCCTGGCAGATGATGACGAGCAGTGCTCTGCACTGGGAAACAGCACGACAAGCTGGGGCGCGAAGTCGGCAGAATACTGCATTCTGGCCGAACGGGATCGGCCATATTCACTGGGGCAATTCCTGTGGACGGGGTTCGATTATATCGGAGAGCCGACGCCATACCATACGAAGAATTCATATTTTGGACAGCTGGACACGGCAACGTTCCCCAAAGACTCCTACTACATCTATCAAGCAGCCTGGACCGATTACAAAACAAGCCCGATGGTGCACCTGTTCCCTTACTGGGATTTCAGCCCTGGTCAGCTGATTGATGTACGCGTGTGCAGTAATGCGCCGAAGATCGAATTGCAGCTGAACGGCAACACGATCGGCACGTATGATATTGATCATGCGAACGGAACCCAGCTGGTCGGCTGGTGGAAAGTGCCGTATGAAGAGGGCGAGCTGAAAGCGATCGCCTATGATGAGAACGGGGAAATTATCGCAACGGATGTACAGCGATCTTATACGGACGCACAGAAGGTTCGTCTGCAAGCAGATAAAGAGCAGCTGCAAGCGAATGGAACTGATCTTATTTTCGTGGAAATTCAAGTGGAAGATGAAGCAGGCAATCCCGTGCAAAATGCAAACAATCGTGTACAAGTTAAGGTGACTGGTGCAGGACGACTGCTTGGTCTGGATAACGGGGACAGCACGGACTATGATCCGTACAAAGGTCTGAGCAGAAGATTGTTCAGCGGCAAGCTGATGGCAATCATCGGGGCAACACATGAACCGGGCAGCATCCGGATCGAAGTAACCTCCGAAGGACTCCAGGGTGCAGCAGCCGAGTTTGAATCGAAGGCAGTGGATAGCGAAGTCATGAGTGCGTCCGCATCCGTTGCGACTCAAGGACAAACCGTGTTAACCGAGAACGAAGAACGTCCAGTCCTCACCGGACATGTGCAAGAGATTCCTTTGCGAAAAATCGAGATTATCAGTGAAGCCGGGCAAGCCTTCGATCCGTCGATCCAGGAGATGGTGGTTACCGCCAAGCTGTATCCTGAGAACACGTCGTACCGTGACATTGAATGGGCTGTGGTCAACGATGCCGGTATTGAGTCCAACATTGCAAAGGTCGAAGCGAACGGTCTGGAAGTACGCGTATCAGCGTTGGGTGATGGCGAATTCCGCCTTCGTGCAACGAGCAGCAATGGTACGGACAAAACCAAGCTGATCTCGCAGCTTGAATTCAAAGCAACGGGTCTGGGCACAGCCTACAAAGATCCGTACGGCTTCATTACTGGTGGATTGTACGATTACACCAAAGGCGATGTCGGTAACGGCAACGAACGCGGTGTAGCGACAAGTCGTGATGGGGAGACGCATGTCGGATTCCGCAATATCGACTTCGGACCGTACGGCTCCGATACCATTACGATTCCGATCTTTGCACTGTCGAGCGAGGATTATTTCCTGCAAATCTGGGAGGGTATGCCGGATGAAGAGGGCAGCACGCTGCTGGCTGACGTGGTTTACCAGAAGGAATCCAGATGGAATGTGTATCAGGAAGAGACGTACCAGCTGTCCAAGCGGCTGAGCGGCATTACGTCGATCTGTTTTGTACTGAAGCAGAAGATTCATATCAAGGGCTTCTCGTTCGAGCGTCAGAGTCGTGCATTTGAGCAAAATACAGCCGCTTCATGCGACCATCTCTACGGCGATACGTTCTCGATCCAAGATGAGTATGTAGAGGGGATCGGTAACAACGTGTCACTGGAGTTCGAAAACATGGACTTTACGGCAGAAGGCACGTCGAAGCTCGTCATCTATGGCCGTTCACCGATTGATAAGAACACGATTCATATCCGCTTCGCAGGCGAAGCTGGACAGAGCAATCAGCTGGTTGAGTTCATGCACTCGGAAGGGTATGAAGAGCGGGTGTTTGAGCTTGAACAGGTATCAGGCGTGCAAAAAGTGACCTTTATCTTCCTGCCGGGAAGTCAGTTTGACTTCGGATGGTTCCGGTTTGAGAAGTAAGTGGTTTTAAGAGATACACGGCCTTATAGTAGAGTAAATTTTTTAAAATAAACTATATAAATAAATTAAATCCCCTTCAAGGTGTGTGATTTAAGTTCAAATGAACCTAAACCGCACAAGTGAAGGGGATTTTGGTATGTAACCTATTTGAGCGCGAATGTCTAACGGAATTGCTCCGCACGTATAGAGAGATCCATGTCATGCCCTATTCTACTGTAGATGTATACTTTGACATCGGTGTCCTGTAAGGCAAGGAGATTCACGGTCTTTTCACTGTTTTTGCTGATCGTGGTCTCCATAGGCTCACTATAGTCGTCAACATACAGGTTCATATACATGGGGTGATTACTATGATTTTCAATGATGATGTCCGCAAGCGTTCCATTGTCAGCAACCATCGTGAAGCTGCCGGTGTATGCTGCACGGCCTTGATGATGGGTTTGACCAATGAGCAGAGCATTCAGATCTGGTTTTACTGAATCTTCTGCAGCATTGGCTACCTTAGATGATGTCTCAGCAGGGATTCTGCTTTCAGCATCCAATTTATTTATGGGCATGAGCAGGACAGAGAAAACGATACCTGCACCCATGATCTTTTTTAACCACATGGTAATAATCCTCCTGTACATAATGAATATTCTCGTTGCTACGTATCACTTTGGATCGTCAGCTTGCTTGTCTCTTCATCCCAGTTCACAGCAAGTCCCAAGGCCTCGAATATTTCAAAGGGAACAGTGGTCGCACCTGAGTAATTACCTATTGGTTCTGGTAATGAAATGGATTGAGTTGTAGTGGAAGAGGTGGATTTCACCGTGGCCTCCGTCTCGTTAGGGCGGATTGTGACGGTACGATCTTCATATTGCAATGAATAAGCTTTGGCTATTCCGTTTACCTGGTTCCTCTCAAATGCTGCCCCAATTGCTTCGGATACGGCTCTTACGGGAAGTTGAACGGTATATTGGGTTTGGACTGCCGAATACGTGGACTGGAGCAGCTCATCGTTGATATATACATCGATGCCCAGCTTGGCCTGAACGGGTTGGTAAACCATACCTCCAGATGATGTTGCAGGTGCTCCAGCCTCCTGATACTTGTCGCTTCCCCAACCCCAGACGGTACCATTGGAGGATAAGGCAAGACTGTGGTGATACCCTGCCGAAATATCGGTAATACCCGACAGATGCTTAACTCTGCCTTCTTTGCCTGTAACCGTCCTTCCGTAGCTGTACACCTCACCCGAAGTGGTTAACAGCAGGATATATTGCGAATTCCCGTCCATCTGCTTCACCTTGAGGTCGTCATGCAGAAGAACTGGTTTGCCCTTTTCCCCCAGGCCCCACACTTTCCCGTTCTGGTCCAGTACAAGTAGGGAGCTATCTGTGCTTGTGATCGATGATATGTTGGACAGACCCTTTAACTTGGCTGGTTTGGAAGGGGGGTTATCTGGTTGATTTGGTTCATTCCATGTCCACAGGGAGCCATCTTTCTTCAAGGCATATCCTTGTTGGCCCGATGATCCTACCTGAATGATGTCTTTCAAACCGCTTATTGCGTGTGGACGATGTACTTCAGAATCGTTTTCTTGAGTCCCTTGGCTCAGCCATAACATAACTGTACCGTTCCGGAGAAGGGCGATATTGAAAGAACCAGTCACCACATCCTTCGCAGAGGAAATGCCTTCGACTTGGTAGGGGAGTGTACCAGCGCCCCATTCCCACACCGTTCCATCTGCCTGAACCGCTGCGTTAATCCCACTTCCTGCGGCTGAAATAGCTATGACATTCGAAATTCCCGGAATGCGAATGGGACTGGACGTATGGCGGTAACGGATGTCTTCACTGACACCAAGCTCTCCGAACATATTGCGACCCCAAGCCCAGACGGAACCGTCACTTCGCAGTGCGATTGTATAATAACGAGCTCCCTCCACAGCGGTATATGTAAGTCTGTTTTCTGTGGTTGCCGCGGTGGTATGGAACGCAGATGTACTGCTGGGAGGCAGCGGAGTTGTTGCTGCGTATGATATTGAGCCATGGCCCAGCCCCGTTAATAGGGTTGTGGTCAACCAAGTAGAAGCGACCGCCAGCCGCCATCTACGAGCGGGTTTACCTTTTACAGGGGGATCGGGTGGTATGAAGGAAGTTTGTTCTGGATTAGTTCTATGATCAGATGGCTCCGGCCAGCTCATGAAATCGCCTCTTTTTCGAGTGGGTTAGGGGACTGCGGTTTTTCTATATGTCTAAACGCTCTTGGGAGTGATGAAGTTACAGAGAAATGATAAAATGCCTATATATTGAAAATGTTTTAGATCTAACTATGTGAATCAATGGACCATTCAGGTAAGGGAGAAAAGGAGGATGAACGATGAAGTTTAATGAAGATGTACTATGGAATCAACTGCAGGATGTGAGGCAATTTACGCTGGAAGTGTGCGACTCTGTGGATGAGGGACAGGTTCATGATGTACCGAAGGGATTCAATAACTCCATTCTGTGGAATGTGGGACACATCATTTTGGACCAGGATATGTGGTTTCATTATCTCATTGCTGATGACTCGGAAGTGCCTGCGGACTATGCAAAGTTCTTCGGTTATGGGACAAGCCCGGCAACGTGGGATGGTACACCCCCATCCTGGACTGAATTGATGGAGCGTCTAAGGGCACAACCAGACCAATTGAAAAACAAATTTACAGGTCGTCTGGAAGAGCCGCTGCTCGGGGAGAGCGAGTTAGGCATGAGTACAATCGGCGAAGTGATACCGCGTACGCTCTATCATGAGTGGTACCATCTGGGATACATTCAATCTATTCGCAGATGTCTGAGTGTATCTTCAGTGGGTTGAGGCCTATATATAAAATTGTGGATGGGAAAAGCCTTGGAATAGACAATAAGAAAGAGTTAACTCATGGTGATCATGAATTAACTCTTTTTCAGTTCCAGTGTATATGGAGAGTGAGTGTTATGTTCCGGCGGTGCTGATTCATCAGACACTTCAACTGCAAAGTAAAGTATGATGGGAAGAATGAGCACAATAAGGCCGATGAGTATAGCTATGATGATACTTCTTTTGTTCAAGTGGACAGGCTCCTTTCTGGAAATGAGGTTTTAGTTTTTTTTGGAAATGTAACGTATATTAACCAATGTATAAGGTTTTGGAAGAGTTTTGAGATGAGAGGAAAGTAGGGGAGCTGTGACTGTTGGTGTTGCTGATGGCGGGGTATTACCTTTAAATATTTCGTCTAACATAGTACATTAGTACCTCATAAAATTAAACATATTGCCTGTATAATAATTGAATATTGTCATAATATATCATTTATTACTTATAGAGGATGAGTTACATATGGGAAGAATTCAGGTCCCGCCAGATCATTTAAGGAAAGTAGCACAAAAATTTCATAATGAACACGTGAGACTCAGTGATGAGTTAAATAGATTAAATACATCGTTGTCTAGTGTAATGCTTGGATTGGAAGGTCACTCGGTCGAGAGATTCAGATATGAGTATCGCGAGGCTGAGAATCGCATGAATATGATTTTGGCAGTGATCCAAAATACAGCGAAAGAGCTGGAGCGGATCGTCATTCTTTTCACTGATGCGGATTCGGGTGAAGTCCATTTACCGGACACCCCCCAGGAAGCATGGAGGATGCTAACTCATAGGACGGAGCAGACATGGGATTATTTAACCGAAACAGTACGTGAAAACTGGGAGCTTATGAAGCATAAAGCGGTCGTTGAAGCTGAACTTGAGCGTGAAAAAATGGCTGTAGCTACAGAAGAGCTGGACGAGGCACTTGAATATTTCAACTATGCTTTATCAAATCCTGATCAATACCCACTATTTGGTTTACATTGTGTAGGGTTGAGAGAATACTTCAACGATTATAGTGCGACAGATGATAAGTTAGGTTCAAGAGATTATTGGTTATCTAGAGGCTATGATGCTGAAGGCATTCATGAAGTCGCTGATAAGCTCAAAACGCCTATTGACGATGAAACATTCCTAACTTTAAACAATCAGTATATGCAACATGATGCGGAATTAAAGGCCGGAGCGATGTTCGGCGTAGCAACAAGCGCTATCCTATCCAAAGGAGTGGGGATGAAGGGTAACCTGATAGGGACCAATGTAATGCAAAAGATTAACATAAACAACAGTAATAAAGGAAATAGCGGTATCAGAAAAGTAACAGTTCCAAGAGAATGGGCAGAAAAGAAACTTGCTAAAAATATATAGACCCTTGGAAAAGTTCATTTGGTCAACCTGGTGATGGGTATGGACAATTAGTCAAGGATTTGCCAAAGTGGCATCCCATGAGAACTAAATTTGCTAGGATGTTGAGTGAAGTTAGATCATCTGGTGGGACGATCAGAAAAGCAGATATGGGCCCTACTTATGCTGTTTTTGGTGGGAATTCTATTGAAGAAGGAGTATGGTTCAGGTGGAATCCTAGTAAACTTCGTTCTGTGGACATGCTAGAGGAAATCAATCATTGGCAACAATATAAAAATGGATTACAAAAGGCAGGGTATTCACCAGAAGACCTTGAAATTATGGCTAAACGCGCTATCATAAATAAATATCCACTAGATATTAATCTCAAGAAGGAACTTCTTCATGATATAAAGCGTGTTAAGAACGGAGAATATATACAATGAAGAAAGGACTGAGAAGAAAAACGTGCCATTTATATTAATTGAGCGTGAAGAAAAGCCAGTTCGATTGCGTGGAAACAGAGTGGTTCCTTCAACAATAACAGTACATTCCCAGGCTGGTCTCGGCTTAGGGAAGTATGTGGGGTTTAGAAGTGGAATTCATGTTAATTTGATTAACTGTGGAGGAGTGATCATGGCTGCACCTGAAGCAAAACATGCGTATAAGCTTGGGAATTTTGTTCCTGCTACACTGAGTGAGGAAGCTGTTCAGAGCCATGCATCCGAGTTATTTGTTAGGGAAGAAGATCTGCCCGCAGTACAAGAATATACTTTTTCTATCATACATTCAAAAGGAATAAAGGAATTGTACGATGAAGCCACTCAATCGATTTGGATACCAGGGAAGTTTTATGTGGGACAAGAGAATGTTTTGTTAGGTTGGATTAGGGTATCAACTAAAGAAATAGTGGCTATAGGAATGACAACCTTAGGGGAAGATTTTATAGGTGATTTTGTCTTTGTTCCTACAATGGATCCCTCTAATACATTCTCAATTGGAGGAGTTCGTGAGATATCATCTTAATAAAATATAAAAAAGATGGTCAAATGTATCAACAGATTGAGCGTAATTGTGAAAATAACACACTAGGGAGTTGACGTATGAGAAAAATTCCTCTCATGTTTATAGTTCTATTTATGGTAGCTATCACTATCTTACCACTTACTGCCTCTGCTGCTTCAAAAGCTGACTTTCGCACTGTAAAGTGGGGAATGAACACTAAGCAGGTGAAGAAACTAGAGAAGGATAAACTAATCGATTCTGGCAGTGTTAACAAGTTTTCGTATCTTACATACAACTCGTCAGTATCTTCAACATCTGCAGAGTTATCTTACTTATTCTACAAGAACAAACTAGTTCGTGGCATTTATGAAGTGAAGGGTAACACGTTTGCGACTGCTGGTGATAAGATTAACACATACTATGGCATCAAAGAGGCATTGGAAAACAAATACGGTAAACCTACCAATGCGAATGACAAATACACCATTAATGGTGCAGAGTCTAGCCTAAGGAACGACGATGGATTGGACTTGATGATGGGGAACATTTTGTTTAAATCACGTTGGTTAATCAATAATAAGAAAACAGAAGTTACGCTTTATCTAGACACATACCAAGGACAACCGCGTTTGCGAATTTTATATACAGATCGGACAAACAATTTGAACGTTGACAAGTTATTGTATTCGGATGGGTTGTAAAATATATGGCTCAGATATGATCAAGTCCAAGATGGAGTACTCTTTCATAAGGAGTACTCCATCTTTTTTGATATCAAAACAACTAATGAAATTTTCCTTATGCTGGACGATAATATAGTTGAAGTTGTATTGACTATACGACGTCCTAGTTGAATCACCTTCATATCCATAACACACAACCATCCTACACCCACACGAGGTATATTCATGAAACAAGGCATATATGAACAGCTTATCAACACAATCACCAGGCAGGAGATTTCGGCACTAGATCCGGATGTGTATAACATTGGGACTGAGAAGCTAGATGCAGAGGAAGCGCGAAAACTACTATCTACGTATTTGGCTGCGGTGACCCGACGAGCTCTGAAGATTGTGAGAGAACAAACCGAAGATAGCACGGCAGTACTTGCACAGATCCGTACATCTAATGAAATTATCGCTACGTTAAAAGAGACGCTGGGGGAAGAGGAGTATAGTGAATTACAGCTGGATGAGCAAGGTGAAGTGCTGACCCATGTGTATTCCAAGCTGAACAATATTCGAGCCGTACGAAATTGTAAAATCATTCGCCCAGATACGCCTATCGCTCAAAGCTCATTATTCACTGGTGCAAAGTCTGAGCCGAGTATGCTTCTGGAGTTGCAAAAAGAGATCGCGACAGCAGACCGGATCGACTGGCTCGTGTCTTTTATCAAATTCAGTGGGCTTCGCCTACTCTTGGAACAACTTCAGCAATTTACATCTGGTGGCGGGAAGCTGCGCATCATCACGACGACTTATATGGAAGCGACCGACCTTAAGGCCATTGTCGAACTCAGCAAACTGCCCAACACCGAAATACAGATTTCATATGATACGAAGGTTACACGGCTACATGCCAAAACGTACATTTTCCACCGCGAGACCGGATTTACGACCGCCTATGTAGGCTCTTCCAATCTGTCCAACCCTGCACTGACCAGTGGTATGGAGTGGAACCTCAAGGTGACGGAGAAGGATTCACTCGATGTGCTGCGCAAGATTGAAGCGACCTTTGAGAGTTACTGGAACGACCGTGAATTTACAAAGTATGTGGCTGAGAATGAGAGACATGAAGCACAGCTGAAGGCGGCTCTGAATCGTAAAAAAGATAACCTAAATGCATTCCACCTCGACATCCAGCCCTACGATTATCAAAAAGAAGTGCTGGAGCAGTTGCACGCGGAGCGTACACTGTATGGGCGAACCCGTAACCTGATCGTCGCTGCCACAGGTGTGGGCAAAACGGTTATCTCTGCTTTCGACTATAAACGGTTTCTGGCAAGCTGCGCGGGAGCCAAAATTCTTTTTGTCGCACATCGTGAAGAAATCTTGAAGCAAAGCCGTGATACTTTCAGGTATATCCTGAAGGATATGAACTTTGGTGAGCTGCATGTGGGAAATCATCAGGCACAGGCGCTTGACCATCTATTTATTAGCATTCAGAGCCTTAACTCCATGAAGTTGACAGAGATCACAAGTCGGGAGTTTTACGATTACATTATTGTGGATGAATTCCATCACGCTGCAGCACCTTCGTACCAGAAGTTGTTGTCTCACTACGAGCCGAAGATTTTATTAGGTTTAACTGCTACCCCTGAAAGAATGGATGGCAAAGATATTACAGCCTACTTCTATTATACGATTGCTGCTGAGATTCGTCTGACCGACGCAATAGATCGGAAGCTGTTGAGCCCGTTTCAATATTTTGGCGTAACCGATACCGTCGATCTGTCCCAAGTAAAGTGGTCACGTAAAGGGTATGACCTTAATGAACTGGAGAAGCTGTATACTCACAATAAAATCCGAGCCACTCAGATCATCCATAGCCTGAACAAATACGTGACTGATCTTGAAGAGGTCAAGGGGCTCGGGTTTTGCGTAGGGGTAGATCATGCGCTGTATATGGCAAAAATATTTAACGAAGCGGGCATTCCATCCATGGCCCTGCATGGCGGATCGAACGAGCAGGAGCGTCATTCCGCGAAAGGGCAACTGGTAAGCGGGGAACTGCGAATGATCTTTGTGGTAGACCTATACAATGAGGGCGTGGATATTCCGGAAGTGAACACCATTCTGTTCCTACGTCCTACCGAGAGCCTGACCGTATTCCTGCAACAGTTGGGCCGTGGACTGCGGATGGCTGAGTGCAAAGAGTGCCTGACCGTGCTCGACTTCATCGGGCAAGCCCATCAGGAATACAGCTTCCAGGACAAATTCCGGGCCTTGATCGGCACAACCAAACACTCCATCTCGCACTACGTCGAGAATGGCTTCTCGAATCTGCCTCGCGGCACTTTCATTCAGTTGGAGAAACAGGCAAAGGATTACGTCATGCGTAATCTGAAGCAGATGAGCCGTAACCGCAGAGCGTTGATTCAGAAGCTGCAAACGTTCCAGCAAGACACCGGATTGCCGCTGACGCTGGCTCATTTTGTGGAATATCACGGAATGACAATTTATGAATTTTATGGCGGGCGTTCGGGAAGAAGGTATTTCCGCGGTATGTTGGCCGAAGCTGGATTGACAGAGCCTATCGAGAATGAGCAAGAGGAATATATCCGCAGAATTCCATCTGTGCTGACAATCAACTCCCGAAGCTGGCTGACGTTCCTGATCGACTATATTGAAAAAGGGAAAGAACCCACGACCGCTGTTGAACGTCGCATGTTGATCATGTTCTATTACACCTTCCATCGGGCTGCACCTGAGAAGCTGGGACTGAACAGTATCGAAGACGGTGTGCAGCGTGTACTGTCTTGTGAGGCATTCCGGGCAGAGCTTGTGGATATCTTCAAATATAATTTGGCTCATCTGCGATTTGTGGATAAAAGTAATTCGTTTCCATACACTTGTCCACTGGATGTCCACTGTATGTACTCTATCGACCAAGTGCTTGCTGCCTTCGGCTACTGGAATGCTCAACAATCACCCGCCTTCCGTGAAGGCGTGAAGTATTTTGCCGATGAACAGACGGATATCTTCTTCATTACGCTGAACAAATCGGACAAAGACTTCTCGCCCTCCACACTATATGAGGATTATGCGATCAATGAGAGCTTGTTCCACTGGCAGACTCAGAGCCGGGTTTCAGAGCATACGGCTACGGCGCAACGGTATATTCATCATCGGGAGACGGGGAGCCGGATCGCGCTGTTCGTGCGGGAATATAAGGAGGAGCATGGCTATACGTCTCCATTTGTCTTCCTGGGCGAAGCTGATTATGTGAGTCATGAGGGGAATAAGCCGATGAGTTTTGTGTGGCGTCTAAGGGAAGAGATGCCAGCGAAAATGGTGGCGGTGGCGAATAAGTGTATTGTTTGAATGAAATGAATGACCTGCTTATGTATAAGAGGTTTTTTTGTTTAATAATGTATTTTAAAGTGGAAATGAGCAGTTTATTGTTGAATAATGATTCTGTGGACCTAAATTCATTTTAATATTTACTGATAAAATAGAACTACAAAAAGAAGGTGATATCTGTTTTTTTATTTCTATCTTCAATATGGACTTGGAACAGAATAGCTGGGTTCTGGAGATAAATATTGTTTGTTAGACTTTAACGTACATATTATTTGTGGGGCATAGTAAATAGTTAAATAGAGATATTAATACATTATCAATCCTTAAGGAGAATATTAATGAAAGAAATCATTTGGTTCGTCATTGGAATTATAGCCCTAGGTGTTCTTGCTGGATTATTACAACCTTCAAAAAAGAAAAAAAGAAGAAGTTCCAGCACACGGAAGAAAAAGACTACCAAAAAGCCAGTGAATAACGGTTTTAATCGTGCTTCCTCTACGTGCAGACCTGACGAAGTGATTCTAACTTTGCCGTTAGATAAAATGACAGGAGCAGAGTTTGAACGCTTGCTTACACTCTACTTTAGAGACAAAGGTTATACGGTAAAAGAAGTTGGCGTTGGGGGTAAAGATGGTGGAGTAGACTTGGTTATCACGGATAAGCGTGGTGAGAAAACAGCGGTTCAGGCAAAGTGTTATGCTGACCATAACAAGGTTCAGGTGATGACTGTTCGTGAACTAGTAGGTGCGAAGAGGAATCATGACTGTATTTTATCTTTAATCGTAACTACATCTGATCTTACAGGTCCAGCAAGAAAAGAAGCAGATCAATTCAAAGTGGATTACTGGCACGGTGGGTTAGTAGACAGCAAGCTGCGCAGTTGGGGGAAATGGACACCATCCAATAAAAAAATAAAAACTATTACGTCCAAGAAAGAGCAATCTTCATCTAAAATAGTATCTAATATCAAGTGCAGTTGCGGGGCTGCAATGGTTAAACGAAAGAATAAGACTGGAGCGGAATTTTGGGGATGTAGCAACTTCCCGAATTGTCGAAAAACAAAAGCTATTTGATTATCCACATTTAATGATGATAGAAATAAATGATTCTAAGTAAAAAAATGAACAGCTCATATAATTGAAGGCTCATTTTAACTCGATTTCGAGTGAAAATGGGCTTTTATTGAATAGACATGAGGATGTACTACTTTACAAAATCAACCCATCTCTCCCCATGGCAAATGGTATAATGGCAAAAAGGGAGATTCTCGCGTGAAGGCCGAAGGCTCTCATAGCAGAAAGGATGTTATACCACATGCCTACATACAACAAATTGGTACGGGACAAAATTCCGCATATTATCACATCCAGTGGTAAGGAATGCCGGACGCGCATTCTAGACCCGGAGGAATATAAGCAAGAATTAAGAACGAAATTGCAAGAAGAATCGGATGAGTACGTAAATGCAGTAAGCGATCAGGAAGCGTTGGAAGAACTGGCCGATATGCTGGAGGTCATTCGGGCACTGGCAGAGGTGCACGGGGCGAATGCGGCACAGCTTGACAAACTGCGGGCGGACAAAGCCGAGGCGCGTGGCGAATTCCAGGAGCGGGTGTATCTAATCGATGTCGACGAAGCTTAACGTTAAACTAATCACCGATAATCTGGCAGATGAACTGATTACCCGGATGCAGCATGCATCCGGGATTTATATTATGACGTCCTTTATTATGCAGTCCGGGGTGAAGTTGCTGGCACCGCATTTGAAGCGGGCAGCAGAACGTGGAGCCGAGGTGCGAATGCTTGCGGGAGATTATCTGTATATCACGCAACCGGAAGGACTGCGGGCGCTGTGTGAGGTAGATCCACGAATTGAGGCAAGACTGTGGCGAAGTATGGGAACTTCTTTTCACCCGAAAGCCTATCTGTTCGATCATGACAACGGGGAAGGACTGCTGATTGTCGGATCGTCGAACTTTTCGTTCACGGCGCTGAAGACGGGGTATGAATGGAATCTCGCAATGAATGCAGAGGCAGAACCATATACGTTCCAGATGGCTCTGGACAAGTTCATGCAGAGCTTCTATCATGAGACGACATTGCCGGTGAACCCGGATTCAATTGCGCTTTATGAAGAAGAGTACCGAAAGTACCACCAGAAGAACCCTGAGATGATCCAGCGGATCACGGAGATGGAAGAGGCAGAGTTCGGCACCGGACTGCCAGAAGAAACAGAGGAAGAAGCCGCCGAGCTGTCGCTTATACCGATCCAGCCGCGGTTTGCGCAGCTCGATGCACTAGAAGCGTTGGAAGGCACGATGGAAGAGCAGTATGACAAGGCGATGGTCGTCATGGCGACCGGGCTTGGCAAAACGTATCTGGCGGGCTTCTTCGCCCAGCGATTCCAAAGGATACTGTTTGTGGCACACCGGGAAGAGATTTTGTTCCAGGCGAAGAAGTCTTTTCAGCAGATTATGCCGGAGCGCAGTCATGGTATCTACAACGGGCAGCATAAGGATGGAGCAGCGAATTGTGTGTATGCTTCGATCTTTACGCTGAGTATGCAGAAGCACCGGGATGGGTTTGCGGCGGATGCTTTTGATCTGATCGTGGTGGATGAGTTCCACCATGCGGCTGCGAAGACATATATGTCGGTGATTGAGCATTTTCAGCCTAAGTTCCTGCTGGGTATCACCGCTACCCCGGATCGACTGGATGGCAAAGATGTGTATGCACTATGTGATGGAAACGTGGCCTACCAGATGCATTTTATTGATGCGATCCGGCAAGGATGGCTTGCTCCATTTCAATATTACGGGGTATTCGATGATACGGATTATTCGCAAATTCGTTGGATCGGGACAAAGTATGATGAAGAACAGCTTATGGCGGTCCAGTTACATGAGGAGCATGTGGAGAACATCTACTCAGCCTGGATGCGGCATAAACAGACACGAACGATTGGCTTTTGCTCGTCGATCCGGCAGGCAGACTATTTGGCAGCGTATTTTCGCAGTCAGGGGGTGAAGGTGCTCAGTCTGCATTCCCGCACGTCGGAGATGTCGCGGGAGGAAGCCATCCGGCAGCTTGATGCGGGTGAACTCGAGATTGTGCTGACGGTGGATCTGTTCAATGAAGGAACGGATATTCCAAGTGTGGATACGCTGCTCTTCGTGCGCCCAACTGAATCACTTACGGTGTTTACCCAGCAGGTGGGCCGAGGTCTGCGGCTGGCGGAAGGAAAATCACATTGTGTTATTATTGACCTGATCGGAAATTACCGGAATGCGTATGTGAAGCTGAGTCTGCTGGATGTGCGTGGTGAGGAGGAACGAAGCGGGAAAGGAATGGATTCGGCTGTGCCGGAAGTTCCGGACAACTGCGGGATTCATCTTGAGACCCGAGTGGTGAATCTGCTTCAGGAGCTAAGCCGTAAACGACTGCCACGCCGCGAGAAGCTGCAACAGGATTTTCTGGATGTGAAAAGAGAATTGGGACGCATTCCGACATATCTGGAGCTGCATCTTATGGGACGTTCCAAGAGCATCGGGTATCGAAGCGAATTTGGCTCATATGTTGGGTTTCTTTATTGGGCGGAGCTGCTGTCCTCGGTTGAGGCAGAGGTATATGTCCGCCATGAAGCATGGCTGAGGGATGTAGAGAAGACGGTTATGAACAAAAGCTACAAGATGATTGTGTTGCTGTACATGCTGGAGCGAGGCGAAGAGTACTGGATGGACCCGGTGACCCCGGGGGAGTTGGCGAATTTTTTCCATACGTATCTGACAGAGAAGGAATATCGGAAACGGAAGGACTTTTCGGACAAGGACAAGCTTGCGCTCTGGGAATGGAATAAGAAGACGGCAACTGAGATTGAGAAGTTAATTGTTAAAATGCCGATGTCCATGTGGAGTAAGGCGAAAGGGAGTATGGCGAGTTTTGATGTTGGGATATTCTCACTGAACGTACATGTGCAAGATGTGGAGGAACGGTCATTATTATACCGTTGGACAAGGGAGATTTGTCTATATCGATTGCATGCGTATTTTGAGCGTGGTACATGTAAATAGCAAAAAAATCCACTATCCAATTAAAATAAATAACCCGAACTATAGATTGATTTTCTATAATTCGGGTTTTTAATTAATAAATTTCAGATAATGTTCTCCTGCCTGTTACCAGTTCAAATACACCTAAAAATAGGCAAAAGAGAAGTAAATACCAAGAAGTTGAGAATTGTGGGATGAATGCTATTAATGAATAGAGCATAAAAAACACACTATCAGTTAATATAAAAATCCCCAGTATCTTCTTCGCAATCGCACGTCTCGTTAGAATTAAAACAACTGCCGACAAAAGTACAATTGCTGCCAATATTATTGAGGGGAGATACCAAAACGTACTTAATTCCAAGTCAAAAAAAGGAAATAAATCTTGGTTCATAAAAGGAATAAGATGGTAGTACCCTCTACTGATAATGATAATTACAACAATAATTTTTGCAATGAGCCAATCATTTTTCATAAATATTCCCTCTAACTTATCGTTATGGTATCACAATTTCTTTTGTATCAAAAGCATATATAGGAATAGGGCCCGCCTGTACTACTCTTGATGCTTGGGAGTAAAGTATAAAATCATTACTACTTGTAGAGGTTTTATTAATAGGATAGTCCTTAATGGGTTGTGTGACCTCATTAGGTGTTGTGTATACGAATCCATAGCCTCCATCTTTATTTTTTATTCCAAAGGAACCAAAGGGGCCTAATTTTTCAATTGTTGCGTTAAGTTTATTAAAGTAGATTTTAATTCCATCGGGGTCATTTGTATATCTTGTATAGTAAAGTGTACCATCATTATAACCTGTTCTTACAAAGCCCCCCATTTCCGAAGACTTATGACTGAGTCTAACTGTCATATTTTTAGCTGTTGAAAACGTAGAAAATTCATTATTTTCATTGATTGATACTTCGAAATCCCCTTGACTATCATTAATAGTATCTATGATTTGTTTCGAGTTCTTGACTACTTCACCTCTATCATCAATGGCAAAAGCATGGTGAACTTCTTGATTTGAATCCATAACTACTCCACTCAACCCATATTCATTTGTAACAATATCTGTTAGTAGATGATCTTTACCTACAAGTGCATCACCGGCGTAACTGTCCAATGTTTGATCTGAATATTTATCAGCCTCAATATTAACTTCTACATTATCTAAAATATAGGACAAAGATAAATGTGAATCAGAAAGCGAGATTTCAATATCTTGTAAGTCGGCATTTTTTGCGAAAACATTATCGATTGAATTATAGCTAAACCCGCTATAATTTCCTTCAGACGTTTTTTCATTTGCAGCATAGCTGGCACCACTTAAAGAAAGACTTAGGATTAGACTTGTGCATAAAATTAAGATTTTTTTGTTAATTCTCATTTAAACCCTCCATTGGTAATTTTTTATTCTCTTAATTACCCTAACATATATATTTTCCAGAAGATACCGTATAAGTTAAATAAAATTAATATGATACAAAAGAACTAACTTTAGGAATTAAGTCTTTATAAAATTGAAGAAGGGGGATGGGACGTAAACGATTACAGTTGAGGTACAAGGAAAAGCATATAATTTCGTGAATATGATTCTGATCCAGCCCCGGATTACAAAAGATCAGCTTGGATGTGGGGATGTAACGATCTGTTGGCATATCTCCCACATATGTATGTGATTTTAATGTGACCTACACATATGACGAGGCCAAGAACGAGTTCATCGTTGATCAGATTGAAGTCGAACCAGTTGAAAATACAAAAGCTTAACCCTATTGCACGATACATTTAATACATTTCATAAAACGTTTACAAACTTTCAATTCTGCCCTACCTTTTCAGGAGCGAAGCTGAGATAATGGGAGAGGAATATGGCCAAGAAACCAAAGGTAAACAGTCCTCACCCACAGCATAAATAAACGCTACATACCCATAGGAGGAGTAGAGATGACGACACAACCATTACAATTGATCCAGTCCGCAGAAGGCCAAGCATTGCTTGCTCAAATGTACGGACAGCAGCAGGTCGAGGAACAGACTGCACGTTACACGAAGCTGAACGCTTCTTTTGAAGAGTACTTTGGTGTACAAGAGGGCAGCAAATTGTTTAGCGCTGCAGGACGCAGCGAAATTGGTGGTAACCATACGGACCATAACCATGGCAAGGTACTGGCAGGCAGCATTACGCTGGATACAATTGCAGTGGCGGCACCAACCGCGGAATCCGTGATTACCTTTTATTCGGAAGGTTATGACAAGAAATATGTAATTGATCTTACAGATCTGACGCCGAAGGCAGAAGACGATGGTACGACGGCGTTGATTCGCGGTATGGCTGCGGGATTCGGAGAGTTTGGATACAAGGTGGGTGGCTTCCAGGCGTACATCTCCAGTAACGTGTTCTCGGCATCGGGTCTAAGCTCGTCGGCTTCCTTCGAGATGCTGATCTGTACAATTCTGAATCATTTCTACAACGAAGGAACGCTGGATGTTGTGGTGATGTCCAAGATCGGTCAGTATGCGGAAAATCAATATTGGAATAAACCGTCCGGTTTGCTGGATCAGATGGCTTGTGCTTATGGTGGTCTGATTGCAATTGATTTTGCGAATCCGGCTGAGCCTGTCATTGAACCTGTGCAATGGGATTTCCAACAGAATGGCTACTCCCTGGTAATTGTAAATACAGGCGGGAATCACGCCGATCTGACCGAAGATTACGCTGCCGTGCCTTATGAGATGAGAGCGGTTGCTCAGGCGCTGGGCCAGGAGTATGTTCGTGAGATTACAGCCGAGAGCATCTACGCGAACCTCAAGCAGATCCGTGAAACTGCGGGAGATCGTGCGGTGCTGCGTGCACTTCATTTCCTGGAGGAGAACAACCGGGTAGATGGCCAGGTGCAGGCGCTGCGGGATGGGCGTTTTGCGGACTTCCTGAACCTGATTACAGCGTCAGGGAATTCATCTTGGAAGTGGCTTCAGAATGTATATCAAAGTGGTTCCGTGAAAGAGCAGGAGATTGGGATTGCGCTGGCCCTGACCGAAAACTATCTGCAAAACTTGGGCGATGGTGCCTGCCGTATCCACGGTGGTGGATTCGCTGGGGTTATCCTGACCATCCTTCCAAACGACAAAGTCGAGGAGTATATGTCCTGGATGCATGGCATGCTGGAAACGCCAATTATTGTCGTGAACGTGCGCGCACAGGGTGCAGTGTGTCTGAATGAATTGATCAGCTAGGCGCAAAGTCATTCTTTCCACTAAATTTATGGGTAACGTGCAGCGCTTCAAACATAAATGATTGTGGAACGAGAACAAACGAATTAGAAGACTAAATAAGTGTTTAACCAAGTCCGGGCCTGCCCGGGCTTTTTGGTTATGGCTTTAGCCAGTTGAGTGCGTGAAACGCGCGAAACAAAAAACCACCCGCTATGCGGGTGGAGGGATTGAAGGTTTGACCACGATGACCATTCCAATAAAATTGAGATGTTCAGGCTCAAAAAGAAAGGAATGGTCATTCATGGCAACCAAGAGCTACAGTCTAGCTCACACAAAGTGGATGTGCAAATACCATATTGTGTTCACCCCGAAGTATAGACGGAAAGAAATCTACAATCAAGTCAGAAGAGATTTAATCGAAATCTTCAAACGTTTGTGTAAATACAAAGGAGTAGAGATTATAGAAGGTCACATGATGCCCGATCATGTCCACATGTTGGTAGCAATTCCACCGAAAATTGCAGTCTCAACGTTCATGGGATATTTAAAGGGAAAAAGTTCGCTAATGATATTCGAAAAACATGCCCAATTGAAGTATAAATACGGGAATCGGAAGTTTTGGGTAGAAGGGTACTATGTGAGTACAGTGGGTCTAAATGAAGCAACCGTAAGAAAGTATATTCGTGAGCAAGAAGCACATGATCAAGCGGTAGACAAGCTGAGTGTAAAAGAATACGAAGATCCATTTAACAGTAACCGGAGCAAAAAGAAGTAAGACCAGTTTAACTGGTAAGTGAAAGTGACAAGAACACTGAGCCTGAACGGATTTGTGGTCAGGCTAGCGTCTTTAGGCGCAGTTTGGCAACAGGGGGTTATACCCCAAAAGCAAACCACCCGTTGGACGGGTGGTCCTGATTTATGTTAATTTCGACTAAAGTCCAAACTTTGAAGATGATTTACGTGTTGATTAGGTAGTGGGTTATAACGGCGGGCTGATGCTGAGAGGGTATTTAACATGTAACCGAGGAATATTTCAGTACGTTTTGACAAGGGGAGGGTATGAAGGATGACTACATCCACAGTGGCGGCAGAGCTTGAAGAGGAACAATTATATGAAGAGTTGAGGCGTGAACTGGAGGATATAGAGGATGGCGAGCAGCGGCAAAGAGTCCTGAATCGAATGATCAGACAGCTCAAGTTTGCCAAATGGCGAAAAGGACGAATGCATAAGTTCGACACCTACTTTCAAAATGTAAAACCGGTAACGCTTTGGGTTATTTTAGCGACGGGTGCACTTACGCCTGTACTGTTATTTAGCATGTTCATATGGGTGTCGCTGTGGGTGGAATGAGATTGAAGCCGAGAGGGTAATTACCTTGTATAGGGGAGAAGCAAGAAATTGACATCGAGAGACAAGGGAGGTACTTATGTTATTTGCAGTTTTTTTTGTTGCGATTATATTCAGTGCTCTGCTGATCGTTCGAATTAATGAAGGAAGAAGACTGAGAATCGGCGCACTAACGGTTGTGGTGTACAGCATATTGCTGTGTCTGTTACTTGTATTTCAATCGGTTGAACAGGGTGAAGATTTTGTGTATCTGGGGTTCTTCAATATGACCTATGGGGCTGCGAAAGTATGGATTAACATTTACGTCGTCATTGCACTGGCAGCGTTCTTAACGTATCTGGGTGCGAGCGAAGAGGAGTAGGTGTTTTGAAGTTATTGGATTCTATTGAAAAAAGAGAACCACAAATCACCAGAATGGAGCATTCCAATGGTTAGCGGTTCTCTGAGTTAACTTTATTTTAGTGTGACCCTTGCGGGTGTTTCTGTTCCAGAGGTTGCACTTGCCCTTGCATATACTGATGATATTCACGGAAACTGCTGATATGATGCAGAGCATCGGTTTTAGATGACTGGATTTTGACCTTACCGTTTCCAGGGTTCTTTTTCATCTCGGTCAGTGCTGTTTTGGAGCCTTCGATATCACCTGACATGTCCTGAATTCGCTGCAGCAATGCTGGGTGCCCTTCATGCTGAAGCATTTCAGCAAGTGGTCTCATTTCCTCAAGCTTTTGACTGGATCGTTCGAGTGTGGTCATCACCTGATCTCCATCGGTATGTGCACTCAATGAGACCATTCGGTGAATATGATCTTTTTCCATACGCTCCAGAGCCTCAAGATGAGAAGCCTCAAGTCGCTTGGGGTCATTCCAGCTTTCAACTTGAACCTCAGGTTCATTTTGCTGTGATGCCTGGTTTGCACTATTTCCGTTATTCCCGCATCCCCATAGTAAAGATGAACAGGTCAGGATTGCACCGACTGCAATGATGCTTTTCAAGCTCATGTTGTCACTCCTTCAATTTTTTCCTGAAGGTAGTATGAGCCAACATATATCGAATCATGCTTATTCCGCAGAATTTCTTTCCTGCAATTACGCATATCCCCAAGAGTGCTGGTAACAACAGCCTAACTTAATTCTTTATTGATGGTACTTTGATGTCATCAATTAAAGACTTTTAGCTTATTTTTGCTGACCTTTGTTTTCGGTAGGCCGTACACTACCCTTAGAGTTGAACTGCTTATCACAAGGGAGGAAGCGATGCACATCTATAACAACCCCATTTGGCGCTGGTCCTTTACGCTGCTGTATCCAGCCATTATTTTCATCTTTCAGAGCTGGGGACCCATATTGGAATCATGGGCCGGTCCCATTATCTTTGTTGCTTTATTTTGCTTTCTGTGGAGCGGGATTGAGGAGATGTTTATCTCGACCGGCCTGACCTGGTTTGTGGCCATCCCATGCTGGTGGTATTTTATTGAGCGTCCGAAGCCGACTTTCGGTGCGGAAAATTTTGCTGCACATCTATGGTTGATTGTCGTTATATATATCGTTTTCGTGCTCATTCCTCAGGCGCTGATTCTGACCACTCGTCTAAGGATTATGGAATATTATAAGAAGTGATTGGAGAAGGCACATTGGTTACCTGGTACATCTTTCCTTACTGGATTATACAGCTGCCTCTGTTGTGGATTGCGGCCTGGATATTGGTAAGCTACTTAGGAACAGCGCTATCGGAGGTGCCATTTTTACGGTAGCCTTGATGCATGCATCAACGTGAGGGACGTTCATGTGGAACGCGAAAAGAGATTATGGTACTCCATACTTCGCACCCGACAACGGGGATACAGCTCGAGATACAGGGGTTGGACAATGGAGGCCAAGTGATCTACTCATCGCAGGAGAACGAAGATTAGGAGGAATGTTCTTGAATCATGTAGAAAGAATAAACAAACCCTACTTCATCTTCCTTGTCTGGAACGTACTTATGATCTTTGCCGTACATGGGTTAACATTTCAGCATGAAGCTGGTAAAGGAGTCTCCGGCAATGGTAACCCGGGGATACTCATCTTGTTTCCGTCCCTTCTTACGTTTCTGATCTTGTGTATCTGGACGGTGTCACTGTCCAAGTGGTGGTTATATGATCAGCAACAGCGCTGGGGCAAGAAAAAACATGTCATGGTACCCCTGGCTGCTTTGCTACTATGCGTGTTGTCTGTCTTTTGGCAGCTGTTCATGATTAAGGACCTGCGAGTGCAGCTAGGTGGTTTCACGAATGATCCAAATTCGGTGGTGTACCGTTTTGGCTGGTTGAATCAATATACGAATACTCTTTATTATAATGTTCCAATCCTGCTGTTCGGATTGTCATTGTCTATATTCATTGGTTGGTTAATGGAACGGAGTGTACGCAAGAACGGTTCATAAATCACTTTCCATCTTCTTTTCCATCTTCCTTCACATATCTGAAATAACCCAACTAACACCCAAATAAGCCCTCTTGTCCGGTTTGACCAGTCAAGGGGGCTTACTGTTTCACCTTTGCTATACTCTCCTCTGGAATTTTCCCGTATAGGGAATGGTGATCTTGATGTTAAGGTTCTGAATGGAGTCTTCGGTCAGGATCATCTTCGAGCCATTATTGGATAGCTTACGCCACAGGCCTGGATTTTTGCGGTACAGCTTCTCCTGAAGACCGTACACATCGACTCCGCGCCGCAGTCCCTCACGGTACGTTTGCAAGATTTGAGCCCGTAACGTTTTCTCGCTAAATTTGACCATTTCATCATAGGAAATGGGGGTGAGATATTCGTACAAGGCGGTCAGGTACTTGGCATCGATATTGAAGTGAACCTCATTCCCCTTAACAATAGGCTTGATCTTAAGATTGGGCAGGCCCACACTGAGGACCCCATAGATGGTTCCCCCATTTTCAATCATCAGTGGTGCGCGCCGCATATCCTTGAGCAGCCAGTGGTATCCTTGAAGCTTGCTGCGAGGCAAATATTCGAAATTATCTCCGGTTCGTTCGAAAAAAGCACCCTCAATGACAAACAGTTCGTGTTTCTTTTTGTTTTGAGACCAATGCTCCTTGTTCAGGGCAATACTTGGCAGATACGTTGTCGTGGACGTATTGTTATGCGTGGCAATCAGCTTGAAACTAAGCACTGGAGGAAAGAGCGACTCCTCCAAAAATGTGGGGAGCGGGTTATGAAGAATACTGTCCAGCGGCGACATATTGTAGATGGATGTCGCACTCAGAATATCCTCCAGTGGCTCACGAGTACCATACACCCAAGTGGTATATCGCGATTCCGGAAAGCGTCCGAGCATATCGAACACATCCTTGATGTGATTGCTTGTCAGAACGCTTTCGTCCATGACGATAGCGGTCACATGGCCCCAGGCGATATGAAGCTGAGCGCTCCGGAACAGTTCATTTACAGCCAGATTCAATGTTTTCCCAGCCGCATGTCCCACCCATACGGGAGGGGTATCCGCTGTTTTGGCAGAGCTTTCGCTTTTGGCTACACTGGCAAAGTCCATCGTTTGAACATACATGTGATACAAACCGTCCTTGTATTCAATGCCGATCGCTTTGGCATAATCGACCTGCTGAATCTCATAGGCACTCCAGCATCCGCTGGTCACGAGACACAGAGCAAGGCTAAGCAGCCCGAGCGACCACCTTCGCATCTGCCGTTTCATCGATCGTTACCTTCTTTGCGTGGCTTTTGTGTTTCAAGATAGACCGGTCTGCGCTTCATCCATCCCTTCGGCAGCTTGAACAGGGATGCCATGGCCTGCTTGAAATTAAGTGGTGTCAGCGGGGTCAGGTAAGGAATGCCGAACGACTTCAGATCGGTCAGATAGATCAGGAACAGGATGATGGACAGGATGAAGCCGTATATACCCAGGGATGCGCTAAGGACAAAACAAAAGAAACGGAGAATCAGCACGGAACTGGTCATCACCTGATTCACGATTGTAGCGCCTGCGACCACTGTGACGGCAATGACGACAATCATGAGCGGGGAGACCATGCCTGCACGGATGGCTGAATCCCCGATAATCAAACCACCAACGACGGTCAGCGTTTGACCAATAGCGCTGGGAAGACGTACTCCTGCTTCCCGGAACAGCTCCATCAGAAGCATAATGAGAAACATCTCCACACCCGATTCCATCGGCAGACCCATCCGTCCAACCGAGATCGTGGCTACGAGTGGAAAAGGCAGCTGATCCATATGAAAGGAAGTCAGGGCGATATAAAATCCGGGCAGGAATATGGTCACCAAAAGACCGATAAAGCGGAGCATGCGGCCCATGTTTACCGGGAGGAAAGGGAAGTTTGCATCCTCCGGGGATTTGAGAAGCAGAAACAGATTCACCGGACCAATGATAACACTGGGATTGCCATCTACGATAATAATGAAGCGACCATTGAGCAGGCATTCTGCTGCAAAATCGGGTCTGCCCGTGTAATGAGTTACCGGAAACAATGTGAGCTTCGATGGCGATAACAATTCCTCCAGCTCGTTGGCTGCCATAATGCGTTCCGTATCAATCTTGCGCAGCCGATCCTTGACATCGTCAATTAAGTCGGGGTTGGCAATATCTTTGATGTACATCAGAGCGACTTTGGTCACCGTACGTGAACCGATTAGTTCGATATTGCAGGCTAATTCGGCTGTACGCAGACGTGTACGAATCAACGTGATATTCACTGACATTCGTTCGATGAAGCCATCCCTTGGACCGCGGATAGATACTTCCGTTGTGGATTCTTCCGGTGTGCGGGTAGGAATATTGGATATATCCATGCTCCACATGGTCTGCAGGGAAGGGATGCAGACCAGCATATGTCCCTCAAACACCCGGAGGGATATCAGCTCTGTCCCCAGTTCGGCCTGCAAATCCATACGTGTCCATTGCAAGGTGATGGATCTCTCGATATCGGATGTACGCAGAAAGTGAGTATGCTCGTAAGCACGAGTCAATTCAGGCAGAATAATATCGTATATCGATTTGCTATCGACCATGCCGCTGCAATACACAAGGATGATCTGTACGGGAGACTCCCCGATCATATGGCTGCTAATGATGACATCGTCAGACCCGGTAAAAAACGTCGTCAGGTTATGCTCATTGATTCGAAAAGATTCAACCGGATTAGTGGCCTTCTTGGGTTCGGTTTTGATCGGCATGGGCAGGAGCCTCCTTATCTTTTTTGTGTATGAACGCTGCAAGGGTTAACAGGATGGTAACAATGGATACATAGATGAGCATCGTCGGAAATTGAATGTGCTTCACATAAAAATCAACATAATCAATCCGCCACCAATGTACAGCTACCAAGCACATAATGAATGTGACGGACAATACGGCAATGTATCGTTTCTTGGGCCTGCGTATATCCAGCAGATCTACAATGAGGTAGATTGAAATCGCTACTCTGGCAAAAGAACCGCTCAGCCATTGATATATGGATAGGAAGTCCACGTGCTGAAGCAGCTTCCCGATATTCACCAGCTTCCATTGCTCATAAGGACTGCTCCGCTGCTTGGCGGCCTCCTCCGGGCCAAATTCTACAATGGCTCCCAGGGTAGGGCCGATGGCCATACTAAGCATAAATAGACCAAGGAGCAGAACGTGCCACCAACGAATTTTGCCTTTAACATCATGCTGAAACAGCATTAAGATCCAGATCTCCATCAGTCCTGCAAGCGAATAGATCATGCCATTCATAACGGGTCCGGCACCATATTCCATGATCGGAAATAACTGGCCGTAGTCCTTGTATTTCATGTTGGCTGACATGACAAAATAGCCGAGTAGGACCACGAAAGGCAGCAGAATGCTCGAAGTCATGGCAATGGAACGAATCCCTTTGGCAGCCGCCCAGGCAGCAACCAGCGCTCCGCCTCCGGCGAGCACGTATGGCGGTGTGAATTGCAGATACGTGGATACCGTCCAGTTCGTTGTCTCATATAAGGTATGTGTGCCAAGTGCGAGCAGTAAAAGAGAGGCCGAAATACGAAAGATCCAGGAAAAAACTGCACCAAACTCCCGCGTAATCCAGTCGGTCAGACGCTGTCCCCTTACCCTTCGGATAATAATGAACATCATACATAGAAAAAGCATGAAAAAAGGCGCAGCAGCTACTACAGATAGCCAGCCGTCTCTACCGGCCTGATCGAGAATGGCCGGAATGGATAGAACATGGCATACCAGTCCGGCACTGAGCAAGATGATGGAAAAGGACAGCCATATCGTGATTTCCCCCTTTTCACGGCTCATGGAAATTCTCCTTTCCGTACGAGGAAGTTTCCGTTAGCTTGTACAGCATATGGTGATTCGATTCCTCTAATCTGCTTTTTGAAGCAAAACGTTCCATTGCTTAACGGTCGGACAATTTTTGTCTCCTTTTCCGAAGCATTTGCCATAATACAGCACATCTTCTCCAATAGAACGGACATAAATTTCCTGTTCTATATCTGCAAAATATGTCCCTACTGTGCCTGCCGCTCAAGGTATACCGTTAAGGTACATCGCAGACAAGAGGAGGATGATGCGAATGAAATGGTGGTCTTCAAACCGGCTTCGCCTGATTCAAAATAATCTCCGCGAGATTGATGCGGATATGAATGTGGACCTGTTGATCCAGGAGCTGCAGGAGTTCCAAGCCAATGTGCTGATGATGAATGCGGGAGGAATCTTCGCCTTTTACCCTTCTGCACTGGAGCATCAATATGTCACACCTTATCTTCAAACTGATTTATTGCAAGAAGCTGTATCGAAGACCCATGAGCAAGGAATGAAGTTTATTGCCCGCTTCGATTTCAGCAAGGCGCACGAATCGCTTTTTGAGGCACATCCGGAATGGTTTTATCGTGACCGTAACGGACAGGAAGTGAACTATTACGGCATTGTGCATACGTGTCTGAATGGGGCGTATCAGCAGGAAAAGTCGATCGAGACGATTATGGAGGTGCTTGAGAGGTATCCGGTGGACGGCATTTTCTTCAATATGTTCGGATACCAGCATTGGGATTACAGTGGCAACCATTACGGACCTTGTTATTGTGACAACTGCAGACGTCGTTTCCAGGAGATCTGCGGGGCTGAACTGCTGGATTACACGGGGCCGGAGCATGAACTGCATCGAACGTATCTTCATTTTCAGGAGGTTACATCCAGGGCGATCCTGGAGAACATTGCAGACCGGGTAAAATCCCGTTGGCCGGATGTGGCGATAAGCACCTATCACCCGCACCGGGTTGACATCATTCGCAAGGAATCGAATACATCGCTAACCCGAAGCCTGCCTTTATGGCAGTATTCCGCTTCAGAGAATGTGGCCTCCGTCGTGAGCAGTTGGGACGATAAAATGGTCAGCAATTGCAGTATCAATGCCATAGATCTGACCTATCGATTCACGGGAGTGTCTCCCTATGAGACGGAAGTAAGGTTATATCAGAACATCGCCAGCGGCTCCGGACTTGATTTCTGTATTATAGGGGCTTTCGAGGGATATCCGGATCGGAAGAACTTTGAAACAGCCCGGGACATTTTCCGGTATCATGCAGCACATGAACATATCTATGGAAATCTTGCTTCCATGGCTGAAGTCATTTTGATTAAACCCAAGGCACCAGAGGCAGGGACTGAATATTTGGGTCTGTTCAAAATGTTAAAAGAAGCCCATGTCCTGTTCGATGTCATTGTCGAAGACCAGATTACCGCCATGGCACATAAGCTGGCCGCTGTGAAAGCAGTCATCCTTCCTGGTTTGCAAAGGCCACACATTGATACCAAGAGAACGTTGAGCAATTTGCTCAGCCAAGGCGCAGCGCTGCTTGCTACGGGAAATGCCTTAAGAGAGGATGCAGAAGCATTATCAGACTGGTTCGGAGCCGTGCATACAGGGAATACCAACTTGCTTCCCTCTGCCTATCTTCACGTGGGAGATGAAGAGCGTTTTCCCAGTCTGAAGGACCGGGAGTGGATCACGGTTAGCGGTAATTTTGATCACGTAGAATTTGACCCATCGAATACCGAATGCTGTATGCCGTATATTGAACCTGCATCATTCGGTCCTCCTGAACGGGCGTATGGACACCGGGTAGGGGACAGTTACGGGCTGGGAATCTCCAATCCACCAACCGGCGGTACAGCAGCCTATTACTCGTGGAATCCGGGTGTTCTGTATTACAGGCACGGTTTCGAAGATCACAAGCATGCCGTGGTGGATATTCTGGCCCGGTTGATCGGGGAGAACGTGTTAAAGAATGATCTGCCTGCCAGCACGGAGCTATTTCTGAATCGGACGGAACAAGGAGATGTACTTCTCCAGCTCCTGAACTTGTCCGGTTTCAACGGAACGACATATCTGGAAGCGATTCCGCTATATAACCGCACGATAGAGTTCCGCGATATAGGAGTACCTGTTCGGGCGTACTCCTTACATTCGATGGAGACCCTTCCCATTCAAGCCGAGGGGAACAAAGTCAGACTAACCATTCCCGAGCTAAAGCGGTATAAAGCCATTGTAATCGAGATGGAACATGTCCCGAAGAAAGAGGTGCATTAACCGAATGAAATCCCAGATACCTACGGTGAACCGTGCCACGGGCAAGCTGCAATCGGGCAGCCTTCTGTCACGAATGTACAAACACCGGATGATCTATTTGCTTATTTTGCCGGGACTGCTGTATTTCCTGCTGTTCAAGATTGTACCTCTCTGGGGACTGCTGCTGGCTTTTCAGGATTACAATCCGTTCCTCGGTTTTACGGGAAGTGAATGGGTGGGACTCAAGCATTTTAATGAGCTGTTTGCCAGCTCCAACTTCTACATCATGCTGCGTAACACGCTCGCCATTAATCTGATCGCACTGGTATTCCATTTCCCGCTGCCGATTCTGCTGGCACTCATGTTGAACGAAATTCGGCATGAGACGTTTAAACGCATCAACCAGTCGATTGTGTACCTACCACACTTTCTGTCCTGGGTCGTCGTTGCCAGCATGACGTTTTTTCTGCTCTCCACGGACGTCGGCATTGTGAACAAGCTGATTGCACAGAGCGGCAAGGATACGATCTCGTTTCTATCGGAACCGAATTATTTCTGGGGGCTGCTTACCGCTCAGAGCATGTGGAAGGAAGCCGGCTGGGGAACGATCATTTTCCTCGCGGCGATGGCGGGAGTGGACCCTCAGCGGTATGAAGCTGCCGTTGTTGACGGAGCCGGACGGTTCCGGCAAATCTGGCATATTACGCTGCCTGCCATCCGGCCGACCATTATCATTTTGCTGATCCTGCGCCTCGGCAGCATGGCGGATACAGGATTTGAACAAATTTTGCTGATGATGAATCCGCTCGTTCGTTCGGTTGGAGAGGTATTTGATACGTATTCCTATACGTACGGGATATTGCAAGGCAAGATCAGCATTGGGGTTACCGTGGGGCTGTTCAAGGGACTGGTTGGATTGTTCCTAATTGTGGCTGCCAACAAAATTGTCAGAAGACTTGGACATGAAGGCATCTATTAGTCCCATAGGTGGGTGGACTGTCAGAAAGGAGGATAGGTTATGAGCTTTGTTGTGCAGAAAAAAGGGCTCACGCTCTTCGACTGGATCAATTACAGTCTGGTTGCATTGATCTCGCTGGCATGTATATTTCCGTTCTTATATGTCTTCAGCGTTTCGTTTACCGATCCGAAGGTGTATGTGCCGCTCAAGTTTTATCTGTTCCCGGAGAAGTGGTCGCTGGAATCCTACCGGTATATTTTATCAACCAACAGTTTTATCAATGCGTTTAAAAGCACGTTGTTTATTACGGTTGTAGGCACCATACTGAATATTATCGTATCCTTCACCATGGCCTATGGGTTAACGAAACGCTCTCTGCCCGGGCATAAGTGGATTATGGGATTGGTCATTTTCACCTTGGTCTTTAGTGCCGGGATTATCCCAAATTACTTGCTCGTGAAGGAGCTGGGACTGTTAAACTCCTATTGGTCCATGATTTTGCCTGGACTAACGAATGCCTGGAGCCTGATTGTGATCAAAAGCTTCCTGGAATCGCTGCCTTCGGAGCTGGAGGACGCGGCACAGATTGATGGATGCAGCGATCTCACCGCATTTTTCCGAATTATTGTACCGTTATCCATGCCAGCGATCGCCACGTTTACATTATTTTTTGCGGTAGGACACTGGAATGCGTATTTCAATGCATTGATCTATTTATCCGATTCAAGCAAATGGACGCTGCAGCTGCTCATCAAAACACTCGTTATCGATTCAAACTCCGTCGCCGTAGCTCAGGCTGGGGCAAGTGATGAAAGCGTTGTGCCGCAGGAGACCATTCGCATGGCGTCAATCGTACTCGCGATGGTGCCGATCCTGATCGTGTATCCATTTTTGCAAAAGCATTTTGCCAAAGGGGTCATGATTGGCTCCGTCAAAGGTTGAACGCTGCTGAAGTTAAATTATGCTTTATGTATAAATGCAAACGCTTACCAATCTGACGATAAGGGAGATGAAGGCGAATGAACAAGGGGAACAAACGATGGGCGACATGGCTCTGCATGTTTCTGGCAGTAACCATGCTGGCGGCGTGTACGGGGAACAGTGGTTCAGGTGAAACGGCTGGCAGTACAAATAGCGGGGAATCCGGTGGAGACCAGCCGCTGGACATCAAGATGTTTGCCGGATTGTACAATGAAATTCCCGATATGAACAACGAATACTGGACCGAATGGGAGAAGCGGACCAACGCCAAACTCGATATTGAATGGGTGCCTTCAGGCGATCTGGATACGAAGCTGGATTTGCTGCTCGCCTCCGGTGATCTGCCAGAAGTGGTGGCCTACCAGAATCAGATTCGCCCCACGCTGATTACTGCGATCAAGAACGGCGCGTTCTGGGACCTGACTCCATTCCTTGGAGATCTCAGCGAATATCCGAATTTGAAGGAGAATCTGGCGCCGGATGCGCTCAAATACCTGTCGGTGGAAGGGAGTATTTACGCCGTCCCACGCTCCCGTTCCCGGGTTGATGGCGGACTGAAAATTCGGGAGGATTGGCTGAAGCAGCTGAACCTGCCGATTCCCAAGACGTTTGAGGAATATAGAGAAGCACTGAAGAAAATCGTGGACAGTGATATGGATGGCAATGGCAAGAAGGACACGGTTGGCCTATTATTCGTCAACAACCCACCTGCCATGTTCCAAGCCGGATTCGGGGCATATAACCCAACCTATGATAACGATGGCGGGCTGATGAGCCCTGGATTAACACCGCAATATGTGGAGATGGTCGAGTGGTTCCGGGAACTATACGCCGATGGGCTGCTCTCCAAGGAATATGCTGTCATGAAGGAGAGTCAGGCCGAGGAACTATTTAAGACCAACCGGGCGGCTTCTTACGGACGTCCAATCTGGTGGGATCATGAATGGGAGCAGGCCATGAAAAAATCAGGGCAGCCTGACGCCAAAATTCTGAACTTGTCTCTGACAGGTCCTCATGGAGACGCAGCGGTCGGTCTGGAGACTGGTGTCGCGGGTGGATTCTACATTTCCAAGAAGGTGCCTGAAGAGAAGGTGAAGCAGCTCCTGAAGTATTTTGATCTGACTGCTTCCCAGGAAATGACGGACTTTGCCTACTATGGAATCGAGGGTACGCACTATACGGAGCAGGATGGTCAGAAAGTGCTGACGGAGCAAGGCGTCAAGGAAGTGAACACAACGAGCAAAGGGGCAGGTGTGCTCGCCTATGCCAAGTGGGGCAAAGTGATTAGTGCTTCCGGAGACAAAGCCTATAATGACGCCAAAATCAAGGAAGTCGAGAATTTCGATGAAATTGGAAAGATCGACTTCTACCGGGTGATTACCTCGGAGGCCTGGAGAGAGACATGGCCCAAATATGCAGACGAGTACAGCTCCATGTTGACCCGAACAATTGTTGGACAGATCAGTGTTGAAGAATTCAGAGCCTATGTAGACAAGTTGAACAGTCAGCCGGACATCAAGCAGGCTTATCAGGAAATGGCCAAGGCTTATGAGCAGTTTAATCAACAATAACGAGGTAAAGGAGAAGCGATGAAAACTCCCATACTTAGCGATAAGGAACAACGTCCCTGGTGGCAGCAGCCGCTGCGCATCATTCAACCTAACATGCAGGTGAAGGACACCGAGAGGATTGATCCCGAACGGCTTGCGGAACAAATGCTCGAGATGGGTGCCAATGCCATGGTGTTTAATGTGGGTGGAATCTATGCCTGGTACCGATCGAATGTCGCATTTCATGTTCAAAATGAATACTTGCCCCGCGGCAGCGATCTACTGCGGGATATGATCCAGAGCTGTCATCAGCGCGGGATTCGCTTCATTGCCCGCTTTGATTTTAGCAAGGCAGAGGACTCCGTTTATTTGCAGAAGCCCCAGTGGTTTGTCCGCAAGGAAGGGGGTCAGCCGGATATTATCGGCGCCACCCGGCCGGGGGCCTGGCCTCTGTTGATGTCGACCTGCATTAACGGAGGCTACCGTAACGAAGAACTGGCGGTTCCTGTAATCCGGGAAGCACTGGAACGTTATGAGATTGACGGTGTCTTCTTCAACGCACCCGGATATGTATATTGCCAATGCTCGCATTGTCATAAGAAATACAAGGGACTGTATGGGACAGAGCTGCCGAGTACTTCAGCAGAGCTGGCGTCTGATTTTGCAGCCCGCTGCTTCGATGATAATCTGGGCCGGATGTATCAGGAGATCAAGGCTGTTCGGCCTGAGGTACCGATGATTCTGTACTACAATCTGCATCGGGATAATCTGGAGCAACGGGTGTCCATTACCGACATGCTCTGTACTGAACCGCAGGATGTGTTGTCGCTGGGGCACACCCGTATCCCGGAGTTCTGGCAGCCTGCGCTCAGTATCAAGGTGGGGCGCTCCGTTCCGGGTCGTCCTGATCCCTTCGGCATTGTACATTCTTGCCCTGGCATGGACTGGCGGCATACCGGGCTTCCGCCTGCCGAATACCGCTTCTGGCTCTCGCAGATTCCAGCCAATGGCGGTCAGCTCTGGCATTCATTAACCGGAATCCCGGATACGATTACGGATAAGCGGATTTTGCGAACCGTAACAGAGGTCAACAGGGATGCAGCGAAGCTTGCAACCCATATGGACGGCGCACAACCCGTGAACCAGGTGGCACTCATGTGGAGTGCCAATCGTTCAGCGGAAGGCTTGGCGGAGACGCTCATCCATAAGCACATTCCCTTTGATGTGATTCTGCCTGAACAGGTGGGCACTGTGAACCTGAACCACTATCCGGTCGTTATTTTGCCTGAAGGATTCGCACATTCATCCCATGTTATAGATTTGCTCCGCGATTATGTGAGTCAGGGAGGTGGCCTTATCGCAGAGGGAGAGCTGCCGAAGATGGAAGAACCGACGGATACGATGCTGATGGACCTGTTTGGTATTTCCGGGGAAATGCAGGAGAGCGAGTATTTGGCTGCATCCTATCTACGGTTTGAACAGATATCTAGCACAGACAATGAAGGAAATCCACTGCAGCGGAAGCTGGAGGAAACGGAACTTATACCGCATCGAGGTAAGGTGATGTACTGTAAGCCCAAGGATGCAGATGTTCAGGTATTGGCAACGTTAGTTCCTCCGTTCTCTCCGTTGGAAAGTGTAGGGGCGCCTCCGGAACGGGCCTCACTGGCTGTTAAACAAACCGATCTTCCGCTGGCACTGTTGCGAAGCTATGGCACAGGGCAGACCTTATATTTCCCATTTTCGCTTAGCGGTCTTATACAGGAATTCAAATTGGAGGAGCATTTTCGGTTGTTTGCCAATGCTGTTCATGTGCAGCTGAATAATAGAGCTCTGGTATCGATCACGGAAGCACCCGGTTTACAGCTGACTGTTTTCCGCAAGGATAACGACCTGCTGATTCATCTGGTGAACGGGGCAGGACGCAGACCGCTATCATCCATGCTCCCTATCCATGATATTGAGATTACAGTTCTAACAGGGGAGGATCATTCTGCAGGAGACGCTGAAGCGTTAATCGCAGGAACGAAGCTTAAGACAGAACGGTCTGGAAATAAACTGAAAATTAGCGTCCCCAAGCTGGACGTTTGGGAGTGTATCTGGGTACCTCTCTTGATATAATGAACCCGAACAGAGACATGCGAAAATGAGCCTAAGGCAGCATACGGGGGTGATTCCATGAGACAGGTAATGCACACCATCCAATCAGCGCTTGACCGCTGGTTCGCAACGAATGGTTATCTGAAAAGACTGATCTGGTTGGGCTGCATGTCGGTGGTCATCCCGGTGGTGCTTGCCGGAAGCGCGTACTATCATTTCTCGATGATCAAACTGACCGAACAATTTCAGGATAACAATATGGCCTCATTGAACTTGCTCAAAGACAGGGTGGAGAATATTCTGACCAATATTGAGCATGAATCGATGCAGCTCGCCAGTGGCCCGTTGATGCGAAATGCATTAGGCAGTGCTCATTATGAGAGCGATTACTTTCTCCACTTGGATCTGCTCGATCTGTTTCAGCTCCACAAAAACACCAATAATCTAATTGAAGAAATGATCTATTATGATGCCAAAACAGATATGGTTCTGTCCCATTATTACGGATTGGTTTCGCTGGCAGACTACAAGGAAAAGCAGGACATGGGGGCTGCTCTGGAAGGCCAGGCAGCTGCAGGTTGGAGGTATCTTCCCGAGTCCGGAGAAGCGGGCTATATCTCCTATGTGAGGCAAGTGCCTGTCATGGGACAGGGAGAACCGCGCGGCGTGGTCATACTCCAAGTGAAGGAACAGGAGCTGCGGAGTTTGCTGCGCAGCTATTCCGTCAGTCTGGAAGATCAATCCCTCGCCATTCTTAATGCGGACCAGCAAATTATTTTGCACACGGACGGCCCTGGAGAGATTGGCAAACGGGCATCAGAGGACGAGGTGCTGCAGCAGATCGCATATGCAGAAGGCAGAGAACGCTCGGGCCATGAGGTACTGAAGGGGGAGCAGGGGAATGAGCTTGTGGCATATGCCTCAGCCTCCATGGGGAGGACCTATATATCCCAGCTCCCTGAGCAGGAGATGATTGCCCAGTTGAATTGGATCAAGGTGCTCATCTTGATCTCGGTGTCCATCTTTGTGTTGGTCGGTATGCTGCTCACCTGGTTCAGCTCACGGCTAGCCTATAACCCTATTCAGCAGCTGCTGCGGTATGGGGAGCACTTGCGCAGGAACGGGCAGGAAACAGCTCCCCAGGGGAATGAAATTGAATATATCCGGTCTTCGCTCAGCTATCTCAATGAACAGACCGAAACCCTGAATCGGTATATAGAGGGCATACAGCCAGACCTCCGCGATCGTTTTTTGCAGAGATTACTGCAATCCAGCGGTTCATGGACCAGCAGCAGGTTGGAAGAAGAATGTGCCAGACACGAGTTCCGGACAGAGGGACAATTTTTGGTGCTGGTCGTCAAAGTGGAAAATCTGGTCAAGAAGAAACGATTTTTACCCAGTGAAGGCCCCGTCATTGTATTTGCCCTGAGAAACGTCATGGATGAACTGCTCAGCCAAAACTCGGATCTGACGGGGTATGTTGTAGACAAAAATGATAGTGATTCGGTGGCAATTCTGCATTTCGATTCAGAGATTTCTGCTCGTGAAGCGAGGCAGAGGGTATGCAGCTATGCAGAGGAGATTCATCACGCACTGGATCAATACCTGTCTTTCTCGGCAACGGTGGGCGTAGGGCGTCCGGGTCAACTGCATGGGATCGCAGAGTCCTTTCGTGAAGCGCAGCTTGCCCTGCAGTATCGGCTATTTGATGATGCCGAGAACGTTCTGTTCTATGAAGATATTCTGACCACCCAGCGTAATCCGGTCTTCATGTATCCCCGGGAGATCGAAGAGGAGATTCTTGAATCCCTATGGAACGGAACGCTTACGAATGCGGAGGATGCGCTGCATCGGTTTTCCAAGAAAGTGCGTGCTTCCGAATCCTATACGGTCATGATTCAGGGATATCATATGCTGCTGTCGGCCATTATTCAATTCATGGAGACGAAGGGACCCGGCATGCTTGAACGACTGGGCAGCAATCTGTTCGATCAGCTGCAGGAGAATCAGACATCGAAGGAGATGCACGACTGGTTTATCGGTGTGCTGTTTCCATTATGCATTGAGGCCAGTCAGGATCTTCGCACCAATTCATCCCGCCTGATTGTTCAGCGGGTCTGCGAGCATCTGAGCAGCCATCCCGAAGGAATGCAGTCACTATCGGATTGTGCAGAACTCGTGAATGTCAGTCCTTCCTATCTAAGCAGGCTCTTCAAGAAGGAAATGGGGGTGTCCTTTATCGAATACATGATGAATCTGAAGGTGCAAAAAGCGAAGCAATTGTTGAAGGATACCGATTGCACCATTACGGAAATTGCCGAACAGGTGGGATATTCGGAACGTAACCTGAACAGGGCCTTTCAGCGGTTTGTTCAGATGTCGCCCAATCAATATCGAATGTCGGTCCGCTAGATTTCATGTAAATGATAGACGGCGGCGTGCGAAAGCTATAACATACAGATATAGCAATCCAAGACAAGCACCTCACCAAACCATAGAGATACAAGGAGGAAACCTACGATGACAAATACGACGAAGGCACCTGGAGAGACGAAAGTTGGCTTTATCGGTACAGGCGTTATGGGGAAAAGCATGGCAGGTCACATCCAGAAAGCGGGCTATCCGCTGCATGTGTATACCCGCACAGCTGCCAAAGCGGAGGCGTTGGTGAATGAAGGGGCCGTTTGGCACGATACACCAGGCAAGCTTGCGGCTGAGTGTGATGTCATCATCACCATGGTAGGATATCCGAAGGATGTAGAGGAGATTTATCTTGGCGAGGACGGTCTTGTGGCCAATGCCAAACCAGGTTCATTCCTGATTGATATGACGACATCCAGTCCCATGCTGGCTGCTCGCATCTTCGAGGCGGCAGAAGCCAAGGGGCTGCATGCCTTGGATGCACCCGTATCGGGTGGAGATATTGGCGCACGCGATGGCAAGCTGTCCATCATGGTTGGTGGCACCGAGGAAGCATTCGAAGCGGTACGACCGCTGTTCGAATGTATGGGCACCAACATTGTATTGCAGGGCAAGGCCGGTTCCGGTCAGCATACCAAAATGTGCAACCAGATTGCCATTGCATCCGGCATGATGGGCGTATGCGAAGCACTCGCCTATGCCAAGAGTTCGGGGCTTGACGCGGAGAACGTGCTGAAGAGCATTGCTACCGGGGCAGCCGGAAGCTGGTCGCTGAGCAATCTCGGTCCGCGCATGATCGCAGGCGATTTCGAGCCTGGATTCTATGTGAAACATTTTATTAAAGACATGGGAATTGCCCTCGAATCGGCCAAAGCCATGGGCATGAAGACGCCAGGACTGGCACTGGCTGAATCCCTGTATCAGGAAATATCCAGAAACGGTCTGGATGAGAAGGGCACGCAGGTGCTCTATACGTACTATCTTCAAGCATAAATAGCATTTTGGTAAGCGGCAGCGTGTTCTTTTTCTTAAATGGAAAGGGATGCGCTGTTTTTTTAGAATTTTCAATGGATCGCATGTGTCTAAAGTCACAATATTGGTTAAATATTTTCGTATACTTTGGTTTGTGCAAGGAAATTAGGCCTGATGACCTTTATTTTTACCCGTCTTCATCCGACATAAGTAATAGAAGTTTACATAATGGAAGTCCAACGATGTTGTTATGTTGTTCAATTGTCGTAACCGATCACCTGTAACTCACACTAAATTGTAGAACGGAGCTTGCCCATGTTCAAAAAAATCCTGTCTCTGTTCAAGACACAGCCAGAGCTTGCGAGTTCAATTACGGCCACGGCCCCTGCGATGCCGGATACGGGCCCCGTACCTGCCCGAATGACGCGGAGCAGACGCAAACCCAAATCCAAATCCAAACATGAAGCCGCCTGGATTAGCGAGCCGGAAGAACCGACTACAGCAGAACGACTGTACAGTCTCCCGGGACAATATAAAGTTTTGAGTGATCTGCTCGTGGCTAATCCCAAATCCCGTTCAGGCTATTCTCAGATTGATCATGTTGTTATTGGTCCGCGGGGGATCTTCGTCATCGAGACCCGTAACCTGACAACAGGCGAGATTCGGGGTGGGCGCAGAGAAGCCAACTGGACGGTCAGTACCAGTCGCATTAAGATGTATAATCCGCTGATGCAGCATCGGGGTCATGTAGAGGCGGTTCATGCACACCTCGGAGATTATAAGCGGATCCGCATGATTTCCATGGTGACCTTCACCAATCGCTGCCGGATCAGTGTCGATCCTGCGGTACGGTATGTGAATTCCGATGAACTGGTGATATATGATCATGAATTGGTTGAGACGATTCTGCGCAAAACGGAAAGACTCGAAGCAGAAGTGCCTGAAACGTTGTTTAAGGAGCAGGATATTCAGGCCATCTATTCCCTGCTGTCGTCAGCCAATTGCACAGAGCCTCAGACTCGGGCGGAACATATCGAGAAGGCTAAGGGGATTAAATAGCGTATAGATAGGTTTTCTTGCAGACACTGTCGTCCTTCGGGATGACAGTGTTTTTTTGTACTTTTGTCGGGGGCATCCAGTCATGACAGCTCAAGGAGACAGGTACATCGTCGTATACACCCAGGATTTTACTTATGTTAGAATGTAGACCAATACTTACCTGTGAATACGGCATGTTATCCGAAGATAGATCTTAAGGAGAATAGGAGTTCAATCGTACATGCCATGGTTAATGTAGATTAGATGCATACATAAGATAAGGGGAAGATTATACCATGAGATGGATACAACCGATTCGGATGTTTACCTTGATATTCAGTTTGGCTGCAGTTTTATCCGCATGCGGTGGCGGGGACAAGGAAGCAGCCAGCCCAGCGCCTGCCCAGGAGGCAGCTGAAGCGACAGCAGACAGCAGTACAGAGCCATCCGGTGCTGATACGGCAAAAGAGAATAGTGAGAGTAACGCGGCGGAACCAGCCGCGGATGCTACGGAGACGTTGAAAGAACTGCAGGATCAATACGCTGACAAGCTGGGCTATATCCGTATTCCGCTGGACGACCATCCGGTTCGCCGGGTTAGTGAGGAAGGGTCCAAGAATATTAACGTAGCCAATTACAGTGATACTGTTGTCGATATGAACGCGGAGGTTCCGATTCATGCCAATACACAGCGTTTAATCGATGATGCCTTTCCTTTCTTTACAACTGTGCAGGCACCTGACGAGTCCTACATTACCTGGGATGAAGCCACCAACCTGGAGCGCGCGATGGTCAAGACGCTGTTCATTTCACGTGAAGGTCTGCTGATCACCGAGGATGCGATGAATAACAAGGATTACAGCAGCCAATCGTTTCAGGATTCCATGGATTTCTTCAGAGTCACCGCAAAATTCGAATCCATGGCTCCGGTTGCACAGCATCCATATGACATTACGTTAAGCGAACTCTACGACAAGGCCCGCAAGTCATGGGGAGAGCTGGCATCAATGGACCCCAAGCAGGATGAGGCAGCGTTTGCCGAGAAGTACCAAACGGCGAGAACCGATGCCAATAATGCGATGGGGCTGCTTAACATATTGCTGTCTACGAATGAGGAAGAGCGTATGGAACAGACATACGGAAAGTAGAAGCGCGGCCTGTCCTATTCATGCATGCATGGGCCCCAACAACTTACCAACATAAATGAAAGGTCCATCCGATAAGCGGATGGACCTTTTCGGTTATTTCCTATATTCAAGGCAGATGAATGGTTTGAATATGATCGGTATGCATAATCAAGGACTGACCTTCTGCCTCTACCAGTTCAATCAGCTTATTGTCTGCGGACTTCAGCAATCCAGCCCGATATGGCTTGTCACCAAGATTCAGGATGACAAGTTCACCAACCATTTTCTGAAGCTGTTGGTCCATTGTCCTTGAAAGAGGCATGGACGCAGGCTGAATGGGGAAATGCTGCTGGCTTAGGGAATAAGGCGTGCTGTTGGTTGGAGAAGGAATGATATATTTCAGATGATTGATGGAGACGTAGACCGAATGATGCAGCGGAGAGAAGAAGATGAAGTAGTCGTTCATAATGTTCGTAATATAACCATGCAGCGTGCGTCCGCCTATCGAAATTTCACTGAATCTGCCACGAGCATTCATTAATATTTTGCGATACGATATATTGTTGTGATCCATCTCGGGATCAGGCACAGGCACGCTGGAGGTAGAACTGGCATCGCCCCCTTTGGTTATGTGCATGGATTGAAGGTGATGAAGAGGTACATAGGTGAATCGTTGATCTCCGTAAACCACAATCAGGTCCTGACCCATATCAATGATCTCACCCTGAATTGGAAGTTTACAGCCGGATAGTGTCAATTCGATGGATTTTCCAAGCCACATAGTTGGGAATTTCACAGTATACCTCCTCTCAATATAGAATAGACGTCCAAATATATAGGGAAAATAGGCTGACAATTAGACTAATTGGTATCACTATGAAGGTTACTTTCATATACTGTTTCCAAGAGACTCGAACATGGTGGGTCTTCAAAATAAACATCCAGATCAACGTTGCTAGAGTACCTATCGGTGTCAGCAAGGCGCCAATATCACTCCCCAGAATGTTGGCAAGGTAAGCCAGATGCAGCTGGGTATCACCTAATTGAAGATCGGTTACTGCAAAGGTGCCAATCATGACGGAAGGCAGGTTATTGAGCAGATTGGATAATAGAGTGAGCATTAGACCCGATACGGCAATGAGACTGGCGTCACCACCTTCTATCATGGGCTTCATCCACTGAACGATAACAGCTGTCATTCCAGCCCGGTGAAGACTATCCACGATAATATAAATGCTGAAGGCGAACAGCAGAATGTGCCAGGGCGTTTGAGTAACTACATCCTTAAGTCCAGTCCGGGTGCGATACCAACGCACAGCCAGCATCAGAACAACACCAGTGATCGCGACAATCTCCATAGGAATTCCCCACTGCTCAGCGAGAAAGTAGCCTGCACGAATGAATACAACAATCCCGATACAGACACGGAACAACCACCAGTCTACGCTCTTTCCACTATCTGCTCGTGGTGTATCCTGATCTCCTGTTTGCAGCGGATGATACCCCGAACCCGATGTGGTTTGCATGGACATGGGGTAGTGATGAATAACCTTGGGAATACTTTTGCGAAAATAATAGAACAGCAGTATGGTCATCACCATGATCCCCAGCATCGATGGCACAAACATCATCTGGGTGTAGGTGTTCAGGTTTAATCCAACCATTTGCAAGGCGATGAGATTAGCGAGATTACTAAGTCCGATCGGGGCACTGGAAGCTGTAGCGATGAGTGCACCTGAGATCAGGTAAGGTAATTGCTGATGCACCTTGAGGCGTAGAATGGAACAGATTCGGAGGATAATCGGAGTTGTAATCAGTATACTGCCGTCGTTGTTGAAGAAGATGGTCATAAGAAAACAGAGTAATAGAATCAGCCAGAATAAACGGAAGCCAGAGCCTCGTGCCTTTTCGATCATATTGATGGCGATCCAGCGAAAAAAACCGATGCTCTCAAGAATGATGGACATAACAATAGTCGAGAGAATGGTTACGGCAGCACCGGAAACAATCCCGAAGATGCCAACAATATGAGCGAAGCTGCTCACACCAGTAATCACAAGAAGAAGGGCGCCAAGCGAGGTAGGAATGGATTCATTTAATCCGCCAGGTCGCCACATCAGGAAAATGACAGTAATAATAAACACCCCGAAGGTTAACCACAACTGGTAATCAGGCATTTACTGTGATTCACCTCCAAGGGGGAGAAGTCCTGGTGGAGATTGAATCGAATGTTCGTGGGTTGGAGCGGGCCTTCCGGGCACAACAACCCAGTATAAAGGCACACCGATTAAGACAACGGCAACGAATATCAACATGATGTTTCCCCCCTTTAAACTGGTTGATAACCTAAGCTGTCACGAAACGATTAAGATCTCTTTTTACCGCCAGACTTGTTGCCACCGGATTTATTCCCGCCAGATTTGTTTCCTTTGGATTGGTTGCCTTGGTTGCCGCGCGAACGGTTGCCTTGAGCTCCCTGGGAACGGTTACCGCGTGATTGATTGCCTTGAGCGCCTTGTTGGGCACCTTGGGAGCGATTACCCTGGTTGCCTTGAGCGGCCTGATTACCCTGGGATTGGTTGCCTTGAGCAGCTTGGTTTCCTTGGCTCGTGTTATTACCATTATTGTTGTTGCTATTGTTAGAGTTATTGCTATTATTGTTGTTACTACCGCGTACAACGGATACGGATTTCACATGTTGCAGGGGAATACGAACGATCTCCTGGTTTTTCAAAGCCATAACCAGTTGATTCTGATTGGCATCGGCCAGAATGCCTTCGACTTTCTCGGGACCTCCCCGGTTGATCTGCACACGACGGAAGCGGAGTGCCTGCATAACCCCGAGAAACGTATTGGATGGAATTGGGTTTCCTAAGGCTGCAGCTCTGTTTCCACCGGAACGGCCTGTCTCTGTAATGCTTTTAACATGGTTTTCATTGACATAGACGATACCTTCCTTGCAGCTCACCGCCATATAGTCCCACCGTACGTCCATCAGCGTGCCCGTTACGGAATCTGGGCCACCCCGGTTAATCTTGATCTCTCTTCCGAGCAAACCTCTCATACCTTGACCATTCATAGACATAGTGTTGCGCCCCTTCCATGATATAAGTTCAGATGGACATTAATGGCGGATGTTTTGTTGATCCCCTGCATTCGTCATTCGTGTCTGTCTGTAGTTTAATCATATGAAACATACCTCTAAGAGGGACTAGCCAGACAACCATTTCTATACTATTTTGGCTATAATCTATGAGATGATGAAGATAATCATAGATTAACGGCACGATTATTCCGCATTCCGGAAGGTGAGCTTGCAGGTGCTATGAATGGACCTGTGTATCTGCCCTTACGGCTTGCTGTGCTCCTGCATAGGATGATGTAACAGCCTACGGGCAATCTCAGGAGTCTTCGAAAGGCGGATGGAAATGGCTTTACCTGTCTACCACATCAAGGTGTCCGATAACGAGTATCAACAGTTAACATCAGATATCTGGTCAGATACGTTTGTGAGCGGAACGATGCTGATGGACGGCAAACCGCTTCCCATCCGAATTCGATACCGGGGAGGGCACACACGTGGCTATGTCAAAAAGTCTTTTGAGATTCGAACGTCCAGCAGAACATTTCATTTCAATGCCGAGTATGATGATCCCTCATTGCTGCGCAATGCACTCTCGTTCCGTTTTTTTGAATCCCTTCGGGTTCCGGCTCCGTCGACGCAGCACTGCATACTGTATCTAAACGGAGAGCTGCAGGGTGTCTATTTACGTATTGAGGGAGTTAAATCGTTCTTTTTTCGTCAGCGAAAAATGCCTGTTCGAAGCATCTTCTATGCGGTAAACGATCATGCGGGATTCGCAATGAATTCGACTGAAACAAACACGGATCTACTATCCGGATACACACTGATCCGCGGCAAGGACGAGGATCGCACGAGGCTCCGTACCTTTATCCAACAGCTGAATACGAAGTCGAGGCAGGATCTGCTTCGCTTTTTGCAGGCAAGAATGGATACGGATAACTATTTGCGATGGCTGAGTGGGGCTGTACTTACAGGCAATTTCGATGGATTCCATCAGAATTACACATGGTATGAGAAGGTCAAGACCCGGAGGTATGGGATCCTGCCCTGGGATTATGAGGGGACTTGGGGAAGAAACTGTTATGGTGCAAGAGTAGATCCGAACCTGGTACGGATTCAGGGATATAACAAACTGACTGGACGGCTGCTTGCTTTCCGCCTTTTCCGTCAGCAGTACAAGAGAATGATGAAGCTGTATCTGAAGAACGTTTTCACCGAGAAACGGATTATACCGGTAGTTTACCGATTACACGGTCAGATCCGTGAAGCTGTGGAGCAGGATCCCTACATGAAATGGCCGATGAATGTTTTTTATGGTGAACCCGAGAAGATTCGTACCTATGTGGCAGAGCGCCGGGAATATCTGCAGAAGGAGTTACACCGATTGTAGGTGCCTCGATATATGGTGAAATGATAAACTTTGACCACTGCAGGCAGGGTCAGGGTTTTTCTGTTTTTTTGAACAGGGGTGTGATATGTTTTTAAGCATAAGACGGGAACGGGATAAGGGTGAGGTGCGTGTACAGGATAGGGTGGGACAATTTTTGTAAACGCTTTAAATTCAGAACGAAACTAGTTTTGTTTTTGTCGGCTGCGACGGTATTCATCTCGGGAATGACAGGGCTGATCACATATCGTATCCATATTGCCCTATTCAACGAAGAAGTCAGTCGTCAGTATAGTCTTACAGCAGAACAGGTTCTGGCACGGCTCGATTCGCGGGTCAACGACATGTACAAGGTCACGGATTACATCACACTCAATCCTTCCGTGAAAAATGCCATTAAGGCACAGGCTGCAGGCATCTCGTCCTACGACCAGATGAAGCTTGAGGATGAACTGGATGATCAGTTGTACCAGGTAAGGCTGGATGCACCGGAGATCATGGGAATTCGCATTTATGATCTGAAGGGAAATATATTTAATCTGGGCGCCTTTGCCGGCTCGTTTCAACAGATGAATCCTTCCTACTTGGCCGAGATGGTTCATAAGCTGGAAGGGACGGGCGGTGAATATGTGTGGAATCGTCTGGGGCCGGATGCTTTTCTGCAGGAAGAGCAGTCCAATTGGATTATGGCTGGACGATTAATGCGCTCGGTTGATCTGGAAACGTACGGAGTGATGTTGATCCTGTTTAACACCTCGCTGTTTGAGTCGTATCTCAAGGACCTGCGATTGAACGAGGAAGTTGCTGTTGATCTGTTTGATGCGGAAGGGCAGCTGCTATATGCGTTTCATAATCCGAATATAGACCCACCACCGCTTACACAGCTAAATCTGGGGGCAACCGAAATCAGGGACGAGCAGGGATCGACTCATTTGTATACCAAACAAACCTCGGACAAGGCAGGCTTCACACTGGTAAGCAAAGTATCGCTCGCACAGATTCAGAACAAAGGGAAACTCATCCTGCAAGTTGCCGTGTTCTCTGCCGCAGCCAGCATACTATGCTCATGGTTCATCATCACGATCATTAGCGGCAGATTGCTGCGTCCACTTGCCAGTCTGGTCAATGCGATGAAAAGAGTGCGCGATGGCCGGTTCGATACTAGGGTCCGAATTGAGACGCGGGATGAGCTGGGCTTCATCGGTGAACGGTTCAATGCAATGGCTTCACGGATTGATACGCTCATTCATGAGGTGTACGAGCGGGAACTCAGTGAAAAGGAAGCCGAGCTCAAAGCCATTCAGGCGCAGTTGAACCCTCATTTTCTATATAACACACTAAGCATGTTTTTCTGGAAATTCTATATGCTGGGCGATGACAAATCCGCTCGTCTCGTTACGGCCCTGTCTGAAATGCTGCAGTACACATTGGAACCCGTGCAGCGATTAACGACTCTCCAGGATGAGATGACGCAAATCGATCATTATCTGCAAATTCAACAGGCCAGATATCAGGAAGCATTATCCGTAGAAATTTCAATTCCTGCGGAGCTGCTTCGCTGTCAGGTGATCCGATTGCTGCTTCAGCCTATCGTCGAGAATGTGTTTGTCCATGCCTTCTCAGACAAGAGGGATAATCGCCGTTTGCAAATTCGTGGTTTGCAGCTGCCAGGACATGAGACGGAGAAGGAAGCGGACATGCTCATTATTGAAATCGTAGATAACGGCTGCGGCATGGATGCAGCGGTCATTGAACGAATAATGAAGCCAGTTTCACATGCGGAAGAGGAACGTCAGCATATTGGTATCCGAAGTGTACTCCGAAGAATCGAACTGATTCATGGGGAGCCTTATGGTGTACAGATCGAGTCTGCTGTGGGTGAAGGGACGCTTGTACGCCTTCGTTTACCATATCAGATCGGAGCAGGACACCATGCGCGGGAAAGCGGATGATAGAGAGGAGCAGGTGCTGTGAATGGACGAATGCTTGTAGTCGATGATGAAGCGTTATTCCGTCAGGGGCTAATTCATCTGGTTCGGAACAACCCTCTTGGATGGGAGGTTGTGGGAGAAGCTGCAGATGGAGAAGAAGCGATTCAGGCAGTGCACAGCTGTACGCCTGATCTGATAATTACGGATATTAACATGCCTGTGATGGATGGTCTGGACTTGGCTGAACGCATACATGAGAGCGGGCGGGATATCATGATTATCATTTTGACAGGGTATCGTGAATTTGAATATGCACAGCGTGCCATCCGCTATGGAGCCATTGAATTTCTGCTCAAGCCGTTCTCCCTCGATGAAGCATGCAAGGTGCTGCGCAAGGCACATGAACGATATCGCCGGAAGCAGTCGGACATCCGAATCAGGGAGCAATACCACCAGGTGGACCGTACCGAGAGATGGCGCGAAGAACTGGCTTCAATGCTGCTTCATCAGCAATTTGAGGAGATGAACAATTGGGTGGAAGACCTGCTGGAGGAAGCCGCCCGAATGCCACTGCCCCAATGCAAATCCGAGATTCACTTGCTTATGAAAGTCTTGACGGACATGCTCGCACAGCAGCTTCAGCCACAGGAGTCCGGGGGATTGGACACATTCGGTCCAGATCCGCTGCTGTGGATTCATACCGTGCCCGAAGTCGTTTCATGGGCTCGCTCGAAGAGTGAAGAGTGGATGGATATGATGATGCGCCTGACCCGGGAACAGCAGGATCATGTGATCACACGTGTCATTCGGTATATTGAGATGAATTACGCCGGAAGCTGTACGCTGCAGGCCGCTGCTGTTCATGCGCATGTGACGCCAAACTACCTGAGCCATTTGTTCAAAAAGGAGACCGGACAAGGCTTCAGCCAGTATGTCAGCAAACGCCGGATCGAGAAAGCGAAACTGCTGCTGCAGAGCACCCGGCAGAGCATGGCGGAAATAGCAGAACAGACTGGGTTCGATAACTCAAGCTATTTCACAACCGTATTTAAACAGGCAACAGGATTGTCTCCTCGCGAATATCGTAAGCAGGGGGCTGGAGATCACCACGAGTAGCACCTGTTCTTATGTGTTTAACTGCCAAGATCAGATCATAAGGAATCTGTATGGTATGCATACAGCCTCGTTTTCCAAGGACAACCCCACCATGTGGGGTTATTTTTGCGTAGAATTTTTAAAAAGGATCGTTAAATAACAAATGTTTACGCTTACATTTTTATCTAAAATACAGCTATAACACATCAGCAGCAGAGAGGAGTGATGAATATGAAAGGCGAGCTGGCCGCTGGAACGCCATCCGGAGTACAACCACCGGATCATGAAATGAAGCATCGAATCAGGCAGCAGCGGCTGAGACGGTTCAAGACCAATATTCCGTTAATCCTGATGTTTATGCCGGTGATCCTGTTTTACCTGACCTTTCGTTATGCTCCCATCGGAGGACTCGTCATGGCCTTCAAGGACTATAACTTCTATGACGGGCTCTGGCATAGTCCATGGGTAGGCTTTCAACATTTCCAGACGCTGTTCAGCGATCCGCGCACGGTGGAGATCATCCGTAACACCTTGTTCCTCAGTCTGTTAAGCATCGTCGTAGGATTCCCCATTCCCATTATCCTGGCCATTATGCTCAATGAAGTGAGAAACATGGCCTTCAAGCGGACGGTGCAGACCGTGGTCTACATGCCGCACTTCTTCTCCTGGGTCATTATTGCGATGATGATCATGACGGTTTTCTCATTGGAAAACGGGATCGTAAACCGCTGGGTAGAAGCTTGGACAGGTGAACCTTACCCGTTTATGTACAACAAGGGCTCCTGGATTGCTGTGTTCGTCGGGTCAGGGATATGGAAGGACATGGGCTTCAACGCCATCATATTTCTGGCCGCACTAACGACCATCGATCCGAGCCAATACGAGGCTGCACAGATGGATGGGGCGAGCAAAATGCGTCAGATCTGGCATGTGACCCTTCCGGGAATACGTTCGACGATTATTCTTCTGCTCATTCTGTCGATGGGCCGGGTGATGGAGGTCGGCTTCGACCAGGTCTATATGCTCCAAAATTCCAATGTCAACGAGGTTGCTGATGTCATCAGTACGTATATTTATCGCACGGGTCTTCAGGGGGCACAGTTCAGCCTGACGACGGCGATGGGATTGTTCGAATCCCTGGTGGCCTTTATTCTCATCTTTTGTGCGAACTACATTGCACGCCGATTCAACGAAGGTTTGTGGTAGGGAGGGAGAACAGCATGAGAAAAACCAGAGGAGAAAAAGTCTTTTATCTGATCAATTATGTGTTGTTATCATTGGTTGCCGTCAGCTGCATCCTGCCTCTTCTGAATATCATTGCTTTGTCTTTCAGTGATGCAAGAGCCGTCGTGTCCGGTAACGTGGGGTTATGGCCAGTCGATTTCACCTGGTTCTCCTATCACAGCCTGATTACAGGGACGCCGATTCTGAACGCGTTCTGGAACAGTGTGGAGATTACGTTAATCGGTACAGGGCTCAGCATGGCCGTGACCATTATGGCGGCATATCCGCTGTCACGGAGGCACTTTTATCACCGGCGATTTTTTACGATGGCGATGGTGTTCACGATGATTTTTAACGGTGGACTCATTCCGACTTACCTGGTGGTGCAAAACCTGGGGCTGGTGAATAGTTACGGTGCACTCTGGCTGCCTGGCCTGGTGAGCACGTATAACATGCTGATCATGCGCTCCTATTTTGAAAATCTGCCCGGGGAAGTAGACGAGGCGGCTCGCATGGACGGTTGTGGTGAGCTGGGACTGTTGTTTCGCATTGTACTGCCGCTATCCAAACCTTTGCTGGCGACCATTGCTCTCTTTTACGGCGTGGGGTACTGGAATTCGTTCATGAGCGTGATGATCTACATCAACGATACATCCAAATACAACATGACTGTACTGGTCCAGAATATGATTATGTCCAATCTGAACGTACAGGACTTTACCGATCCAACGATGATTTCGAATCTGACACCGGAAGGTATTCGGGCAGCAGCCGTGATTGTGATGGTCATTCCCATTTTGGTGGTATATCCGTTTTTGCAGAAGTACTTTGTCAAAGGGGTTATGCTTGGTTCGATCAAAGGGTAAGACAGGCGAGCGGGATGTGGTCATATTGCATGGGTGTCATATTACAGGAGAGAAAGAGGGTCTTATCTATGGCGTTAACGATGAAGGCATGGATGAAGTCGAGTCTCGTTCTGGGCTTGATCGGCGGTTTGCTGGCAGGCTGTACAGGTGGGGCTGGCAGTGAGCAGGCAGAAGGCGAAGGCAGCAGAGGGAACATCACATCAACGATCTATGATCGAGGTGCGGTTCCGAGCGGTATGGGCACGATTGAAGATAATATGTGGTCCAAGTGGATTAACGAGAACGGACCGGCAAATGTCAAATATACAGCAGTCCCCCGCTGGGAATCCCAGTCCAAGTTAAACGTATTATTTGCTTCAGGCAGCGCGCCGGATGTCATTTTCGAATTCGGTACGCCCATCCGCAATACCCTGTTTAATCAGAAACAGCTTATGCCGCTGGATGACTTGATCGAGAACTCCAGCGTGGAATACAAAGCACTCATGGAGAAATATCCTCAGCTGAAGAAGGCCGGCATCAAAAGCGATGGCAAGTTGTACGAGGTCGGACGCATGAACGAGGTATTTCCACTGACCAGCTTTTTCATCCGGGAAGACTGGTTGGAGAAGCTGAACCTGGAGGTGCCGACGAACGAGGAAGAGATGCTTGCTGTCGCCAAAGCCTTCACGGAAAATGATCCGGATGGAAATGGCGCGAATGATACATATGGCATCGGCGGGTTTCAATTTGGGGATACAGCAGGCCTGTTCCGCTATATGTTCAATGCCAACTGGGTCAATGTAGAGAATGGTGAAGTTGTTGTGGGTCCAAACCACATGAAGGAAGCGACTGTATTTAAACGTGCCTTGTTTGAAGCAGGCGTGGTAGATAAGGACTTTCTGACCGATAAGGACGGTGCCAAGGCGAAGCAGGATTTCCTGAATGGCAAAATCGGCATGTATGCTGCCATGACATCGGATTATACGGGTTTTGCGGCGAAAGAACTGGATACGCTGATGCAGAATGTTCCGGAAGCTAAACTAAAAGTCATCGCGCTGCCAACCACTTCGGTTGGACAGTACACGATGGTATGGAACAACCCGGTGCAGATGACGGCGGTCGTGAATGCACGTGCCAAAAATCCCGAAGCGGTCATGAAGTATATTGATTTTTTAACCAAAACAGAGTCCGGTCGAACCTTCAAAAATGGATTTGAAGGTACGCATTACACCCTGAACGAGCAAGGTTGTCCGCGTATCTCCGATCAGGAGAAATACAAGCAGGAGATTAGCTGGGCAGGGGACTACGCCATGATGTACAGCCGCCTGGAGGAAGGCAAATGCGGGTATACCGAAATGCTGTTCAGCGAGGAAATCCCATCCCAGAAGGAAGGGCTGCGACTGTTCAAGGAAGCAAGGGAAGTATACATGACGAATCTTCCGGTCGGAGAGGGCGTGACCCACTCGGAACATATGCCGCAGCTGCCGAAGGAGCTTCAGGTGAAGCTGACCAATGTAACGACAGCCATCAACGATATTTTCACACGCTCCATCATCGGGGGCAGCAAGTATACGGTGGAACAGGCTGCGGCGGAAGCCCAGCAGAAGTGGGAGCAAGGCGGAGGGCCAGAGATCGAAGCGTGGTACAAAGACTGGTGGAGCAAGGAAAAGGATAATGTGCTGGTATGGGACGATTTCTATGAAATCTATGAACAGCAGCAGGCTGATTTTAAGAAGTCGGAGTGAACAGATTCTTATATAGTTAATGATTCAGCCTGGGCCTATCGCCCAGGTTTTTTTCCTTAATGGATATCCTCTTGTCCATTTCAGGTTAATAATGAGAAGGAAAGAAGATATTAGCGATTCCAACCTGTAAAATGAGATATAATAATCGTATTGGGTACGTGAAATTTTACATAGAGTTTAAGAAAGAGACTAACGGAGCTGGCTGCGTAGACACAAAAATGAGTCACGGTAATCTAGCGCTCCGGTGCCGGAGGAATGGTAATGATCAAGCTGTTGTACTACTTGAAGAAGTATCGGGTTGCCGCGATCGCTGCACTGGTCATGATGCTGATTGAACTCGCGGTGGAACTTGCTCAGCCTTACCTGATCTCCAAAATCATTGACAACGGGATACAGCAAGGAGATCTGTCTGTGGTTTGGTTGTGGGGCGGCGTGCTTGTAGGCAGTGCTGTCGTGGCATTTGCTGCCGGAATCGCCAGTTCATTTTTTGCATCACATGCGAGTCTCGGGTTCGGATATGATCTGCGGGAAAAGCTGTATGACAAAGTGCAAGCGTTCTCTTACGCCGTATTTAACCGATTCGCCACGTCCTCTCTGATTACCCGATTAACCGGAGATGTGACCCAGGTACAGGATACGGTCTTTATGAGTCTGAGGTTCATGACACGTGTGCCATTAGTGGTTATTGGAAGCATGATTATGGCTGTCGTGGTGAACCCAAGGCTGGGCCTTTTGCTTGTGGTGATGGTACCTGTACTGCTCGTATTTGTGATTTGGATGATCAAAAAGGCCGCGCTGCTGTTCCGCAATGTGCAGCGCAGACTGGATGCCGTCAACGGTGTCATCCAGGAAAATCTGACAGGCATTCGGCTGATCCGTGTCTTCGTCCGGATGGGCCATGAGATTGAGCGCTTTGCCGGATTCAGCGGCAAGCTGATGAAGGGCACGATCTCTGCGCTGCGCCTGACAGAAACCACGATGCCATTCATGCTGCTCATGATGAATGGCTGCATCATCGCCGTGCTCTGGTTTGGACGGCGTGACATCTTGACCGGCAGTGCAAGCGTCGGTGAAGTGGTCGCGGTCATCAATTATCTGCTTCGCACCATCGGAGCCATGTCTGCCTTGTCCTGGATTCTGGTGACCTTCTCCAGAGCCAGTGCTTCAGCGCAGCGAATCAACGAAGTTTTTGATACAGAGGATCCATCTGAGGCTGCGCAGAAGTTAGCTGAAGTTCAGGACCAGGCAGCAGGGAAGCACGTTAAGCGAGCTAACGCTGTTCAAGGTGCAGTTGAATTCCGGAATGTAGGATTCAGTTATCCGAATAGTGATATTACGGTCTTGGAGGATATTACGTTCTCTGCCAAACGAGGCGAGCGCATCGCCATTATGGGTGCGACAGGATCAGGTAAATCCTCACTCGTACAGCTGATTCCAAGGTTGTATACCGAGGATCAGGGCAAAGTATTCATTGATGGCAGGGATGCAGACCAACTGCCCATACCTACATTGCGGGGTGCAATCGGTTACGTGCCGCAGGAAGTTGTCCTCTTTACGGGTTCCGTGCGGGATAACATTGCCTGGGGACGGGAGGACGCAACGCTGGAAGAGATCAAGGAAGCCGCGAAGCGCGCCCAGATTCATGACACGATTGAGAAGCTCCCGAATGGATATGATACGCAGCTGGGTCAGCGCGGGGTTAACTTGTCCGGTGGCCAGAAGCAGCGCCTGTCCATTGCACGCGCATTGATCAGACGTCCGAGCATTCTGATTTTGGATGACAGCACCAGTGCACTCGATGTGGCGACGGAAGCGAGGCTGCTGGATGCGCTGGAAGAGCTATCTTGTACAACCTTTATAATCACCCAGAAGATCAGCTCAACGACCTCAGCGGATCTGATTCTGCTGCTGGACGATGGACGTCTGATTGGGCAGGGAAAACATGAAGACCTGATGGATTCGTCCGAGCTGTATCGCCGAATCTACGGATCTCAATACGGGGAGGGTACACCGCATGTTCAAAGCGTTCATTGAACCTTTCCGTCAGCCACCGCCGCCACTGGATCCCGAAACGCTAAAAGCAGGTGGAGGTCGCAAGCCGAAGGCACGGGCGAAGAACTGGTCCGGTACATTGGGCCGGATCTGGACTTACTTGGCTCGCCGCAAAGTGAAACTGACGATGGTACTGCTAATGGTATTTGCCAGTTCCGCACTGGCGCTGCTTGGTCCGTACATGGTCGGCGTGGCCGTGGATAATTATATGGATGGAGAAGCGACAAGCTCCAGCTGGATGACGTTTTTGTTGGGACTCGCAGCAGTGTACGTGCTGTTCTCACTCACATCCTGGCTGCAAAATATATGGATGATTGAAATCGCACAGGAGACCATTTTCCGGATGCGTTACGATCTGTTCTCCCATCTGCACAAGCTGCCGATTCCATTCTTCGGCAAACGTCAGCAGGGTGAGATCATGAGCCGGGTTACGAATGACATCGAGAATGTCAGCGGTACGCTGAACAGCTCGGCCATTCAGATTTTCTCCAGTGTGCTGACGCTGCTTGGTACGTTCGGTGTGATGCTCTGGTTAAGTCCATTGCTGACCTTGCTGACATTTATCGTTGTACCGCTGATGGCGATTGGCATGCGCTGGATTACACGACGAACCGGACCGCTCTTCAAGGAAAGACAGCGTAATCTGGGTGAACTTAACGGGTATATCGAGGAGACCTTGTCCGGACAACGAATCATCAAAGCCTTCTCCCAGGAGGATCGGGTGGTTCGTGGATTCGAAGAGCGGAATACCCGAATCCGTGTATCCGGTTTTTGGGCGCAGACCATTTCCGGTTTTATCCCCAAGCTGATGAATGGATTGAACAACCTGAGCTTTGCTATCGTGGCAGGGATCGGGGGGATTTTGGCCATCCAGGGTACGGTTACCGTTGGGGTCATTATCATCTTCGTGGAGTATGCTCGTCAGTTCACTCGTCCGCTGAATGACCTTGCAAACCAGTGGAACACGCTATTGTCCGCGATTGCAGGAGCGGAGCGGGTGTTTGAAGTGTTGGATGAAGATGAAGAAGCGAAGGATGAAGGAGCTGCGGTTTCTCTGAACAAGGTGAAAGGAGCCGTGCGTTTCGATCGGGTCTCCTTCGGATATGATGAGGGACGCAGCATCTTGCATGAGATCAGCTTTGAGGCGAAGCCGGGTGAGATGATTGCCCTGGTAGGGCCGACGGGAGCTGGGAAAACAACCTTGATTCAGCTATTGTCCCGCTTCTATGATCCGACAGCGGGAATGTTGACCGTGGATGGACGGGACATTACGACCATTCGGCGTGAAAACCTGCGTTCCCACATGGCTTTTGTTCTTCAGGATTCATTTCTGTTCCAAGGGACCATACGGGAAAATATCCGATTTGGTCGTCTGGATGCTACAGATGAAGAAGTGGAAGAAGCTTCGAGACTGGCCAATGCTCACTCATTCATTATGCGCATGAAGGATGGGTATGACAAAGTGCTTCAGGCAGACGGGAGCGGCATAAGTCAGGGACAGAAACAGCTGCTTGCCATTGCCCGGGCAATTTTGGCTGATCCGTCCATCCTGGTATTGGATGAGGCGACCAGCAGCATTGATACGGTTACGGAGATCAAAATCCAGGAAGGTCTACAGCGGCTGATGCAGGGACGTACCAGCTTCGTCATTGCCCACAGGCTGAACACCATTCGGCAGGCAGATCGAATTCTGGTGCTGAAGGATGGGCAGCTGCTGGAACAAGGCTCGCATGATGTGCTGTTGGAGCAGGGCGGCTTTTACAGTGAACTGTATTACAGTCAGCTGCGCAAGAAAGCGCAATAGCAGTCTGAGTCAGGGCAGGGGATCCATTTATATTAGATTTTATTATTACAGCAAAAGAGCAGGGATGAGGGCATGAAGCTCTTGATTCCCTGCTCTTTGCCGATTTGTCGAAGGTGTGGAAAAGCGTGACGCCGAGCCAGGCTAAGGGAGAAGACAGGAAATATAGACAGAAGATCGTATTGAATTTTCTGGAAAATATAACCGTGACGATATGTCATCTTAAGGATATACTGGAACGAGATGTGTTTCAGGAGGTTCTTGTGGTATGAAAAATGCAAAAGTCGCTTACTCGCTCTTCTTTTTCAATGCGCTCTATCTAATCACTTTGCTTGGATACCCGGTGGTGCTCATGCTTTGTGTGTTTATGTTTGATGCGCCGACTTCATACGACTATATATCCAACTATATAACGGTCTATATTATGGCCTCATATCCTGTTGCTGTTCTCTTGTCACTCAGCTGTTGGATTTTTTATCATGTTCGTAAATTTAAATGGGCCCTGGTTATCGGTAATTTATTGTTGTTCTGGGTTGCGGCAATCATATTAGTCGGCATTGCCTCCAGTATTGTTTCGTTTTAGGTCATAGCTAGAATCAATGAAATGAGATTGTGTTTCCGGGAGGTCGTTAATTGTGAAAAATCGTACCGTAGCATACTGGCTTTTATCCATCAACGCAATCAATTTGATTACTCTCGTAGCCTATCCTTATATGTTAATTATCAGCTTCTATATGTTCGCCAGCAGCAATACAAATGATTACATACTGGAGTACATTGCCGCAGGGGTGCTGGCTACGTATCCGGTTCCTGTCCTTGCATCGTTCACTTGCTGGGCATTCTATAAGAACTATAAGTTCAAAGCTGCATTAATGATGGCGAATTTGATACTGGTTTGGGTGGCGGTCCTGCTGCTGGCTGCACTTGCTTCCACCATGGTATAGGTTAAAAGCTAATTGAAAAGGCATAACCTTCACACGCGAAGGTTATGCCTTTTTTTGACTATCCGCCGATTACACGCCAATTATTCGACTGCTCCACTTTCAGTGGTTGATGTCTGCGAATATAGTCCTCCACCAGTGCGGCCATATCTGTGGCGCCTTCATGCAGTACCTTTTTGCCAGGATACATGGCGTAATCTCCGCCACCTGCCGCACGGTAGCTGTTCATCACGACAGAGTACGCCCCCTCCATATCAAGCGGTTTACCTTCACGTTCCAGTCGGACCACTCGGCTCCCCACAGGCTTCGATATGTCCAGCTCGTATTCGAGGCCTGCCCACATATCATAGTTGTAATGCTGCGGTTTCGGAGTCATATAGGCCGGATTGACCACCACTTCACCGGAAGCGTTCAATTCAAAATAGCGTGCTGTTTGTTCCAGCGCATCCCGAATGTCCTGACCGCTTAGCTCCAATACAGTCAATGTGTTGGGATATATAAAATTGGATAACACATCCCGTACCGTAATGTGGGGTCCGAAGCCGCGGGCTTCTTCACTGAGCAATGCCGTATTGGACAGCTCGGCTCCAGTTGCTTCCATCTGTACTTGGTGTACAAAGGCAATAAAAGGATGAGATGAGAGCCGCAGGGCGGTGACATCGTTGATGGACAAGTCCCCGGCTACTTCGCCAATCGGCTGATCGAGCCATGCTTGAGCTGCAGCTTCCAAGTCTTCCGTTAGATCCATGACAACAGCATCGGGCTGTACATGGCTGTTCTCATCCAGAAGCAGCAAACGAGCTTCTTTCCCCGTAATCTTCCACGTTCCGTCTGTATGCTGTGCTAACTGAACGGATACATGTCCTGCACCATTTCCGCTGAAGCCTGGTTGTATGACAGTCACGCCATGAATATCGGCGGTAAGCTGGCGATGCTGATGCCCCGTGAGGAGTACATCAATGCCTTCGATGTCACGGCAGATGGCATAGGCCTGGTTTTCTCCGGTTAACCGTTCGGCAGGCTCACCGCTCTCCAGATCACACTCAAATCCGCCATGATAACTGACCACCATCACGTCTGGCCGCTCGTGCTCGCGAATGTAATCAACCCATTTTCGAATGGTCTCCAATGCGTCAAGGAACTGTAAACCTTCGATATTTTTTGGATGCTCCCAGTTCGGAATATAGTGAGTGGTTGCACCAAGCAGAGCTACTTTAACACCAGAAGCTAAGATCTTGATGAGGTAAGGAGGGCCATACGCCGGTACATCCGGCTGTTCGCAGCTTACAATATTGGCGGACAACCATGGAAATTGGGAGGCATCAACGGCTCCGCGCAGCAACTCCTGACCATAGTTAAATTCATGATTGCCCATCACAGCAGCGTCATAGCCCAGTTCATTCAAAACATTGATGAAGGGATGAATATGGCTATCCGAATTCATGGAGGCGGCATATGAGGCCAAAGGAGAGCCTTGCAGCAAATCGCCGTTATCCACCAGCATGAGTTCGGGTGATCGTTCACGCTCCTTGCGGATCAGCGAAGCGAGTAGGGCAAGACCTGCTGGACGGTACGCATTGGTATTGTAATGAATGGGACGGATGGCCCCGTGAAGATCACTGGTGAACAGGATGTCGAAATTAGACGTGCGGGTTATGGATGTCATTTTACAATCTCCTCTAATATATAAATATGAATATATGGAATCACAGGCTGGTTTGCCAATGATTAACGAGTGAAGATCAGCCTCTGTACCTATATCTTCAACCATAATGAGCCTATTCTAACAGATGAAACTTCGTCTGACAGCCTGACAGGAAACTTTACAAAACTCCAAATTTCGTTTCACATCGCGCAAATATTTGCCAATTATAGTAGACAAGTATTGAAAAATAGAAACTCTTTGGAGGGTGTTCGCTTGAAGAAGTCCGCTTTATTTTTACCATTGTTGATTTTGGTTCTGTTTCTAAGTGCTTGTGGGTCTAGCAGTACAACGGGTTCGGCTAACGAGACGAATTCGAGTTCCAATGCTTCCGGTGCATCTACCGATACGGCAGAAACAAACAAAGAAGCCGAAGGGTATGTACCAACCGAGTTGACTGTGCAGTTCGTTCCATCCCAGAATGCAGACACCCTTGAAGCGAAAGCAAAACCGCTTGAGAAATTGCTGGGCGACAAACTGGGCATTCCGGTAAAAGTCAGCGTATCCACTGACTACAACACAATTATCGAAGCGATGGCTTCCAATAAAGTAGACGTGGGCTTCCTGCCACCAACGGCTTATGTACTGGCAAAAGAAAAAGGTGCAGCACAAGTTATTCTGCAGGCACAACGTTTTGGCGTTAATGATGAGACAGGTGCTCCAACGGAAGAACTGGCTGATTCCTATAAATCCATGTTTATCGTGAAAAAAGATTCGCCAATCCAATCCATTGAAGAACTGAAAGGCAAAAAGATTGCCTACCAAAACGTAACTTCTTCCGCAGGTTATGTATGGCCGGCAGGTCTGCTGCTGGACAGAGGCATTGATCCACTGAAAGACGTAACTCCTGTAACGGTAAAGGGTCATGACCAAGGTGTTATCGCTGTACTGAACGGTGACGTTGATGCAGCTGCTATTTTCCAAGATGCACGTAACACGGTTTCCAAAGACTACCCAACGGTATTCGAAGATACACGTGTACTGGCGTTCACAGAGCCAATTCCTAACGACACGATTGCTGTACGTACAGACATGAATGCGGACTGGACAAGTAAAATCAAACAGGCGTTCATCGACATCGGTACAGATCCGGAAGGTCATGAAATCATCAAGGAAATCTATACGCATGAAGGTTATGTAGAGTCTGATGACAGCAAGTTTGAAATCGTTCGTCAATACGGCGAAAAAGTAAAAACCGAGTAGTCTTTGTTACAAGTAGACATTTGAAATATGTAGATGGTGTCATTCGTTTCCAATGAATGTAACAGATGTATTCGCAGTGCGGACAGGCCAGTTCAGCGTGATATACGCTGCACTGGCTTGTCCCGTTACTGCCTGCAACGAAATAGAACTCTATTAATGAAAGAAGGATTAATGTCATGATTGAGCTTCGCAACGTAACCAAAACGTACGCCAATGGCACCAAAGGCCTGAATAATATCAATCTTACCTTTAAGCAGGGTGAATTCATTGCGGTAGTAGGCTTGTCCGGTGCAGGTAAATCCACGCTGCTGCGTTCCATCAATCGTCTCCATGATATCAGTGAAGGCGAAATCGTGATCAACGGCAGTTCCATCACGAAGGCACAGGGCAAGAGATTGCGCATGATTCGCCGGGATATCGGCATGATCTTCCAGAGCTTTAACCTGGTTAAACGCTCAAGTGTCCTGCGTAACGTTCTGGCGGGCCGCGTCGGTTATCATTCCACGATGCGTACCATTTTGGGCCGTTTTCCCAAAGAAGATACGGAACTGGCATTCGAAGCGCTCGAACGCGTGAACATTGCAGAGAAGGCATATTCCCGTGCAGATCAGCTGTCCGGCGGACAGCAGCAGCGGGTGGCTATTGCCCGCGTACTTGCACAGGAAGCGAAAATCATTTTGGCAGACGAACCGGTTGCTTCCCTGGATCCACTCACCACCAAACAAGTCATGGATGATTTAAAACGCATTAATCAGGAGCTCGGCATTACGACCATCGTTAACCTTCACTTTATTGATCTGGCAAGGGAGTATGCGACACGTATTGTCGGTTTGCGTGCAGGTGAAGTGGTGTTTGACGGTCCTGTGGAAGAGGCGACAGATGAGCGTTTTGCGGAGATCTATGGCAGACCGATTCTCGCAGACGAGTTGTTGGACAAACAGGTTGTAACCGAGCAGGGAGAAGTACTGGTATGAAGGGGCAGTCTGGCGCTTCACTTCATACACCACTAACGGGAGCGGGGAAGAAGCCCGGTTCCGGACCTGGACAGGTCGTCAATCGTCCCAAGCCACCCGGCCGCACCAAACATCTGCTCACGCTAGTTATCATCTTGCTGTTGTTGTGGGCCAGTGCCAAACAGACCGATGCGAGCTTCAGCGAGCTGCTCGAAGGATTCCCTAACATGTGGGATCTGCTGAAGGACATGTTTCCACCGAGATGGACCTATTTCGATAACATTGTTCAGGGCATGCTGGAGACCATTCGTATGGCTCTGATTGGCACCACCATTGGTGCAATTATTGCCATTCCAGTTTCGATTATCTGTGCAGGCAACCTGATGCCAAGCCGCTGGATCTACTATCCGGCCCGGTTTGTACTGAACCTGATTCGTACCGTACCCGATCTGCTGCTCGCTGCACTGTTTGTTGCTGTATTCGGTCTCGGCCCAATCCCGGGTATTCTGGCACTTGCCGTATTCTCCGTCGGACTGATTGCCAAGCTGACCTATGAAACGCTGGAAACGATTGATCAGGGACCGCTGGAAGCGATGACGGCTGTTGGCATGAACCGGATTCAACTGATCGTCTATGGTGTGGTACCACAATTGGCTGCCCAGTTTACGTCCTATGTTCTGTATGCCTTTGAGATCAATGTGCGTGCGGCTGCCATTCTTGGATTGGTAGGTGCAGGCGGTATTGGACTGTACTATGAAGCGACACTTGGATTCCTGGAATATGACAAAACGAGCGTAATCATTCTCTTTACCCTTGTTATTGTTCTAATCATTGATTATGTAAGTACTAAGCTGCGGGAGAAATTGTTATGATGAAAAATGAAACGAGCGTCATCCGGCGCAAACCTCGAAAAAACCCGCTTCGCTGGGTCATTGTGTTGCTGCTCATCCTGGTATATGCCTGGGCACTGGCAGGTGTACCGTTTACGGGCCTCAAGGAAACAGCCGGACAGATTATGAAGGCGATTATTGCCGGGATTTTCTCGCCTGACTGGGACTTTGTCTATTTGCCGGAAGGTGAAGATTTGCTGCGAGGATTGCTGGACACGCTGGCGATTTCGATCCTGGGAACCGTTATTTCAGCCGTGCTGTGTATTCCGTTTGCTTTCTGGTCTGCCAGAAACATGAGCCGCTTCCGCGGCATATCGGGTGCAGGGAAAATGGTGCTGAGCTTCATCCGTACCTTTCCTGAGATCATTATGGCTTTGCTGTTTATTAAGGCCGTAGGACCGGGTTCCTTCGCGGGTGTACTTGCCCTTGGACTGCATTCTATCGGGATGCTGGGTAAACTGTTTGCGGATGAAGTGGAAAATATCGATTATGGCCCTTCTGAAGCGCTGCTCGCTTCCGGAGCGACTCGTATGCAGCAGCTGTGGTTTGCCGTGCTGCCGCAAGTATTGCCTGGATTCCTCAACTACACATTGTATCGCTTCGAGATTAACGTACGTTCTGCAACCATTCTGGGTGTTATTGGGGCAGGGGGAATTGGTACACCGCTGATCTTCGCACTGAGCACGCGGAACTGGCCGCGAGTAGGGATTATCCTGCTGGGGATCATCGTGATGATCACGATCATTGACTTGATCTCGGGGTATATTCGGAAGAAGCTGGTGTAACTAATCGTAGAATTCTTAGTTTTTTGGTCTATAAGAGGCTATCACGTGTTGAAATATAAATGCACGGGTAGTCTTTTTTTTAAAAACTAAATCTTTGATTCCAATGATCCCTTAAGGTTTGCAACATTTTGAGTTCATTCTCGTTTCTATATTTAAAAAGTGGTGAAACTATGAGATCGGCCATCTTCGTAGGCATTGTTGTCTTGCTGGCCATATGTATAGGCTGTAGAGGGCATGAAAGGCTTATTGTTGAGGATGATTTTCTGGAACATTTTATAACTTCACTTGAAGAACAGGGATTAAAAGTTGAGCCGATGGAGCCTTCAACGAGTATAGACATGCAGGGCAAAGTTCCATTTCAGATGAGCATTTCTCAGAACGGAGAGGATCATGATACTGTATTTGTATATTTCTTCAATTCGGCCAATCAGGCGAAGCAGGCACTTGAACAAGCAAGCTTCACAATAACCTCTTTAACAAAGATCGATAAATACCAAAAAAATAATGTAATCGTTATTCACTATGCACTGGATGGTAATTTAGGGAAGTATGATTCTCATATTTATGAAGCGATGAATACAGATTAGCTTAGTAAAAGTCAGCACAACATTTATAAATAAAATAAAAAAACCGAAACCATGTTGCCCGGCATTGAGGCAACGGTTGGTTTCGGCTTTTTGTCATCTCTTAGCTAGCCAAAGGCAGTGCTTTGGTAACTTGAACCGTAATCGTTTCGGTGCTTGTCACACCGGCTGCATTCACCAGCTCAGCACGGTACGTGTACGTTCCGTTGGCACGACCGGACAGGTCTGTTGCCGCGCTTTGAGCAGCTGGAGTTGCAGCTTTCAAGGCTTGAGTATCAATCAATACGTCATTCTCATAGAGGCGATACTCGGTTGCGTTTGTACCCCACCAGAGGTTCATCGTTACTTTGTAGCTGCCATCTCCATCCCAGTTGTCCTGGGAGAGGACTGCTTTGCCTGGGGCTGCATTGGCAACTTGAACCGTCAGTACTTCACTGCGAGTGGAACCGCTGGAGTTCGTCAACTCAGCCACATACGTATAGGTACCGTTGGCTTTGCCTGTAATCGTCGTTTTAGCGGATTGTGCTTGCGGAGAAGCACTGGTCAGCGTTTGCGAATCGATCAACACGCCGTCTTCGTACAATTTGTAGCTTGTTGCGTTTTCACCCCACCAGAGGTTCATGGTAACGGTATAGGATCCTTCAAGAAGACCATTGGTATGGCCATTGTTGGAGGAAAGCACGGGTTTACCCGGTGCACCTGCCGAAGGAATCGAAGGCTCTTCACCGCCGCCTTCTTCCTCGGCAGCAGCAAAATCATTCAGGTTTCTTGGTTTCAATTGATATACATCCTTGAAGATGGCAGCCACACCGGTAACGTTGATTTTGTCACCTGCTGCATAAGGGAAGCTTGATTCAGTTACCCCCGTGCGTGTATCCACACGTACATGAGTGCTTGTCCCGTCTGCTGCAACTGCGTCAAATTCAAACGATCCAACAGGTGTTGCGCTGACGATGTTTTCAACCGTTACGTCTTTCAGTTGGATCAATTGTCCTTGATTGTTATCCGTTACTGTCGTTGCTTCAACAGGAGCCGGGATATCCGCTGTTCCTGTTTTCTCGATGGCAACAATGTCAGTCAGTTCGAACTCGGAGTTATACAGCGCCGTAGCTGCAGTAACCTTAACCTTGTCTCCTGCATGGAAACCGCTTGTACTTTGGAAGACATACAGTCCCCCAGTTTCATCCTGCAAGTAGAAGGATTGTCCGCCAAAAGCGCCTGGTTCGGTAGTTACAACGCCTTCAACGGTTACCGTTGTTCCGGCTGTTTTGGCACGTGCTTCAGCAATGGTAATGGCTGCAGGAATCGGTCCTTCCTCTTCCGGAAGCTGCTCGGCTGGAACATTGCTGATCGTGACAGCATTCGTGATCAGGTTGCTGCCGTTCAGGCGAAGACGTAAGTTCGCGGCACCGGAAGTTCCTGGCTTGATGCGAACGTTCAGATCCTTGATCGCCCGGCCTTTGCTGTCGGAAGTGACGCTGAATGTGGAGCTGTAGCCATAGGAAGTTGGCCAAGTGCCGCTTTCATTCTGAATCATCGCTACTTGCGTTCCACCCGTCAGATAAATTCCTGCACTGTACCCGGATACAGTCGTGTTGGCAGGCATGTTTTCCACGACTACGCGAATCTGGAAGTCCTCTGCGTTAGGCAGTGTATCCTGTTTCACGAAGCTGTAGGACGCATTGGCACTGGAAGCAGGTCCGCCATAGGAGCCTGGTTTGAAGGTGGAGCTGTCATACCATTTGTAGCCTGCAGCGGGTGCAGCCCAAGGTTCAGCCTGTGGCTCGGTGGAAGCTGCTGGTTCCTCGAATGCGAGCAATGCAGTTGGATTATCCAGTTCCAAACCGTTTACCTGGGTAAAATCGGTATAGTTTTCTTGCGTAGCAAGCCAGTTCACTGTGTTGACAAGCAACGCAGCATCGTCAGCTTCTTTGAATCCATCATAGGTTGTTTTGCGTGCACCTGTCTCTTCACGCAAATATTTAGGAGACGCATCTTCTACCGGGGAGGAGTCTCCGATGAAGGCAGCTTTACCCGCACCCAGTTTGGATACGGCTACGTAAGGACCTTCTTCGATTCCGCCGCCGTTGTAGACGCCTTGATCGACTGCATTATTCCATTTTGCGTTGGTTTTTGGCAGGTAGACGATCCCTTTTGCTTTTTCCGGATCGGTAATGGCAAGAGTTGAACCGGCATGCATGGCTACAGCCGATACCCCTTCCGTGATCCCGAAGGCTTGATCAGCCGGGACAATGATATTTGCATCGATATCGCCAAGTGCGTTATAGCGGAACCGTACACCAAAGTTATCGGACAACCAGTCTGAGCTGGTTACATTTTGCATGGCTGCGGAATTGCGTTCATCTGTGCTCATGCCTTTAGCTGGATCTTCGTACGCTCCACGACGGTAGCCGTTAATGACTTCGGAGCCATCCCAGCGGTTTTTGTTGCGGTCGGCGTTATAGTGATCTCCGATGAAGAAGATGCTGCCGCCTGATTCAACGTATTGCTTCAGCGCAGCCTGTTCTGATGTTTTAAAAGGAATTTGGGGTTCTGCAATAACAAAAACGTTATACTCCTTGAGATCATCATAGGTAAATGGGGTTGTTTTTCGAAGTTCCTTCACGTAGTACCCGTCATTTGCCAGTGCATTACCGAAGTCCGAGAATCCGCCATCAATAACCCAGTCTGCAGCTCCGGCTGTCTGACCATGCGAGTTATCGAACAATACCTTTTTGCCGGCATTTTCGTTTACCACTTTCGCCTGGATGAACGGTGCTGGATCCGTTGGACCCTCTGCGTGAACAGCAGCATTCCCATGCCATAATCCGACCTGAAGCGGTAAAGCCATGGACAATGCAAGGAGTGATTTTAACCATACTCCGCGCATGCTTGTCAATTTACCCAACCAAATCCCTCCCAAATATTAGTCGATTCATAAGTTCGTCCATATTTTATCACACCAAAATCTCACATAGTCATAACAATTTGTAAAAAATACCTCGAGTTTTGTAAAATTGAGCCATTAGTCATACATCAAAAGGAGAATATACGATAAAAGCTTACATGCTCTGTTTATTTTTGCTCTTACCTAATCTGCCAAAGCCATCTCTTAGGAGATGACTTTGGCACGTATGCGTTTTACGGCATGGAATACCGAAGATTTGATCATGCCTTCACTGCGATTGACGAGCTGAGCGGTTTCCCTGATGCTGTATCCATGAATGACGCGCAGCTCCAGGATTTTGCGATGTTCGGGATTACGGATGACGGAGAAGAGATCGTTGACACTCTCGGTGATCTCCAGTTCGGATCGGTCACAGTGGTACGTTGGCACGTCGAGCCTGCTATCCCGCTTCATGGTTCGCGTTCGTTTGCGGAAGGTGTCCAGAGCGAGGTTGTAAGCAATCTTTTTGAGATAGTAGAGCAGTCGATCTTCAGGGATGTCTGCATGAACGTTCATAAGTCGAATGAAGCATTCCTGCGTCAGATCTTCCGCATCTTGAGGCAGCCTGACGATATGGGATAAATACCGTGTGATTTCTGATTTATAGTTAACATAAGCGTTGTTAATTGTTGTGTGGTTCATGTGGTGTGAGTCTCCTTTAATTACCGTCTGCATATCCGTTCCGGTTGGTGCGATTCGATTGTCAGTATAGCGAGAGGATGTCTCCAAAGCGCACCAAACTTGTATCTAACTTGTAACAATCGGAGCGTAGCGACTTTTACAACCTGCATCAAGGTTGAGACCACCAGATTTAAAATGAGACTTCGATGGATATGTGAAAGGTAGTGGAGGAGACGAAGTCGATTCTGGACTTTTTTTGAAATGAGTCACAATAAAACACTGAATATTGATCGTTTTGAACGGATATTTGCCTATGTCACAGCGGAAAGGATGTCTATAATAGTACCCGTCGGACGGGAATGCATGCTTAGAATGGAAATGAGGAATGGAAGGAGGACAGTGCTCCGGAAGTCGATTCAGTGGTTGATCGACTCTACTTTTGTAAGCGCAATCATGATGTTGTGGCGACCTGTTCTGTTCAAAAATAAGATAAGCATCACCTATTCTGTCTCAAGGAGAGTGAAGGTTGATGAATTCCAAAACAACAGTAAGGGTACATAAGGAAGAGTTTCCCCGTGTACAGACCAATCGACGGAAGGTGCGTATGCCGCTTGCGGCCAAGGTGTTATCCTCGGCGCTCAGTGTAGCCTTGCTTATTGCGGGAACCGCAGGGACAAGCGGAGCAGCGGCTTCGAATGGCAGCAGTGCAGCAGAGGCTAGCCTTCAATCACACAAGGGGGGCGGTTCGTTGAAAGAGATTCAGCTCGAATATTTGGATCGGGGGCTGGTGGCAGCATCTACGTCCGAAGGTGTTTTTCTAAGCTGGAGGTTACTTGGGGATGAGGCAACGGGATACAGCGACAATGGGCTGACAGGCACGAACTTCAACGTATACCGCGACGGCAGGAAGATTGCTACCGTGACGGACAGTACGAACTATATCGATTCCACAGGAAAGTCATCTTCCCGCTATGAAGTGGCGGCTGTAAACAGCAAGGGAAAGGAAAGCAAGCGCAGCAGCTCTGTCAAGCCATGGGCGAATGGCTATATGGATATTCCACTGCAAAAACCGGCTGATGGGGTTACACCTGCTGGTGAAGCCTACACGTACTCCGCGAATGACATGAGCGTAGGTGATGTGGACGGAGACGGCCAATATGAATTTTTCGTCAAATGGGACCCTTCCAACGCCAAGGATGTATCTCAAAAAGGCTACACCGGTAAAACGTACGTCGATTGCTACACCTTGGACGGCCAGTTGTTGTACCGGATTGATCTCGGGGTCAACATCCGTGCGGGTGCTCACTATACACAGATGCTGGTTTATGATTTTGACGGGGATGGCAAGGCAGAATTGATGTTCAAGACCGCTCCGGGAACCAAGATTATCAAATATAACAAAAAGGGAAAAGTGACGTCCGAGAAATATATAACGCTGCCAAAAGAAGACCGCAAAGCAGGGTACATCAACGAAGACGACTATCGTTTAAGTGCTGACGGTTACTATGATCATGTGGTCGACATGTTCAAAAACTGGCACAAACACGAGGAGGTTGTGAAGGGGAACTGGCCTGCTACGCTGGAGGAGGCTTTTGGCATAGAGAAGAAGTATGCCTATCCATTGTCCCAGCAAGATGCCGAGAGCCTGGCTGATTACTTCATCGATGTCTATGCGCCAAGCCGCAGTGACAAGAACGAGCTGCGCAAATTCGAAGGTTTTATCGTAGATGGACCTGAGTATGTGACTGTGTTTGAAGGAGAATCTGGCAAAGAGCTCGAGACCATTCCTTACGAGCCGGAACGTCATGATGACGGTCTGATGTGGGGAGATTATGCCATGGCACGGATCGAGCCGGGTAACCGGGTGGATCGTTTCCTGGCAGGCGTGGCGTACCTTGATGGCAAGAAACCATCTGCTGTCTTTGCACGTGGGTACTATACACGCTCGACGATGGTGGCTTATAACTGGGACGGCAAAAAGCTCAAACGCGAATGGAAAGTGGACAGTGGCTGGACACCGATGAAAAATCCGTTCAACGACGGACCACATGGTGTAGATGGCACAGATCCGGAGTACGGCTCCATTACAACCCAAGGCGCTCATTATTTCAGTGTGGCGGATGTCGATGGAGATGGTAAGCAGGAGATTATTTACGGTTCGGCCACGATTGACCATGACGGCAGTGTGCTGTACAGCTCAACCGATCTGATGCCTGCCGAAAGTGCTGCACCGGGAACGATTGCCCGCCTGGGTCATGGGGATGCACTGCATGTGGCAGATATTGATCCGGATCGTCCGGGACTTGAAATCTTCATGGTACATGAAGGCGGTCCGTGGGCTCCATATGGATATTCCTTGCGGGATGCCAAGACCGGAGAAGTGATCTATGGCGGCTATACAGGGAAAGATACCGGGCGCGGGATGGTTGGGGATGTAGATCCTACTCGCCGAGGCTTGGAGACATGGGCCGTAGGATTGTGGACAGCCAGTGGTGAGAAAATAAGTGATAAGGCGCCTGGCACGAATATGAATATTCGCTGGGCAGCAGATATGACGACTCAGATTGTAGACGGCGCGATTGATGTGACTCCAACCATCAAGGATTGGAATCGCGGCACGCTGCTGACCGCCACAGGCACATTAACCAACAATCACACCAAAGGTACGCCATCTCTGGTGGCCGATATTTTCGGAGATTGGCGGGAAGAGATGTTGGTGAGAACCGAGGACAGCTCGGCGATCCGCATCTATCTGAGTACGGAGAAGACGGACCGGAAGCTGTACACGCTGATGCATGACGCTATGTACCGCGTAGGTATTGCCGGACAGAACAGCGGTTATAACCAGCCTTCCTATCCGTCCTTCTACATGGCATCGGATATCGACTGGTCGAAGGTAACGCTGCCCAAGTTCTCCACTCCCCAATCAGGCAAGGGTGGAAAGTGATTAGGCTCAGATTAATGAAAACAGGTTTCTAATATAAAACCTAGCTCTGGAATATCCCGGTGTGTCTCGGCACATGAGGGGTTCCAGAGCTTTTTCACGTAGGAACGTAAGAAGAAGTGGATCGATAACTCATCCAATTGAGGGACACTATATCCAGTTGAGGGGCACTATATCAGAGCTATCAGAGCTATCAGAGCTATACCCTTATCTCATGTCAAATGTTCTATGGACGCGAATGCTTCAATTCTGCAGTTCCCTTTATCTAAGATTAGCTTGGTTATGGAACATTCGGGAATAAGACGGTTTTGTACGGATTTAAAATCAGGATGCCAGACGTTCAGCTCTCGCTCGGTGAACGCCTGAACCAGGAAATCGGTAATAAGTCCGCCATGGGTAACCACGATGATGTTACGGTTTGCCGGCTCTTCATTGTGCAATTCGGCCAGTAGGGAGGCCAGTCGTTGACCCGCTTTTTTGGCCGAGTCACCCACAGGCGGGATGTAATCCGGTTCAGACGTGCATTGGTCCCACATCGCGATAAATTGCTCCAAGGTCTGGTCAGGACAATCGCCCCAATTGGCACGCTCTCGCAAGCGGGAATCCTCGGCTGCAGGACAACGGGTATACAAGGCAATCCTTCCGGCAGTTTCTTTTGCTCTTTGAAGGGGACTGGTAACCATTTTGGTGATGGGGAAAGCGGCCTTGGCCAAATGCCTTGCTGTTAACTCCGCTTGTATGATCCCTTCAGGAGTAAGGGAGACATCACCGATACGCCTTTCTTTTAAACCGTGTCTCACGAGATGGAAGATGGTACTCATCATATACGGCCTCCTTATAGGATGGATAATAGGATGCACATGAAATTAGATATTTAGCTAATTATATAATTATCTAATTAAAATAAGCAATCTATTTGAAGCAATAGAGTTTAACACCACCTTGCAGAATTGCTACAATGGAGAAAAGTGAGGATCGCAGCATCAACGGAGGTATGGACATGAGCACGAAACGTTTTACGGGAAGCCTGTTTCAGGAGGAGCTGCGAACGGAGGATTGCGGACCGCGATTCTACGCGTACTATTATAAGCAATGGGACAATTACAGCATGGCCTATCACCATCATGATTCGACTGAAATCATGTATATCATTTCGGGGATATGCAGGGTGGATGTGCAGATGCCAGATGGGAATTCGGAGCAGGCTGTGTTGAAAAAGGGGCAGTTCATTCTGCTGGATGCAGGTGTTCCGCACCGTTTACTGGTCGAGGATGGTGTTCCATGCCGGATGTTAAATGTGGAGTTTGGCTTTGCCGGCTCGGCGCCTGGACAACCCTCTATTCGGCAGCTCGCTCAGGAAGAGGAGGAAGTCGGTACCTTCTTAACGCACGCCTCGCCTTACATGGTACTGCCTGATCCGGAAGAGGTATACCACATTATGAAAAGCCTTGTACTGGAGCTGGATCAACGCGGCCTCATGAATCACGGCGGGGCTGCGATCCCGATGCGAATCATTCCTTCTGATGAACGATCCCACCATCGCGAAGCCAGGAATCTCAAGTCACCGGAACAGGGTACGCTGGTGCGTACACTGTTTATCCAGCTGCTGGTCCGGGTTGCACGGCTGCGTGGGGAGATGAGCCGGAGTGCACCGGATCAGTCAGAGCTATATGTTAAACGAACCATTGAGTTCATGCATCACAACATGGATCGCAGCATTCAGATGAAGGATATCGCGGCAGCGGTCAATCTGCATCCCGGCTATCTGCATCGCATTTTTCGTCAGCACACCCGGCGGACCCCAACGGATTATCTTACCATGCTTCGAATGGAGAAGGCCAAGATGCTGCTGCAGCAGACCAACATTCCGATCTCGGAAATTTCGGAGTATGTAGGCGTGGGCAGTCGTCAGTATTTCCACATGTTATTCAAAAAATATACAAGCCGGACTCCAGTTGAATATCGGTCCATGATGGAGAGACATGTCAGCCAGTACCCAACAGAGGAATGAGCGGAGCATGTTATTTTTAGCCAAGATAAAGGTGTTTCATTGGATAATATAAGTTAGGATTTTTGACAACCTCATCTGGAACTGGTCATGATTTTGATAACGCTTCCTCAATGACCGTTGATACAATGATCTCATGAAGTGAGGTCATTAACCGAAACGAAACATTTCGGATTACGGGAGGACATGCGAATGTCGTTTAAAGTAGCATTTATCGGGGCAGGGAGTATCGGTTTTACAAGAGGTTTGCTGCGGGATTTGTTGACGGTACCGGAGTTTAACAACATAGAGATTGCGTTCTGCGATATTAATCAGCACAATCTGGACATGGTGACAGAGCTATGCCAGCGGGATATTCGCGAGAATGGACTCCATATTCAGATTCAGCCTACCACGGATCGAAAAGAGGCGCTTAAGGACGCGAAGTATGTACTGTGTACAATACGTGTTGGAGGGCTGGAGGCATTTGCAACCGATGTGGACATTCCACTCAAATATGGGGTGGATCAATGTGTCGGCGATACGTTGTGTGCGGGAGGCATTATGTATGGGCAGCGCGGAATTGCCGAAATGCTGGACATCTGCAAAGATATTCGGGAACAGAGTGCACCGGACGTACTGCTTCTGAATTATTCCAACCCGATGGCTATGCTAACGTGGGCTTGTAATAAATACGGCGGAGTTCGCACCATCGGATTGTGCCACGGTGTGCAGCATGGACATCATCAGATTGCAGAAGCATTTGGATTGAAGATGAATGAAGTGGATATTGTGTGCGCGGGTATCAACCATCAGACCTGGTACATCAAGGCATCTCATGAAGGCAAGGATCTTACAGGTGATTTGCTTGAAGCTTTTGAAAAACACCCCGAGTACAGCCGTACCGAGAAGGTCCGGATCGATATGCTGCGCCGCTTCGGCTACTACAGCACGGAATCGAATGGGCACCTGAGCGAATATGTGCCATGGTACCGCAAACGTGCAGAAGAGATTCAGGACTGGATTGATCTGGGCAACTGGATTAACGGAGAGACGGGCGGGTATTTACGCGTTTGTACAGAGGGCAGAAATTGGTTCGAGACCGATTTTCCCAATTGGATGAAGGATGAACCGATGCAATTTGTTCCGGAAAAACGTGGCGGAGAACATGGTTCATACATTATAGAAAGTCTGGAAACGGGACGCGTATATCGCGGACACTTTAATACAGTGAATAACGGCGTGATCTCCAACCTGCCGAATGATGCAATCATTGAAGCACCAGGATATGTGGATCGCAACGGGATCTCGATGCCGCATGTCGGTGACCTGCCACTGGGTCCGGCTGCGGTATGTAATGTGAGTATTTCGGTGCAGCGGCTTGCGGTTGAAGCGGCTGTACACGGAGACGACAAGCTGCTTCGTCAAGCATTCATGATGGATCCGCTTGTCGGTGCCGTATGTAATCCAAAAGAAATTTGGCAGATGGTTGACGAAATGCTGGTTGCTCAGGCGAAGTGGCTGCCTCAATATGGTGAAGCCATTGCATCCGCAGAAGCCAGACTTGCTGCCGGTAATCTTATTCCTACGAAGGAATATGAAGGTGCAGCACGTCTCAAGGTGAAAACGATTGAAGAGATGCAGCAGGATCGTGATGCAGCGAACAAAAATGCGGGTGAGTCCGATAAGGGGAAAGACCGCGAGAAAGTGCAGCAATAATCGTAAGATTCATCTGGTCAGAAAATAACCTGAACGTTAACCATGACAAAGCCCCCTCCAATGTGTTGGAAGGGGCTTGTTTTTTTATTTTTTCTCCACGAGATGAACGGCAAAAGCAAATGAAGTATCTCCTAGGGAGACATTGGAGTCTTTAGGAGAGGACCAGCGGGCAAATGCTCCATAATAGTGAATGCCCGTTTTCTGTGCCAGCTGGAATGATCCCGCTGTCAATGAGACACGATGCGCCTTTCCATCCACATATTCGACTAGAGTAAATTCATCCGGGGCAATGTCAGTCCCCATATGAATGGATACATCCTCTCCCACAAGTAAAGTAACAGGAGTTATTCCTTCCAGCAGCTCCAGGTCTCCTGCGTAGTCGACACACAAGCCCTCCCAGCAATAACTTCCCTGTACAGCAGGGATGGGGGTGCCGCTGACGGATTGGATAATGGGTGTAGGAAGTTCCGTTGGCAAGTTATTGCGCTGGCTCGTTCCTGAAGGAGGATTTTCCACGTTGTTCATGTTGTATTGGTTGGTATTGCATCCGGACAATAGGAACACAGATCCAAGCAGTATAAGGGTAGTCCAAACTCTCACTGAATGTATGAAATTAATCTCAAACACCTCCCCAATATATTCCATACGAAAAACAGCAGAGGAATGTTGCTCAGCAATGGGCGGGCACGGAGTTGAAGGCACTTCAGGACCCTGTTCAATGGGATTCTATGGTACGCTCGAAACTGGAGAAACCAGCCAAAGTACAAGAAACATTTTCACAAATTGTTGACAATTGAGCTGCATGAAAACGTAGGAAATAGGCAAGACACTCGACTCTTCTCCCATGCTATGTTATTATAAGGCTCTGATAACGTGGTAACGAACTAAAGCGTTTGGGTTTTGGTTATAGACATGGAGGGGTTCTAGAGATGAGAAAAAAAGCGATATTCCTATTATTCATCAGCATATGCATGATCGTTGTGGCAGGTTGTTCGAGCTCGGGAAGCAAGGACGACAACTCTATTGTTGTGGGGATCGATGACAAATTCGCACCAATGGGATTCCGGGATGAACAAAATGAAATTGTAGGCTTCGACATTGATTATGCCAGAGCTGCAGCGGAGAAAATGGGTAAAGAAGTGACCTTTCAGCCGATCGACTGGTCTTCCAAAGAATCGGAGCTGAACAGCGGCCGGATTGACATGATCTGGAACGGGTACACGATTACGGACGAACGCAAGGAGAAAGTGCTGTTCACGAAGCCGTATTTGGAAAACAGTCAGGTTGCGATTACACTGGCCGATTCCCCAATTACGAAGCTGGATGAGCTGGATGGCAAAAATGTGGGATTGCAGGCGCTGTCTTCAGCGGCAGATGCACTCGCAGCCAGTCCACTGAAGGACAAAGTGAAAGCTTCCGAATTCAAGGATAATGTTCTTGCACTGACGGATCTGAAGACGAAACGTCTGGATGCCGTTATCATTGATGAAGTGGTGGCAAGATACTACATGTCGAAGGAAGAGGGTACGTTCAAATTGCTCGATGAATCCCTTGCACCGGAGCAATATGGTATTGGTATCAAAAAAGGTAACGAGGAACTGCTCAATCAGCTGCAAAAAGCACTGGATGAACTGAATGCAGACGGAACGGCTGCCCAGATCTCAACCAAGTGGTTGGGTGAAGACAAGGTATTGAAATAGACAGGTTAGCGCCTGACATACGATCAGAAACCAATATGACCCCGTATTCCTCTTGGAGCATCGACTCCATTGGAGTGCGGGGTTAACAGATTAGAGGAGACAAAAAATCATGAGTTGGGATTATATATCTACTATTTTGAAACCTATGCTTGAGGGAGCCCAGACAACGATCTTTATGTTCTTGCTCGCCATCGTGCTGTCCATACCGCTTGGATTCGTGGTCACCCTGGCGATGAGAAGCCAAATTAAACCACTGGCATGGATCGCACATACGTACGTCTATGTCATGCGGGGAACACCACTGCTTCTGCAGGTATTATTCTTCTGTTTCGGTCTTCCGCTGCTTCCTGTCATTGGCGATTACCTGGTGTTTGATCGTTTCGTTGCTGCGGCGATTGCATTTATTCTGAACTATGCGGCGTACTTTGCCGAAATTTTCAGAGGGGGGTTGCTCTCCATCGACAAAGGGCAGCATGAAGCTGCACAGGTTCTTGGCTTAACCAAGTGGCAGACGATGACCAAAGTCATCATTCCACAGATGATTCGGGTTGTACTGCCTGCAACAGCGAATGAGTCCATTACTTTGATTAAGGATACGGCTCTGCTCTATGCGGTTGCGGTTCCTGAATTGCTGTATTACGCCCAAGCCGCGGTCAACCGGGATTTGCAGCTCATCCCATTTTTCGTTGCAGCGATCATGTATCTGCTCATGACATTGGTGCTCACACTGCTGTTCAAAGCGCTGGAGAAGCGGTTTTCATTTGAATAAATTAAATCTGATTAATCAAAGGACTGTCTGCATATGACACATATTATAAAAGTAAATCAGTTAAGAAAATCATTCGGCACACTTGATGTACTGAAGCAGGTAACCTTTAATGTGACACCGGGTGAAGTCATTGCCGTGATTGGCCCATCAGGCTCGGGCAAGAGTACGATGCTGCGCAGCTTGATTCATCTGGAGGATATCTCCGGTGGAACGATTCGCATTCAGGATCAGACACTGGTTGATAATGGCCGTTATGCAGGGACTGCGGAAATTCGCAAAATCACGGATCGGATGGGGATGGTGTTTCAGCATTTTAATCTGTTCCCGCATCTGACTGTACAAGCCAATCTGGAACTCGCACCGAAGACGTTGAAAAAGGAAAGCAATGCTATTATTCGGCAGCGAAGCCTGGAATTGCTCGGGAAAGTTGGGCTGTCTGACAAGGCGGATGCCTATCCGGCCAATCTGTCCGGTGGACAGAAACAGCGCGTAGCCATTGCTCGTGCATTGATGATGCAGCCGGACATTCTGCTGTTTGATGAGCCGACGTCAGCACTCGATCCCGAGTTGACTGGAGAAGTGCTGCGAGTCATTAAAGACCTCGCACAGGAGAATATGACGATGATGATCGTTACCCATGAGATGAGCTTCGCCCGTGATGTTGCGGACCGGGTTTTCTTCATGGACAATGGCGAAATTGCCGAAGAAGGCCCGCCGGAGCAAATCTTCGGCAACCCCAAGCTGAATCGCACTCGCACCTTTCTTCAGCGGGTGGAAATAGATTCTTAAATCAAAAAAAGTGTTGCTCCATTATACATGGAGCAACACTTTTTTTAAGTTCATTTTATGAGATATACCCGTCGAACAACCACTCCCACCAGTAGTAAGAGGATATTCAATCGTTATATAATTGCAAATTTATTAATATATATATTTATTTTACATAACGACATCAATCCCCTTACTTCGACAAGGATATGCATTTATTATGAGGTGGAGTATAGTGTTCGAATCCAGAATCGCTATACGGAATATCATTATGAGAGGAGGTTAATATATCCATTCATAAAGTAACAAAAGTACGTTCTATTTAAAGTTGGATGGCAAAAGAGAGAGAATGTATTTTTTATCATAAATATGAAAGCGCTTTACTACCTGGTGATCAGAGAAACATATTGTTATTTCGCCATATAAGCAACCTATTATGAAGGGAGATTGATTCATTCATGCAACCTGTATACAAGCTATGGAATAAGCTGACCACGATGATGCTCGTATTTGTGCTTTTGGCTGTCAGCATGGGCAGTGGGAACGCAATGGGAGCAGCAAGTTCATCAACAACTTCGAATACAACCCGGGTGTCTGTACATGACCCTTCCATTTATTATGATTCGTCCACGAACAAGTACTACATTTACGGATCTCATCTGGCTCAAGCCAGCAGCACGGATCTCCGAAACTGGTCTTACGAGGGAACGCAGGGGTATGCCAACAGTACCTTGTACGCACCATCCACCTTCGAAGGGTATTATTACATCAAAAATAAAAATAGCAGCCTTTACCTGGATGTCGCCGATGGCTCGTCTGCAGATGGGACAAGCATACGGCAGTGGTCCTATAACGGCTCTGACGCGCAAAAGTTCAGAATTATGCATTACGGCAACGGGGATTACTATCTCCTTACCGCCAACTCAGCCTATAAAAGTGCCGTCGACGTCAATAGCGGCTCGGCTGCCGATGGAGCTCTCATTGAGCAGTGGACCTATTGGGGCGGTACGATGCAGTTGTTCCGGATTCAGCAAAATGCTGATGGTTCTGTTGCTTTCTTAACCAAGGCATCCGGCTATACTAGTGCACTGGATGTGGCGGGTGGCAGCACAACGGCTGGGGCCAATATACAGCAGTGGAACTACTGGGGTGGAGAGATGCAGAAATGGGAGCTGGTCAAGGCAGGCGGTACCGGTAATGCCTCCCGCAGCTCGGGAGCTGCCTTGACATCCGCCTTGGCTGTTTCCTATGCATGGGCTGGATATAATGACCAGGACAGCTCTGGTGGTCATGCGGTATGGGCGCCGGCATCGCCAATCTACAATGCTTCATATACATGGGCGGATGGTTCCAAGGGAGCCTACATGCTGTACTACTCCACTTCTTCCACCTATATTCGCTCAGCTATCGGATTCGGTGTATCCAAATCCGTGAAGGGGCCGTACGAATACATTGATACGATTATCTACTCTGGATTCACAAATGGGAGCAATCCAATTACGACCACGTCCTCACTTGGAACCAAAACCGTAAACACATGGTATCAGCATACCAACATTCCTGAGCTGATCGACAAAGGCAGTCTGTCCGGCACGCGGAGCGGTTGGTTCTTGAGCAATGGCGGCTTTAACAATACCCTGTTTCCGAATGCCATCGACCCTACCTTAACTTACGACAGCTCCGGAAAGCTGTGGATGAGCTACGGGTCCTGGTCAGGAGGAATTTATATTCTGCAAATTAATCCGGATACCGGACAGCCCATCTATCCGGGATCGGATAACGGCAATACCGACCGTTATTTCGGCAAGCGCATAGCCGGAGGTTACGGCAAATCAGGAGAAGCTCCCTATATCGTTTATGACAAGGATGCAGGCTATTACTACCTGTATGTAACCTACGGTGGACTGGCTAATGAAGGTGGTTACCATATCCGCTTGTACCGTTCTACCACTATTGATGGAACTTATACCGACGCTGCGGGTAATCAGGCCGTATATGCCTCCGCTTCAGTCGATCAGTCGACACGTGGCATCAAGCTGTTTGGTAACTATGCATTCTCCGGCATACCGCTCGGTTACAAATCAGGCGGGCATAACTCCGCTTTTCTAGATACGGATGGTGCAAGGTATTTGATCTATCACACCCGATTTAATAATGGAACCGAGTATCATGAGGTTCGTGCGCATCAGCAATTCCTGAACGCTGACAAATGGCCGGTGACGGCCGTATACGAATTTTTGGGTAGCAGCATCTCGTCCACGGGTTATAGCGCAAGCGACATGGCGGGAACGTATCAGTTCGTCAACATGGGGCTGGATGCTTCCATCAGCGGTGTGGGCATGCTGCCTACCCAAAGTGTGACGCTGAATTCCAATGGCACGATAACCGGTGCAGTAACCGGTACGTGGTCCAATACTGCCGGTACGTATTACTGCACGATGGTGATCAACGGGGTGACCTACAAGGGCATATTCTTCAAACAGAAAAATGAGTCAACCAGTCATAATGAAGTTATGACCTTCTCGTTGATCGGGTCCAATAACCAATCGATCTGGGGGTCCAAATAGGATCACCCGCCCATAAGAAGATATAACATCGGACACATTTAAGATTCATTAAAGGTTTGTCCTCTACGATGGTTCCTATAAGCCTCAGGTGCTTAACAGAAACCAAGAAGGAGGATTTATCATTTGAATAATCTACTACAGAAAGTTGCAGTAACGGCATTGTCCGTGACGATGGTGACGTCGTCATTCGGCCTGATCGCTAGCCCTAACGCGGCGTACGCCGCAGAGGACACAGCGGCGACAACGACCAGCACAGGCATTGCGCAAGCGTACGAATCATTATTCCAGACAGATAATGTCATTGATATCAACGTTACGATTGATGATGCAGACTGGGAGAGCATGCTTGAAAGTCCGCTGGATAAGGACTATAAGAAGGTCAGTGTGGAAGTGGATGGCAATAAGCTGGATAATGTCGGTTTTTCCACCAAAGGCAATCTGACACTGAAGTCCGTGGCATCCATGGAAGACTCGGACCGTTACAGCTTCAGACTGAAGTTTGATAAATACGATAAAACGCAAACCCTGCTTGGCCTCGATAAAATGGTATTGAACAACAACTACGCGGATCCATCGTACATGCGTGAAGTTCTTCACTATGAAGCGCTGCGCAGCATTGGTATGGATGTACCGATGACGAACTACGTCAACCTGTACGTTAACGGCGAATTGGTTGGTTTCTATACAGGTGTTGAAGCGGTGGATGACAGCTACCTGGAGCGGAACTACGGTGAAGATTACGAAGACGGTGTTCTCTATGATACCGACGAGAGAAGTTATCTTCAATATGAAGAGGACGGCGACTACAGCACACTCACAGAAGATTTGGGTACGGACGAGAATAAAACCAAACTCAAAAACTTTATCAAAACGCTGAATGACATGCCTGAAGGAGAAAAAGGCGATATTGAGAGTGTGCTTGACGTTGACTCCGCACTTCAGTATATCGCGGGAAACATGGTCTTCGGCAACTATGACAGCTATAACGGTGACAAAGGGCATAACTACATGCTCTACAGCGATGCTGATGGCAAGTTCACAGTTGTGCCTTGGGACTTCAACATGTCCTTCAATGGATATTCGGGTGGAGGCGGACGTGGAACAACAACCGGATCAACGACGACCAACACCAATGCTACGAACGTATCCGTGGACGAGCCTGTACTTGGCATAAGCATGGAAAATGTACCGATGATTAACAACCTGCTTGCCGTGCCGGAGTATAAGGAAAAATACTTGAGCTACGTCAACGAGTTGACGGATTACCTGGAAGGCATCCAAGACCGTATTACAGAGCTTGCTGATGTCATCCGTCCTTATGTAGAAGCAGATCCAACCAAATTCTACACAACCGAACAGTTTGATTCCAATATCGCTTACTCCGCTAACGCGGATGCAGCAGGGGGTATGGGTGGAACGCCACCGGAAGGGTTCGAAGGCATGACGCCTCCAGAGGGCATGGAGGGAATGACACCTCCGGAAGGCTTTGAAGGCATGACGCCTCCAGATGGAACGACCCCACCTTCACAGCCGGATGGCACCAGCGGAACAGAATCAACAGATGCGGCAGGGAGCACAGGAAACACGCAGACACGTCCAGGTGGTAACTTCGGCGGTGGCGGAGGTATGGGCTCCATGGCAGCAGGATCGCTGACGACGTTTGCCCTGAACCGACTTGCAAACTTGCAAGAGCAGCTCGGACGTGAAGTGACACCGCTGCCAGAGACTACGGAAGATGCAAGCTCGGAAACTTCTACTGAAACGGGAACAACAGACCAAACCATTACCGTTACTTTGGATGGCCAAGCCATTTCGTTCCCGGATCAGGATCCGCTGGAGCAGAGCGGCCGGGTGATGGTGCCTGTCAATGCCATTCTTGAAGCGCTGGGTGCCGAGGTGACTTGGGACAAAACGGCGAAGACGGTAACTGCCGTTCTGAACGACCAGACACTCGTACTCCAGATTGGAAGCAGTACCGCAACGGTGAATGGCGAGACGCTTGATATCGATGCACCAGCCATTATCCTTAACAGCCGTACACTGGTTCCTGTACGCTTCATCTCTGAAGGATTGGGACTGACTGTCGATTGGGATCAAACGGCAGCACAAGTAAGTCTTACATCCAACTAAAAAGTATCTTCTTTATAGACCTTAGTCCATGGAGAACGAAAAGAGGGGTTCGATGATAACATCGAATCCCTCTTTGTTTTATTGTGGGATTAACCGGTTTGCAAAACGGAATGGCAGATAGAACTAGTCTCACTGAAGCAATGATCACATGGAGCGGACATCCAGCAAAATGCGTCCTCGGCCACGTCTGGCTTCACTCTTGGCATGAGCCTGATCCGCGTCACGCAGAGGGAAAATGGAGTCAACTTCTGAACGAAGGGTACCGTCTGCCATAAGCTTGGCAATGATCGTCAAATCCTCTGAAGTCGGGAATTTTGAATTGAACTTGGCTGTTACTCCGTATTGTTCTGCTTTGTCGCGGGAGGGGAGTTGAGTTAAAGAAACCAGCTTGCCACCGCGTTTCAGTACACCCCAAGAACGATCTTCATTATCTCCGCCAACCGTTTCTACAACGAGATCCACGTTGCGGACCAGCTCTTCAAACGCGGCTGTTTTGTAATCGATGACCTGATCAGCACCCAAGGAGGATACAAAATCCACATTGCTTCCAGAAGCCGTAGCAATGACATGGGCACCTTTCCATTTGGCGAGCTGTACAGCATATTGTCCGACACCGCCCGCAGCAGCATGGATCAGAACAGTTTGCCCGGATTCCAGCTCTCCTTCCGTGAACAAGGCCTTCCATGCAGCCTCGGCTCCACCTTTAATGGTTGCTGCTTCCTCGAAACTTAGTCCGTCTGGCATATGTACCAGATCCTGAGCAGGAGCAATGCCGAACTCTGCGTAGCTTCCCTTCACATTGCCAAACACACGATCTCCTGGCTGGAAATCCTGGACACCCTCACCTACGGATTCAACAATGCCTGCCATGGCTGTGCCCGGTGTATACGGCAGACTTTTGACAAACACGTCCTGCAGCCAGCCATTACGAATTTTCCAATCCAGCGGAATGGCTCCGGCATATTGAATACGTACCAGTACTTCTCCCGCCGCAGGTTCGGGCCGAGTTACTTCCTGTTCAAATTGCAATGTTTCCGGACCACCGTATTGATGAACTTGGATCGCTTTCATTTTGAATGTAGACATGTTATTCGCTCCAATCGTTTAGGGGATTTTTTAGGATAAGGATGAATCAATATGTGAAGCAATTTTCTGTGATAGAGACAGCAGTAAGTTCTTTTCTTCATCTGAGAGGACTGCGGTAGCGATCTGCTCAACCCGGCTCCAGGCAGAGTTCACTTGATCCTCCAGGGCGCGTCCTGCTTCCGTCAGGGAGACAATGGTGACCCGTCCATCTTCTTTGGAGCGACTGCGAGTAACGAGACCTGCACTTTCCAGGCGGCGAACGGACTTGGCTACGGTTGAATGATCCAGACGGAGTGTACGACCCAGCGAATTCTGGGATTGATGGTCCTGTGCGAACAGCTGCATCAACATGATTTCTTGACCAGGAAACAATCCTGTATCCCGAATCAATTGAGCAGCCAGCCCTTTATGCGAGCGTGCAAGAGCAAAAATACCAAAGCTGACCGGATAATGCTCAGCGCTGAATTCATCGTTAGCTGAACTAAGGAAAGGGTGATCTTTATTCGAAGCATCTTTTGATGTCATGGTATCCTCAACTTTCTCATTTATGTTGTCGGCAACATAAATATATCATCAATTTATGTGGCTGGCAACATATTATTTGGTTTTTTTATCCTTATACAAATTCAGACATATCTTGTTGGACTTGCGGGGCATCAGAATTTCCAAACGGAAGGACATTCGCACATGATTACGGAAAACACGGAAATGTTTTGGTTTTTTTCATTGAAAATTGTGATAAATATCACTGAAAACTTATAAATAATGTGAATGTGCCTACCGATAACTCTATATGTGATTATCGAAATCGATTCGAAATTCGGTTCGGAATCACCTCAATTACTTAGGGAAATGGGTGGCTCAACACATGCGAGGCATGAGCATCGGTACCAAAATCAGTTTGATCGTTATCAGCATATTTATCGTATTTTCCTCAGCCGTGGCGGTAAGCGTAATTCTGGAAATGAGACAGGGGATTACGACATTTGCAACGGAAAAGGCGAAGCGGGATTTGGAGATGGCGGATCGAATTATTACATACAAACACCCCGGCGACTGGGCCATCAAGGATGGCGAGCTTTACAAAGGCGAAACCGCAATGGAGGGCAACTTCGAACTTGTGGATGAGATCGGTGAGGCATCGGGAGATACCGTTACCATCTTTCGCGGGGAAGAGCGCGTGGCAACCAATGTGATGATGGATGGAGAACGTGCTGTCGGAACAAAAGTATCGGAACAGGTTGCCCAGGCTGTGTTGCAGCAGGGAGATAAATTCTACGGTGAGGCCGTTGTCGTTGGACAGAATGTACAGACGGCATATCAGCCGATCAAGGATGTAACCGGGGAAATCATCGGAATACTCTATGTAGGGGCATCTCAATCGCTGATTGATGTCATTATTTCTTCATTTCTGAAGACATTTCTGATCGTATTTTTGCTCGCGATGGGGGTAGCAATTACAGCCATTATCCTGTATGTCCGCAAAGTGAAATTAAGGATCGAACGGGTGTCTATGGCCATCAAGCGTGCAGGCACGGGGGACTTCACTGAGCCGGTCGTCGATCACGTCCAGGACGAGATTGGCATGCTTGGTGCCGGATACAACGAGATGAGAAGCAGCCTGCAGCTGATTATTCAGGGTGGTCTTCAAGCAGGGGAGAAAGCTAAACATTCGACCGGAATACTCTTGACCATTGCGGAACGCACAGCACAAGAATCCGAACAAATTGCTTTGTCCGTGGAACAGGTGGCTAGAGGGGCAGAGAGCCAGACCATCAGTACCGAAGAGAACCTGCAGGCCATGGAAGAGGTGGCCATTGGAGTGCAGCGGATGGCAGACAAGGCCTCCAGCATCTCGGAATCTGCCCTGTACTCCCGGAAGCAAGCGGAAACCGGAGGGGAAGCGGTGCAGCTGACGGTTCAGCAAATGTCGACGATTGAATCTTCCGTTACTACAACGGATGAAGTCATACGTACGCTTGAAGTGAAGTCTGCACAGATTAGCCAGATGGTTACCACCATTCATGAGATTGCGAATCAAACGAATCTGCTCGCTCTTAATGCATCCATTGAAGCAGCCAGAGCAGGGGAGCATGGCAGAGGCTTTGCCGTTGTGTCTACCGAGGTTCGCAAATTGGCTGAACAGGCCGGGGACTCCTCGAGCCGCATTGAGGAACTGGTCAAAGCCATGGAGCAGGACATGCTGCTGTCCCTATCAGCCATGTCTCGAGTGAAGGATGAAGTGCAGGAAGGGCTGCGCTTGACTCGTGTAACGGAACAAAACTTCAGCCTGATCCGGGATACAAACGTAAGGATCGCAACGGAAATTGAGGACATGGCAGCGACAAGTGAGGAGATGTCTGCCGGCGTGGAACAGATCGTTGCTTCCGTGCATGAGATTGCACGCCATGCGCAGACGGCCAGTGCCAATTCACAGCAGGCTGCCGGTTCGGTTCATGAACAGCTCAAGTCGGTGGAACAGATTAAGGCGTCTGCGGCGGTGCTGTCCGATGTTTCCTCGGAGCTTCAGACATCGCTCAGCCCGTTTAAGATCTAACCAATTTGGTCATCTTAGCAAAAACCAACTTCGCAATTCCGAAGTTGGTTTTCGTCTTTTTTGGGACGACTGCCCAAAATAATGTCTCGACATTGAGGAAAGAGGAGGAATGTTTCATGTGATATATATCATAGAATATCGTTAAGTAAGCGCTTCCAAATACCAATATGAATTCACGGAGGGGTTCAGGATGCGAGTCAAGAGTGCTGCAAAACCGCTCATCGCCCTGTTATTGTCGGCTGCTCTATTGGCCGGATGCCAAAGTGTTCAGCCACCGTCGGTAAGTGAACCGCAAGGAACGGTAGATCCACCTGCTGCAACGACCCAAAATGAACCGGCACCACAAACCAATCAGGAGACTCCGCGCAACGAGACGCTGTATGTCAATGGATTGCAGTGGGGACCTCCCACCAACTTCAATCTGCTCAGCGGCAATCCCGCCTTCCCTGTGAATTACGGGAACTCCAGGGAACTCGTGTATGAGACCTTATTTATGGTGAACCAATTGGATGGAGCACTTGAGCCGCTGCTCGGCAAGTCATATGAATGGACGGATGATACGACACTGCGGATTGAGCTGAACGCAGATGCGAAGTGGAGTGACGGCACGGCTTTTACCGCAGATGATGTGGTGTACACCTATGAACTGGGCAAAAAATACGACATTAACTGGAGCAGTTTCTGGACCTATATTCAGGAAGTGAAAGCAGACGGAGCCCAGTCCGTGGAAATCAAGTTGAACCCTGATAATCCCAACAAACTGACCGTCCTGGATAGCATTGAGTTAATCCCGATGCTGCCGAAGCATATCTGGGAAGAGATTGAGAAGAAAAATAATAATGATCTGACAGCGATCCGCAAAGAAATCAACGATAATCCGGTGGGCACCGGAGCTTACAAGCTGCACTTCTACAATGATCAGAAAATTACCATCATTCGCGACGACAACTACTGGGGACAGAAGCTGTTCGGCAAGCTGCCGGCACCGAAGTATATCACCCATGTGATCTACAAGGATAATGCAGCAGGGGATCTGGCTTTCAAGAGTGGGCAAGTGGACGTCTCCCAACAGTTTATCCCGCAGGTGTGGAAAATGTGGGAAGGCGGCGCTCCGGTCAAAACCTATCTGAAAGATGCTCCTTACTATCTCCCGGGTTCCATGCCGAGCATCTTCTTCAATCTCTCCAAGGCCGGACTGGATAACGCGGATGTCCGCCGGGCCATTGCCATGAGCATCAACTATGACAAGATCTCCGAACTGGCAATGAGCGGTTATTCTGCACCGATGCAGCCTTCACTGACCTTGAACTCGGATGCCGAGTCCAAATATATTGATCAGAATGCAATTAAGTCTCTGCAATGGACCACCGATGTGGAAGGGGCCAATGCGCTGCTTGATTCGATTGGGGCTACGAAAGGCAAGGATGGCATTCGTGTCCTGAATGGTACCCGTCTCGGACCGTTTGAAATTGAGTGTCCGTACGGCTGGTCTGACTGGAATGCGGCGCTGGAGATTGTTGCACAGAGCGCCAAAGCAATCGGCATTGAGATTCGAACCAAATTCCCGGAATCCCCGGTATGGACCAATGACCTGCAGACTGGCAAATTCGATATTATCATGAACACGCCAGCGGGCGGTGTGAGTCCGAGCCAGCCGTGGAACCGTGCCATGACCATCATGTATTCGAAAGGCGTTGCTCCACTCGGCGAGATGGCATTCTGGAACTGGGGCCGTTACCAAAATGACCGTGCAGACGCAATCATTGAAGAGATTCCTTCGGTATCTGATGAGGCGAAACTGAAATCCCTATACACCGAACTGAATACGATCTGGCTCAAAGACATCCCGTCCATCCCACTAATGTACAGACCGTGGGTGTTTGATACTGTGAATGAGTCTGTCTGGAGAGGCTTCCCGTCCGAAGGGGACGGCACCAACATTCCGCCGCAGATTTCCATGGATGGCGCAGGCATCAAGGCACTTTACCAAATTCATAATTAGGAGATGCAAAAAGGTTCTCACCTTAGTACAAATATGGCCTTATCCGTAAAATTCGGGGGGTGCTGGATCCAATGAATGCCTACGCCAGATATGTAGCGAAAAAAGTGTTCTGGTATGGCCTGACCCTGATCATCGCCGTCGGATTGAATTTTATTTTGCCAAGACTGATTGAAGGCAACCCGGTGAGCATGATCGCTTCCAAAATGACCGCAGGCATGACTGATTCGGATTCCATCAAGCGGGTGTATGAGACATTTACCGTTGAATTTGGTATTGATCAGCCCCTGTGGACCCAGTTTGGCATTTATCTGAAAAATCTCTTCACAGGCAATCTCGGCACGTCCTTCGGATTATATCCGAAGCCTGTAACGGATATTCTGGCCTCCGCCGTCCCTTGGACGGTGGGGCTTCAGCTCCCAGCTATCCTGGTGGGTTGGTTGATCGGCAATTTGCTCGGTGCCATCGCGGCATACCGGAAAGGTGTTTTTGATAAAGTGCTGTTTCCTGTAGCGCTGTTTATCAATTCCATTCCTTTTTTCACTCTGGCTATTATTATGCTGTATGTCTTTGCTTTAACACTGAAATGGTTTCCGCTGTCCGGTGGATACGACTTCCAGATGGTGCCCCAGCTAAGCTTCGACTTTATCATGTCGGTCATACGCCACCATACCTTGCCGTTCCTGTCCATTGTGCTCGTGACCATTGGCGGTCAGGCCATTGGCATGCGGGAGATGTCCATCTATGAGCTGAATTCGGACTATGTGCTGTACAGCAAACTGCTTGGTATTCGGGACGGCCGCATTGCCCGTTATGTGTTCCGCAACGCCATGCTGCCGCAGATCACGGGACTGGCGCTTTCCATTGGCACCATGGTTGGCGGATCACTGATCTGTGAAATTGTGTTCAGTTATCCGGGCATAGGTACGTGGCTGTTCACGGCCATACGTCAGCTTGACTATCCGCTCATTTCAGGATGTACACTGCTGATTGCCGTTGCCGTGCTGCTGGCCAATTTCACGATTGATGTAATCTATGGCTTCATTGATCCGCGCATTAAGGCTGCTCAAATGGAGGAACAATGACATGAAGCATTCGATCTCTATTTTGCTGAAGTCACCCAAGTTTATGATCGGTGCGGTGACTTTTGTAGGCATGCTGCTGCTTGTTACCATCTATCCGCTCATAAATCGCAGTGATCCGCTGGAGATGATAGCGATGGCGTTCCAGCCTCCGGGGGATGGATTGCTGCTGGGATCAGACAACTTTGGGCGTGATATCTTTCTGGAATTGATGTATGGTATCCAGACATCCATACGGGTGGGGCTGATAGCGGGCGTTTTTGCAACGGTCATAGGTCTGATTATGGGCTTGGTATCCGGATATATCGGAGGCATGCTGGACAATTTCCTGACAGCGGTTACGAATATTTTCATCGTGATTCCCTCATTTATCATTTTGATTCTGATCTCGGTCAGTATCGATTCCCGCAGTTCGCTTGTAACGGCCATCATTATTGGCATCACGAGCTGGCCGTGGACAGCCAGGGCGGTCCGTGCACAGACAACATCCCTGCGGAGCCGGGATCATGTGCATATTGCAAAAATTTCGGGACACAGCACGCCGCGTATTATTATCCATGAGATTCTGCCGTATATCGCGTCTTATGTGGTCATGGCCTTTGTGCTTCAGACCGCCTCGGGCATTCTGTCCGAAGCCTCCATCTCGATGCTGGGGCTCGGTCCGTATAACACGATATCACTCGGCATTCTGATGAACTGGGCACTGGTATTTGAAGCTCCGGTAGCAGGAGCATGGTGGGCATTCATTCCTGCGGCCATGGCCATTGCCGTCATTACGTTCTCGCTCTATCTGATGAATACAGGCATGGACGAAATCTTTAATCCGAAAATAAGGAGCTAAGACCATGGACCAACCTATACTTCAGGTCAGCGGCCTCAAAACCTATTACCGTACCCGGCTCAAAGAGAATGTTTATGCGGTGGACGGGGTGGAGTTTGGACTGAAAGAAGGGCAGACGCTAGGCATTGCGGGGGAGTCCGGCTGCGGCAAATCAACACTGGCACTCAGCCTGATGGGCTTCTATTTCCCTCCCCTGCATTATGGCAGTGGTTCGATCCGGATCAATGGCACGGACATCATGCAGCTGAACAAGGAGCAGCTGCGCTCCCGCATTCTCGGAAAGGAAATTGCCTATATTCCGCAAGCTGCTATGAACGCACTTAATCCAACGCTGCGCATTATCCGTTTCATCGAGGATATTATGAAGGAACATCGTCCGGAGATGAAGCGTCAGGAAGTGCGGAGGATGGCAGCCGAGCGTTTCCAATCGCTGAATCTGTCGCCAGATGTGCTGGATATGTATCCGAATGAATTGTCCGGTGGCATGAAGCAGCGAACCGTCATTGCCATCTCAACCATCTTGAATCCCAAAGTGCTCATTGCGGATGAACCGACTTCAGCTCTGGATGTGACATCACAGAAGGCGGTCATCCGTCTACTCAAGGATTTGCTGAAACGCGAAGTGATCAAGTCCCTGGTGTTTATCACCCATGAGCTGCCGCTTCTGTATCACGTCACGGATGAGATTATGGTCATGTATGCCGGCGAAATTGTGGAACGGGGAACGGCGGAGCAGATGATCTTCAATCCACTGCATCCATACACCCGTAAGCTGATGGGGTCCATCATTGTGCCGGAAGAAGGGATGAAGGAACATAAGCTTGCAGCGATACCTGGCGCTCCGCCCAATCTGAAGCATGTGCCTGAAGGCTGTAGATTCGCAGAGCGCTGCACGCTGGTTACAGACGAATGTCGTCAGGGCAAGATTGAGAATATTCAAGTCGAAGAACGAATCTATCGCTGCCTGCTGACACCGGAAATCCTGGAGCAGATCAGGAAAGAGGAGCAGCTTGATTCATGACTCCCGGAAGGAGTGAACCCGCATGGCGATGGGCAAGGTACTGATCAGCGGCCGTCATCTGACGAAGATATACGGTACAGGCAACCGTAAAAAGGCGGCGGTAGACGATGTCAGCTTTGATTTTCACGAAGGCGAGATTATTTCGATTGTAGGAGAGAGCGGCAGTGGCAAGACCACACTTGCGAAGATGATTATGGGCCTGCTGAAAGAAACGAGTGGCGCCATCGAATATAACGGGAAACCGAGACAGCTCGGACGATACCGTGAACGCAAAGCCTACTGGAAGGATATCCAGGCGATTTTCCAGGATCCGTTCTCCTCGTTTAATGTTTTTCACCGGGTAGAGAAGCTGCTCGTGGATTGCATTAAATTGCAAGGTTTGAAGCTCAGCCAGGATGAGGCATACATCAAAATGAAGGAAGCTTGTTCCTTCGTGAACCTGAAGTTTGAGGAGTTGTACAACAAATATCCGTTCGAGCTGTCCGGTGGACAGATGCAGCGGTTAATGATTGCGAGAATTTTCATGCTGCACCCAAAAGTGCTGATCGCCGATGAGCCCACCTCCATGGTAGATGCCTGTTCGCGCTCCACTATTCTGGATATGCTGCTCAAGCTGCGTGATGAGAACAAGATGACCATTGTGTTCATCACCCATGACGTGGGTCTCGCTTATTATGTGAGCGACACGATCTGCATCATGGAGCACGGGCGGATGGTGGAGGCAGGAAAGGCTGAGGAGGTCATTCACCAAGCAGAGCATCCCTATACAAGGCAGTTGATTAATGATGTCCCCAAGATACATGCTCCCTGGGTGTTGGAATAAACATAACTCAAGCCCTGGACGTTTATAAGCGGAGCAGGGCTTTTTGTTGTCCAATATGAAAGGGTCAGTTAGCGAGTGGGTGATGATGAAGTGTGTTCAGACGCTCCTGAAGGGGCTGTAGAATGGGTGTGATCCTTTGGGTTATCCTGGTTGGTCTTCTTGTCGGAATAATAGTTAAGAATGTCATCAACCGTAGAAAATGTTGCATTAGCATTATAATTATTGTTGTTCGTTTTAATAAAAACCTTCTTTCCGGTACTGTTGTATGCTTTAATTTAAAGCTTTTTTCATCATTAATCCGGCTGTAAATACAGGAACTTTCCCTGCCGGAAGCTGGATTTCCTTGCCGGTTCTCCGACTTTTGCCCATACGTGCTTCACGCGTTTGCACCTCAAATTTTCCGAATCCGACAAGCTGAACGTCTTGGCCATCTTTTAAGGCCTCTAGAATCGAATCAAGGACGACAGTTACGGCCTTGTCTGCATTCTTTTTGGAGAACCCGCCAGCTTTGGCTACTTCGGCTATCAATTGTTCCTTATCCATCATAATCCCTCGCTTTGTATGATTTTGGCGTTCGGGTCAGTCTGCTAATCCAAATAGAAAAGGAAGAGTATAAAAACAAAAAGCTGCCTGTAAAGGCAGCTTGAATATAATTAGATGACTGTAACGTTCTCAGCTTGTGGTCCCCGGTTACCTTGGGTTACTTCGAATTGAACGCGTTGTCCTTCATCCAATGTTTTGAAACCGTCACTTTGGATTGCGCTGAAATGAACGAAAACGTCATTTCCTTCTTCAATTTCGATAAAACCGAACCCTTTGTCCGCGTTGAACCATTTCACTGTACCTGTTTGCATGTGATTCCTCCAAAAAATAAGTTTTTAAACGACCATTTTGATAAGAGCTAATGAGAAATTAACGCTAATCAGGTGTATTTAAACCGCAGACTTGATGTCCGCTAATGTATCGATTAATATGATAATACCATGTCCGCTAATATAAGTCAAGATTTGGAGGTTTTTTCTAATGGATAAGGTTTCTGGTGTGCCGGTGCGTGGGGAAATGGTTGTTCAGGAATTCATACATATGCTTACCATTCAGGCTAAATTGACTCCCAAAACATTAAGGGAATATGCGAGTGATCTGAAACATTTTCTTGAATGGTGCAAAGCAAATACGGCATTTGGAGAAAAGGATATCCGGATTGATAACATGGATCTGTCCACATTAATGAGCTACCGTGACTATTCGCAGAACGTTTTGCAGCTGAAGCCAGCTACGATTAACCGCAGACTGATTACACTGAAGCGTTTATTCAAATGGGCTGCAGCAGAGTCCAAAATTAGCAGTGATCCTTCCAAACCATTAAAGTTTATCCCCGAAGACAAGGTGAGCCCTCGCCGAATGACAGCCAGAGAAGAAGAAGCTTTCCTCTCTGCGGTCGAACAGGGGAATTCCCTGCGAGATCAGACCATCTTGATCTTGATGTTTCATACGGGGCTGCGGACGATGGAGGTATGCAATCTGGAGCCAGTCGATATCGAACTGGGCAAGCGAAGCGGGCAGCTTACGGTGCGGGCCGATAAACGAAACGGACAACGAAGAATTCCGCTGAATACGGTGTGTGTTACGATGTTGAGAAAGTATATGGAAAGTCTGAATCCAGGTAGCCCTTACCTGTTCCCTTCGGAGAAGACTAATGATCGTTTGACCGAAAGGGCGCTTCGCCATTTGATTAAAAAAGTAATGACCGCAGCCGGATTGGAAGGACTAAGTTCACATGATCTGCGTCATCGGTTTGGCTATGCCATGGCTGAGCGTGTTCCACTGCATCGTCTGGCTGAAATGATGGGACATACGAATCCAGATCGAACGATGATATATGTAAAAGGGTTAAATGCGAGTCCCGTGGAGCAGGAGAAGGAAACTCATCACTTGGATTGATTCAAAAGATACTAAGAGTCAAAGCAATCGTAATTAAAATTGTGTTGATTTGGACTTCATACGAATGATAGCCCTGATCCGCTGTTGAGCGGGTCAGGGCTTATTGATGATCTGCGCACCACTTTCAAGCCATCTGCTATTTCCGTCTTCATCTAATCGTTTCTGATGCTATTTTCTCCTCCCAAAAGTAAGCGGTTACACAAATGAAATAATATTGTATAGTATGATGGCAACCTTGGATCGAAACGACATATACATGAGGCATCCTGCATTATTTTAAAGAGCTGGGGGAGGAATTCGGACGTGTACCGGGTATTGCTGGTGGATGATGAAGAAGACGTACGCGAAGGATTAGTCATAGAGGTAGATTGGGAGGCCCTGGATCTGCGAATCGTCGGTTTGGCAGAGAATGGCCGTGAAGCGCTGGAGATGGCCGAGAGAGTTGAGCCCGATATCGTGGTAACCGACATCAGCATGCCGTTTATGGATGGACTGGAACTTGCGCGAAGGCTGCGGGAACGCAACCCGCTAGTGAAGGTTGTCATTTTGACAGGGTATGATGAATTCGATTATGCCAGGCAGGCGGTCTCACTGAGTGTGGATGAATATTTGTTGAAGCCGTTCTCAGCCGGGCATCTGACCGAACTGCTTACACGTCTGCGAGCGCAGATGGCATCTGAGGTGGCAGAACGCGAAGACGTTCAGCAGCTGCGGGATCATTATTATACAAGCTTGCCGCTGGTGCAGGCTGATCTGATGGCTACGCTGCTGCATCGGCAGAAATCGCCGGCGTATATTCACGACAAAGCCAAACAGTGCGGTCTGGACCTCAACGGTGAGCATTATGGGGTGTCCGTTCTGACGCTGCACATGGAGGGTGACGGGAAGAAGAATGGCCATCAAGTGGGAGCGAATACTCAGGCATCGGTTAAGGCAGACAACGTATCGGAGAATAAGAATACCCACGGTTCCGGGGGATCACTGCGTCACTCCGAGGATGCGGAACTGAAGCAGTTCGCTGCACTTAACATTGCCGAAGAGGTATGGAAGGAACACGGAGCAGGACATGCTTTTATGCACCAGGAAGCCATTGTTCTGCTTTTTATTGATCGCTGGGGACAGGGCGAAGGGGAGAAACGTCAGCAGCAGGCCCTTGAAAATGTCATCCGCAGCATTAATCACTACTTGCGCATCCCGGCCACCGTGGGTTCTGGATCCATGGTTGATACCCTCTCGGATGTGAAACACGCTTATGAGGATGCATTATTGGCGCTCGACTACAGACTGGTGCCGGGGACCGATTCGCTGATCTATATTGCAGACGTGGAGCGGCAGACTGCAGGCAAGCTGCGTTTTGACGAGCTGAAGCAGCAGACGCTGACCCGTACGCTCAAGGCAGGAACCAGAACGGAGCTTGAAGATGCACTGGATATCATTTTCCGGGAAATTACGGTGGAGCATGGTCGGGGGGACATCCAGCTGTACCTGATTGAGGTGTTGACGACGGTGTGGAAGGCCGCGCAGGCATCGGGTGAGGACATGGAGGATATCTTCGGTTCCGGTTTCCAATTGTATGCGGATATGTTCCGATTGCCGGGACTGTCTGAAGCACAGGACAAAGTGAGGGAGGTCTGCGTGCTCGTACAGCACCGGATTGCCAGCGGGCGCCAGCATGTATACAAGGATATTGTGGAGCAGGCGCTGCGGTTTACGAAGGAACATTACGCCGATCCCGATCTGTCCATACAGAAGGTATGCGGATATTTGCATATCAGTTCAGGTTATTTTTGCGGCATTTTCAAAAAAGAAGTGCAGCTTACCTTCCTGCAATATTTGATGCAGATCCGTATGGAGGCGGCCAAGGAACTGCTTCGCTCCACGGAGCTGAAGTCGTTTGAGATCGCGGAGCGGGTAGGCTTCGCCGAACCGAATTATTTCAGTTTTTGCTTCAAGAAACATATCGGCGTCTCGCCCAAAGAATATCGCAAGCAGTTCGCGCTGACAACGCGTGAAGGTGCAGAACGATGAGAACGTTAGCCGGATGGATAGGCCTGGTATGGCTCCGGCTGCGTTTCCGTCTTCGATCCTCGAAGGTCAGCAGTATTCGGTCGATTATCACGTGGTCCTTTTCCATCTTCATTGTACTTGTGCTCACCATCATGGCCCTGCTTCTGCATGACAAATTCACACAGGCTGCCGAACGAAGCGCTGAACTGACAACGAGGCAGATCGTCGATCAGGTCAGCTACAACCTGGAGGACTATGTCCGGAGCATGTCGCATCTGTACAGAGCCATCGAGGAGCATATGCTGCGGGACGGAACCTGGGAAGGAGAACAGGTGGACAAACAGCTGGATACCCTGCTCAGCAGCCGGGAGGACATTATCTCCATTACACTGCTCGACTCCAAGGGCGAACTGCTCAAGAACAGACCTTCCGCCGAGCTAAAATCAAGCGCCCATGTGACACAGCAAGGGTGGTTTCAATCTGCGCTCAGAGTGCCGGACCACCTTAGCTTTTCACTGCCTCATATTCAGAACATGTACTCAGGCCCCTATAAGTGGGTCGTATCGATGAGCAAAGGCATTACTGTACGGCAAAATGGTCAGGATCGACAGGTCATTCTGCTGGTGGATATCAATTTCAAACAGATGGATGAACTGAGCCGCCGGGTCAGTCTGGGGCAGCGGGGATATGTCTACATCATCGACGAGAGCGCAGGCAACATTGTTTATCATCCGCAGCAGCAGCTGATGTACATGGGACTCAAAAGCGAAAATATCGAACAGGCCCTGGTGGCGACAGGCAGTTATGAAGATGAGGCGGATGGACAGAAAAGACTGAATACCGTGAAGTCTGTAGCCAATATCGGATGGAAAATTGTCGGTGTGGCCTACCTGGATGAAATCATGACAACCCGGCAGGAGGTCAATGGCTATCTTGTTCGGGTACTGCTGGTTGTGTTAATACTCGTTATTCTCGTGTCCATGCTGCTCTCTTCCAGTCTGACACGTCCAATTCGGCGGATGGAGCGGAAGATGAAAGCCGTGGAGAGAGGGGACTTCAATGTTGAGCTGCCTGTTCAGGGACCGCTTGAAGTGGAGCGGCTATCCCGTCGGTTTAACCTGATGGTGTACAAGATTCGTACCCTGATGAATGAGATCATCCATGAGCAGGAACAGAAACGGCGTCTCGAACTTGAAGCATTGCAGGCCCAGATTAATCCTCATTTTCTCTACAATACATTGAACTCTGTCGTGCGCATGGTGGGCATGAGTCGCAATGAAGAAGTGATCACCATGATCACATCGCTTTCACGCCTATTTCGCATAAGTCTCAGCCAAGGGAAAACCATTATTACTGTCCGCGAAGAGCTGGAGCATGCGCACCATTACCTGACCATTCAGCAGATGCGGTTCAAGCGCAAATTCCGGTTCAGCCTGGATGCAGATGAGGATACACTCGAATGTCTGACACTGAAGCTGGTTCTTCAGCCGTTAATTGAGAATGCCATCGTGCATGGGATTGAGTATCACACGGATGAAGGCTGCATTGAGATCCGCGTCTATCGGGAGAGCGGCCAGCTGGTATTCCGCATCACGGATAATGGTGTCGGCATGACGGAGGAGCAGGTGGCAGGACTGCTTCAGGGCAGTCCCATCGTGAAGAGTGGTGCTGGATCAGGGGTAGCCGTACGCAATGTGCATGACCGGATTCAGCTCTATTACGGGGAAGGGTGCGGTCTTGAATTCGAGAGTGAGCTGGAGGAAGGAACGACGGTCTGGATTCGGATACCGGTTCAATGCGAACGGGAGGATGGCGATTATTATGATAAAAGGTAAGGAAGATAAAGCAATCATCAGCAGGATTATTAGTGCAGACTCCATCAAGAAATTCAGTCCGTCCATCCTTCGTGCACTCAGATGTATGGGGATCGCTGCGGCGGGCTGCTGTTTATTCCTGAGTACGGCATGTGGCATCTCCAATGCCGATTCGGTACTACCGCCACCTCGTGTCGCTCTGATCACCCCAGCTGGGACAGGTGAACTTGCTGAGGCGATAAGGCTTGGGGCAGAAGCAGCAGCCAAGGAGCATGGAGCTGAACTGCTGACGGTGGAGGCCTTTCCATCCGAGACAGCAACGTATGCGCCATCCAATCCCGATTCGGCGATCCACCGAGTCAGAGAGCCGCAGGAGTTGTCCGGGCAGGGCGCTTCGTCCTACAGTCAGCGCGAAGAGGCACAGATCCGAGCAGTGACCCAGGCATTGCAGCAGGGCGCTTCCGCTCTGCTCGTTGATCCACTGAGTGAGAAGGTACTTGGTGACATTATTCAGAAGGCCCAAACGATGAATAAGAGCAATATTAGTGTTCCTGTGATTGTTCTCAACGATGAGTTTCCTGTAGAAGGGATTACGAGTGTCATATCCATGGATAATGTGGAGGCTGGGCGGCAGGCAGGTGAAGCAATGGCCGAACTTCTGGGAGGCAGAGGCAGTGTAGCCTTGTTGGGGCCCGATCCTGTGAATCCAGGGCTGATCCACCGGGAGCAGGGGGTCATGGAAGCGCTGGTCCAGTATCCGGGTATTCGGGTTGAACCCAAGTCCGTATGCAGCACTCGTGAAGTTTGCTGGCAGGCAGCGAAGCAGCTGCTGGATGAGTCGCAGGTAGACGGCTTCATTGCCCTCCAGGAGCCCGCGTCTCTGGGAGCGGCGGATGAGCTGCATCGCCGCAAGTTGGAGCAGCAGGTCAACATTGTAGGCTTCGGGAGTGAACAGCAGCAGCTGGAGCAGCTGCAGGAAGGGGTATTCCAGCACCTTATTGTGCAAAATGGCTTCAGCGCAGGGTATCTTGGTTTGAATCAGGCCGTGGCACGGCTGAATAATCAGCAGGTGCAGACCAGAGTGACGCTGGAAACGAAGCTGGTCAGTACGGACAATATGTTCTGGATGGATAACCAGAAGCTGCTGTTTCCGTTTGTTCAATGAAGCTCGAAGACACGAACCGAACACAGGAAGATTTCGATAAAACAGATGAAGATATTGTATTCGAAAATCGTGTAAACCCTTTCATAATAAAGACATCGGTGAAGCCGAATGAACTTGGGGGAGGTCATTAGGATATGAAGAAAACGTGGATGACACTGCTGCTTACGGCATTCATGGTTGCGGCTGCGGGCTGCAGCAGCGGTGGAGACAGTGCGGGTGGAAGTACGGGAACCGGTACGGAGGAGCAGGCAGCAGGCGGAACGGAGACACCGAAAATTGGTGTTGCGATCTACAAATTCGATGATACGTTCATGACGGGCGTGCGGAATGCAATGACGGCAGCAGCAGAAGGCAAAGCCACACTTGATATCGTGGATAGCCAGAACGCACAGCCGACCCAGAATGAGAAGGTGGACCTGTTTGTATCCAAGAAATACAGCGCGATGGCTGTGAATCCGGTTGACCGGACGGCGGCAGGTGTCATCATTGACAAGGCCAAGGCGGCAAGCATTCCTGTCGTGTTCCTCAACCGTGAGCCGGTTGCTGAAGACATGAATAAATGGGATAAGGTGTATTACGTTGGTGCCAAGGCGGAAGAGTCGGGTACGATCTCCGGCCAGCTGATTGTGGATTACTGGAAAGCCCATCCCGAAGCGGACAAAAACGGGGACGGCAAACTGCAATACGTCATGCTGAAAGGCGAGCCGGGTCACCAGGATGCAGAGCTGCGGACGAAATACTCCGTACAGGCGATCCAGGATGCCGGTATTGAAGTAGAGGCACTGGCGGAAGACACGGCGATGTGGGATCGGGTCAAAGGACAGGAGAAAATGCAGGCATTCCTCGCTTCCCACGGCGACAAGATTGAAGCTGTACTTGCCAACAATGACGACATGGCACTCGGTGCTATCGAGGCATTGAAGGCAGCAGGATACTTTAAGGACGGCAAGGCGATGCCTGTCGTAGGTGTGGATGCAACCGCTCCTGCCATTCAGGCACTTCAGGACGGCACGATGCTGGGCACCGTATTGAATGATGCGAAGAACCAGGGCGCAGCAACAGTGGCTTTGGCTGCGGTACTCGCCAAGGGTGAGACGCCAACGAAGGAAAATACGGGGTATGACATTACGGATGGCAAATATGTCTGGATCGCCTACAAGAAAATTACGAAAGACAACATTGCCGACGCCCAATAACAGCAGCAGAGAGGGACGTCCGTCTTACCGGTGGCGTCCTTTTTTTCTGGGCATATGGAAGGGAGGAACCAATATGGCATCACCTTATCTGCTGGAGATGGACGGAATTTCGAAGGGGTTTCCGGGTGTGCAGGCACTTAGTCAGGTCACCCTGAAGGTGAAGCCCGGATCGGTCCACGCCCTGATGGGAGAGAATGGAGCAGGGAAATCGACACTGATGAAATGTTTGTTCGGCATGTACCGACCCGATGAAGGGAAGATTCGAATCGATGGAAAAGAGGTCGATATTCCGAATTCCAAAGCAGCACTGCAGCATGGCATATCCATGATCCATCAGGAGCTGAATCCGGTGCCTCATCGTCCCGTGATGGAGAATATATGGCTGGGACGTTTCCCGATGAGAGGGCTGCTGGTCGACGAGAAGAAGATGTATGCCGATACCCTGGCCTTGTTTAAAGACCTGAATCTGGATATCGACCCGAAGGCACAGGCAGGAACATTATCCGTATCCAAAATACAATCCATGGAAATCGCCAAAGCGGTCTCTTTTCAATCGAAAGTCATTGTTATGGATGAGCCGACCTCATCCCTGACAGGTAAGGAAGTAGAGCAGCTATTCGCCATCATTAACGAGCTTCGCAGCCGCGGCGTGTCGATTATCTACATCTCGCACAAAATGGAGGAAATCCTCACGATTTCGGACGAAGTCACCATTATGCGTGACGGTTTTGTTGTCGGTACCTGGGATGCCGCTGATCTGACTACCGACCTGATCATCACCCGCATGGTAGGACGGGATCTGGACGAACGCTTTCCGGAACGGACCAACGTTCCTGGCGAAGTGATTTTGAAGGCAGAAGGGTTAACATCCAGCCAGGCCCACTCGTTCAGGGATATTACGTTTGAGCTCCGAAAAGGCGAAGTGCTTGGTATTGGCGGACTCGTGGGAGCGCAGCGGACGGAGCTGATCGAATCCTTGTTCGGACTGCGCGGTCTCGCTTCAGGCACAATTTCGATTCATGGACGCAAAGTGAAGATCAACTCACCCGCCGCGGCGAAACGTCATCATATGGCGCTGCTGACCGAGGAGCGTAGGGTTACGGGCATATTTCCCGTGTTATCCGTGTATGAAAATACGATCATTGCGAGTCTGGGCAGGTACCGAAACCGGGTTGGGCTGCTGGATGAAAAGAAGGGACGCGAAGAGGCAAGGGAGCAAACCCAGAAGTTCAGAACCAAAACGCCTTCCGTTAACACGCTGATTCGCAACCTGTCTGGAGGGAATCAGCAGAAAGTGCTTCTGGCACGTTGGTTATTGACCAGCCCGGAAATTCTGCTGCTTGATGAACCGACGCGGGGAATTGACGTGGGTGCCAAGTTTGAAATCTACACCATTATTACGGAACTGGCTCGTCAGGGCAAAAGCATTATCATGATCAGCTCGGAGATGCCTGAACTGCTTGGGATGTCGGACCGGATCATGGTGATGAGTGAAGGAAGGCTGACGGGCATTGTAGACGGAGCCGACGCCACAGAGCAGGAAATTATGAGGCTGGCCGCTCAGCAGCGGATGGCTTAGACAGGAGGAAACAGATGAACACGCAAGTAATCAATCAGGTGAAACAGTATGTAACGCAGCGCGCCATCTTTATCGTACTTATTCTGCTTGTCATCGGCATTGCCATCGCGGACCCGAACTTCCTTGCTTTCTCTACCCTACGGGATATATTGCAGCAATCCTCCACACGGGCCATTATTGCACTCGGGGCGGCCTTCATTCTCGTCACAGGTGGGGTCGATCTGTCTGCTGGCCGGGTGGTAGGTCTGACGGCTGTGGTATCCGCGTCCATGCTGCAAATTGACGAATATGCCAACCGCTTCTTCCCGGATCTGCCGCATTTATGGGTGGGGTTGCCCATTCTCATCGGAATTGTAGCTGGTCTGATTGTCGGATTGGTAAATGGAATTATAGTCGCCAAGCTGCATGTACCTCCATTTATCGCCACACTGGGAACGATGGTGGCCGTATATGGGTTTAACTCGATTTATTTTGATACAGAGCCCAACCAGTCACAGCCGATTGGAGGACTTAGACCGGACTTCACGGTGATCGGATCAGGCTATATTGATCTGGGTGGTGGCTACTCGATCCCTTATATTGTACTGATTGCGATTGCAGTAGCCTTAATCTGTTGGGTCGTTTTCAACAAAACCCGCCTCGGTAAAAATATGTACGCCATCGGCGGCAACATCCAGGCCGCGCATGTGTCGGGAATTCACGTCGCACGTAATTTGATTGCCCTGTATGCCATTGCGGGAGCGTTGTATGGACTGGGGGGGGTGCTGGAGGCAGCGCGCACAGGCGGAGCGACGAATAACTACGGCAATATGTATGAGCTGGATGCCATAGCGGCGTGTGTCGTTGGCGGCGTTTCAACAGCCGGAGGCATCGGTACAGTGCCCGGCGTTATGGCCGGTGTGCTCATTTTCGGGGTTATCAACTACGGCCTTACCTTTATCGGTGTAAGTCCCTATTGGCAGCTGATTATTAAAGGATTAATTATTGTTGCCGCTGTTGCATTTGATATCCGCAAATATATGGCGAAGAAATAGATATGTTGAGAGGAATGAACAAAGCCAGCGCTCTGGAACGTCAGAGCGCTGGCTTTGTGTTTAAGAATGGATCAGCCACTCGATTACAGTAACCAAAGGGCCGATGAAACAGACGAGCAGCATCATTCCGGCCAGGATCGAAGCAGTTTTTGTACCATAGTGTACGTTGTGTTTTCTTGCAATGATGATGGCAGGGATCCAGAAGATCGCAGTTATTATAGTTGGGATGACAAATCCTTCGTCTCCTTTGCTATAGATGGGCCAATTCATCTGATGAAATAGATAATAACTGAACCGAAAATCCTCAGGTCCCCATGCATAATTAAATGCAAATCCCAAAGCCACAATAAGCAGCGAAAATGTGCCAATTCCGAATGGTCTTCTACGTTCTACCATGAGAATCACCTGCAACTTCCGATTTTATTGAAAATAAATCCATTATTGTATTATAACATACCAGAAAAAGGATGGATTATGTGCAGGATCGCTATTCAAGATGCTAAATAAATGGTATATAATCCTTGAGCCCTATCCTTACCAATTTGGAGAGCTTCCATTAATCGACAACATTAGCTAATCATAATCGATATAATGCATGTAAATAAAGTGTTAGATGTGAGTAGATTGTCAAAGGGGGCGAGGCTGTTTGCTAACGTACACGATGAAAAGGGTTATTTTCCCGGTGGGTTGCCTGCTTGTAATCCTGTCCTCTTATTTTCTGGGCCGTACTTCCAGCCTCACATGGATGATCCTTGCCGGAGCCTTATTTATTGCCAGCATTTATGGAGAAAGACGATATCCTGTATTGCAAAAAGTTCAGTGGATATTTCTCGGCATATTTCACTATTTCAGTGAATTGAACTGGTGTAACATGTTATATTACCTGCTCATCATGACAATGATTCAGAACAAACAGCGTGTGGAGCAGACCCTGCCCATTTCTCTCCTGCTCGTGCTGGAATATACAGTGATTCGGCTATCCTATGTAACGATAGATGCCTACACGTTGTCGGTTTCCCTTTTCGATCTACTCACAGCAATAGTTATCATCTTTATGTATCATACGCTGGTTAACAGCGAAGCTGAAAAGCGCAGATTGCGCGAAAAAAATCAATTTCTCACCCTGCACGATCCGCTTACAGGGCTGCTCAACTATGAAGGATATATGAATGCTCTGCAAGAGACGGCAGAGAAGCAGGGCTCCTTTTTGCTCATTCTTCTGAACATCCAAAATTTCAACGGATTCAACAAGGAAGCGGAAGACAATTGGAGCACCATCATAGCGGGAACAGGGGAGAGCATCTCCAAGCATTTTGCGGATGCATATGGGGTATCCCGTTATGCAGGAGATCGTTTTTCGATTATTTTGCCGGAGGTTTCGGGGATCGAGGAACGAATGAGTACGATGCAAACCACAGATTTGAAAGGTTTACAGGTTACGTATAGCATTTCGATCTTTCCTGAGACGGCAGATACCCTCCAGCAGTTCATAACGATTGCAGAGGAGCGGCTATTTCAGGCACAGCGCAGCAAATGGATCAAGAATGAAGAAGAGATCTACCGTTCGGAAAGGCTCAGGGCTGTTGGAGAACTTGCCGCTGGCATGGCACATGAAATCCGTAATCCGCTCACGGCCATTCGTGGATTCTTACAGCTGTCACGCGGACAAGCGTACAATATTGCCCCGTGGTATGAAGTGATTATGGGTGAAGTGATCCGGGTTACGGACCTGACTGCAGAATTCCTGCAATTTTCCAAGCCTCAGGCTCATCTAATGAAACCGGAGAGGCTGGGCCAATGCCTTGAACGTGTTTTGTCATTAACCGAGTCAGATGCAGCATCCCGTGGACACCGGATTTCGCTTGAGCTGAAGGGACAAGCGGTTCTGGTTCATATGGATCGGGATAAAATTGTACAGGTGTTAATCAACCTGATACGCAACGCATTCGAAGCAATGAATGATCCGGGTGAAGTACATATTGTTCTTGTTCATGAAGGAGACAAAGCATATACATCCATTACGGATACGGGAAGCGGCATACCGGATAATGCCCTTGCCGATATATTTAATCCATTTTATACAACGAAGGAAGAAGGGACAGGGCTTGGGCTGGCGCTCTGCCAGAAGATTGCTCATGACCACCATGGAGAAATTACGGTGCGCAGTGAAGTGGGAGTCGGTTCTACGTTTACACTGGAGCTCCCAGTAGCAGCCGTGGAATAATTGCTTAAGAGGTACCCTCCAAGAACAAATAAAACGCCGCACAGGTCCGAATATAACGGAACTTTCGTGCGGCGTATTTATGTTGTCGCTCAGTTAATGGATCAGTTTAGCTGACCTTGATGAAGCTGATAATAAAATCCTTTTTGCTGCATGAGATCCTCGTGGTTACCCCGCTCGGCAATCTGGCCGGAATCGATCACCAGTATCTGATCTGCCTCCCGGATCGTGCTCAGTCTATGGGCGATGACGAAACTGGTCCGGTCTTTCATCAACGTGCGCATCGCCTCCTGAATCTGCATTTCCGTCCGGGTATCAATACTGCTCGTTGCCTCATCCAAAATAAGAATGGCCGGATCGGCGAGGATGGCCCGAGCGATCGTCAGCAATTGCCGCTGTCCTTGGCTCAGATTGCTTCCGCCCGCAATAATGGGGGTGTCGTAACCTTGGGACAGCTTGCGAATGAAGGAGTGGGCATTGGCCAGCTGAGCTGCCTGCCTGATCTGCTCATCGGTCGCATCCGGCTTACCGTAGGCAATATTATCACGAATGGTTCCCGAGAACAGGTAGGCATCCTGCAGCACAATACCGAGTCCGCGCCGGAGGTGATCCTTCTCCAGCTCCGAGATGTCCGTGCCATCTATGGTAATGCTTCCGCCTGTAATTTCATAGAAGCGGGGGAGCAGGTTAATGATGGTTGTTTTACCGGCACCTGTTGGCCCGACCAGAGCAATCATCTCGCCAGGCTGGGCGGTAAAGCTGACATTTTTCAGAATCTCTCTATCGGAATGGTATCCAAAGGATACATTTTCAAACACAACTTTACCTTGAATGTGATCCAGCTGCTTCTCCTGTTTCTCCTCGTACTCACTTGGTGTATCCATAATCTGAAACACACGCTCAGCACCGGCAATGGCTGCCTGAATCAGGTTGTACTGGTTTGCAAGATCGTTAAGTGGTCGCTCAATCTGCCGGGAATAGGCAAGAAAGCTTACAATCAGTCCGATGGACGTTAAATCGTGGTAAGCCATCCATCCACCTACTGCTGCGAGAATGGCAAATCCAATGTTGTTCATGACGTTCATCGTAGGTCCAACCAGCCCGGATACGGTCTGGGCCTGCGTACTGGCTGTACGCAGCTTTTCATTCAGGTTCTCAAAATGCTGGTGCGCCTGTTCTTGACGGTTATAGGCGGCAACCACCTTTTGTCCGGCGATCGTTTCCTGCGCATAACCATTCAGCTCACCGAGCAGCTTCTGCTGGGCTGAAAAATGTTTGCGTGTTCTGGAAGCGATCAGCTTGGTCGCAATGGTGATTAACGGCACGGTCACCAGGCTGAGAAGCGTCAGCCGGATATCCAGAGCAAGCATGATCGATAGCGAACCGACAAGAAGGATTGCACTGGACATCAGCTGAGTCACACTCTGATTCAGGGTAGTGGACACGTTATCGATATCATTGGTAGCCCGGCTCATCAGGTCTCCGCTTTGATTTTTGTCAAAAAAGCTTATGGGCAGCTGCTGCAGCCTGGAGAACAAAGCCTGACGAAGATCCTTCACCGTCAATTGGGATACGCCGATCATGACATAAGACTGTCCCCACATCATGAGTGAACTCAAGACGTATACCGTTAATAACAGGAGGCAGTCCTTCAAAAGGCCGTCCGTCACTTTCGGAACAATATGCTCATTCACCGCGCGGCCCAGAAGGTAGGGGCCCGCCAGATTAAGCAGTGTTCCTAGAGCGGTAAGGACCAGAGCCATAATAACCCCTTTGCGATGGCGTCCCATGTAAGACCATACTCGGAGGATGGCGTGCTTGGCATTCTTGGCTCTTACTTTCGGAACAGGCCCCCGGCCCGGTCCAGGTCTTCCGATGGGAGGAACGACAGGTGGCTGTGCGGAGGAAGATGCAGGTTTAGCCAAATTGAACATCCTCCTTCCGTTGTTGGGAATCATAAATGGATTGATAGTGTGTGGAATTGGCCATGAGTTCGTCATGTGTACCACTTGCCACGATTCGCCCCTCATCCAGCACGTAAATGCAGTCAGCATCCTTCACCGAAGATATGCGCTGTGCAATTAAAAAGGTTGTACTGTCTTTCATCAGGGAATGCAGTGCTCTCTGAATGCTTGCTTCGGTCCGCAGATCGACTGCACTCGTACTGTCATCCAAAATAAGAACATCCGGCCGCATGAGCAGGGCACGCGCAATGGAAATACGCTGTTTCTGCCCGCCGGAGAGATTGACTCCCCGCTGTCCAAGCTCCGTGTCGTATCCATCTTTCAGGTTCATGATAAATTCATCCGCTGCCGCTGCCCGCGCCGCCGCACGGATCTCGGCATCCGTGGCATCCGGTCTGCCAAAGCCGATATTATCCCGAATGCTGCCGCTGAACAGAATGGATTCCTGCAATACAATGGACACTCTGCTGCGCAGCAGCTGAAGATCCCAGTTCCGTACATTAACGCCGCCAACAAGTACTTCACCGAGTGAGGCATCATATAGGCGAGGGATGAGCTGCACGAGTGATGTCTTCCCTGAACCGGTGGAACCCAGTAAAGCCACCTTTTCCCCTGCTCTCGCAGTAAGATTAACTCCCGTGAGGGCATCTTCGCCGTCATAACGGAACGAAACGTCCCGGAATTCCACCTCACCTGTTCGGCGAGTAACCCTGGATGCCGGATTGGAGCCAACCTGAATGGCCTGATTTTGCAATGCATTCTCTCTATGAGCTTCATGGCCTGACTGAATCTCCGGCTCTGTATATAGAACCTCGTTGATCCGCGTAGCCGACACCTTCGCCCTGGAGTAACTCATCATCATCATGCCGATGGAAGTGAGGGAGGAGAGCACCACCGTTACATAGTTGATAAAAGCAATCAGATCCCCGGCTGCAATATCGCCTCCTACAACCTGAAACCCGCCAAACCACAATACGGCTACGATCGTCGCGTTCAGCATCAGGCTGAGTACAGGTGCATTTAGCGTAACAATGCGCCAGGCTTTCACCGCTGTTCCCGTATAATCCTCATTGGATTGATTGAAACGCTTTTTCTCCGTGCCTGCCCGTGCAAAAGCCTTGACGACACGAATCCCAGCGAGATTTTCCTGCAGAACGGCGTTGACTTGATCCAGCTTGTTCTGCACGCTGGCAAACAGCGGATAGGAAGCGGATATGAGAATATACAGAATGACAAAGAGAACGGGTACGGTCATCATGAGGATCAGCGCCAGCTTGATACTGATCGTAAATGCCATAATAATACTGCCGATGATCAGCATCGGCGACCGGATGAACATTCGCAGGAGCATCTGTACAAAGGTCTGCATCTGCGTAATATCGCTCGTTAGACGCGTGATGAGCGATCCTTCCTGGAATGTGTCCAAATTACGGAAGGAAAAGGTTTGAATATGGTCGAACAGCTCCTGGCGCAGATCAGTGCCATATCCAACAGACGCTTTGCTGGAAAAGAGTGTACAGCCTGCTCCGCCAACCCAGCCAATGAGGGCAAACAGAAGCATGAACAGCCCTGTACGTACAATATGGGGCAGGTCACCTGCAAGCACACCATCATCAACGATACTGGACATCAGCTTCGGTTGAAGCAGGTCCATGGCTACCTCCAGCACCATGAGGAGTGGGGCGAGTATGGCGGCTGACTTATAAGGCGTCAAAAATCGTTTTAACGTCCACAATAGGGAAATCACCTCATTCAATGAAGTCTAAAATCATGCTGCTACGATTCCATGCGTCATTCAGGATTCACGAAGGTTGTGAATCATTCGCTGTGCAAGCGCTGACATGAGTTGCGTTTCTTCTGGCGTAAATCCTTCCTGAGCCTGGAGTTCCAGTTCCTGAAATACCTCACTCAAATCCTTGAGCGCGCTGCGGCCTTGGTCGGTCAGATAGACACGCAGACTGCGCTGGTCATTCGGATCGGCTTCACGCCTTACATATCCCGATGTTTCCATGCGTTTCAGCATGACTGTAACGGTTGCAGGAGCACGGCTAAGCTTCTCGGCCAGACTTTTCTGGGTTTGGCCATCTTCACGGTCAAGCTGGAACAGCAGTGGAGGTTGTCCGGGGTACAGCTCGGGGTGGTTAACCAGCTTCTCATGAACTTTATAGCGATGCAGCTTCACAAGTTCGGATAATTGTCCGAGCAGCCGTTCGGTGCGGGCTGAATGCATATACTACCCTCCTATTAATTAGTCGACTAACTAAATCATAAGTTTGATCTTACATACCGTCAAGGCATTTGTAAGGTCAAATTAAAAATGCGAGGGCATCGTATCCCCAGCACGGAGCGATGCAAAGGTTTTGCTACATAACAAAAAGAGCTCCGGAACAGATCCGCAGCTCGAACTAAAGAGGGAGAAATACTGTGTTGCTCAATTCAGGGAACCATTTAGATATTACATCTGTTCCGTCCGTGACTGTGACTTGACGGCAGGAGAGATGGAGAGCTTGCGCCATAACCATTCGACCGGTCCTGATTTAAATTTGAGCAGCCATGCATGTGAGAATAACATCAATACAATACAGATGCCGGCCCACAGTAACATAATCACAAGCGAAGGGGGATAACCACCGAGTCCCAGACCCCATCCGTAAAAGATGGCGGAAGCCAAAATGTTTTGCAGAATGTAACAGCTCAATGCCATCTTGCCAATCTCTTCGAACCGCCTGAACAGACCGGCGAACCTATTTTTCTCCAGCATGTAAGCAATTAGCCCAAGATAGCCGAACGTAAGGATCGGTGCACTGATGTACCGAACAAACAAGTCCATGCTACCTCCCGGCACCAGCAGGAGCAGGTTCAGAGGAATGCCGGCGGCAAGCCCGAAATTCATCCATTTGCGACGTCTTAGACGTCCGGATGCCTCGTCTGAGAATAGGCCTGCACGCATGAGCATGGAACCCAGCAGGAATAGAAATATATTCAGCGGAATGATGATGATGGACTCTGTTCGAAAGAAAGCAAAGTTGTCCAGCCGGAATAGAACCTGCTCCCACCATGTTCCCGTGGCGTATAGCTTGGCAATCACGTCCATGTTATTGAGAGTGGCACCACTCTCTGTAAGGGCCAACAGTGCGGTAATTCCGCCCACTCCGATGAGATGTATACCACCCATGAGCCCCATCACGATCAAAATAAAGCGGCGGGAACGGTTGATGATGAAGGACACGATGATGCCAGTAATTGCATAACTCATCAGCACATCGTATTCCAAGACTAACGTGTAGTGCAGCAATCCATCAATAAGCAGCAGCACACATGTCCATATGTAAACCCCTGGCCAGACATATCCTTCACGAAGTGCTTTTTGCCGCTTTAATTCCATGCCTGCCCCGAAGAGAAGAGTAAGCAGTCCGAGGAATTTTCCGTTCACCAGCATAAGCATCAGTGTTTGCAGTAAACGATCACCCGAGGTCCACCAGGGTTGAAGCGGATCGCCAAACATTTTGTTCAGAGAGCCTAAGTATGCAAAAAGCCAAATATTCGTACCCAATGTACCGATAATCGCAAATCCTCTAAGAACATCCAATAATACGATTCTTTTCATTCCCGCGAAACATCCCCCTTATTAATACGAATGAATTGAAATTAATATAACACAGTTGTATCGAAAAAGATATAACACAGTTGTACTAAAATAATCGCTGCGGGTTAGCCACCAAGCCTGCCTTTCCGTCTCACACTTTTACTATGCAAGCTGTGTTCGCTGTGTATACTGTATATATCAATATACACAGTATATAGACCTCCACTTCGCACCGTCAACCCTTTTTTTCCTGAATCAGGAATTTAGCAGGAATTTATTTCCTTGGACATAGAATTGATGCAGTTTAACACCCACCCAATCCCAACCAGTAAAGCAGTTCTTTTTTTAGATATGGGAAATATTGACGAAGGATAATAGATGTGTTAACTTCTTATTATCGAATTGTTAATAACATTTTGTTAATAACAGAATGGGGTTTTAAATATGACAAATGAAGGTTATTCGGAGGGCCGACCATTGGACCATCTGAATCATGCCAATATAAGCGAGCAGCAGTTTCTGGATACATATGATGCAGGTGATTATGAGCGTCCTTCCGTGACGGTAGATATGCTTGTCTTCACGATAAGGAGCGAAGCTCAGTCCAATTATCGCAAACTTGCTGAGCCGGCACTGCAGCTGCTGATGATTCGCCGCGGTGGTCATCCCTATATGGGCAAGTGGGCATTACCGGGTGGATTCGTGTCCATGCAGGAATCCCTGGAAGATGCAGCACGCCGCGAGCTGGTTACGGAGACCGGGCTGGATGACATCTATCTGGAGCAGTTGTACACGTGGGGCGATGTGCATCGTGATCCTCGTACAAGAGTGATCAGCTGCTCGTACATGGCGCTAGTTGATAGCAGCGAGCTTGAGCTGGAAGCAGGCGATGATGCGAGCGATGCGGACTGGTTCAGGGTAGAACAGCGGCTTCTTGAGGAGAAACGTCATATTCATGAACGAGGTCGTACGACGGAACGAAGAGTTCAGCTGACGTTGTCGAACGGAACAGAGGAGCTATCGGCTGTCATTGAGGTGAAGGAAGCTGTGGAAGGAAGCGTGCGAAGCAGCAGCATGACCTTCTTGGAAGTGGAGGGCATAGCGTTTGACCATGCCAAGATCATGTATTATGCGCTGGAACGATTACGATCGAAAGTGGAATACACGGATATTGCTTTTAATCTGATGCCGGAGACATTTACGCTGACTGCCCTGCAGAAGGTCTATGAGATTATTGGTGGCAAAAAGCTGCTGGCTGCAGCCTTCCGGCGCAAAATCGCGGATTGGGTGATCGAAACCGGAGAGTTTATGGGCAATGCAGGACATCGTCCTTCCCGTCTATACAGATTGAACCCGGAGCGTATGACGACATAATTTTTTTGTATTGAAAGGAGGACATAAGGAATCATGGAGAAGTTTACTTTTTTTTGGCGTACCGCATCCCCCTTTTCCCAGTGGCATCCGGCTGATTTTACGGTGAACGGAATCGGTTATACGAGTGCCGAACAATACATGATGCATCAAAAAGCACTGCTATTTGGCGATCAGGCCATGGCGGACAAGATTTTGAAGGCGAGCTCAGCTTCAGTACAAAAAAAGCTAGGCAGACAGGTAACCGGATTCGACCAGACGATATGGGAAGCAAACTGCAAACGCATTGTTTATGAAGGCAATCACGCCAAATTCACACAAAATGAAGAACTGCTTGCCGCATTGCTCGCCACCCGTGGAACGACCCTTGTGGAAGCAAGCCCGGATGACCGGATCTGGGGCGTTGGACTGACAGAAGAAGATCCACGTATCCGCCATCGCAGAACATGGCGGGGAACCAACTGGCTGGGTGAGATTCTGACCCGGCTAAGAGATGAGATAGGAAGTGATTAGAATGAATGCTAACCAGCATAAGAAAAATAATCAGCTAAAAAGCACGAATCAGCGCTCGGGCCGTGCTCGAATTGCCCAGGAAACACTGGCCATCCTGGAAGAGGGGCAGTACATTAACGGATATGACCGCAGGGTTTCGATTGATGAAGATTTGAAACGAGCGATTCAGGGTTCCGTTTTATACCGTCCGGATGAGCTTCCGGCACTTCGGGAGCAGGTGCGCCAATTACAGGGAGCGCCTAAGTCTGCAGCTGCCAAGATTGAAGTCACCGGTGAGACGACGCTTGCCGCAGCTTCACGTCTCGTGGTAGAAGAGGGGAGAACGGATGTCGTTTGCCTGAACTTTGCCTCAGCGAAAAATCCGGGTGGAGGTTTCCTGGGTGGAAGTCAGGCACAGGAAGAGAGTCTCGCCCGGGCTTCCGGGTTATATCCTTGTATTTCTCAAATGAATGAAATGTATGATCATAATCGTAAGCTGCGCACCTGTCTATATTCAGACTATATGATCTATTCGCCGGGTGTACCGGTCATACGTGATGATGAGGATCGGCTGCTAGCCCAATATTACACGACTTCTTTTATTACGGCACCTGCCGTAAATGCTGGCGTTGTGAAGGAACGGGAGCAGGCAGATGACCAGCAGATCGAATCGGTCATGAAGGAGCGAATTCGGTATATTTTGGACGTGGCAGCGATGAATGGTCATCGTACCCTTGTTCTGGGTGCTTATGGTTGCGGGGTGTTCCGGAATGACCCGATGGATGTGGCGAGGTATTTCCATGATGTCCTGGTACAGGAGAATTTCAGGCAGTCCTTTGAGCGGATTGTATTTGCTGTGTTGGATAGATCAGCTGGACAGAGAATAATCAAGGCGTTTCAAGAACAATTGCTCTGAACAGCAAGTAAGTCATTTTAAGATGTGAAGAAGGAGGATTGAGATGCAATTTCGTGAGATCCAACAGGATTTGTTTGCAATGGATGAAGCTTATACGCTCGCTCATTGTATTTCCGCTGATGCTCGCATGGGGGCGGGTATTGCAGTACAGTTTCGGGAAAGGTTCGGGCTTCAGGTTCTACAGGAGCAGGCGAAGCAGGAAGCGCTTGAGATTGGACGGTGTTACCCGGTGGGGCGTACGTTAAATCTGGTAACCAAGGCGAAGTTTTCGAATAAACCGACCTATTCATCGTTTACCCAAGCGGTGCAATCGATGCGAGACGTCTGTGTAGAACAAGAAATCAGTAAGCTGGCCATGCCGCAGATTGGTTGCGGACTCGACAGACTGAAGTGGGACAAAGTAAGCGGCATTATTCAGGATACGTTTGCTGACACGGATGTTGAGATTGTCGTTTGTACCTTATGAGGATGAGGAATGCCAGGCTTTCAATAATATATAGAGAAAAAACCTCTGCTTCGGACGGAAGAGAACAGGACAGCAAGTCTGCCGTTCCCTCTCCAGTTCGTTAGCGAGGTTTTTTTGTTTTTTTTCAGTGAGGTGTTGGTTTATTTTTGGGTAAACATCTCTTTGGCCTCATCCAGTGCCATTTTATTGCCAATGGCGGAGTAGTCCAGCCAAGGCTGCGCGCCGATCGTGTACACGTGACCGGCTTTAACGGCTTTTAGCCCTTGCCAGATCGGGTTGTTTTGCAGTTCTCTGAACATGTTCTCCGCTTCATCATCCGAGTTCACCACTACGAAGATGGCATCTGCATCGAAATCAGGCAGCACCTCGCGGGAGATCACCTGATAAGGCTTGGTGGAATCAATATCCGATATGCCTTTGGCAGGGGTCAGTCCAAGATCATCATACAAGATCGGCCCCATAGGGCGGCGCGTGCTGAATACACGCAATTCTTTGGCAGTTACACGGATGGCCATCACGCTACCATCACCGATCTCGTCGTGAATTAATGATTTTACCTCTTCGGTCTCTGCTGCATAATCCTGAATATATTGCTCTGCTTCCTTCTCGCGATGGACCAGCTTGCCAATGTCTTTCAGGTGATCACGCCATGTACCGTCATCCAGATTGAATACATGCACAGGAGCAATTTTCTCGAACTTGGCAATGTCCTCTCCGGAAAATTCTTCATCAAGATAGATCACATCGGGCTTTAGGGCAAGCAGGGCTTCCATGTCGGGATCTTTCACCGGACCAAGCGGTGTCGTGTTTTGCAGGCGATCTGCAACATGAGACAGGAATGCTTTGGCTTCGCCGCCAATGACGGAACCCACGGGTGTGATGCCAAGCGCCAGTAAGTCATTCGTCAGGTGGATGGACATCGACGCGATGCGTTGTTCTCCAGAAGCCGCACTGTTATCCTGCTGCTCGGAAGTGCTACCCGTGGAAGTGTCGCCCGCAGCGGATGAAGAGCCAGAATTGCTGGCAGTTCCGCAAGCGGCAAGCACAAATATCAGACAAATGCTCAGAGCAAGCAATAGGTTTTTCTTCAACATGAATATTCACATTCTCCTTGGACATCACTTGGATGTTAATAATTAGATGAATAAAGTAGATCAACGGCTTCGGTCATTTGGTTCGCACCAGCAGATATAAAAAGTAAGGTGCACCTATGGCAGCCACCACAATACCTGCGGGGATGGCGTTCGGTTGGAAAATGGTTCGTCCAATCGTATCGGCGGTAACCAGAATGACCATGCCAATGAGGCCGGCCGCCGGAATCAGGTGGCGATGCATCGGACCGACAAGTCTGCGAGCGAGGTGCGGCGCGGCCAGTCCGATGAATCCGATCCCTCCGGCCATGGATACACTTATGGCTGACAGCGCCACAGTACATAAGAGAAGCCATATGCGCTGGGATAGGACGGATGTACCGATGCCCGTGGCGGCTGCATCTCCAAGACCGAAAGCGTCCAGCGTTTTGGAACGGCTCCAGATGTAGGGAACACAGACTGCAATCCATGGAAGCAGAGCCTGCACGTGAATCCAGTCTCTACCCCACACACTGCCGGCGAGCCAGCGGGCAGCGAAGGAATACGTATCTTCATCCAGCCGAAGAGACAGATATAACGTTAGCGCATGAAACCCTGCGGCGACAGCGATACCGACCAGGATCAGCTTGATGGGAGATACCCCGTTATGCCGGTCATAGGCGAGCAGCATAATGATCAGTGCCGAGATGACTCCGCCTGCAAAAGTGAACAAGGGAATCAATAGGGCAATCGAGCCATCCATGGAATAGGACAGACTTACGAAAACCATCAGCCCTAATGCTGCTCCTGCATGAAGGCCAAGAATGCCGGGATCGGCAAGCGGATTGCGCGTAATGCCTTGAAGGGCCGCTCCCGAGATGCCAAGTCCTGCTCCTGCCAGGACCGTAATGAGAATGCGAGGCAAACGGTAATCGAACAACACAATCTGATCGTCTGGACTGCCTTGGCCAAGCAGCGTTTGCAGTACAGCCAGCGGAGATAGACGGATCGTACCCGTATTCAGGCTAATCACGATAACTGCGCATGCAATACAGAGCAGCGTAACGCTGACTGTGATGGATCGTTTTCCCCGTGAAGGCACAGTGGATCTCATGTTACAATGCCCTCCTTTCCTTGCGGGCCAGATAGAGGAAGAACGGTACACCGACAAAAGCAACCATGATACCTACCGCCAGCTCCTCCGGCGGATTTACGATGCGTGACCCCAAATCGGCCAATACCAGAAGGATGGCTCCGAGCAGGGAGGACATGGGAATGATCAGACGATAATTGACACCGACGAGCTTACGGGAAATATGCGGAATGACTAACCCGACGAATCCGATCGAGCCAACGGCGGATACGGACACGCCTGCCAGTATGACCACAGCTGTGAGTGCAAGGAATCGGGTCATGCGAATATTAATTCCCAGGCCTAGCGCAACTTCCTCTCCGAGCGACATGAGGGAGACTCTCCGGGCAAGAGGCATGGTCAGCAGCAACGTGATCAGAAGCACAGGAACAAGCAGTCTCAGATGCCGCCATTCAATACCGCCAAAGCCACCGGCATACCAGAAGGCGAGATCCTGACTTAGGTCAAAATAAATCGCGACACCTGTACTGAGTGAGCTCAGCATGGCGGCAACGACAGCACCTGCAACCGTCAGCAGCATGGATGTCAGTCCTCCCGGCGCGGCCGACCCCAGCAGGAAAATAAACAGGGTGCTCAGCACGGCACCAATGAATGAAAGACCCATAAGCCAGGCATAAGACAATCCCGGCCACATGGCAAAGCTCAACGCCACCATGAAGGTGGCACCTGCGTTAATGCCGAGTACTCCTGTATCCGCCAGCGGATTGCGCGTAATTCCCTGCATCAGCGCTCCTGCAACCGCAAAGGCTGCGCCAACGACAGCGGCAGCAACTACCCGGGGGAGACGGAGCTCATGAATAATCTGATGCGGTGTCAGAGCCGGATTGTACTGAAATATGGCAGCCCATACCGTTTCGAGTGTCAGCGATTTGGCACCAAGCGATATGGCGACAAACAGACTAATCAGCAGAAAGGCGATGGCTGACAAAAACATCAGGCTAATGGTCACCGGGGATTTTCTTGAATTGGATGGACGATGTGGCAATCCCGGATGTTGAATGGGGGTCACTCCTTTTGTTGCCAGCAAGAATAGCTCTGCTGTTATTGATTATCATTATCAATTAGAATTCATTATAAAATCTTAATTCAGGCCCGTACATGGCATAAATTAAGATTTGGGTGATGGACATTTTTTAGATTACAAAAATGATCCTTTGTTCGTCAATAACATGACGGCCTCATCCAGCTGGATGTTGATGGAATAGGGTGCATATACAACCCACGAATTCCAATCAATGACATGAATATGCCCGTTCCGGACGGCCGGATACTGATTCCAACGCGGATCAGCATGGATTTGATGCAGCAGGGAGGCGCGTTCTTTCATTGAAGTAACGGCCAGCAGCAGAATATCAGCCTCCAGTCCATCCCATTCTCCTGGAGTGATGGACATCCAGTTGAATCCGACTCCCGGAGCTTTACCAGCGAGCTCGGATTGAATACGTTCAGGTGGAGTCAGCTGCAGACTGCGGTAAAACACATGACCGAAGTTACGGGTGCTGTACATACGCGGCCCCTTCGCAGTTAATGTGCATACCGCAACCGTTGCCTGTCCAATCGACTCCCTGATCTTTTTGCGTGCACGCTCAACCTTGCGTTCGTGCCGTTCCAGCCAGTCATTTGCTGCCTGGGTGCGATCCACGATGGATGCAATCGTATGAAGATGACCGAACATGTCGGTCTGATTCCAGGGGATGGTGATGATCGGAGCGATATCACCGATATGTTCCATCGCTTTTGCGGCTGCATTATCCTTGGTCAGAATCAGGTCGGGCTTCACATCCAGGAATGCCTGACGTCCTTGCTCCCAGGGCTCATAGGCATGAAATGGCAGACTGAGTGAATTCGGGATATGGGGTAGATGTCCCTGAATCTGCGCCGCACAAGGCGTTATGCCGAGAGTCATCAGATGATCGGTGTAAGGGTATGAAAGCGAAACAATATTGCGGTGCACCTGCTTCGCATAGGACGTTGGCGCATAGCCGGCATGGTTCCGAAAACGCCGGCTGAAATAAAACTCGTCCCGGTAACCTACACTTCGGGCCACATCGCGAATACGCATGTCCGAGGTCATCAGCAGTTCCTTGGCACGGTTCATGCGCAGATGGGTTACGTATTCAATTGGATTTTTGTACATCCGGCTCTTGAAAAGCTGCGAATAATATGATGGATGCATACCTGCAAGTTCGGCCAGTTTCTCCAGTTTGATCTCATGCATATAGTTGTCGCGCATATATTGCATCGTTACCTGGAGCCAATGGTCCGGGGCGTCCTCTGCGCTATCATTATTTATCTGCTCTTCCTGAGGCCAGAGCATGTGCAGCAGCTCGGTCATGAGCATTTTCTTTTTATGAGTGGTTGGTCCGTCATCCCCAGTCAACTGTGCTGCAATGCGCTGTATGCCGTAATAAGGGCCCTGAATCCAGCCCTCTACCGGGAAGCTTAATTCACGCTCATAAATAATTCGTGTTTCGCTTTTCTCCGCTGCCCGGAACAGATCATAATTGATGATATACAGCTCGGTCTCATGCCCCGCGTCACTGAATAATTCCAGGGCAGTGCCTGGATTGCAGAGGAAGGCTGATTTGCGGGTAACGAGGTGCTCGGTACCATTCATGATCAGTTTCCCCGTAAACTTATGCATGTATATAAAGGTATGGTGGTCAATATCGGGTTTACTCCAAGTCCATTCCTTGCTCGTGAACCTGATCAGGTCTGTTTGGTGAAGTTCGAGCAGGGTATCTTCCAGGAAAAGCCCCAGATCACGCGGTGATACAGCTTCCTTGCCCGTCGCCTTAATGCTGCGGTTCATGTTGTTGGACACAGGGGGATGAGCGTTTGGATGATGAACTATATCTGATTTGCTTATCATGGAGGGACCTCCCTTCGTTCTATAGATTCAATGAATCGATTCTCTCTATAACGAGCGTAGACGCATATCTGAGGTAAACCATTGTCTGTACGTCAGCAGACTCAGTATGATGCTGGTGATGGCAGCTGAGCTGGTGAAGGCAAACACAATCAGAATCTGGTAACGGACAGCTTCGACGGGGTCGGCGCCCGCGATAATCATGCCGGTCATCATGCCGGGAAGCTGTACGAGGCCTACCGTTTTCATGCCGTCAATGGTCGGAATCATGCTGGATTTGACAGAGCGTTTCAATACATCCTGAAATGCACGTCTGGGCGAAGCACCCAGAGAGAGCAGTGTCTCAATCTCCCCTTTGGAAGCCTCAACCTCACGTTTCATCTGATTCAGGAACAGCCCCGAGACAACCATCGCATTGCCAATCGTCATTCCGCTGAGTGGAATAATGTATTGCGGGGTCGGCTCGACAATGTGAAGACCCAGCAGGAGTCCCATCATCAATAATTCGGTCACCGTAATGGCTGCTGCGATATATAGGGTAATTCGGCGTAGTCCCTTGCCTCGTTTGCCCGCGTTGAAGGATGCCACGGTTATCATAAAACCTACAATCGCAATGATGAGTGCAGGGTGGTCCGAGTTGAAGATAAATTGAAGTACATATCCGACCAGCAGCAGCTGAACCGCCGAACGAACGGTACCTACAGCAATATCTCTCTCCAGACCAAGCTTCTGCCAAACAGAAATAAGCATGGTCAGCATAATAAATATGATGGTGAAACTCAGTGCGAGGATGGACATGTGTTCTCCTTATCTGCCTCAGGGGCAGGACGCAGAATGTATTGACGGGCCAGTTCCGAATGCGGATGGGCAAAGAAAAGGGAGGTGGGCTGGCGTTCCAGCAGGGTCTGTTCGCCCATGAACCATGTTGTTGTGCTGAACGAGCGTGCCTGTTCCTGATCATGGGTGACCCATACGAGTGAAATGCCCTCTTGCTTGCTCCATTCGGTCAATTGCTGTTCGACAAGCTTGGCATTGGTCCGGTCCAGAGAAGCGGTAACTTCATCCAGAAGCAGCACTTTGGGACGAAGCATGATGGAACGGATCAGTGCTATGCGCTGTTTTTCTCCGCCAGAAAGATCACTGGCCCGCTTATGTATATCCAGTTCTTCCAGCCCCATTCCGGCCAGCAGACGGCCAGCCAGATTCGAATCATAGGGTGTCCGATGGAGGTAGTGAACGGTTTTCAAGTTATCTTCAACGCTGCCTGCGAGCATAATAGGCTGTTGTGCAACATAGGACATGCGCATGCGCCAGATCCTGGGATCGGAATTGAGGTAAGAGGTGCCCTGCCAGAGGATATCTCCGCCATCAGGTACATCCAATAAGGACAGGATGCGGAGCAGCGTGCTTTTGCCCTGGCCGGATGCACCCAGTACGGCAATTCGCTCTCCTACATCGACAGAGGCATTCACTTTCTCGAACAAGAGACGCTGCTCGGTCGCTCCAATATGTTTGGTGAGTTGTTGAATGGTTACGAGAGTAGACACAGCGGCATCTTCCTTTCATCCGTGATCTGCTGATAATCTTAGCAAAAATGCTCGAGAATTGAAATGAAAGCAGCTCTGTGCAAGCATGCGGGGCAGGAGGTGAAACCAACGTCTGACGCCAGAGGTTCTTTTTGGTAATATAGAGGAGAGTCAGAATTGGTTCTACCATTAGGGTTACAAGGGAGGCTTTCATATGACAGGAGTTACGGGACAAGAGGACAAGGTAAAGTGGGGCATTATGGGCACAGGATGGATCGCATCCCAGTTTGCCAGAGATCTGGAGCATGCGGGCAATGCCGTGAAGGCAGCGGTTGGTTCGCGTACTCGAGAAAGTGCGGAGAAATTTGCAGCTGAATATGGTTTTGCAAGCGGATACGGATCGTATGAAGAGCTGCTGCAGGATCCAGAGGTGGACATTATCTACGTTGCTACGCCGCATCCTTTTCATAAAGAAAATGTAATGGCTTGTCTGGAAGCGGGAAAAGCAGTGCTGTGTGAGAAGCCGTTTACGATGAACGGACGTCAGCTGGAGCAGCTGGTGGAGACGGCTCGCAGCCGCAAACTCTTCCTGATGGAAGGCATGTGGACGCGTTTCTTGCCTCCGATTGTTCAGGCGCGGAAGTGGATTGCCGAAGGACGAATCGGTGAAGTGCGGCTTGTCAAAGCGGATTTTGGTTTTCGTATCGGCTGGGAGCCTGAAGGAAGGCTGCTGAACCCGGATCTGGGCGGGGGAGCTCTGCTGGATGCTGGCGTGTATCCTGTTTCATTCGCGTCCATGATCTTTGGCGAGCAGCCGCAGCATGTCTGGAGCACAGCGAACATCGGAGAGACCGGTGTGGATGAACAATTCTCCGTACTGCTCTCATACTCGGAGGGACGCTCGGCATCATTGAACGGGGCAGTTCGTCTGAACCTGAGCAACGAAGCTGTCGTGTACGGTACGGACGGGTATATCCGTTTGCCACTTTTCCTCGCTGGTAAAGAAGCATATCTGCATGTGAATGGTCAGGACGAGCCCGAGAAGTTTACGGATGATCGGACAAGCATCGGCTATGCATTTGAAGCAGAAGAGGCTGGACGCTGCATCTTGGAAGGCAAAACGGAAAGTTCAATTATACCGCTGGACGAGTCCCTTGAGATTATGAAACTGATGGATACCATTCGTGGACAGTGGGGCTTGCGATATAAATTTGAGTAATGGTAAACCATCATAACCGGATGGTTCTATGTAGGTAAGTGTGCAGAGAAATCGTACGGGATATGAAATGAATGGATGGGAGTGGGACTAGGATGAAAATTCTGATTTCAGGGTTTGAGCCTTTTGGCGGGGATGCCGTGAATCCCACGGGAGAACTGATGGAAGCTCTCGCACAGGAAGTGGTGGAAGGCGCCGAACTGAAAACCGTGCTGCTGCCGGTACATTTCGATGAATGTGCGGATCTGCTGATTGCCGAGATGGAAGCATACGGACCGGATGTCGTGATTGCCTGCGGGTTAGCCAAAGGCCGGACAGCCGTAACGCCAGAGCGCATCGCCGTGAATGTAAAAGACATTCCGCCTGGCTCCTATGCGGATAACCAGGGACAGCGTCCTGTGGACGAGCCCATAACCGAAGGCAGCCCGGACGGCCTGTTCTCGACATTGCCCATCCGCGAGATGGTGAATAATATGACTGCGGCAGGCATTCCGGCAGCGGTATCCAATACCGCCGGAACGTATATTTGCAACAATACGATGTATCGTGTGCTGGATTACATTCGATTGCAGCAGCTGCCGATCCGGGCGGGGTTTGTCCATTTCCCGGCTTCAACGGAGATGTCATTGCTGCAGCCGTCGGTGCCTTCGCTGCCGATAAGTGCAATGCTTGATGCCTTGCGGGTCATGATCCGCACCGTGGTGGCAGAAGCGTAAATCATGGTTTTCTTGTATGTAAGGAAGTAGCTAAGTTAAGGGTGACTTTGACTTTACCCAGTGTGTAACGTTCGTTGCAATAGGGATTGAATGGAGTAAGAATAAAGTAACTAAAACGTTTTCCGGAAGTTGTCTTGTTCTAACTTGTAATGTGATGGGTTCAATTGGTAGTAACGAAAATTAGATAGAAGGGGCTGTCCCATGAAGTCATATTGATGACTATGGGACAGCCCCTTTTTTGATACATAATTAGTGGCGCCGTACAGGCAATCAGTGTCGCTGCTTAGTTGAGTAGAGCTGATGAGTAGAAGCAATGAGTAAAGTTAACGAACTCAGTATCTCTTATTGGAAGAGATACCATAGGAACGCTTGGTTGTAACGCATCGTAGATGGCTTAATTCATCGTTTCACTTGGTCTGTCCTACGTTAATGTCCGAATAACGTGTCTAATGTTCATCAGCCTGTCCATTCCGAATAAATTTTCCGAATAGATTGCGACAGGTTCGTTAGCGACTAAATAACTAACCCCCCCCACGTAAGCAGGCTCCGTTGCCATCCTAACGAACAGCTTGCTGTTTGCTGGCTCAGATCAGATTCGCAGCAGATTCAGGTCGAATTCGGGAACAAGGCCCTCTTTCATCGCTCGTCCAAGCAGGGCTGTGATTGCCCCATAGCCGTCATCGCCCAGATGGGCGCTGAACTCGTTCACGTATAGATCAATATGCTGTGCTGCAACATCCGGGTCCATTTCCTGTGCATGCGCCATGACGTATTCTTTGGATTCATCCGGGTGTGCCCAAGCGTATTCCACGGATGCACGTGCCCATCCAGCGAGTGCATGAGCGTCCAGATTGCGGCGTGCAATGATTGCTCCAAGCGGGATCGGCAGGCCGGTATCGCTTTCCCACCAGCTGCCGAGGTCGGTCATCAGCTCCAGATCGTAGTTTTGGTACGTGAAACGTGCTTCATGGATGACCAGACCTGCATCGATTTTGCCATCCCGCACCGCCGGCATGATCTGATCAAACGGCATTACAACAATCTCTCCCACACCTCCTGGAACATTCTGCGCTGCCCACAGACGGAACAGCAGATAAGCGGTTGAGCGTTCACTTGGTACGGCAACCCGGCGTCCGGACAGATATGCCGGATCGGTAGTGCCGTTAGCTGTAAGAACGAGTGGTCCGCATCCTCTTCCCAGCGCTCCTCCGGAAGGCAGCAGGGCATACTCGTTCAGCACGTATGGCAGGGCTGCATAGGAGATTTTCAACACATCCGGGCCGCCGGGGTTAGCAGCCAGACCATTCGTAATATCAATATCCGCATAGCGGACGTCCAGTTCCGGAGCACCCGGAATCCGTCCGTGCACCCAGGCGTGAAAGATAAATGTATCGTTAGGACAAGGGGAAAATGCAATTTTCATGATGTAAGTACCTCCCGTAAAATGGAACTTGCTGCCTGGAGCGCATCCAGGGCATCCTTGATGCGCCAGGCATCGCGGTCGCGTGGACCGACCGCGTTGGATATGGCCCGCAGTTCGAGCGCAGGTACGCCGAACTGCTTGGCCGCCGTTGCCACGCCGAAGCCTTCCATGCCTTCGGCGGTGGCATCCGGCACGCGGCGCAGCAGCTCCGCGGCCGTCTCGGCCGTTCCGGTCGCTGTGGACACGGTGACCGCTGTGCCTCCGCTGACAGCGTGCCCGGCCCGCTGCAGCTCATGGCGCAGGCGAGCGGCAAGCTCTGCGTCCGCCGCCACCCGGGACGAGCCGAATCCGAGCTCGTCCACAGAGAGGAAGCCGTCTGGCGTCTGCGAGCCCAGATCGGCTGCCACCATGGCGTCGGCCACCACGAGTGAGCCGACGTCCGCCCGGCCGGGGAACCCGCCGCCGATGCCGGCACTGATCACCAGCGTGTACGCTGGGGTCAGGCCTGCTCCGGCAAGGGGCCCCGCGGATGCGGCAGATGCCTGCGCCGCATCCGATCCGGCTGGCGCGGGTGAGCCCTGCGCCAGTGCCTTCCCGCCAGCCGCTGCGGCGAATGCCAGCTTGGCTGCCGTACTTGCTGCAACTGCTGCTGGGCCTACCCCGCCAGCGATCACGTCAAACATTTCCGCGGCTTGGTCACCCAGACCGCGAAGTACGGCCTCTTTTTCCGCATCCACAGCGGTAACGATTAATACGCGCGGAACCGCATGGTTCGGTGCCGAGCCGTCTGACTCTGTATGATGTAAAGCCTGATTTTGCTTGTTCATCGGAGTTCTCCCTTATAAGGTGTTAGATTCAACGCTATATTTGGTCATCTCCATCATAACGGAATGGGAAAGAGAGGAACAACCTTTCCATGTATTTGTCTGAACATGATCCACTTACATGTGCTGGCTCATTAACCAGGCTTGGATGCTATATATGTCACTTCATATATATAAAGGTATCGCGTATTAAGAGTGAAGTCAAAGTTACCGTTGACAATCCAGTTTAACTGTATTAATAATAATAGTACAGTTAATACACCTGGTGTTAGAAAGCATACACTTCATATACAGTCATTCAATTCGCTTATGGGGTATTACATTATTTTTGGGGAGAGGAGGTGCGGGATGTTCGAATTAGATGTACGCAGCCGTAAGGCGATCTACGAACAGCTAGTGGACAAGATCAAGGAAATGATCGTATACGGTGTTCTCCAACCTGATGAGCAGCTTCCTTCGGTTCGCACACTGTCAGCGCAGCTGACCGTCAATCCGAATACAATTCAGAAGGCATATCGGGAGCTTGAACGCGAAGGGTATATCTACTCTTTGCAGGGAAAAGGGAGCTTCGTATCATCGTCTGTGGAACATCCGAATGCAGCCATGAGAGATGAGATTAGAGCGGCACTGGTGAAGCTGATTGCAGAAGCGACGTACTCCGGTTTAACCAAGTCGGATATGACGCTTTTGTTCCAGGAAGCGATGGCCCGTATCGAAAAGGGGGAGCCGAATGATTGAGCTGAATCAGGTGATTAAAGCGTTTGAACATGAAAAAGCGGTGGATGGCGTTACGATGCACATACATAAAGGATCCATCTACGGTTTGCTTGGCTCCAACGGGGCAGGTAAGACATCGCTGCTCAAAATCATGGCGGGCATTTATCGTCAGGACAGCGGGACCGTTCGCATTGATGGAGCCGAGATTTATGAAAATATGGATCTCAAAGGCCGCACGATTTTCATGGCAGATGCGCCGTACTTTTTCCCGCAGTCCTCCATTGCCCAGATGGCGGCCTTCTATCGCTCCGTGTATCCGCGCTGGAATGAGGAGCGATTCGCACAACTGGCCACGGTGTTCAAGCTCGATGTAAAACGCAAGCTGCATCGCATGTCCAAAGGCATGCGCAGGCAGGCAGCTGTATGGCTTGGGCTGAGCTGCATGCCGGAAGTGCTGCTCATGGATGAGCCGATTGACGGCCTTGATCCGGTGATGCGGCAGCAGATCAAAAATTTGCTGTTCCAGGAAGCCGCTGAGCGTCAGGTGACCATTATTATTTCGTCCCATAACTTGCGCGAAATCGAAGATCTGTGTGACCACGTCGCCATTATGCACAAGGGCCGCATTATTGTAGAGAAGGATCTCGATGATCTGAAGGCTGATACCCATAAGATTCAGGTGGCTTTCCGTCATCCTGACGATGCCAAGGCGATGGATGAGCTGAATATTCTACATGAAGAGATGCGGGGGAGTGTCTCGCTGTACATTGTCAAAGGCAGTCGCGAGGAAGTGACGGAACGGTTCCGGGCCTTGAATCCTTATCTCCTGGACGTGCTGCCGCTGACGCTGGAAGAAATATTTATTTATGAAATGGAGGATGCAGGGTATGATATTCAACCGATTATTCTGTAACCGGGGCATCCTGTTCCAAAATTTCAGGCAGCACGGTTGGCTCGGAATACTATTTCTGCTCACATTGCTATTTTCGCTTCCGCTCTACATTGCAACAGAGCATAGAGGTGGTGTAACGCAGCAAATTACCAGCTTGTTTCAGGCAAATGGGGAAACCCATATTTTGTTTGCGATCACGTTCCCGGTGGCGATGGGCATTTTCTTATTCCGTTATATGCAATCCGGGGCGCCGTCGGACTTGTTCCACGGTTTGCCACTGAAGCGCAAACATCTGTTAACGGTCAATCTGCTCTCCGGCTTCGGAATGATCCTGATCCCGATCTGGCTTACCACGGCGATTACAGGTTGGGTGTGGGCTGTGCATGATCGTATGGCCTTTATCTTTGACGGCAGTGAGATCTGGATGTGGGGCCTCAGCATGAGCATTTATTCACTCTTTATGTTTATGCTGACTGTAGCTGTGGGCATGTGCATCGGCCAATCTGTACTGCAGGGACTAACGGTTTATGCCATCCTGTTATTGCCTGTGGTGTTCTGGTTTATCTTTACACTGCACCTGCAGCATTATCTGTTTGGATATCCATATGGTGACATGAACAGCTACGCAGAGAAAATATCTCTGGTCCTTCGGATGGCTTCTATTAGGAACTATCCGGTGATCGGCACGGAACTCGTTATCTACGCAGCTTTGGCCATCCTGTTCATCCCACTGTCTTACGTACTTTACGCTAAGCGTAAAGTGGAATCCGCTACCCAGGCGATTACGTTTACTCTTGTAAAACCAATATTTCGCTTTGGTTTGATGTTTACGCTGGTTTTAATTGGTGGAGCCTACTTCACTATAATTGCACCGCCAGGATCCACCGGGTGGACCATCTTCGGATATGTTCTAGGCGGCATTGTCGGTTACATTGTGGCCGAGATGATTATTCGCAAAACGTGGCTGATCTGGAACGTCAGACTACTGCCCAAGCTGGCCCTATATGGCCTTTTGTCCGGGTTAATTCTGTACGTGCCTGTCGCAGAATGGAACGGTTATGCTAGCAGAGTGCCGGAAGTGAATGATGTCCAAAGCATTAAGCTTGGAGGAGATCGTTACACTTACGTTAACGGAGTGAATCAGAAAATGGATGATCATCCATTTTACTCGGATAATCCTGAATTTGTGGAGGCAGTACTTGCCCTTCATCAGAAAATTATCAATTCCGATCTGCCTTTGCAAGACCCGGTAAATCCGAATGAGGATTATGACGAGTACGTGTATATCAGCTATAAGCTTAATAACGGCAAGGTCAAGAAGCGGAAATACCAAATTCCCGAAACTGAATTCCGGCAGGAATTAATGGCCTTGAAACAGTTGGAGGATTATAAAAAGGTAGCCTATGATACGTACAAACTGGACGAGGATATCCTCAGTATTGGTATCCGTTCCACCATCAGTTCGTATCGTAAAATTTATATTGGCAGTCCTGATCAGGTTCGGGAGTTCAAGGAACTGTTGAAGCAGGATATTCTGGATCAAACCTATGAGGAGCAACGTTCTCCATGGCAGTCGTTTGCATATGCGGAATTAAATCAGGAATCTGATTCCAAGGATCCATATCAACCGAGGGAAATGTGGAACTACGAAATTAAACCGAGCTATGACCGGGTAATCGGGTGGCTGAAAGAAAACAAATTATATGATCAACTGCTTGTCACGGCAGACGAAATTGCTTCGGCGCAGTTCGTGAAGCAGGAGATCAACAGTCCGGGTAATCCTCAGTGGGTATTTGCTCAGCCGGAATATATTGATGGAAGTCTGGGCAGCAGCAAGCAGGTCGCAACTAAAAACAAAAAAATGATTAGCGACCTGTTAGAACGTCAGCGATCAGGAGAGCGGACGGAAAAAGCCACCGTTTATCAGATCAAGCTGAATGCCATACGTGGGGAAAACATCTATATGATGTTGAAGGAAGAAGATTTGACCGAAGAGATGAAAGCCATTTTGTCCGAAAAGTAGATCGAATGGTGAGCGGGAAGGGTTCTCCCGCTGCCGAATATGTAGCCCATGAGGCTTGCTTGACGAAACGATTGTATTGGAATATATTTGAAAAGGTTGAGATTCGCTCCAGATTAAGATATAACCGCGAATCATACAGGGAACGGTTAATAAGGGAAGCACCCGTAGAATCAGGCAATAGTCTGATTTTGCGGGTGCTTTTTTTGTGTTTTCTTTCGGCCGATTCACCTTGGATCAACTGAGAATGAGGAAGGTTGCACTACATTTTGAGTAAACGAGGAGGAAGGTTCAATGAACATGGTGGAAGATCACCACACTAAGGATGGCGCTGCGAGTTCCGGCAGCGTAAGTGGCAGAATGGGGAGAGGCTTAATCGCTCGATTATGCATCGCGCTGCTTCTGGTAGCCAGCTTAGGTTCCATGCATTTTTTTACGTCAGCTGCCGAGGCGGCTGGCCCGGATCTTGGTGTAACCGCCCAGAAGTCGTGGGATGCCTTGCTTAAGAAGGCAGACGCCCAAACGAAAGCTTCTCTTCAGCAAACGTATCAAAAAGTGGGCACATGGACAGCGCAGGAGCAGAGCTGGGAGCAGAAAACCAAAACCCTTCATGCAGCGAATACAGCTGAGGTAGCCAGGCTTCGTCAGGAAATACGAAAAACCGATGAAGCGAAGCTGGCTGCACTGGCTGATACGCTGAAGCGTACCCAAACCCGGTATGAGCCGATGTTTACATTGTATACGGCGGTCAACAAGCAGCTTGCTGCAGCCAGAGCTGCCAAGAACAAGGATTGGACTGCCGCGCTCCGTGCTCAGGCAGACACGCTGAAACCGGCTGTACAGCTGGCGAAGGCAGACATTCGCATCAAGAAACAGCAGCTGGCCGATGCCCGTAAACGCAAAAGTACAGAGGATAAGCGTCTGCGTACCATGCTTGCGGCTGCTGACCCGTTCAAGAAACAGATCCAAACCGCCAAAAAACAGGCAAGCCTGTCCAAAGAGCGATATACGAACGCATTGAAATTGTTCAAACAGAATATCAAAGACGGCCAGCCTTCACGTGTAATGAGTTCATTGAATCAGCTCTCTTCTGCTGCGGAGAAGTGGGCGGGCTCCAAACAAAATATCTACACATTGGAGCAAAAAGTTGCGGATACCTACCTGAAAGTGAAAAAAGAACTGGCCAAGAAGTCATAATAAATGGAAACCCTGCCAGTACCCCAGGCGTACACCACTTTAGATGCAGACAGACGAATGATCAGAGGTGACCCTGTTGCAGTTAAAGTTAAACACCGAAGGTACGGCGAGGCCGTGGTACAGACGCAGGTTGTATTGGATTCCGGGCGTGATCGTAATGGTAACTATATTAACTCTTTATATCGGCGCACAGATTACACCCAAAATTCCTATTTTCTTTTTAAAAACACTAATCAAGCTTGCTCCATCTGATTCAGATGTTGTTATGGCTGAAGGAGTAAGTCATCTAAAGGACGTTGCCTACATCGAAGGGGGACGCAGCAACAGTACGATGGATATCTACTATCCGTCAGCAGCAACTGAATTGCTGCCTGTTGTCTTGTGGGTGCATGGGGGCGGTTGGGTCCTGGGTGACAAAAAAGACATAGCCGACTATGCGATGCAGTTGGCTGAGCGGGGGTTCGTGGTCGTCAGTATGAACTATGCACTTGCACCAGATGCTACATATCCGACGCCTGTGTTCCAAACCAATCAGGCTCTGACTTATATCCAGAATCATGCCGCCGAATTTAAGGGAGATCCCCATAATATTTTTCTCGCAGGCAATTCCGCGGGTGCTCAGATTGCCAGTCAGACCGCAGCAGTGGTAACCAATCAGGCCCTTGCTCAGATAATGAACATACAACCCTCGATTCAACCGGAAGCGCTGCGAGGTGTCCTTCTATACTGTGGCCCTTATAACATGAGTACCGTTGGTGAGAGCGGGTTTCCTTTTATCCGGACATTCCTCTGGTCTTATACGGGGGTCAAGGCTTTTGAGGAATTTCCCCGTCTGGATGAGATGTCGACCGTGCTGCAGGTTACGCCGAACTATCCGCCTTCATTTATTACTTCAGGCAATCATGACCCGTTAACCGGGCAATCAGTTGAACTGGCACAGACGCTGAAACGACTGGATGTTGAAACGGAAACGCTGTTTTTTACCGCTTCTACAGAAAAGCTGGGACATGACTATCAATTTCAACTTCGAACGGGTGGCGGGAAAAGGGCGCTGGAGGAGGCTGTCCGATTTTTGCAGAAGCATCGTCGATGAAGCGGCCGGACTATGGTACACTCAGGTGTAAACGATGTGCAGGAGGCTATGAATGGCTGATAAAGAAGATTTGACCCGATTCGGCGTGGCATTCCCTACTCCGCTGATTGAACAGTTTGATGAATATATCGAAGAGCGGGGGTATAAGAGTCGGTCTGAGGCGTTTCGTGATCTGGTTCGCAAAACATTGCTGGAGCCTTCCCGTCTGCGGTCCGAGCAGGATGTGGCAGGAACGATTGTCATGGTCTATGACCACCATATCAGTGATCTGCCGGTCCGGTTAATGGAACTGCAGCATCAGGCACATCATGACATTATCTCCAACATGCACGTACATCTGAACCATGACCAATGCCTGGAGGTTATCGCCGTAAGGGGGAACCTCGGACGCTTGCGCCATCTGCATCAACAGATTCAGGTGCAAAAAGGGGTGCTCTATGCCGAGCTCTCTGTTACATATGTGGATGAGCTGAACGAACTCGCAAGCCGCCACAGCCATGATCACCATCACGGCGAACACCATCATGAATGAGATGAATCTATATGATGAATCTTTTCCGAGCAGTATGTCCCCGGAAATAGCTTAATGTCCGTTGTTATTTGTTATTTTGGAACGCAATTGACAGCATCCGTGTGCCACGAGTCGAAATTAGAGGCATACAAGTTGCTGTGAGTTCTCGTTCAAACGTTTCTACTCTATCAAATATGTAGCCGGCTAATTAGTCGGCTTTTTTTCGTTAAGCTAACGGGCAGGTTCAATGTCATATTGTAAATACAGATGTAACTTTGTTGATTGTTAGGCGTTGTTAATAACGAGAAACATTTATTTTATAGGTTTTACAATAACTAATTAAGGGATACGAGGGATTAAACTGTGAATAAAAAGGGTCTTATTTTTGCTGTTTCATCTTTAACTTTAGTAATAGCGACCGTAACTGCCTGTGATTCATCAAGTCCAGCTCAAGAGAATATATCTAATCCAAAGTCTGGTGAACTATCAAGAAAGTCGGCAAGTAAAACCCTTACTAATTCTTTAAGCGAAGAAGAGAATAAACCCTCCCACTACATTGCTTCTGGAGGAGCAACTGTACAGCAACCTTTTTCAGTAGATCCGGAATTTGTACATATAAGACTTCTAATGAAGAACAATAGCAGCCATGAAGTCAATGTTAGTTTAACGCACTTAGATACCAGTAATCTGTATTTCGCTAGAACAATTGCTGCCGGGGAATTCCTTGATTGGATCAATTTTTATGAAGGTTTCGAACAAGGCATGCTTAATGGAGGTTATGTACTCCAATGGAGTGGTGGTGGTTTTAGTGTTGATGGAGAAGTATGGGGATCAGCTGGTTCAGAACCGGAATTTGTTCATCTATCTTATTAAACTAACGGGAAACGATAGCGTTATAAAACAAAGAAAGCAGCCGGTCAAAGTGATCGGCTGCTTTTGTTCAACTAACGGGTAGGTTTGCCTGGCATTTGTAGATATTTAATGCCACAATTTTTTATAAACATCAAATAAAAACGATGAATTTAGAATATAGTGTCTCTTCAATTTTACCTCCTATAAAGGCTTATACAACTTGTGCTGGTGGAGCAGATTTATCGCGCATCATGAGGTTCAATGGGGTGAACTGTCTAACAAGTAGGGCGAGATATTTTCTTTTGTAAGCTCAAGGGTATAACTTTGATTTCCCTCATTAAATAAAGGAATCTTTTTGTTTTATCCAATACTCAGGTCTAATGACCCGGAGCCTAATTTCCAAGTGGGGCACCTGATTGTCTTACCATTAATTGGACATTAAAACATATACTTATATGTGATAAGTTTAATAGGCTAAATTTACATATTGGAGAGTGCAAAAGATATGCCTAAAAGAATACTTATTTTGATTTGCTGTTTTACTATGATATTTGGGAGCCTACCATTCTACACGATGGCAAAAGGGAATGACAAGTATAATATTGAGCTTGCATTAAACCCAAAAGAAACAGACTCATTTTTATGGAGTGATGCCCTAAAAGAAGGAAATGAACATTATCTTAATGATGATTTCAAGAATTCCGATAAAACAGACGGATCTGCAAAGTTAAAATTCTCTATTGATGAAATAGATGAAACTTCAGTACATATTATTGGGGAAGGTAAGTTTAAAGTTAAATCGATTGAAAAATTTAAGTTTTTGATGGATGGAGAGCTAACGAAATATACCGTAAATAATCAAACTGTCTATTTTGGTCCTGTTATTGCTGAGGCTAAAAATGAAAAAAACATAGATATTGATACGGTGATTACTCTGTTCATTGATCCTCAGACCGAGAAAGTTTATGTTACAGAGACCTATGGAACATTACAAAGTGACAATGGGGTTGGCATCTTGGCTTTTGGAGAGGTACCCTCAAGTTATTTGGAATTGAAAGATCAAATTATTTCGGATATGGAAAATTCTGATGAACAAAAGGTAGCTTCATCTACACCATCAAAATTCAACAGCAATTTTTGGACAGGAGTGGCTCACGCCGAAACTCTTAAAATAGACTCGGCGAGTACGTTCAACTATAAAACATCATTTATGACTCAGGCGATAGGTAAAACTGGAACAGCTACAGGCACACCAAGTAGTTTCCCGGCAGCAAAATATGCTACTCTGGGCGTCAATATATACACTAGAGAGAGACCCCAAGCGGGAAATGGTTCTTCCATGATCGAAACAAGACTTTGGAGTAACACACCTGCTGTAGAAGAGTATCTTAAAGCCACAGAGGATAATATGTATGGAACAGAAGTAATGACGGCTTACTTAGACATGTTCGTTGTCGGTGCAGGTAACTCATCATTACTAATCAATTATCGAAAAGATCTAAGTTATCCCCTTGATAGCACACCAGTTAAAGCTATACAAATTCCAATTTTAAAAGGCTATTTGAAAAAAGCCTATAACCTTCTGGCTACCACTTGGGCTGCTTATCAAAACGCTACATTAGGGGTAACTACAACGACAATAGATTCGAATGTCTTGAGTAGTTGGAAAGCGTATGCTGAGCGCAAAATAAGGAGTACAACAGGGAACGGTGCTATTGCCAAGAAAGCAGATCTTCCAAGTAAAACTGCAGGAGTGACCTCTTCCGCAGACTTAGATGGAGGTACTGCGGCATACTTCTTCTTTGAGGAGCAAACAGATGGTACGAATAAAATGTTTATTAAAGCTAAGGCAGTATACCTATGTAATATTGGAAAATCACTAGCCTTCTTTGTAACGCCAAAAATTGAGACATATTATAGTCATGAATTTTAGTTACTATCAGTTATTGGAGGCAATTTCATTATATTTAACCAAAATTTTAACGGGGTGTTCACTTGAAAAGAAAGCTCATATATATCCTAGGCCTTTTGATCATTATTTGTGGTGTAGTATACGTAGTTCAAGAAAATATTAAGGAAAAACAAAACGATAATCCACAAACTTTATATTTATTGAACGGAGTAATATGGCAAACTCAATTGCGAATAAGCGATACGTTGACCTACGCGGTGGAAAATAATAAGCTTGATATCGAATTTATACGTTCCCTGCTTACACTTTACGGTTATGAATCCGATGCCTTATATGTTGCGCTTGATAACAAGTATCAACATCTGCTAAACGGCCCGAATACGAGTGACTATATTTACGAAACATTCAAAGAAAGTAAACTCTCAACAGAGCAGATGGATCTTTTGAAAAAGCTATCTACTCTATATAAAGATCTATCATTGCAGCAGAGCCAATTAATCAGTGAAGATGGAGTATTTAATGATAAGATCTGGGGTAATATCTTATCGATCGATAATGAAATAAATATGCTGGTTTCGCTTTTCTGATTAAATTGAGTCTTGCTGTTTTGTGATTAGTATTATCCAAAGAAGTTCAGCAAACGGTCATTAAACTAACGGGAAACGATAGCGCTATAAAACAAGAAAGCAGCTGATCAAAGTGATCGGCTGCTTTTGTTCAACTAACGGGCACGATCGTTTTTGATTCGACGAGGTTACTTTTTTGAGTTTTAATAGTACCTATGCTATCATTTACATTACTTTTATTGCTAGATTAACAGCGAAGCTCGACGCTCGATCATTTACATAAATTTATATAAGAGGAGTGGCTTACTTTGAGAAGCGTCAACATACATATTAGGGAAATTTCCGTCGATGATGCTGCTGGACTGCTCCAGTTACAGATAGAAAACCGTGATTTTTTTGAAAGCTACGCACCGACACGCACGGACGACTTTTATACGCTGGAAGGACAGCTCAAGCGTATCGAAAAGCAGGCCGAAGATCGAAAAAATGACCAAGCATATAATTTTGGAATCTTTACAAACACCGATAATATGTTAGTGGGGACAGTAAGCCTTTTCCACGTGATGCGGGGCCCTCTTCAAAGTGCATATATCGGATACGACTTAGATCAAAAAAGTAACGGTAGAGGCTATACAACAGAGGCTGTTCGGTTAGTCGTTGACTATGGCTTCAATACATTGAAATTACATCGAATAGAAGCAGGGGCAATGACGCATAATATCGCTTCCATTCGAGTGCTGGAGAAGGCTGGCTTTCAAAAAGAAGGCATTGCTCGACAGAATGTTCATATTAATGGGAAATGGGAAGATCATCAGACACTCGCGATTCTTAACCCATACAGTTAGTATTTTAGAATATGAGCCGTACTGCAGCTCCAATATATAGTAATATAACTAAAGTAAATAATGAGGGGTGGAATAAGCTGTATCGTTAAAATCAATCTGATAAGTCAGTACTCTGGTTATGAAAGAACAAACTAAGGTGGGGCAATACTTTGCACATTATATACCGAATTGGGTTAGACTGTTAATCTAACACACGATAGCTCATAAAACCAACTAAGCAGCTGATCAGTCATTGGCTGCTTTTGTGTTCAACTAACGGGCAGTTAGTTGAATGAATTGAATTTCCGAGTAATTCGTAACCAATTTACAATTTTGCTAACACCACAGTTTCACCATTAAAATGTCCTATTTGCGACTGAACATTAAACAATAATACAGACCATTGCTTATAATAATTTCTCCATTGCCATCACATCTACAAAATTCCCTTCTAATAAACCTTGATTCTGGAATACACCTACCTCTCGGTATCCGGCTCTATGATATAAGCTCTGACCTAGCGTATTAAATGGGAAGGTAAAAAGAACAAACTTATAAAAATTATTCTGCTTACCGATGTCCTCTAATTTCTGAAGCAACTGTTGGCCGATCCCCTTGCCGCGATGGTCACGATGAATATAGATTGAAAGGTCACCCACCCCATCATAAGCACTTCTGGGATTGTATGCATTAATGGACGCCCATCCAATAACGACTTTATTTGCTTCAGCGACGAGTACGGTGTAGCGTCCCTGGTGTTTTTTAAACCATTCGTACATATATGATTCGTCTTTTAACTCGGTTTCTAGTGTGGCAATTCGGTCTTCAATACCTTGGTTATAGATAGTTAGAATACTTCTAAGATCGCTTTCAATAGCTTGCCGAAGAATCACCATGTTGATCACTCCTGTGTTTTGTTTTTGTATATGTTTATATATCACAATGTAATTTGAAATGGGAAGGGGAGAGGAAAATAAAAAAAACATTTGCATTTTGCAAATAATAAGAGTATAACTATAACAAGAGGTGAGGTCATTGGAAAACAACGTAAGAGAGATGTTTCAGATCATGACACGGCGTTTTGGATTATTGGATAAAAACTGTTGCACTGCAGGAGGCTTGGATATTTCACTTGTTCAAAGTCATATTATTTACGAAATTGATCGTAAGCATAATCCATCCATTCAGCAGGTGGCAGATGCACTCTCCATTGACATCACGACGTTTAGCCGCCAGGTTCAAAGTCTCGTAAAGTTGGGTTTGGTTCAAAAAACGCCCTTACCTGAAGATCGACGGATATACATATTATCCTTAACCGCACAAGGGAAGTTTGTTGCTACGGTCATTGATGAACAGATGAATGATTATTTAAAAGAAGTCTTTTCACATATGTCTGAGTTTGAACGGGATATGGTGATTAATGCCGTCAAACTGCTAAACGAAAGTATGGCGAAATCCAGCGTATGCTGTACACCACTGGGATAATATTTATCCCCTTTATTTTATAAAATACTTGCAAAATGCAAACAATTATGAGGAGGAAACTAAAATGATTAAAAATATTCCTGTGAACCAAGTGAACTGCTGCGAAGCACCAGTACAAGAGAAGGGCAAATTACCTGTTGCGATCATTGGAGCTGGACCGGTTGGTCTTGCTGCAGCCGCACAACTCATTTCAAAAGGTGAGTCGTTTATGTTGTTTGAAGCTGGAGATGAAGTGGGGGCAAACATTCGAAAATGGGAACATGTACGACTGTTCTCGCCATGGCAATATAACATCGATAAAGCTGCTAAAGAGTTGCTGCTAAAGACGAATTGGGTTGCTCCACAAAACGAAAAGATCCCAACGGGTAAGGAGATTGTTGAGCATTATCTAAAACCTTTGGCGGCGCTGCCTGAATTAAGTCCAAATGTGCATTTGAATACGAAAGTTACTGCGATCAGTCGTAAAGGGTTAAGTAAAGTGAAAACAAATGGGCGTGAGAAACTGCCGTTTGTGATCCATGTTGAACAAAACGGATCTTCACTTATTTATGAAGCGCGGGCTGTTATCGATGCCATGGGTACATGGTCCAATCCCAACCCTCTTCGTTCAGACGGTATATTTTCAGAAGAGGAAAAAGCACTTAAAAGTAACATTTCATACGGTATCCCTGCTGTATTAGGAAAAGAGAGAAATCGATATAGCGGCAAGAAGGTGCTTGTTGTAGGAAGCGGACATTCTGCTATTAACACGTTGCTTGAACTTGTAGAGCTTCAAAAAGAAGAATCAGGAACTGAGATTGTGTGGGCTGTTCGCAAAGCAAATATCGAGGATGTTTATGGCGGACGAGAACTAGATGGGCTTCAGGCAAGGGGGGAACTGGGTACTCGCATTCAAAAAGTGGTTGAATCCGGTGCCGTAAAGGTCCTAACGGCATTCCATATTGAAAAACTTCAAAAACAAGGTGAACAGATCCAGGTTTCCGGAACCATTAAAGATGAACAAATGGTTATTGATCACATCGATGAAATTGTAGGTAACACAGGCTCTCGTCCTGACTTATCGATGGTGCAAGAAGTACGGGTATTAACGGACCCAAGCTTAGAATGTGTTTATGAACTTGCGCCATTAATTGACCCCAATGTACACAGCTGCGGTACAGTTCGACCACATGGTGAAAAAGAACTCCGTCAACCAGAAAAGGACTTTTATATCGTAGGTGCCAAGAGTTATGGAAGAGCGCCAACTTTCTTAATGGCAACGGGATATGAGCAAGTCAGATCCATTGTAGCTGCATTAGTGGGAGATATGGAGTCAGCACAAAAAGTAGAACTGGAACTGCCGGAGACGGGAGTTTGCAGTCTAGGTGCCAGTAGCACGGACAGCTGCTGTGAACCGGTTCAGGTGAAGGGAGCATCTTCGGATTGCTGCTCACCTTCGAAAACGGAAAAAGCAGGATCAAATTCCTGCTGCGGATAATCAAGAATTTAGAGCTACTGCATCCGAATCGTGATGCAGTAGCTTTTTGATGCACCAAAACACCTTATATTCGTCATTGCTTATATAAGTGGTTTATTATATGCTTATATTATTAAATGAAGCCGACAAGACGAATAACAGGGGGTGTACATATGGAACAAAGAATTCAGGAGATGGCTGAGGCGTATAAGTTATTGGCTGATAAAACACGTTTGACCATCATTGCGCTACTTCAGGAACAGGAACTTTGTGTATGTGATATCACAGACATTATTGGCATGTCACAACCAAACGCCAGTCAGCATCTTCGAAAACTAAAGGCAGCCGGTCTCCTTAATGAAAAGAAAAAAGGGCAGTGGGTGTACTACTCTCTTCATCCAGATGCAGAAGCCTATGTTCAGTGTGTGTATCCGTATCTGCCATCGATGAAAGATAAAATAGCAGGATTGAAAAACTGCTGCGGTCCGCAGGAGGAAGCATGACCATCATCGCGATAGTAATCTTTTTGCTTACACTGACGTTTGTGATTTGGCAACCTAAGGGGCTTAATATTGGATGGTCAGCGTCTGCTGGAGCTATCCTTGCACTTCTTTTTGGAGTCGTCAGTCTATCCGATGTAGGTGCGGTCACAGGAATCGTATGGAACGCCACACTTGCATTCGTAGCCATTATCTTAATTTCGCTGATTTTAGATGAAATTGGATTTTTTGAATGGGCTGCACTACACATGGCAAGGCTCGCAAGAGGTAATGGCAAGCTGATGTTCGTTTATGTTGTGCTGCTTGGGGCAGGGGTGGCAGCGTTCTTTGCGAATGACGGTGCCGCACTAATCTTAACGCCTATCGTGCTTGCTATGGTCCGAGCGCTCAAATTTGATCAAAAGATGATTTTACCTTTTATCATCGCAAGTGGTTTTATTGCAGATACAACTTCACTTCCGCTCGTTGTGAGCAATCTCGTCAATATCGTTTCTGCCGATTACTTTGGTATTGGCTTTGTGGAGTACGCAAGTCGTATGATTGTTCCGAATTTCTTTTCAATATTGGCAAGTCTTCTGGTCCTGTTCTTGTTCTTTAGAAAGAGTATTCCAGAGAACTACGAAGTCAGTCAGCTCAAAAAGCCAGCAGAAGCGATCAAGGATAAGAAACTGTTCAACATATCATGGGTGATTTTGGCCGTGCTCCTGGTGGCGTACTTGATGAGTGAGTTCATTCAAGTTCCGGTGTCTGTTATCGCCGGAGTGATTGCCATCTTGTTTATTTTAGCTGCAAGGCGGAGTCACGCTATTCAAACCTGGAAGCTCATCAAAGAGGCTCCATGGGCAGTCGTGATTTTTTCAATCGGTATGTACGTCGTCGTTTATGGACTGCGAAATGTGGGATTGACGGATGAACTTGGGAAGGTCATCCAGGTTATTGCCGACAAGGGGCTATACCTCTCCACACTTGGTATGGGCTTCCTGGCTGCGATATTGTCTTCGGTAATGAACAATATGCCGACAGTAATGATTGATGCACTTGCTATTGATGGAACCAGCACGCAAGGTGTCATCCGGGAATCGCTGATTTATGCCAATATTATCGGCAGTGACTTGGGTCCAAAAATCACACCGATCGGATCGCTCGCCACACTTTTGTGGCTGCATGTACTGTCCCGGAAGGATGTAAAAATAACGTGGGGAAGTTATTTCAAAATCGGGATTGTGCTTACCATTCCGACGCTCATTATCACGTTAACAGGACTGTATTTGTGGCTGCACTTGATTCATTCAACTAACATAAACGTATGGTTGATGATTGCCGTAATCACCGTAGCATTGGTAGTTATCTCTATGATCATAAAAACGTTAATTAACTCGAAAATGGACGAAGCGAAAATACAAATAAGTCAAACCAAAGATAAAGGAGATCAATAATCATGAACAACAAACCACTTGTTTACTTTTTGTGTACAGGAAATTCTTGCAGAAGCCAAATCGCTGATGGATTTTTAAAAGCACTTGGTAGTGACAAATATGAGGTGAGAAGTGCTGGATTAGAGGCGCATGGCTTAAATCCTCGTGCTGTTCAAACGATGAAAGAAGCCGGAATCGATATTTCGAATCATACATCCGATGTGATTGATCCTGAGATTTTAAAACAAGCAGACTATATCATCACGCTTTGTGGTCATGCCAACGATAATTGTCCAGTTGTACGTAATGACAAAGCCGAAAGATGGCACTGGGGCTTCGATGATCCAGCCAAGGCGACAGGTACAGAGGAAGAAATCACAGCTACATTCGCTGAGGTCCGCGATTCAATTAAAGCTCGAATCGAGCAGTTCTTGAAAGAAGGTAAGTGACATGGATCAAGCCGAAATATAAGAAATATACTTAAACAAGGCCTTTAATCATTAAGCCAACGAGAAATTTTAGTTGAAAAGCCATGAGTAGTCTGCGGATCAGCAGGCTGCTTATTTTTTTGCGTTAACAAACGTTAGTTTTGTTATACGGTGAGTCGTTCAACTAATTTAACTGCTATTTCTTCGCATGAAAGAACTTCATTACTAATTGCCCGAAGTAATAACTTTCTTCCCATTTCCACTAGAGGTATTTCAATTGTAGTAATATTCATAATTTTAGCTATTGGTTGATTGTCAAACCCTATAACTGCCAGGTCACCTGGTATTAAAATTCCCTTTTCCTTACTACATGTAACTATTCCTGCAGCGACTTGGTCGTTTGAAACTAATAAAGCTGAGGGAGGATTATTCATATATAATAATTTTTCAACAATCTCCTGCCCATCCTCGAAATCATAATTGTCTGAGAAAATAGTTTTAGATTCAAATGGTTCGTTGAGCTTTTTTAAAAAATCCCTATAGGCTGTTATCCTTTGCACACCGTTTGTTCCCGCTTTTCTCCCCACGCAAATGCCAATCTTTCTATGACCTTTAGAATACAAATACTCTAAACCCTTGGAGAAACTTTTATAATGATCCATATATACTGAAGAAACTTTTCTGTCTCCCGTATTTTCACAGAAGATGATTGGACCATAATCTAAATAGGTATCTATCACATCCCATTTGCAAATTCTGGAACATATGATCAAAGCGTCGATTTGCTTTTGTTTTAACATATCTAAGGCTTCAATTTCCCTATTTTCTTCATAATTAGTCTGGAACAAAACCATCTTATAGTTAGAATTCAATGCCTCGTTTGCGATACCCTCGACGATCAAAGCAAAAAATGGATGATTAAAAAATGGGATGGCAACACCGATAAGAAAGGTTTTTCCTTTACTTAAATGGACGGCATTTATGTTTTTTTCATATTTGCTTATCTCAATAGCTCGTCTAACCGCTTCTATTTTTTCTAAGCTTACATACGGCTGATTATTAATTACACGGGATACGGTTGTAATTGAGACGCCGGCCATTTTTGCGATATCTCTTATGTTTGCCATTTGTTCTCCTTTCAAATTTTTTGCGCTTGCTCTGAAACGCTTTCCATAATCTAAACTTTTATCAATATGTATAAAAAGTTTAGGAGGTACTTGTATGGTTATCATGTTGGGCTTATTGAGTTTAATCTCTATGTGTGCTTGTATATTAATTTTAGCATCATTAGCTATATCACTACATGAAAAAAAGTCGGAAATGGATAACAAATATGACCCTTTCAGTCATTTCTTTGAGATATATAATGAAAAAAAATAAAAACTTGGATTAAGTCAATTTATATTTACTAAAAAAATAATTTTATGAAAAGAGGAAAAAAAATGAGCGATAAACAAGTAACTCTACATGCTTTTGAAACAGATTACATTAAAGAACTCCATCACTGGTTGAATGACTCTGTTTCTATTTCCATGGTTGGAAGAACCCCATTGACCTATGAACAAACTGTGAATCATGTGGAGAAAAAACGTCAAGACGGAGATCTTTTATTAGCGATAAAAAATGAAGAAAAGCGCCTCATTGGATGGGTTTTTCTTCAAAATATAGAACTTGAACATGGTAGAGCAAGTATTGGTATCTTGTTAGCTCCAGAAGCACGTGGACAAGGTTATGGAGCACCTGCTATGAAGCAAATGATTGACATTGGCTTTAAGCAGCTACGTTTAAATAAAATCTACTTAACAACTAGAGGAGTTAATGAACAAGCTATTCGTTTGTATAAGAAATTGGGATTTGTTGTGGAAGGGGAGTTAAGGAAGCATGCTTTTTTTGAGGGGGAATTTCATAATACATATATTATGGGGGTTTTAGCGTCGGAATGGGATTGAGATTTTTGTGTTCAGACATGGGTACTTTAAGCACATATCCAATAGTTGAGTTACTCGTTAAAAGTGGAATGTATCCCAATTGATAGACGCCATCTAGCAATTAGGGTGGTTCATTGAAGCTTTATAAGCAGAATAGAAGGTTATGAAGGACACTTGGCCCACTATGAGAGCGAAATTCGATTTGTAGCAGATCATTACAATGATTGGATTAATAATTAAGTATTCTGCTGACAGGCAGGATAGTTGAATAAAAGGGGTAGAATAACAGTGTAATAAATCTGTTTGTAAGGAGATCATAAGAAGCAAACTCTAACAAATACTAGATAAAAAAGAGTGACTTACTCTGAAAAAAATTTAAATAAGAATATAATCGCAATGAATAGAAATTAAGTGAAAAGGGCCAGATTATGGTCCTTTTTTAGTGTATCTTTTTTGCAACCTATTGGCAGTCACAACTCAGAAAAAATATATATATAAAATTGTAACAAATCGTTTGTTTTGCTGTCTTATTACTGAAGGTGGTGAACAATTGGCGGACTTGAGAAGAATTTATGATCAGTACTTTCAAGAAGTGTATTGTTTTGCTTTATCCTTAAGCCGGAATAAGCTGATCGCGGAGGAAATTACGCAAGAAACTTTTTTTAAAGCGTTGAAGAATATAAATCAATTTAGAGGCGAATGCAGCATTAAAGTTTGGTTGTGTCAAATTGCTAAAAACAACTACTTTACGTATTTGCAAAAGCAAAAAAAGTTGCAGACAGAGGAACCGCTAGCAATAACTAATGATTTTGATATTGAAAATAAACTAATTGACAAAGCAGAATCCCTACACATCCACAAATTGTTGCATAACTTGGATGATCCATACAAGGAAGTATTTATGTTAAGAGTCTTCGGAGAGTTATCCTTCAACCATATAAGCCAAGTTTTTGGTAAAACGGAAAGCTGGGCTAGAGTCACTTTTCACCGAGCGAGGAACAAGTTGCAAGATTTGCTGAAGGAGGAAAAGAATTGAGTAAACTACCATGTGATATTGTAAGAGATTTATTGCCTCTTTATTATGATGATGTATGCAGCACAGCCACAAAAGAAGATATTGAAGCACATATTAATACATGTTCAGATTGCAAGCTGACGCTGGAAAAATTGAAAGAGCAAGAGTATCTTTCCCTTGAAAATATTGAGAGAAATATGATTGAGGGAAATGGACTTAAAAGTATTGCAGCGTTTTGGGACCGATCAAAGGCAAGGGCATTTGCTAAGGGAGTATTAGTTGCTATTTCTATTTTTTCTCTACTAATCTTGGGGTATATAGGCCTTACCCAATGGAATATTGTGACTGTACCTACCGAGGTAATACGAATAACGGATATAAGCCAGTTGAGTGACGGAAAAATTGTATATCATGTAAAAATGACGGATGGGTACAATGTAAACCAAATTAATTATAAGGTGAATAGTGATGGGGATGTATATATGGTACCCGTTCGTCCTCTTATTAGATCTAAACAATATTATCAAATTGGACTAGCCAATAAGTATGACTTTGTTAACCTTGAACAAATAAGAGCCAATCAAGGTGTTGAAATTCGAGCCGTATATTATGGGTCGCCTAAGGAACCTATCCTCATTTGGAAAAAGGGCGCCGAGTTGCCGGTCGCAAGTGATACGGTAGAAGCCCTGTTTCAATTCGACTAACAAAAGAAGGTAGCAAATCAACGTGATTAGCTACCTTTGTTCAACAAACTGGCTAATTAGTTCTAAAACGGAGGGGAACACATTGCATAATATGATAAATAAAAGACAATTTATTGAGATGACAGTTAAAGATCAGCATTCTGTAATATTTAAAGTTAATAATCAAAATGAATTTTTCCGTGGTGTTTCTAAAGAATTAAATGAGGGCTATCTATTTGTTGAAACAGAAGAAGGTAAAAACACTAAATTTAAAATGGATGACATCATTGAGATTTATGTTATCAAATCTTCATCTTCAAAGCATTGTGCTATCCAATCCCACAGTTTGATGAAAGGTAGCAAGGATGACCTTGAAGATCTTGTACTCCAGTTTGAAAGTTTAAATGACGATGTAAAGAAACAAATTACCTCTTCTTTATCAAAAGTGCTTGGTAAACAAGTGAACATTTCGAAAATGGATATCACTTCATACAATTTAACTGAAATTGAAATGATTGCTAACATGATAAATGGATATATACTTACTATTAAAACATTGGATATTCGTTCCGAATTACTCGAATTATATAACAATATGGATTTACCTCAAAAGACTTGTTTTGGGAAAGGGCTAAATCACGATCGAGAATAAGTTAAGAGAGGAAAATTATAAACGCTAAAGTAGTATGCGGGAACTGTCAAAAATCCCTGGGAGGTGAGTATGTGATGGAATTAATTAAAAATGTTCTATTAGGTTTAGTAGTTTTTGTTGTTGGATTTTTCATTATTATTTTTCTTACAGACTCCGATCTTGAAGCTGAACTTACATATTATGCTGCCATAGCATATGCACTTTTATACTTAGCCAGTGTTATATCGGTCTGCACCGCGGTACTCCTTAAAAAAATGACTCAATTAAAAAAGTGAAGCTACACATTAAGTTATCGGGAGACTTTAGATCAATAAAGATAGCGAGGCAGTTGGTCAATAACGATCAACTGTTTTTTTGTTGAAGGACAGTTTACACAGCCTAGCTATGTTTCTTCCATATACACCTTGTTTCCGCAGAGGAACAGCTTTGACAAAGAAAAGCTAATGTTAAGGCTATTGAAAAAGTTTTTTCTTCTACTGAACCTTTTCCCGCACGGGAGCGAAATAAGATTTGTATCACGTTCAGGAGGGGCCCCCATGAATGATAAAGAGTTAATTCAATGGCTTGAAAAAGCAATACTTGGTGATGAGTCAGCTTTCCAGCTGGTCTATCAGGCTACTCACCAAGATGTCTATCGGACCGTTGCTTTTCTCGTCTACAACAAACAGGACATTGAGGAAATTGTGAATGAAGTTTATATGCACATGTGGCGGTCATATCAGAAATAAGACCCTAACCGACCATTCCGGTTTTGGTTGCACGGGATCACTGTCCATCTTGTACAGGATTGGAAAAGAAAGACCTGGAGACGAATTAGCCTTTTTGAACGAAATCGCCAGATGACTTGTGAACAACAGTTCGATTGGACGGACAAAGTCGTCTTGCAGTCCGAAACGCAGCATGAGCTCTTTAGCCTTGTCCGCCAGTTATCGTACAAACTACGTGTGGTCGTCATCCTGCGCTATTTTCACGATTATACCTTGGAAGAAATTGCGGACATGTTGCAGATCCCCGTTGGCACAGTTAAATCCAGGCATCATCTAGCACGGAAAGAACTTCGGAAACGATATGAAATGACAGGAGGAGACGTGTATGTCCATTGACAAAGAGTTGAGTGATGAACTTCGCCAGGTGGCGGATTCGATGCACTGCCCACCCGAGTTGTATGGACGTGTACGACAGTCCTATCAAAACTATGTAAATGAGAAGAAGGGTAGATCTCCAATGAAAAAACGTATACTCACAGGTATTGCTGCAGTAGCAATCCTCATTCCGTCAGCTGCATTTGCAGCTTCCTATTTGGCCGATGATATTTTTGGTTCTTCTTCGACCATTGAACAGAAAGGGGGGACACAAGAAGACTATCAAGAGATTGAAGGAATGCTTCAGGCAGCAAAAGGCAAGCTCACGGAAGATGAGTTTAAAGAATATATGGAACTGACCAAGCAGTTGATGGTATTGAAGTTGAAGATCACTGATGAAAATGGGGTCAGTCATGAGGAAAAATTGACCCTAAAAGAGCAGCAGCAATTTGAACAACTAGCCTCCAAGCTGTCCCCGTATTTCGAGAAGATTAACGAAACGGTCAAGCCGTAATAATGAAAGCAGGGACCCGTCTTAATCTAGCATTCAACTAACGTAAAAACGAGAGCTAAGAAAACCAAGAAAGCAGCTGGTCAAAGTGATCAGCTGCTTTTGTTCAACTAACGAGCAGGTTAGCTCAATGCCATATTGTAAATACAGATGTAACTTTTGTTGACTGTGAGGCGTTGTTAATAACGAGAAACATTTTATAGGTTTTACAATAACTAATTAAGGGATACGAGAGGGTTTAAACTGTGAATAAAAAGGTTCTTATTTTTACTGTTTTATCTTTAACTTTAATAATAGCGACTGTAACTGCCTGTGATTCATCAAGTCCAGCTCAAGAGAATACGTCTAATCCAAAGTCTGGTGAACTATCAAGCAAGTCGGCAAGTACAAACCTTACTAATTCTTTAAGCGAAGAAGAGAATAAACCCTCCCACTACATTGCTTCTGGAGGAGCAACTGTACAACAACCTTTTTCAGTAGATCCGGGATTTGTACGTATAAGACTTCGAATGAAGAACAATAGTAGCCATGAAGTCAATGTTAGTTTAACGCACTTAGATACCAGTAATCTGTATTTCGCTAGAAAAATTGCTGTCGGGGAATCCCTTGATTGGATTAATTTTAATGAAGGTTTCGAACAAGGCATGCTTAATGGAGGTTATGTACTCCAATGGAGTGGTGGTGGTTATAGTGTTGATGGAGAAGTATGGGGATCAGCTGGTTCAGAACCGGAATTTGCTCATCTATCTTATTGACCTAACGGGATACGTTAATGTAACAATATAAAGAAAGCAGCTGATCAATCTGATCGGCTGCTTTTGTTCAACTAACGGGCAGTTTTGCTGAATAGATCTGCTTAGTAGTGGAGCATGTAGCCTCTCAAGGTTGGTTGCGGACAAGAAAGATTAAAAATCATAAAGTAAAGGAGAAATCCGGCAGATACGATTGCGATTAAAAAACTACCCATGACGCACATGCGTCATAGGTAGTTTTTTAATCATTTTCATACGTTCAGGATGGGGGCGTGGTGAAATAGCGATGTCCTAATCACTTCGTTGGAAGTTTTGTGTAAAAATGACCACCACCCGGGAACGGCCATTCTTCGTATTTCTGAACCAACTTACTTGACCGGTCCCATCCAGGTTGAAATCGTCTTCTGCTGGTGCGGCAACGGCGGTTTCAACTTCCCGTTATCGATCAAATGCTTCAAAATATAGGCGACCAGCCGGCCTCCGCCGGTGTTGCCTCTCACCATGTAAGCAAGCTGCGGCTCCAAATGCTTCGGCTGATTTTGCAGGAACAGGTTGAGCATTTTGTCGTAGAGCTTGCCGACAGCAGGCGCATACAGAGCGGACAAATCCGGCATTGCCTTGTTCAACCGATCCAACGTTTGCGGAGAGTCGATCCAAACCGCATTGAACTTGTACCCCTCTTCGGTCTTGCGGATGTACCCCTTCTCCAGCAGAAACGAATATTGCTCGGCGTTCTCTTCGTTGTCGGGCAGTTCCCCTTGTTGGAACGCATGACAAATCTCGACATTCCGGTATTCCAGGAAACGCCAATCCATCTCGCGGTCGCTCCAGTGCGTATTGAATTGCCACAAGTATAGGGGAGTGTCTTCGACGTAGCGGAGCGACGGACCGAAGGTGACGTAACTACTCATATCAAAACCCGGATCGGTATAGTGGCTCCGATTCAACGCTGCATAGGCAATATACTGACCTCCGTCCTTTCGTATTGGTGCGACCGCGTCGAAGTTTTCGCCCGCAGGCATGCTCCGCCAAGATTGCTCCTCGACGTTCTTGGGCAGCAAGGTCCAGAGCAGGAAGTTATAGTCGCCGTCCGGAACGTACACTCCGCTATCCTCAACTTGCCGGCGAACTTCCATTAACGCGTCAAAATGAACATCGGCCACTTCGGCAGCGCAATCTTGCCAGAATTGATGACCGGCTACGGCCAATTCGAAGAGGTCCCAGATGATGGTGTTGCTTTGATATTTGCCGGGAGAGGTTTGGATGAGAAAATTGTAATCGGCCAGGTGCCGGACTTCGTCTTCCAACAAAGACGGCGGCATACCCAGTTCCTCCGCGATTTGATGTACGGTCCGCGCCTTGTGATAAGCCGCGTAAACGATATTTTGCGCCAAGGCGCGTCCAAGAAAATCGTTGGTTTCGCCCAAACTGCCGGCCGAACCGGAATGGCCCATTTCCCCCATGCTGACCGGATTGACACTTAAAGTTCCTGTTGTACGCATACGTTTCATCCCTTTCCGTAACTTCTTTTTAGCCTCGCTCAAATGCCACTTCACCGTGCCGACAGGAATGTTCAGAGCAATCGCGATATCGCCAATTTTAAGCTCATCGTAGTAATGCATGACCACGATCCGGCGATGGATGTCGGACAGAAACGCCACTTCTCGGCGCAGCTCGCGTGAAGCTTCGGTTGCCAGCAGACGTTCAAGCGGTTCCCGGGAAGGGGCGGCAGACAGTTCAGACATGCCGTTGATTTCGATCGCTTGGGGAGCATGCGCACGTTTTTTCAACCAATTCACCCAAGTGTATCGAGCAACCGTCCAGACGTAAGCGTCAAGGCTTCTAATGTCCCGAATCCCAGAGAAGGATTTCAACAACTGCAGCATAATCTCCTGAGCCAGATCCTCTGCCTCGGCCCGGTGCTTGACCCGGTTTAACGCAAAACCGAAAATCGGTTTGACATAGCTCCGAATCGCTTCAGCGGCTTCTTTTCCGTTATTACGAATTGAATCCATTTTTTCCTCCATATTTGCATCTGTAATTCCTGACAATTATATAGTGTGCCAGGCGAAATAAAGGTTGGGATTATTTTTTTTATAAAATTGGACGTCCTACTGAATCACTTATACATATGTAATTACAAACTTCATGAGTAGGTCACTTAAATGGTTAAAGAGACGTTATGAACTTTTTGTTAAAGAAGATGAAGATTACTCCCTTTTAGTATATAGAGATACTTCTTTTCCGTTCAACTATGGGAGGATACAAACTAGGAGCACGAGCCGAAGTTCTTCTACGGGTACTTGGTGTGCTCCTTTGTTCCGTAGTTAACCAGGCGTGGTCTCGACTAAATGCTTAATAGAGGTTCATTAAACTAACGGGAAACGTTAGCCCATAACAACAAGAAAGCAGCTGATCATTGTGATTGGCTGCTATTATTCAACTATTTACATGACTCTTCAATACAACTTTTCTTTGGAAACTGCGTCTTAATTCAAGCAACTAATGGCTAGTTTATACAGGGATTGGAGAGGAAGGGTCAGAATGAAGAAATATCTTGCTGGATTATTAATTATTTTTGTCCTATGTTTGGGCTTACCAGGACAGGCTTACATGGAGGCGTCTAACCAACAGCCTTTGGCTTTTGAGGATCTCAATCTAGAACAAGCGCTTAAGTCATTATTGAATAAAAACGACGATGAATCCCTAACCAAAGAGGATCTAGAGTCACTGACCGACGTTCCTTTAGCAGGTAAAGGAATTAAGAGTTTGCAGGGGTTGGAGTATGCGGCCAATGTGACGACTTTGGATTTGAGTGACAATCAAATTGAGGATATTAAGCCCCTTGGGAAGTTAACGAAGTTGACAGATTTATCGTTATCAAGGAACCAATTAAATGATCTTTCAGCGCTAGCGGGACTAGTGAATCTGAATACGTTGTCCATAAGTTCTAACCAGATCACAGATCTAAAGCCGCTAGCAGGATTGGTTAATCTTTGGAGACTCGATGCTGCGAATAATAACATCAAAGATCTTGCTCCGTTATCTAAATTAACTAACTTACTTTCTCTGGATGTATCATCTAACGAGATCTATGATTTGGAGCCGTTGAGAAATCTTCAAAGATTGTCTTACCTCTATTTGAAAAACAATCGAATCTGGGATTTAGAGCCGCTCCAACAACGTGGTTTTTTACCGTATTATGATACGGGTGCATTCATTGAACCACTTGCACTGCAAAATAACTATTTAGATGTAACCAAGGGATCGAAAACATATAAATTATTTGTGAAAATGGCGGGAAATGAGTTGCCTGGCGGTCAGCGTAAGACACAGCGCTTGGTGATTGGCAGCACAACAGCTTATGTGGGAGACAGTGCTTATCGTATTACCGCAGCGCCATTTATTCAGACCGGACGTACCTATGTGCCGATCCGTTTCATCTCCGAGAAGCTTGGGGCAGCCGTGAATTGGAACCAGAGTACCAAAGAGGTAACGATTAAGAAGGATGGTAAAACGATTCGCTGGGTTGTAGGGAACAGGCAGGTAAAAGTAAACCAGCAAACGGTAATGCAAGATGCTCCTTTACTTCTGAAGAACGGCAGTGCGTTCGTTCCTGTTCGTTTTGTGGCGGAGCAGTTAAATACTTCCGTTGAATATATGGGAAGCAAGCACATGGTCGTGATTTTCAAAAATTAATCAGCATAATGAAATTACAAAATAATATTTGAAGATAAGGACGCAATGACCATGCTTCAAAACAAGAGTAGAATTAGACCGTCATTACATTAACGGGAAACGATAGCGTTAAAACTAAGAAAGCAGCTGATCAATATGATCCGCTGCTTTTATTCAACTAACGGGCAGATTAGTTTAATGATGAACGGCTAATAGTAATTGATTATGGTCGGGAGGTTGTTTTTTCTATTGATGTTCTTTCAGATGAAAGATGCAAGGTTGAGAGAAACGTTGTATACCATCGGACTTAACATTTTCCAAAACTCAAAACCCAAATTCTAATGCATCATTTAAAGCGTCTACAGTTGAATATAAATTTCTTGCACCCATTCTAATGTAAGTTTTTTGTAAGGATTCATTAATAAAAAAGCAGGATCTGTACTTTACTATCAAATTATACCCAATAAGATTCATAACTACGAGGAGGATAAAGATGAGTTTGTTGAACAAAAATCGTTATTTAGGGAAGCCGCTATTAGGATTTATGGCATTATTAATTCTATTAACAGGATGTACAGATCCCAATGATACAAACAAGGAGACTGATCCTAGTCAGACGCTGGTGATTCAGCATGCGACGATAGTGGACGTAAGGTCCGGCAAGTTAGTCAATAATCAGACGATTACCATTACGAAAAATAAGATCACTCACATTGGAAACAGTGAGGACGTGGACATTCCCGATTTGGCACAGGTCAGGAATGCTAAAGGACAATATGTCATTCCTGGATTGTGGGACATGCACGTGCATCTGGAAGAAAATTATAAAAATGCTTTCCCACTCTTTTTGGCTAACGGAGTGACTGGAGTAAGGGAGATGGGGGCAGCGCTCACAAACGTCGATCAGTGGAACAAGAGTATTCAGGCTGGTATGACAGCTCCACGTCTTGTCTATGCAGGTTTGACCTTAAATGGAGGGCCGGCTGATGAAGCCCCTCACATGCTTTACTTAAAAACAGAGGAAGAAGCGCGCGAAGCCGTACGTCACAATGCGGAGATAGGCGCAGGTCATATCAAGGTATACTCCTGGTTGCCACGTTCTTTGTTTTTGGCAGTCATGGATGAATCCAAAAAGTTTGGTTTACCAGTAGTCGGTCATTTACCAGTGGAGGTGCGCGCCAGTGAAGCTGTTCAACTGGGATTCAAGAGCATCGAACACTTGCATGGTTTGTTTATCGGAACTTCGAGCATCGAGGACGAACTTTTCGAAAATGCCGATATGAGCGATTTGCTTGGTTATTCGTTTGCGGAGATAGAGGCATCTCAACATTATGATTCTGAAAAGGCAGACAAGCTGTTCCGTACTTTCAAAGAAAAGGAAGTATGGCCTGTCCCGACGATGGTTACCTATTATAATATGGCGAAAACTGAAATTGACAAGCGATCCAAATACGTACCGACTGCTGTACAGGAGTACTGGACTGAAGTGATTCGCGCCACTCCTCCTGAACAAACGGAATTAATGACGGCTATAAATTCCACAACGCCAGGCATGGTCAAAAAGTTAAACGATGCCGGAGTACCGATGCTTGCAGGTACCGATTCCAGCTACGAGATGACTAACTTTATATACGGCGTTTCCTTGCACGATGAACTCGAAATGTTAGTGAAAAGCGGACTTACCCCGTTGCAGGCATTGCAGACGGCAACGCTGAACCCCTCCCGATATTTGGAGAGAGAGCAGGAGCTAGGAACTGTAGAGGAAGGAAAGCTAGCTGATCTCGTACTGCTAGACAAGAACCCGCTGGAGGACATTCGAAACACGACAAGCATATCAGCGGTTGTCTTAGATGGGAAGCTAATGGAGAAGCAGACTTTAGACCAATCGGTTAAAACATATCCTGTGATACAGGTTGCCGATACAAAAAGAGAATCAGAATGATCCAGGTCACAGGTTAGTTAATAAAAATTAATGGTTTTTAAAGCTTGTGGGTTACTTAGAATGTTGTTCTACTAATCGACTAATTTCCGCAAAGTTGTCAGCACTTCAAGCTCCCTATCCGCGGTTCGCTTTACATCTGATTCTCCTCAAAGTTATCGATAGTTATGAATAGGTAAGATCATTAATTTTGATGTTTCAATTGTCATAACCGAGAGTTCATGATAAAGTATCGGGAACTTGCAAAGGTGGGGGATACTAGTGGAACTAACTTATTTGAAAACCTTTCGGGAAGTGGCGAAGTGGGGAAGCTATACGCGAGCCGCGGAAACACTTGGATATGCACAGTCCAGCATCACGACTCAGATTCAGAAGCTGGAGGAAGCTTACGGGGTCGTTCTCTTAGAACGTTTTGGCAGAGGAATGAAACTAACGTTGGCTGGCGAAACGCTGTTGCAATACGCCAACGATATACACAGACTGCATGAAGAGTCCAAAGAAGTCGTATCCAAACAATCCAAGGGAAAACTGTCCATAGGAACTATCGAGACATTGGCTGCCTTCTGCCTTCCGCCATATCTTCAAAAGTATCGTGGAGAATATCCTGGTATCAATGTGATTATTCAGCCTGGTAACGAACCTTATATTATTGAGTCAGTTAAAAGTGGCGAACTAGACATAGGGATCATTTTGGATCCTCCATTTAAGGACCCCGATCTTCACTGCCGCATTTTGAGAGAAGAGCCGTTAGTTTTTATCACGAATCCTGATCATAAACTAGCTTGTCGAAGTGAAGTCCACATTGAAGATCTTGAGGGTGAATCGTTGATTATGACAGAAGATGGCTGCACTTACCGGGCCATGTTTCTCAATGTTCTGAAAGGGAATCAAGTGAATTACAGTCTTTCCTACGAATTCGGCAATCTGGAAGCAATCAAGCAGTGCGTCATTTACGATCTTGGTATTGCCTTGCTGCCGCATATAGCGGTTGCCGAGGAAATCCGTAAGGGCCAAATTGTCGCTATTCCTTTCGTCCATCCGGAGTGTAACTTTTATACGCAACTCATTTATTCTAAAAAGAAGTGGAAATCTAAAGCTTTTCAAGGTTTCGTGGATTTGATCAGTGGAACCAATCATCAATATGATTGAAGTATCTTATAGATTTCTATCGATAACTCCATGGTTAAAGGCTGTGTTACATTGATTGCAAGAAATCAAATCAGCCCCCTTGGAGGTAACCCAAATGACAAATCAAATCCGATATTCCCTCGTCTTAGAGACGCCTGCTCCTTCGCCTGAGAACATTCATCGGCATTTCATGAACAAGCTTGCCGTAGAAACGGACGTCTCAGATGTAAAGCACGATATGACGCATGGTCTCAATGACTTTGTACTCATCGACGTCAGAAGCGTTATTGCTTATGGAGAATGCCATATCCCGGGAGCTCTTAGTCTTCCTTCCAACACGATCAGCGAAGCAACAACGGCGTCTTTGCCCAGAGATAAGGTCATCGTCGTCTACTGCTGGGGACCGGCTTGCAATGGCGCCAGCAAAGGAGCAGCCCGCTTATCCCGTCTGGGTTTTCAGGTGAAAGAAATGCTTGGAGGCATGGAATACTGGCGTAAGGAAGGAAACGAGGTAGAGGGTACGCTTGGTACTTCAGCATGTATAATCGGGTAAGCTCATGAACAAACGATCAAAACGAAAAGTTCAATTAACGCGAAACGATAACTGAATAAATATGTAGTAAGCAGCTGATCCATATGATCGGCTGCTTTTTTGTTCAGCAAGCGGGCCAAATAGACCACTTGAGTGCTCATACATAGATAGAGACCCCCGCCATGAACTGCGAAGGGTCTCTGTATCTTGATTAAATTTGAAACTGAACTCTAGGTTAAGTGATGCTAAGTCCGCCGCTTGCATATCCAGCCAACGTTGTAGCCACATCAATTCCCGCTGTTACCGATGCCGAGAACACCATAAGCAGACGGTCACTGGCAGCTACCGGAATGCTTAGTCCTGTTGTCAATCCGCTGGATATTGTTCCGAGTGCCAAGACACCGGTCAATGAAGGCGTCAAGGTTACTACAGCACCCGGTACGGCTGTAAAGGAGTTATTTGGTGTAGTAGATCTGAATAGTTGTGCAGTTATGGTTATGGTAGATCCAACCAAGCTTAGTCCAGCTGTCGTACTGAAATAAGCAGCCAGTGAAGTAATCGTTCCTGCACGTGATGCGGAGAAAGCAAAGTTTAGCAAGGTGCCGGCAGCGCCTGTGAGATCAATGATTCCTCCGTTGACACTTACACCTGAAGCACTGTTGCCAAATCCAACTAAACTGGAGGTATTCAAAAGTCCCCCTAATACAGTAGTCAGCGAAACTGGAAGTCCGGACGCATAAGGAATGATAGCTCCAGCACCTGCCGCACCAGTAGCCCCGGTAGAACCTGGAGCCCCTGTTGCGCCTGTGACACCAGTAGCCCCCGGAGCCCCCGTTGCACCTGTGACACCAGTAGAGCCTGGAGCCCCCGTCGCACCTGTGACACCAGTAGACCCCGGAGTCCCCGTCGCACCAGTGACACCGGTAGCCCCTGGAGAGCCTGTTGCACCTGTGACCCCGGTAGACCCCGGAGTCCCCGTTGCGCCTGTGACACCGGTAGCCCCTGGAAAGCCCGTTGCACCTGTGATACCGGTAGCCCCTGGAGAGCCTGTTGCACCTGTGACACCCGTGGAACCTGGAGCCCCCGTCGCACCTGTGACACCCGTGGAACCTGGAGCCCCCGTCGCACCAGTGACACCCGTGGAACCCGGAGCCCCCGTCGCACCTGTGACACCGGTAGAGCCCGGAGTCCCCGTCGCACCAGTGACACCGGTAGAGCCCGGAGTCCCCGTCGCACCTGTGACACCGGTAGAGCCAGGAGCCCCCGTTGCACCAGTGACACCGGTAGAGCCCGGAGTTCCCGTTGCACCTGTGACACCAGTAGAGCCAGGAGCCCCCGTTGCACCCGTTACTCCGGTAGCCCCCGGAGCTCCTGTTGCACCTGTGGCACCGGTGAGGCCTGGAATATCACCCAGCAATTCGGAAGAGACCAAGCGATGGGCTGTTACTAAAGAGCCTGTGCTGCTCTTACCCCAGACGGATACCTGTATAGGATCATTAACCGTCGTGGTTGTTGTAAAGGTAAACTCGAACGAATCAAAGTTGGCAAAATAATTGTTGGTTACGACTTGATTGGGTGCGATGTCAAAAGACTCACTGACATACAGAACTCTCAATCCAGCATTCATGTAATATCCCTGTATTTGTACGGATGATGCTGTCACATCGCTGCGGTTATCGATTCTGATGGTAACTGTCTGAGTCGGTCTTACACCGTTCACAGCGTTATTTTCTATTGGCCCTGTCGATAAAAAGCTCATCGCCACATCTCCTTCTTTTGAGCAGATTTATCTGCCAGACTGTTCTTAACTGTTTTTTTCGTGTTCTACTACACGATGGGCATCAACTAATTGTCCAGAGGCTTGTTTGCCCCACACTGAAATCCCTACTTGCTCTGCACCTTCCGTGCTTGTTTCAAAAACAAACTCATAAGCATCTAAATCCGCAAAATAGTTTCTGGTCAATGCTTCGTTAGGGGCGATACTGATTACTTCGCTCACATACAGTGTTCTTGTTGTGCTGAGCACATACCCCTGGACAGATACAGTTAGAGAGTCCGCAGCACGACTAACCAATCTAATCGTAACCTGTTGTGTCGGTCTAACCCCGGAAACGGGATTGTTTTCAATCGGCCCAGTTGATAAAGTAGCCATTTTTCCCATCCCACCTTCTATGACCTCATACTCTAGCGGTAGTTCTCATTAAGCTAAATACAGTAATATTCAGACAGTAAACAAGCGGTGTGGATGAAACACAGGGACAGTTCAACCATTATTAATCTTCCTTAGGCTATTAAGCAGAATAACTGCATGATGTGTTAGTCTAAATATTGGTAAAATTGATTTAACGGAGGCCATCAGAATTGTCCATAATATTTCCTGACATCGTTACAGATCGGTTGAAGCTGGTTGTTCTTACCCTAGATGAAGCTGAAGACATCATAAGATTTCATCTGGAGGATACGGGTTGTCGCTGGGGGATTTTCAGCAAAACCGATGCGAAATTAATTGGAACTCGTGGCTTCTATTGCGGGGTTCTGACCTTATTCAACAGCTCTCTGGAGAACATGGTTTAAACTAACAAGAGAATTTATATGGGGGTGGAATGACATGCCTAAAATAGACAACATGCTAGCCATTCTATGGATGCTTCGATCAGGTGAAAAGATTACAGCAAAACAAATTTCAGAAAAGTTAGAGATGAATATAAGGACTGTGTATCGTTATATCGATACCATTTCAACAAGTGGTGTACCTATCATTTCAGAACCAGGACATAGCGGTGGATACACTTTAATGAACAATTTTATTGAGGCTCCTCTTTTTTTTGATTTTGAGGAACAAACTTCACTATTTCATGCTGCAGTTTTTGCAGAAGAAGCCGGATATTATGGAGGTAAAGCATTAAACAGGGCCATTTCAAAACTAAGTAAATACTCCAATCAAGAGCAGGAAACGAAGATAAACCAACATTTAACTAGTCTTGAAGTCATAAGTCGATTAAGTTCACCCTCTATGCAGCCTTTTTTGAAGGAGTTGGAGCAGGCCGTAGCTGACGGATATTCAGTGAAAATTCTCCACCATAAAAGTGGCGGAAAGCAAATACAGGATAGATTGGTTGATCCGTACAGACTTATCTATTGGAATAATAAGTGGTATGTAATTGGATTTTGTCATCTTAGGAGTGATATCCGTAGTTTTAGAGTAGATCGAATTGAAGATCTAATGCTAACCAAAAATAAGTTTGACCAGCCAGAACATTTTTCAGCACGTGCCTTTTTTATGAAAAATTTTCTTCCAACCATAGAAGATAAGGAAGAGATTATTTCTTTGGTTATTCAAGGGGATACAAGTGTATTAGCTGATATTTGCCAGCATTGGTTTTTAGGACATTATTTACAAGAGCGGACTTCTCATCAAGCCGTATTTCATTTTGAGAGAGATATGATAGATACATATGTACCTTATTTTCTTTTATCGTACGGTAAATCTATTCGAATTGTTGAGCCCATAAGCCTTAAGAAAAGAATGATTGAAGTTTTGACGGAATTAATACATTTTCATCAAAATGGATGACTTCCCTGACGCTAGTTGTCAGTGAAGTCATGTTACAGTTGGCTATATCAATTGGGATTGGAGTGTTATTGGATGCAAGCCAAAAAAGTTTATCTATATGTATTTAATACGATGTCGGACTGGGAATATGGATATTTAGTGGCTGAACTAAACTCGGGAAGGTATTTCAAAAAAGATGTAGCACCTTTAAAAGTAATTACAGTAGGAGCGAATAAAGAACTGATTACTACGATGGGAGGATTGAGTATAAAACCAGAGATTTCCCTTAATGAATGTACGCTTGATAGTGAAGCTCTTTTAATTTTGCCAGGAGGGACTACTTGGAATGAAGAAATTCATCAGCCGATCTTGGAAAGAGTCGGTCAAGCTTTAGAGCTCGGCGCTATTGTTGCTGCAATTTGTGGTGCAACGGAGGCCCTTGCGAATAGAGGATACTTAGATACCAGAAAGCATACAAGTAATAATTTGGAATACACTAAAATGGTATGTCCTAATTATAAAGGAGAAAAGTTCTATGAGATGGAATCAGCGGTATCGGATACGAATGTAGTTACTGCATCAGGAATAGCTCCTCTGGAATTTGCGATGGAAGTACTGAAAACATTAGATGTAGTTACACCAGATACATTGCATTCCTGGTATAACCTTAATAAGACTCATAAACCTGAATACTTCTTCCAGTTAATGAGTTCAATAAATAGTTGAGCGGGAAAAATCAACTTAGCATATTGGTCCGAATAAATATAATGATGTAATTGAAAAGCTCACTTTCTCTATTATGTTTTGCTGAGAAGTTGGGCTTTTTGAATTGAAGTACGTTATTTGTTCCTCAGTTAAGTTCTACCGTAGGGTCCTCACATTACATCATTACTCCTTTATTACCACTGTGGTTAAAAGAGAGTTAAGCTCCCTCGAAAGTGGTCTAGAGGGAGGTTTGTTGCATGAAGAAGAAACGTTAATCTAAGAGCAAGGGAAATGTTCCATTCTAGTTTTATTAAAGGCTGTGGTTGTATAATGAAGTATATCGTTGAAAAAAACTTCATTAATTATGAAGGTGTAATGGAATGTTGTTTGCTTAAAAGTGGGATAGGCCCAAAGTAGATCCAGTAAATTTTATTATTCACTATTGTGGTTTTAAACAAAACCACAATAGTGAATAATTTATGGAGTGTTAAAAATCAAAATTTAATAAGGAAATGATTATGGATAATAACAATTCAAAAAACGCTCAATTGTTTAATTTTTTGTTCTACGAACAAAAAAATATTGAAGTACATCAGCATCATGACGTGGAGTTGCTATATGTCTTAAAAGGGACTATTCAACTGACTATTGAGGAGGAATGTTTTTTATTAAAAAAACAAGATGTCGTTATTATTAATTCTTCATTTAAACATGGTATAAAATCAGAACAAGAAGTAATGTACGTGGTTTTCCATTTCAATTATCGTAAGATTCTAGAATTGTTACATGCAAGTAAAGTGTTTTTCTTATGTAATTCATCAATTGAAGAAAAAGATCAATATGCAATAATCCGTAAATATGTAGCCAACATCTTGAAATTCCATTATGAAAATCAGATTCCGAACGGAATAAGCTTAAACAGTTTGTATTACCAACTTCTTGACCTCCTTATTCATCACTTTTCAGTAACGTACACTACAGAGCCAGGCGTTGTACAACATAGAGAAGAAGGGCGTAAAAGTGAAATAGAAAACTATATTGAAGCTAATTATTTTAAAAATATTGGCTTGAAAGAAATTGCTGATTTTCTTTATCTCTCAGCTCCTTATGTTTCTAAGTATTTTAAGGAACAGTTTGGTATGAATTTTTATAAATACTTGAATAAAGTCCGATTTTCGCATGCGATTAATGAGTTGTTAAGTACGAACCATTCCATCACTTCAATTGCAATGAATAATGGATTCCCAAATGTAAGTTCTTTCAGTAAATTATTTAAAGAAATATACAAAAACACACCTCATGATTACCGTTTAAAACATATGCGACAACTTCATAATGAACCCTCTGAACTGCCCTCCAATTGGCGCGAAAATGTGAGGGAGATACTTGAAGCGAAAGAGAGAGAGGAGAACACTAGAAACGTGCTTGATAATGCATCTCTTTTGGAGGTCTCTGGAAAGGACCATACTCCCTTTAACAAATACTGGACTAAAGTAATTAATCTAAATGAGACAATCATGCTTAAGAATTTCTCTTCAAAAGAACAATTTATTTTGATCAAACAACAACTAGGCTTCGAGTATGGTCGGATATGGAATATTTTCTCTAAGGAACTAAAAATTTTCGACGGCTCTAAAAGTGATAAATTTAACTTTTTCAACCTAGAACGTATCTTTGACTTTCTAATGGAGCATCAAATAAAGCCATACATTATGCTAAACCCCTTAGAGGATATTCAACACTTGGACATTAAAGAGAGTACTCAAGAAGAAAACGTAAAGAAATATACTTGGATTCTACAATCTTTTATTTCTCATGTCATAAATCGATACGGAATAAAGCAAGTACAGGAATGGTATTTTGAAGTGGTTTTTAATTTTGAGGACAACACTGTTAATGAAACATTATATTTTCGATCTTTTAGTTTAATTAAAGAAGGGCTTTACTCCTTCTCACCTGAGTTTAAGGTTGGTGGCCCAGGACTTCCTATACATCTAAGTGCTGACAGATTCAAAACGTTTTTGGCAGAATGGTTTTTACAAGCGCATCAACCTGATTTTCTAACACTAGTTTCTGACTTCCAATCAGGACTGGGGATTAAAGAAGAAAGAGAACTACGGAGAATAATGGATGCACAGTATATTCAAAATCAAGTTTTGATGGTTAAAAGGATTGTCAGTGATAGTGGATATGAGATTAACGATATTCAGATCTCTAACTGGGATTTCAATATGTCGAATCAAAATATGTTAAATGATAGTTGTTACAAAGCGGCTTACCTTATTAATAACATTATAGACTGTTATGGTCATCTTCAAGCCATGGGGTATTGGTATGCTTTGGATGCCTTGTCTGATCTGGCGGATACGCCAAATTTGCTTTATGGTGGTTCAGGTCTTTTAAGTAGTCAAGGGCTAAAAAAACCATCGTATTATGCATATTATTTCTTAAATATAGGAAAAGGGAAGTATTTTCTAGGAAAGAATAAATATAGCCTGATGACTACAGATGGAACGGATAATTATTTTATCATTTGTCATAATTGTGGTTCATTGAATTACAAGTATTATATGGATCAAATGTTATCTGATAAGCCAATGGTTTATGCAGATTTTTTTGAAGAAGAAACCTCTTTAAAACTACAATTTAGGATAAGGAATATAAATAATGGTGTGTATAAAATTAAAGTCCGTTCTGTAAATGAGAAATATGGTAGCATCCAACAAGAATGGATGAACTTAAATATGGGCCAAGATCTCAGTAATAGTGAGATTGAATACCTTAAACAAAGAGCTGTTCCACACATGAAAATCTACCAGGTTGAAGTTTCAAATGGGATACTTGAGCTTGATGCGGTTTTAGATTTGAATGAAGTAAAAAGTATTCGAGTTATTTATCAGCATTAAAAGAAGGTACGCTTCAATATGCGTACTTTTTTTGTTTTGAGGATAAAAATATAGCATGAATAATTACTCTAATTAATACATCTCCAAAAATAGAGTTAATAATTATATACATAAAAGGATATTTAGCAGGTATAACAAGCAGTTTTAAAGCGTTATCATAAATATTGTTCAACAAGAGAACAGATCGATGTAGGAGATGATGCTGGTGGAACACAAAAAAACAGCCGAAGAAATACTCAAACATTTAGGAGGCAATGGAAATATTGAATCCGCTTCCCACTGTGTGACGCGCCTTAGGCTCAATATCAAGGATATGTCCAAGGTAAATGACCAAGCCATTAAAAAGTTGGAAATTGTAAACGGTACCGTAAATCAAGGAGGACAGTATCAAATCGTTATTGGTCCCAAAGTAGAACAAGTTTACAGTGCATTCACCCAAGTAGCTGCTATCGGACAAGGTTCCAACCTTAGCGATGATGAGAAGAAAGCTGAGCCAACGAAAAAGAAAAATGTCATTAGTCGAATTGTAGACGTACTGTTAAGTTGCTTCGTTCCTATTATTCCTGTCATTGCAGGTTCAGGAATGATTAAAGTCCTTTGTTCTATCCTAGTTAGTGCAGGGGTACTGACCAATGAAAGCTCCACATTGCAGATTTTGACTATACTTGGTGACGGGGTTTATTATTTCTTACCGTTTTTTGTAGCATATACCGCTGCGAAAAAATTTAATACCGATCACTTTGCAGCGATGGTTATGGCCGCCATATTACTTCATCCAAATTTGACAGCCCTAGCTGCGGATGGTGCCACTTCAACCAGTTTTATTGGTATTCCGTTGCAATTAATTAGTTACAGCGCTCAAGCAGTACCAATAATTTTAGCAGTATGGTTGATGTCATATGTGGATCCTATTGCTAATCGTTTAAGCCCTGCGATGATTAAAGTGTTCCTTAGACCAATGATTACTATCCTGATTGTTGCACCAATTATGTTGATTGTATTTGGACCTGCTGGGGACCTATTGGGGCAGTATTTTGGTAAATTCATAGATGTCATGAATACATGGGGATGGATTTCAGTAAGTGTTAATGCGCTTATCTTCCCGTTCCTCGTTTTAAGTGGTACACATAACGCAATGATTCCTTTGATCATTACAATGTTTGCTACTAAAGGATATGATCCAGTTTTGATTGTCAGTGGATTAATGGTAAACGTCGCACAAGCAGGAGCAGCTTTCGCTGTGGCCATGAAATCAAAAAACAACAAAATGAAAGGTATCGGACTCTCTGCGGGGGTTTCAGCATTGTTTGGTGTTACTGAGCCGGCTCTTTATGGTGTGAACTTACGGTTGAAACGTCCATTTATTGCCGTACTCATTGGTTCTGCAATAGCAGGCGCTGTAGCTGGACTAACGGGAGTGACTGCATATTCCTTTGTAAGCCCTAGCATTATTTCTCTTCCAATCTTTATTGGGGATAAGGGTTTTATCTCTTTAGTTTGGGTGATTGTCTCTGTCATTATCTCATTCGTGCTCACATTTATCGCGGTTTGGGTTCTTGGTTTTAAAGATCCTGTAGATGACGAAAAGAACGATGAATCTAATGTACAGATTACAGATAATAAAAAAGCTTCTGTACAAATTTCAGAAGTTGCTGAAGAACAAGTTGCAAGTCCATTAAAAGGGGAAGCCATACCACTATCAGAGGTCAATGATCAAGCGTTTGCGACTGAATCCATGGGTAAAGGAGTGGCAATTATTCCTTCAGAAGGAAAAGTTGTTGCACCGTTCGCAGGAACAATCGCAGTTATCAGCAAAACAAAACATGCAATTGCATTGGTAAGCAATAATGGAATGGAAATCCTTATTCATGTAGGAATCGATACGGTGAAATTGAAAGGGGAGCATTTCCAGTTAGAAGTTCAGGCTGGTGATCAAGTGCAGCAAGGTGATGTTCTGATGTTGTTTGACCTGAAGACAATCAAAAACCTTGGATATGATCTTACAACGTCCATAGTGGTGACTAATTCAGATAATTATTCGAGCATACAACATAAGATCGGGCATGTGACATATGGAGATAACGTACTGAATGCTTAAACGTGGAGAGGAGAGAATAGAGATGAAATATAATTTTCCAAGTAGTTTTATGTGGGGTGCCGCTACTTCTGCCGGGCAAGTCGAAGGAGGTTGGGATGAAGGCGGACGAGGGCCAAGCATCATGGATATTCTAGGCGGAAGTGTGGATGGTAGTGTACATCGCCATCAAACCGAAAAAATCATGCCTGACGTCTATTATCCTGGTCATGTTGCAAGCGACTTCTATCATAATTTTAGAGAAGATATCGCTCTAATGAGTCAAATGGGGCTCAAGTCATATAGAATGTCAATTTCGTGGAGCCGTGTGTTCCCCAAAGGGGATGAACTTGTTCCAAACGAAGAAGGACTTCAATTTTATGATGATGTGTTCGATGAACTGTTGAAATATAATATTGAACCTATTGTAACGATTCTTCATTATGATGCACCTTTGCATTTGGCTGATGAATATGGCGGTTGGTCAAATCGCAAAATGATTGATTTCTATTTGAATTATTGTGAGGTTCTCTTTAAGCGTTATAATGGCAAAGTAAAGTATTGGATTACGTTTAACGAGATAAACTGTCTCCTTGTTCCGTTTGGAGTTATTACTGCCGGAGCAATGAATATGTCCTATAAATCAGATAAGAATACAGAGCAACTCCGAGTACAGGCACTTCATCATCAATTTATAGCTAGTGCGAAGGCTGTGACCTTAGGACACCAGATGAATAAGGATAATAAAATTGGATGCATGATAGCATATATGTGTAATTATCCATTAACTTGTCACCCTGAAGATATTCGTCTAGCACAAAAAGAAGATCAAATTAAGAATATGTTATGTGGAGACGTTCAGATTAGAGGAGCATATCCAGCATATGCCAAGAGGTATTTCGATGAAAAAAATATTAAAATTGAGATTCTTCCTGGGGATGAGGATACGTTAAGAAATGGAACAGTAGACTTTTACTCCATGAGTTATTATATGACTAATTGTATCGGGAATGATAAGACCAAGGAACTTACAGCTGGAAATCTGGTATATGGTATGAAGAACCCTTATCTTGAGGCGACGGAGTGGGGCTGGCAGATTGATCCCGTAGGCTTAAGGTGGGTATTGAACCATGTTTATGATCGTTATCAAATTCCTATCATGATTGTTGAAAATGGGATGGGTACAGCAGACACTGTTCAAGATGGAAGAGTTCATGATGATTACAGAATTGATTATCTACGACAACATATTCAGCAAATCGGTGAATCTATTAAGGATGGCGTAGAAGTTATTGCATATACGCCTTGGAGCGCACTAGACCTTGTTAGTCTTTCGGGTGGTACAATGAGAAAAAGATATGGATTCATTTATGTCGATAAGGACGATCATGGAAATGGGAGTCTTAATCGAATTCCTAAAGATTCTTTTTATTGGTATAAGAAAGTGATTAAAACAAATGGTCTAGATCTAGATAGTATTGAGATTCATAAATAAAGGAATTAAGGATAAGTTAAGGACCGTTTCTTGGAAAATGGTCCTTAACTTATAAAGCAATTTCGCATTCATGATAGCCAAACGTTCCATGTTGTAAAACGAAATATACTCCGTCGCTATATGTATTATTTTATAGAGAATTGAAACTTCTAAAATTTATATTCGTATGAATAGGAATATCATGGGGATGGGTGAAGAAATGAAGAGCGTATTAGCTATTATATTTTATCCATTTGTTATGGTGTTAGGAGCGCTTAGTGGGGCTTCGTTTGGAGGGGATTCCAGTAATGCTATCCGGTTCATAAGGGATGTTGTTACAGATCGCAGCTATGACGGGCAAGATCTTTATGAAAAAATAGAACACAGAAGTACATAAATACATTCTTCAATATTTATGATTACTATAGTCGCTGGTATCTAGCCAAAGTACCCAAGCAAATCACAGATAGAACAGATTTTACCATTGGACTAAGTTAAGTTAACGAAAACCTAATATAACCAAGAAAGCAGCCGACTACAATCATCGGCTGCTTTTTAATTAACTAACGAGAAGCTTATTACCAATATATGGTATTATTGCGATAATTCCATGATATGGTGAATTTAGGTCTTTCTCATAAAAAGGAAGGGAGTGCAGGCACATGGCTGAAGAACTGTTTATTTTTCTAGCGGGTATCATATGTTTTTTCGCTCCAATCTACTTCAGAAGATCAATGATGTCTATTCAAATGATTGCAGGAGTTATACTATTCTTCTGTATTCTGATTTTTCACGAGGAATCCCAAGTTAAACTGATTTATCTACTAGCCTTTGTTTGGGTTTTTGGTTCAATTAGTGCTTTAAGTGTATCCGCAGAGAAGTCGGAAAAGTAGTTATTCAATTCATTGCCCCGTTTTGGGAGTATGTCATTTGGTAAACTTATGCGTGAAGCCCTCTATATACAGCTCTTCATCCTGTAACTTCATATCCTTATTCAATTAGACTGCTGGTTCATCACCAATAGTCTTTTTTTGTTGTCACCTATTCTTACTTATTGATATGAGAAACTCCATAATTCCAGACAGATTCTTCTGAACACCTTTACTACTGAAAAAATATGGATTTCGAAGTCAACTTTATTGACACGTTATTTTGTTATTGTGCTACAATTGCTAAAAATAGTAACACGAATATGAACTGTAACGAATCTGGTTGGAAGAAATACTGCATCTACTAGAGGAGAGCAAGTGGTCAATTTCAAAAGGGGGAAAAGGGAAACATGCACGGGATTTCATGGAGAAAACGTTCAAGTCAGGTAGGACTTAGTCTTTTACTATTGTGTGCAGTTGGACTCGCAGGATGTACGCAAGGTGCTTCATCGGTTCAGGAGGGTCAGGCACTTGCAGTTTCTCACCCGAGGGATGAGTTGGTGCTTGCGGTAGGCACAGAGCCGGAAGGCGGGTTTGATCCGACAACAGGCTGGGGGCAGTATGGTTCGCCGCTTTTTCAGAGTACTCTGCTAAAAAGGGATGCTAAGCTGCAACTGGTCAATGACCTGGCAACAGATTATTCCGTTAGTGAAGACGGGCTCACATGGACCGTTTCGCTGCGGGATGACGTGAAGTTTTCGGATGGTGAACCGCTGACGGCGGAAGATGTAAAGTTCACATTTGAAACAGCGGCCAGCAGCGGATCGGTGATTGATTTGACAAATATGGCCAAAGTGCAGGCCCCCGATTCAACAACGGTCGTCTTTACATTGAAGTCTCCGCAGTCCACGTTTATCAGTATTCTGACTACACTTGGAATTGTGCCTGAACATGCCTATGGCTCCGATTATGCTGAGCATCCTGTCGGCTCCGGCCCGTACAAGCTGGTGCAGTGGGATAAGGGACAACAGGCCATTGTGGAAGCAAACGAGCAATACTACGGTCAAAAGTCTGCATTCCGCAAACTGACATTTCTCTATCTGGACGAGGATGCAGCCTTCGCGGCAGCCCAAGCGGGTTCAGTCGACATTGCAGCCATTCCCGCCGCTTTCAGCAAGCAGCAGGTAAGCGGCATGACGCTGGAATCGGTCAAAACCGTGGATAACCGGGGAATCATGTTCCCGATGCAGCCTGCGGGCGGTACTTCTGCTGACGGTTTCCCTGCTGGGAACGATGTGACGTCCGACCTTGCCATCCGCCAAGCGGTGAACGTAGCCATTGACCGTAATGCGTTGGTTGAAGGCGTGCTGGAGGGTCATGGTCGTCCTGCATACTCGGTCAGTGATGATCTGCCTTGGGGTAATCCGGACGCTGTATTTGCAGATGCGGATGTCCAAGAAGCGCAGCGGATACTGACGGCTGGCGGCTGGGCAGATACAGACGGTGATGGCGTGGTGGAGAAAAACGGCATGGATGCCGAGTTCAACCTGCTCTATTTTGCAGGAGATCTGACCAGACAATCCCTTGCCCTTGCTGCTGCGGATATGGCGGCCCAGGCTGGTATCAAAATCAATGTGGAAGGCAAGAGCCGTGAAGAGACGAAAAAGCAGGCTTACGCCAATGCCGTGTTATTCGGATGGGGAAGTCATGACCCGCTGGAAACCTACAATCTGTACAGCAGCACGCACAAGGGGGAGGGATACTACAATGTGGGGCTGTATTCCAACCCGGCGGTGGATAGCTGGATGCAGCAGGCCCTCCAAGCTACGAGTGAAGAAGCAGCCCTTCCGTTCTGGCAGAAGGCAGAGTGGGACGGGAAGACGGGATTCAGCTATCAGGGCGACGCCCCTTGGGCATGGCTGGTCAATATTGATCACCTGTATCTGGTCAAGGATGGCCTGAACATTGGTGAACAACAGATTCACCCCCATGGACATGGCTGGCCGGTGACATCCAATCTGGAGGAATGGTCCTGGGATGACAACTCGAAGTAGGCAATATAGTGCGAGTTCTGACCGACATTGAGGAGAGATGGTATGACAGGCATTCTTGAATGGGGAAGGTATGTTGGGGTGAAGCTGCTGCGACTCCTATCACTGCTGGCAGGAGTCAGCGTGGTGGCTTTTATATTGATGCAGTTCTCGCCTGTGGACCCGATTGAGGCCTACATCGGGGGAGACATGATCAGAGTGAGCGCCGAGCAGCGAAGTCTGATTGAAGAGCGGTGGGGATTGAATGACCCGCCTGCCCAGCGTCTGTTCACCTGGGGACAGGCATTACTCCAGGGTGATCTGGGAACGTCGATGATCTACAGACAGCCGGTTGCGGATATCATTCAGGAACGATTCCTGAATTCTGTCGCGCTTATGGCGGTGGCATGGATTTTATCCGGACTGATTGGCTTCAGTCTGGGTGTAGTCGCAGCAATGAAACGGGAATCCATGCTGGATCGCTTGATCTGCTGGTATTGCTATACGCTGGCTTCCACTCCGGTATTCTGGATGGCCTTACTGCTGCTTATGGTGTTCGGTGTGTGGCTAGGCTGGCTTCCGGTTGGCTTGGGTGTTCCAGCAGGGATGGCAGCTGATCAGGTGACATGGACAGATCGTGCCATACATATGGTTCTTCCTGCATTAACCCTGAGTCTGACTGGTGTGGCAGCCATTGCTCTGCATACCCGCCAGAAGCTGCTGGATGTGCTGGACTCGGACTATATACTCTTTGCCAGAGCTAGGGGCGAACGTGGCGTGCAGCTGTTCCGCAGGCATGGGTTCAGACATGTCGTGCTGCCTGCGTTAACGCTGCAATTTGCTTCCTTCAGTGAACTGTTTGGAGGCGCTGTTCTTGCAGAACAGGTGTTTTCTTATCCGGGCCTGGGACAGGCCACCGTTCAGGCTGGACTGCGAGGGGATGTGCCGCTGCTGCTCGGACTTGTCCTGTGCAGTACGATCTTTGTTTTTACCGGCAATCTGCTGGCAGACATACTCTATCGGTTCATTGATCCGCGGATGAAGGAGGAACTGTTAACATGAAGCAAGAGATGGAGCAGTCCTCCAGACGAATTCGTGCTGTGCTGCGGCTGCGATCGGGCGGATCTGAAGAAACGGAGAAGCGGAATTACGGTAAACGGTGGAGGCGTCAAGCCGAATTGTCTCCAGGCGTGTCTGGATTCGAGAAGCAGCGGAGCTATGCCAACCCGCGCAAACGGGCCTTGATCTGGGGGAGTCTGGCACTCGGCTGGATTGTTATCTTATGGCTGGCAGGGTTCGTGCTCCCCGCAGAGTCCACGCTAACTTCGTTGAAAGAGCGGAATTTGGCCCCGTTATGGGCACATCCCTTCGGTACGGACTGGTTGGGACGGGACATGTTCATGCGTACGCTGAAGGGATTAACGACCAGCATTCAGGTTGGTTTGCTGGCTGCGTGCGGAGGAGGGATCGTGGCACTCGTGCTGGGATTGATCGCTGCTTCAGGCAAGCTTGCCGACAGGGTGGTTTCATGGCTAATTGATCTATTCCTGAGTGTACCTCATCTGGTGTCCCTCGTGATGCTGGCCTTTGTCTTCGGTGGAGGTCTGCCTGGTGTGGCGGCTGCCATCGCCCTGACACACTGGCCGAATCTGGCCCGGATTGTTCGTGCGGAGATGATTCAGCTGAAATCGGCAGATTATATTCATATTTCCCGCAGGCTGGGCCAATCCCGGTTCAGGATTGCTACACAGCACATGCTTCCTCACTTGGTACCACAGTTGTTCGTGGGTACATTGCTGATCTTCCCTCATGCCATTCTGCATGAGGCTGCAATTACGTTTCTGGGGCTCGGGCTGTCGCCTCAGCAGCCGGCCATTGGCATTATTTTGTCAGAATCGATGAGATATCTGTCCGCAGGCATGTGGTGGCTTGCCTTTTTCCCGGGGCTGGCACTGTTATTGGTCGTTCGTGCCTTTGATGTGCTCGGGAACAGTTTGAAAGTGTTGACAGGGACAGGTAGTTCAAGGGAGGGAGGATAACGATGGCTCTTCTTGAAGTAAAAGGGGTCTCCGTTTCATTCAGACGAGCTCGTGGCTGGTTTGCACATGAGGAGAGCGAAGTCATTCAGGATCTGGATCTGACCGTAAATGAAGGCGAGATTGTAGCTGTCGTAGGGGCAAGCGGATCGGGCAAAAGCGTGCTGGCACAAGCAATCATGGGCATCCTTCCTGCCAGTGCCAGGCTTGAGGGACAGATCAGTTATGCTGAAGAACCGCTGACGAGAGAGCGGCAGCTACGTCTGCGTGGAGATGAACTGGTGTACATTCCCCAATCCGTTACTCACCTGGACCCGCTGCTCAAGGTAGGTAAGCAGGTTCAGCCAGTTCACCGGAAGCGGGGTGAGCGCCGGGTATCCTCAAGTTTACAGATGCATAAGGCAGAGAGGGAACTTACAGATCGCTATCAATTGCCCAAGGGAACCAGCAAGAAGTATCCATATGAGCTCTCTGGAGGCATGGCTCGGCGGGTACTCATGGCAACGGCGACTTCCGGTGAGCCCAAGCTGATTATTGCCGATGAGCCGACACCGGGAATCCATCCCGAAGTGCTGGCAGACACGATGAAGCAATTCCGGGAAATGGCTGACCGGGGGGCAGGCATCCTGTGGATTACCCATGACATTGCTTCGGCACTGACCGCAGCAGATCGTATCGCTGTATTCTATGCCGGTTCCTGTGTGGAGATCGCGCAGGTCACGGATTTTACGGACACAGGAGATGGATTGAGACATCCTTATACACGTGCACTGTGGAATGCTTTGCCGCAAAATGGTTTCCAGCCCATCCCGGGCTCGCAGCCGCTGGCGAATCAGCGGAAGGGAAGCGGTTGTCCGTTTGCACCCCGCTGTACTGCTGCGACATCTGCATGTACAGATCAACATCCTGAATTGAGGAAGCTGCGAGGCGGAGAAGTGAGGTGTATTCATGCCACTTGAAGCACGGAATGCCGGTTATGGATACGACAAGAACCATTGGTTATTTCGGGATATGAACCTGAAGCTGGAGCAGGGAGAAGTTGTGGGATTGTGGGGACCCAGTGGATCTGGCAAAACAAGCCTGGGACGCATCCTGGCAGGGTATGCAGAACCTATGGCAGGAGAAGTGCTGATGGACGGGAAGCCGCTTCCACGAGCTGGAGTCTGTCCGGTTCAACTTGTATTTCAGCACCCGGAAAAAGCAGTCAACCCACGCTGGCGAATGCGCCGTGTGTTACATGAAGCCGAGATGGCGGAGCATCCCGTTCTGAATGCTCTCGGCATTCAGCCTGAATGGCTGGATCGCAGACCGGATGAATTGTCTGGTGGAGAGCTGCAGCGCTTCTGCGTGGCCCGCGCATTGGGCAAGGAAACGCGTTATCTGATTGCGGATGAGATGACAACGATGCTGGATGCTATCACACAAGCCCAGATCTGGCATACTGTAATGGCAACGGCGCGACAGCGTAATTTGGGGCTGCTTGTGATCAGTCATGACCTGGACCTGCTGAATAGACTCTGTGACCGAATCATGCCCATGCCTGTATCTGAGCTGTAATGATAAGAAAAGCCATCTTCCTTCGACTTGATCGAGGAAGATGGCTTATTTTATAGGCACTAGTTTTGTTTGTTTAATTGATTCACCATCAGGGATAATCTGCGCATGGCTTCTTCAACCGTGGAACGTGGACAGGCGACATTCATCCGCATGTATCCCGTGCCTTCCGATCCGAAGACGGTGCCGTCATTGAGGGCGAGACCTGCTTCGTTCAGGAGCAGCCGTACAAGCTGTTCCTGGGGAACACCCAGCTTGCTGAAGTCCATCCAGAGCAGATAGGTCGCTTCCGGCAAATCAATGCCAACATCAGGCATGTGCTTCGCCGCATACTCCTGAACGTATTCCATGTTTCCCCGAATATAGGCAAGGCAGTCGTCCAGCCATTGTTCGGCTCCGTTGTATGCAGCCTCGGCTGCAATGGCGCCCAGTGTGCTGATGCTGGCGAGGCCTATGGTTTTGACGCCCTGGGCAAAGGATGCACGCAAGGAGGCATTCGGAATGATGATATTCGAGGTGCATAGACCGGGAATATTAAATGTTTTGCTTGGTGCCGTGCAGATGATGCTCAGGTCAGCGATGGCCTCCGAGACCTGGGACAGCGGAGTATGCGTGCCGCGTTGATGCACAAGATCGGCATGGATTTCATCCGACACCACAATTACATTATATTGCACACACAGGGCAGCAAGGCCTTCAAGCTCCTCGCGAGACCATACACGTCCAACAGGATTGTGAGGGCTGCAAAGGATAAGCAACTTCACCCGGCCTGTCTGCAGACAGGATTCCAGATGATTCAGATCCATGGAATAGCGTCCGTCTTCAAAACGGAGGGGATTGGTCATCAATTCTCTGTCCTGGCCACGTACCACTTCATAGAAGGGGGCGTAGACTGGAGTTTGAATCACAACAGCATCACCCGGTGCCGTAAAACGTTGAACGGCAATGCTTAGGGCTGGAACGATTCCAGGTGTAAACACAACCCAATCATCGTTGATTTTCCAGTTGTGGCGTCGTTCCATCCATCCTCTCAGGGCTTCGTGATATGCATCCGTGCGCACGGTATAACCGAAAATGCCATGTTCCATCCGTGTCTGCAATGCCTCAATAACAGATGGTGGTGCAGCAAAATCCATATCAGCCACCCACATAGGCAGTGCATCGGCCACGCCAAAGATTTCCTCAAGTGCGTCCCATTTCTCCGAACCGGTAGAGAGACGATTAATCGGCTCATCAAATGTGTTTTTTTTCATCATTAGGTTCCCCCTTCTAATCCGTTCATTCGACCACAATCGACAGATAATTATCTAATAAATTCGTTATTTTCGCAACTTTTTGACCTGCTTCCAAACCCCTTACGGTATGGTCCAAATTCCTTAGGTTTATTCAACGGAGCATGTACTTCTATGCGGACCTATGTAGTCTGTCTTTTGATCTCTTTCAACTCTAACTCTTGCAACTAAACCTGCTGTTTGGCTAAAACGTTTAGTTCACACAAACGAAAAAACCATCGCAGCGCCATCTTCCCGATGACTTTCTTCCTGCGATGGTTGTATCTCTACTTGGCTTGTCCTATGGAAAAAATAATTACAAGTGCTCGTTGAACCATCCGGCAATGTGCTCAAGACGTCTCACTCTCAGATGCGGGTGACCGCCTCTGGAAAGTTCATGATTAGCCCCAGGGAAACGAACGAGACGGGTCGTTTGTCTGCGGCGCTTCAGGGCGATGTACAATTGCTCAGCTTGTTCAATCGGACAACGAAGGTCCTGTTCACCATGCAGGATCAGCAGAGGTGTTTTTACATTCCCTACATAAGCCAGAGGGGAGTGCTTCCATAACAGTTCCGTATCCTCCCACGCATTGCCGCCAATCTGATCTTCGGTGAAAAAATATCCGATGTCGCTGACACCGTAAAAAGAGAGCCAGTTGGAGATGGACCGCTGCGTGACGGCTGCCTTGAACCGGTCAGTATGTCCAACAATCCAGTTGGTCATGAAGCCCCCATAGCTGCCTCCGGTAACGCCCAAGCGGGTTTCATCAATAAACTCATAGGTGGACAAGGCATAATCAACGGTCTCCATAAGGTCGCGGTAATCGCCACCGCCGTAGTCACCACGACAGGCATTCACGAATTGCTGCCCATAACCCAATCCACCACGCGGGTTGGTATAAACGACGGCATAGCCCTGCGCAGCAAGCATCTGGAATTCATGCATAAAGGTAAAGCCATACATCATGTGAGGACCGCCATGAATCTCAAGAATCGTTGGGATTTTGACACCGTCTACCATGCCGATTGGTTTCATGATCCATCCCTGCAGCTGAAGCCCATCCGAGGTATCAAACCAGAACATTTCCGGTACACTGAGCCGGATCTCTCCTTCCAGCTGGGGATTACTGCGAGTCAGCTGGATGGACTCGGCTCCGTGATCATCCGGATGGGGATACCAAAAGAGATCTCCCGGGCTTTGCGTGTCGGCAGCGGCCGCTACAATGTCACCATTCTCCAGTTCAGCAAACTGATAAAACTCTTTCTCCGCAGGCAGTATATACTCCGATTGACTGCCATCCAGTGCAACACGTGCGATTCGAACGCTGCCATGAACGGTAGCCAGACAGAGAATGGAAGAGCCGTCCCGAGTGAATAATGGCCCCGTTGTTGTCAGGTGGGCACGCATATCTCCAACGATACTATGATTCATCTGTACGTCCCAGTCACGGGTCAGGCACAGAGGCTGACCGCCCGAGATCGGGAGTGTATAGAGCTTCACCAGAGTGGCATTTCCGTACGAGCGGTCACTGGCAAGCAGGGCGAGGGATTGTCCATCCGGTGCATATGTCAATCGGCTGAAGGTGAACCCTTCCGGAGTCAGCTGCTGTATGTCAGACCCATCTGGTTTTGCGCGGTACACATGATTGGTCAGTGCATAATCATTATGCTCCTCTCCTGCTTCCGGCAGCTGGGCAATCCAGGCAATGGACGTTCCGTCAGGTGACCATGCATAGTCACCGACGTCGAAATGACCGGAGGTAACTGGAGTGGCTTCCCCGCCGTCAACCGAGATGCGGAAGAGGTGAGTGCGTCTGCCATTCCATAATCCTCCGCCGTCCGATTTCATGCGAATTCGGTCAACAACAAGTTCTTGCGGCAGTTTGTTGTCTGTATTGGATTCTTCTTCTGCTTCACTGTGCATATCAACAGAGGATTTCACAAGTAAGGTCTGGCCATCCGGAGACCAGATGAGGGAACTTGCTCCATGCTTCAACTGGCTGACTTGTCGTGCTTCTCCGCCATCTGCGGCAATGATCCAGACTTGTGTTTTTCCCTCATGCTCCCGTAAAAAGGCAAGCTGTGATCCGTCCGGCGACCAGGAGGGCGAGTGATCCTTGTCACCGAAGGTAAATCCTCTGTCCTTCTGACTCTTCAGCTGCAGGAGTCTCAGGTGAGAAGAGTAACCGTCCCGGTTGTCATTTGTCTTCCGACTTACATATACCAGCTGTTCGCCTCCAGGAGACGGGGTTGGATCGTTCACCCATGTAATCTGATAGAGATCTTCCGATGTGATGCCACGCAGACTGTTCATTGATTATCCTCCCACCTTGTTTTACAAATGTAATTTCCTAACCTTTCCATTTATATTAAAGGAAAGCAGGGGGGAGGACAACATGCTTCTGCACGAATGGAGATCGTTGCTTGGCTTATATCTTAACCAGGAGGAATTGCTGAATGTATGGCGAATCCTAATGGTGGAATTGTCATGAACGCGTTGGATCAGGGCTGGATTTTCCTGTTTGAAGTTGGTTTGTTTTGGTTAATAACCTATGTGTTTTTTGTCTGTTAACGATTCTAATCTGATATAGAAGATATAAGCATTGCCTATTTCGTTCAAATTAAAGGAGGAGCACGAGATTGTCGACATCCTATGAACAACAGCATGTGGAATATCCGAGCCGTAAACGAATGGGATGGCTTGCGGCCGGAGCTGCACTTTTTGTGGCCGCCGGATTTTTTTTGATGTTCAGCGATTCTTCTGATACAGGGGATTCTGTAATTTCCGCGGTTGTAGGCCTGGTTTCCGTCCTGTTTTTTGGACTCTGTCTTGCATACAGCTTGGTGAAGATGATCAAGAAGGAGCCTTCATTTGTCGTCAATGAGCAAGGATTCGTGGATGCCTCCTCCTATACCTCGGGAGGCTTCATTCCTTGGAAAGATGTAGAGAACATTTTCATGTATGAGTTGATGGGGCAGTCGATGATCGGTGTTAAACTCAAGGATGAGCAAGCCTTCCTGGATCGTCAGACCGGTGTGAAGCGCAAGCTGATGACCGTGAATACACAGATGGTAGATGCTACGGTGAGTATAGCCCAGAGCAGTCTGTCGTTGCCGCTGGAACAGCTGTATATCATGATGGTGGGACGATGGAAGCGTGCGAGTGAAGTATACAAGCCAGGCCAACAAGACAAGCTATAATTTTCGAGATACTTTATAAGAATAGGAGGGATGCAAAATGACAACACATGGAGAGAAGAAGCGTACCGTTCTGCTTCCTGACGGTACATCCCTGCCTGCTATAGGGCAGGGTACCTGGTACATGGGAGAAGACCGTTCAGCCCGTGCGCAGGAGGTAAGAGCATTGCGTAACGGGATTGAACTTGGCATGACAGTAATTGATACCGCAGAGATGTATGCTGAGGGCGGGGCGGAAGAAGTCACCGGAGAAGCGATAGCGGACTGCCGGGATAAAGTTTTTCTGGTCTCCAAGGTTTATCCGCATCATGCAGATCGCAAACAGATGGTCACAGCCTGTGAGAACAGTCTTCGGCGTCTGGGTACAGACCGATTGGATCTATATCTGCTGCATTGGCGGGGAAGCGTACCGCTGCAAGAGACGGTTCAAGCATTGGAAGAGTTGAAACAAGCGGGTAAAATCTTGCGCTGGGGCGTGTCCAATCTGGACACGGAGGATATGCAGGAGCTGTGGGATATTCCGGCTGGCCAGCATTGTGCCGTGAATCAGGTATTGTATCATGCGGCATCGCGCGGCATTGAAAGGGATCTCCTGCCCTGGCTCCGGGAAAGGAATGTTCCCGTCATGGCGTACTGCCCGCTCGCTCAGGGAGGCAGGCTGCGCACCCAGCTGCTGGAGCATCCGGTCATACGCAGTATTGCTGCTGAACGTGGAGTGACCACATCACAGATCGCATTGTCCTGGGTTATCCGGGATGGCGATGTGCTTGCGATTCCCAAAGCAGTACAGTTGTCTCATGTGGCAGAGAATGCCGCAGCCATGGATATCGTTTTAACAAACGAAGAAGTAGAACGGTTAAATGAAGCCTTCCCGGCACCAGCAGGTAAAGTTCCTCTGGATATTGTATAAATGGGCGCAGTGCACCAGCTGATTAGCTTGGTTGAGTAGAGCAGATCGTATATGATCTGCTCTTTTTTTATTTTAGCCCATAGTCATAGGACATCCTTGTGGGATTTCTGCATAAGGTTAGAAATAAATAGGCTTTACAACAACATAGCACTAGTGTACTATGTAACTAACACACCAGTACAGAGAGGAGCGAGTGCTTTGTGGCTATGGAATTCGATAACAACTTACCTATATACCTGCAGATTATGCAGTACATCAAGAAGCAGATTGTGACAGGCACACTGAAGGCAGGCGATAAGATTCCTTCGGTCCGGGAATTGGCGGCTGAGCTGCAGATTAATCCCAATACAGTACAGCGGACATTTCAGGAATTGGAGCGGGAAGAAGTGGTCGAAACGAAACGGGGGCTGGGCAGATATGTTACAAGTGAGGAGTCGAAAATAATGACGATCAAAAAAGAAATGGCGGGAGAACTGCTGGAGCGTTTTTTGACAGGCATGCAGGAACTCGGGATTGAAGAGCAGGATATTGTTACCATTGTTGCGGACGCGGTCGCTGGAGGTCAGTTATTACAGCACAGTCATGAACAGGGGAAGGGAGGGACAGGGCATGAGTAACGTCCTTGAATTGAATCACATTAGTAAAATGTACGGCGGCAAGCGGGCACTAAGCGATGTCACGCTTACGGTTGCGCCAGGCAGGATTGTTGGGCTGCTTGGCAGTAACGGCAGCGGCAAGAGTACCCTGATGAAGCTTGCTGCCGGATTGCTGCATCCTTCAAGTGGGACCATTCAGATCACGGGTAAACCGGTTGGGCTTGAGACCAAGTCGCTCGTTTCCTTCATGCCGGATCGCCCCTTGACCGAGAAATGGATGAAGGTTCGTGATGCCATTGCATACTATCGGGATTTCTATGCTGATTTTGATGAGGCGAAGGCCAGGGAAATGCTTGATTTCATGAAGCTCGCCGAGGGGGACAAGGTAAGGCATTTATCCAAGGGCATGAATGAAAGACTTCAACTAACACTGGCACTTTCCCGCAAGGCTCGTCTGTATTTGCTGGATGAACCGATCGGCGGTGTTGACCCCGTTGCCCGCGGCAAAATTCTCGATGCCATCGTAAAATTCTATGACGAACACAGCAGTCTGATAATTTCGACACATCTGGTGACCGATATAGAACGGATTTTTGATGAAGTCATTTTCATCCGTGAGGGCGAGAAAGTGATGCAGGAAGAGGTCGAGACGCTTCGTCTGAAATACGGTAAAAGTGTGGATGAGATGTTCAAGGAGGTGTATGCGGAATGATGACATTGTTGAAATATGATTTTAGAAGGAATTGGAATATCCTATTGGCAGGGCTGGTTGTATTGATCATCGTTCAGATCGGTCTGGCATTGTTCATGTCCGAGGTGGCAGGGCTAATTATTGGTATTATTGCTTATGTGGGGGCAGGTGTAGCCATCTATGTGAGAATGATTAAGACATACTGGTCCAACATCCGTGCGTACAATCGTCGTCTCGTACCCGTAACAGGGCTGTCTCACCTATTGTCTCCGCTAATATTTGGTACACTGTGTGGGCTGGGGCTAACAGCAGTTGCCATCATTCATTACTTCCTCTATGTTGCCACGAATGCAAGAATGCACTTTCTCAGCTACATCCATCTTTCGGGTATCCATCTTTCGGATTGGCTTACTTTGCTGTTGTTTATTTGGTGGGTTGCCATCTTTATGACCATCATGATTTTTCTCTCCATATCCATTGGAGGCAGCTTCAGGTGGAAAGCAGGCCCGTGGATTAGTATCGTCTCATTCTTCGTGCTGACCAATCTAATCAGTTGGCTGGAGAATGTCATTCTTGCTGGTCGCTTTAACCCGAACGAGTTGTTCCAGTTTACTCAAGAGAGTACAGGGATCACACTTACAGCGAATGGAGTTTTGTGGTCAGATGGAAGGCTGGGGAGTATCCTATTTGAGATTATTGTGGCAGTAATTATGGTTGGAGCTGCTGTATATCTGAATAATAAAAAGGTAGAAGTTTAGCAGTATACTTCGGGGCGATATGAATCACACGGGCGATCACGATCGTCCGTTTTTTTATGGCTAGAATACTAATAATTCGAAAAGTTGTGAAGCCATTTCCAATTCACATACGTAAATACATATATAGTATGGACTTTACCGGGCAGGTTTAATTTCAGCAAAAGGGGAGGATGTTATGGAACTATACTTCAGAGATAACTTTTTCAACGCAGGATACACCGAAATTATGGACGGGAATCAGGAGCAGGCCGGACATTTGGATCTGAAAAGTCTATTTGGTTCTTCACTAGATGTGTTCGGTCCAGAAGGGCTGATCTGCAGTGGTCGATTCGGGATGTTAAGCAATCGCTGGGATGTCACTTCAGTGGATGGAAGACACCTTGGGGTCCTCCGAGCCAGAATGAGCTTTTTTAGTAAACGATACGAATACGATGCTGGACCGCGAGGAATCTATGAAGTATCTGCACCGGCATTTTCCCAGGAATATGATGTCACGGGAATGGGCGGCAGAATTGTGGCTAGCTTCAGACGCACGAGCGGCTGGTTCAGTTCAGGAGCTTTTGTATTGAGTAATGAGTCCGAGCAGCTGGATACCTATGAGTTGATTGCTGTCGTTATGGGTGTGCATGCCATCAACAAAAGACGGAATTCCGCTGCCACATAGCGCACAGATGAACAACCCGAACCATATGGTTCGGGTTGTTGTTTGTTATGTGGACACCTTGGCCTCGGAAGTCAGACCCGGCTCACCTTGAGGTTCCGGATCTGCGTAGCGTGCAAGCACCTTGGCTGCTGTCTCGGACATGCGATTGCGCAGCATAACGTTGTCTACAATCCGCACCCGTTTGCCGAGAAAACGCATTTTGGACAACACATAATCCATCTCACTCCGGGGGATCGTCAGCTCAATCCGGTAGGTATGCTGAGCTTCCACATACGTTACCTGTTTCTCGAAGCAGGAGAAGGCATATAGAATTCGTGACAATTCCGTATTAAACTCCGGCAGTACTTCAATCGTGATGGTTGTCTTACGTTTCTCACTCAAATGGCGGATTTGCTCCGTATAACGCGAGACGTTTTCCGGTTCAAGGACCTCGGCCTCCGCAGTGATAATGCTGCGCAGCTTGGTTGACATCAATTTCCCGAAACGGGGGGCGTACCAGAGCACATACCACTCTTTTTTGACCATGGAATATTCGAGCTTGTACGGGAATCCGAATTGATCCTGAATGATTCGTCCATTGCGGACATGCCCCGTTAGTCGAAAAGCTTGTTGGTTCATTATGATTCTGCGCAGTGCATGGAGCAGGGGATGGGATACGCTGTGTTCTTCGCTTTTGGCTTTCTCGGTCAAGTACTCCTGCAGGTTCATATCCGGCTCGTCATCCAGCATATCTTGCAGTTTATGGTAAGTGGAAGGAGTTAATGCTTCCTGGGCGGCAGTGTGATTCAGCATCATCCGGAGCCAGGCCCGTTCCTGGGAAGTCCAGGTGAACAGTCCTGTCTCATTCAATCTCGTCATGATCTGATAGTTGAACATCTTCTCGAACAGATTCATAATATTGCGCAATCTCCTTCCATTCCTTAATCATCTCCTGGCGAAGCCTGTGAGGTGCAATGACCTCGCAGCTGGAGCCAAAGCTTCGAAGCCATGGTTTAATCTCCGTCGTACCGTTAACCCGGATCTCATACAGAAAGGTATGCTCGGTTTCGGGCGTAATGGTGCCCCACTGGCCCTGCAGACGTACCCGATCCAGAATGAAGTTGCGCTGACCGCTCTCGGGATGGAAAAAGCGGGCTTGAACCGTAACCGTCTTCGCCGTATCCACCAGCCAGCTGAACCGGCTGACTTCTGCCCATTGCTGCTTGAGATCGTGCATATGCTCTGGGCTTACCGCATCCAGTTCCTCCATCTGGGTGATGCCCTCCATTCGAAACTTCACGAAACCCCGGCGTCCCTGATATCCAATGACATACCACCGACCATATTGGTGATCATATACAACTTCGAGCGGCAGGATCTGATTGGAGTGTCCGCCTGCTTCCCGTTCGAATCGCGGATTCGTGTTCTGGGAGCTGTAGCTGGATGGTTTTTTGGGTGAAAAATAGACAAACTGGACTCGCTTGCACTGGCGAATGGCACTAAGCAGGGTGTACAGATGCGCCTCATCCAGAATGCGGGAATAATAATGGTACTTGTATATAAAAGGTTCGGTTACTTCCTTCTCGGGATAGCTTGCGGCTATTGCCTTCTTCAGGCTGTCTCTCAGCAGATACCCCTGTACCGAGGGAACTTGGGTATTCGCCATAATGTCCACAAAATCATATAACTCCAGCTGTTCCTGGGCCGTTAGTTTGGTGAGGACGTCCTGCTGCAGCATATAGCGATAAGGCCTGCCGCCCGGTTCCTTCCGGATAACACCGACTTCTTCCAGATACTTCAGATCGGTGCGGATCGTTTTTTCGTCAGGCAATGCAAGTTCCTCTGGCAGATCGACACAGCAGGCATCCAGCAGTTCCATTGCGGTCAGCGCGCTGCCCTGCAGTGTATGTAAAATGACGGAAAGCCGCTGAACCTCTGTTTCTTTCATCGATTTGGCCCGAAAAAGGAAAAGCAGCAGGGGTTCCGCAGATTCCCCATATTGGAAACGGACGAGTTCCGTCATTTCTTTGCTCGGCTCTGAACCGTGTCGCTGGTCCGCCACAGATTGCATGATTTCTTTTAGCCTACGCGTCGTTTTATCAAAAGTATGTACGGAGATGCCGAGTCGTTCGGCATATTGTTTGCGACTGTATGCACCGCTTGTCAGAGACAGCATGCGAAGGAACTGAATTTCTTTGTCAAAGCTTTCTTTGGCCATGAATCATCACTCCTTGGTGGCCTGGAGTCAGGCAAATATGGATTAAGCAATATGCAGCTCCCCACTTCTCGTATCCCTCCATTGTAACAGGAAGCGTGGCTGGTTTCATTTGAAACTTACTAAGGTCGCCATACTTTCGACATGTTCTAGTATGGATGAGTTAGGCATAATGAGGGTACGAAGAGATACGTGGCGAGCAGCAGAAGAGATAAAGGAGGCAGGTAGACATGACTCACGTTGATGAAGAAATGAGAGAAACGATTCGGCAGCAGCTCGCACAGATTGAACAGGAGGAACAGATCCGCATTATCTATGCCTGCGAGTCGGGCAGCCGTGCCTGGGGGTTTCCTTCGCAGGATAGTGATTACGATGTGCGTTTTCTGTACGTGAGACCGCTGGATTGGTACTTGTCGATTGAAGATAAACGGGATGTGATTGAACGTCCGATCAGTGATCAGCTGGACATCAACGGCTGGGATCTGCAAAAGGCGCTGAAGTTATTTCGAAAATCAAATCCACCGCTGCTGGAGTGGCTGCAATCGCCCATTCGCTACAAAGAGCGGTACAGTGTGGCAGAGCACATTCGTGCATGGTCTCCGCTTACGTTCTCGCCGAAGTCCTGCATGTACCATTATCTGAATATGGCCAAAGGGAACTTCCGGGATTACCTGCAAGGCGAGCAGGTGAAGATCAAAAAGTATTTCTATGTGCTCCGTCCGCTGCTCGCCTGCGGTTGGATTGAACGTTATGACGCCATGCCGCCCTTGGACTTTGATGAGTTAGTCAAGGACATTATACCTGCGGGACCGCAGCTGTATGTGGAAATTCAAGACCTTTTGAGCAGGAAGAGAGCTGGAGAAGAATTGGAACTGGAGCCGAAGCTGCCAGCCATTCATTCCTATTTGGCAGAGAACATCGAGCATTTCGGACACGTAGCTGCGGACATGAGGAATGATCAGGTTGTAGGGTACGAAGAATTGAATCGAATTTTCCGATCTGCGCTGGATGAAGCATGGGCGGATGAAGAGCAGGAGCATAGGAAGAAGGAGGAGTAATCCATGCATTTGATATTAAAAGCAACTGGAGAGGGAGCAGGCATCGTATCGCATCTGCTCTCGAAGAATCCGAATCCAACCTGCGATTAAAGTACGAGGGCATGCATATTTGCACATCATCTATGGGATGGATTACCTGGCGCCCGAGAATTTGTCCCGGCTTAGCAAACGCAAAACGTCCAAGAAGGAACGCCATGCTCTGATGGAAAGCGCTCTGGGCATGGAGGGAGTGGAGCGTTTTGTACGCAGGGAGCCGGTGGAGCGGGTTCATGAATGTGTGCTGGCGACGTTAGCTCTGGAGTCTGAGAAGGTCGATCCACGATTGTGATGGTCCATAATAATAAAGGAAAGCACCTTACATTAGACTGAGATGAAGGCAGGCTTGGACAAGATCCAGGCCTGTTTTTTTGTTTTATTGTAAAAACTTTACATTTAAGAACATTTGAATTAGGAGTCTTAACTTCAATATAAACGAACCAAAGCCCTATATGCTTCCATGATCATCTGGGTAATAATGTATATAGCAAGTAGTCATTGGAATCTCATAACGTAACGATAGGGGGTAACCTGTATGGCATCCATGATTCTGCTGGTAAAACAGACGGAAGACGATGAAAAGGTTATTTATCGATTCGGACCCAATGAGCGGAAGATGGGACTGATTGAAATGAACAAGATCAAGGAAAGTGTGAAGGAACTGGAACCTGTTCAGGTCGAAGGGGTTAATCCCAGCTTTTACTTCAATCGGGCGGCGCAGCGGCTGGTCCGATGTTTGTTCAGGGAAGGCGGCAAGTTTCCGGAACGGACGACGTTTGAATCCTGATTGTTTTGTAGGGAGCTAGAATGGTATTCAAATTTCTTCTCATATAATTGGTCCAAAATAGAAGTTCAGAGCCATCCGTAGGGAAAGGGCTCTGAACTTCTTTTGCATTCTATTAGGTTTTAATAAGGTAGGAATTTCAGCTGCTGATTCTGGACCCAAAGTCGATTGTTCAGAATCTGTTCAGAATGACCTGCTATATTGGTGGGACTATTGAAGGATGTTGTCCTGGTTATTTTGTTTTGTTGTGCAAATCGCAATGATTCCCAGGTCTCTATTTACTTCCCAAAAGGAGAGAAATATCTTTGAACAAATGGCTTTTGCGCACATCGCTTAGTGTCTTCCTGTTCAGTCAGCTTCAATCGAATTATGTATCAGCGCAGTCTTCTGAGAGACTTTTCTCGGATTTGGATCAAGCCTCCAGCTGGTCTCTGGCCTCTATAGCCTATTTGAACGAAATGGGGATAACCCAGGGCTATGATGACGGAACTTATCAACCGCGCAAAAAAATTACTCGTCAAGAGGTGGCAGGGCTGCTCGTACGTGCTCTTCAGTTTCCAGCCAGTGAATCTTCATCGGCCTTGCCTCCGGATGTCCGTGCAAGCAACTGGTCCGCGGACAGTATCCAGCGGGTTCTGAGCCAAGGGTTGATGGGGAATCCAAACGAGCCGTTTCGACCAACAGACCCGGTCACTCGGGAAGAATTGTTATCCATCTTTGTTCAAGCAACCAGTGCAAAGGGACAGGGAACCTCGACGTTATCGGATGAAGAAGTAAGTGATCCTGCCAGCAAACAAAGCATAGAAACTTCTCTGGAGATTGGTTTGCTGCAAGGGGACGGAAAAAAGCTGGATTTAGACAGGCCGACAGAACGGCAGGAAATTGCAGTCTTTTTGACCCGATTGATTCAGGCGCTTGAGGAACCAAAAACGACGGAAACGGAGCTTACCCTTGTAAACGAGAATACGGTCCGCATTGGTGCGTTTGAGTATCCTGTGACAGAGGAAATGCAAAGGTTACTTAACATGGACAACAAGAAGATTCTTGAAGGGGCAGCGCTGAAGGTCACACTGACACCTGATTTCAAAATTAAAGATATTGTCGATTTGACGTTGCCTGCGTCCAAAAAGAATTTGGTGTTTGATGGTGGGGATCTGCATATCAAAGGTAATTTGACCCTTCTCGGTGATCAGATGACTATCAAAAATCTATCCGTAGATGGAATGGTACAGGTAGAAGGGAATGCCAAAACAGCCTTGGTATTTGAAAATACTCAATTCAACGGACTTAATCTGAATGTGGCTTCCAAATTGACTTTGACAGGCACAACTTCCGTTGGTTCATTGACCGTCGCACAAAAAGCAGTCAAGGACTCAGAAATTGTCCTCCAGCAAAACAGTGTGATTAACGACATTATTGTCCCGGACAAACAGAATGTGCCTGGACTTGTCAAAGACTATAGCGGTAATCAGGATAAGATCCAACTGATCAATGGACAACCACGCGATTCACAACCCACTGCCTCCACTGGTGGTTCTGGTACTGGTGGCAGTTCTGGGGGGAGCGTTAATCCATCGGTGCCTGTCGTCGCAGATATCACCAAAATTCAGGAGGTTGCTGAAGCTTACAAACTGCCAACAGAAGTGTCCGTTCGATTGACGGATGGCAGCACGGTTAATAGAGCCGTGGTGTGGAGTGCGCCAGAAGGCGTTGTTATAGAGGAAGGTGAAGTTACCATCACACAACCGGGTGTATACAATTTCACAGGTGCGGTCGAAGGTGTGAAAGAAAAATCGAAATTGAAATTGGACATTAGACTTCCATTGAAGCTGGTAATTGGATCAGGAAATACAGGCATCGTCGTTACGGAAGCAGGAGAAACCAAGACGGTGTCTTTTACCTCAGAGCCAATCCCGGAAGTAACGAAGATCGTTAATCATGCCAGCTACCTGCTGGAATGGACGGATGAACAAGGGCGCTCTACCTCAGAAGTAGAGTTAATCAGTACGCCAGGATACACGTCTCATCATGTAGAAAACGGCTGGATTATTACTAAATCAGATGACTCTCCAGTGGTAAGCAAGGAATTGATTGCTGTTAAAGTAAAATTCAATACTCCGGGGACGTACTCTGTGCAGATTAGTGCTGTTAAACATGAACATCGGGATGAATATTAATTAAAAATTATAAATTATAAGGAGCGTTTACTAATCATGAAAAAGAATACCTTCGCGAAAGTATTATTATTGTCCTCTGCCTTGCTGCTCGCTGCAGCTCCTGCTTATGCAGCTTCTGGAAGACCGGTTTCAAATACAATTACGGCAAGCTTTAAGGTCAATCCGGTTGCTCCATCGTTTATGCTGAAGTGGGTGGATAATGACAATAGAGAACTGGAAACGCTGCCGTTACAAACCGTAACCAGTGGAGAAAGCAAGGATGTTACGGTTCGTGCAACGGTATCTCAAAATTATTCGGATATTTCCATGGTGTTCACCATCACCCGTACAGACGGAACTGCAATTACTGAAGGAGATGTGGAATTGAACGAATACGTTGAGAATGAGCTTGGTACGCCAAGAACAGGATACCTGGATGATGAGGGCAGACTGGTGATCCGTTCCAAATATTATCGAACAATTTCTTCACCAGGGAAAGATTTCTTTTACAATCTGAAGTTCAACACAACAGGCGAGTACCAGATCAGTGTTGTTGCTGTTAACGAGCCGGCCTAAAGCATATGAAAGTTAGTCCAAAAAGATGGGGGAAATTAAAACGATGAAAGCACCAAGAATGGTTAAGGCGCTATTTCTCACGGCTGCGCTGTTTACAATGGCTGCCCCAGCCTATGCTGATTATTCATACACGCCTTTGTCCAACAAAATCACAGCCACTTTCAAGGTGAATGCTCCGGCAGAGCCTACATATGTATTAAAATGGTTGGATTCCAGCAACAATGAACTGGAGACGCTCCCGCTCCAAACCGTGGACAGTGGAGTTAGCAAGGACCTTAAGCTTCGCGCGACGGTTAATCAGGACTTCAAGGATATCCGGTACTATTTCAAGATCAAAAGAACGGATGGAACAACCATTACGGATCATGACGTAACCTTGGCTCAATATGGAGACGCTGGTTTAATCAACTTAACTGGTGACACGGACGGAGAACTCTATCTATCTTATTCCAAGAGGTTCAGCACGGTAACAAGCCCAAGCATGGATTCTACATTTAACATTACATTTAACACTGCTGGTCAGTATCAGATTGATGTCGTTGCAGTGTCCATGAACGACTAATACAAAAAAACAAGTCCATAACCCTAATCGTGGGTCATGGACTTGTTTTTTTGTTGAATATGAAGACGCTCAGCTGTTGTGTGCGACAGCATCAAAATGTTTTGGCAAAAGAAATAAGGGCAGTAATCGTAAAAATGTTCAAGAGTGTCGAGATGAGCACTGTCTGGGCGGCAAAGTCGGGTTCGTTATCATATTCTTCGGCCAGAATGGAAGCATTCACCCCGGTAGGCATTCCGGAAGCAATGATCAGAGCCTGTGCGGCGATCCCTTCCAGACCCAGAAGCAGTACAATGGAGATCCCGATGGCCGGGCCAATCAGGAGACGCAAAAATGTGCTAATATACACATCAAGACGGTACAGCCGGATCGGATATTTGACAATCTGTGCTCCGAGGGTCAGCAGTGCCACAGCAACCATACTTTGCTGCGCATACGTCAGCGGCATGGACAAAAACGTTGGCAGAGGCACCTTCCACATGTGGAACAGAATCCCCAGTAAGAGAGCATAGGGAACCGGCATTTTGAGAAATCCGATAATGACTGCACGGTAGTTCCCTTTCAGCTTCGCGCCCTGGATAGATAATACGCCATACGTGAAGGTCAGCAATGACTGCAGGGACATGACCAGAGCCTGAATGGAAGACGCCAGCGGGTCTCCGCGAAATACGAGCGCATTGATCGGCAGGCCATAGTTGCCTGCGTTGTCCAGCATGACACTGTTGTTAAAGGCGGCTTTCATGCCTTTGTTCAATCGAAGTGTTCGTGCGAACACAGATCCTACGATATACAGAATAATGACATATATGGCGTAGAAGAGAGTGACCGTACCGAGCAGTTCACCCGACATATCGGAATGGTACATGCTCATAAAGACGGCTGCGGGGGTAATACAATAGAAATTGATTTTGGCGAGGGTGTACAAGTCCAGCTTGAACACCTTTTGCATCCAGGACCCGACTCCGATCAGGAGAAAGACGGGCAGGACGACTTCAAGCATGATGTCTGCTATCATCTGTTCAGCTTCCTTTTTCATGAAAATTTCAGTCCGATTTCGTAAACACTTCAACCATTATATCATTTTATACACTAGGGAGGTCATGTGAATATGATTCCAGATCATCTGGATGTTGGGTTATCGATTCTGTTTATCGGATTCAATCCCAGCATTACATCAGGCGAAACCGGCCATCATTATGCCTACAAAGGCAATCGGTTCTGGCGTATTCTTGAACGTTCCGGCTTAACTCCTCGTTTATATCATCCGGAAGAAGATCAGGATCTGCTCAAATTGGGGTATGGATTTACCAACATAGTAGCCCGGCCTACGAGAGGCGTGGAAGATATAACACGTGAAGAATATGCGGAGGGACGTCAGATTCTTCGGCAAAAGCTGGAACAGTACCGACCGGACATTGCCTGTTTTGTCGGGAAAGGGGTATACACCCAGTACAGCAAACGTACCAAAGTGGAATGGGGATTTCAGGACGATCCGGTTGTCCCGGAAATTCAGGAATTCGTGGCACCTTCTTCGAGCGGACTGGTGCGCATGTCGATGGATGAGATTGTTGCTATTTACGCACAGCTTAGCGATTTTATTGCGCAGAAACGTTGAGACTGATTATAGTGGATTCGCTCAACCGGCTTTGAACCGGACTTGAGCGAATTCTTTTTTTTGAAGAAAGTGAGAGTTTTTGGAAAGTACTTCCGTCTATATAGTACAGAACCATGCATGGAAGCTGTAGAGAAGGGGGATTACATGACTCAACATATGCAGGAGGAGGAGCTCATCGAGCGTATTATCGCGGGGGATAAACAGCTGTTCGCCTTGCTCGTGGATCGATATAAAAATAAAGTCTACGGCATTCTACGCGGAATGGGCGCGAGTCATCCGGATGCGCAGGATCTTGCACAGGACACGTTTATTCGGATCTATCGCTATCTCCCGTCCCGAAGGGTAGGAAGCAGTTTTTCTTCATGGGTATATACCATCGCAGTGAATCGGATGCGGGATTTTATACGGCAAAAGAAACCGGTGATGACCGCAGATGAACCGGTCATGGAGCCAGCCAGTGAAGAATCGCCGGAGAGGCATGTGCTGCACAAGGAGATGCAGCGGGAAATACACCGCCAGATGGAACAGCTGCCGGAATCATACCGGCTTGTGCTGCTGTTGAAATATACCAATGAGCTAAGCTATGAAGAAATTTCAGATATTACCGGCATGAGTGCAGCACAGGTCCGAAACGCGATGTACCGTGGGAAAAAGATGCTCAAGAAACAGATGGAGCGCAAAGGAGGGTTAGCCACATATGAAGCCTATTCCAAATGATGAAGACCGGTTATGGGAACAGCATGTATTTCGCGAGGAGCCTGAACCCGATTTTACACTTCAGGTGATGAAGAAACTGGATGGTGTCTCCATGGAACGTGAAGCAGAATTGAATTTTTCCGTGAAAAAGTCTTCCAAAACCCATTGGATGCGTCGTATGGGGGTTGCAGCAGCGGCTGTTGTAATTCTTGCAGGGGGAGCCTGGTTTGCTTGGGATTATAAAATAGGATCTGAGCAACCTGCGGTCAACGCAGTGAATAATCCTCTGCTCCCCAATATTCCTGTACCAGAGGAACTGAAGTATTCCTATCTGGCTGATGATTACAAACGTCTCAAGCCGCTCGGTCTTGTGGTTAATCCTAATATTCATATTGAGGACCAGGGTTACACGCTTAAGATTGAAGATGTACTAGTGGACCGTTCGCAGATCGTGATTACTGTACAGCAAAATGCACCTGATGGGAGTACGATATATTCGGTTTATCCCGAAATGGGAAGAATTCATATCACAGACGGGCAAGGAAACTCGATTGCATCCTTAGCTTCAATTGGGGATCCAATTCAAAATGGTTCAGTATATCAGAGATTTGTATACCAGCTTCAGGATGAAATCCCCGACGAGGTGGTTGTACGTGGGGAGCTGGGGCATTTGAATATAGGAAGCTATTATAATTTCGAGACAAAATCGTACGAAGACAAAGATGTCACGGTGGATTGGAGCTTCCAGTTCAATATCGATATGACCAAAGCCAAATCACTGGCTGTCGAAGCTCCTATGAATAACACATATATGACGCCGGAAGGTTTGAAGCTGGATATGACACAGTTGGTGCGAACACCAAATGGAACCCGGCTTGACATGAATGTGAGTTTGAGTGATCAGTTGCGTGCCAAAGTCGGAGAGGATTGGGAGAAACAAATGGAACTGCTGTACCATCTGGAGATACCTGAAACTAATGAGTACCGTGTATTTAACGGAAACATGACGAATGCCCGTCAAGCCAAATTCAGGTTAAGAGATACGAGTCAGTTAAGCCAGGATGGGGGACAGATGAGATTGTCTGAGACGTGGGACCCTGCTATTGTGACAGTGAATGCGAAGAAGATTCGCTTTGTCCTGGATGGGTACACCATCCCGGTAAGGGATGAGAAGTCCTTGGAAGTGGACCTGGAGAAGATGCGTGAGGATGCTGAATTTTACACCTACGTACTACAATTTGAACAATTTGGAGATGAGATTTTATTTTCTGATTTCAATTACAAGTCTTTGTTGGATTCTTATAACGCTTCGAAAGGAGATAGGGAAGAATACTCCCTTGTATTGGAGGGGTATGGATCTTTCAAGAATGCTTATAATGGAGATCATTGGGTGGCAGTCGATCAGGAAGGGAAAGAGTATCCCGTTGAAGTAATTGGTTTTCCAGATCAGCCCAATGCTGATGGAGAATATGTTGCGGATAATCTGAAATTGATCGTCCGCGGCTATTACAAAGGAAGCGGAACGAAATTCACCTTAAAAAGAACAGCACTAGTTAACGCAGAATATCGCGATCTGAATTGGAAAGTAGATCTGCCATCGTTTACAAGCCTACCTTGGCAGAAATAACAAACACGAACTATTACTCAGCAGGAAAATTCAATTAAAATGATGAAAGGCCCCGCACTAACATGTGGGGCCTTTTTTGCTGTGCATTAGATTGTACTGATGTTAAGGGGTGGACAAGTATCAAGTTAAGCCGATTCCCGCGGTATAAGGGAAGTGGCGAGCATGACGGTTTCTTTCGGTGTCCCCGGACGTTCAATTCGTCTCTGTAAAGCTTCAATGGCCCGCTGTCCTAGCTCTTCCTTGCACAGGTTGACGGTTGTCAAAGGTGGGGAAGACGTTGCGGCAGAGTGCACGTTATCAATGCCAATCACGAGGCAGTCTTGAGGTGTGGAGATTCCGATCTCCTGCAGTTTGTTCATCCATTGCAGGGCAATATCATCATTCACCCCAATCCAGGCATCGGGTCGTTCATGCTCCGGCATGTTGTTGATTTCGGCAGCGAGCTGGTCTACCCACTCCCCTTGCTCATAAGGAACATTCCATTCCCGGAATGTGGCCGCGTGACCGTGGCCGGTATGAAAATGATTCAATGCCAGTTCCATGCCGATCTTGCGCTGTGCGAAGCTGGCCGCACGGCCATCGTCCGTGATTAACCCGATTCTGCGGGATTGCAGGGACAGTAGATACCGCACAACGGTGATACCTGCCTCCAGATTATCATGGCTGATCGTATCACAGTTCAGGAGCGGTTCCTGATGATCCACCAGCACGATGGGACGACCGGTCTGAGCCAGCCGCTGCAGCACGGCATGAGGAAAGGCGCCCATGACAATGACACCCGCACATCGTTCCCAGTCCAGATGGGGAGCAATGGCCCGTTCCGGTGGTGTATGTTCGTCCCCCGTACCAAGTGAAGGAGATACAATTGCGTGATGCCAGCCTCGTTCATTACAGCCTGAGATCATGCCGGACAGCACCCGCTGCCAGTAGTGAGGCTCCCCGCGGTTTAGCTGATTCATGCAGATGAGCGCGAATGGCGGTTCGGATTGGTCTGCAGCAGCGGAGACACCGGTGCTTCCGGGTGTATTTTGGCGGTAACCCAGAGCTCTCGCAAGTTCAAGCACACGGGCGCGGGTAGACTCGCTGACTCCTGTCTTGCCACTGAGTGCACGGGAAACGGCATATTTCGATAATCCAAGCTGGTCAGCCAGCGTCTGAATGGATACTTTGCGGGACATGTTCATGACTCCTTCATATGTAAACAAAATATAAATTTTGAAATGAATTCGTGACAATTATAACAATTGCGAATTGACGACATTTACCAACTCACAGTACACTACATTTAATAACGTTATTATATATTATGATAACAAAAATAACAATAATCGAATATGCCTGAAAGGATATGACGGATTTAGAGAAGAACAGATCAGCCATATCCAAACACCACAACCACAATTCATGCAGAGGAGACTACATCCATGGAACAGTTCAGATTACCGAAGATTCCCATGCCTCATCTGGAGTTGCCGCAGGCTGTACAAGATATTCTGGCGGAGGCGGACAAGAAGCTGCAGCACAGACCGAGATTGCTCGCACAGTTCCGCAACTGCTTTCCGAGTACGCTCGAGACGACGACCAAACTGCTTGATGACGGTACAACGTTTGTCATTACAGGTGATATCCCAGCCATGTGGCTGCGTGATTCCGTAGAGCAAGTTATGCATTATGTACCGCTCGCGAAGGACGATGCAGCATTACAACGGATCATCGGCGGACTGATCAAGCGCCATATGTTCTATGCTGACATTGATGTGTATGCCAATGCATTCAACGAAACAGCCAACGGCTGGCACTGGGATGCCAATGATGAGACAGAGATGTCGCCATGGGTATGGGAACGTAAATTCGAACTGGATTCCCTCTGCTTCTCGATGAAGCTGGCCTATGCGTACTGGCGTGAGACGGAATTGACGGATATTTTCGATGAACGCTTCAAAAGGGTGATGGAGAGTGTAGTCCATCTCTGGCAAACGGAGCAGCACCATGCCGAGCAATCGCCATATCGGTTTATGCGTCGCAATTGTCCAGCCCATGATACGATGCGTAATGCGGGAATGGGAATGCCTGTGAACTACACCGGAATGATCTGGTCGGGTTTCCGTCCGAGCGATGATGCCTGTGATTTCCACTATAACATCCCTGCGAATATGTTCGCTGCGGTGACCTTGCGCCAGATGGGGGAGATCGCCAAATGGGTATTCCGGGACGAAAAACTGGTTAGCGAAATGGCGCGGCTTGAAGAAGAGATTCGCCATGGAATCTCTCTCTACGGCATATACAATCATCCGGTCTATGGACGAATCTATGCCTACGAAACAGACGGATACGGTAATCATTGCCTGATGGATGATGCGGGTACGCCTGGACTGATGTCCATTCCGTATTTGGAATATGCACCTGTGGAGGATACCGTGTACCAGAATACACGCAGGTTTATTCTGAGTAAGGAGAATCCATTCTATTATGAAGGCCAAGCAGCCAAAGGGATCGGAAGCCCGCATACCCCGCCGGGATACATCTGGCATATGGCACTGTCCATGCAGGGACTGACCGCGGATAATGACGAGGAAATGCTGGAGATGATTGGACTGTTGGAAAATACGGATGCAGGGACCGGGTTCATGCATGAAGGCTTTCATGCAGATGATCCCGATACATTTACAAGACCCTGGTTTGCCTGGTCCAACAGCCTGTTCTCACAGCTCGTGTACAAAGCCATGCAAAAAGGAATTTTATAGAGGTGTATAAAATGGTTATATAGTTACACTCAACAACTCCGATTGCATTACCATCTTTCGATCGCTGTTATCCCCGGATTTTCTCATCTCCTTTTTCATTCTGTAAAGATGCAGCAAAATACTAAGCAACCCAGCTCAACTCGCGCAGATTTGCGGGTCGGGCTGGGTTAGTTTAGAAGAAGCCATCTCCAAGCTATACTTGCATCAGATCAGCGATGAGCACTTTCTGTCCGGTGCGGGCACTCTCGAGGGAAGCGAGCACCATCGCCATACTGAACTGGTTGTCGCTGCAATCCGTTTCGGGCAATCGCCCACTTTCCAGTGCAGCGAACATGTCTTCAAGGCAGCCGTGATGTCCACTTTTCTCCATGACAGGCAGCTGTCCTTCGATTCGCTCTGAAGGCTGGAAGAAGGAAGGCTTGCCGCTTGCATCCAGGTGCTCTGCAGCAACGACATCTGCATAAATGTCATCATGTCCATCCCACATGGCTGTACCTTTTTCCCCGGTTACACGCCATGATGCTTCCCACGAGGTTGGGGCGCCTTCTGCGCACCAGGACCCGCGGTAATTGAATACGGAGCCGTCCGACATTTCGAAGATACATAACGCCATCGCATTGCCTGTGTACCAGGAGCCTGGAGGGTTGAATTCGTGACAATAGACCGATACCGGATTGGCTCCAAGAATAAGTCTGGCCTGATCAAACGTGTGAATCGCCATGTCCAGCAGCAGCGGACTGTCCATCATATCCCGGAATCCGCCAAAGTGTGGTCCGAGAAAGAAGTCTGCCCCAGCATAACCGACCTTACCAATGGTTCCTCCGGCAATGAGCTCCCGAAAGGCACGGATTCGAGGATCGAAGCGGCGATTCTGCATCACGGCCTGGATGCGGCCGGTTTTGCGGGCAGTCTGGACGATATCCCCGCACTCCGCGAAGGTTTCTGCCAGCGGCTTTTCGCCGAATACATGACAGCCTTGCTGCAAAGCTGTCATGGCAATGCCATAATGACTTGCGGGAATCGTGACATCGAATACGATGTTGGCTTCTGTAGCTTGGATGGCCTCAGCGATATGCGTATATGTAGGACAGGAGAGACCATGGCGTGCAGCCAGGGCCATAGCATTTTGTTCTTGCAGATCGACAAGCCCTACGATCTCCGTGTCCGGTCTTTGCATGGCGTAATCGACCCAGGTGTTGGCCATGGCACCGCAGCCGGCGACAAGCACTCGATGTTGCTGACTCACTCGATCATCTCCTTATTTCGGATTGGGCACAAAATCCCCGCCGCGGCATTGTTTCAAATAGCGCAGAGCATGCACCTGTCCTGTCATTTCCAATTCATCTTTGTATACCGGATCATGCCAGCCTTCGATGTCAATCGTTCCCTGGTAACCGTTTTGCCGCAGAATGGTGATGATGTCGGACCAATTGGTATCTCCGAAGCCGGGCGTACGATGCCAGACATATTCATGAGGACCATGAACCCCATATTCCTTGACGATATCCCAGGCAATGGTTGCGTCTTTGCCATGCACGTGGAATACTTTATGCGCCCATTTGCGAAGCTGAGGAATCGGATCGATGAGACTGGACATCTGATGGCAAGGCTCCCATTCCAGGCCAATGTTTTCTTCCGGAACCGCATTGAACATCATTTCCCAAGCCGTCGGATTATGAGCGATATTCCAGTCGCCCGTTTGCCAGGTTCCACCCATATCACAGTTTTCAAAAGCAATCCGTACTCCCCGGTCCGCCGCCCGGCGTGCCAGTTCCCCAAAGACCTCCTTGAACCGCGGGATGGACTCGTCAATGGGCTGATTCGTTAGTCGTCCCGTGAAACCCGAGACAATGTCTGCGCCGAACAGATGGGCATGATCAATAACCCGTTCCCAGCTGGCCAGTGTGTCTGCATTGTCTCCGGCCCCGGTGAGCGGGTTGCCGAATACACTGAGTGCAGAAATCTTAATATCATGTTCGTCGACCAGCTCGCGCACGCGCTTCGCTGTTTCGGCAAGATCCAGTTCACCCGTGGTTTGCCAAAAGGTCAGATTAAATGACTCGAAACCGTGTTTCATGATCTGAGGGATCACGCGGACAGCATCCGCTCCACCCACGAGGGTACCGATGCGTATTTGATTTTTCATGGTTGTATTTCACTCCAATATTGGCTTATAGTACTTCGTGACAAACTCATTATAGCCGCGCATCTGCTGCATGGCTCTATACAATCTTGTGCAATATTAGTCCGATTTTGTGAGGAGGGGGAAGAGGTCGTGCTGGATCTGAAAGCGCTTCACGAAAATACCCGAATTGACCATAAATCACATCCATTTCAGCTGTTTCAGAATCGATGCTCCGATATGAAAATGGAGGAGTGTATCATGTATTTGCACTGGCATGAACACTTTGAACTGATTGCCATGCGCAAGGGTCACGCTGTATTTCATATCGACAGCAGACCATATACGGCGGGGCCGGGCGAGGTGCTCGTTATTCCGGGAGGCACGCTGCATGTGGGTTATGCTCTGGAAGAAGGGGATGTGGAGTATGATTCGGTTGTTGTCAATGCGGCGTTATTCCATGACTTCACACATGATCCGCTGCATCTGCAGTACGTGGCACCTTATCTGGAGGGGCGGATTCGCTTTCCGGTGAAGCCGGCGGAGCAGGATAAAATCTGCTTGGACTACTTCTCCTTAATCCATGATGCAATTGAGGAGATGGTTAAGCAGCCACCTGCCTACCAGCTCGTGGCCAAGTCCAAGCTGCACGCCCTGTTTACCATGCTGGCTCGGACCTTTATGCCCCAGCAGCTGCCGGGAAAAGCAACGGGTTCTTATTTCCCGAATCGCGAGCGGTTCAAACAACTGATCGAGCAGATTGAAGCCAATGCGGCGGAGAAGATATCCGTAACCGAAGCAGCCAGTCAGGTGGGGCTGAATACATATCACTTTTGCAAAATGTTCAAGAAATTAACGGGCCGCACCTTCGTTGAATACGTGAACGGATGCCGGATGACCGAAGCCGAGCATCTGCTGCGAAGCAGCAATCTGACCATTACCGAGATTGCTGCCAGGGTGGGGTGCGACAATGCCAATTATTTTACGAAACTGTATAAACAGTATAAGGGAATGACTCCTTCCGAAGGTCGGTTGAACCGGAAAGGATGAGGGGAATGATTTTGGTCACAGAATAACGGCTCTAATCGTCATATGTGTATCCAATAGAAGGGATTGATATGACGTGAGACACAATGACAATGATTTCGTGTGGGACACTGTGATTATTGGAGCAGGTATCGCTGGATTAACTGCTTCTATATATCTGGCCCGGGCCGGACAAAAAGTGCTTTTGCTGGAAAAAGGGGCGCATCCGGGAGGTCGTGCTGTTTCTACTGAACTGGCAGATGCCCAAGTTAACTTGGGTGCTCATGCGCTGAATAGAAGCGCACTCCCCATTTTGCGAGATATAGGTGTAATTCCTGATGGAATGGCACCCAAACCGCCGGGCAGCTTGGTTTTTGACGGAGAAAATAGTCGGGGTATGAACGTTTCATTGCTGCGTTTGTTGTTCGGTTCGCGCCTGAATAGTAGAGAGAAATATCAGCTGCTTGGTTTCTATTGGTCTCTGAACAGAGCGGATGCATCTTCCCTGAACAGGGTTAGTCTGCAGGAGTATTTGGATACAAGGGTGCCTAGCCTGTGTGCACAGCGTATTGTACTTGCGCTTGTTCGGTTAAGCATGTATTGCGATGCCCCTGATCTGATAAGTGCTGGAGCTGTGATTCATCAGCTTAAACAGAGTCGGGTGTTGTATGTAAACGGAGGATGGCAGTCTATTATCAATCAATTGACTACGCGGGCTCAGCAAGCTGGCGCATCCATCCGTAATGGCGTTTCCGTACAAGAAGTCAGTGGCACTATGCCTCGGATTGAGATCAAGCTTAAGGACGAATCTCGTCTAATTTCCCGGAATATCATCTCCACTGCTGGGCCAAAGAGTACATTGGCTTTTTTGAATCCTGCACTTACTACCACCGAAGAAGCACTTTACAGGCAGCTAGTTCCAGTTTACGCAGCGTGTCTGGATCTGGTTGTGACAGGGATGCCGAATCCCAAAACGACCTTTGTTCTGGGTGCCGACGCCCCGTGGTATTATGCTAATCATTCTGCCACGGCTTCATTATCCATTCACTCCGAGCGTAACGTTGTACACGTCATGAAGTATTTACCGGCAACAGGGCATTCCGATCCCAAAAGGGATGAATACGAACTGACTGGATTTCTGGATTGCATTCAATCAGGCTGGCGCAAGCATGTTGTCCGGAAGCGGCTTATGCCACGAATGCTGGTTACCCATGCGGTTCCGACCGCCGCAACGGGCGGTCTCCAGGGGAGGCCGAGTCCGCAGGTCAAGGGTCGCCCGGGAATCTATGTTGCTGGTGATTGGGTTGGGAGTGAGGGGATGCTGGTTCATGCTTCGCTGGCTAGTGCACGTGAAGCTGCTCGGATGATATTGGCAGATACAGACATCTATACAGAGGGGGCACAGGATGGAACTTGATGAAGTATACAGCAGGTACAGACCGCTTCTGTTTTCTATCGCTTATCGTATGCTGGGATCGGTCACCCATGCCGAGGATTTGGTGCAGGACACTTTTGTGACCTTGCAGCAGAAAGCCATAGATCAGGATGAGGGACACATCCGAGATCTGAAGGCTTACTTATGCAAAATCGTTACGAACCGCTGTCTTGATTATTTGAAGTCAGCCAAGGCACAAAGAGAAGTGTACATCGGTCCTTGGTTGCCGGAGCCCTTGTTGCAAGAATATACGATCATCCCAGCATCAATCCGGGCAGAAGAAATGGATCCATTTCAGACGATTGAGCTGGAAGATACGATCTCTTATGCTTTCCTTGTTATGCTTGAACGGTTGACCCCTGTCGAGCGAGCGGTATTTATTTTACGTGAAGCATTCGTATTTGAATACGATGATATTGCAGACTTCCTTGGTAAAACCGAGACGGGATGTCGTAAAATCTTCAGTCGTCTCAAACAAAAAATGGAGAACGAATCGGAGATTGAGTGGGTTCCCAATGCGAAGTCCGAGCAGTTGACACTGCGTTTTCTTCAGGCTGCGTCGACGGGCGATATGGCTGAACTTTTCCAGCTTCTCTCGGATGATGTTACGCTGTATAGTGATGGTGGTGGCAAAATCACAGCAGCTGTGAAGCCGATTGTATCCAGTCAACGCGTCATTGCATTCATTGGAGGTCTGGTAGCCAAGGGAGACAGCCTGGTATCGGTACGGGTGGTTAGAATCAACGGACAACATGGTCTTCTGATACAAGTCCCCAATGAGACTTCCCCAACGGTAGTCAGCCTGGCTATAAAAAACGGCCTCGTTCAAGAAATTTACATGATCCGAAATCCGGATAAGCTGCGGCATATAAGACTCAGATGATCATTCCCATTACAATGTTGTATATTACAAATAAAACCCGGTTCTCACCCTTCATGGGGATGACCGGGTTTTTAAAATTGATACCGAAGGATATGTTCCGTGAAAGTACATTGTTGTGAGAGTAACCTTTTATTTCATAAACCTGGCGAACAGACGATTTGCCTTTTTGGATAGGTCGTCCATCTTGAGGTTGGCCTGATCCAGCTGATTGTAGCCCCATTTGATCGTTTGCAGCATACGCGGGGAAATGGGCGTGCCTTTGATTCTTGGATAAATGTTGTGGTAGGCCCAGACGAGATGCTCCCACCGGTTGTCATTGCCTTCCTTAATGTACTCCGATACATCCAGAACCTTTGCGCGTCCGTTCTGAAGAAGTACATTTTTGAGGTGAATATCCCGTGGGTTGAGGCCACGGCTGCGTACAGCTGACCGCGCTTCGTCCACATCGATCATCACCTGTTCGGGAACCGGAATTCCTTTTTCCAGACACTCCAGCAGTGTATCTCCCGGTTCATAACTGATGACCAGAATATTTCGGCCACAGCCGTAATAGGTGGGAAAGTAGGGTAATCCACGGAGCTGTTCATAGACCCGCTTCTCGTTCTCCAGTTTCTCCAGGGCGTGATCCGAATACACTTTGAAGGCATATTGGGGCAAGCCGTCGTAGGTAAAAACAGCCGCATCCGTACCTGTTCCGATGCAATGGATTCCTTCTGCATGGCCGATGATATTCACCAGCTCATTCCGGTCGCTGCCAATGACCTGGATCTGTTGCAAAGCCATTTCCGCCTGGAACCAATCCGGTCGATTCATGGGTGGTGCCTCCTTTTAGGATATGCCTGTACATGATTTAATGATCTGCAACATCCTGTCCTCTATTTAGTATATTATGCGTTTTGCTTCGCCATTTCATCTTTTGGTGATGATACTATATAAACGTTACGATTCGAATCGGAAACGGTTGCGTTCAGTACAAAATCACAGGACAGCTTGCAGCATTTTCACCCCATCCTATATACTGTGAGCATCAAGGGATCTCATGCAGATCCGGTATACAGAAAGGCAGAACAGCTTATGGCACAATACCCGCAGTGGTCGTATTCGCAGTCGCGGGCAAGCATGTTCGATGAGTGCCTGCGCAAATATTATTATCATTATTACGGAGCCCATAACGGCTGGAAGACAGAATCGGCTGATGAGATGCAGGTTCGTCTGTACCGATTGAAACAGCTCAGCAATCTATATCTCGTCTTTGGTGATCTCGCACATCGGATGTGTGAGTCGGCAGTCCGAAGCAGGGAGGAAGGCAAAGACAAGCCGCGTGAATCTTTTCTGGAACAAACGATGCGGAAGCTGCTTAATCAGGCCTATGTGGAGTCGATGGATCAGGATCAGTGGCGTCTGGACCCGAAGAATCGGGTGATGCTATCCGAAATCTACTACGGAGATGACACGCTGAATGACCGAATTGCAACGATTAAGGAGCGAGCTTCGGCGTGTGTAAGCCATATGTATCAGACTCTTACCTGGGAGGATCTGTCCCGGGCGAGTACGGATATTTTGGAGATTGAGAAATGGGACACCATGATTCTGCATGATACGCGAGTATACGTGAAGATGGACTTGTTGTATCGCCGCAGCAATGGCAACATTGTAATTGTGGACTGGAAGACGGGCAAGGAGGATGATTTCACGGACCAGCTCATGCTGTACGCCGCGTATGTCAGGGACCATTACCGAGTGCCGCTGGAGCAGATTGAGCTGCGAGTGGAATATCTTTTGACCGGGACGCATCGAGAGTTTACGCCGACCGAAGAGGAATTGCAGAAGGTCGAAGACAATGTGGGAAGATACATTGAGGAGATGCGTTCCTGCGTGGCAGATGAGTATCATAATCGTCCAAAAGACATGTCGTACTTTACTCCGATGCCTTCACGTCGTGCGTGCAGGGATTGTAACTTTCGCGAGGTGTGCAGTGAGCGGGCCGTTTGAACCATAGGAGTATCCGAGAACCCTGAACTTATCATCCTAGCAGAACTTATTTTATGTAAAATTAAACCGAGAAGCGCCAGCCCGGACAGCATATGCCCGGACTGGCGCTTCTGTTCGTTCCACGGGCCGGAAAGGTAAGACGCCGGGTGGGAACCGATCAGCTACAGATTACTGGACAGCGGCGGGATGCTCCAGCGCCTGTCCTGCAGGAACATAGGCATGCCCGAGATCCCGGGCCACTGCCTCATACGTGATATGTCCATTCAGCACGTTAACCGCGCTGCGAATGGATGCACTGCCGCGAATCGCGGAGGCTGCACCATGGTTGGCCAACTGCAGCGCATAAGGCATGGTGGCGTTGGTCAGCGCCAATGTGGATGTGCGCGGCACCGCGCCAGGCATGTTCGCTACCGCGTAATGTACAACACCATGCTTCACGTAAGTCGGTTCATCGTGGGTCGTAATATGATCAATGGTCTCTACGATTCCGCCCTGATCAATAGCGACATCCACAATAACCGAGCCGGGTGCCATCGTTTTGACCATCTGCTCGCTGACAAGTTTGGGCGCCTTGGCGCCGGGAATCAGCACCGCACAGATCAGCAGATCCGCTTCAGCGACCGCAGCTGCGATGTTGGATGCGCTGGATACCAGCGTATGGATCTGGTTGCCGAATATGTCATCCAGCTGGCGCAGGCGATTCAGATTCAGGTCGAGGATGGTCACGTCCGCTCCGAGACCAATCGCAATTTTGGCCGCATTGGTACCGACCGTACCTCCGCCAATAATGGCAACCTTGCCGCGGCTGACGCCAGGCACGCCGGATAACAGAATGCCTTTGCCACCTTCCGTTTTCTCCAATAGCTGTGCCCCGATCTGAGCCGACATCCGTCCGGCAACTTCGCTCATTGGCGTCAGCAAGGGAAGGGTGCCGTTAACCTCCAGGGTCTCATACGCAATGGCAGTCACCCGGCTTTCGATGAGGGCTTGGGCCAGCGCAGGTTCTGCAGCCAGGTGCAGATACGTGAAGAGAATCAGTTCGGGACGAAAATAGCTATATTCACTCGCCAGAGGTTCTTTGACCTTGATAATCATGTCAGCTTCCGACCAAACGGATTGGGCCTGAGTCTGAATGACTGCTCCGGCCGCCTCATACTCGCTGTCTGTGAATCCGCTGCCCAATCCTGCACCCTGCTCAATCATGACTTGATGCCCTGCTCTGACAAAGTCAGCCGTTCCGGCAGGGGTTACGGCTACACGGTTTTCATTATTTTTGATTTCTTTTGGGATACCGATTTTCATGCCCATGCACCTCGTCCATTTAATGGTTGTCAACTTATACTACAAGTTTATGACCTGAGTAACGGTTTTGCACCTTACTTAATGTCTATGTTTCAAGAGATTCAATCAACATTATGTCGAAAAGGGCTGTTCAGGACATTTGTCCATGAATTATAATGTAAGAAAAAATAACATTACGAGGGATCGATATTGAGAAATGATCGTGTGTTTACGATAAAGGATCTGTTGGCACGCCCTGTCTTTGCCAGAGCGCGTCTGGTTGCAGGAAGCGGGGGAACATCCCGTCAGGTTGGATGGGTTCATGTATTGGAGATTACCAACGTCTCTCCGTATGTCAGCCCCCATGATCTTATTTTATCCACAGGGCTGTGGCTTCAATCGGAAGAGGGGCGTGAAGAATATCTGCTCCAGCTGATTCATAGTGATGCGGCAGGATTGTGTGTGGAGTTTGGCACCAGCATTCATGGCATTCCCGAACAATTAATTGAACTGGCGGATAGACATCAGTTTCCGCTGATTGTATTCGAACAGCCAGTAAGGTTCGTGGAGATTACGCAGGATATTCATGCGCTGCTCATTAATCATCAGCATCAGCTGCTGAAGAGTCTGGAGGCATACTCCCGTCAGCTGCAGCAGCGGACATTGCAGAGCACCGATATGTCTGCCGTACTCCATCTGCTTCATGAATATGCGGCCAAACCGGTTGTCTTTATTTCGTCCATGGAGCCAGGCAGCTTTGTCCCCGGTCTTCCCCCGGAGATGGAGCAGGCCATCTATACATGGTATGAACAGGAAGTAGAGCATTTGGATCTGAACGATTCGGATACCGAGCTATGGTTTCGCATCGATGAACAGCATACGCTGCTGTGTCATCCGGTGGTCTGCTTTGGTCAGGTGTTCTCGGCTGTAGGTATGGTGGTGCATCCCTCTGCGCCAGTGGAATATCTCAAACTGCTGCTTGATTACACGGCGAAGGCGGCAGCCGCACTGACGCTTCGTTCCCAGTTTCTCGAAGAGAAGATGGTCCGCAATCAGAATGAATTAATTCAGGACCTGATGAATGGTCATATCCATCAGGAAGAACAGGCACAGACCCGTATGGGACTCCGATTGCTGGTGAAGGGACAGTACTGGTTTGCAGGAGGAGTGATTGAGATTGAGCATCAGCTGAGGGGGACCGGACGTGAACGGATGGAGGCGAATCATCAGGATATTCTGGTTTTGTTAAGATCCTTGCTGAAGAAGAACAATCTGCCGAGCCTGATCATGCTGAAAAATAACCAGGTCTACCTGTGCTGTGCCAAGGAAGAGAGTGCTGCATCCACCTCCCATAAGCTGGTTAGGTCCCTCGAAAGCATCATTGGAGATGTAAAACGCTTTGCGAGCCGTAACCTGAAGCAGGTTGCGATCTATGCCGGGTTTGGCAAAATTCGCAACCGCCTGACCAGCATGCCGGACAGTCTTCAAGAAGCGTTTCAGGTTATTGAAGTTTCACGTTCAGTGAATCGGATGGAACATATCTGCTTTTACGAACGTATGGGTATATATCAAATGTTGAAGGCACTGCCTCAATCCTTCCTTCAGTCCTTCGTGCAAGACCATCTTGGTGTGCTGATCGAATACGACCGTACACATCATCTTCAGCTTGTGGAGACGCTTGAAGCCTACTTGAAGAATTTTGGTTCCAAGCGCGACGCTGCTGCCCAATTGTTTATACATCGACAGACGTTGTACAACAGATTGGAGAAGTTGGAAGAGCTGATGGGACCTGGTTTTATGGACCAGGAAAGAAGAATATGCCTGGAAATGGCGCTGCTTGCTAACGCGATGATGGAGGATGAACAGACTCATCATTCCTGATAATGGGGTGCACCCGAAGTGTAGTTTAGTAGTTTTTGCCGATACGACGGGATGGACGCAGCTCTGGCAGTATCGAACGACCGGACATGGAACGCCTGCCGCGAAAGAGTTTGGGTTGACCTGTTGAGGGAGCGAGTGATAAAGATGTGGGGGTTGCCAATCTGTACGGAGGCGACGTTTGAACAGAACGGCCCTTTGCCTCAGCCTCATGGGACAGAATTCCGTGTTCCTTCAACCAATCAGCCAGCTTTTCATGTTGGATTCCGAGTTGTCCGCTCAGATTACAGATATCGAGTTCTTTTCTCACACAAATCCGCCTTTCCTGCAATCAGTATGGTTTTGGAAGGGAAGCAAGGAGTTTGAGATCGGTAAGTGCTTATGTACTTCAGCAACAGGTTTTCGCAAATGCGACTAGATTGGTGTGCTCGATGGGCGGAACAGTTAATTAAGTTTATGCAATGGTAAGATTATAGAAAATAAAGCGCATGTATCCCGTGTTAAACGTTTGCATGATGCTGTTCGGGACCTATCCATAATTTGGCTTACTTCGAGATTTTATCATTTTATAGGTTAGTGCGCGTCTCAAAATAGTCTCAATTTTGCAAGTGAATGGCGTATATTGAGCATTTGTATAAGGCTTAGCGTAAAGTACCAGTATCTAGTACGGAGGGCACAAATGGGAAACAGTAGTGAGGTACAGAGCGATAGACACTATGACCGTGGCAAACGTTTTGTAGGACGAGTCAAGGAATTAATGATTCTGGATCGCTGGTTTGACCATCCGGAAGCACCTTTGACCATTTTTTCGGTAACGGGTATGGGAGGGATCGGGAAATCCTCCCTGCTCTCGGAGATGTTATCGGTATCCCGTAGTCGGGGAGCTACGTCCATATGGATGGATGGCAGATCCTGTGGTTCAACCCCCTCGGTCTTTCTGGAGTATCTGTCCTCGACATTGGGACTGGAAACGTTGGGGAGTGAGGGGCATCTCCGCCCACTTAGCCGATTGAGTGAGACGTCGGTTCACAAAAGACTGGTCATTGCGGTGGATAACTATGAAGAACTTGCTTTGCTGGAAAGTTGGTTTATGGAGGTTTTCGTTAATAAACTCTCCTCCAGCGGGGTGCTGATCATACTGGCCTCACGATCCGAACCGGCTACGGCATGGCGAATGCATCCCCGATTGAGGCAGCACTTGGTGCAGATGCCGCTTCAGCATTTCACGAATGAAGAAGTATCGGAGTACATTGCTGGTGCAGGACTTGTGAATATCAGCATGGCAGGCACGATTGCACGAATGACGGACGGGCATCCGTTTGGACTTGCCCTCGCGGTGGAAGCTGCCGATCATCGGCGAAACGTACCTCTTGCGGAGTGGGCCGAACTGTCCTATATGATCAGTGCACGCTTATTGCTCGAATTGACGCTTCCAAGTCTGCATCCCATGATTGAGGTGCTCACGCTGCTCGAAACCGCCAATCAGGAATTGTTATCCTCAGTTCTGCAAACGGAGGTGACGCTCGGCGAATACCTGGCGCTGAAGCGGATGTCGTTCATTCGCTCCGTTCCGGATGGCCTGGCACTGCATGACCTGGCCAGAGTACATCTGCTTCGGGATTTTCGTCAGCGTGAACCGCAGCGGCTGCAAGCCATGCGGGTACGTATCGCGAGCTTGTTGCTGCCCCTGCATGCGCAGGCCGGACCACATGAACAGCGGCAGATTGCCCGGAGAATGCTCCTGCTCTGTCAGGAATCCATGCTTCAGCATCGCCAATATGCGGATGTATCCACCGAGGCCCTCTTTTCACCGCTGGAGGTCATGCGAGAAGGAGACCTTCCCTTGCTGCACAGCTTATTGAAGGAATGGTGCGAATACAGTGTGGAGCCGTGGCAGGCTGAGCCTTATCGCCCATTTCTGGATGAGCTGGCACAGCGTTACCCTGAAGGAATTGTGCTGATGCGTAATCAGAACGGGGAGCCAATTGCCATGTTTATTACGGTACTTGTCCACCGGGAGAGCAGTGAGATGCTGTTAAGATATTTCCCGGCGGAAATGGAAGAATGCTTTAGCCCGCAGGAACTCGCATGCGATCCGGATCAGACGGATACTCATTTTGCCGTACTGGCTGCTGCCCGTGATAACGTACCCGGATATAGACGTGAAGAGCTCGTGGGCTACATGGCCCTGGACAGGCTGTCCCTCCTGGGTGATGGAGCAAGAGTCATGCTGGTGGCAACCAATCCGAATCTGAAGCTGTTTTTACAGAGCATCGGTTTTCGGATGAGAAGAACGCGTACACGTATCTGTGACCGATATGAGGATCAGGCTGATGTCATGGACCTGGATTTGCGTAATGGATTATTTGGAGAATGGGTAATGTCGTTGCTGAATCCCGAGAAACAAGGGAGCCGGTTGCCGTATGAAGCGACGAGTGAGGGAACGGAACGGATTACGTGGTCTGAGTCGGATTTGCGAAAAATGCTGGCGCATTTACACTCCCCGGGTGAACTGCAAAAGTATGCTGCGCGGGTGAGTAGTGTGAGAGACGGGATACAGCTGCAGATGCATGTTCTGGATCTTCTGGAGGGGCGTGCACACGGAATTTCCCAGCAGGATCAGATGCTCCTCTATGCAGCTTACTGGACTCATGCGGGTAATCCAACGGCCGCAGCCCAGGCCTGCTCCATGAGCCGGGCCACGTTTTACCGCCATCTGCGAACCGCGTTGATTCGTCTTGCACGAGTGTTATAAACGATATGGATCATGAAATACAGAAGAGGCTGGTCATAGACCAAGCCTCTTCATTCGGTTATAGAGCGTGGCTCTGGAGATGCCTAGCTGCCTGGCGAGTGTACGCTTATTGCCACCTGCCGAGATCAGACACTGACGCAGGAGATTCGCTTCATATGAATCCAGCCTTTCCTGATAAGACAGGGGGCAGACTTCGAAGGATTCGCTCTCGTTTCCTTTTGCAATGGTATCCGGAGATTCGCTGGTTGATGAGAGTGTCGGTTGTACCGGTATGACATGCAGCAATGCAGTCTCATCTGTTGTGGACGATTGAGGCTGTATGAGTGAGGTAAGGGATTCCGGCAAATATTCCGCCTTGACCTCACCATCCGTTGTAAGAATGGTAATCCGCTCGATCACATTGCGAAGCTCCCGTACATTGCCTGGCCATTCGTAGCTGAACAGCAGCTTGAATACTTCGGGAGGAACGAGTTCAATGTGACGGTTATAGAGCAGGGAAAACTCTTGAAGGAACGTCTGGGTCAGTTCATATATATCTTCCTTGCGCATGCGCAAAGGAGGGATGATGAGATTGATGACATTCAGGCGATAGTATAGATCTTCCCGAAACTGGTTTTGGGCAATCATGCCAAGCAGATTCTGGTTGGTGGCTGCGATAATTCGGCAATTCGCCTGTTTCATGCGTGTTCCGCCAACGGGGAAGTAGCTCTTTTCCTGAAGGACCCGCAGCAGCTTCACCTGCAATTCCAGCGGCATTTCGCCGATCTCATCCAGGAAGAGCGTACCGCCTTCGGCCAGTTCAATTTTCCCCTTTTTCCCTTTGGGATCAGCACCGGAAAATGCCCCTTTTTCATAACCGAACAACTCACTTTCGAACAATGAAGCGGGAATGGCACCACAGTTGATGGCGATAAAAGGCGCGGATGGTGACTCGCGCAGGTCATGAATGGCTTTGGCAAACAACTCCTTGCCTGTTCCACTCTCACCCAGTATGAGCACGGTGGCTGAAGTAGTACTAATCTTGCGTATGGTCTCGAGACACTGCTTAATGACCGGACTGCTGCCTTTGATTCCCGCGAACGGGTCGGAATCCGGACGCAGCCGCGCCACGGCCTTCTCCAGGTGCTGGACTTTGGATGTCATATGTAATAGTTCCTGATGCAGGCGGATTTCAGTTGTTATGTCCACTTCGGCAGCTACCGCACCCACAATACGTCCATCAAGAACCACTGGACGTGCATTGATGAGCGCGAACAGATCCGGACGGGGCTGGTGCTGTTTACGGTAGACCGTGTCGCCCGTGTACAGCGTCTTGAGCGATTGAAGGCGGTCAGGCGGGAAGAAGTCTGCTGCCGGCTGTCCGATGATGTCCTCTTTGTTAATGGAGAAAACACGCTCTGCATCCGTTGTCCAGTACGCCACCTTGGCTTCTTCATTAATCAGGGTAAGTGCTGTACCTGCCGTTTCAATGGTGGTTTCAAAATATGCCTCCATGAGGCGATGGGCTTGCAGCATATGCTGCAAAACATCAGTTACTTCAATATATCCAATAGGGGATCCTTCATCCTGGATCAACAGGTGCGGGCTTTCGCTAAAATAGGGAATGGCTTCGGGCAGTGCAGTAGACGAAGAAATAACAGGCAAATGACTACTTTCCTTCAGCCTACTCAGGTCTGTTCGCAGAAGGGACATTACGTCTGGGAGTAAATGCTTCATCCGTTTCACCTCGGGTTCGAGCATGATAATCAGAAACGACACTTGTGTGCCATTACTTGCAATACGAATTGTTGCGCAGCTACAAAGTGATTTTAACGATAAAGAATGGTTAGCCCTATTATAGCGGCACAAATAAGTTGTGTATATATTTTTTGACATGAGGTGTAGGTGTTATAGGGAGGATTAAATAAAATAAAAAGTAATTAGTTTGGTATACGCTTACATACGAATATGTTGCTTCTCTACGCAACTGTTCCTAAATAGTTTGAGCATTTCAAGTCATAGGGAGGTGAAGTTATATGACACCAAGCTGGTGATTACTATTTTTTGAACATTCCTTAGTGTCTCAAATTTTGGACATTTCAATTTGGGGTTTCATATTTTTTAGACATTGCATTGTAGGAGGGAGACTTGAGAGAGGGGATAAAAAAACCATGCGGCCTGAGAAAAAAGGGCTCACATGGCTCCAACGATTTGCTTCACTGCGGTCGATCGAACCAGGATAGGAGAAGTCTGATTATCTAAACATGTTTTTGACGACCATCCACAGATTGGCCGGCTTCTCGGCAAGGCGGCGAGTGTAATACGGATACCACATGGTTCCGTAAGGTACATAACAGCGAATGCGATAACCTTCCCGTGCAAGTCGTTCCTGTTCGCTCATGCGCAGCCCGTACAGCATCTGGAATTCAAACGCATCAGGGGAGATGCCACGGTCTCTGGCATACTGTTTGGTCCACGAGATAATATGGTCATCATGCGAAGCGACCGCTGTGTAGACACCCTGATCCAGATGCTGGCGGATCATGGATTTGAATTGATCAATGACTTCGGAAGCATTCTGATATGCTACGGCCGCGGGCTCTTTGTAAGCGCCTTTGACGAGGCGAAGCCGTATGCCTTCACGAATCATGTCCCGTGTATCCTGTTCGGTACGATGAAGATAGGCTTGCAGTACCGTTCCCGTGTTATCAAGTCCTTCTGCATGCAGGCGGCGGACAATATCCAGCGTAGCCTGGGTGAATGGGCTGTCCTCCATATCAATTCGGACAAACAGCTCATGCAGCTTCGCCTGTGCTGCCACGGATCGGATATTCCGGTAACCCTCCTCCGGATCGAGCGCAAGGCCCATCTGGGTTGGCTTCAGGGATACGTTGGAGTCTGCCCCTTGGCGAGCTATGCCTTCCACGAGTCTTATATATTCATCACGATACTGGGCAGCCTCGCTCAACCTTGTGATGCCTTCCCCGAGATGATCCAGTGTGGCCATAATGCCTTTGTTGTTAAGGACCCGAATCTCCTCCAGTGCCTCCTCCAGTGTGCTGCCAGCGATAAACTTGCCTGCCAGCTTCTTGCCGTATTTGATGGACAGATTCTCCACAGCCTTATTGCCTGCAACGGTCAGCAGTGTTTTACGGTACATTTCCGTTCCAATACTCACGCCAGTTTCCTCCTTAGGGATCATGCTTCTTATAGCCGTTTAATGAAGCAAGAATCATGCCAGATCATTTATTTCCATTAATTTTATTAAAATATTCATTCTTAATCGGAGTTGGCACGGATCTTGCTACATATATTGGGTGAGAGTGAAATAGCATGGTAAATCAGGCGAGCAGCCAGTGATTCCAACATCCTGAAGGAGGAATTATTCATGAATATCCCTTTTGTTAACGAACCATTTACGCCCTTTGCTGTACCAGCGAACAAGGAAGCCTTTGAGAGCGCACTTCGCAAGGTGGAATCTGAGCTCGGACAGGAATATTCCATCATTATCGGCGGGCAGAAAATAACGAGCAGTCGCACGTTAACCTCCGTTAACCCGGCGGCTAAGGACCAGGTGATCGGAACGATTTTTCAGGCAGATCAGGAGCTGGCAGAGCAGGCAATTCAGACAGCAGCAGAAACGTTCCGTACCTGGAAACATACAGATCCGAACGAACGCGCGCGATATCTGTACAAAGCAGCTGCGCTTATGCGCCTGCGCAAGCATGAATTCTCTGCATGGATGGTGTATGAAGCAGGCAAAACATGGCCAGAGGCAGATGCAGATACAGCGGAAGCTATCGATTTTATGGAGTTCTATGCAAGAGAAATGCAGCGTCTCAGTGAACCTCAGCCCCTGACCCGCATTGCAGGCGAGGATAATGAACTGACCTATATCCCGCTTGGCGTGGGGGTTGTCATTCCACCTTGGAACTTCCCGCTGGCCATTATGGCTGGCATGACTTCTGCAGCGCTTGTATCGGGTAATACAGTTGTCTTGAAGCCAGCCAGCACGACACCGGTGATTGCAGCCAAGTTCATGGAACTGCTCACTGAAGCAGGGTTGCCGGATGGCGTAGTGAACTATTTACCAGGCCCGGGCAGCGAAGTGGGCGATTATCTGGTGGATCATGCGCTGACTCGCTTTATCAGCTTCACCGGTTCGAGAGATGTGGGTCTGCGGATCAACGAACGGGCTGCCCGCACAGCTCCAGGGCAAAAGTGGATCAAACGGGTGATTGCAGAAATGGGCGGTAAGGATTCCATCGTTGTAGACAGCGAAAGTGATCTGGAACTGGCTGCGGACTCCATTACCGCTTCGGCATTCGGATTTTCCGGACAGAAATGTTCCGCGTGTTCCCGCGCCATTATTCATAAGGATGTATATGATGAGGTATTACAAAAGGTCATTGAGCGTACGAAGAAGCTCACGATGGGCAGTCCTCTAGAGGTAGGCAGTCATGTAGGACCAGTTATTGATGACAAGGCGTATGCCAAGATTAATGAATATATCGAAGTGGGCAAGGGCGAAGGCAGGCTTGTGTTGGGCGGTGGTACAGGGGATGCCCAAGGCTATTTTATCGAACCGACGATTATCGCGGATGTTGACCCGCTGGCCCGAATTGCACAGGAAGAGATTTTTGGACCGGTACTCGCGTTCATCAAGGCAGATACGTTTGAGGAAGCTCTTCATATTGCAAACAACACGGATTATGGCTTAACAGGTGCAGTCATTTCACGGAATCGTGCGCATCTGGAACTGGCGAGACGGGAGTTTTTTGCTGGCAATTTGTATTTTAACCGGAAATGCACTGGTGCTTTGGTTGGTACGCATCCGTTTGGCGGATTCAATATGTCAGGCACGGACTCCAAAGCGGGCGGAAGAGACTATCTGCTGCTCTTTACACAAGCGAAGCTGGTCTCCGAGAAGTATTGAGGCGTGCAGCGGCAGATGCTTGTAGTCAAGCATTTACTTTTGTACTCTTTTTCCGGAAAATATAAAATATATTCCATTCCGCACAGAAGGAGGGAGAATCATGCTGGAGATGCAGCTGGTTCAGGAACAGCGTGTTCGGCTGTCCATGACGCCAGAGATGAAGCAGTCCATTCATTTGCTGACGTTGTCCGGTCAGGACTTGAACCGTTATCTGCAGGAAGCAGCCGAAGAGAATCCGGTACTTGAAGTGGAGGAGCACGCTGCACCTCTGGTTCGCCTCCCGCGGAAAGGAAATCAGAGAACATTCGATTCCTACGACCCGCTGCTGCAGGTGAAAAGTGCTGAGCCAACACTTGAGCAGCTGCTGTCTGCTCAGATTCGCTTGCTGGATCTCCCGCCTATGGTGAAGGTAACAGCTGAATATTTGGCGGGGTGTGTCAATGACGACGGTTATCTGAAGATAGATTTGGCTGAATTGTCATCCGTACTCGGCATCTCTGTGGATGGGCTGCAAGCAGGGTTGGATATCCTCCAGTCGCTGGATCCCGCAGGCGTTGGAGCACGCAGCTTGCATGAGTGCTTGCTGCTTCAGATACGCCGGGATTCGTCAGCCGTTGTCCATGCCGAGCAAATGGTTCAGGCCGGGCTGGGGGAACTCGTCCCCTTCCATCCGGGGAAAGCGGGAGCCAGGCTAGGTATATCCTCACATGAGGCACAGGCTGCGTATAATTACATTACGCAGCTCGACCCCAAACCCTGTCGTTCCATTGGACGGCAAGAGCGTCCTCGTTACATTATTCCGGATGCCTTGGTGGAACTGCGGCTGGGCGAGATCTATATCGGGCTCCATTCGGCAGGGAACCTTCGTGTATCCATGAATGAAGCATGTTCCCACTGGATCAGGCATGGAGCCCAAGACGAAGTCTGGTCGGCGCGGGCAGCGGAGGCGAGAGCCATTGTGCGCAGTGTGCAGCTGCGGCGCAGAACCTTGATGCGTGTTCTCACGGCCGTGATGAGTGAGCAGGTACTTTTTTTGCATGAAGGGCCCGCTGGTCTGAAACCGCTCAGTCTGGCCAACGTTGCCGAGAGGATTGACATGCATGAGTCCACGGTGAGCCGTGCCGTTAGCGGGAAATATATTCAGACCCCTCATGGAGTATTTGAATTAAAGTCCTTTTTTACAACAGGCATTGAGACGGCATGTGGAGATCCCACTTCTGCATCAGTGGTTAAACTTCGATTGAAGGAACTCATCCGTACAGAGCAGGTTAGCCGGCCATATTCAGACAGTCAATTGGCAGCGCTGCTCGCCGGGGAGGGAATCAGGATCTCCCGCAGAACGGTGGCAAAGTACAGGGAGGAGCTGCAGATCCTTCCTTCGCTTGAGCGCAAGCGCTGGAGTTAAATGATCCTTCATGTCTTAAAGTCTTCATTCTTATAGCATCAGCGCTATAACACCATAAAGCCCCTGCTCACCCGAATTAACGGTGTGCAGGGGCCTTCTGTTTTGGATCCATAATGATGATGAATTCGGGTCAGTCAAACCACATTACATATTGTGCAGGAAACGCTCACCAGCAATGCCTGGTGTAGTCATCTGTTCCGGATGCATGATTTCTTCGAGCTCCTCTATGGTGAGCAATCCGCGTTCCAGAATGATTTCTTGGAGCGAAGCACCCGTTTTCAGGGCTTCCTTCACAATGGATGCTGCCACGTCATAGCCCAGATGTGGGTTGAGGGCCGTAATAACGCTGAAGCTTTGCTTCATGATCAGTGCACAGCGTTCACGGTTTGCTTCCATTTCCTCCACAGCATAACGGGTAAACACGTCAATGCCGTTATTCATGATTTTCAGGGATTGCAGCAGGTTGAACGCGATGACAGGACCCATGACATTCAATTCGAATTGTCCAGCTTCACACGCCATGCAGATGGTATGATCGTTCCCCATGACCTGGAAGGAGACCTGGTTGATCACTTCGGCCATAACCGGATTGACCTTCCCTGGCATGATGGAAGAACCGGGCTGACGGGCCGGAAGACGAAGCTCATTGAATCCTGCACGCGGTCCGGAAGCCATCATTCGAATATCGTTACAGATCTTGGACAGGTTGACCGCGCATACCTTGAGGGCAGCCGACAGCTCCATATAAGCATCCGTATTTTGAGTGGCATCGACGAGATCATCAGCTGTCTGCAGCTTCAGTCCGGTAACATCGGACAAATGTTCCGTGACCTTAACGATGTATTCCGGTTTGGCATTGAGTCCTGTTCCTACTGCCGTAGCTCCGAGGTTAATCGTCAGCAGTCGGCGATTCGCAAATTCAAGACGCTCCATATCGCGTCCCAGCACACGCGCATAGGCACCGAATTCTTGTCCCAAACGGATTGGCACGGCATCCTGGAGATGGGTGCGTCCTACTTTGACGACATCATTGAACTCCAGTTCTTTTTTTAGAAAAGCATCTTTCAGACGCTGCATGGTATCAAGCAGTGTTTCAGACAACCGATACGCCGCGATCCGCAGTGCCGTTGGAATGACATCATTGGTCGACTGGGACATATTCACATGGTTGTTGGGATTGCAATGGAAGTAGTCCCCTTTGTTTTGCAGCAGCAGTTCCAGTCCGCGATTGGCCAAAATTTCATTCATATTCATATTCATGGAGGTGCCTGCACCGCCCTGAATGGAGTCAACTATAAAATGATCCAGATGATGACCTTTCATCATTTCTTCAGCGGCCATCACGATGACATCGCCAATTTTCGGCGGCAGCATTTTCAGCTCCATATTCGTGATTGCGGCAGCCTTCTTCACGGCAGCGAGGGCTGTAACTAGCTCCCGGTGCACAGGTACGCCGGTAATCGGGAAGTTTTCCACGGCCCGAACTGTCTGAATACCGTAATAGGCATAAGCAGGAATTTCTTTTTCACCAATAAAATCTTTCTCCGTCCGTGTGGACATTGTAGACATTTCTTTCGCCTCCAGTGGCATCCAAAAATAGGTCAGCTCCGGCGATGCCGAAGCGCACTCAGTATATCACTTAAGCAAAATGGATGCCAGGCTTAATGATTTTACCCAAGTTGCCGATAATAATTAAAATTAGGGGGATTAACCTGGCTTGTAACTGGGTGAATCGAAGTGTAACAAACTTATCTTATAAATTATGCACCACAAGGATGAAAAGGTATTCGTGCGGGACAAGATGGGTTCCTGATTTAGTGTTTTCAGTGATGTAGATCACATGTTTTTTGGTCGACGATTGGTAAAATAGGAAAAAAGGACTACGAGGTGCGAGCATGAAATGGACTTTAGGCGCAAAGACAGTCGCGGGTCTGGTACTCATTTCGATTATTACATACGGGACTAGCGGCTTTTTTATATTTTTCCTCCAGGACTGGCTCTCTTTCTCCATGCCAAGCTGGTTGTACATCACCTTAGTACTCATACTAGGAGTGTGCTGGAACGGAATTCTGGGATGGTTTGCCTCAAGCTGGCTGACACGTCCAATTGTTCACCTGTCCAAGGCAGCTCAGCAAGTTTCGTCAGGGGATTTGACAGCTGAAATTCCGGAGCGCCGTACACAGGACGAGCTTGCTGTTTTATATGATGCATTTCGCGCGATGGTCGTTAATCTAAGAAGTATTGTAAACGATATCTCGGATAGTACACGTACGACCTCACAGAATGCGCAATCGCTAAGTGAAGCCATTACCCAGGCAGCTGAACAGATCGAAATGATGTCGGAAGCGGTGGATCATATTGCCGTAGGGGTAGAGGAACAAAAAGTAACCTCACAGCATTCACTGATTACCGCAGATGAGATGTTGAATGATTTTCAGCGCATGCATACCCAATCGATCGGAATGACAGAGATGTCAGGGCAGATGGAACGGTCGGTTGATCAAACGAAGCAGACTTTCTCGTATCTGATGAAAGGCATGGACGAGCTGACCGTATCACATAATCGCTCCCGCGACATCATGGTGCTTCTGGAGAAGGAAGCTTCGGATATTGAAGCCATTACGCAATCGGTCAAAAATATCGCCGAGGAGACAGCGCTTCTTGCCCTTAATGCATCCATTGAGGCAGCGCGTGCCGGGGAAGAGGGAGCAGGCTTCGCTGTCGTTGCCCAGCAGATTCGCAAGCTGTCGGACGAGAGCACACAATCGGTTCACCGGATTAACGAATCGATCAGTCGTGTTCAGCAGCGTATCCGGGATACAGCACAGCTGATTCATGAGCAGCACGGGCTTGTCGTGAATGAGTCCCAGCGCACCATTAACGTTGATCAGACACTGCAGGAACTGACGGGGACGGTTGAGGTGTTCATGAAGGGCGCTCATGAGATCGGCTCCAAAATTGCAGAGCAGACGGTTCGGGTTGAACGGACGCATGGTCACGTGAAACAAATTCAAGGAAAAGCCGGTTCGTTCTCAGACGAGGCCAGACGGATTATGGATGCCGCTCATGAGGAGACGGCAATCATGGAGGAAATCTCTTCTTCGGCTGAAGAGTTGAGAGAATTAACGAATCGTTTGATGGATAAAACAAAAGCATTTCGGATGCAGCCATAAGCTGTGTCCGAGGTGTTTTTTTCTTTATATGGATAAACCCGAACATTCTTTCGTAAAATTTGAGGTTTGTAAAGTTTTTTTTATGAAACATTAACAAAATCGCAACGACTGGGCGATAAATGACGATATAATAGTTGTAGTATTCCATTTTTAAAAGAAGGAGCCCAGAATATTGAAAACTTGGACAGGTATCCTGCTGATGATCGTTTTGGCGGTTGTTACGATTAGTACAACTTCAGCAGCCAGAACATCCAATGAACCAAAACAGCTTAACATAGATGATCCATCCAGCCAGACCGATGGGGTCGTGGCATCCAATATAGAAACCAATGAAACATCCTTTGACTCAATAGAGAGAACTCCTGTAAAAAAAGAGAACGTTTCCGTTGCTCCGGAAAATGAAAAGGTGAAATTATACCCGATGCAAGTGGAGGGTTCGGGTTATATATATAACGGCATGATTCTTGAAGTGAATGGACAGACACGTGAATTCAGCAAATGGCAGGGAGAAGGAGGGTCTTACAAACCCGAAGTGCACGAACTGGATCTGAATGGGGACGGCAAAAAGGAAATTATCGTGCTTTTCACTGCCGGACACGGGACGGGTATTTATTTGGGTCAGGCACACATCATAGATCCGGATACGCTGGAAGAGATGAACATGCAGCCTCTGGATGAGGTGGTGAAGCAGCACATGCAGTCCAAAGTGAACGTGACGTCTGGAAAAGTGACCATTGACGTAGCGTTGGATGGGGTGAAGTTAGAACCTTCTCAGATAGAGGAAGAAACGGATGGCATAGCTTATCATGATGAACTTCAATTCGGAGATGTCGTGTATTACAGTGTGGAGAACGGCAAGTTGGAAGTTACAGCATCCGGTGCTTATGGGCCGGTCGGGTACGACGGAGATCTAACATTTGCCTATGTATATCAGGACGGTGAGTGGAAGGCCGAGAACGTGGAATACCGTACAGAAGCGTATGAAGATGAGTATTATGAATCGTTTGATTGAATTCACGGAATAGAAGATTTAAGGGATCGATGCTTGTCATAAAAAAATAACTTATGCTTCTGCCTTATTAGGCAGGCGCAGGAATGGTGGGGCTGAAAAAAACGGGGATACTCAGCCTCGCTTTGTGCTGTTCTTATACAGAAATATTTCCAAAATATTGAATTAAAGTGGTTGACATTACCACTTTAGTCGTTTAAATGTATAAAGGATAACAATTTTGTATGGGAGGGATTTATCGTGAAGAAAAAAGCCGTAATCGGACTAATGGTGGGCACTCTGACACTCGGTATTGGTACAGGGGCACTGGCAGCAACAGGGCTTGAACCAATTAAGGCCTATCTGAACAGCAAGATTTCTCTGAAAATGAATGGAGCAACCGTGACAGCCAAGGATGCCAATGGCAAGACGGTACTGCCAATTACCTACAATGGAACAACGTATTTACCCGTGCGTGCAGTGGGCACATTGCTCGGAACGGAAATCACTTATGACAGTGCAACTTCATCCGTCCTGATTGGTGGAGAAAATGGAACCGGGCCAGTAACAAAGGATAAAGTAACACTAAGTACACTTGGAACAACTGTATTAGGATCTACAGCATGGCATACCAAAGATCCTGCGGAGACTACTTACAAAGGCAAGGATTACAAAGATGTATATCTGCATACCGATTCCGTGAAGCAAGGGGACGACTTCCAGATCATGACGGGCAAAAAGTATTCTTCCCTGCATCTGGAATTGGCCGCTCTTGTTGGTAATCAGGAGATACAGGTAATCAACCAGGACAATACGGTGCTCAAAAAGCTGAGTATATCGCCGGGAAGCGGTTTGGTAAGCTTGGACGTGGATGTATCAGGCACAGAAGCTGTTTTTGTGGAGATTGTTTCAGAAGATCCAGGTTCATCGCTGTTTGTACCTCTTACAACATCGTATTTGGTTAAATAAAATAGACGTAAAAAACGATTATCAACGATGATGTTGCTGGATCAAATCCATAGCACACATTGTGATAATCGTTTTTACGTTTATTCCGTGCGAATCATGTTGATCAATCGACATTAACGAATTACAGTATCCAGAGGTTTGAGATTGGCTTCAATCTCTGCCCGGCGGCCTTCCAGGAATGGAGGCAAAGCGAGCGATTCTCCCAGATGAGCAAGTTCCTCGTCCGTATCAAAACCCGGACCATCCGTTGCGAGTTCAAACAGGATGCCATTTGCTTCACGGAAGTACAGGGACCGGAAGTAAAAGCGATCGACGAAGCCGGAATTAGGGAAGCTGTAGTTGCGAACGCGTTCTACCCATTGTTTCAATTCTTCCTCGTTATCCACCCGGAAGGCCACATGGTGTACGCTGCCACGCCCTGGTCTTTCGATCGGCAAGTCATTACGCTCCTCGACATGGACCTCGGAACCACTGCCTCCTTCACCGGATTCAAATACAAGAACATCCGGTTGACCTGCAACAAAAGCAGGGTAGGTTCCTTTTTGACGGAATCCAAGCAGCTCCGTCAGAACAGCAGCCGTCAACGAGGCATCCTGAACGGTGAGGTGTACAGGACCAAGGCCGACAATACCGTATTCAGCCGGTACCGGGCTCTGATCCCATGGTTTGCCCCCAGGAACACCTGTGTTGTTTTCGTCAGACACCAAGATCAGACGCTGGTTCTCAAAATCAGTAAAGGAGAGTGTTGCACGGCCACCGCGATTCATAATTTCACCGTGAGGTACTTCGTATTCGTCAAAACGTTTGATCCAGTACTGGAGAGCAACATCACTCGGAACGCGCAGCGAAGTAGCAGAGATGCTGTTCACGCCTTCACGTGTCTGTCCGGCCATCGGAATTTCGAAGAAGGTCAGCTCGGTGCCGGGATTGCCTTTTTCATCTCCATAGAAGAGGTGGTACACGGAAACGTCATCCTGGTTTACTGTTTTTTTGATCAGGCGAAGGCCCATGACATCGGTATAAAAGCGATAGTTTTCAGCGGCATGTGCGGTCAGTGCGGATACGTGGTGAAGTCCTTTGATTTGCATTGTTAATTCCTCCTGAATAATTGGGATTGGGTATTCTTGATTATGTGTAAGTTATATATTTAACTTTTATTAAGTGGCTAACTTTTTGTTTGTTTTGTTCTGGATTTATCTTAACATAAAGATAATTATAAAGCAACACATATCTGAAACATTCAACGGATAGACTTTCGCTTCAATTAATGCCAAAATGAAAAATATTACATTTCAAGGGATCACTGTTTGTGATGGGAAGGAGAAGGACATGGGATATCCCCAGTGGCTTGACCCTTATGATGAACGGCCTTTTATCATGTTTTCGAATTCACACATATGGGCAATAGCCTGCACGGCAATAGTGATTATCTTGCTGTACCTGTTTAGAAATCACTTGAGAGCATGGCCGGAACGCACACGTAGGGTGCTGCGATTCACCTTAGCCATCTTTATGATAGGTTGTGAAGTGCTGCTTCAGATCTGGTATGTCTACGGCGGGGTATGGAGTGTGAGGACATCGCTTCCGCTGGAGCTGTGCAGTCTGTCCCTGTTGTTGTCGGCCGTACTGCTGTTAACACGCAGTCGTATGCTTCATTCGGCGTTATTATTTGCAGGGACTGCAGGTGCATTGATGGCGATCGTAACTCCCAACCTGGGTTATACCGTTCCACATTTTCGTTTTATTCAATTTTTTACGGCTCATGCCTGTATTATACTTGCCTTGCTCTATATGACCTGGGTAGAACAGCTTCGTCCAAGCTGGCGATCGGTCGTGGGTTCGATGGTTTTTGTTAATGTGGCGGCGCTCATTGTATATGGAATGGATGTGCTTCTGGAAGCCAATTATATGTTTCTTCGTCACAAACCGGAGACGGCATCCGTGCTGGATCTTCTGGGACCGTACCCGTTATATATCGTGGGAGAAGAAGTACTGGCAGCCGTATTGTTTTCGCTCATGTACGTACTGTTCTTCGCCATTCCGGAGCGAGTGAGGAACCGGGTGAAGAACGAGAGAAGCTCCGCGGTATGATTGGCAAAAGGAGAACAATGAAAATCCCGCAGTATCCTGAAGCTCAGGAGACATGCGGGATGTTTAATTTATAGGACTCGATATGATGAAGTGGATAACTTATCCCCGAAGGAGGGATTCTGCACCATCCACATAGATTCGTGTACCTGTGACATGGGAAGACTCGTCGGAAGCCAGGAAAAGCACCAGGTTGGCTACCTGTTCCGAAGTACCAGGTTCACCCTTGAGCGGATGTTCATGGCCTTCCGGGAACTCCACGGGGATCTGTACATCCTTCAGATCATCGGATGGATAGGTGTTGTCATCGATATTGGTGTCGATGGCACCAGGACATACGGCATTGACGCGAATCTTGTAACGGGCCAGTTCGAGCGCAGCCATCTTCGTAAAAGCAGTTTGCCCGGCTTTGCTGGAAGCGTATGCAGAGAACCCGATACCTGAGAATACCCGGTTACCGTTAATCGAACTGGTGATGATGATGCTGCCTCCACGGTCCTTCAGATGGGGGATGGCGTATTTGACGGTTGCAAACGTGCCGCGCATATTAATCTCCATCGTTTGGTCCCAGTCTTCCGGTTCCATCGTTTCAATCGGCGCCATGGTGCCGTTGATCCCTGCATTGGCGAATACAATATCCAGCTTGCCGGCTTCAGCCGCAGCTTGATTAATGGCTTTTTGCACATGGTCCGGCTTGGAAATATCGCATTCAATCACATACGCTTCACCGCCAGCCTGCTCAATGGTCTGCTTCGTTTCTTCCGCTTTCTCTGGTGTACGGTCCAGCATGTAGACTTTGGCTCCATGCTCTGCAAAACGAATCGCGGTAGCCTGCCCAATACCGGAGCCACCACCGGTCACAATCGCCACTTTTCCATTCAAACGCTGTTCACTCATCCTGATCCCTCCACGTCCATAAGATTTCACGTTACTCTCTATCTCTACATACCCGGCACAAGGGAGGTGAATCAGAATCCTTCATACTTGCCCAACCCAAAAAAACAGGACCGATAATCGGTCCTGCATCTACATCTGAAATGACGTCTAATATGCGAATCGCTTGCTGAAATGTTATTTATGCTTCTTCCAGTCCAGCGAGCTGTTATTCAATAAATACTCGAAGTCATTATCCCGACGCTTCTGTTCCGCTTTGCGAGCCTCTTCGGCCTGCTGGCGTTCCTCTTCCTTGCGCTGGGCTTCGGCAGCCTTGGCTTCATCAGCTTGTGCCTTCAGCTTCTCCAGCACGTCGCTGCTGAGCAGATCCTTCAGCGTCGTTGGTTTATCCTGAGCTGCTTTGGGAGCAGCAGGTTGTTTTTTGGATTTTGCCATGGAAAATTCTCCTCTCCAACGTAAATCAGGTTCCCTGTTTTGATGCGTAGTCATAGTATATCAGGTTCCCGGTATCCATTCCATGAATCGAGTCAAGAAAAGAAGGAAATCAGCTGGTCCGTGACGAATGAAAACGGGTATAAAATCATATAGTATTACCGATACTGCGACTATTCCCTGGAGAAAGGAGTCGTTGTTCGTGGAAGTTGACCGCAGCATGTTGAAAGGGCTTGCATGGGGGATTGCCTTCAGCTGCCCGCTATGGATTGCGATTATTGGCTGGTTCCGTTTGTTGGGGTGGATGTTGTGAGAACAGCGGGTTGCAGAGCTGCTGCATATATACGTGCGTAGAGGCTTTTTTTAAAACCTCATATGTAAACGCTATCATTAAATAAAGCTCTGCCTTGCGTATTTATCGCAAGACAGAGCTTTTGTTTGTAAGTAATGTACCTAGAGGTTTATTCCTCAGGCATTTTAACAGGTTCAGGATATTCCAATCCATGCGTGTCCACAGTCACTTTTTTCATGACTTGATCCGTAACCGGTTTGTCATTCTGGCCCACTTCTTGAGCCGCAATTCCATCGACGACGTCCATTCCCTCTGTGACTTTGCCGAAGGAGGCATAAGCATTGTCCAAGTAATCAGCATCTGCCAGCATAATGAAAAATTGTGACCCGGCTGAGTCCAGATTATCTGTACGCGCCATGGAGATCACTCCGCGCGTGTGCTTCAGATTATTTTTGTGCCCGTTGGATGTGAATTCACCCTTAATGGCATATCCGGGGCCGCCTGTCCCATTACCATTCGGATCTCCACCTTGAATCATGAAGCCTGGAACGACGCGGTGAAAGATGAGGCCATCATAGAAACCCTGATTGGCCAGCGAGATGAAATTGTATACCGTGTTGGGCGCAATATCCGGATAGAGTTCGATCACGATTTTTTGCCCATCCTGCATTTCAATCGTGGCTACCGGGTTTTGACCTTCAGGCGGCGCCGGAACGGGTTCCGTAGCGCTGCTCGAAGGGCGTCCGCAGCCGCTAATAACAATAAGCAGCAGCGCCATGATCAGCGATGCAGCAGTTGTTTTTTTCCATCGTAAAGACATGAGAATGTTCCCCCTTGCATCTCTGCTTAATGTATTTCAACGGAATTATTTTGGGATAATCCATCAACTATCATACCGTTTTTTGGGACAGGAAGGCAATCCAAGCTTTGCTTTTGCAGGTGCAGGGATGGTCTTCATGGCAGCATAGGTGTAAAATAAGGAAAATGCTTCCGCAGCAGGGACGTACGGGTCTGTTCCGTCCGCTCCAAACCACGGCAGTCCCGGGCGTCAGTAACGGAAAGGACGTGTGGGTATATGGACTTCTCGTGGAAGCGTAATCTGGTGATTTTGTGGATTGGTGTATTTTTTTGCAGCACCGCGTATTCAATCTCCATCCCGTTTTTGCCCTTGTTTCTGAGCGGCGATCTCGGCGTTCGTGATCACCTGGAGTTTTGGTCAGGGCTGGCTTTTGGCATCACATTTCTGGCCAGTGCACTGGTGTCTCCGTTCTGGGGTTCCCTGGCAGACAAATACGGACGCAAGCCAATGCTGATCCGGTCGGGATACAGCCTTGCGGTTTTATATTTGATCAACTACTTTGTACAGGACCCATATTCACTCATCGTAGTCCGGCTGTTTCAGGGATTGCTGGCTGGTTTCGTTCCGGCAGCGATTGCCCTTGTAGGTACGAATACCCCGGAAGCGAAGACCGGATACGCGCTCGGTATCATGTCCACCGCCGGAGCTACGGGCGGGATCATTGGTCCGTTGATTGGCGGTGTGGTAAGCCACTACTACGGCAATCGAAATGCTTTTTTATTTTCGGCCATTGTGGTGCTCGTCTCTGCGGTAATCGCGACCTTCTGGGTAAAAGAGGAGAATTTTAATCGCAATAAGCCGCGTTCCCATGTCATGGATGATATCCGTGAGGCCAGAGCGAATCGTCTGTTTATTACGGTGTTAGGCATGATGGGCATCTGTACCTTTTCCGTCATGATTCTTGAGCCGCTGCTTACGGTCTATGTCATGGAGATGGGTATTCAGCCGGACAGGGCATCACTCAGCTCAGGTATTATTTTCTCAGCGGTAGGTATAGCTACCGTCATTATGGCACCGAGATGGGGGAAGATTGGTCAGCGCATCGGTTACGGCAAAGTGCTGATTATTGGACTCGTCGGTGGGGCAGTGGGGAATCTGCTGCAGTTTTTCACGACAGGTTATATCGGTTTTGGTGTTTTGCGGTTTGTATATGGGTTGTTCTTCGCGGCTGTGTTCCCGGCCATCAATGCCATGATTGTGCAGGCGACGGACCCGGGTTTCCGAGGAAGGGCCTTTAGCTTGAATCAGTCAGCGTCCCAGATCGGTACGATGGCAGGACCCATTATCGGTGGTATTCTCGGTGGATGGCTGCCTATTCGCTGGATTTTTATCATCAATGGACTGGCGCTCTTAATCACAGCGATTGTAGCCAAATGGTCTGGCTTGGAGCACAAGCTCCCGGGTTCAGGAAAATCAGCATCGAAGAAAGCGGTAACAGCAGATCGATAGATGGATATTTAGGAGAGGGATGGCGCTGTAGCAATACAGCAGCCATCTTTTTGATATGACTATATATGTGAGGAAGTAATATACATTTAAAAAGGGAAACCTCTTCATGAGAGATTTCCCTATTGTTCAGTCTGATTCATTTCATAGAAAAGGTGTATCATTCTTCAGAATCGGATTTCTCCTTCGGAATGGCATGCTCAACAGCATCACGCTGATCCTCTTTTTCCAGAGCATCCGGAAATGAATCTTCCGTAAATAGCCCGAAATCAGGATCGATGTCCCGTTCGGTCACCAGACTATCCGGCGTCTCGACATGTTTATGGTGGTCTTCCTTCATTATGCTGCACCTCCTTTTTCACGACGCAAGGGAGTTTGCCAATCTTAACCTCGTGGAAGAATGTCGTCCTGCGGTTTGGCATCGGCTCCTGCACCATTGAGAAGATCAGTACCATGAAGGGCGTCCGGATCAGGTGCAGCCGGGTCAACCGGGCTATTCGGCTGCAGCAGATCGGCATCAGGCACAGATTCCAGTGCAGGCTCTGCCAAACGTGATTCGAGCTCCTCATCCTCTACTGTCGTTGCAGCTACAGGAGGCAGGTCCGTCTCATCGGTTTCAATCCGTCTTCCGGACACTTCGTCAAATGTATCCATATCGCCCGCGGGTACTTCCGTTTCGGGCGGAATATCGCGGAACCTCTGATATCGGTCATAATAACGGTCGCTTTCGTCATTACTAATCGGTCTGTCTGTCATAAGTAGCAGCTCCTTTCAGGAATTAAATGTGATTGACTGCATGTATTATTGTGCTGATATTTTCTAAGGTTCTTACCTCGTAGTTACCCAAACCCTAAACGATGTAATCCTGCACGTGTTAGCATTCCCTGGGTTGACCCGAATATGAATGTTTAAAATTTAGGGAATACATATTTGACGAGAAAATACAGGAAGCCGAAAAAAATGAGTACATAAGCCGCATATTTAATAAAAGTGGAGGCGACCATGCTGGAATCCGATTTTTGCTGGATATCTTTCCGTTCTACTTCTACCGTTTTGTGTGGCTCGTTCATTTAAATCATCTCCTTAATAGGTGAATGGTTGCTTTGAGGAACCATTACACCCATAGAAGCGAATTGAATCGCAGAGCAGCTGGTACAGCTTTCGAGCAGGGCCTATGTTATGATGGAGCATGATAAAATAGGGAGGGATTCCAGTTGGAATGGTTTACACTTGGCAATATGATCACTCGAATCCGAATTGGACAAAAGGCATCTACGCCCGGTTTTTCGCGTACAGTCATTCGCAGACCGGACGGTTTGTTCTGGGTCGGTGGCATATGGGCAGGACAAGTTGTCCAGTTGCGTGATTTTCTTTTTTCGGATATATGGACGATTTATGAGGATGAGGAAACGGAGCAGTGGCTGAAGTTTCGGAATGCCTATGAACGAACAGAACGGGAAATGATTGAGAACCAGTTCGAAGATTTACGCGGATAAGACAAAGAATAACTGGATTCCCTCGTTATAAATGGAAATAAATATATAGTTGGACTAAAATGTGATTTTTTTCGTTTGCCATTAGAAGGTGACACGTTGAATCATGGCGAATCATAAATGATAGAGTTAGGGGATAAGATTCAGCATTTAGCACCATTCAAATGTTGCTAAATGCTCAAAATATGAACTTTGAGGTGCTGTGAATGAAAAATGTGCCCAAAGCTATCATCGTCCTATGGATCAGCCTGTTATTCATCATGTATTGGCCGCAGGGAGTAGGCGCGGCAGGTTTACAGGAAGATAACAGCCCTGTCCCCATTACGACATGGGAAGTAAAATGGGGAAATGAACACGATCAGGGGTTTATCAGCGAAGTGGGAAGACCCGATGAAGTCTGGGAGCGGCAAGGGCTGGAGAAGCCGGATTACACCACGGTCAATCCTTCTACGGAGTCAATATGGACTCGCTTGACCATTCCACAACTGAGCGAGGATGATTCTGCCATTCGCTTTGAAAATATTAAAGGTCAACATATTGTGATCTATCTTCAGGATCGCAAGGTGTATGAGAACTATCATTATAACTACGACAACAATGCGGTGCTGCTGCCTTTATCCATCGAAAATTCACATGAGCAGCTGTATATATGGGCTGAAAATACCAACGGCCGACTCGGAATCTTTGGGATGGTGGAGGTAGGCAGATACACCAATCTGCAGGAGAGATATATTCATAATGGTTTGTTGGATGTCATCTTAGGGGCAACCTTTCTGTTTACAGCCATGACCATGCTCAGCTGCACATTCTTCTTTGGTAAATTCCATAAGGGATTATGGATCTCGCTATGTGTTGTCATGGGTTCCATCGGAACGATGATCATTACGTATTCACAATTTCTGTATACGTTCTACCAGATTTACGGGGATCTGTACTCCATATTGTTCGATATGGCGATGCTGGCGGGAATGCCTGCATTATGTTATTTTTTCGAACAGATTATTGGGACAGGACCTTATGGGATTTTCACGAAGTTAAGAAAATTCCAGCTCGTGTATTCGGGTATTGCAATCTTCGCACTGCTCCTGTATTTCATCTCGAGCGGTCAATGGGACGTACTGTATGTATATCTGGTTCAAAAGGCAATCGGGGTCATTTTGGTGATCCTGCTGACATTACTGATGATTGGTACCATATCTCAGGCGCTAAGGAGAAACAAGGAAGCGATACTGCTGGCTGCAGGATACAGTACGTTTGCGCTCATCAGTGTAGCCGAATTGTTATGGTACTATCAGCGGAACGGCACGTATCATCTCATATGGTGGAAGTGGTCGATGGTTGCTTTTATCATAGCACTTATAGCCATTCTGGGCAGTCGTTTTGCGGAAAAGCATAGACAGGTCATTGAATACTCCAAGGAACTGGAGCTGTTCAACAATGAATTGCAGCGATCCGAGAAGATGGAGATTATTAGTGAGCTGGCCGCTTCAGTTGCCCATGAAGTTCGGAATCCTTTACAGGTGACCAGAGGATTTTTACAGCTGATGACCGAACAGGAAGACAACAAAAACAAGGGGTATGTGCGAATTGCCCTTGAGGAGCTTGACCGGGCCTCAGGGATCATTACGGACTTTCTGACGTTTGCCAAACCGGAGTTTGATCATATCGCATCTCTTAATATTGCCGAAGAGTTTGCGCATATTGAAGGGATTCTGGTGCCAATGGCCAATCTGGAAGGCGGTAAAATAACAACGGATATTCCGCCAGATCTCTGGATTCGTGGCAACTCCTCCAAGTTCAAACAGGCCTTTATTAATATTATTAAAAACAGTATCGAAGCATTACAGGGTCAAGGCCAGATTGATATATGGGCCTATGCCCAGGATGGAATGATTAAAGTTCACGTGAGGGATAACGGGGAAGGCATGGATGAGGAAGCTTTGGTCCGCCTGGGAGAGCCCTACTTCTCCAACAAGATCAAGGGAACAGGGCTTGGGATGATGGTAACCTTCCGAATTGTGGAAGCGATGCATGGCGAGATCTCATTTACAAGTACAAAAGGGGTAGGAACGGAAGCTGTTGTATCTTTTGCCGAGTTCGTCGATTGACGGACTGGCAGAAGATAGACAGCTTTTTTGTCCTCTACCCCTTTACCCGTAATGTTGGCTCAGAGCCGTTAATTTGGGTGTTTAGGTTCTCCAAGGTCCACAATTCACGTCATAATTCACTTTGGAGGGATTGGGCGGAATAACAAGAACATAATCATTCTGCTGTTCTTCTACTGTACGGATCTTAACGTTGTCCGGAATATCAATACCGAATGCATCGCGAAGTGCCTGTTTTGGATTGGAATGCAGCTGCTGTCTGAAATGTTCATCGGTCCAGGCCTTTTCAATAATATCCTCATGCATTGTTCTCTCAGATACCATCATCGTTCAACAATCCCTTCTTAATATAGAATATGAACTGTCACAGTTTCATGACTTCCCTTGTGGGTTTAAGGCATGTTCACTGATCCAGTAATGAAACCCGCCTTGATGAAGCATTTTTTTATGCTGCTTGATTGCGTCGACAGCTTGTACAAGTGTTTGGCATAAGTGCTTATTAAAGGTCAAGAGGTGCGGAATACCTGAGTTAGACGATGCTAAGATGTCATGATATCGGTAAGCTATGTCCACATAAGAGTACATAATTGGTGTGCTGTACATATTATCCCGGATACGCTCGCTTAGCGGCTGTTCAGGATAAGTTAGTTGTAGAGCAGAAGAAATATGAGAAAGGAAACTATTATAATTTCCCAGCGCAGCATCTTGATCCATGTCATTAAAATCGTCTGTCATCTGGAGGGTCATGAGTGTGATGTTAACAGCAGAACACACCGCATCAATTCGGTCTTTTTGTTCAAGTAAAAGAAGAGCACCAGCAGCTCCAAGTTGAAGGGGAGCAGCCTTTTGGGCGATCAGAAGCGGTTTTTTTTTGAAGTAATCCAGCGACTTCTCGCCGTTAACACTAACAGCCCATTCTGTTACATATTGTCTGAAATACGTCCAAAACAGGGAAGACGGGCTAAATAAATCCGAGTAGATACGCAAAGCATCCATGTAGTATAAATTACCCAAGGATAACTTCAATGTGCTGTCATCAGGACGTTCATCCATCACTTCATCCTGATTGAGAAAATACAACATATGAATCATACAGGCCGTGCTTAACTTGTGTGCAGTCTGTGGAGGGAGTTCGTCTGAATTCTGCATCCAGAGCGGAATAATGTAGCCAATATAGCTGTGACCTGAATCGCGTAACAGGGGATTAATTGAGTGAAGTTGTTTCAGTGCATGTTCTGACAGGGATTCAGGATAGTTCTGAACCAGCTGCTTGGCAGCAGCGAACACCACCTCCAAATCGGATCTAAACGGATCAAGCCATTCTCTCCGCATCGTTTGCTTACGCCCTTCCGCAATAAAATAATTAAGGACTATTCGACTAGATCATGGAGTTATACCCAGTATAGCGGATATGAATTGAAAAAAATAGGATCTTTTGTGATGAATTGTGAAATATTTGATGACTTTTTGTATTTTTATGGGATAAAAACGGGTGGATTAGGCTCAAACTAGGTGTAGACCACAGTATTTCGACATACGAAAGGCGGAAAACAAATATGAAGCACCCATGGAAAACATGGCTTGTAAGCAGTTTGGCAGCCATGCTCATATTAGCAGCAACGGGAAATGCTGCCTCAGCCAGTGCGGCAGAAAAGCCTGACAGCACCGAAATGACATCTCCGGCAGCTTCCCAGCATGACAAACAACCTTGTATGCAGGCAAGTCATGGATTATTTATGATTGGTGAAACTGCCGATCTGCTCGGCATTGGACTCCGGGATCTGAAGGAGCAGATGGAGCTAGGCAAGACATTGAGCCAGATTGCCAAGGAGCGCAAAGGTCTAAGCGAAGAGCAGCTGTTACAGAAGCTTAAACCATCCCTTGTGAAACGTCTGGATCAAGCTGCTGCAGAAGGCTGCTTAACCAAGGAACAGGTCTCGGCAGCCAAGGCTGACATGGATGAAAAGTTGAAAAAGGTCATCAATACCCCGCTCAGAGAGCTGCGTAGGGAGTTTGCAGGTCATGGTAGAAAACATCCTTCCTTGAACCATAAGGCGATTGCTCAGTTTATTGGCATTACGCCGGAACAGCTTCATGAGCAGTTAAAAAGTGGCAAGTCTCTTGCTGAGGTTGCCAAAGCACATGGGATTAGTGAAACACAGCTCATTGACAAGCTGAAGGAGCAATTGACGGGGGATCTGCAGCGGCTCGTGAACCATAAGGGTGGGGCACATTCTATTCCACGGGAGCATGCACCTGGGCATCCGGCTTCGACCGAGTCAGATTAATCGATGTATATGCAGGGCGCCTGTCTTCCTTGGAAGACAGGCGCCCTGTTTCTCGCCAACGTAGGTATATAACGAGGTTGACTGAGGTTCACTTTTACTAGATTATGCAACGTGACCAGCCTTCTAGCTTGTTTCAGAAGAAGGGCCTGCACTTGCACTCAGAGGTGTAACTGATCCGGCTTTAAGCCGAGGCTCTGCAGTATCCGAACCTTGACCAGGCAAGTTCCTGCTCCGCTTACGCTGTAACCCGACCGTATAACGGGAACCCGGTAATCGGGATAGTCCATAGCTAATGGCCAGCGCTGTGGCAGCTGTCACCAGAAATGACAGCAAGGTTACCGGCAGATGCCAGCCGCCAAGCTGGAGTGGTCTGGTGAAGTAGGCGATCGCATATATCACCAGAGCATGCACTAGATATCCGCCGAACGAATAGCGGCCGATCCAGGTGAGAGCGCCCAGGAACTTCGTTGTTTTGCCTCGTAACAGAACAAGGAATCCATATAACATGAACATCTGCGCCATAATAATAATGAACGTTGTCGGCTTCAGATATGTCGATATATTAAGATTAACTACATCCCCAGACCCTCTGAGCACATCGTAACCCAGCCAGAAGTACATGCCAATAAAAAGACTGATCATCCATGGTAGTGCACGAATGGTCCAGTTTCTCCAAGTGTCTACAGCCCAGGCGCAAACTGCCCCAAGTAAAAAATAGAACCAGTACATCACCCAGGAGTAGGAACGATACTCCAGCAATGTAGACCATGGCTTCGCAAGGGTTGCTGTCCAGCTGGCCATGTCGTAATAGGACCACTTCATTAGCAAGCTATACATCCCTGCTGCAAGCAGAACAAGCAATATAACGGAATGCATGCGCGTTATTCTGGTGGTTTTGGTAAGCTGACTGTTCACGAATTGAACCCCGAGCCGGAACAAAGGAAATAACACATAAAACTGAAAAATCATAATGACAAACCAGAGATGATATCCTGTCTGAGGGATGAAAAGCTCGCGGATCAAGCTGCGGACATCCGGCGTGCCCGAGAGCCAAAATGCAGGTGTGAAAATGCGAACAGACAGCCAGTAGATCAGTGTCCAGAGAACAAAGGGCACATAAATATCCCCAAATCGTTTTCGGATGAATGGACGGTATTCCGGCTTGACCTGATGATGATGATAAAAAAGCATCACACCGGACAAAAAGACAAAGGTCGGCGTTCCGAACCTGGTGAGATGATAGATCATGGTCAGCATGACGGAATCCGGCTGTTCGATATCTGAACGATAGATATATTCCGCAATATTATGCTGCATGACGATGGCGAGAAACGCGATCCCGCGCAGCTGCGTCCACTCTTCTATACGCGGTTTACCCAAGATGGCCCGCCTCCTTCCAATACACAACATCATTAAAGGGTACTATCTCAACATTAAGAGGAGATTAAATGGTGAAAAAAGGATAGAAAAACGGCGGCCCATAAGGCCACCGCTTTTCTATTTATTGTTGTTCTGCCTGAGCATCTTCCTCGAACAAATTTTGAATGAATGCCTGGAGTTTGTTTTTATCCACGCCCAGAACCTGAGCGGAACCTGCAAGTTCGTTGGTTAACAATTTATTAGGTGGAATCTGCTGTTTGTCCACTTCATTGACATTAATGTCAAACCCGAGCGAGGCCAGCTTCAGCATCTGCGTAGGGCTGAGGTCTGTTTCGATATAAGGGGCAACCGCCTCCAGGATCTCTGGAATTTTGAAGAGGGAGGTAGTGCTTTGCAGCTTCTTGGCAAGCTCGGTCATGAAGATTCGCTGCCGTTCGGTGCGCGTGAAGTCCGATGTGGCATCATGCCGAAAACGAACATATTGGAGGGCCGTTTTGCCGTCCATATGCTGAAGTCCTTTTTTGAGATCAATGTCATACATATGTTTGTCAGCTTTGCTGGTGTAGTACATGTCTTTTTCCACATCAATATCAATGCCGCCTACGGCATCGACAAGAGCCATAAAGCCGATGAAATCCGTGTATACGTAATGCTGAATCGGAATACCGAGCAGATTGCTTACCGTTTGTTTGGTCAATTCAGCGCCCCCGTACGAAAAAGCTGCGTTAAGCCGGCTTTTGCCATGTCCGGGTATTTCCACATATGTATCTCGCAGGACAGAGAATAAATGCGCCCGTTTAGACACCGGATCAATGGAAGCCACCATGACCGAATCTGAGCGCCCTGCATCATCACCTCTGGAGTCACCCCCGAGAAGCAGGATGTTTACGCGTTCCTTGCCTTCCCACTTGGGGATTGGTGTAGTTGTAGTGTCTGTACCAAGGTCTGCCTGAGGATTGGTTGTAGACGATGAGGAAGTACCTGAAGCGGTTGAGATGCTATTGGCAAAATGTACAATGGAATATCCGTAATATACGAGGACACCTGTTACGGCAAGTGCCAGGGTTAGGGTTGTCCCCCATAACCATTTTTTAAGCATAATCTTCACCTTTCTATTGTTGAACTGGTATGTAACCCAAACTATTTTAACAAAAAGTAAGAGAAATGTCCCCTTTGATTTCGGATATTCGGTCAGTTGGTGCATTGTTTGACAAATCGTTGGTGGGTATTATAGTGTAAAAACGAATCACGTTTTATGTCATGGAGGTATGAACGCAATTATGAATCAATCTGTTTTTAACTGGATCAACCAGTTTGCGGACCGGGTTCCGCTTCTGGACTGGTTTATGATCACTGCAGCAGAATATGCCGTGTGGATTATGATTGCTCTTCTGGTTATTGTCTGGTTCCTGGGTAATCCGGCCAAGCAGCGTATTGTCTTTTATGCATGTGTAGCATCTATTGTAGCTCTTGTTCTTGCCAAGTGGGGCATATCTCCAGCCGTTGGTCATCCAAGACCATTTGTGGAAGGGAATGTACATCAGCTGGTGCCGCATGTACCGGATCCATCTTTTCCAAGCAAGCATGCTTCATTTGTCTTTGCTCTTGCTGCCGCTTCGTTTTTCATCGGACGTCGATTTGGATGGTGGATGCTGCTGCTTGCTGTACTGACTGGGGTATCGCGTGTATATGTAGGTGTGCATTATCCGGGAGATATTCTTGGCGGTTTCATACTGGGCAGTCTGGTCAGTGTCATTCTGATCACAACGCGTAACTATACGAAGTCGGTTCCTGATTTCTTTATCCATATCCATCGGCGGGTGTTTCGCTAGAGCGGCGTTTATCGTATGAAGAAGAGGATAGGGCGATATATCCATTAAAGTCTTGCGTTTTTGGCTTTGCCAAAGACGGAGGCTTTTTTGTTTTTATTTCGAAGTTACATGAAACTTATTGAAAATTAAATTTGCATATCTACAATTCATGTCGATAGGTGTCGATATACTATTCATATGTATTGGTTTATGGCCAAGTTAAGGAGTGGGAACATGAAAAACACGCAGGGAAGCTTGATAGGGAAAATGAGGTTAACGATTCGCATGAAATTGTTGGCTGGGTTTTTGGTAGTAGTGGCACTGCTAGCCTTTGTAACCACTTATGCATTGACGCAGATTCAGGAAATGTCTAATACTTCTGAAGAAATTGATCAGATGTGGATGCCAAGCGTTAGTTTACTTGGTACGATGAATGGCGATATCTCTGATGTAGAGCGCCTGGCTCTGGCGGTCATTGTGGAGACGAATGAAAGTGAAGTTGTAAAGATGAATGAAGCATTACAGCAGCTCCAAACCAAGATTGAGGACGAGCGCAAACAGCTGATTCCACTTATAAAGGGTAGTGCTGACGCAATCGCGCTTTATGATACGTTTAGCACGAATTATGATGCCTATTTAGAAAAAATGCCAACATTTATTGAATTTGGCATGGCTAATAATTTTGAAGAAGCCAGCAGGCTGCATGCCGAAGCATATCCGTTATGGTTTACAGCTAATGATTCTATTGCTCAGCTGATTACGATGGGCAATGGCTTATCGGGCCAAGCTACAGCGGATTCACTGGATGAGGCAAACAGAGCATTTATTATCATTTTGGTAGTGACGGTCATTTCCTTCCTGATCGCAGTCTTTATCGCATTCTTCATTGCAAGCATCATCTCGAGACCAATTAAGAAGATGAACGAATCGGCAATGCTGATTGCAAACGGTGATCTAACGGGCGAAACGATCACGCTGAAAAACAAGGATGAGCTTGGCACGCTGGCTGCTTCCTTCAATACCATGACGGGTAACTTGCGTGCGATGATTCAGTCCGTTTCCGTGACTTCCGAGCAGGTAGCTGCTTCTTCGGAAGAACTGCTGGCGAGTGCCGAGCAAAATACGCAAGCATCAGAGCAAATTTCCGCAACTGTGGAACAGCTGGCTGTGGGCACATCTGACCAGGTGAATATAGTGAAACGTTCTTCCCAGGCGATGAGCGAAATGGCCATTGGTTCAGAACAGATTGCAGAGCTTGCTCAGAGTGTATCCGTATCGGCTGTGGATGCAGCGAATCAATCGGCTGAAGGGAATATGATTATCCAGCAGGCTGTGGATCAAATGGGATCGGTACGTACGTCCATTGCTTCACTAACAGAGCTCGTAACCGGGCTTGGAGAACGTTCTGCAGAGATTGGCAGCATTACGGAAGTCATCAACAATATTGCTCGTCAAACCAACCTTCTCGCATTGAATGCTGCGATCGAGGCCGCACGTGCAGGTGAACACGGACGTGGTTTCGCCGTTGTTGCCGGAGAAGTTCGTAAATTGGCCGAAGAATCATCGGAATCCGCACAGAAAATTACGGACCTGGTACAGCTCATTCAGAATGACACGAACCATGCGGTACAGGCCGTAAAAGTGAACAGCAGTGAAACAGAAGCCGGAATAGAGATGGTAACTGCGGCAGGACAAGCCTTTGAGCAAATCTCAGAAGCAGTGAACAAGGTCGCTGGTGAAATTCAGGAAGTATCTGCAGGATCGGAAGAAATGTCAGCAAGTACGGATGAAGTGGTTCGATATGTGGATCAAATCTCCAATATTGCGGAGGAAGCATCAGGCGGGGTACACAATGTATCTGCGGCAACCGAAGAACAGCTGGCTTCCATGGAAGAGATTGCATCCTCAGCTGGTTCTCTCTCCAAAATGGCAGAAGAGTTGCAAGAACAGATCAATAAATTCAAAGTATAGAATATTCGAGAGACTGTTACTTCAGGCGCGAGCAGCGTCATAAGTAACAGTCTTTTTTTGTACTCTGGGCTGGACATGTCTTGTTAAAAGTAAGGCAGAAAAGATCGATTATTGAAAACCACTTGGTACAAAATAGGCGAATTGACGCTGCTTTTAAGGTTTTTCGCGAGTAGTAATGTTTACCACTTATGGAATATGTGATTTTGAATGTGGGTCTATTGACCTATTGTCTGATTAGGTTAATTGAACGGACTGTAATAGCTGGAAACGAAGTGGTATCAAATAGTTACAATATTTTAACCTTTGCAAATTACTTAATATTCATACAGTTATTCTTGTTGATGCCGGTTCAACTCCTGATCCTTAGTACTCAATAAGCTTGAGGCGAATACAGGACTTTGGTCTGATGATCACGATGGACAGCCCGTTTACAATGGGGCAAGCCCGGAGAGAACGAAGCCAGGTTAAATTTCTGTAACATCAGGGGGAACACGACATCATGAACTGGAAAAGTAAAATCATTACCGCGAGTCTAACAGCAACGATGCTGATGGGAAGTCTGACGACAGGAGCACTAACGGCACCGGTATCCGCAGCAACGGCCGAAAATGCCAAGCTGAAAGTGATCTGGGGAGTTAACATGCGTACTTCACCATCATCTTCTGCGAGTGTTGTTCGTATGGTGGGTAAAGGGGAAACCATTACCGTACTTCAACAATCCGGATCCGCATGGTATAAAGTAAAAGATTCCAGCAACCGGACAGGATACATATCCTCTTCATCTAAATACACCAAAGCCGTTAGCGGCAGCACAACAACATCGGGTTCCAGCAGCGCTTCTGTAACAGGCAGCGCCGCTGTGGAGAAAGTTATTGCTGCTGGCATGAAATATTGGGGCACGCCTTATGAGTTCGGAGCGAGCAGAAACAGTACGGCTACGTTCGATTGCTCCAGCTTTGTCCGCCAGGCATTTATCGATGCACTTGGAGTCAAGCTTCCTGCAGATTCACGTCAGCAGGGAACTTATGTAAAAGGCAAAGGTTCTGTTAAGACGGATTGGAAAAAACTCAAGCGTGGAGATTTGATGTTCTTTATGTCTTATAAAGGCACGAAAGCTTCCTCATATGCTGGGGTGAACAAGTCTACGGCAAGAATTACGCATGTCGGAATCTATCTCGGCGACGGAAAAATACTGCACACCTATTCCAATGCTGGTGGCGGAGTAACGACCAGCGACATCTCGGGCAAGCACTGGGAATATCGCTTTCTGTATGGCGGGAGTGCACTGTAAGATCAGTAAAGGCAAGTTTTGAGCTCTCGTAGAATAAATGTGTATCGTGAGAACAGAAAATGTGGATACAGCAAAAAGACCTTCCATCATCGCCGAATAGGCAGATGGAAGGTTTTTTGTATTTTTTGAGACCTCTAATCCTGGTAGTAAAGACGGAACAGTATATCCTGATTATAGTTGCCGAATCCCTCACCGTATAAGGTAAGACCTCCTACATGCTGGGCATCTTCTTCTACCGACAATCGCAATGTCCATTGATTGCGCTCGACCGGAATATCCGAGAGTGTTACTTCGGACACGCGCTGCCCATCAATAAACGTGCCTTCCTGCGTGATCCGCAGCACTTTCAGCATGCCGTACTGATTGACACTTTCACTCCACCAGTCTGGCGTGAATACGCCGCGGCCATTCCCCGAATCACCTGGGCTAGTCCATTCACCGACCTGTATCCCGTTGAGCATAAAGGTAATATCGGAGGGCCAATTGGGATTGACCGAAGGAGCCTCTGAACCGATCTCCAGTGATAATTCAATCGAGTTAATCTGCTGTCCCGATAAGAGATAGTTTGGAATTTTGTATTCCACAAATCCGCGTCCGAACCAGAGAATATTCGCGTGCATCCGCTCGGGATCCAGGAAATACCTCGGGTCATCATATTGCCCAATCACATGATTGACTGTAGCTAGGCCGCAGGTGGGATAAACGTCAAAATGGGTATAGTGCCCGACGGGTATAGCAACCTCGTGCACCTTGTTCGACATACCGGTATCCTGTGGCATGGAGATGCCGATCCAGTCGATCGCAAGGCTGTTCATTTTGTGGGTACCGCCGTCCTTGCGGACCATCTTGGATTGAATGATGCCGACATCCTGCAGCTTGCGAACGTGCATCGTTACGATGGCACTGCTTAGACCAAGTGAGGCGGCGATATCTTTTACATTCATCGGGTTCTCGGCAACAAGCCGTATAATCTGCAAGCGCACTTCACTGGCAAGTGCTTCGTATAAGGGCAGCCATTCGGCATCCGTATTTGCTCTAATCATGGGGTTCCTCCATTATTGAATATAGAATTAAGTTAAACATAAATCCATCAAAAAGAATAACATTTTTAAAAATTCAGGTTGAAATTAGGGTTATAATCGATTTTAATATAAATATGAACGTTGATCCATAGATTATCAATTAATTTTTTTATTAATCTTAAGGAGCTGAACTTCACGATGGTAAAAGCAAAAATGACGGTAGACAAGGATTTCACGATTGGTGCAGTCGATAAACGTTTATACGGTTCATTCATTGAGCATCTCGGACGTGCCGTATATGGCGGTATTTATGAGCCGGGGCATTCCTCTGCGAACGAAGCGGGATTCCGTACGGATGTGCTGGAGATGGTCAAGGAGCTGCAGGTGCCGATTGTACGCTATCCTGGGGGGAACTTTGTATCCGGTTACAATTGGGAAGATTCCGTAGGACCCGTTGCAGAACGTAAACGCAGACTTGAGCTGGCCTGGAGAACCATTGAGACAAATGAATTCGGTTTCAACGAATTCGTGGATTGGTCCAAACTTGCGAATTCCGAAGTCATGATGGCCGTCAATTTGGGGACACGGGGCGTAGATGCAGCCCGGAACATCGTGGAGTACAGCAACCATCCGGAAGGTTCATATTATAGTGATCTGCGGATCAAGCATGGTTACAAGGAGCCACATGCGGTTAAAACCTGGTGCTTGGGTAACGAGATGGACGGCCCATGGCAGATCGGTCACAAAACGGCAGAAGAATATGGACGGGTTGCGCTTGAAGCAGCGAAAGTTATGAAATGGACTGATCCAACCATTGAGCTGGTTGCCTGCGGAAGTTCGTCACTGGGCATGCCAACGTTCCCGGAATGGGAAGCAACCGTGCTGGATCAAACCTATGATCATGTGGAATACTTGTCACTCCATCAGTATTATGGCAACGCGGATGATGATACGCCTACGTTCCTGGCGCGTTCGCTGGAAATGGATCGGTTTATTGAGACCGTCATGGCAACCTGTGATTACATCAAGGCGAAGAAGCGCAGCAAGAAAACGATGTATCTGTCTTTCGATGAGTGGAACGTATGGTACCATTCCAATGAAAGTGACAGGAAGCTGGATCCGTGGCAGATTGCACCTCCACAGCTGGAGGATGTATACAACCATGAAGATGCGCTGCTTGTGGGATGTATGCTGATTAGCATGCTTAAGCATGCGGATCGCGTGAAGATGGCCTGCCTCGCACAATTGGTTAACGTTATCGCGCCGATCATGACGGACACAGGTGGTGCTGCCTGGAGACAGACCATTTTCTATCCGTTTATGCACGCTTCCGTCTTTGGACGTGGAACAGCACTTGTGCCATTGATTCAATCAGCGAAGTACGATACGAAGCAAATTACGGACGTGCCGTACCTGGAAGGAATTGCGGTGCATAATGAAGAGCAGGGTGAAGTAACTGTATTTGCCGTGAACCGTCACCTGGAAGATTCTCTTCAGCTTGAAGTCGATCTGCGCAGCTTCGGACAATGCAGCCTTCTGGAGCATATCGTACTGGAAAGTGATGACCTCAAAGCCGTGAATACGGCTGCACAGCCGAATCGGGTAGCTCCACATAACCGCGGCGGGGCTGAAGTGTCAGGCACGCAGGTTACTGCAAGTCTTGCGAAGGCTTCCTGGAACGTGATTCGTTTGAAAATTCAATAAAAATAAGTGTAATGGAAGAAAAGGATGTTTCCGTCTTGAGGTGACGGGAACATCCTTTTTTACTATTCAGATTAACGGGTATTACTCCAGCTCCGTTTTTGAATCAAATACGAAACTTTCACCATCCCGGGGAATGAGAACCTGCCCGTTCAGCTGTTCGGAAGCCAGGTAACTGGCGAGATCCAACCGGGTCATCATGCAATGGTTGATGGCATCCATATGAACGGCGATGACATGTGCATCCGGTGCATGTCGTTTCACTGCAGCTACATCCGGTCCGTCCATGGTGATTGGGTCACCCTGGGTAAAACGGGCACCCCCCGCGTTGACAACGATTACTTCCGGTTGGTATCGCTCTATGGCTTCGGCCGGTTCTTCGCACCAGATCGTGTCTCCGGCAATATACGATACGGGTTCGGCATCAGCCTCAAGCACAAAACCGGATACCTTGCCCATCCGCTCGGCGATTTCCCCCGTGCCATGCTGGCCTGAAGTTCGTGCAAAACGTACAGAATGAAACTCATATTTCTCATCCACCGCATGAACACTCGTGAAACCGGCTTCGATAAATATGTTCTCATCACCAGGCTGACACAATAAAGGCACATCCTTGCGGAGCCGTTCCGCCGCGGCTGCATCCCAGTGATCGATGTGGGTATGGGTAACAATCACCACATCCGGATTGGTGTAATCGGTCTCTGTTTCCGGCAAGGCCGCTCTCGGATTGCGTAGATCATTAGGTGTATTGGGAAAAGCAGGCATCTCTTCAGGATCCATCAACATTGGATCAACCAGGATATTCAGATCGGCATATTCAAGCCATAGGGTGGCATGACGAATCAATTGAATTTTCATTGCATCTGCACTCCTTCAAGATAGGTATATATTCTCCTATATGGTATACAACCCGTTTTTGCAGTAAATAACGCGCATAACCAAGAAATGGATGGGAGAAGTAAGCTTCAAGTATCTCGTTACCTCTTCTCGCGCAGGTTCAACTGCAGCAGAATCTCGGCTCGGAGCAGTTCCTTTGAGGTAAGTAAATGGCCAGTCCGGATGTAAAGCCGTTTACCGTCCTTCAGATGCAGGGCGATCAGGGGAGCTGAGGATAACATCCAACTGCTGGCCCCGGATGCTGTAAGTTCGATATGACGAATCTTATGCCAAGGAACGGTCCTTCCCTGGGTTACGAGTGCTTCATCATTCCAAGAGAATAACACGGTGGATCGTCTGGTTAAGCCCGACAAAAACATGAAAAACAGTGGACCCACGAGCCACATGCCAATAATGGCAGCAATCGTGTAGGGCAATGTCTGCAATCTCCCCGCGTATTCAACATAATTGATCCAGAGTAGAGCTGCACATAACAGTAAAAATATAAGACATAATGTGCTTTTTCAGAGCATAGTACTCCGGCGATAGCCTAAATGCTGATCATCAAACTCAGCTGTTTCATGTTCCAAAAGGTAATCCTCCTTATCATCATCTGCCCCAAACATAAATCATGCCGCACTGCGGTGCAGGCGGCACAGATGGGCATTCATTACCCCGGAATTGCGGTGTCACCACCGGTCTCCCGTGCATGGGCGTACAGGTCGGCGTAGATGCCTTCGGCTTCGATCAGATGCTGGTGCGAGCCTTCCTCAACAATTTCGCCATGTTCCATGACCAGAATCCGGTCTGCGTGCATAACAGTAGACAGGCGATGTGCAATGACAATCGTGGTTCGACCCTGAGATACCGTTTCCAGGGCCTGCTGCACCAGCTGCTCGGTATGGGAATCCAGATTGGCGGTTGCCTCATCGAGAATAAGTATACGGGGCTGGAATACGACAATGCGGGCAAAAGAGATTAACTGACGTTCCCCGGCAGACAGACCGCTACCGCGTTCCGAGAGGCGAGTATCGTATCCCTGCGGCAGTCTTGAGATCATGGCATGTGCCCCGACAAAACGGCAGGCTTCGATTGCCTGTTCTCTCGTAATATCCTCCCGAAACATGCGGACATTGTCAATAATGGAGCCTGAGAATAGAAAAGGCTCCTGCTGAATAAGCCCCACAATACGATGCAGCTTGGCCTGAGGTAGCTGCCTGATATCCGTGCCGTCGATTTCAATGCTGCCCTGATTGACATCGTAGAACCGATTGAGCAGGGAGATCAGTGTGCTTTTGCCAGCTCCCGTTGTACCCACAATGCCGACCATTTCCCCTGGATAGAGGTGCAGATTCAGATGCTGAATGAGTGGACGGTCAGCCCGGTAGCCGAAGGACACATCGTTAAAATCAATTTGTCCCATCACGTCCCGGGGGTCCAGTGAAGAAGCAGTCTCTGCTTTTGGATCTGCGACCTCGGGTCTGGTATTCAGAATGTTCCAGATCCGATCCATGGATACGGTAGTGGACTGGAACGTATTCCATTGCATCGTAATCTGGTTGATCGGCTGGAAGAACTGGCGGATGTAGCTGATAAATGCATAAAGCACACCGACCTGCAGCGATTCACCCAGCACGGCGCGTCCGCCAAGCCATACCATCATCACCAGGGCGGCGTTACCCAGAATGTCAAACGTCCGGTTGAAGATGACATTGGAACGGGCCTGGGTGATGTTGGCCTTCAAATGTAACTTATTTTGCTCTGTGAAGCGTTTCTTCTGTTCCTCCTCCTGGTGAAAAGCCTGAATCAGAAACATGCCGGACAGGTTCTCCGCCGTAAAAGCAATCAGGCGGGAGAGATGGGTACGGGCATTTTGATAGGCCTGGCGCAGCTTGCTGCGAAACAGGATCGCCACAATGGCGATAACGGGCAGTACAATCAGCGAGTAACCAGCGAGCACCGGGTCAAGCTGGAACATGAAGAAGATAATGAGCACCAGCATCATGCCATCCCGAATCAGACTGAGCAGAACCTGGGTGAAGAAACTGCTGATCGTCTCCGTGTCGCTGGACACATTCGTGACCAGACTTCCGATATGGAAGCGGTCGAAGAAGGACATCGACATTTTGGAGATGTGCCGGAAGAGATCTTTACGAATACGAGAGACGATGTTCTGACCGACATGCTGCAGCAGGTTGTTTTGTATATAGGTAAAAATAAAGCTGATTACAGCCAGTGCCAGATAGACGGCAGCCAGTTTTACAAGAAATCCTATGCTGGTCTGGCCGATTGCCAGATGGTCATCAATAGCGATTTTGACCAGATATGGCTGGAGCAGGTCGGCGGAGATCCCGAGCAAGGAGCATAAAAAGATGCCCAAAAAAGCAAATCGATGAGGTCTAGCGTAGCTCATCATCGCTTTGAACGATGAACGCTTGCTGAGTTCTCTCTCTGTGCCCGAACCTGCATGGTTCCCGGATGAGGCCTGAGGTTCGGGACTTACTAGGGTATGGGCACCGGTCTTATGGTCCTTCATGATGCAATCCCTCCTCCTGCAAACGATAGGTCGCAGCGTACAGGCCCTCAGCGGCCATTAATTGCGAGTGCGTGCCTTGTTCAGCGATGTGTCCCTCATCCAGCACAATAATTTCATCCGCATGACGGACGGCGCTAATGCGATGGGAGATAATCAGGGTTGTTTTGCCTTTGCCAATTTTCTTCAGGCTGCGCAGGATGCCACTTTCCGTTACCGCATCAACGGCGCTCATGCTGTCGTCGAGAATAAGGATCTGAGCCTTTTTGATCAATCCCCGAGCCAAGCTGGTTCGCTGACGCTGACCGCCGGACAACGTTAGTCCACGTTCACCGAGCAGGGTGTCGAACTGATCCGGGAAGCGAATAATGTTGTCGTAGATCATGGCCTGCCTTGCACTACGTTCCACGTTGTCCAGCGGGACCTCTCGGTCACTGAAAGCGATATTGTCTCGAATGGTGGTGCTGAACAGGAAACCATCCTGCGGGACATAGGCAATGCGGGAACGAAGACTTTCCAGCGACAGCTGCCGAATGTCTGTGCCATTCATACGAATCGTGCCTTCAGGCGGTTCATCTGTACGAAGCAGCAGTTTGACCAGGGTGCTTTTGCCGGAGCCGGTCTTGCCCACAATGCCTACGGTCTGTCCTGCGGCAATCTTCAGACTGATGTGCTTAAGAGCAGAAGCGGAGCTCCCGGGGTAGGAGAAGGATAATTCGTCAATGGTGATGTCATTCACGGCACTCAGGGTTTTGGCCCCGGGGACTTCCCGGACATCCGGTTTTTCTGTCAGCAGATCGTTAACCCGTTCAAGGGACGCTCCCGATCGCTGCATGGTATTAATGACATTGCCAATCTGCTGAAGCGGTCCCATAATGATCCGCAAATATAGCGTCAGCGCAACAAAGCTTCCGAGTGTAATGGAATTTTGCATCGTCAGAATACCTCCGACAAGCAGGGAAACAACAAGCGAGATGGCCCCAAGCAGTGGCAGCAGCGCTTGAAACAGGGAAGAGAGTCGCACGAGTCGCAATTGTTTTTCCTTAATGGCATCTACAGTTGCGCCGAATCGTGCACGGGCACCGTCTTCAATGGCAAACGTCTTTGTCACGCGAATTCCGCCGAGCTGCTCTTCTGCAGATTCGGTCATGCTTGCAAGGGCATCCTGCACATCACGAGAACGCTTGCGGATGCGGGGGCCAAAGAACACAACCAGAAAGGGGATGGCCAGCAAGGGAATGATACTGATTAGAATAAGGCTCATGGGAATGCCACTAAGCAGCATCATGACGATACAGGAGATCAGCAGAAATGTGGCATTTGTCATCATCGTCACCCCGTTGGAAATGGCTTCGCGCACGGAGGTAACGTCATTCATGACATAGCTGAGCAGTTTCCCGTTTCCCTGCTTGGAAAAGTAGTGCTCGCTCAATTCGGAAAACTTGCCGAAAATGCGTTCGCGTGTCATGAATTCGAAGCGGCGTCCAAGTCGCATAATCATGAACTGTCCTGTTCCGAAGAGAAGGTTGTAGGCGATAGCGATGGCCAGAAGCCATAGGCTGTAACGGATGACTGTATTCATTTGAAGTGTATTCTGCATGAGCTGGTCCGTGAAACTGCCCAGAATACGGGGCAAAGAGGCCTGACCGACATTGGAGGCAATGATCAGCACAACAGCAGTCAGATACACGGGCCAGTTGGAGACGACATAGCTTCGAAGTAATCCTGTCTTGGACATATCTCGGGTTCTCCTTTGTTAGGGTGAAAGTTAGGCAAGGTACGGAGGCAAGAAAAGGGCCGACACCTATAATTAGCGCGTCGTGCCCTCTTACTTTATGCGATCCAGTTTGCTATTTATCCGTTAACAAATGATTTCTTCTTTTCTTATTTTTGCGCTAATTCGTATCATTGTCAACGAAGCCGGGAAGAAGGGCATGAAAGTGAAAATTTCCAGGCCATGCAGACATGGATATGTAGTTTTTTGCACAAGATTACCCTAATGTCGAATTCTCTGAAACATTTTCTGAAGGTGTCCCGTCTGTAGGATTGAAGAAGTCAAAAATAGGGTTTACTAAACTTAGGAGGTGCCAGGAAATGAAACATAAAAAAGGATTGGCTGCAACACTTGCGCTTTGCGTTTCTCTGACGGCAGGAGGTGCTTCTGTATTCGCTTTTTCGGACGTAACCGATGAAGGGCAAAAAACTATCGTGGATTCCCTGAAATCCAAAGGGGTTGTCAGTGGTGTAACGGCGGATCTGTTCCGTCCGGATCAGGCGTTGTCCGAGCCGCAGGGGGTTCAATTGATCGTGAAGGCATTTGGATTGAAAAATGAATATGCTGCCGCTTCCGCGCAAAATAAAATCAGTCCGGATACCTGGTATGCAGATGCTGTACAGGCTGCAACCCAAAATGGTCTGTCCATCCCGGTAGAGTTGAATCCGCAAGGCAAGATGACACGTGAGCAATTTGTTATTTTGCTTCATGAAGGCATTAACACAACCGGGAATTATCCGGTTATTATGAAGTATAATTTGGTTAAGGACGAAAATAAAATCGGTAAGGACGCCATATCTGCAGTCCAGAACCTGCTGAACATGAACATCATTGAACTGGATAAGGACGGCAACTTCCGTCCAGATCAGTCGCTTACCCGTATGGAGGCTGCAAGCATGATCTTCAATGCACTTGAATTTGTGGATAAGCACGGCAATGGTGGATCGGCTGAGCCAGCTCCAGAGACTCCAGGGGAAGGCCAGCAAGCCATCGTACCTGAAGTAACTACAACGAAGGTTGATGACAAAACAACCAAGGTGAAGCTCACGGCTGAAATGCCTCATCCTGGCTACGGTTTGAAGATTGATGACGTCAAACTGGAGAAGGATGGACGTGCGATCGTGCTGTATTCCATCGTTCAGCCAGATCCGGACATGATGTATCCGATGGTGATCACGGAAGTTACGGCAGAGACGGATATTCCAGCCGGGTATACCGCTGAAGCACAGCCTTCCGGCAAGTAAGAGCATTTGTTTACGGAATGAACCCTTGTTAGATTGATAATGTAAGGAATAAATTCATCGCTAGAAGAGACTTAAAACCCACCGCGGCCAGATCAACATGGACGGTGGGTTTTTGGGTTTGTTTGCATGGCTGCTATTAATGATTAGTCCTGTGTTTCCTCTTGCGGTTCATAGTCAAACCAATCGAAATGTGCTGGTGTACCGACTCCGCATGGAGCATGAGCGTACATGGCGATGATGATGCCCGTGAAGCCGCCTGCCACTTCGGTAGAGAGCAGATGGGTTTCACCAGATCCTATCCGGATGTCCTTTCCCAAGTCGTGCTGCAGGAAAAACGTGAATTGATTACGATCTGTCTGAATTTTTAATCTGACGGGGCCTGTTCCACAGTCGTGAACCTGTTCAGTTTGTAATGAACCTACGGTTCGGCGGAAAATAACTTTCTTCTCACCATGAATCTGCTTAATCGCCAGATCGTAATGATAGTTTCCATTCATGAAGACCGTTAACCCGGCCTCTTCTTCTTCCTGCAGCGGCTCATAATCCAGACTGGCAGCAATGCTGCAGTGGAAATGACTCAAGCGCCGCCCAACAAATGCGGGATTCCCCTGATCATGAAGGGAGAAGGAGTTCCCGCATAAGGTCAAGTGACCTGGATTCGAAGTTAGGGACCAGCTGCCTGGAGCCGGATTTCGCAGGAACACCCAGCCCAGCCCCAGTGTGGGCAGGTCAAAATGCTCTCGAACTGCTGGCGATGGCCACGGCGTTTCCGGCAGCTGCGGTCCAGTCATGATAGGCTCCATATGTCCGTTATCACCGATGACAGGCCATCCATCTTCGGTCCAAGTGACTGGAGCAAGGAACGTCTCACGTCCCAGATGATGCCGCAGCGGATAGCCAGCAGGACGAATGCCGAGGCAGACGGCCCACCAGCTTCCATCCTGAATCTGGATAAGGTCTGCATGCCCTGTAGCATGGATGCTGGTCTTCATGCTTCGATTGGACAGGATCGGATTGGCCGGACAAGCTTCATATGGTCCATAGGGATCGTTGCTGCGGGCAATGGTAACCATATGTCCATATTCCGTGCCTCCTTCAGCAATCATCAGATAATACATGCCATTTACTTTGTACAGATGGGGTGCCTCAGGCGCGGCTCCTCCTGTTCCTTTCCAGATTAATCGGCTGTCGGTTAATCGTTCCCCTGTTTCGATATCAATCTCGCACTGATAGATGCCTTCACCTTCTGCACCGTTACAGGCAGATTGGAAGTATACCCGGCCATCTTCATCGAATAAAAGGGAGGGATCAATGCCTTTCTGATCAACATAAACGGGTTCCGACCAAGGGCCTTCAGGCTGACGGCTGCGTACATAAAAGTTGCCACCTGCACTTACATTGGTCGTGATCATATAGAACCAGCCGTCATGATGCCGAAGGGTTGGCGCATAGATTCCCCCGGAAACCCATGCATTTGCCAGTACAATCTGTTGGTCAGAGGTTAGCACATGGCCAATCTGCCGCCAGTGGACCAGATCTCGGCTGTGGAATATGGGCACTCCTGGAGCGTATTCGAAGGTGCTGGTTACCAGGTAATAATCTTCATCTACCCGGCAGATACTCGGATCAGGATAAAAGCCAGGTATGACGGGATTGCTGTATTTCATCATGTATTACTCCTATTCATTCCAAAGTTTAACGCGGTCCTGGACGTACTTGGTAAATCCTTGTTCCATTTTCTCAACGCCGGCGTCAATCAGCATCTGCTGATAGTCATTCCAGATGGCTTCAAATTCCTCCGGTTTGGCCATTATGGCCTGTGGGATCTGCTTCCATGTGATGTCCTTGACCTTACTTGAGATAATGTTGATCTCGTCCTCGCTCGGCACAGAGATGTTCCATACGGCACCCCAAGGTTTGGATGGAAATTCCTTTTCATTCGGGAACAAATCCATCCATGTTGTGGCACCATAGGCCTTGAGAGTTTCCTTATCGGCATCCGTATAATTTTCCACAATCTGTTCCGGGAAGTTCTTGGTGTAATAATTGCCGGTGGAGTCTTTGACACCATCTCCATAGTGAGCACCGAGGTTCGTGTAAAATCCGATACCGGATTCCCTGCTGAACGCAATGTTATCATTCACGATACGTTCCTGTACTTCAGCGGGGACAACACGGGTGCCATCCTTGACTTCATAATGCTTGCCTTCAATTCCCCAGTTGTTCAATACCTGGGCTTCTTCTGAAGCAAGGTAGTCCAGGAACTTGATCGCCCGGACCGGATCTTCGCAGTCTACAGTGATGCCAAGACCCCAGCCAGCCATAAAGCCCGTTGATTGATAACGGTTATCCTTGTATTGATCCGATAACATGACAGAATAGTGTCCGTAGGTCTGGTCATTTTTCCCGGCAGCTTTCAGTGCCTTTTCGCCGTCAGCATAGCCCCAGTCCACATCGGTCAGGCCGATAACCCGGCCAGAAGCGACTTTGGACAGATACTGGTCATTCTTTTGCACAAAGGACTCCTTATCGAGCAAACCGGTATTGTACATGTGGTTCAGCCACTGGAAATATTCCTTTTCACCTTCGATGCGGAAATGATAAGAAGCCTCATAGGTTTCCGGATCGATGTAGTATTCACCGTCACCTGATTTGCCGGTCGTTTCAGCTGCCTGGTTCGTTACAGTAATCTGAATGTGCCAGTCGTCCGCATTCAGCGTCATGCCGATGTTTGGATTGCCATTTTCATCGGTAGGATGTTTCTCCAGATAATTGCGGATGACATTCTCGTAATCCTGTAACGTTTTGATCTTAGGATATCCAGCTTCCTTCACGGCTCGATGCTGCAGCTGGAAGCCGCCGCCTGCGACGAAGTTGACCCCATCAATCGCAGAGTATGTTGGAATGACGTAGATGGAGGGATCATCATTGCTGTAGCGAAGCCGCTTCATTTCATCCCCGAACAGTTTTTTGAGGTTGGGCGCATGCTCTTCAATCAGATCGGTTAGATCAAGCATGGCCCCGGCATCGATTAATTTGTCGAGATCCCCTTTGGGACTGATCAGATCCGGGTAATCCCCGCTTGCTGCGATTAGTGCCAAACGCTGGGATGGATCCGACATGGCGAACTCCGCATTGAGGGTTACACCGGTTTGTTTGGTAATTTCCTTTCCGACCTCATCCTGCATGTTGCTCCAATTCGGATTGGCATCTGCACCGAAGAAAGTGAAGGTTACTGGAGCCGTTTCATCACCGCTGGAGCTGCCATTTGTTGCACCTTCACTGCTGCATCCTGCAAGCAAGCTGAATGAGAGTGTGAGTGCGACGGACCATTTGGGAATGTTTCTTATCGATTTAACCATGCTAACCCCCTGAGATATTTGTAATTTTGAATGCGTTTACAAATCTGATCTTAAAAAAATCAGACTGCCCGTAGAGCAGAATCATGATCATGTGTTTCTGATCGTATACACCTCCTTAATTCGTCATCCACTGCCGTCTCTACATGATGAATTATATCGGGGGCGTACGGTGGAAACCTTGATTTTTCGGTCTTGGAGTAGCATGATATAGACATCAATCCAACCGGAATCGTGGAGGAGAAACGATTGAGCAGCACGTATTTGAACTGGTTTACATCTGACTTGCAGTTTCCATTTTATATTCAGTACGGTGGGCATGAGGAGGATACCGAGCTGCATCAGCACGTCGATTTTTCGGAGCTCGTCATCGTGCTGAACGGTAATGCCACGCATGTTGTACATACGGAGGAGTATTTTATCAAAAAGGGCAATGCCTTTGTCATTAACGGCTCCACACCTCATGCTTACAGGGACCCTCATGACTTTAAAATCTGCAATATTATGTTCAGACCGGAGATGCTTGCATCCATTGGACCGGATCTGAAGAAATCGAACGGGTATCAGGCGCTGTTCGTGCTGGAACCATACTATCGCAATATTCAATCTTATCCTGGCAAGCTGGCGCTTCCCATTCCCAGTCTGGAGTATGTGGAATCGCTGATTGCGGTCATGATTGAAGAGTATCATGGCCAGCTGCAGGGGTATCAGACGATGCTGCTCTCACGGTTCACGGAGCTGGTCGTCTACCTGTCGAGGCACTATGATACGCAGGAAAAGGGGATGGAGGGCAACCATCTGATGCACTTGGCGAATGCCATATCCTATATGGAAGATCATTACCTGGAGCCGCTGACACTGGAGGAGATTGCAGGTAAATCCAATATCTCGGTAAGGCACCTGAATCGGATCTTTCGCTCCTATTATCAGATGACACCAATTGCTTATATGTTGACGCTTCGCCTGGAGAGAGCATGCAGCTTGTTGAAACACAGCAGCCTGACCATAACCCAGATCTCCTATGAATGCGGGTTTAACGATAGCAACTACTTCACACGTCAGTTCCGAAAGGCCTATGGAGTCTCCCCTAAGGTATACAGGCAAAATCACATCGATTAGTAACCAGAATCCTTTTTCAACGTATACAATCCATAGCTGAAAGAAATTAATCGGACATACAGGAGGATCATATATGGATTCACGTGAAACATTGGATCAGGAGCTTGAGCAGATTATAAAGTGGGAAAAGGAACAGAAGGATTTATTCATCTGGGATAAAATCGGGCGTTTGCCATTTGCGATGCTGGATAAAGTCATGCCAAAAGCAATCAAACAGAAAATTGGCGATGCCCTGAACGAAGTTGGGCAGTATGTACAGAATGGCGGCAAATTCCTCGTTCAGAAAAAGAAAGTAGCCAAGCTGCTTCAGGAAGAAGCGGAGAGATCGGGTCACTCCATGAAGGATCATACCTATCGCCTCGAAGAGGATGCCGAAGCAGAAGGGACTGCCAAAATTCATAGTGTAGAACATCTGCCGCTTGAAGTGTTGGACCGCGTTGCTGACAACATTACGGAGAGCAGAACCAAATTTGCCGCAGCACAGGGTGCCGCAACAGGAATTGGCGGTATTGTAACGATCGCAGCAGATATCCCGATGGTGATGGGGCTTTCCCTGAAGGTACTGCAAGAGATGGCCTTATGTTACGGATATGATCCCGACGATCCCCAGGAACGGATATTCATTGTGAAGTGCCTGCAGTTCTCCTCCGCCGACATCGTAGGCAAGAAGGCAATTATTGATGAACTGGCCGAGTATGACAATCCGGACAAGCAAGTACAGGTCGTTTCACAAATGCAGGGCTGGCGTGAGGTGTTCAATTCCTATAGTGAATCATTCGGCTGGAAAAAGCTGTTCCAGCTTATCCCGATTGCCGGCATGGTGTTTGGTTCGGTAAGCAACAAAAATACGATTAGTGATGTTGCCGAAGCAGGCAAAATGTTATATAAAAAAAGGCTGATTCTTCAGCGCTTGAAGTAATAAACGATTAATGAATAAAAGGGTTCCCGCCAATCTGTATACCAGATTGAAGCGGGAACCCTTTTTGGCTGTTTATTTAGGTTTATAGAAGTGTAGTAACAGTATCAGTATCCTTGTTTATTCCTCACTGCCGTTTTCATCCGCCCAGCGTTTCAGTACCTTATCCGAAGGCAGCAGGAAGGTGAATATGCCGATCAGCGGCAGGAAGCTGCACATCTGCATGACTGGAGATACACCGAACACGTCGATCCAGTTACCCAGGACAAGCGCACCGAGTCCTCCCATACCGAATGCGAGCCCGGTGATTAACCCGGAGACGGTTCCGATTTTGCCCGGAATGAGCATTTGGGCATAAACCACAGTCACAGAGAAGCTGGATAGCATGATGAATCCGATAATGGTCAGCAGCACTCCGGTCCAGAACAAATTGGCATAAGGCAGCAGCAGCGCCAGTGGAGCCGCTCCGGCCATCGACAGGAAAATCATGTTGCGTTTGCCGAAGCGATCTGCCAGTGGACCTCCGAAGAATGTGCCGAGTGCGCCAGCGGCCAGGAACAGGAAGATATAGATCTGTGCATCCTCTGTGGAGAGGCTGAACAATTCCTTCAGATTAAACGCATAGAAGCTGCCGATGGAAGCGACATACCATGAACGAACAAAGACGAGCATAATCAGAATCGTGATGGCAGCCGCTATCCTTTTGCGAAGTGCGGGATTTGGAGCACGACGCGCAGCCGCCTGTTTGCGAAGATAACCTCCGGATTGCAGCATGCGGCCGTACCAGCGGGCAATATAGATCTGTACGGCAATCCCCATGGCTGCAATGCCGGTGAATCCGATGGCACCGAACAAACCAAACGGAATGAAGATCCATCTCGTCAAGAGCGGAGCAAGAGACTGTCCGGCGTTGCCACCCACCTGGAAGATGGATTGAGCGAGACCCCGACGAGGCCCTGCGGCCATATGGGATACCCGGGAACCTTCTGGGTGAAAAGCGGCCGAACCAAGCCCGACAAAGATAACGGAAATCAGGACAGCCATATAACTGTCGGCAAACGCCAGTAGAAGCATGCCGGTGAACGTAAATCCCATGCCGATCGGCAATATCGAAGGCGTGGGCTTCTTATCTGCAAACCAGCCTACAACAGGCTGCATAATGGATGCGGTAAAATTGATGGCGAAGGATATCCATCCGATCTGTGTGTATGTAAGATGCATGGAGTCTTTCAGGATTGGAAAAATAGCCGGAATGACAGACTGGATCGAATCGTTAAACAAGTGAACCAGACTGATGGCAATCAAGATCCGGTAAACGGTGCTCTGGGCATCCAATCCGGGTTGGTTTTTCGAACGCATGGCAGCGTCCTTGGTTAATGAAGTTTGCATGGACATGTACTTTTCTCCTTTGGTCGCGGTCACGAGGGATCAGCGCCTGATAATGTAGTGTGCCTAAGCATATTGTTACATAATAGGATAGATTGTTGGAAGCGACAAGGGGAACAGGTGAAATAATGACATTCCATAGAATATATTAACCGCTCTTGATAAGTTCTATCGATCATTTGGGCGATTGTGGGATTACATAAATAAAAGCCGAAGTTCTTCGGAGTGAAGAGTTCGGCTTTCAAGTGTTCAATTATTTTCGATATACTGCACAGCGGAACAGAAGTGCCGGAAAATTAACGGTTATCAATCGTTTCCGGATACATGTCATGATTCATCATGCGGTGTTCAGCCATCTGTTCATACTTGGTTCCAGGCTTGCCGTAGTTCGTATACGGATCGATGGAAATGCCGCCGCGCGGCGTAAATTTGCCCCAAACCTCTATATAACGAGGATCCATCAGCTTGATCAGGTCGTTCATGATAATATTCACACAATCCTCGTGGAAATCCCCATGGTTGCGGAAACTGAACAGGTACAGTTTAAGCGATTTGCTCTCTACCATTTTCACATCGGGAATATAGCTGATATAAATGGTGGCAAAATCAGGTTGACCCGTGATTGGGCACAGGCTCGTGAATTCCGGGCAGTTGAATTTAACAAAATAATCGCGGTATGGATGCTTGTTATCAAAGCTTTCCAAAATGCCGGGATCATACTCGAACGTATATTTCACGCCCTGGTTACCCAGAAGCGTTACATCTTTCATTTCATCAGGTTGTCTTGTCAATGTATTAACTCTCCTTGTTCCGTTCAAGCGCGAAGCTCTCCGGTATATATGATAGGGATTCCAAGTTTTAAATATGAAGCCTCTAGTTGTTTACAAAAAAATACATCATGCCGCCCATTCCACCCAAACTATCCATGGAGCGAATCAAACGCCGCGTTTGTTTCCCCACACCAAAGTGTGCAGCTGTGGAAGCACGCGGACATCATTCAGGTCATCTGATACACTGACCTGATCAATCAACCACTCATAACGGGCGAGCAGCGACGAAGCCAGATCTGGCGTCTCCGTAGAAGTGACGTCCGGGTTTCCGGTCTGCAAATACAAATTGGTAGCCGGATACCGTTCATGCACGCGGCGGGCATAATCCAAATCTGCTTCATCGAAGATAACAATTTTCAGGCTGTGGCTGCGTCCTGCAGGGCCTGTGGACAATCGCTTAATGAGATCATCCAGCACGTCCCAGTTGGTGTCCATGCCCGAGCTAGGCGGCTTGGGAGACACGGTGACTTCGTCAATGTCAGCCAGCCAAGGCTGCCAGCGGGAGCCCTGCGTCTCCACCGCAGTGCGGATGCCGTTCTCCCGGAGCAAAGAAACCAACCCGCCCAGCGAAGCCAGCAGGGCAGGGTTCCCCCCGGAGATGGTAACATGGGAGAATCGCGAACCGCCAATGCGGCGCAATTCAGCCCATACGTCCTCTGGTGTAATCATCTGAATCTGGTCCTTGCCAGTGCCGTCCCAGGTAAATGCAGAATCGCACCAGGAGCAGCGATAATCGCAGCCAGCGGTGCGAACAAACATGGTTTTCTGTCCGATCACCATGCCTTCGCCTTGAACTGTTGGACCGAAAATCTCCATGACGGGGATGCGGGCTTCTTTGTTTTGTACGGAGGAAGAAGCATTCATGTTTTCATGCACACTACTCATCAATCATCCACTCCCGTCTAGCCTCGGCGTAGCTGGTTGGTGTCTCGTAGAGGCGCACAAATTCGGTTCGGCCGCCTTCGGTAAGCCCAGCATATGGTTCAGTCTGAAGCGCGTGTTCCATTTGTTCGAACAGCCAGACGACCATATTTTCAGCCGTGGTATTCATGAGGGGAAGCGTCTCATTCAGATACTGATGATCCAGGTATCCTTCAATTTTTGTCTTCCATATATCCTTGATGTGTCCAAAATCAACCGTCAATCCGGTCTCGCCCGGATAACCGCTAATGCCAAAAACGACTCTATACGTATGGCCGTGCAAGTTCTTGCACTTGCCTTCATAACAATGCAGGTGGTGCGCAGCATCGAAAGTGAACTCTTTGCTGACCAGCACACGTTTGCGGTGATAACGCAGCTGTGAAGGAAGAATATCCTCCCCAATCCGCTGCAAATGCTCAACTATGCGGAATGTTCCTGGCTCTCTCATCGTACATCTGCTCCTACAGATGCCCCAGCAGAGCGCTGCTCCACGTAGCGATCCAATCCTGCTTTGCGCAGTTTGCATGCAGGGCATTCACCGCATCCATCTCCAATAACCCCGTTATAGCAGGTCAGTGTCCGCTCGCGTACATAATCGAAGGCACCAAGGTCATCAGCCATTTTCCACGTTTGGGCCTTATCCAGCCACATCAGCGGAGTATGAATGACAAATGGGTAGTCCATCGACAGATTAAGCGTCACATTCATGGATTTAACAAATGAATCCCGGCAATCCGGATATCCGCTGAAATCTGTCTCACATACGCCAGTGACCAGATGACGCGCTCCTTTTTGCTTCGCCAGAATGGCGGCAAAACTGAGGAAAAGCAGGTTGCGGCCATCTACAAATGTGCTGGGCAGCTCGCCTTTTTCATGCTTAATTTCTACATCTGTACGGGTCAATGCATTAGGTGCAAGCTGGTTAAGCAGACTCATGTCCAGCACGGTTTGCTGTACATTCAGATCGCGTGCAATTGCAGCAGCACATTCGATCTCCAGCTTATGACGCTGTCCATAATCGAAGGTCACCACCTCAACTTCAGCAAATTGCTGTTTGGCCCAAAACAAACATGTGGTACTATCCTGACCGCCGCTAAATACGACGACCGCTTTTTCTTCGTTCAACATAAAAAAACCTCTCCATCTTCTTAAGATCAATCCATGCACCTAGGCATAGAGTGTCGGAAGAACAGAGAAGTTCATGAACTGGCATCCATCAAAAAACACACCTTTCCTTACGCTGCTAAAAAAAACAGCACGGTAAAAGTGTCCTTAGTTTTTTACGTACGTCATACACGGTGTACGCAAGACTTGTAATGACCTACAAAAGGTCAAGTCTTATAGAGGGAGTTCGCGAACCTCTCCCATGCCAGGAGGCATGGATTTTCTTCTTCAATTGTCTGAACCATTATAACACGAAATCGCCCGGTGACTACCCCGCATGTGTAATAAATGCGGAGAGCACCGGGCGGCTCATTTAATGATTACATTGCCGAAAGGAATGACTTCCTTAAGGATGCGTTTGAACAGTCCTTCATCATTCAGGTCCCGTTCGAGTCTGCTATTCTCCCGTCCTGCCTGGAAGAGCACCGAGCCCTGTCCCGTCATTTTCCAGTGGTAGTTCATATGCTGACTGGCGAGATTATTTCCATACACCGTGAGTTCCAGCTTGGCATTCTCGGGATAGGCTATGATGCTGCCTGCATCTACGTATAGCGGGGCGGTTGGGTGTAATTCCTGCTGGCAGACCTGGCCTTGGGTTAACAGTCCAATTTTGCCTTTGCCTGAGAATTTCATTTTGACAGCATCCTGAGTGATCAGCATGTTCTTAATCTTCTGGATCTTGGTATGCATGTTCACTCCGTCTGAGTAAAAGAAGAGATGCCGAAAATCGTACAGCAAATCACTTTCCTCGGTGAGCTCCACTTCCTTCATGGTAAAGCCGGGAGGGAGGGCAGCCACAAATTGGCAGGGGCCGGTAATTTCGGATTTGATCAGCTTTTTTTTGCGAACCATGCCTGAGATGTTCATAAACTTGTCATTGCGGCTGCTGCACGATCCGCGAAAGGCAACGATTTGCTGTGGATGCAAAATATGAAGCCGGTCATTCTGGACCAGCGAGAAGGTTACCACTTGTCCAGCTCCGCCAGCCTCGGCAGTGTTCAGGTGTATGTGCATGTGCTTGCTCCTGTTCTTTTAGGCTCGGCCCGAACGACGACGCATTCCCCAGCGCATCACGCGAATCAGAACAAAATAGCCTAATATGAGGACAATGACGGTGATGATCATCGTTTGAATTCGTTTGGTCGTGGCATTTTTGGCATCTTGATCTTCCTGCAGTTTGGTCACCATATCAGTCAGCTTCTGGTTCTGTTCTATTAACTGCTCATTCTGGGCCTTGAATGCTTCAACATTGGCCTGGGCTTGTCCCAATTGAGCAGAGGTTTCATTGAGTTGGTTCAGCGTCTGCTGGTAGCTTTCCTGCAGGGCGTTCACTTCACCAGGGAGCTCGGAAACGCGTTCCCAGCCGCTGTATATGTCAGAAAATATATTGGCACTAGCTGCATTTACTGTAGAGGTCAGCGTAACGGTAAATAAAATGCATGTGGTGAATAACACCCGAATGAAATGACCCTTCATGGATTGTGGCATCATTGGCACCTTCTTTCGGTGAGGTTTTTCGTCTGCCGAATTCGTCGTCATTTGTTGAAATACGGCTCTTACATTATACGCCAAAAGGGACGTGTTGGGTTCAGTGCATTGCAAATTTTCAGGAGAAATCATTTGTTTAATTCAGCGTGCACCAGGGTAATATACGTTCAAGGCAGCGCGCGGACAGTTTAAACATAATATCATTACCCCGGTTCCGGGTGCTTCCATTCACAATGACGAAAATAATAAAAAATAATAATATATCCGATTTTAGAATAAGATCGTGAATAAAGGAGAAGAAATATATGTACACAACAGAGCAAACGACACCAACCAAGACGATTATGATTACCGTAAACGGAGAGCCAATCGGGCGTAAACTAATCATTGATAGCGTGACTTACGCGCCAGTGAGAGAACCGGAATGGGCAGCATCCATGACCGAAATGGGAATGAATCAGCCTACCATGTAAGTTGGGACTTGTCATAAATATGGAGCGGGGAAGCTTGGCATAATGCCAAGCTTTTTCGTCGTTTTATGTCGGATTTAGACGGATTTAGGGATGTAAAAACATTTTAATGTAAAAATATTATGCGAACATATGTTCCGTGACAATATAGTGTCCATTCACCCTGATAACTTATAAGATAATACACATAAATCGGGGGAGAGACTACCAGTGAACTCAGTCTTTGAAGTATGTTATTCGTGGAACAGAGAGGCCATACCGACAGGGGGGGCCGACCCCGTATATATGATGGTGGAATGGCGTTACGGGGCCCCTGCCAAAAGACTTAGGAAAGTAGCACCTAAAATTGTGTCGAGAGACATGGAACTTTTGCTCAAACCGGAATTTGGAATTGAACTCAAAGGGATTTATGGTTGCCGATCAAAGGAGACTGACATCGGCTATATTCTGCGGCTCGGCGATGTATACAAAGGGGAGAGTAAACAGATTCTCCTCGAATTTGCCATGGGCCCTCGTGTGTCTGGAAAAGCAGCCATATGCTCTGCCTACTGGAGCACACGCAAAGTGAAGCAGAGTCAGAGAGTACTGCTGCGCCGTGAGCAATTGTATATACAATATACAAGCCACCTGGGGATGTTAAGGCAGCCGGAGGACCCGAAGGTGGAGAAGACGATTAAATTAAGCGAGACCGTGCCGTTGATCAAACAAGCCCTGCGGGCCTATGAAAGAGGTCGTGCGCAAGAGGGAAGCAATCTGCTTCGCAGGCATGCAGATGCCTTGCTGATTGAGGCAGCACGAAAGCAGGATCTGGATTATTACCAAGAAGCGGAAATTGTGGAGAAGCTGCGTTACCACTACGGAATCACGTATGGCGGAGCGTACAATAGCCACGAAAAAACCATGTTATGTGAGCAGGAACAAAGGACTATTGAGAATGATATGATAATGAATGTTTCTACATAGAATTTAAAGGTGAAAATAAAGAGTGAGTCGAATGTACTATATATCATGATTAACAATTGGATGGAGTTGTATCGATTTTTTTGACAACTTAGTGGAGGGTCCGGCAAAATGACAGACCGACTGATCCGATTAATGCGCATTATAACTCTCGTGCAGGCAAAACCGGGAATACTGGCCCGGGAGCTGGCCGAGCGATGCGAGACAACGGAAAGGACGATATATCGCGACATGGAGGCCCTCAGCGCAATGCATATTCCGATCGCCAATATGGGACACGGGAGAGGTTACATGTTTATCAGCAACTTTGCCATGTATCCGCTCAACTGGTCTGATGAGGAGGCTCACGCTTTTGCTCATTTGGCGGAGGTTATGGATGATATTCGTCCTTATCTGAAGCCTGCCTTTGAGAGCGCCTATGAGAAAGTGGTTGCATCGAATCAGAAGAACAAAACGGAGCGGGTAGAGTGGTCAGAGCAGATTGGCGGTTTATTTAAAACAGGGCTGCCTGCCTGGCAGAATGACGGCGATGAATGGAAAAGCAGTTCACTGGTAACTTTACTTCAAGCTGGCATGTCACAAAGCACAATTGAGGCAGAATATCTCACTCAAAACATGAAGAAAGTGGTGCGGCTCGATCCGTATTGCTTGATTCCACGTGAGTACCGTTTTGATCTATTGGCATACTGTCATCTTTCGGAGGCGCTACGGATTTTTGAAGTAGAGAATCTGCAAAAAGTACGGATTCTGCCTCGTACATTCCGCAAAGACGACTTTCTTTTGCAATCCCATTTCCGCAAGTCGGGAGCCTGTCAAGAACAAGAATGGATTGCGTTCAAGATCCGTTTCTCCCGCGATGCTGTTGAGCATGTGATGCAGCAAAAATTTTTGGTACGTCCCATTCTCACGATGGAACCAGAAGGAACATTACTGCTGGAGACCATTTTGGATGATGATCAGGAATTTTTGAGATGGCTTAGTCAATATGGGCCGGAGGCAGAGATTCTTGAACCCGAGGGATACCGAAGTGTAATGAAAGAACGCCTGCAACGCTGGCAGCAGTTGTATAGCTAATGCCCAGCGTGGACAGGCGTTCTTTTGCATCCATGATTAAGAGGAATGATAACACAGCTTATTCATTGGTTTTGAACAGATGAGCGAGATTACCGAAGGGTGAATCTTTCACATCGTCTTCTGTGCTGCTGGAATACACCACCTTGGAAGCAACACCTTCATCATCGGCGGCACAGTTGGTTTCCAGATTAAAGCGGTCGAATTGATGCATAAATACTTTGGCGGTATTGATGGCGTCATCGAGTGCACGGTGCTGGGTGCCATCGAACTCGATACCGCATAGTTCGAGTGCTTGAGCCAGTCCAAGCTGACGGAATTTGCCTTCCTTGCGAATGGTTCGCGACCACTGCTGCTGCAGGTCATTGTGATTCGTGATCCAGGCAACATCAAGCTGGTGTGTACGACAATGGGAGATCAGCTTGCTGCGGTCATCGGGTCCCCAGGAACACATGTAATAAACTTCGCTTCCCATCCAGGCAATAAAGTTTTGGAGTGCTTCAGGAAAAAGAGGAGCAGCATCAATATCTTTTTGCGTAATTCCGGTAAATTGAATGGTGTCGGTGGACAGTACCGACTTATTCGAGGGACGAACATAAGTATGAAACGTGTCGGATACATATAATCCGTCAGGTCCTTCCTTCACTTTTACCGCACCGATATCGATGATTTCAGAAGAGTAACGAGCGTTACGGCTAACCGTAAACTCAAGATCATAGATAATATATGGCATAGGACAAGCTCCTTTATCAATAATACATGTTCTCTATCTCTCTATATTACAGGGAAGCCAGCGGGATGTCAGCATCACCTGCGGAATTCTTCCTGCCCGTTATCTACCTGTAACGCAGTAGTTGACAATTGCTTGCAAATGCACTAATGTGATCAAAAATGATAACAGCGATTAGCGAGGATATAATTGCGCCAGCCAGCTTCAATCAGAGAGGGAACCGATTGGTGAGAGGTTTCTGCTGCTGCTTCGTAATTCCCACCTCGCGAGCTGCGGAAGAGAATGCCAGCAGGCTGCAACCTCCGCCGGACTGGGCCCGTTACGCCTCAGAGGACTGCATGATTTTCCGTATTGCCTATTGGGAAACGGGATGTTTGTTCAGCATGCCCGGGGGAACCCGAGACGTGTGAATGAACATAACCATGCAGTTAAATAAGGGTGGTACCACGACACATTCGTCCCTTGACGGATGTGTCTTTTTGCTGTTTATCCACTCATTTTGCAAATATGATCAGGAAGATAAGGAGTGTGGAATGGATGCGTCAAAGTGAAATGCTTGTTCCAACATTACGTGAAGCGCCGGCAGAAGCGGATGCAGCGGGACATCGCTGGCTGCTTCGTTCAGGCATGATTCGCCAGCTGGCGGCAGGGATATACAGTTATTTGCCGCTGGGGCGGCGTATACTGCTCAATGTCGAGCGGATCGTTCGTGAAGAAATGGACCGTGCGGGTTGTCAGGAAGTGCTGCTGCCTATTATGCAGCCGGCAGAGCTGTGGGAAGAATCGGGAAGATACAGCCAGTACGGCCCTGAGTTAATGCGTTTGCAGGATCGCCATGATCGGGAGTTCGCCCTCGGACCAACCCATGAGGAAGTGGTGACTGCTCTTGTGCGTGATGAGGTCAATTCCTATAGGAAATTGCCCTTCACGTTGTATCAGATTGGAACCAAGTTCCGGGATGAACGGCGTCCAAGATTCGGCTTGCTGCGTGGCCGCGAGTTTATTATGAAGGATGCGTACTCTTTTGCTTCCGACTGGGAAGAGCTGGATCATACGTATCAGGCGATGAATAAGGCATATTCACACATTTTGGAGCGCTGCGGTCTGGAATATATTCGTGTGGAAGCAGATGCAGGTACAATCGGCGGTCAGGGAGAAACACACGAATTCATGGCACTGGCTGATGTGGGAGAGGATACGATTGTATCCTGTAAGCAGTGTGGGTATGCAGCGAATCTCGAGAAGGCCGGATACCAGACAAATGGAGCTGTAACCCAGAATACAGCTGAATCCCAGTCCAATGCCGCCGACCCATCGCTAATCCGAATCCATACACCCGCCATTCGTACCATTTCCGAGCTCAGTTCCTACGTCGGTGAGGGACCGGAGCATATCATCAAAACACTGCTCTATCAGGCGGATGGTCAACTGATTGCTGCACTTGTTCGCGGGGACCACGAAGTGAATGATATTGCGCTCAAACACGTATTGGGTGCCGAGGAACTCATTCTGGCTGACGAAGAAGCGCTGGCAGGACGTTCTGATTTGAAGGTTGGTTTCCTGGGACCTGTCGGTCTGGATCTTTCACTCATCGTGGACGTGGATGTGGCTGCGATGGGAAGTGCTATTACCGGGGCCAACGAAGTTGATATGCATTTGTCGGGTGTTCGCCCGGGGATGGATTTTGCCTTGAACAAAGTTGAACGAATTCGCTTTGCGGCTGACGGGGATAACTGCCCTTCATGTGGGGCAAAGCTTGTATTCACCAAAGGCATTGAAGTAGGCCACATTTTCAAACTGGGTACCAAATATAGTGATGCCATGAACGCTTCATTCTTGGACCGGAATGGTCGCCAGTGTGCCCCGGTGATGGGATGTTACGGTATTGGAGTGTCCCGTCTGATGGCTGCCATTGCCGAGCAATATGCTGGAGAGGACGGAATAAAGTGGCCGGCAGCTGTTGCGCCATATCAGATTCACCTGATCCCCGTAAACTGGAAAGATGAGCAGCAGCGTCAGCTTGTCCTGGAACTTGAACAGCAGCTAGGGGATGCGGGTTACACGGTGCTGACGGATGATCGGGATGAACGTCCCGGGGTGAAGTTCAAGGATGCGGAACTCATTGGTCTGCCTGTGCAGATCGTGGTTGGCCGGGGCGCTGCAGAACGGAATGTCGAATTAGGGTCCCACACTCTTGCCAGTAAAGGGGAAACCAAGCGGATTAGCATGAGTGTGGAAGAGGCATTGACTCATGCCAAGGAAGTGCTCTAGTCCGTAGATATTCTTATTTGTCCGAATGTCAGTCCACTGTAAATTCGTGTCATAATGAGACATATTTTATAGGTCCGCATATTATGGAATATTCCATTTTTATGGGATATTTTGAAATAAAGCACTAAAACAAGGCCTATAGACATATGAATTAACAGGAACATATGCATGATGCCGTACAAAATGACTACTCTTTACTAATGTGAATCATGTATTTTAACTTTTTGAAAAGTACACGTCCCACAGATGGGGTTGAAGTATGGAAAGACGTGCAAATATGCAAAGCATTTTTGGTTATTTTGTTTGTCTGGAAAGCGAACGAATCGCGCAGTAGTGGCAATTATGCGCATATTTTCTATAGTTCACCATTAGGGACTCAGAGAGTGTGTATGCGATAGAATAGGTTTGAAGATTTATTTTTGCCGCAAAGGTATTTCAATCGTTTTTGCCTAAAGGGCTTACAAGGGAAAGGTGAATTATTGCTTTTCAAATGAGAAGCAGAAAGGGTGCTCCTTCAGCCAGAATGGCTTGAGGAACACCCTTTTTTCGATACTGCTATTATTACTTCTGATTCAATCGATCTGTGGAGCAGGTCACACTATTCGAATATTGGTTTGCTTAAGAAGCAGCAGGCAGCTTCAGTTGTTGACCAGGATAAATCCAGTGAGGATTTTTGATGCTGTTCAACTTTTGCAGCGCTTGCCAGGTTGTGTTGTATTTTTTGGAGATGGAGTACAGGGAGTCTCCGGATTTTACAACATATACTTTGGCAGGAGCTGGTTTGTTTGGTGCCGGTTTTGATGGTGTTTCTGGTTTTGGTGTTACCGGTTTTGGTGTTTCTGGCTTCGGTGTAGCTGGAGCCGGTGTCTCTGTCTCTGGAGCTTCCGGTTCAACTACAGGTGTTTTTGCTTCCTTGATACGGCCATCAGTTTTGATGTCCACAGCGCCAAGCTTCTGCATGTATTCAATCAATGCTTCGTCCATTGCACCGTACATGCCGGAGATGGTGTATTTGTTGAACATGGTATACTCGTCACCGCCAACAGCTGTGAAATCATTTGTAGCCAGTGTATACGTGGCTTCCGGATCAAGAGCTTTGCCGCCAATCGTCACGGAATGTACACGACTGCCTTCAGCAGCTGAAGTATCGATACTGAACGTCATGCCAGATACTTGCGGGAAACCGCCGCTTGGTTCCGGGTAGGAGGCTACGCCGTTTTCAAGGGCTGCCAGAACATCAGAGCCTTTTACATCCAGCGTTACAACCTGATTACCAAAAGGAAGTACAGTGATAATGTCGCCTTTGGTTACGATACCTTTTTCAATGGAAGCACGGATACCGCCGCCGTTCGTAAGTGCGATATCTGCATTGCTGACGTCACGAATGGCATCTGCGAGCAGGTCACCCAGGTTAGTCTCACCAGCACGAACTTGTTCGCGTTTTCCATCAAGCAGGATTGCTGTATTGGCGACTTCTTCCTTAAGAATAGGTTCTTGTTCTTTTTGAATGGAGTTCACGAGTGCTGCTACTTTCTCATTCGGTTTAATATCTTTGGCTTCTGTTTCATCAATCAATGTCGCTTGTTTCTTCGTTACCTTGCCACCGTCTACCCACAGATCGATGACACCTACGAAGTTGGTGTACTCTCCGGCACTCGCAATCAATGTTCCGTTGTCGGATACGAGACCATCCTGGAGAATGGTGTGGCTGTGTCCGTCGATGAATACATCAATCCCCGGAACTTCTTTTACCACTTTGAAGCTAGTGTCTGTACTGGAAGCATCTTGTCCAAGGTGTCCCAGAACAACTACCACATCCACTTTGCTGCGAATTTCGTTCACCAGAATTTTGGCTTCTGCAGCTGGGTCAGTAATATCAAGACCTTCAACATTCTTTGGATTCGTTTTGTACATGGTTTCAGGTGTAGTCAAAGCGATGATTCCGATTTTGATACCGTCAACTTCTTTAATAAGATAGGGATCAAAAAGACGAGTTCCGTCTTTTTTCTTCACGTTCGCACTGAGCATTGGAAAATTCATCATGTCCGCAAGCTCAACAAGGTGCTTGGAACCGTAGTTGAATTCGTGGTTACCCGGAACGATGGCCTGGTAGCCCATTTCATTCATGACTTTGACGATACTCTCGCCGTTCACGAGTGTTGCAAAGGTTGTACCGTGCACAGCATCTCCTGCATCAAGCAAAAGGGTATTGGGATTCTCGCTGCGGTATTTGTCAGCAATCCCTGCCACTTTGGCATAGCCCATTGCAGGTGATGCTTCAACTGCACGTGCATGTGTGTCATTCGTATGTAGAATCGTAATGTGTTTACCCGTGCCCGGAGTTGTATCCGTTGCAGCGGCCGCAATTCCTACACTGCCAAACAGTAAGCAAGCCGTTAGCAGAAGTGAAACGTAAGTCTTCCAGATTTTCATATGAATCTGTACCCTCCCAAAAATATGATCTGCCTGAGCTCTCGCACAGTTCAAATTGTATTTTAGCAGACTATGATTAGGAAATCTCGTGATTTACGTAAAAATAGGTAACCTGAAAGTGACATGTAAATCAAGCGGCTGGGGAATAAAGTTAATTCTCATTTGAATGAAACATATGTTCTTATATCGAGTAAAAAAAATGCTGCGCTTCGCGCGGCAGTCCTGTACGTAAACAGTATTTCTCCAGGGATTCATCAGGTTCCGGCATGACTCCTGAGGTCAATAATTGAATGGCAAAACGATTGGCCTGCCTTTCGAGCTTGCCGGGAGCAAAATAGGAGTGTTCCTCCAAAAAGAAACGATTAATGCCTTTGTGCAATCGGTCATGTCCAAGTTCATGAGCACATACAAACCGCTGCCATTCCGGCGGAAGTTCACTGTGAATGACAATAAATCTGCGGCGGAGCTTGCGGAAATACAGCCCTTTGGTAGACTTGCCCAGATTGGTGAAACGGATCTGTATTCCAATGGCTCTGGCAATGCTGAAGGGGCAGTTGGTCCGGTGTTTTCGAATCAGCTTTGTTACCATCTCGTCCATATCATCTCACCTGCTGCTTCATTGTAATCAGCTTTCCATGCCTCATTGGCGGCTGTCCGGTTCATCGTTTTTCTTGCGTTTGTTCATCTGCTTGGCTTCCCAGAACAATCCGGTCAGTACATCCTTGATACGTTTTTTGTCTTCGTCATCCAGTGGAATTCCGTCAAACATCAGATCGTCTTCGTCCTCGAGCATTTTCTTGAAATCACGCCGGTCTTTGTACGTCGCCCATTTGGGAATGTCCTGAGCTTCGCTTGCTCCATTTGCTACTGCCTCAATATACCCTGCCTGTTTCATCATGTCGGCATAGGGAACGGAGAGGGCATCTGCCAATTTGCGAATCGTGGCTGGTTTAGGAACACCGCGGACTCCATTTTCAATGCGTGAAATTTGCGAGTTGCTGATTCCTGCTGCTTCGGCGAGCTGATTGATGCTATAGCTCTGCTGTTCCCGCAGTTGTTTCAGATAAGGACCAAAAGCGTGCTCCACAATTCATGCCAACTCCTTCAATTCGTATAAGCGTATTAAATAGATACTAAGAAACACTCCATGCCCTATGATCTGCTGGTGCCCCGTTCCGGCTACGGATCGTTCTTCCAATCGCCGTTATCCCCAGATTTCCTTGATCCCTTATGAAAGGGAGAAATCCGGTGATAAATGCGAACGCTATCGCTTTTTCAGAATCGATTCCGTCTCCTCCACTACTTCCACACTTCTAGAGGGCAAACCATGTCCACATTAACATTTAAGTACATTCTTAATATTTATAATAGAAAGTCGCCTATGCGAGGGATCTGTAATTATCTGTACTATAACGTATATATACCATTAGGTAAAGGGAATTGAAACAATTATGCCAAAAGGTATAGAGAATAAGAGCGAGGGTTTTATTTTATCGGCAAAATGACCCAAAATGAAGGTTTACTCTAATCTCCAATAAGTGGTATCCTCAAATAGAAATACGAACAAAATACGAACATAACATTAAATTCAAACGATTTATATGTACTGGAAACCGGAACACTCAATGTATGAAGCCCTGCGGAAGTGATTCCAAAAGGCAACACAAGAGACCTGGACAATGGCCGTTATTCTCTAATCAGACTGTATAACACTCATAAAAGAAGTGAAGCTTAGCGTGTTTCATTTTATACCAAACTCTTAAGGAGGAGAATGAATATGGAATTATTGCTGCCTGAACTGGATCGACGCAAAACGCAAACGGCTGTGGAAGCCGCGCTGGAGAAATACCGGATTTATAAAACGATTGCCTTTGAAGAACGTGAGGTCATGGTCACGGCGAGTTACACGGAGCGTTTCCACGGGCCTACCAATGTCACAGGGGATTCAACCGCCAGAACGGCAATCTACAATGCGGATGTACAGCGTGCACGTCAGGCGTACTGCGATACAATTGATTACATCGTGTCTCGTCTGAGTGAGAAGGAGCGGGTACTGGTATGTGAACGGTACCTGAAGGATGATGACGTGTTTGATTACAAGGTGTACAACCATGTATTTGATCCGCCTGTGAGCAAGGATACGTACACCAAAATCCGAACTCGTGCCTTCTATAAAATGGCCCTTGCCTTATCCGATCGGGGACTGATTAATGTGGAGCCGCTCTCCATATCCCGTAAGAGCCGCCAAAAGCTTGGTTGAAAGGATTGGAAGTTCGTCCTTTAAACTCCTGAAATGATTGTATACAATAATGAAACAACAACACTTCGATGGAATAAAGGAGAGAAATCCGCATGCCGCAAGATTCCGGAATGCAGGAAATGTACACGCTGAAAACCATTGCGGAGACGCTGAACACATCCAATGATCTGAGCCCGATGCTGGATACGGTAGTAGGCAAGCTGCTGGAGCTGACGGGACTTACGACAGGCTGGGTGTTTCTCATTCGTGAGGGCGGAGAATATTCATGTGTATCGGACTATAACCTGCCGCCGGCTCTGCTTCATCAAGACAAGGAGCCCATGCGCTGTGGAACATGCTGGTGTGTAAACCGTTTCCGGGATGGTAGACTCGATAATGCCGTCAACATTATTAACTGCAAACGGCTTGAGGATGCCACGGAGCATCAGTGGGGAGACACGCGTGACATCACCCATCATGCGACGGTTCCGCTGCGATCGGGTGAGAAAATGATAGGATTGCTCAACGTTGCCGCACCAGGCAAAGAGCATTTTAGTGAAGGGGAGCTGGCGCTTCTGCAGGCCGTAGCCTATCAAATCGGAAGTGCCATGGAGCGCATGAGATTATATCGCGGCGAGCAGAGAAGAGCGGATCAGTATGCCAGGCTGGGGGAGTTCAGCAGAGCGCTGGGGCTGGAACTGAACGAGTGCAGCAATGCTGACGATATGGCCAGAACGGTGGTCAAGCTGCTTGGACAGCATTACGAATGGCCTTTTGTCGCTCTGATAGCTCAAAAAAATGGAGCTCTAAGTATTCAAAAGGCGCATGCCAGTACCTTGGAAGACTCATTGCTAGTGAACGAGATACCTCCGGAGACGGATCGCCTACTACAACGTGTGATTCAATCGCATCGCGCCGACATATTATCAGCAGCCGAGATGGTAGAATTGTCTCAGGTTTGCGGCACAATGCCTCCCGACTCCGTTATGTCTTCAGGTCTGGCTGCGGCCATACCACTCAGCCCTCCTGGGGAAACAGCCGTGCTGGTCGCCCAGCTTGGTTCGGAAGTGGATTCTCTTCTGTCAGACCGTGAGGTGATAGATGCGCTGGCAGAACATATTACAGCCTCTTGGGAAAGTCTGAGACTCGTCGAGAAGCGCCGTGAATTAACCCGTCTGGAGGAGCGAAACCGACTGGCTCGGGATCTTCATGATTCAGTAAATCAAATATTGTTCTCGCTCTCGTTGACCGCCAAGGGAGCAGAGAGCATGTTGTCCGGTACAGCAGAGCTGCATCTGGCAGCTGAAGCGATGAGAGATATCCGTTCGTTATCCCAAGAAGCTCTGAAGGAAATGCGAGCGCTGATCATGCAGCTTCGGCCCGCCGGACTCGAATCCGGTCTGCTAAGTGCACTGCAGGAGTATGGTACGAATCAGGGGCTGCAGGTCGTCGTTAACCGAACCGGCATGCGCAGCCTGCCTCGCAATATAGAAGAGGGGTTATGGCGAATTGGACAGGAAGCCCTGAATAATGTACGCAAACATGCGGAAGTTACAGCGGCAGATATTACTCTCCAGCTGGGGGATACCGAAGCCGTGTTCATTATTAAGGATCGGGGAAAAGGTGGAGCCAAAAGAAAGCAGCCCCTGCCTGCCCGTTCACTGGGGCTGTCCATTATGAAAGAGCGGGCGCATTCGCTGGGAGGCAAGCTGGATCTTATAAGTTCATCCCGTACGGGAACATCGGTAACGGTAGTTATTCCACTCCCGTCCGAATTGGGTTAATGTCAGGGGGAGACACAACATGCCGATTACAATTTTGCTCGCAGATGATCATGCCATGGTTAGACGCGGACTGCACGTGTTTTTGTCCACGCAGACAGATATGAAAGTGGTGGGCGAAGCCTCCAATGGGCAGGAGGCGATTGAACAGGCAGAGAAGCTGCAGCCCGATGTGGTGCTCATGGATCTGCATATGCCTGTGCTGGACGGGATTGAAACCGCCAGACGCCTACGCACGATTTTGCCTGGAATTCGCGTGATTGTGCTCACGTCGTTTTCGGATCAGGATCACGTTATTCCTGCCGTGCGGGCTGGGGTCAAAGGGTATCTGATGAAGGATATTGAACCCGAGGATCTTGCCGTTGCGATAAGGAATGTGCATGCAGGACAGGCCCAGCTTCATCCTGCCGCGGCTGGTCAGTTAATGCATGTAATGGCTTCATCTGAGATACAGTTAGAAGCGCAGGATACGGTACGCACAGATTCAGCAGCATACGGGAAAGTTCAGGATTATGAGAAGCTTAAGCAGCCTTTGCGAGTGGAAGAAACTTCACCGAGTCTGGATGCGCTGACCCGCCGCGAGCAAGAGGTATTGGCCCTTATTGCACAGGGACTCAGCAACAAGGAGATTGCGGTTCAGCTCGTAATAACAGAGAAAACGGTAAAAACACATGTCAGTCATCTGCTGGATAAATTGGGATTGGCCGATCGTACGCAAGCAGCCATCCATGCCGTGAAGAACGGCTGGGTCTGATGGATTCGATCCCCTTCTCAGCCTAAAGTCGTAGAAACTCAACCGAAAGGTTGAGTTTTTTTGTGCTGCAAGTTAAGTCTATCTGCTGACGAACTGGAAGAAGAAGCAAGGTAAGATAGAGACAGAAGAAATGAAGGTTGATCATGGAATACAAACCAAAAAGAGGCAGGAGTGTGACATAGATGAAGATTATCGTATTGGCAGGAAGCAACCGAAAGAATGCAACCAGTACACGTTTGGGGGAATATGCGGTCGAAGTCATGCGCAACCAGGGTCATGAGGCGAGCCTGTTTGATCTGTATCAGACACCCGTTCCATTCTACGCACCGGATGAGAAGCAGGCAGAGGATCACAACCTGGCAGAACTCAACTCGCGCATGCTCGCGGCGGACGCCATTATTTTATCCACGCCAGAGTATCACGGCAGCATCAGCGGGGTGCTCAAAAATGCGCTGGATCATCTGAGCCAGGCACACTTTAGCGGCAAACCGGTCTTGTCGATCAGCTCTGCGGGAGGAGTGGTGGGGGTTAGTTCTCTTTTGCAGCTGCAGGCCATCGTTCGCAATCTGCATGGGATTAATGCACAAGAGTGGATCTCCATTGGGGGTGCGCAGCGGAGGCGGTTTGAAGCAACCTTTGACGGATATGAGGAATATGAAGGCAGCCAGGACATTGAGGAGCGAATTCAGCGAGTGATTGGTTCGTTCCTGAGCCTGGCCCAGATATTAACATCTGCGCGGAAATCATCCGAAAGCTGAGAAAGAGGTTATGAACATGATTAAAGGCATATTTGAAACCCATTTGAATGTAACGAATCTGGAGAGATCACATCATTTCTATGAACAGATTGTCGGTTTGCCGCATGCTTATGGGCAGAAGGATCGCGGTAACTCATTTTACTGGATTGGTGGAGCGGGGAATGCGATGCTGGGGCTGTGGGAAAAAGAACCGGAGCAGGTGCAGCGGCAGCATTTTGCCTTTCATGTATCGCTGGAGGACATGAAGCATGCTGTCACCTATCTGGAGGGGAAGGGAATTCCAACGCACAACTTCCTTGATGATGATATCGGTGAGCTGTATGTATTCGGCTGGATGCCGGCTGTATCGGTATATTTCAAGGACCCGGATGGCCATTCTCTTGAATTCATATCCATGCTTCCGGATGAAGCGAAGCCGGAGCTGGGTATGGTGCCATGGAGCACATGGGAGAAGATGCACGGACGGGCGTGATGGAGAGGAGGCAGTCATATGCTATTTGAAGAAGTGAAGCTGCACACATCTCGTTTGGCTGAGATTAAACCGTTCTATAGGGATACGCTCGGACTGAAGGTGGATGCTGTCTCCGATACCTCATTCACACTGCAGATCGGCTGCACAAGAATGATATTTGTCCAGAGCGAGACGGAACATGAGCCCTTCTATCATTTTGCCTGGATGATTCCGAAGAATCGTTTTCAGGAGGCCAAAGCCTGGGCAGCGGCACGCGTAGAGCTCAGTACGCAGGACGGAGAGGATGAAACCTTTTCAGAGAACTGGAATTCCCATTCGCTCTATTTCGAGGATCCCGCTGGTAACATTCTGGAACTGATTGCTCATCACAATACTCATCATAAGAGTGAACGTCCTTTCTCCGCGGAGGATCTGCTGCAAGTGTGCGAAGTAGGGCTTGTAACAGAAGATGTATTGTCCACGGTGGGAGAATTGGAGCGAATGGGCTTAAACCGATGGAGAGCGATAAGTGAAACCTTTGCCCAGGTAGGAGATGTGAGTGGTCTGTTTATTGTGGTGAAAAAGGAACGGATCTGGTTCTTTTCGGAGCAAAAAGCACAACGATTCCCGCTCGAAGTTGTCGTACAAGGTGTCGGCAGACTACAGTTTGGGTAAATGATTGAAACTGGGAAGCGAAACGGGCATATATGCACGATTTGATTCATTTTATAGAAGTAAACACAATGTAAACATGGTGTAATGAATTTAAATTCGGTGAAGGAGTGATGACGTTATGGATCGACGTTTGTTGGAAGAGGGTCTGAGGGTCATCGTTTCGAGTCGGGAGCGTACAGGTGACCTGTGGCATGCCCACTATGGAGCAGGAGCGATTGCCGCTTATTTCTGGGTTCGGGAAAATCGTCTGTCTTCCCTTGCGGCGGGCAGTGTTACCGCTGAGGCGAAAGCCATGCTTCGCAAGCATGGAGTGGATCAGGAGCAACAATCGGCCCGTGATGAAATACTCGAACGGGAAGAAGCCGAGGCGCGGATCACAGAAGCGCTGGATCGTACGATTGGAGAACTTCACTGGGTTGGACACCAGGCAATCTATGGTGCGCTTACGCTGAAAGCCATTCGCGAGCTGGATGGCTGGGGCACTGAGCAGGATATCGAACGGATGGTGGAGCTGATCGATTCGTTTGAGAAGACCATACCGGGAAGATCGTGGCTGAACACAACGGTTAAGGAAATCCGCAGTCTGCAGATAGATGATACGGATAATTTTCCTCGAATTGACGGACCGGAGCAGCTGTCCCGGTTGATTCTGGATGAGCTGGGAGCGTTCCCAGCGATCTATCAGGCCGAGTCCCATCATGATCTGATCGGTCATATGCTGACCTACGGCCATGCACTCAATATCTTGCATGAGCTGGGTTATCCGGCACTGTTTCACAAAGGAATTCCACCGTTCCTGACGATGATAAAGGCCCTTCGATTGAGCCGGGAAGCGGTACGTGAAGATGGACAGTGGACATTGCAATCTCCAGTCGACGTGCTGCCGCTGGTTCCTGCCGAACGTTCGACGGCTCTGCCGCACGAGCTGGAATACTGGCTAACCGACCGTCGATCCCGCGATTGGAACGCAGGCCATGTGTTCAAATTTCCGTTCAGCTTTTATCATCATACTAGAAACGGTCATTCGTTCCCGGAGAGCTGGGAGAATTTCCGGTATATTATTGCTTAAGAATTAAATGTTAAGGCAATCGCTCAGGGCATTTAAGAGTACATGTTATGCGATGGCAAACATATAAATGATGAAGAGCACTGCCTGAAATGGCGGTGCTCTTTTTTTGTTTTAACGAGGCTAGAATTCAAGGATAAACAGGATAAGAAGGACACCGGAGAAGACTAGGAAGGGAGGTTTAATGGAAGGTTTGTGAGCAGCCCAGACACCCCAGGAACTCATAACTGCGATACTTTCCCAGAACACTAGTAATGGGATGCCTTCAGGTGTAAACGGAAAAGAAAGTCCTGGCAGCCGGGAAGTTCCTGAACCCATAAGAACCGTAGTCATATTCACGGGGATAAGGGATAAGAGCATATAGAACAGGGTTTGCAGCCAAAAGAAATAGATCTTTAGTACACGTAAAAAGATAACTGTAAGCAGATAAAACAGTATAACAACGGACGAAAATGTTGCAGCAGTCCATCCAAGAAGGGGGACAGTTAATACGTTCGTATCCTGGTAGAGAATATACATCGTCATGGTGTACATAACGGGTCCTGCCATATAACAGGGTATGGCTATCCACAAATAGAACCAATCCGATGTTTTCATGATATCCATCCTTTATACAGTCTTGTTTATATATATTAAACGTACAATATAAGCATAATGTTTGACGATCGTAACAGAGATTACCTGGAACCGACTTTTTACCTCCCGGAGGGCAACGACAATCAGACGGAAACCGTACCTTTCACCGTCAGCAGAGCCGGAAAAAGGGTGTAAGATTGTATTATCGGATTAGCAGCAAGGGACACAGCCGATAGCACATACGCTAATGTACAGCCGGCCTGGGGGCCGGTTTTTTGATGCGGTGATGGTGAGCTTGCTCTAATCGGGTACTTATGTAAGACAGAATTCAATAAACAGGAGGTTACATGATATGAAAACCGTATTGTATGTTCCGCTGGATGACCGCCCGGCTAACTTGGATGACGTCATTGTTCAAGGGAAGGCAGCAGGCATCCATATCGTTACGCCGAACCTGGGTGATATTCAAAACCGTCTCGATTCGGAAAAAACGACAGAAGGCACAACACTGCTCGGCACATCTGCACCTACGTATGGTATCCCGACCAACATTTATACGTTTATTCTGCAGCATGCTGCCCAAGTCGATGGATTCATTATCTCATCTGATATGCTGGCCTACGGCGGTCTGATTGGCAGTCGTCAGCTTCGGGAAGACGGAGGAGACGCATACCCGAACTACGATGAAGAAACGACGCGTCTGCTCAATGTGATTCAAGTGATCAAGGAGAAATATCCGCGTAAACCGGTGTATGTCATGGATACGGTCATGCGTCTGGCGACCACTTCATTTGCAGACGGTCTTGCGCTCGACGCCTACAACGAATCCCGTGCACTCATGCAGCAGCCGCGTCAGGCTTATACCGAGTTTGAGGACATTATTAACGGCTACAACCTGTCGCCAGATGGTGTGGAGTATGGTGAAACGACCTTTTTCAATAAAGAGCAATACTACAACACCAGACAGCACAAGTTCAAAACAAACCTGTACATTCTGGATCAGCTAGCCCGCAAAGGGTACATTGATTTCCTCGCTGTAGGTGTCGACGATGCGAATACACAGGGGGTTCAGATTAACGAGATTAACTATGTTGAAGCACGAATTAACGAATGGCTGGGGGGAACTGACGGACAAAATCCCGAACGGGCCATCATCCTTCCGGATGCGGACGGTCTCGGTCATGCCCTTGTGGCGCGGATGGCGAATCAGCTGCTGCGAGGCGGCGCGAAAACACGTTACGCTGTAAATTATTATGGCCCTCATGGTTCCACAATTATTAATACCTATGAATATATGGACGTTCACGAGAATGTAGCTCGCCATATTGATATTGTAGGCGGGGTGCTGGTATCGGATGCGGCTTACCCAGGAGATGCTGAGGGAACCACTTCGCTTGACATGTCCTCGGAAGTGGATAGCATGACCAACGGGCCCTCAGGAAAGCCGGGACCAAAACCAGGTGTGGATATCGAGATTATTGCGATTACGGCGCTGGATCAGGTCCAAGCCGCGGTTGAACGGCTGACGAGCATTAGTGAGCAAGGATTGCCGGCGGTGCTGATTGATTTTGTCGGAAAAGGACCAGCGAATGTGGATGTAGCGGAAGCACTGCTGAACAGTCCATATACCGGCCGGGTACTTGGTTGCAGCGCCTGGAATACACCGGGGAACAAGATTGGCCTTGCGGTAGGCATGGGACAATCCCGATATGCTTTTGTCACCACAGAAAAACGCGCTTCTGCTCTTCACGAAGCTGTTGATGCGCATGGATCATTGCTGTTCAAACGGTTCCTGAAAGATTACTACTATAAAGCTGTAGCGATCGCGGATATCCGCACGTACTCCAGAGCTCACGCGCTCTATACCAATGTGGCTACCCTTGCGGACCAGAATATGGTGCTGTTCAATGCCGAGGAAGATTATGCACACCTGCAGACGCTGCTTCGGGATCTGATGCAGACGTACACCGCGGGTCTCGCAAGCAAAACGGCCTTTGCTCAAGGTAACGTGGCGATCAACCAAATCCGCAACTGCGATGTGTTGTATGCGAAATATTGCCATGCTGTACTCGACTATGCCAATCCGGATTTCATCTGGGGACGTGCATTTGAAATTACATTGAGTCCGCAGGTTACGTTGAAATAATGTGAACCTATAAACTTTACACTAGACCACTACGATTGCAGAACCATCTTACGATCACTGTTATCCCCGGCTTTTTGTGATTCCCTTCTCTAAAGGGAAAAATCCAGTGATAAACGCGACCGCTCTGCTTCTCCAGACTGATTCTGCACTCTTCGTTCTCGTGTAAATGTTTCAGTTCATCTTATATTGTGAGAAACGTGGACTCGTCTTTTTTCCGCCCCAGACACTCCCTAAACCACACGGAAGTCATCCGATTCGCCGTCCGCGCTAGGGAGAAAAGGGTGTAAGATTGTATTATCGGATCAATCGCAAACGGACACACACCGAAAGCTCATACGCTTATGTACAGACCGGCCAAGAGGCCGGTCTTTTTGATGCGGTGACTCGTGTCCGGCATTGATCTCGGTAGTTATCATATACTCAGTCACTGAGAACAAGGGGGAGTCTTAGGCTGCCGCATGGCTGCTGCATCATGCGAACAGATGACAAGAGTGCAGCTGAAGGGGGCGAAATGAATGTGTCTATGCAAAATGAAACAAACGTTACAGCTATAGGGGCAAACCAAATGAGTGTGGCGGTGAGACAGACGCTGAAGCAAAAGCTTGCAGCACTCGTTCCGGCATGGGAAGGCCGGGTGCTGGATGTCCCTGCACAGGGTGAGGTTCTGACAGGGCCTTGTGCGGTCGTTGCTTTTGCCGAAGAAATACCCAAGTCTGCTTGGGCAGGGTACCGACGAATTATTAAAATCTCTCCGTACGTTCGCCCGGAAGATGGTGGAGCAGAACGGCTGGAAATGTGGTCCGCGGAGCTGGTAAAGGGACTTCATCAGGTACGGCTGGAGGACGAGAAGGGTGCAGCGTTTACCTGCATCTATTTCGGATCATCCGACTATGACCGGGTGGACGCCGGATCAGGCATGCTGACGCGAAGTTTGCGGTTCGGGATGTATATTCCTGAATCCACCAATAACCATACTGCTTCAGGTACATCGGATTCATGGATGGCTGCCCTTCAGGACTGGACACAGTCAGCGCTTGGTTCCGAATGGTCCGTGTATGGCGACGTCTGGCCCGGAGGATATGAGACACCTTCCGTGCTGTGGCGATTGACGGGTTACAGCTCAGCTGCTGCAGGCACTTCGGCGCTGGAGATGCGAAAGCAGTGGACGGGACATGTTGTTGCTGCAGGTGAAGGGGTCACCCGTCATACCGTTACAAGTCTGGTCGAGCAACTGGCTGTACAGACCCGTATTGCTCTGGCAAATGCAGAGGATACCCGGTACCTGACGGTGGAGGAGGTTTCAGCTGATTTGCAGGCAGATGCTTACCTGAACGGGCAGATTCGTCTGACCCTGCAGCAGCGATCCCGTCGTCCGGCGACGGATGTACCGTTGATCCGCGAGATTCATCACAGTAAGGGAATCGATTAGTCTTGAATGGCAAGGAACCGTCTCTAGGGTGGAAAAGTATCCGTAATTCGAAGATGAGGTGAATGGCAATGGCAAGCACCGTAAAAAAAAGTAAACAGCCTGACCCGCAATATACGCGGGTGGAACTGATGAATCATGCGGAAGCCCTCTTTGCCGTTAAGGCAGAGGTGCTGCATGGTGCGCTGTACGAAGCAGCGCAGCAGACGTTTTCCATTGAGGAAACGCAAGTAAGAATCAACCAATTTATGAAAGCGAAGGTGAAGGGATAATGGCAGGCGGAACATGGGAGCAAACGAATCGTCCGGTCCTTCCGGGCTTATATATGAATTTTCAGGCGGCAGCATCTTCAGCCATTCAAGCAGGTAATCGGGGAACGGTTGTCGTTCCGGTCAAGGCGAACTGGGGTCCGGTGGGAACCTTTGTGGAAGTCGGAAGCGAAGCGGCGATTGAACGTATTTATTCTGCACATGCGCTGGATAATGGGACAGCCTATACTTCTTTGAAGCTTGCTCTTCTGGGTGGTCCGAAGAAACTGCTCGCCTATCGGGTAGCAGGCGCCACGGCAGAAGCAGCCAGTCTAACGTTGAAGGACAGCAGCGATGCGGACGTATTACAGCTGGATGCCAAGTATGCGGGAGATCGTGCAAACGGATTCTATGTCACCATTCAGCCGGGTGTAATTGATAATACGAAGCATGAAGTGCGCCTGTTTGAAGGAAATCGGATGTTGTATGCACTCCTTACCGCGGATATCTCGGCAGCATCTCTAGCCAAACAGATGAATGAGGACGAGCGCAATGAGTGGGTAACGGCTCAAGCGATTGGCGATGGTACGGGTGTGGTTGCGACCGTGTCGGGTGCGGCTTTCAAAGGTGGTGCGAGCGGTAACGATGACCTGACCAACGCGGAATATATTGCGGTTCAGGGTGCACTGGAAGGCGAGCAATTCGACGTATTGGCACTGGATCATGCGGCAGATGCGCCTTTGCTGGCAAGCTTTGCGGCGTGGGTGAAACGTGTACGCAGCGAGGGGAAACCGGTGATGGCTGTATTTGGCGGTTCCATCGCAGAGGATACGTCAGCAACGGCTGCACAGAAAGCGGCCGCCCGTTCACTGACTTTGAATCACGAAGGTGTGATCAATGTCGGTACCGGTGTGCGTCTGGGGGATGCGTACTACAGTTCAGCGGAAACATCCGCTTATGTCGCCGGTCTCATCGCTGGACAACGTCTGAATGAATCGACAACGTACGCTCCTTCACCGTTCGATGATGTCACACGCCGCTGGACTCGTGCGGAACAGGAGCAGGCAGTACAGAATGGCGTATTTATATTCTTCCATGATGGCCGCCAGGTGAAGGCGCTTCGCGGTGTAAATACACTCGTGACTCCTGCTGCCGGACAAAATAACGCATGGAAAAAAATCCGTTCCATTCGTGTGATGGATGCGATTAGCACAGACTTGCAGCGTTCTGCGGAAGATACGTATATCGGGAAAGTCAACAATACCGAAGAGGGTCGCCAGGCACTGATCGGTGCAATGAAGGCTTATCTTGCGCTGCTCGCACAGAGCAATGTGATTGAGGCTGAGGGGTATGATGTCATTCTCGACCCAGCCTATTATGGCGCAGCCCCGATCCTGAAACCGGAGGCAGATCAGGTATTCCTGCAGTGGAATGTGAAGCTAACCGATGTGATGGAGCAGTTGTTTGGTACATTTTACATGCAATAAGTCGTGTAGAAGAGCAGGGCGAGAGCTTAGCTTAGTTTAGTTATGAGTTGAATTTGTTTTTTCATTCGAAAAGATCCCAAGGAGGAATTTTACATGTTGGATGCATCAAGAGTTATTCTCGGTACCCATGGTCAGCTGCATATGGATGGGGTGTGGCAGACAAATATTAACAAGCTGGAAGCCAGTGTGGAAATTGAAAAACGTGAGCTGAATCTGGTCGGAAATGACTGGAAAGTTCACAAAAATGGCGCGAAAAAAGGAACAGGCACAATGACAGGTTACAAGGTTACTTCCGACATGATCCAGCGCGGCTTCACCAAGTTCCAAATCATCTCGAAGCTGGACGATCCGGAGTCGTATGGACATGAGAGTGTTCTGCTGAAAGGCTGCATGGTGGACAAAATCCAGCTTGCAAACTGGACAGCGGGTGAGGAAGTACCGGAGGAAACAGGCTTTACGTTTGAAGGATTTGAACTGTTGAATCCGATTGTTGCATTGTGAAACAGTAGGTAATTGAGTAGATGCGGTTTTATTAATAGTTTAAAGAATACGTCAGGTGTTCAAGGTATCGTTAATATTAATGTTTTGGGAAAACTCTGGGATGGGGAGAAACTGTAAAGGGTTATGCTTCAATACATTCCGTAACAAGGACATCAGGGTCAGACCAGCAGAATTTGCATAGAAAAACAAACAAAAAATGGAGGTTTTTAATATGGAAAACGTGCATGTGTCTATCGAGAAATATATCGATTTGGTGTCTAACCGTACAGATCCAAGATCTGAATGGGATTGGACTGAAGCTTTTGATGCGCTGATGAATGACCCCGCAGTACAAGTGTTTCTCCCACCAGGAGCTTACCGTGTAAGATTCCCAAAAGCAATTACAAAACTTAAAACGATCAATGGTGAAGGTGCAACGTTGTTCTCCAAAGGTGCACTCAACCTTGAAGCTCATGGTATTCGCATTATTGGTTTGACCATTGCAGGTAAAACACCAAACGGCATTCAACTAAGTGAAGGTCATGGTATTACGCTGTTTGGAGTAAATAATATTGAGATCATTCGTTGTAATCTCCAAGATATCAATCAAAATGCTATTCAGTTCAGTAACCAGGTGAATTACTCTACAAATATCAAGATTGATTCTTGTAAGATCAATAACATTGGTATCAATACAACGAAGATTGAGACAGAAGGCATGGGTATCTATGTACAACATGCCAAAAACGTTCTGATCACAAACAGTGTTATTTCTCGGACATATGGCCAGTCAGGTATCATGGTTCAAAAAGCTAATACTGTTGCAGTCGAACACACGTTGATTGAGGACACCAAATATCGTGGAATCCAAACATTTGCAGGGACTAGTTCCACAGATGTAACAGATGTCATCAACAACATTATTATCTTCAGATGTACGATTCGTCGTACAGGTGAACTCAATCAGACAGGCAATGGATTGGCAACAAACGGAATCTTTATCCGTAATCCCAAAGGTAGACCTGAGGATGTAAGAATCACGCATACCTTGATCGAATACTGTGGAGAGAATTTCATTGAAGGAACATTTGATGCTCAGTTCAATACTTTTAAGTTCTCTGGGTGGTATGATTCCCTCGCGACTCCATCGAAAGAAGGATTGTACCCACACTCCAGAGCTATCATCGCAAACAATAAAATTATTTCCGCTAAGAATGAAGGCGTGAAGCTTTTCGGTAATCGCGTTGATGTTATCGTTCAAGGTAACCTGATTATTGATTCAGGAATCTCTGGTGTACTTGTACAAGCTCATGGTGCAGGCACAATTGCTACAGGAATCATTGTTGTAGATAACATTATCCGTGATACCACAAAACAAACTGTTCGTGGCGTTGAGTTGGTAGCAAGTCAAGGTGGCGTTCTGGACACAGTCAACATTATCAACGAACGGAACCACGTATTAGGAGTTTCCTAAATAAAAAAACTATCAAGAGATGAATTGAAAATGACTTAACAAGATAGGGGCACACATGCAGGCTGAGGAATCTCGGTCTATTTGTTGTCCCTAATTGTTGAGATGAGTTATCCAATTGTGAAATGAGAAGGAGATTGCGCCCTATGAGTATGAATGAAAACATGTCCGAAGAACAGATTCTGGATCAGCTGTTTGAAGCAGCAGAACGTTTGCCGGAAGAGAATGTGCGCATTCAGCGCCTGGAACTGATGTTGACCCTGCGTGGACTGACCTCCTCCAAAGTGGATCAGATTCGCGAACGCTGTACGATCCGCAAAACGACAAAAGGACGTACGGAAGAGAAGGTAGATACCGAAACCTTTAACGCACTGCTGATCTCCGAAGCCACGGTGAAAATGAATGTCCGCGGTCTGGAACTGTCCGGATGGGGAGATAACCGTATCACAGGCCGTATGAAGCTGTCCGGTGGAGAACAGGCGGTTCGCCGCATGCTGCTTGCGGGTGAACTGGATGCTGTAGGCGACAAGGTGCTGGAGCTATCCGGCTTCGGTGTGGAGATTGAAGACCTAAAAAACTGATACACTCCGGCGGGATGACCACGTTCCTGTATCACATGTGGGTTCGTCACCATCTTCGTCCCGGAGAGTTTTGGTCTTTGCCGCGAGGGGAACGCTCGCTGCTGCTTGCTTTTTCGGAAGAGGAGATGGCAGCACTGACTTCGCAAATGAATCGATAATTAGCTTGGAGAGGAGGTGAAAGGAATGGCAGAAATGATTGTAGGTTTATCCAAATCCAACGCGGAAATGCGTACAACCATCCGTTATCTGGATCAGATCCAGCGTTCGACTGAACGTCTGGGCAGGGTACGGTATCAGAGTCTAATCAAGGTAAACAATGAACTGAGAACAACCGGACGCAGGCTGGAAAGCATCTATAGTACGGCTGTTCGGTTAAGCAGGCTGCGAATCACACCGAAGATTGGGCTGGATGATCAATTAAGTCCGGCATTGGACCGTGCAATCGCGAAACTGAATAGTTTCCGTAACCAGATGGTGAAGGCTTCGGGAACGGTGTCGGTGGAGGTGAAGCAGAAGGTTGAAGTGGCGATGGGGAAGCTGAGTCCAGCATCGAGCGGGCCTTCGCTGTCTCTGAACATTGGGAGCAATAATAATACGATAAAGAACGCGCCGAAGGAAGAAGAAATTAGTTGGATACGGGAAATGGCACAAAAAAGTAATGATTTTCTTGATCCATTAAATAATGCAACAGACTTACTCGGAAAGTTTGGGAAAGGTGTTAAGTTCTTCTATGAAAAATCTAAAGGGAAATCAAGTTCAAGCAATACTTCACAATGTTGCTGCTGCTCTGGCGGAAGCCTTGTAGGAAGACTTTCAAAAGGCGGAGCTAAAGGTGGCAAAACCAAAAGTGCAAGTGGTGGGAGTGCTAAAACTGTAGCCGCAACAGAGGGAGGAAAAAAAGGTCCTTACAAGAGCGGTTCCAAGTCCTACCAAGAACGTGCGACTGGAACTGCAAAAACGCCTGCTTCTGATCCTGCGAAAAAAATCATAACCAACATCTCTGATGCTGAACAGAAGAAGCTGAAAGTGGACTTTGATCAAAAACTGAATCCGAATCGATTCGGATTTAGCGCAAATGCTCCCTCAGGTTCGCCAATGTCCAATATGTCTTCGGGCAATGGTATGTTCAGCAAACTGAGCGGGGGACTCGCAAAGGGAGCGGGTAAACTTCTTGGACCCATTAGCATGCTTGCCGATGTAGCCAATGTTGCCACTGCTCCTCCTGAGGAACGAGGCAGAGCAGTCGGATCCATGATCGGTGGAACTGCTGGTACCGCGATTGGTAGCGCCATTGGCAGTTTTATTTTGCCTGGTATCGGCACGTATATTGGGGGTGCATTAGGTGGATGGGCCGGCAGTTCCGCGGGAGGCTGGATCGGGGATAAGGCCAAAGATATTGGAAACTTTATGTCCAACGCTACGGAAGGTGCAGGTAAAGCGTTGTCGACTGCAGCGGATTTTGTTTCTGAAAAAACGAAGAGCATGGTGAGTGGTATATCCAATTTCTTTGGCTTTGGTTCCAAAAAAGAAGAAAAGATCGTCTCATCTACAACCGTTGCTAACCCAACTCCAGTACCCACTGGTCCCTCGATGCCTCCGGCTTATATTCCATCTGCGCTTACCATAACTGGGCCTATGGCTTATGCAAACAGCATGGGCGGTCAATCCACGACTGCTGCTCTTATGGGAACAAGTGTGATGCACTCCCAAGCGATGGCGATCGGCAATGGAGCCCAGACGAATGGCAAATCGTCTACGATGTCGGTACAAATATCAGAAGACCAGATGAGCAGTCTGGCCGGTTACCTTAAGGATTTTAAAACCGAAACGACCAACCAGATCGCCGTCAACGTGCCTCAAGGGGCTGTGCAGGTGACTGTCCGTGAAAATGCCATCGACTACGATGCGATCACACATCAAGTTGGACAGCGAATTTCGGGAGAGTTCCGCCGCGCGATGGAAAACCGTAAAACCATTATGGCCTAAGCAGAAAGGAGGCCTGTTATGAGTGTAATTAAAGACAATGTGGAAGGAATCCGAATGGAATTCACCCTGAAGGATGGAACAACATCGTTCAGATTTCCGGTGAAGCCAGAGGAGCTCACGATATCAAGGTCCAAAGGGTATGAAACGATCAATATGCTGGAGTATGGCGAGTTTGATTTTGCACAGGGAGAGAAGGTGAAGGAGATCACCTTCTCTTCTTTTTTTCCAAAAGTATATGACGCGTCCTACTGCATGTACGAACCGGTACCTGATCCGCGGGTGGCGATGAATATACTGAATACGTTTCTCGTATCCAAAAAACCACTTCGTTTCATCATTTCCAACACAGGGGTCAATGTGCCGGTGTATCTGATCTCGCACAATACGACCTTCCGGGGCGGTGAGAGTGGGGACATTTATTTTGATATTACACTGCGTACCTGGCGGGATTCGAAAGTGGAGAAGGTTGGGGCGGCAACATCAGGAAGCAAGTCGGGTTCTCGTACCGATCTGAAAAAGAGCAGCAAGACCTACACCGTCAAATCTGGCGATTCTCTGTCCAAAATTGCAAAGCTTGAGCTGGGCAGCAGTTCCAAATGGAACGAGATCTACAAGCTCAATGTGAAAACCATCGGCAGTGATCCGAACCGGATCAAGCCCGGACAAAAGCTGGTGATGCCATGACCTACAAGGTTATTGTGGACGACAAATATGACCTTACCAAGCTGGTGGAGACGATTACGCTGAAGGACTCGCTCGATCAGATTGCCTATCAGGCGAGCATCCGTCTGGCGGTGTCGGCATCTTCAGGTTTGCCTGCGATATCACCGGGGATGGCAGTGCGGATCAGCGGGGTTCCTTTTGGCGAAAAATCGATGGTTCATCTGCTGCATCCTGCGGTCATCTGGGAGGTGGAAAGCTCGAACAGCGGCACCAAGCGGCTGTCTCTCACGGTGTACGACCGGATGATCTATCTGGAAAAATCGGAAGATGAGTTCCTTCTGCCCAAAGACCAAACCGCCACGCAGCGGCTCGAAACGTACGCCAAAGAGTGGAAGATTCCATACGGAACACTGCCAGACACCAAAACAAAGCTGGGCAAAGCGGTGTATCGATCGCAGACGATCTTTTCGATGATGTTTGCGGACCTGAAGGAAACGGCCAAGTCTGGCGGAGACATGTATCATCCCCGGATGACGCCTGGCGGGCTGCAGCTGTTCAAGGTAGGCAGCAATGTGAAGGTGTACGAGCTGGATCGGCTGATCGATCTGTCCCAGATGCGTACGCTGGAAGGGGCAGTCACCAAAGTTAAAGTCATGGCTGCATCGGAATCCAGCAGCGGCAAGGAAGTGCCATCGAAAGTGCTGGCGATTGAGCAGGATGGTGTGGAGGAACTGGGCACCTTGCAAAAGCTGATCGAGGACGATCAGGTCAAAACGGCGGCGGCTGCCAAGAAGCTTGCGAAGAGTCGGCTGACAGGCATCCAGGAGACCTTTACCGTTTCCGCGCCAGATGTCAACACGATTCGCGCCGGCGATGCGGTGCTGCTCAAAGGCCTGAAGCTGATCGTCATGTCCGTCAGTCGAGACCTATCGGCTGGGCCAGGTACGATGACGCTGGAGCTGGGCACGGCGGAGCTGGTGAAAAGGAGGTATTACCTTGAATAAGGAAGATCCGTATGGGCATTTTGCCGAAGTCATGCGGGGCGCGATGAGTACGCATACCCGTCAGGCCGTGAGCGGCATGGGCGCGGTGCTGGGTACGATGACTTCGTCCGGCGTGAAGCTGGATGATTTCAAGCACGAAGTGCAGGACTATCTCGTGGCCGAGCTGCCGGGCACGCTTGGGTTGCCGGAGCGCGAGGCTGTTGGCGCGATCTCCGGGATACCTGACGTGGCGAATGGCGGAACGACGGGCACGGGAAGGTTTCTTTTGCAAGAAGAGGAAGTGGAAGAAGCGGTATGGTCTCTGGGGAAAGGGTTGAAGGCTGGGGACCGTGTGCTGGCGATGCGGGTAAATGGTGGTAACGACATTGTGGTGCTGTGTAAGGTGGTGAGTGCGAATGCCTAGTTTGTTCCCGGAAACGGGTGTGGTCTGGGGAGATGAAGAGGACCTGTCGGGTGCGGCTTCGGAAGAGGTTCGCTTTGGGCGGAGCTGGCGATTCGATTATGATGCAGGGGATTTTGTACTGACCCCAAGTGGCAAAGTGGCTGCGGCAGGTCCGCAGGAAGCCTGGGTGCAGTGGTGCATCAAGGCGGTGAAGACGCCGCGGTACAGAAATGTAATTTACTCCCGGAACTATGGCTCGGAGCTGGAAGAGCTGGTGGGTCAGGGTGACAGCCGGGGTGTGATGGAAAGTGAGATTACCCGGATGGTGACGGAGACGCTGCTGGCTGATCCACGCACGGATTCGGTAGACCAGTTCACGTTTGATTGGAACCTAGAGCAGTGCATGTTCTCGTGCCGGGTGGCGAGTGTACAGGAAGAGATGTTTATTCTAGAAAGTGAGGTGATCTGACGGGATGGCTGAGATTCCGCGTTATTTGGAGGACCAGACGGAGGAACAGATTATGCAGCGCATGCTGGATCGTCTACCCGCGGATCTGGATAAGTCGGAGGGATCGTTTCTGTGGGACGCGGAAGCTCCGGTTGCGTTTATGCTGTCTGAGGCGGCGCTGTGGGCGCAGGAGCTGCTTCGGCGTGGTTTTGCCAGTACAGCTGCGAGCAGTGACCCGAATTTTCGTTCGGAAGAGCTGGATCTGCGTGCGGGAGAGCATGGTATTACGCGGCGGGCCGCGGTGGCGGCACAAGGCACGGTGAGGTTCACGGGTACACCGGGGAAAGCGGTGCCGGCTGGTACAGTTGTAGCGACGCTCGCGGATGAAGTATCTGGTGAAGCTTCGCTGGAATACGAGACTGTTGGGAGCGTAGAGCTTGGAGAAGATGGATTCGGAGTAGTTGGTGTGCGAGCGCTCGTTGCCGGAAAAGAAAGCAATGTGCCGACTGGCACTGTGACCGTGCTGTCTACACCGGTAAGTGGCGTGACGTCTGTGGTGAACACGGACGTTATCAAAGGCGGTGCGGATATTGAGGCGGACACGGCGCTGCTGGAACGCTTTTATGCCAAAGTCCGCAACCAGGGGACAAGCGGCAACAAGGCACAGTATGTGCAATGGGCCAGTGAAGTGCCTGGTGTTGGCGCAACACGTGTAATTCCGTTATGGAAGGGTCCGGGCACGGTAGGATTGTATCTGCTGGATACGGACAAACGTGCGGCAGGCAGCGATCTGGTGGCGGCCGTGCAGAAGTATGTGGACCCGACGCAGGATGGTCAAGGTGAAGGCGTTGCACCGGCAGGTCCGGTGGTGTCGGTCATGCCAGCCGAGGAAGTGCCCATGAACATTGAGGTGAAGCTGACGCTGGCCAGTGATGCAACCTTGGCGGATGTCCGAGCATTAATCGAACGCGGGGTAACTGCATATCTGAAACAGTTGGCATTTGATGATCCGCTCGTGCGATACACCCGCATTGCTGCGATTTTGCTGGACATTCCGCCCATCATCGACTATTCGGAGCTGACCGTAAACGGTGTGAGCGACCAAAATATTGAGATGACTGCGAGTCAGGTGGCGGTGCTGGGGACGGTGGATGTCCATGAGTAGTCCGCCGGGGGTTGTGGATTCTACAATCTCAAGCCCGAAGGGGAAAGAACTGTTCTCGTATTTGCCGAGTTATTATGAGACTTCGCGCGTTATGCAGGCGGATATGCAGTCCAAAGGTACCGAGATGGATCTGCTGTATCAGGCGCTGGATGAGACATTGGATCAATTTTTCGTCCGTACGGCGACGTGGGGATTGGATTTCTGGGAGCAGGAACTTGGCCTTGAGACGGATCGACTCAAACCCGTGGAGCAACGACGTGCCGTGGTGGAGTCAAAGCTGCGCGGTGCCGGGACATTTTCCGGAAGACTGGTGGCGAATGTAGCTGAGGCGTATGCCGGAGGCAAGGTGGATGTCACGTTTCAACCGGAGGCGTGGAGTTTTACGGTGAGCTTTGTGGATACGATGGGTATCCCGCCAAATATTGATGATCTTAAACGTGCGATTGATGAACTAAAACCGGCCCACATGGCCGTGGAGTATGAGTATCGCTATCTGGTGTGGGACGACATGGATGGAAAACAGGTAACTTGGGATGAACTTGATGCCGCGTCCCTGACGTGGAATGAACTGGAGGTGTGGGCGTAATGCCACAAGAAACGGATCGACTGAAATTGCCTCTCCCCTTGGGCAACGAGAACGTAAACCGGGAGAGTATTAATGGGATTTTTGAAAAGATAGATGCAGGTGTCGCGACACTGGGCGATTTGGATACGCTTCGTGAAGCGGTGAGCAAGATGGATATTCCCGATGCGTCTTTGACGCAGAAGGGGAAGGTGCAGTTATCGAGCAAGACGGATGGGACGTCGGAGACGGTGGCAGCGACGGAGAGGGCGGTAAGGGATGCGAGGGTGGCGGCTATTAATGTAGCTACTACAGATGCGACAGCAAATGCTAAATCTTATATTGATACAAAGACATGGCAGAAACATAAACTTACGGCTGATGATGGTAAAAGTCAGTTGGTTTCCGGTACAGACCTTAACTCATTGGTGGCCAATGGTCAATATAACGGAAATAGTTTAACTAATGCTCCAATCCCAGCGAATGTAGATGAATGGTGGTACATTGATGTACAGTGTCATTCAAATGGATCGGGTTATGTAATTCAAAGGGCAAGTCGGCTTAACGGTGGCACTCAGACTCTTTACCAGAGGACGCGGGAAAATAATATTTGGCAACCTTGGAGCCTTGATGTTTTTCAATCTGGCGTTGATGCTAAGAATGGCATAGTGGGTGCCATTAACGCCAAGGGTGGCAGTGCATCCACATCCGATCCATGGGCAACACTGGTATCAAAAATAAACGGGATCGAACAAGGTTATTATCAATATTTACCGATATCATTACCAGCGGGAGGTTTATCATTGCCTGGCGGACCTGTGGGTGCATACGGTCCAGTGGTGGCGACAATCCCGGCAGGGACAAAACTTATATCAATACAAGCCAGTTCGGATTTTTTTTACGCTACCAATACAGACAACAATAAGCGAGTAGCCTTGGTTTTGATGGATGGAAACGGGGTTATGTGGGCTTTTACCGTGGCTGCTTATAGCGGCAACGGTGAATTAAACTCAACCAAGTTACACTCTGCTCAGTTAGATTTGGTTGCAGGGGTTTCTCGTTCTCAAAAATTGACGGGCAGCCTTACTTACCAGCACTACACTAATGAAAAGCCTGCAAATTTCAATGCTAATACTACAATGCAAATTCGGATAGGGTTAATGGTAGCGGGAACGGGGACATCCAACTGCAACTATAGTTTTTATGGGAATATTGTATCCGTTTAGGTGAATGAGATAAGGATGACAACAATGAGTGTGCGTATATACAGTATCTGCCCACAACATCACACCTCTCTCTATAAATCCCCTTTTGATTTACAACACGTGGGTTACAGGATGTCACTGTAACCCCCTGTATATCTCTGATGTATGTGAAAAAAAGACATATGGTATGGTACTGCACAATAGAATTTGAGGGACTTAATATGTTCGGAAGTGAATTTTTGTAATGGAGTGAACGAAAGCTCGTAATCCTTGTTTAAGGAGGTGAAAGCATGGAAAAATGGGACACTATATGGAAGTCTTTTATCGCCCTGTTAAGCAGCTCAGCAACCTACTTCTTCGGCGGCTGGTCAGGCGTGCTTGGGGTATTGCTCGTTTTCGTCATCCTCGACTACCTAACCGGTATCGCGGCAGCGGGGGCGAGTGGCAAGCTCGAAAGCAATGTCGGGATGTTTGGCATCGCGCGAAAGGTATTTATATTTGCAATGGTATCGGTGGCTCATCTGGTGGACGGTGTTCTGGGAGACGGACATTTGTTCAGGGATGCGGTCGCCTTTTTTTATATCGCGAATGAGCTGTTATCCATTATTGAAAATGGGGGCAAACTGGGAGCACCGATTCCACCTGCGATCCGGCAGGCCATTGAAGTGCTCAAGGGCAAGGGAGGGGACGGGGGGATTCCCGGTAACTATACTCCCAATTCCAGAGAATCTATTGCACCATCAGATCATAAGGACGTGGATGAACAGATTAGGGATGACACGAAGTAAGGATTCAACATTCATTCCAATGTACTCTGTGACAACAGACAGAGCGCTTCTGAGTCAAAAGTATGTGCTAATGGCAACAGGTAGTGGAAGAGACGGAATCGATTCTGAAGAAGCGATAGCGGTCGCCTTTGTCTCCGAATTTCAAACCTTTGAGAAAATAAATCAAGAAAATTTGGAGACAACAGCGATCGGAAGGACGATCCGGATCTGGAACGGTCACGTGCCGACTTAGTATGTTTTCCTTGGTGGGTTAATATATAATCAACTGAACTTGGCTACTTGGCTTTTACCATCAACAAGGGACACGCACACAAGCAATCCCAGGATCCTTGGCATTAACTATATACAAACGGCAATTGCCGCATAAAGGGTGTGAGAAACATGCAAACCAGAAGCTCAGGCAACACGCAGGGCATTGACGTCTCTCGCTACCAGGGCAATATCGACTGGGCCAAAGTGAAGGCAAGCGGCATGACGTTTGTGTTCATCAAGGCAACCGAGGGGCAGACGTATACCGATCCGAACTTTCAGAAAAATGTAAGCGGCGCACTGACGGCAGGCATGCTGGTCGGAACGTACCACTTCTTCCGGGCAACGTCCACGGATGGGGCCAAGGCCGAAGCGGCGCATTATGCGAGTACGCTAAATAAAGTCGGAGGCGCGAAGGCGCTGCAGCTGCCACCTGTTATGGACTATGAGAACAACCCGGGTAATCTGAGCAAAGCCCAGATCAACACGGTAGCCAAAGCCTTTTTAACCGAACTGCAGCGTCTCACAGGTGTAAAACCAATCATATATACGGGCAATTCATTTGCCAGCAATTTTGAACCTTCACTTGGCACGTACGATCTGTGGGTTGCGCGGTACAGCAGCACACGTGTGCCGGATGACCAGCCTGCCTGGAAACGTTGGACGTTCTGGCAGTACACGGATTCGGGCAAAGTGAATGGAATTAGCGGCAACGTGGACATGAATGAGTTCGAAGGATCGGCAGCGGAGCTGCGGGCCAGATATGCAGCAGCCACGCCGAAGCCGCCTGAACCATTCGAGCCTGTGAAACCGACCGAACCACCGAAAGGGGGCGAACCGATGACAGCCGAAGAGAAAGCAGCGTTTGATGCGCTGAAGGCGCAGGTAGATAAACTGCAGGCACGTCAGCAGATGGAAGTTCCGGTGTGGGCTAAAGCAGCCGTGGATGCGGCCCTGGCGTATGACACCAAAAATCCGCTGTTCAGCATCGAAAATGGGGCGAGTTATGATTTTTACCGTTTTATTACGGTCATGTATCGCAGAGGTTTGTTTAAGAAGTGAGTTAACACCGACATAATAAAGCTATATTGGAAGTTGCCAGAGCGGGATTAAGAGGGGACACATCGGCATTATCATGTCGAATGGTGTTCCTTTTTTGTGTTTTATGTAATTAAAATTAACGTACGAATAAAGTTGAAGACTTATGTCCGCAAAACTCTTGTCTAATTGATGAATGTGATGTAAAGTAAGTTACACAAAATTGTTTTCAACCACTGTTTATTTACATAAATCTCCTCACCATGACAGAGCCTTAACATGATAAGTTATTGTAATGTCTCCCTGTTGTCCAATCCCTGCATCTTCGAACATACACACTCATACACGCCAGCTTCATACAACTACTTTCATGAGAACGACGACGTTCTACATCCATTTAGCTTTTAACGATTGTTAGATGCTGCCTAATCCTTCCAATGGTCAATGCCAAACTTCATGAGCAAACAAACGATATGTATCTAAAACGAGCGATGTTCTACCACCATGTCGTGATGCAATTCTCTTGTCTTTTTTGTCTTCTAACAATTTTCATTTCCATCCAAAAAGTAGAATGCTGTTGCTAATTGACCTAAGTTCAAATATTGCGCAACTGAGCCGAACTAACTTCTTTTCTATAAGGTATTATTTTAAATTCACATAAATTCTATCTGGGTCCATAAAACCGTAAAAACGAATAGTAATCCACTCTTATCCTAATACGATCGTAATTACAGGTATCACAGGCACCTAAAGCCTTTCATTGATACAAGCAAGCACCGAACCAATGGCTATCATTGAAGTTTTTCACGCGAGCATTACACACATTATGAGACAGGGAAGGGTGTTGTACGTATGCGAATGAGAAAGAAATGGATGTCCGGTTTTGTGACTCTGGCTTTGAGCACCGTCTTGGTGTTGTCCGGCTGCTCCAGCAATGAGGGAGCTGGAAATTCGCCTGCTCCGGCGGAAGGCAGTGAGCCGCCAGCCGAAGTAACGGAAGCGCAAGATACGATGATCATGGGCCGCGGCGGGGATTCGGTGGCATTGGACCCTGCGATTGTAACAGACGGGGAGTCGCTGAAGATTGGGCACCAGGTCTTCGATTCATTGCTGGATTACAAGGAAGGCGAGACGGAGGTCGTTCCTGGTCTGGCAGAGAGCTGGGAGATTTCGGCGGATGGCCTGAAGTACACGTTTAAGCTGAAGTCTGGTGTGAAGTTCCATGATGGAACAGATTTCAATGCCGATGCTGTTGTGTTTAACTTCAACCGTTGGAGTGATCCGGCGAGTGAATATAAATTTGAAGGGGATTCCTTCGACTATTACGATTCCATGTTTGGGCCAGAGGACGGCCGTGTCATCAAGGAAGTGAAGGCGATTGACGAGACGACTGTAGAGTTCACGCTGAACCAGCCGCAGGCGCCTTTCCTGCAAAATATCGCGATGACCCCATTCGGTATTGCCAGTCCAACAGCCATTCAGGAGAAAAAAGAGAATTTCAAAAGCGAACCCGTGGGCACAGGTCCATTTGTATTCGTAGAGTGGAAGCGGAACGACTCCATCACCCTGGAGAAAAATCCGAATTACTGGAAAGAAGGCTTACCGAAGCTGAACAAAGTCATTGTTCGTTCGATTCCGGACAACACGGCACGCTTCAATGCCCTGCAAAATGGCGAGATTGATGTCATGGAGGACTTGAACCCGGATGATCTGTCCATTCTCGAAGGCAACAGTGAGCTGCAGAAGATCGAGCGTCCACCGTTCAACGTGGCGTATATCGGCTTTAACTTCAAGAAGAAACCCTTTGACGATGTAAAAGTAAGACAAGCCCTTAACCATGCGGTGAACAAGCAGGGCATTATCGATGCGTTCTTTGCCGGACAGGCCCAGCCTGCGGTGAACCCGATGCCGCCAACCCTGTGGGGTTACAACGACGCCATTGAGGACTACCCGTATGATCTGGAAAAAGCAAAAGCATTGCTGGCCGAAGCCGGCTTCCCGGATGGATTGCCAGACCCGGTGACGTTCTACGCCATGCCGGTGTCCCGTCCTTACATGCCTGACGGCAAGAAGGTGGCCGAAGCGATCCAAGCTGATTTTGAGAAAATCGGAGTGACCGTCAACATCGAATCGCCGGAGTGGGCGACTTATCTCGATGATGCAAAAGCCGGAGAGAAGGACGACATCTACATGCTCGGCTGGACCGGAGATAACGGCGACCCGGATAACTTCCTGTACACACTGCTGGATAAAGACGCCATCCCGGGCAACAACCGCAGCTTCTATGTAAACGAAGAGCTGCATGTTCTGCTGACCGAAGCGCAGAAAGAAACGGATCAGGACAAACGCGCCGAGCTGTACAAACAGGCTCAAGTCATTATCAAGGAAGATGCACCGTGGATTCCACTTGTGCACACGACACCTATTCTGGCAGGCAAAGCAAACCTGAAAGGTTTTGTGCCTTCCCCACTGGGCAGCGAATCCTATGCAAATGCTTATTTTGAATAACGGATCTATGTGATCTAAAATCATCATTATTTTTCGTTTCATCTTTCAAGGCGCTGGTGAACACGCAATGCTTAGAAGAGAATCCACATCTGGTCATAACAATCTAAAGCATTCTTGTCTGCCAGCGCTTTTATAATTGCATGTTGCAAGATACGTCAAAGGCAGGTGAATAGGGATTGAACAGTTATATTGTCAAACGCATACTCGTGCTGCTGCCCGTACTGCTCGGCATGACCCTGATCGTCTTTTCCATCATTCATGCCATCCCGGGCGACCCGGCGGAGACGATACTTGGGCAAAAGGCAACCGAACAGTCCAAGCAAGCCCTTCGGGACCAGCTCGGACTGGATAAACCGTGGTTCCAGCAGTATTTCGCTTATCTTGGCGATTTGCTCCAAGGAGACTTGGGCACATCCATTCGCACCAAGGTGCCTATTGCCCAGGAAATCGTACCTTACCTGACAGCGACGCTCGAATTGACGATGGCAAGTATGCTATTTGCCGTCATTATTGGTGTTAATGCGGGGATCGTCAGCGCATGGAAGCATAACTCCTGGTTCGACTACTGCTGTATGGTCATTGCTTTGGTTGGTGTATCAATGCCAATCTTCTGGCTTGGTCTGATGGAACAATGGCTGTTTGCCAACAAGCTGCACTGGCTGCCGTCCATTGGACGAATGAACGCACGTGATCCCGTCGATGCCATCACTGGTCTCTATGTTCTGGATACGATGATTGCCGGGCGTTGGGACCAGCTGTGGACTGTAACCAAACATCTCATCCTGCCAAGTGTTGCGCTTGGAACAATTCCGATGGCTGTTATTGCTCGGATGACTCGCTCCAGCATGCTTGAGGTCATGAGTTCGGATTATATCCGCACCGCAAAGGCGAAGGGTCTCGGTCCGTTTTTTGTCGTATATGGACATGCACTCAAAAATGCCTTTATTCCGGTCCTGACCGTTATCGGCATCCAAACCGGCTCTTTGCTCGGCGGCGCGGTACTGACTGAAACAATCTTCGCTTGGCCTGGTGTGGGACGCTATATATATGAAGCGATTAGTTCGCGGGATTATCCGGTCATTCAGAGTGGCATTCTGATCGTTGCCTTCTTTTTCGTATTGATCAACCTGATTGTCGACTTGCTCTATGCTGTGTTTGATCCACGAATCAGCTATAAGTAGGAACTCCATCATTTGTTTTGATGAATGAATTTTTAAATAAGATAGATATCAGAAATTACACGATACGAAGAGTGCAGAACTAATCTGTAGAAGCGAAGCGTTCGCATTTATCAGCAGATTTTTACCCTTAAAAAAAGTGGATCAACAAATCTGAGGATAACAGCGATCGGAAGATGGTTCAGCAATCGTAGTCCGAAGTGTTATTGGAATCATTCTTCTTATCTTTCATTCATAGCTAAAGAAGGGAGACGCCGCATGGCCAAATTATCAACCAACACCGGACAATCCATAGAAGCAGTATCGGCAGGTGCATCCGGTCCATGGCGGGAAGCCTGGAGAACATTTCGCCGCAATCGGCTGGCGCTCGCCGGACTGATCATTATTGTGTTTTTCATCCTGCTGGCCTTCCTTGCGCCTTACATTTCTCCTTATGATTACAAGGAACAAGTGCTGACGGATCGGCTTCAGGCCCCTTCGGCAGAGCATTGGTTTGGTACCGACGATCTGGGGCGTGACGTATTTTCCCGAGTGCTTTACGGAGCGCGTATCTCCTTGTGGGTGGGGTTCTTCTCGGTGATCGGTTCCATTATTGCGGGAGCATTGCTTGGACTAGTTGCCGGGTTTTATGGAAAATGGGCAGACATGCTCATCTCGCGTCTATTCGATATTCTGCTGGCCTTTCCGGGCATCCTGCTCGCGATTGCCATTGTGGCAATCCTTGGTCCCTCGCTGCAAAATGCATTACTCGCCATAGCTATCGTCAACATTCCGACCTACGGACGATTGGTGCGTTCGCGTGTACTTAGCTTGAGACAGGAGGAATTCATTACATCTGCCCGCACACTGGGCGCAAATAATATGCGTATTCTGTTTCGCCATATCCTGCCGAACAGTCTTACCCCGCTGATTGTTCAGGGAACACTGGGCATCGGGACAGCCACTATTGAGGCGGCCGCACTGGGGTTCCTCGGCATGGGTGCACAGCCGCCTGACCCGGAATGGGGGAAAATGCTATCGGATTCACGTCAGTTTTTGCAGAAGGCGCCGTGGACGCTTATCTTTCCCGGCCTTTCCATCATGCTGACGGTACTCGGCTTCAACCTGCTCGGGGATGGATTGCGTGATACCCTTGATCCAAAGATGGTGAAATAAATGAAGGAATGCGCTCGATTCTTTCATTGACCTACTTTTTTACCTGATATTAGCCAGGCTGACCATTTCAGCTACACCAATCCGGGAAAAAGCCAGTTCGAATATGGATTCGAGCTGGCTTTTGTATTGTCTGATGGATTACGTTAAAATCAAATATGCGTGTATAAACGACGTGTTAAGCACCCATTTTGTTAAAATAACGCCCGGCGTATTGACACCCAATTTTGCCATATGTTATATAAAAGAAAGGGTTTAGCACTCCGGTCATCCGAGTGCTAACAAATGATGCTTTATACTACAGCGACTACATATGGAATGATTAATTTTGTTTCATAGAACGAACTTGGAGACTACACGGGAACGAAGCGTTCAGAACCAATTTGGAGAAGCGAAGTGTTCGCCTTTATCACCGGATTTTCCATTTATACTATTGGAATCAAAAAAATCTGGGGATAACAGCGATCGGAAAATGGTTCTGGTTAGCGAAGTGGCTTCGTGTAAAGGTAAATGGTTTGTTCTATAACTGCAAATCAATCATTCTATATCCCAAATTGAAAGGAGAACACCCATTCATGGCCAAGAAACAGTTCCAGGCAGAATCCAAACGTTTGCTGGATATGATGATCAACTCCATCTATACCCAAAGAGAAATCTTCTTGAGAGAATTGATCTCCAACTCCAGTGACGCCATTGACAAAATATATTACAAAGCCCTGACCGACGATACGCTTGTCTTCAACAAAGAGGATTACTACATCAAGCTGACCATCGACAAAGAGAACCGTACGCTCACGTTGACTGATACCGGAATCGGGATGAGTCAGGAAGAGCTGGAGAACAATCTCGGGGTTATCGCGAAGAGCGGCTCGCTGGCATTCAAAAAGGAAAACGAGGCCAAAGACGGCCATAACATCATCGGACAGTTCGGGGTTGGTTTCTACTCTGCGTTCATGGTGGCGGACAAGCTGACCGTAACGAGTAAAACGCTGGGCAGCAACGAAGCTTGGAAGTGGGAGTCTGAAGGTGCGGATGGATACACAATTACTCCAGCTGAGAAAGATTCCGTAGGTACGGAAATCGTCCTGACGATTAAACAGAATACCGAAGAGGATTCCTACGATGAGTTTTTGGAAGAGTATCGCCTGAGATCCATCATCAAGAAATATTCCGACTTCATTCGTTACCCGATCAAGATGGATGTGACAAGTCAGCGTCCGAAGGAAGGTACGGAGAACGAGTTCGAGGAGTACAAGGAAGAGCAAACCGTGAACAGCATGGTGCCGATCTGGCGCAAAAACAAAAGCGAGCTGACCGAAGAAGATTACAACAACTTCTATATGGAAAAACGGTACGGTTTTGACAAACCGCTCAAACACTTGCATATCAGCGCGGACGGCGCTGTGGTATACAATGCCATTCTGTTTATTCCGGAGAGCACGCCGTTTGATTACTATACCAAAGAGTACGAAAAAGGCCTGGAATTGTACTCCAACGGTGTCCTGATCATGGACAAATGCGGCGATCTGCTGCCGGATTACTTCGGATTCGTCAAAGGTATGGTCGATTCGGAAGACCTGTCCCTGAACATTTCCCGTGAAATGCTGCAGCATGACCGTCAGCTGAGCCTGATCGCGAAAAATATCAAAAACAAAATCAAGAGCCAACTGCAAAGCCTGCTGAAGGACGATCGCGAGAGCTACGAGAAATTCTATCAAGCGTTTGGGCGTCAGTTGAAATATGGCGTATACAGCGACTATGGCGTAAACAAGGATACGCTGCAGGATCTGCTGCTGTTCTCTTCTTCCAAAGAGAAGAAGCTGGTCAGCCTGGACGAGTACGTTTCCAGAATGCCTGAAGATCAGAAGTATATCTACTACGCATCCGGTGAGTCCATTGAACGGATTGAGAAGCTGCCTCAGATCGAGGGTGTACTGGATAAAGGATATGAAGTGCTGTACTTCACGGAGGACATCGATGAATTCGCGATCAAAATGATCATGAACTACAAGGAGAAAGAGTTCAAATCCATCTCCAGCGGTGACTTGGGTATCGAAGACAGCGAGGACAAAGAGAAAAACGAAGCAGAAGACAACGATAACAAAGAGTTGTTTGAAGCGATGCAAGCTCAGCTCGCAGGTAAAGTAAAAGCCGTCAAAGCTTCCAAACGCCTCAGAAGCCATCCGGTATGTTTGTCCACCGAAGGTGAACTGACCATCGAGATGGAGAAAATCCTGAAAGCCATGCCGAACAGTGAGAATGTACAGGCAGATAAGGTGCTGGAGATCAACGTTAACCACGATGTCTTCAAATCCCTGAAAGATGCTTACGCACAGGATAAGGAAAAACTGAGCCTGTACACTAGTCTTCTGTACCACCAGGCATTGCTGATTGAGGGCTTGCCAATCCAAGATCCAGTAGAGTTCACAAACGATATCTGTAAAGTGATGGTGTAATCGCATCACCCAGCTGAGCATTGCACTCGGCGCGCAGCTTCACGCGATCAGCACTCCATAAATAATAGGTCAGCAAGCGAGACGCTGACCATCTGCACCCGACAGGGAGATTCCGTCCCTGTCGGTTTTTTATTTTCTCCCCCTCCAAGGAAACAAATAGGAGACAGAGATCATGAAAGGGGGCGCACTTGAATTGAGATTGAGTTTGTCTTTTGCGACTTCCTACTGATTTAGATTCTAAAAATATACTACTTTTTAATGAAATCCATAGCGTTAAGCAGCGAAGTAGTGGAGGGGACGGAATCGATTCTGAAGAAGCGGAGCGGTCGCGTTTGTCTCCGGGTTTTTCCCTTGCCAAGGGAAATTCAGAAAACCTGGAGACAACAGCGATCGGAAGAACGATCCGTAACCGGAACGGCCACCGATGCTCATCAGTAATTTTCATCCTATCTTTTTGAGTTATCGGAATGATCTCTACAATACTCTGAATGTTTTATATTTTGATGTATTTCGATGTATATCATTATTCATTTAGGTGCACGGATGATAGTCTGTCGGGGTATAATAAAAGAAGAAGACTGTACATCACAAGTTGATGTGAGAAGAGATGACAATCACAGACAGGTTTTGCTTTTCGAAACGACGGATGTTGTGTATAATCACTCAAAATAGAGACAGTCGGCTAGGAGTGATCACATGCAATGGAACGATTTGAGAGAACATAGACAATATCCCGAACTTACCAAACTGGATGGAGCTCGTGCAGCGTATGAACGGGACTATTCAAGACTGATTCATTCACCGACCTTCCGCCGGTTGCAGGGCAAATCCCAGGTGTTTGGTGCCGGAACAGGCGACTATTATCGCACCCGGTTAACCCACTCCCTTGAGGTTGCACAGATCGCGCGAGAGGCGGCAAGAAGCCTGCTTCGTCGATACCCGCAAGTGGACTGGAGTCAGGCGGACAGCCCGGGGCTTATTATTGATTCGGAAGTGGTGGAATGTGCCGCAATTGCACATGATTTCGGACATCCGCCGTTTGGACATAAAGGGGAAGAAGTACTGGACGGCATATTGGATGACCTGATCAACACCGAGGTCAAGAAGATCATGAAGAAGAACCGCAGTGCGAAGTCACCCCAACAGGAGCCCGAGGTTCGTGCAGAGCTGAAGCGGAAATATGAGCATTTTGAAGGCAACGCACATAACTTCCGTCTCATCATGTTTCTGGAGAAGCGGGAGGACATCGATGGACTGAATCTGTCCGATGCAGTGCTGCTTGGAATCAACAAATATCCTTACCCGGGTACGGAGAGCAAGAAGGGGATGTATCATCATGAGTGGCAATATATCCACGAGATACGTAATCGCTGGAACATGCCGACTGGCAAAAAGACGCTTGAAGCACAGCTCATGGACCTCTGTGACGATATTGCGTACTCCGCACATGATCTGGAGGATGGCATTAAGGCAGGCAAAATCGAAGTGCATGAGCATTTCCTCCAGGATCCGCACATTCATCGCCTGATTGTGGATAAAATTACTACACTCGAGGATCTGTTCTGGAATGGATGGACGAGAGAGGCGATTGGGCAAAAGGTAGAAGAAGTGCTTGCTTCATTCCTGCGTGTCTGGAATGAGAAGATGCCGTTCTGCGAGCATGATTACTCCCGTACCCGCCGCGAAGTCAAGGCATACTGGGTCAGCCTCTTTGTGGGCAGCCTGGGCGTAATTGACGACGGGGATTGGAAGAAGGTCACGTTTGTCCGCGAAGGTGCAGAGGATCTTGATATGCTGCGCACGGTGAGTGTGCTCAAGAGCTTTGCCTGGGTGACCATGATTCGTGATCTGCGCGTACAGCGTCTGCAAAAACGCAGTGAATGGATGATCAAGCGCCTGTGGGATGCGTTCCTGGACCCGGAAACGTCCAAATCCATCATTCCATCCGACTGGCTGCAGCGCTATGAGAAGGATCAGGCGAAGGCTCATCCGATCTGGACATGGGAACACATGGTGATTGATTATATTGCAGGTATGACGGATGCGTTTGCCGAGAAAATATACAATGAATTGTACGGTCTGAAGGTAGGCTCCATCTACGATCTGGACTAAAAATAAGGAGTGAGGAGCTTGTATACAAACATCGGCACAGGCTCAAGTGAGCCGTTCAGTCTGGGCGTGCTCGACCTTGTGCCAAGGTTGAATGGAGCTGCAGCGGAAGAGGCATTGCAGCAGTCTGTATCCTTGGCTCAACATGCCGAAGCTTGGGGATATACCCGGTACTGGACGTCCGAGCATCATGATATGGAGGAACTTGCATCCGCATCGCCTGAAGTTTTGCTCTCGCATATTGGTGCGAGGACAGCAACCATTCAGCTGGGATCGGGTGCGGTGCTGCTGCCTCATTACAGTCCGCTGAAGGTGGCCGAGTCATTTCGGCTGCTGGCTGCACTGTACCCAGGGAGAATTGAGCTGGGACTGGGACGCGCGCCAGGAGGTGGGCCGCATGCCACCATGGCGCTAAGTGGCAATTATTTGCAGCATGTGTCCAAATTGGCTGAATCACTCGCGGCACTCACTGAATTGCTCGAGGATCGGTACAGCTATGAGGAGCATCGGGTAACGGCACGTCCAATCCCTGAACTTCCCGTATCCCTGTGGATGCTGGGTACCAACGTCAAGAGTGCCGAGTTTGCTGCACGGTTTGGCATGGGGTATGTGTTTGGGCAGTTTATGAGTGACGCCGATGGTACGGAAGCGGTAAAGAGGTATCGGGATGGGTTTATTCCCAGTAAAACAATGAGTAAACCCCAAGTGATGGCTGCGGTCAGTGCAATGTGTGCAGAGACAGAGGAGGAAGCTCGGGACTGGAGCTGCGAAATAGCAGATCGGCGAAGGCAGAGTGGACAAGATGTGCCAGCCCTGAACGCTCCAGAGAAGGAATCTAACTCTAGTACGGGGACTGGTGGTCAGATCAACATTGAGAAGGGCGAGGGTGAGGACGAAGCGCGCAAACATTTTGCAGGAACAGCGCCGCAGATCTGGGAACAATTCGGGCAGGTAAGCAAACGTCTGGGGACGAAGCAATTTCTGGTAGTTACAGCCGGACCTGATTACGAGCGAAGACTTGCGTCTTATCGGTTACTTGCCGAGTTTGGTAAAACCATGGTGAAGTAAGCGGTGCTCTTCCTGTTTTCATAGGATAATCCTCACAATTTAACATGTTGAAGGGTTGCAGATCGGTATTCTCCGCATGCTGCAGCTCTTTTCCATTTTATCTCGCTGATGCTTTCGCATGTATTCCTATGAAATCAACGTGTTTACGAGGCACAAGTTTTTACAAAACGAAGCATGTCTTAAACAAAATAATGTTATAATACTTTACGTCAGTTTACCCATAGATATATGATAAAAGAGTGTTTTGCAAGATGCCAAAAGAAGGGTAAAACCAAGACCAAAGAACCGAAAATTCGGAGGTAGGCCGAATCCGGTATAAGGGGGAAATCACATGTTCAGCAGATTCAAGATCAGGAGTATCGGTCTGCGTATCAGCATCGCGTTCTATTTGTTAATCCTCTGTTTAATTCTCCTTAGTGTCACCATTGTTATCCGGTTAAACTCTATGGAAGCCAACACCAATGAGATAACGGGGAACTGGATGCCTTCGATTCAGCAAATCAATAGGTTGAACTATACCACCGAACATATTTTGTCATTGAGTTACCGGCACTTTGATGCTCAGGATGGAGACAAGGCTGAACTCGCTGAAGAGCGCACCAACTATATTCGTGAAACGACACAGGCGATCAAAATATATGATCAGCAGGATAAGGCGACAGACGAACGGGAGCACTGGGACGCATTCAAGACGAAGTGGGCAGCTTACCTTAAGCTGAATACCCAAGCGATCAATTTGAGTGATCAAGGACAATCCCAGCTGGCGAAGGAAGTTTCGGAAAAAGGGGCTGAATCCTTCGATGCCATGCAGGTCGATCTGGACTATCTGGTCGAGTACAATCAGAATCAGTCGGATCTCTCGGCAGCGCAAACCATCAGGTCGGTGCAGAATGGTCGAATGATCATTATTGTAGGGGTGCTGATCATGATTGCGATCACGGCGATCGCGATTCCGATTATCCGTTCGCAGGTCGTGAAACCGCTGCTCCGGGTTATTAGTGCAGTGAAGCTGATTGCAGAAGGCCAACTGAATGTGCAGGATATACATACCAAGCACGAAGATGAAGTAGGGCTCTTGGCTAAAGCGGTAAACACGATGAAAGGAAATCTGACTTCCATGGTGTTGAATGTCAGACGTGTTGCCGAAGCGGTGAATCGTCAGAGCAACGAGCTGGCCATCTCTTCGGAAGAAGTCAAAATTGGAAGTCAGCAGATTGCCATTACGATGGAAGAGTCAGCTAAGGCTGCAGAGAGTCAGGCCGTAACGGCAGTTGAATCAGCACGTGCGGTTGAGGGATTGAACGAGCACATTCAGCAGCATGCCAATCAAGGGAGCAAGCTTAGTGCGATGTCAGAACGTGTGCTGGAGCAGGGATTGAATGGACGCAAGGCCATGGAGCAATCCGTGCAGCAAATGCAGCAAATTTCCGGGGCTGTCTCGGCTTCGATGGAGCGGATGGAGCAGCTAAACCGTAAAAACGAGGATATTTCCAAGCTGGTCCAAGTGATTCGTGACATCGCCAGGCAGACCAACCTGCTGGCATTGAATGCTTCCATTGAGGCGGCCCGTGCTGGAGAGAGTGGTCGTGGGTTCGCCGTGGTGGCATCCGAGGTACGGAAGTTATCGGAAGCGGTGCAGACTTCAGTGGAGGAAATTACAGTGATTACGGAAGATATCCAGCAGGATTCCCAGGGAGTTGTGGCTGAATTGCGTACAGGTGTCCGGGAGACTGAACTGGGGCAGGAACATGTACGAACGTCGGGGAATCTATTCCGGAATATTAATGAATCTGTGGAGGAAATGGTTCACGTGATTGGCACGATGACAGCCGGGTTGGAAGGCATGCAGGATGCAAGTGGACGCATGAATGATTTTAGCCAACAGATCTCGGCAGTATCGGAGCAATCTGCGGCAAGCGTAGAGGAAGTTTCGGCTTCGGCTGAAGAACAGGTAAGCTCCATGGAAACGATCAGCGGCAGCATTCAAACACTGAAGGAACTGTCGGATGACCTGCTTGCTTCCATCGAAAAATTAAAAATATAAACCTTCTTCTTATAATAGAAGAAACATGAAGGACGGCTGCAATGTTGACTGAAATCAATTCGACCGACATCACAAGAAGTTCAATCAACCAAGAGTACATCTATACGTTTGCCTGTCATGAGAATGAGCGTGAATTATGCTCGCTTGAGCTCCATACACTGGTTGGTTCCACACTGGAAATGAATTCGAATTTACGCTCATATATGCGGTCCAGTATATGCATTCCACCAGGCAGAAGTCCGTTTATTCATGGAAGGCTGGACGTGATATCGGAAGCGGATAGCGTGAATGATTTGCTTCCGGCTGCAGCGAAGATCGAATTGCTTTCGGAAGAAACGTTCAAAGTGGTCTGTCTGAAAGAAGGAGACCAGATGCCTGATTATGAACATTCCCGCCAGCTGGAAAGAGAAGTGGGAATGTGCATCAAGGGCAAGGCGCAGATGAAGCACCCGAAAGTGACCTTTGGACTAATACAAACAGGTAGAAAATGGATCCTGGGTCAGTGGACAGAAGCGGATCGATCGTGGCACAGTCATCAGCAGAAGCCGCAAAATTACTCCACAGGATTCGGAGTTGCACTGGCCAGATCTCTCGTTAACATAGCCGTACCAAACATCCTGAACCAGCGGCTGCTTGATCCATGCTGCGGCATGGGTACGGTAGTCATCGAAGCACTCTCCATGGGGATCGAGGCAAGAGGGAACGACCTGAATCCGCTGGCCATTCAGGGAGCACGCATCAATCTGCCGCACTTTGGTTATGATCCGGCTTGCCTTACGCTGGGTGACATGAATGAATTAGAGGGATCTTACGACGCAGCGATTTTGGATATGCCCTATAATCTGTGTTCCGTCCTTCCGGATGAAGACCAGCGCGTCATGCTCACAAGTCTGCGCAGGCTGGCGAAACGGGCTGTAGTTGTCTCCACGGAATGGGTGGAAGAGCATTTGCTTGCAGCGGGGTGGGAAGTGAATCAGTATTGCGCTGTGCGGAAAGGAACGTTTATACGTCACGTTTGGTTATGCACATAGTTATATAGTAGAAGAAAACCTCCAACTCGGAAGAAATGATTTCCGGGTGTGGAGGTTTTTTATATCCATTTTTAGAAATAATGATAAGGTATTTGTACAATTACGCATGGAAAATGGAGGACGAATTAGTATTTATGACTATAGTCGACCAGGTTGAGCGGCAGTGTTTTGCCCGCCAGGTAAGCTTCCAAATTTTCTACAAAAATATCAAGTGCCCGATCCGTATATTGCTCCGTACTTCCCGCGATATGGGGGGTAATTAACACATTATCCTTTTGCCATAATGGATGCTTCGCAGGAAGGGGTTCTTCTTCAAAAACATCCAATGCAGCATAGGCGACCTGACCGCTATCCAGTGCACGAATCAGTGCTTCAGTGTCTACACTTGGACCTCGTCCTACATTGACGAAGCAGGAGCCTGTCTTGAAATGTTCGAATGCGGTTTGATCATACAGATGATGGGTTTCGTCTGTGAGGGGCAAGATGTTGATGACATAATCACCTTTGCCGACAGCTTCATGAAGTCCGGACATATCGTACATATGATCGACATTAGGAACGTCTTTGCCGGACCGGCGAACCCCGATGACATTCATGCCAAACGCCTTGAGAATACGGGCAGCTTCGGTGCCGATCTCTCCTACACCAACAATGACAGCCGTTTTGCCGTGCAGCTCTGGCAGTGGTTTGCCGGGATTTTTCCACTCGGCTTGCTGTTGATGAAGCATGGCTTGTCTCAGCCAGCGGCTGTGCGATAACATCATGCCTACAATAATTTCAGTGATCGGGATGGCATGTACGCCATTGGCACTGGTCACCTGAATATTTTTTTGCTCCAAATCCGAGAAGGGTAGGTTATCCACACCTGCGGACCAGACCTGTACCCATTTCAGGAGGCTGTCCTTCTTCAGGGCGTGTTCGGTGACGAGTGGAGACCAGCCAACAATGATTTCGGCTTCTGTTAACTCGGCAGGGTCAATCTCCTTGGCTTTGCTGACGGTCAGCGTATAGCCGGGTGCGGCGTCTAAAATGCGCTGCTGCTGCTCCGCAGATAAAGATGGAAAACATACAATTTTACCCATAGTGTGTAACCTCCTGAATTCAATTGAGTTGTGAGATAAGTGTAGCAGATTTGAGAAAATGCTGCAGAAAGGCAGGAGTGCAGCCTCATGTGCAAGTGCTGACATTTGTGTCAATCTATAATTACCCAACTTGAAACAGGACATATGATTATGAAATAATAGAACGAACTTTAGAGAGGTGTATACGATGATGAATAACTATTCATATACGGATCTACCATCACGGCGGGAAAGATTATTTACGGCAATACGTCTTCCGGCACCTATTCAGGAATCCCTTCAACTCGATGCAGAAATGGTGAAGAACGGACTTGATTTTCGCAAATGGACAGACCATCGGGATTACCATATCACGCTGCAATTTCTGGGAGATACACTGGTGAGTGATATTGGGCATCTGCGGAAAGCGCTGCGCATGGCGAGTACAGGGATTCAGCCGTTTGAACTGCAAACTTCCGGGTGGGGAACTTTTGGTCTGAAAGATGCTCCGAAGGTGTTGTGGAGGGGTGTGGACGGCGAGCTGGAGACGTTGAATCTTCTTCACAAGCGGATTCTGGAGGCCACATCGACACTTGGATATGAAGCAGAGCTGAGACCTTACTCTCCGCACATTACAATTGCACGCAAATTTCTGGGTTTAGCTCCAGGAAATGAAGATAAAGGGATTTATGGGGTGCTTCCGGAACATTCCTTGGGTGCTAAATCATGGATTGTGGAGGACTTTGTACTTTATGTGACCAGGCTTGGACAATCGCCGATGTATGAGGTTGTGGATACGTTTTCATTTTCCTAAAACTCGTTTTTATGACATAAAATCACATTGACATTACGTTTATCCCTATGTAATATTAGCCATCGTTATTCAAATTCTTTTTTTTGGGTTACTTAGTTAAGGGAATTGTTCGACAGGAGGAATCTTACGAATGGATATTATAAGCAAGAATCGTTGGGTAGCACCGATGTTATCTGTGCTGCTTGTATGTATAGTGGGGGTTAATGTAGTCCAGGCAACTGGGAAATGGAACGAGGCAAGTGATAGTAAACAGATGACCGATCTGGCGGCTTCTGTGCAAAATAGCGCATCATCTTCTTCTGCTGGGGACAGGCGAATGATGTCAGACGGGACAAGTCTGTCTGCTGATTCATCGATTCATACAGCAAACTGGACGGCTTCATTGCCAGCCAAGGACTGGCTTACGGCTGCTCAGGAAGAACAGGAATTGAAGGAAGCCAAGGCCAAGCATAAGGCCAGAGCTGCTGCTGCGGCCAAAGCCAAAAAAGAAGCTGCCCTGAAATTGGCCAAAATAGAGAAGGCCAAAGCGGCTGCTGCTGTAACAACTCCCCCCCAAAAACTTTACTTTACGCGGACTGAGCTTTTGAACCAGGAGGACTCAAAACTTGCAACCTGGTCATACAGTGTGTCCGATAAAGAGCTGCTTCTGCTGCAAAAAATTGTCATGGCAGAGGCGGAAGGTGAACCGTACGAAGGCAAAGTGGCAGTTGCCAATGTTGTCTTAAACCGGCTGCGGTCAGCCAATTTTCCCGATACTATTTATAAGGTAATCTATCAGAAGTCTCAATTCAGCCCGGTAGCCAACGGACGTCTGAAGCGTGTAGTTCCCAATGAGGACAGCGTGAAGGCAGTGAATGCTGCACTGAATGGACGGAAGGAAGTCGCTGATGATACGTATTATTTCTTGTCATTAACGCTTGCCGATGATCTGACGGTTGCCCATTCGAAGAAAAAAGTGAAAACGATCGGTCATCATACTTTTTACAAGTAATTGATCTGAAAATTCTGCAAACAGGCAGGGTAGTTAATGTATTCACATTACACGAACCTTAGATAACACCTGAAACAGAGTTTTATTTCGGTATTTACATGGATCTCTTTCCTTTAAATTACCCTTTTTTCTGGTAAAACATACGTTTATTCTAAAGGAAATTGAAGAAGGTTCCCTTCCAAAATGAGAAGGGAACCTTTTCTGTATGCATTTCGTTTCAAATGAGTTGATGATAATCATAAGACATGTCTATCAACATTCAACACCCTCTTAGAAGAGCTCCAAGGGCCCTTAGAGGCCTTAGAATGGAATTCTGGTACCTGACAGCGTCGTGGCAGGAATTCCGGCCTTGAAGCGTTCCTTGGGCGTGGAGGGGAAGCCGGCTGCAGCCGGACACAATAATTCGTGCACAGCCTGTGCACAAGACGTTGGATCATAGGATGGTCTGTTCCACGGTTTGCGTACAACTTTCAGCTGGCTTTCAGCTTCATTCGGTGCTTTTGTCTGGTCACACAGCTCTTTGAACCTTGTGGTAATGACGTCTGCTGAATGTATCACCTGGCCGTATCCGGCTTGTACAAAATACTCGCAATTCTCTTCTTCCTGGCCTGGAAGCGGTGGAATAAACAACATCGGCAGCCCTTTGGCCAGAGCCTCTGTGCAAGTCATGCCGCCCGGTTTCGTAATAAGGACGTCCGATACGTCCATCAGCTTGCTGACTTCCCTTGTGTAACCGAGAATGCGGATGTTTGGATGCTGGAAGCAAGCCATCTCTTTCATCTTGGAGATCATCTTCTCGTTGCTTCCAAGGCAAAAAACAAGCTGCACCCGATCGGCCCAGGAGGTTAATAGTTTCATATGTTCTTCATCAAAGGAAAGCCCCCATCCACCGCCCATAAGCAGTGCGGTAGGCATATCCTGAAGCCCCATTTCCTGACGCAGCCGTACTTTGTCACCTGCTTCCCAAAAATCAGGATGCACGGGAATTCCCGTAACCTGAATTCGAGAGGGGTCGACTCCCCGAATCTCAAGTAATGCCTTAACCTGTGGGGTAGAGACCAGATACTGGTTCACTTCAGGATTGATCCAAGTACCGTGCACATCGTAATCCGTAATAACCGTATACAGTGGGATGTTCAGCCCTTGCCGTTTCAGTCTTGAAATGACCGCATTCGGAAATGGATGAGTGCAGATTACTGCATCCGGCTTCAACTGGGATACGACCTGCGCCGTCTGAGTATAGAAAATCCGATGCAAGGCGAGTTTGGTAAATCCGTTCAACGATTTATTATATTGTGTCCGATACAGCAAGCTGACCAGTTTGGGCTGGACGGATAATGTTTTTCGATAGGCGGAAAAGATAAGCGGAGCCACCGTCGGATTCAGGAATTTGCCAAGTTCGATAACGCGGCTATGGACGTGTGGACTGACCTTTTTGATGCCGCTTGCCAGTGCATGTGCGGCTTGGGTGTGACCGGTGCCGAAACCTTCGGATAATAAGAGCACTCTTGGTTTTCGCATGAGTTCACCTTTATTCATAAGTTTAAATTTGATCAATTCACCGTTCTGCCGTACCCTTCAATACATGAATATACAGCGAAACGGAAAATCATGTTCATTCCATAAATATTTACACGAAAGTTGATGTTCTGAGACAGTCCATCTTCGTTTAATCCGTATTATTGGAACCATCATACACTATAGACGACGAATGAATCACTTTCCACTGCATTTCGGTTAAAATAAATTAACACAAATTTGAAATGTTAGGGTTGCAATCTGTTGTCGAAGGTGATAATGTAAGTTTTGACCAAGTGACCAAATTGTATTTTTGGTCATTTTATAAGAGAAGATCAGTGAAGGAGGGGATATGATGGCTCCGATTGACCGGAGGCAGCAGGTCATTCATGCAGCAGCTCAGTCGTTCGCCATGTTTGGATACAAAGCTACCACGATGGATCAGGTAGCCAAGATAGCGAATGTAGGCAAAGGGACAATTTATACTTTTTTCACGAACAAGGAGCAGCTTTTTGATCAGATTCTGGTGGAAGTGATCCAGGAAATGAAAAATATTGCCCATCGTGAAGTGCGTCAGGAAAGTGCCTTTTTTGATAACCTGTTTCGTGTGCTGGATTCATTGCTGGAATTCCGACGTGATCATGATTTATTGGTGAAGCTATCCCAGGAACTAAAGGATTTTGGAACACTTCAGGCCAAGGAGGGTCTGGACAAGGTGGAGAAGGTCATTTCCGATTTCTTGTCCAAGGAACTGGAGAAAGCCAGAGACAGCGGTGAGATTCGGGATTGTGATCCGCAAGTCGTGGCCTTTATGATGATCCGTCTGTATATTGCGCTCACCTCGGATTGGAATAAACAGCACGAACCGCTCAGCAAAGAGGAAATCAAAAATTACTTTCGTCTTTTCTTAATGGAAGGAATTGCTGCCGTCATGTAGCTTCCAAATTTCTCTACTATAATATAGGGAGAATATGGAGTATCTTTTGCATGAAGGCAGTGAGCTTGCCGAGAGGCAGGTTTGTTTTTTGTCCTGAATTGACCGTTTGAGGAAAGTGGTCATTTCGTATTTCAGCAAATTGCTGAATTTATTCACACGTTTACATTAAGTTAGTTCCTGCTCATGAAGCAGAGAGTTAGGGGAGAAAATGACATGAAATCTTTATCCGTGTTTTTCAAGGATGTGGGATCGGCCGTGAGAAACCCGAAGGTGTTGATCCCCGTCATTGCTGTAATGTTTATTCCGATCCTGTATAGCGGCATTTATCTGGCTGCCTATTGGGACCCGTATGGCCATGTTGACCAAATGCCGGTTGCTGTCGTCAACCTCGACAAGGGAGCAGAGCTTGAAGGCAAATCCTTGCAGGTGGGCGACGATCTGGTGGATGAGCTGAAGAAAAATAAAGATTTTGAATGGGAATTCGTTAATGCAGCTCAAGCCAAAGAGGGTATGCAGAACGACAAGTATTATATGCAAATTACGATTCCTGAAAATTTCTCTTCCCAGGCCACCACGCTGCTGGATGATCAACCGCAGCCGGCTGAACTGATCTACGAACCGAACGGTAATTACAGCTTCGTAGGTGCACAGATCGGCAAGACGGCAATCAAGGATCTTAAGGCGAAAGTATCTGCGAAGGTGACAGAGGCTTATGCTGAAACGCTGCTCGACAAGTTCTCCGAAGTATCTGACGGACTGGCGGAAGCCGGCGATGGTGCGGGCGAACTGAATACGGGGGCAGGCAAACTGGATGATGGTGCGGTCAAGCTGAAAGACAATTTGGCCAAACTGGCATCCGGAACACTGGAGCTTCAGGATGGACTATCTCCATTGAGCGATGGCGTTGACGCTTTGCATACCGGGGCAACCCAGCTGGAAAGCGGAACAACCAGTTTGGTATCCGGTCTTCAGCAGCTGCAGACTGCAGCCTCGGATCAGCTTCAAAGCGGAGCAGACCAGTTAAAGGATGGCAGTGACAAGCTGCAGGCAGGTCTTCAATCATCACTTGATGGTACAGGCAAACTGCAGGCAGGGCTGCAATCATCCGAACAAGGCAGTGCGAAACTCTCTGAAGGATTGCAAAGCGCCGTACAGGGTAGTGGAACACTGGCGTCAGGCTTACAGTCTGCCGTTGATGGAAGCAGTAAAGTTGCGGACGGTGCCCAAGGTGTGGCGGACGGTTTGAAACAGCTGGCTGCATCTAATCCGGAGCTGGCTGCCAGTGAGGATGTTCAGAAGCTGCTGGCAGCCAGTGAGGCTGTGGCAGAAGGCAGCGCGCAGCTGCACGAGAGCGAGCAGAAGCTGGCGCAAGGAGCCAATCAGCTTCACGAGGGCAACCAGCAGCTTGCAGCAGGTGCGACAGAGCTTCACGGCGGACAACAGCAGCTGCTGGCTGGAGCCGACCAGCTGGTTGATGGACAGCAGCAGCTGCTGGCTGGAGCCAATCAGCTTAGCGAAGGCGGAGCGAAGCTCTCCGAAGGCCTGAAGCAGTTTAGCGGCAAGTTGGGTGAAGCTGCAAGCGGAGGCACTCAGCTGGTAAACGGGGCCAAACAACTTGGCACAGGCACAAGTGCCTTGCAAACCGGCGTAGGCAAGCTGAGCGGTGGTGTGAGTTCGCTGACAGACGGTTCCAAACAGCTTGGTGATGGTGCAGGCGAATTGGCTAATGGTTTGACTGAGCTTAAAGACGGCTCAAGTGAACTGGCAACCAAGCTGAATGATGCCGCTCAGAAAACGTCTGAAGTGAAAAAGACTGATGATGTGGTCAACATGTTTGCTGAACCGATTAACTCGGCTGAGAATGAAGCAGAATCCGTGTCCAATTACGGTACAGGATTGACGCCATTCTTCCTGTCCATTGGACTGTTTGTCGGATCCCTTATTTCGACCATTATTTTGAAAATGCGTGATACATCCGTACCGGGTGCATCCGGCTGGAGCCGTTTTGTAAGCCGTACACTCGTATTTGGCTCCATGAGCATTTTCCAATCGGTTATCGTTGCGAGCTTTATGCTGTATGGTCTTGGTCTGGAAACGCACAGTGTAGGACTGTTCTATCTGTTTACAATTATTACGGGGCTGACGTTCATGTTGATTGTTCAGGCGCTTGTTACCTGGCTTGATCTGCCTGGACGCTACGTGGTCATTCTGCTGCTGGTATTCCAGCTTGCGGCAAGTGCAGGAACCTTCCCGGTAGAACTGATTCCGTCCTGGCTCCAGGCATTTAGCCCATGGTTACCGATGACGCATAGCATTATGGGCTTCAAAGCAGTCGTATCCAGTGGAAACTTCGATGTGATGTGGCATCAAGCTGGAATCCTGGCCATCTATGCTGGGGTATCCATTCTGTTGACGCTGGCATACTTCCTCTGGAGTGGCCGTCGCCCGAGAAAAGAAGCTGAAATGACTGATGCGGCCGAATCGGGTCAAGTTGTGACAGCATAAGTCTGAAGTAATGCGGAGTAATGGCTTGGATGGAAAAATAAAGTTTGTTAACCAGTATCAAAATTATGCAACATAGTAGTCAAAAAGTGCAAAGAGCTTGTGACCCCAAAATGGGCCACAGGCTCTTTTTGTATACAAATGCATGTTCGGGCTGCATTTTGCTCGGAAACAGAATGGAATTTTGTTGATATTAAGCAGAAACACAGGCTGCATATGGAATGTTTTTCTTTTGTCAGCAGATAAAATCAGTTGTACTCTGTCTTAAAATGTGTATAATTATTCGAAAAAGAGATGAATTTAAACGTCATCACACTAAAGCTGTACTGCAAAACATTTCTTATCAGAGGTATTAAAAAGTTTAAATTGCGCTGATGTTAGGTCGGTGTTAAAATAATAGAACTATATCAAAAAACGTCGCTCCATATCAGCGGTCGTGCCAGCGACTGCGAGTAATTATAATTGTGCTCTTTACCGGCTCATCCGGAAGCACTACAAAAGAATGACTTCTTCTCCAGCAGCAGAAGTACTCTAAATCCAATGACCCGATTGTGGTCACCCCGATTATTCAGCAGGGTTCTCAACCTGTAGGCCCGCTCCTCCCGTTTCATTGTTGCTTGTTGCCTATGTTCTTGATCTTTCCGAAATACTTCATTATAGAAAGGTTGCGTTCCATGAGACACATCGGATTACCTCCTAAACAGGGTTTGTATGACCCACAGTTCGAAAAAGATGCATGCGGAATGGGTTTTGTTGCCAACATCAAAGGAGTACCTTCACACGATATCGTTAGTCAGGCACTGACCATGCTCAGTAATATGGAGCACCGCGGGGGACAGGGCAGTGAGCCGAATTCCGGTGACGGAGCCGGTATTTTGATTCAGATTCCACATCGTTATTTTGCACAGGAAGCAGAGCGCCTCGGTTTTGCGCTGCCAGAGCAGGGAGCGTATGGCGTGGGAATGCTGTTCCTTTCTCAGGATGCTGAGATTCGTGATGCTCACCAAGAAAGCCTGAAGAAAATCATTGAAGAAGAAGGACAGACATTCCTCGGTTTCCGGGATGTGCCGACCTTTGATGAGATGCTTGGTCGTTCCGCTCTGGCTGCGAAGCCTTATGTGCGTCAGGTGTTCATTGGCAGATCTGCGGATATCAACGATGAGCTCGCGTTCGAGCGTAAGCTGTATGTGATTCGCAGACGTGCTGAGCTGGCGATCCGTTATTCGGCTGATGAAAAAGAAGGCGGTTCATTCTACTTGCCAAGCTTGTCCTGTCGTAAAATTGTCTACAAAGGCATGCTGACTACCGAGCAGGTTGGACAGTTCTATCTCGATTTGCAGGAAGATTTGGTTGAATCGGCGATTGCATTAGTGCACTCCCGTTTCAGTACCAATACATTCCCAAGCTGGGAGCGGGCCCACCCGTATCGCTTCATGATCCACAACGGTGAGATCAATACGATGCGTGGTAACGTGAACTGGATGCACGCACGTCAATCGCTGTTTGAGAGCGAAGTGTTTGGCAACGACATCTCCAAAGTGAAGCCGATCATTAACCCGGACGGTTCGGATACGGCGATGTTTGATAACACACTGGAGTTCTTGTATTTGAGCGGACGTTCCTTGCCACACGTGGCGATGATGATGGTTCCTGAGCCGTGGAGCACGGATGAGGGAATGGATCCGGCCAAAAAAGCATTCTATGAATATCACAGCACGATGATGGAGCCTTGGGATGGGCCGGCAGCAATGGCCTTCACGGATGGTCTGCAGATTGGTGCAACACTGGACCGTAACGGTCTGCGTCCTGCACGTTATTATGTAACGAAAGACGATCGTATCATTTTGTCCTCTGAAGTCGGAGTCCTGGATATTGCTCCAGAAGAAATTCTGTATAAGGATCGTCTGCGTCCAGGTCGCATGCTGCTCGTGGATACAAAAGAAGGACGCATCATCTCGGATGAGGAAGTAAAAGCCCTGATTGCAGCCGAGAATCCGTATCAGGAGTGGCTCGATGAGCACTTGATGGATCTGAATGAACTGCCGGAAGCGCCGGAACTTCCAGATCCAAAACACGATAACGTAACCCAGCTTCAGCTGGCCTATGGATATACATTTGAGGAACTGCGCAAAGTGCTTGAGCCAATGGCATCCACAGGGATGGAAGCTACGGGTTCCATGGGTTATGATGCACCACTGGCAGTGCTGTCGGATCGTCCGCAGCGTTTGTATAACTACTTTAAACAGATGTTTGCACAGGTAACTAACCCACCAATTGATGCCATCCGTGAAGAGATCGTCACGTCTACGGCTACAACGATTGGTCCAGAGCGCAACTTGCTCAATCCTGAACCGGAGAGCTGTCGCCAGATCCGTCTGGATACACCGGTATTGTCCAATGAAGATTTCGCGAAAATTCGTCACGTGCGCCGTCCAGGCTTCCGTTCGATGACCATCCCGATTTTCTTCACGGCTGCGGAAGGTGCGGAAGGACTGCGCAAAGCGATGGATCTGCTCTTCGGAGCAGCAGACCGTGTAATCGACAAAGGTCATAACATCTTGATCTTGTCTGACCGCGGCGTGGATGCGGAGAATGCGGCCATTCCTGCACTGCTTGCGGTGGCAGGTTTGCATCACCACCTGATCCGTCAGGGTACAAGAACCAAAGTCAGCATCTTGCTGGAATCGGCAGAGCCTCGTGATATTCATCACTACGCATTGCTGCTGGGCTACGGCGTAAGTGCCGTGAACCCTTATCTGGCATTCGAAACACTCGATGACATGATTCAGCAAGGGCTGCTGCGCGGCATCTCGCATGAGAAAGCTGTCAAAAACTACATTAAAGCCGCAACCAAAGGCGTTATTAAAATATTGTCCAAAATGGGAATCTCGACAATTCAGTCCTATCGGGGCGCTCAAATTTTTGAAGCAGTGGGCCTGAAGTCTGATTTCGTTGATCGTTACTTTACTTGGACACCATCCCGGATCGGTGGTATTGGTTTGGAAGAAGTGGCAGCAGAGGTGCTCACTCATCATAATCGTGCCTTTACGGACAAAGACGGCAATGACAAAGTGCTGGATTCTGGCGGTGAATATCAGTGGCGTAATGACGGGGAGGAACATCTGTTCAACCCGCAAACGATTCATACGTTACAGCACGCCGTTCGCACAGGCGATTACAACCTGTACAAAAAGTATGCCAAACTGGTGCAGGGTGAGAATGATCAGTTGCTGACGATTCGTTCCATGTTGAAACTGAAACCGGCAGGGCCGGCAGTTCCGCTGGAGGAAGTGGAATCCGTTGAAAGTATTATGCGCCGCTTCAAAACAGGTGCGATGTCCTTCGGTTCCATCAGTAAGGAAGCACACGAGGATTTGGCGATCGCCATGAACCGTGTAGGTGGTAAATCGAACACAGGTGAAGGCGGGGAGGATCCGGCTCGCTTCATTAAAGATAGCAACGGTGATTCGCGCCGCAGTGCCATTAAACAGGTTGCATCCGGACGTTTCGGTGTTACGTCTAACTATCTCGTGAATGCTGACGAGATCCAGATCAAAATGGCACAAGGTGCGAAACCGGGTGAAGGTGGACAGCTGCCAGGACGTAAAGTATATCCTTGGGTTGCTGAAGTTCGTGGTTCAACGCCTGGCGTGGGTCTGATCTCGCCGCCACCGCATCACGACATCTACTCTATCGAGGATTTGGCTGAGTTGATCTATGACCTGAAAAACGCAAATCCACGTGCGGAAATCAACGTGAAGCTGGTTTCCGAAGTCGGCGTAGGTACCATTGCTGCAGGTGTAGCCAAAGGTCGTGCCGATATTATCCTCGTAAGTGGATACGACGGCGGTACGGGGGCATCTCCACAAGGCTCGATCCGTCACGCGGGTATGCCTTGGGAGCTTGGTCTTGCCGAAACACATCAAACGCTGATGCTGAACAATCTGCGTGATCGTGTTGTTCTGGAAACGGATGGTAAAATGCTGAATGGTCGCGACCTTGCGATTGCTGCCTTGCTTGGAGCGGAGGAGTATGGTTTCTCCACAGCACCACTCGTGGCACTGGGATGTATCATGATGCGTGTTTGCCAGATGGATACATGTCCGGTAGGTGTAGCAACGCAAAATCCGGAGCTGCGCAAAAATTACATGGGTGATCCGGCTCACGTGGTGAACTTCATGCGTTTTGTCGCTGAAGATGTACGCGAAATTATGGCTGAGCTTGGCTTCCGTACCATTCAGGAAATGGTTGGACGTACAGACTGTCTTGAAACGGTTCAGGCAGTAGATCATTGGAAGAAAAAAGGTGTGGATCTGTCTGTGTTGCTCCATGTACCTGAAATGCCGGAAGGTTCTGCACGTTATCGTACACAGCACCAGAATCATCAACTGGAAGAGACGCTCGACATGCAGCAGCTGCTTACGTTGGCTCAACCTGCGATTGAATCTGGCCAACCGGTTGAGGCTGTTCTTCCGATTACTAACGTTAACCGGGCAGTAGGTACGATTCTGGGTAGTGAGATTACACGGAAATATGGTCTTGCTGGACTACCGGAAGACACCGTTCAATTCAAGTTTGTCGGCTCTGCCGGACAAAGCTTCGGGGCCTTTGTACCTAAAGGGATGACCCTGACGGTTGAAGGGGATTCCAATGACTACGTTGGTAAAGGGTTATCCGGAGGTAAACTGATTGTTATGCCTTCTCCGAAAGCAACGTTCAAAGCGGAAGATAATATCATCATTGGTAACACGGCTCTGTATGGAGCAACCAGTGGTGAAGCTTATATCCGCGGGATTGCAGGTGAGCGGTTTGCCGTACGGAATTCGGGTGCAAAAGTCGTTGTCGAGGGTGTGGGTGACCACGGTTGTGAATATATGACCGGCGGACGTGTCGTCGTACTGGGTGATACAGGTCGTAACTTTGCAGCCGGGATGTCCGGAGGTATTGCTTACGTATATGATCCGGAAGGCACATTCCTGCAGCGTTGTAACCTGGAAATGGTTCTTTTGGAGCGGATTGAAGATGTATCGGAAAGTGCAGACCTGCGCGGCATGATTCAACGTCATGTGGCTTATACAGGCAGTGCTGCAGGTGAGCGTATTTTGGAGAACTGGCAGGATTCTGTGAACCAGTTCGTTCGGGTTATTCCGAAAGACTTCAAACGGATGACAGAGCAGATCGAACGTGTTCAGGCGACAGGCTTGACGGGAGAGGAAGCTTTGCTGGCTGCATTTGAAGCCAATATGCGTGAGCTTGCACGTACGGGAGGTTAAGTCCCTCTTTTAACAGGATTGCGTGAATGGGTTGTATGAAGAAATAATAGGAGCTTTATGGCTGCCAATGAGGCGCTGTGAAGCTCCTATTTGTGTTTCGACAAAATTAGAACCCGTACCAAAAACGCTATCGCCATGAGACGACAACATTGAGGAACTTTCTCAAGTATAATAAGGCTAGTTTTGGAGTGCAGAGAAAGTATATATAGATAAGAGAGGTTAGCGGAATGAATATGAAGAATCCAAACAGGGGCGAACTTAAGCCGACAGGTAAACAAGTGGAAGCAACCGAGATGGACATCATGAAGGTTTTACTGCAATGCGGAATCGACCCGGAGCGTTGGAACGAGTTCATATCCTCCGTCAACAATGAGCACTAATAACCAGAATCATACACAAACATGTATTGGAGGGAGTTAAGACGCAAAAAAACCCAGGAACCGAAGAGATGACTACTCGGGACTGGGTCTTCCTTGGTTGGAGTTAATCCATACTGCGTTCCATTCGGACAAAAGCAATAAAACGACGTGCCTCTTCTTCTGTTAAGGGTTTGCCATCGATCATCAGATCGAAGCGATCCAACACTTCCTTATCCGATAATTCAAGCGAGTCCACAAATTCCCGAACATCCTCATCCATAACCACATCGCTCTGCTTCGTACGCCCTATGAGGTAATCAATGGATACATTAAAAATATCAGCAAGCCTGGTTAATACTTCAAAGTCCGGTTTGCGTCGATTCTTCTCATAATGGGAGAGAGCGGCCCTGGTAATATGAATGGAGCTCGCAAGTTCTTCTTGAGTAAGTCCCCGCTGTTCCCTTAATTCAGCAATGCGATTTCCGTAGTTCATACGCTTTTCCCCCTGAACGCCATGTCAAATATATTAAACCAATCCTGAGCTATTTTTTGATCAGGGCAGCTTTCCTGCAAAAAGATGACGCTTGGACAGACCTATATCTGAATAGGTCTGTCTAAGGACATCTCATATTGTCGTAAATCAAAAGAACCATGTCCAAATACTGCTTGACATGATACAATTTGTATCGTAAATTGGACGTATGGAAGATACAAAATGTATCATTTGGAATAATTTAAGTGTCTCCCCGTTGCCTATGCAATATACCTGTGAGAAGGAATAATGGCAACACTTGGAGTCTAATCCATTCTAAAGGAATGAAACGATGAATTCAGTGATTCAGGAATGGGCCGATTTAGAATTAAATGTCCATATGTACATTCAGGAGTTTCAGGGTAACACAGTAGACCGCAAACGACGTCCCGTTCTCTTGCTTGGGATGGATACAAAAGCGATTACCTTCCTGAGTGACCTGGTTTTACCGGTATCGTCAACGATGTTGATCGGCTTGGATGTAGAAGATCGACAAGTATGTGTAAGGCTTCAGGCAAGCTTGGAATGGAAACAGCCATTCGGCGAGCTTACATTGTATCATTCAAGCCTGCATATTCAGCAAGAGCAGACACTATATATAACTGGACAGTTAAATCAGATGCTTCGTGACGTGCAGTTTCCTACGGTATCCCGAGTCGCCTATGAAAAGGCAGCGGAACAACCGGACCTGCAAAAACCCTATCATTACATCGATTTTACCATATGAAGCATCACAAATTCTAAACATTTTCTGAACAAGCATGTACTTAACGCCATTTTACTATATTTCATAGCGTTATGCATTAGTTCTTTAACACCAAAAGCATTTTGCGCGATGAATAAAAGGGCGAGGGGGATCATACATTGAGGAAGTTTGGATATGGTTGAAATACACTGCCACATTTTATCAGGTCTTGATGATGGTCCGGTTCACATGGAACAGTCCATCGACATGGCCGAGAAGGCGGCAGCCTCGGGAGTTACCTCGATCATTGCAACTCCGCATCACCTGAACGGGCATTACAATAATGAACCGATTGTGGTCAATCAGGCCGTGGAACTGCTTCGTGCAGAGCTTCGCAAACGCAACATTCGCTTGGAGGTCCGCCCCGGACAGGAGATCAGGGTTCATGAAGCTCTGATTCGAGACTTACACGCAGGCAAATGCTGCACACTTGCCGGGAGTCGTTACATGTTGCTGGAATTGCCCTTTGGCTATATTCCCTCGCAGTTCACCGGAATACTTCACGAACTTAAAGTAGCCGGTATCGTACCTATCATTGCTCATCCCGAAAGGAATCACCCAATCCAGAATAATCCTGGACTATTGGTTGAATACATTCAACAGGGCGCACTGATTCAGCTCACAGCCCAGTCCATCATAGGACTTTTCGGACGAAAAGTTCAGAAATGGTGTTTTCATTTTTGCAAAGAAAACCCGTTTCATTTCATTTCATCAGATGCTCATGACATTCATATTCGTTCATTTGCTATGAATGCTGCATATGAGCAGCTAGGCCGCAGATTTGGCAAAGAACTGGTTTCACGCTTAAAAAATAATGCTTGGTCGTTATGGAACAACCAAAGTATAGACATAGAGCAAGAAAAACCGAAGGTTCTCAAACGCAGGTTGTTGTTCTGGTAAGCAGTCAGATCGATAGAATGTCATCATAATCGCTGAATTGAATGGGAGGAATACAAGGTGGAACTGAAAGAGTACATGCAAATTTTACGCAAGCGAATTTGGATCATCGTAGCCTTTGTTGCAGTTGCTTGCATTGGAGCAGGTGTCAAAAATTATTTTTTTACCGTCCCCATTTATGAAGCGAACGCAAAATTGATCGTCAATCAGGCATATAACGCAGAGGGTGTTCCCAGTCTGGATATTGGGTCCATTCAAACCAACATTAAAGTGATTAACTCGTATATGGAAATCATTAAATCTTCAGCAATCCTCGACAAAGTAGCTGCTACATACCCCGATCTAGGCATGAACGGCAATCAACTGGCACAGAACATCTCGGTAACCACAGCGAATGAATCCCAGGTTATGAGTTTAACCGCTACGGGCTTGTCTTCGGAAAAAGCGGCCAAAACAGTTAATGCCGTTGCCAAAGTGTTTGAATCCCAAATCCCCGTAATTATGAAAGTGGATAATGTAACCATTCTAAGTGAAGCCAAACCCACGGAATCGTCCAGACCCATCAATGTAAATCCAACCCTTAATATCCTGATCAGCTTTCTCGTAGGACTTCTGCTGGCAGTAGGTTTTGTATTCCTCTTGGAATACTTGGATGATACGTTGAAAACCGAAGATGAATTGGAGAAAGAGCTGGGAATTCCGGCACTCGCTGTCATATCCAAAATTAAAAAAGAAGAAGTTCGCAGTTCCAAACAGACAACATCTCAAAAACAGGTAGGTGACGGCCAGTATGCCACGGTTAACCAATGATAAAGGAAGCCTAGTTACAATGGCTAATCCCAAGTCCAGTTCATCTGAGGCTTATCGTAAGCTGAGAACCAACATCCAATTTTCATCCATTGATAGTCAGATCCAAACGATCATGATCGCTTCGGCTTTGTCGGGTGAAGGTAAAACCACAACGATCGGAAATCTGGCCGTGACCTATGCACAGGAAGGGAAAAAGGTTCTGCTTATGGATACGGACCTGCGCAAACCTGCTGTGCACCGCATGTTTAATGTTCCCAACCATGTTGGGCTGACCAGTGTATTGTCGAGTCAATATAAGGTGACGGAAGTATTGAGAGAAACGGATGTGGAAGGATTGCATGTTCTCTCTTCCGGTCCGATTCCGCCCAATCCTTCCGAGATGCTGGGTTCCCGTAAAATGACAGCCCTGCTGGAGAGTCTGAAGGAAGAATACGATGTCATTCTATTTGATACTCCGCCTGTTCTGGCCGTGACGGATGCTTTGATTATCAGTTCATTGTGCGATGGCGTCCTTCTTGTCGTAAGTGCAGGCAAGGTGAAGAAAGACTTGGTCAAAAAGGCAAAGGCACATCTCGAACATGTAAATGCACGGATTCTCGGAGCAGTTCTGAACAATGTACAGGTACCGAAAAATCGGAATGCTGATTACGTCGAAAATGTTTAAGTAGCTTTCGTTATAAATCCCAAATAGCACTGTCAGGTCATGTCTACTATACCTTTATCAAGGTAGGCACTCGGTCACACTGTGGGTAGTGTACCTTAGACGTTAATCGTCAAGGGTGTGACGTGAGGGTGGGTTGAATGCCCCTTTATGAAATTGAAAGTAAGAATTGCATCAATTTATTTCAAGGTTTCATGGATTTAAGTGGTTCAACTCATACTTTTAAACCATAAAAATAAGAAGGATAGGGTGGTATTTATGACTAAAGTGAGGAAAGCAATCATTCCCGCAGCAGGTTTGGGGACCCGATTTTTACCCGCTACAAAGGCAATGCCTAAAGAGATGCTCCCTATCGTAGACAAACCGACCATTCAATACATTGTGGAGGAAGCAGTAGCTTCCGGTATTGAAGACATTATTATCGTAACTGGCAAAGGGAAGCGTGCAATTGAGGATCATTTCGATAGTGCGTTTGAATTGGAGCACAATTTGCTGGAGAAAGGCAAGCTGGGTTTACTGGAAGAAGTTAGGAAATCCTCCAACGTTGATATTCACTACATAAGGCAGAAGGAAGCCCTGGGATTGGGGCATGCCGTTTGGTGTGCCCGGAATTTTATCGGCAATGAGCCCTTTGCCGTGTTGCTTGGCGATGACATTGTCGTATCCGAAGTACCGTGCACGAAGCAGTTGATTCAACAATACGAGAAGGTTAACCAGTCGGTGCTTGGTGTGAAAACGGTAAGTCCAAGTGAAACCTATCGCTATGGAATTATTGATCCACTGCATACTGATGGAAGACTTTCTTCTGTAAATAGTATGGTAGAGAAACCGCCACTCGGTTCTGCTCCTTCCAATCTTGCAATCATGGGCCGATACATTTTGACGCCTAAGGTATTCGAGTATCTGGAAGAGCAAAATGTTGGAGCTGGTGGTGAGATTCAGCTTACCGATGCTCTGCAAATGCTTAATCACGATGAAGGAATCAGCGCGTATGATTTCGAAGGTTCCCGGTTCGACGTGGGCGAGAAACTAGGATATATCCTGACTACGCTAGATTTTGCGTTGAAAAATAATGAGCTTCGTGCACCAGTCTTAATGGCGATTGAAGAGATCTTAATGAAGGAAAAATTGAACGAAGTGCTTGTAGCAGGAGGGGATGGTCTGTGAATCTCTCGGGACCAGAGTATTATGGAAGCGGCGGAGAGGCCATTGCCAAGGAAGGTCATGGGAAACTGCTTGAACAGCCGTACTCTAAACGTGTTGGCGGGTACGCCGATGTTATGAAGCCATTCATCGATTTTTTTGTGGCTGCTCTGTTATTACTGCTAACATCTCCGATCATGCTTGTCATTGCGGTAATGATCAAACTCGATTCCAAAGGACCTGTGATCTTTAAACAGGAGCGTTACGGAAAAAATGGAATTAAGTTTAATATTTATAAATTTAGAACGATGCGTACGGACGCACCGAAATATGGGTTATCTCCAACGACAAGTCATGATCCCAGAATCACCCGTCTGGGTCGCTTGCTACGCAAGACGAGTCTGGATGAGCTGCCACAATTGCTTAACATTATCAAGGGTGATATGAGCTTTGTGGGTCCCAGACCTGAAATGAAGCGAATTGTAGAAGAAAGTTACACGGATCTGGAGCGCAGACGTTTTCTGGTAAAGCCAGGTATTACCGGATTATGGCAGGTGAGTGAAGCTCGCAAAGAGCCCATCCATCACAATCTGCAATATGATTTCCATTATATCTCCAACGTCTCGCTGCAGTTAGACATTAAAATTATCTTCAGAACGGCCATGGTAATGATTAAAAGCAATACATTTTGACGGATGGAGCGTGAACGTATTGAAACATATTGTAGTGACGGGGGCAGCCGGCTTCTTGGGCTCACACCTGGTCAAATCTTTAATTCATCAAGGACATCGGGTTACAGGAATTGATAATCTGTCGACAGGCGTGTCCAGTAATCTGGAAGAGGTGGCAAGCAGCCACCTTTTCCATTTTCAAGAAGCTGATGTCACGTTGGCGGCTTCACTCGATTTTCTGATTGATCAGCCTGTGGATGAGGTGTACCATCTTGCGTCGCCGGCTTCACCCAAATTCTATCAAGCTGATTCCATCGGTACGATATGGGTGAACACGCAGGGAACTTATCACATGCTTGAGCTGGCCCGAACCAAGGGAGCGAAGTTTCTATTTTCAAGTACAAGTGAAGCTTATGGGGATCCTGAGGTGCATCCACAGCCTGAGAGTTATCGAGGGAATGTAAACACATGGGGACCGAGAGCCTGTTACGATGAGGCCAAACGTTTGGGCGAAGTTTTTTGTTATGAATACTACACGAAACACAGAGTTCCCGTTAAAGTAGCGCGCATCTTTAATACGTATTCATCCGGTTTGCGGAATGATGATGGCCGTGTCATCTCTAATTTTGTGACCCAGGCACTGACCGGACAGGACATCACCGTTTATGGGGATGGCTCTCAAACCCGTTCGTTCTGCTATGTGGATGACAATATTCGTGGTCTGCAAAAAATGATGGAAACCGAAGAGGCGAATGGAGAAATTATTAATATCGGCAACCCGACGGAATACACTGTCCTTGAAGTGGCGTATTTGGTAAAAAAGTTGGCCCAATCCGATAGTAAGCTGGTGTTCCAGCCTTTGCCTCAGGATGATCCCAAAGTTCGTCGTCCTGTGATTGATAAGGCACGTGCCGTGCTCGGCTGGGAGCCTGAAATATCACTGGAAACAGGACTGAAGTTAACGATTGAGAATGTTCGTGCCACATTGCAGGAAACTCCATGAAGCTAATCAAAGTGAGATGAGATACGTGCATAAAATATTGATTGCCCACAGTTTGTATCCACCGCATGTCATTGGCGGGGCAGAGATATCAACACAGATCCTAGCACAGACGCTGAGCCCCAGTTATCACGTGGAAGTCATGACTGTTGGCAGCCATAAAAATGGCGAAGTGATTACAGATACGATTAATGGGATTGAGATATTACGATTACCGTTTAACAATCGGTATTGGATCGGTGATTCAACCAAACAAGTATCCGCTCCGGATAAAGTGCTATGGCGAGTACAGGATATATTTAATAGGAAGCAGTATCAGCATATAAAACAATATCTTTTACAGACTAAGCCCTCGGTAATTCATACTCAGAATATTCCGGGCCTCAGTCTGGCGATCTGGAAGGCAGCCTATGAACTTAATATTCCTGTGGTGCACACGTTGCGGGATTTCTCACTGATTGAACCCATTAAGATCGAGGCATACTCCAAAATATATAGACAAATCTCCAAAAGATATAGCCGGATGATCTCGGCAGTCATCGGCATATCAGGACATATCCTTAGAACTCATACAGGTCTGGGGTTATTCGAGCGTTCTTCCAAACATGTGATTCATAATATTGTCGAGAACAATGAAGAGGTACAGAATCTGTATGCCAGTAAACAGGTACATCATGACCAGCCGCTGGAAATTGGATATTTTGGGCAACTGACGGAAGTGAAGGGTGTTCAATATTTAATTGATGCGGTAAAACAACTGAATGATCAGATTGTAGGTACACTGTTTATTTTTGGAGATGGTCCAATGGTGGGGGAGTTAAAGGGAAGATCCGAGTCAGACCCAAGAATTAAATTTATGGGGAAGTTGGAAAAATCACAAATTCCCCTGAAGATGAGGGATATGGACCTGACTATTGTCCCTTCCACTTGGAATGAGCCATTTGGCAGAGTAGTCATTGAATCTTATCAAGTGGGCACGCCTATTTATGCTTCGAGGGTGGGAGGGATGCCAGAAATTCTACTGGATGCCGAACAATTCTCTTTTGCCCCCCACAGTGTAGAAGAAATTACGAAGTCCATTCTACATTATTACAATCTGTCTGAGTCAGCGAAACAACGGTTGAAGAATCAATGCTTCGAGCACTGCCAGTCCTTTAATGAAGATTACCTTCTTAAAGAACATAGTGATATTTATGAAAAGCTAATCAGGCGTGGAGGTTAACATGCAAATGATATCCCTGAATGCCAGATCTCATCCACTCGTTCAGGTGAGATCGGATGCCCCATCCTCGCTATTTTTGGTTTCCATGCATATTTTGATCGTGTATTTATCCTTTTATGGTTTGGTATCCATTTACGTGGATAATATCGTGGTTAGAACGTTGAAAGATGTAGGTATGATCTTGGTTTCTCTTTTTGCACTGAGCAAAATGTATCGAGAACAAACCTCCTTTCTAAATCCGTTCTTGTTTGTGATGGGTTCAGTCATAGCGCTGGGCTCTTTGAATCTGTTCATGGGCTCGAGTGTGGTTACACTCATCTATGGTCTGAAGATAACATTCTTACCTTTAATGATGATGTTCGCAGGTATGTTATTCGCTAAATACGGCGGATTCTATGCATTTGCCAGAACGAACTTTATTGTTTTCATTTTGTTGATTGCAGGATGGTTAATACAGTATTCATTAGGCATAGAGAAATTAATAACGATGGGGTTTGTTTATGGTGTAAATATCAAGAACTATCTGGAAGGTGTACCTCGGCTGTCTTCCATCACCTATTCACCTGATGGTTATGCCTATACCTTACTAATTACGGGTCTAATTGCAGAGCGCATGAAAGCAGCTGTTAAATACAACATGTTTCGAATAAGTATCCAACTCTTGACGATAAGCTTCTTGTTACTGTCGACTATTCGTTCGGCTTTGGTGCTGTGGATCGTATATCAAGTTGTACTGTTTTTTCTGAAAATTCGAAAGTACAACAAAAAGAACACATTAATACTTGGTATCACGTTTATGTTGTTGCCCATTGGTGTATTTGCTGGTACCCGCTTGTTGGATTCTTATAACCTGCTGTCTGTCTCTTCCATGCTTGATCGATTCAACACCTGGGGAAGCAGACTAACATCTCCGTTGTCCATGCATGGGGTGGTAGGTAATGGTATTGGCTCGGTTGGTGCTGCTAGTCGGCGAACGCACATGATCGGATTGAACTCCAATAACTTTGCTGTGGATAATCAGATTTTTTCCTTTTATGAACAGACCGGATGGATAGGCTTACTTTATTTTGTTGTCTTGTTTGTTCTGCTTGTCGTGGTCCTTGTGCGTAAAATGGATATGCTACCATCTTCGGATAAAATCCGTTTACCACAAATGGCTACCGCACTACTCGCCGGAATTGCAGCTTCTAGTTTAACTACAAATGTACTTGAAATGTTTCCAGCCAATATATTTTTCTGGATTGTCATTGGTATGGCTCTTGTAGGTTCTCATGATGTATATGATAAGCCACAGAAAGTGGGGTGAGCGCAGTGAAGGTTTTGCATATTGGAGAGTACGTTGTTGGGGGGATGGCAACCTATCTTAATGAGGTTGTAGCATACCAGCGGAAACATTTCGACGTTTATCTGCTAATGAGTGCTTATAATAGCGCCACAAGTTTTGATTTGGATCCAGATCATATTTTGCAATACAAATACAAGCGTCACCCCAAGCATTTTCTTTCGGCGATGTGGCAGATTCATCAGACCATTCGCAAATTACAACCGGATATTATTCACATACACAGCTCATTTGCCGGTTTACTTGCAAGGAGCTTATTTTTTATTCAGCCCAAAAAAGTCAGTATCTTTTATTGTTCTCATGGATGGGCTTTTCTTATGGATACGAAGCCGTTGTACAAGAAGGGATATGCATTCATCGAGAAAATTATGGCCTATCGAACGGATGTAATAATTAATATCTCTAAGCACGAGCTGGAAAGTTCCATAAAATTGGGTTTACCTGCCTCCAAGTCCAAGTTGGTGTATAACGGTGTACGCGAGCGTGAAGATAATGGTATGAATTCAATAAGCGAAATAGATCGTGATTCTGAAATTATTCAGTTATTGTTTGTAGGCAGATATGATCGGCAAAAAGGGTTGGATCTGCTCTTACGAATATTAAATGATAATCCTGAATTACAGCGTTATCTCCGTTTATATGTTATTGGGGATAGTGTGCTGGAACAGAATGAATGGAGCTTTCCGGACAATGTTATCCGTTTGGGTTGGGTAAATAATGCAGATATTGATCGTTATTATCAACAGTGTGATGCAGTAATCATGCCATCTCGCTGGGAAGGGTTTGGACTAGTCGCTGTAGAGGCCATGAAGAATCGAAAACCCGTTATTGCAAGCCGGCGCGGAGCTCTGCCAGAACTGGTTGAGCACGGAGATAGCGGATATTTATTTGACATTGAACATTCTCATGAACTGCTGAACATTCTCAAAAACCTTAACAAGGATGAGTTGAAGAAGATGGGTGAAGCGGGATATGTCTTGTATAAGAATAAGTTTCACGCGGAACGAATGAATGAGGAGATTGTGAATCTCTATCACCATACCCATGTAGGGCATATGGCGATAGGATCCTCTGTATCGGGTCATTTTGAACTTTCTAAGAGAGCTGGAGATGTACATGACTAAAATATATATTAATGCCCGGTTTCTTACTCAAACGATTACTGGAGTACAACGATATGCATTGGAACTTGTAAAAGAAATTGATGCAATGATTGAGCAGGGAGAAATCGATTCTTCCCAGTACGAGTTCTGTTTATTGTCACCCTCCAACATAGTTACCCAGCCGGATTTCAAACACGTTCGTCACAAAGTGGTCGGTAAACTAAAGGGGCACCTGTGGGAACAGCTGGAGCTACCTTTTCACGCGAAGAATGGCCTCTTAATTAATCTATGTAACACGGGGCCGGCTTTTAACAAGAATCAGATCGTAACCATTCATGATGCTGCCGTTTTCAATTATCCTAACGCATTTTCATTTGCATTCCGCTCCTGGTACAAATTCCTGATGGTTCGTCTGGGCAAAACCTCAAAAAAAATCATTACAGTATCCCACTTTTCCAAGGGAGAGCTCATGCAGCACTGTAAAATAGCGGAGCATAAGCTGGCTGTCACTCATCTGGGTATCGACCATATTCATCGGAAAAAGGCCGCTGAAGGTACAAAAGAAAAATATGGGATTAAATCGCCGTATATCCTGGCAGTTAGCACGATGAACCCCTATAAAAATTTTAATTTGATTTTTGATGTTTTGCCCGAGATCGAGGCTCATCAGCTGAACGTAGTTATTGTCGGCTCCAAAAACAGCAAGGTTTTTGGTGAACAAGCATGGGCTGAATCTGATGCAGTGAATTGGGTGGGCTATGTTACGGATGAAGAACTAAAGGCACTTTATGAAGATGCTGCCGGTTTTATTTTCCCTTCTTTATATGAAGGTTTCGGTTTGCCGCCGCTGGAAGCAATGGCAACAGGCTGCCCAGTCATTGTATCTTCTCGTGCTTCCATTCCTGAAGTATGCGGGGATGCAGTTCTGTATTTTGATCCTAACAGCCCAAAAGAAGCGGCTTCCCGGTTAATTGAAATTACATCAGATCCAGATTTAAGCCTGCAATTGTCGTATAAAGGCAAAAATCATTCAGGTCTATTTTCCTGGAACAAATGTGCAAAAGACACGGTGAATATCATTATGAGCACAGTGTGAATATTGAACCCATATGGTCTTTCAAGGGAGATAAATCGCATGACTAAAGTTTTTGTCGCAATTGATTTTCCGCCAGAAAAAGGAGGGATTCATGATTATGCCTACGGGCTTATCTCTCAGATTCCTTCAGAAGAGGTTACGGTTCTAACCAATAAAATCAAAGATAAGGTGGAATCGAATCAGTTTGACCGGAAAGCAGACTTTGAGATTATTCGGAAGCGAATATACTGGAACTCCAACAAGGTTCTGCTGATCCTATCGCAAGTTATTTTGATTCTACAGCTTATTATTCTGAAATGGCGTAGAAAGACGAGTGAGATTCACTTTGTTAATGTGTTTCCGGTAGGCGTTGCCGGGCCTTTCATGAAAGCATTCTTTGGAATGAAATATTTCCCTTACGTTCACGGACTGGATGTTATGGGGATGGTAAACAGCAGGCTATTTCCACTCCTAATGATGATTCTTAAGCGGTCTGACAAGGTGATAGCGAATAGTCAGTATACCAAATCCAAGTTGATAGAACTGGGAATACATGAACATCAGATCGTGATCATTCCTCCAGGCCTGAATGTGAGTAAGTTAAGTGGGGCAGACCAATCCGTCGAAGATGTTCGAGACAAGTATGATCTGCATGGAAAAAAAGTGATGATCACCGTCTCTCGTCTGGTGGAGCGCAAAGGGCATGATGTCACACTCAAAGCAATCCGCCAAGTCATGAAGCATATCCCGAATCTTAAATATCTGATATGTGGTGATGGTCCTTATCGAGGTGAATTAGAGCGTCTTGTCATCAAGTATGGTCTGGATTCGATAGTTGTCTTCACAGGTGGCATAACCGATCAGGAGCTTCATCAGTTATATGAATGCTCGGATATATTCATTATGCCAAGCCGTGATATTAAGGAAAAGGGTGACGTTGAGGGCTTTGGCATCGTGTTCCTTGAAGCCAATTATTACAGATTGCCTGTCATTGCAGGTAACAGTGGCGGAATACCTGATGCAGTGAAGGATCAAGTTACAGGGTACTTGGTTGATCCTATGGATGATATCGAAATTGCCAACCGTATTGAAGAGTTAGTTCTGAACGAGAAGTTGGCTAAAGAAATGGGGAATAATGGGCATGATTGGGTTGTCAATCATTGCCTATGGTCACATCGTAGTCAATTGCTGAACAAGTTGGCGTAACCTCATTAAATTGTATTTTTGGAGGGGAACTATGAGGGCTTCAATATCCATCTGTACACACAATAGGGCTGTTGACACCATGCAGGCCGTGGAAAGTATTTTGAATGGGGATGCCGAATCAAAAGATTATGAAATTTTGGTAGTAGATAATAACTCGTCAGACAACACCAAGGAACTTTTTTACTCACATCATTTTCCTGAGAATGTTCGGTATATTTTCGAACCTCAATTGGGTCTGTCCTATGCACGAAATAGATCTATCAAGGAAGCTAAAGGGGAGTTTATTTTATTTTTAGATGACGACGCATTGGCCTGTCCTTCTTGGATCAGAGAGATTATTCGCATATTTGACATGAACTCAGAAATTGGCTGTGTGGGTGGGAAAATCGTACCGATCTGGGAAGGTGGCAAGCCCGAATGGATACCGAACGATATCATCAGCTTATATACTCTTATGGATTTCTCTGGTGATATAGTAGAAATGGAGGCGCCAGCTATTCCATTTGGTGCAAATGTTGCCTTCAGAATGAGCATTTTTGAGCAGATGCAGCCCTTCAGAGAAGATTTAGGGCGTGTAGGAAGCAATCTGATGTCTAGCGAAGAAAGTGAGCTTATTGGCCGGGTTCGATTAGAGTATAAAGTATTTTACAATCCATACGCAGTTGTTGAGCATAAAATTGCTAAAAGTAGGCTTACAAAACGTTGGTTGTTAAGAAGAGTTTACTGGCAAGGAATTAGCGATGCAACCCGTTATCAAAAAAGCGGGTGGGGAATTTTTAAGCATGCAGCTAGAATAATACAGGCAGCCTTATTAATTGTTATATCATTCAATAATGTTCAAAAGGTGATGAGCGAAATGGCAAAAATATCATACCGGAACGGAACAATTGTCGGTTCCTTCCGTAATGGCAGAGGATTGAACGCCTAATGAATATGGCCGTTGCCAAGAACAGACGTGATTACAGCATGATTCAAAACATTCTCATGACCAGTTTTGCCAATATTCTTATTATGGGTGTTACAACACTCACGTCCATTGTGACAGCCCGCATGTTTGGGGCTACGGGCAAAGGAGAGCTTGCTGCCGTGCTGTTCTGGCCTACATTAATATCAGGACTTGCAGCTCTCGGGCTACCGACTTCACTCATCTACAATGTGAAAAAACACAGTGATCAATTGCCGACATACATCAGCATGAGTTTTGCCGTTCAGCTTCCCATTAGTTTAATTGCTGGCATAATCAGTTGGTTTGGTATTCCCTTATGGCTCTCCGGATACTCTGAATCCGTAGTTACCATTGCACGCTGGTATACGGTCTCCATGGTACCTGTTCTGTTACTTATGGGAGTGCTGGCGGCATCAGCTCAAGGTACGGAAAAGTTCCATATTTATAATCTCTCCCGACTGCTTGCCCCTCTTTTTAATTTGTTTGGACTTATTGCACTATGGGCTTCAGGGTTATTAACTGTGGAGAAAGCCATCATGATCAGTTTTGCAGCCAATATTCTGGTTCTGCTCGGTTACATGTTCATGATGCGACAACAGATTTTCGGTTCGATCAATCAATTAGTTGCTCAATTCAAAACCTGTATTCATTTGTTTAGTTACGGCATTCGAGTGTATGGAGTAGAGTTGTTAGGCACGTTATATAACCAGTTCGACAAAATTATTATCCTGGCGCTTTTAACACCGATGGATTTTGGTTTATATTCTGTGGTTTATGCGCTGTCCCGCATGTTCAATGTAGTACAGATGGCAATCACAAATGTGATCTTTCCCAAAGTTGCAGGAATGGAACAGGAGAAAGTACTGACACTCGTAGGAAGAGCTTTTCGAATCAGTATGGTTCTTATGACGATCATCATCATACCTAGTATGCTGATTGGTCGTTTTTTTATTGGCCTACTATTTGGACCTGAGTTTCTTCAGGCGAGCAATACCTTTTATCTGCTTTCTCTTGAATGCATTGTAGGCGGGGGATCATGGATTCTGGCTTCGGCTTTTAATGCACTGGGTCGACCAGGCGTAATTGTTTTACGTCAGGTTATAGCACTTGGTGTGACGATTACCTTGTTTTTTGTGTTAACTCCGTTGTTCGGACTGTTTGGGATTGGCCTCGCCCTGTTACTGGGTTCATTTGTACGTATTCTGATGTCGCTCATATCTATCTCTGTCATTTTTAAAATGCCAATTCGCAAAATGCTCTATGACCGAGCAGATATTTCATTTCTAAAGGATCGTTTAAGAGAGAAAAATATACTCAAAGGAGCCGGAAAAGATGCCAAACTTGCAAAGGACTCATCGCATGGATGAGTTGAAGAAGAAGCTTGAGCAGATATTGGAGATCATGCCTCCTGAGTCCAAAATCTACTATATTGATTATCCTGTGCATAGCAATTGCGGCGATCTGTTGATTATGAAAGGGACGGAAGCCTTTTTCAAAGACTATCGAATACAAGTTGCTGAACGTTACAGTGTCCACGATTTCAATGAACAAACAGTAATCCCCAAAGACCATATTATTGTGCTTCATGGTGGTGGGAATTTCGGTGATTTATACGAAGCCCATCAACGTCTCAGGGAAAACATAATACGAAAATATCCCGAGCATCGGATCATTATACTTCCTCAAACGATCTTCTTCAAGGAAGAAACCGCTCTGCGTAAAACGGCTGAAGTATTCAGCCAACATTCCGATCTTCATCTGTTTGTACGAGATGAACCCTCTTATCAGATCGCAACGGAGAACTTTAAAGGGTGCCACGTTTCATTGATACCAGATATGGCTCATCAATTGTGGCCGATCGAGAGAACTAGCTCACCGCGCAAAGAACGATTGAATTTTTATAGAACAGATATCGAAAAAGCGGCAGAACCTTCTCATATGGCTGCAGATCAGCAAGGGGATTTTCTGGATTGGCCTACTCTGTATAATCGCTACGAGCGCAAACTGGTGTATTGGCTAGGGCTTGGACTTCGTAAAGGAAGAGGCAGACGGCTGCTTCAGAAGATCTGGATGAATTACAGTGATTATTTGGTCAACAAAGCAATTCGTTGTTTCAGTGAATATGAGATGATTCATTCTTCTAGGTTGCATGGACATATCTTGTCTTGTTTGATGGCGAAGCCCAATCTTCTAATCGATAATTCATACGGCAAAAACTCCGGATATTATCGAATATGGACCCACCAGGTCAACACGGCCACACTGGATTTATCTTCTGCTAAGAAAAGTGCAAAGATCGATCATAATTACATGCAGTCAACCGTGTCTGTGTAGCCTGCACATCACTTTCAAGCAGCATCCGTTTTTTGAAAAATATAGAGTGGAGTGATCATATTGCGAATCGTACTTCTATCCGGAGGATCAGGCAAAAGGTTGTGGCCCTTATCCAATGATACACGTTCGAAGCAGTTCCTCAAGGTGCTTGAAGGACCGCAAGGGCAATCGGAATCAATGGTACAGCGTGTATGGAGACAGCTGCAGCAAACGGGGTTGAGTGACCAGGCGACGATTGCTACGAGTAAGCCTCAAGTGGAAATTTTACGCAGCCAATTGGGAGAAGAAGTGGATCTGGTTGTTGAACCAGAACGCAGGGATACCTTCCCGGCTATTGCTCTGACGGCTGCATATCTCTATTCGGTGCAAGGGGTAGGGCTGAATGAAACGGTAGCTATACTTCCTGTAGACCCATATGTGGAGGAATCTTTCTTTTACAAGGTTACCGAGCTAGACCAGGTGTTAGAAAATTCCGGTGCTGAATTGGCTTTGATTGGCGTCCAGCCTACGTACCCTTCTGAAAAGTACGGTTATATTGTGCCAGAACAACGAATAGGAACTAAGGATGAACCTATGGAGTACGCCAAGGTATCCCGTTTTCAAGAAAAACCTCGCGAGGCTGAAGCGGCAGAGATGATTGAGCAATCTGCCCTTTGGAACTGCGGGGTTTTTGCGTTCAAGCTTAATTATCTGATTAATCTGCTGATCGAGCTTGAGTTGCCCATCCAGTATGAAGAGATGCTTAAGCAATATGGCAGACTGGAGAAAATCAGTTTCGACTATCAAGTCGTGGAAAAAGCATCTCGGATTGTCGTTACACCTTACGATGGATACTGGAAAGACCTGGGGACGTGGAATACGCTGACAGATGAAATGAGCACTAACATTGTAGGCAAGGGAGTTGTTACAGACAGCTCATTAAATACACATCTGGTCAACGAATTGAACATCCCGGTATGCGTACTGGGCGTTTCTAATGTAATTGTGGCTACAAGCCCGGATGGTATTCTGGTCAGCGAGAAAGAGGCAAGTCCACAGATCAAAGAAGTCCTCAAAGATAGTGCGGAACGTCCTATGTATGAAGAACGGCGCTGGGGCTGCTATAAAGTGCTCGATTATACACGGAATTCCAAGGGCGAAGAGGTATTAACGAAACGCATTATTATTGAAGCCGATAAAAATCTGTCCTATCAATATCATCTGAAACGAAACGAAGTTTGGACGGTCGTTTCCGGACAGGGTGAGTTCATTCTGGATGGTGATTTACAACGGATTCATCAGGGCGATACCATTTCAATTCCGTCTGGCGGAAAACATAGTGTGAAAGCTATTACAGAACTGGAAATTATCGAAGTCCAGATGGGCAGCGAGCTGATCGAAGAGGATATTGTAAGAATTGAAATGGAATGGGCGGACATCATCCAAAATTGTGTGAACTGGGGGAAAACAAGATGAATATTGCGGTTATTGGAACAGGGTATGTAGGTCTTGTATCGGGAGTCTGCTTTTCTGAACTCGGCAATCGGGTCATCTGTGTAGATAACAATCAGGACAAGGTTGAAATGCTGAATGCAGGGGAAGTACCCATTTACGAGCCAGGACTCCAGGAACTCATGGTTGCCAACAAACGGGCAGGCAAGTTATCCTTCACGTCCGATATCGCAGAGGCTATTCGTGAATCCGATATTATTTTTATCGCAGTCGGAACCCCCTCTTTGCCAAACGGCGAGGCCAATCTGGGATTTGTTGAGCAGGTGGCAATCGAGATTGGTACCCATCTGGAGAGCTATAAAATTGTGGTGACCAAGAGCACAGTGCCTGTGGGCACTAATGATCGCGTAAGAGAGCTCATCCAGAGTATCTCCACTCAACCATTTGATGTAGCTTCGGTACCTGAATTCTTACGGGAAGGTTCGGCTGTGAAGGATACACTGAACCCGGATCGTATCGTGATTGGTACGGACAGTGAACGAGCAATTCGAGCGCTCAAGAAACTTCATCGCCCATTAACCGAAAACTTGATCATTACGGACATTCGGTCGGCAGAGATGATTAAGTACGCATCCAATGCATTCCTCGCAACGAAAATATCTTTTATTAACGAAATCTCGAATATATGTGAGAAGGTTGGCGCAGATGTTACACGTGTAGCAGAAGGCATGGGATATGATAAACGGATTGGTTCTTCATTCCTGAAAGCTGGCATTGGTTACGGTGGTTCATGTTTCCCGAAAGATACACAGGCACTGATTCAGATTGCTGGCCAAGTGGATTATGATTTCAAATTATTGAAATCTGTAGTTCAGGTGAATCAGGATCAACGTTTCAATGTGATTCGCAAGCTTGAGGAGATTTTTGGAACCCTTAACGGTAGAACCATAGCTATCTGGGGTCTTGCTTTTAAGCCTGATACAGATGATGTCAGGGACGCACCAGCTATTGATATTATTAAATATTTGACAGAAGCCGGGGCTGTGGTTAAGGCGTATGATCCAATTGCCACAACCAACTTCCGAAGAGAAGTTGATGCCGCCTCGATTGTTTGGGAAGAAAACCCCCTTCATGCTGCCAAAGGAGCCGATGCCCTTTGCGTGCTAACCGAGTGGAAAGAATTCTCCCAGATGAATCTGAAAGAGCTTGCAAGCATGATGAATGAAGCAATCATGATTGACGGACGTAACGTGTATAACAAGGAACAAATTAAAGCCTCCGGATTTCAGTATTATTCTGTAGGCCGTCCTGGACTTAACCACGCTGAAGGCAAAGCGGCAGCAATCATCTAAACGGAAGATCATCATAACGTGAGTGAGGAAATACCATGAAAAAGTGGATGAAAATTTCGATCTGGGTCGTTTCCATTTTCGTCATTGCAGTGTTTGGGTATGCGACGTATCTATACCAGTCCGTCAAATCTACGGCTGATCAGATCTATGAGCCGCGTGATCCGGCTCAGCCCGTGTCCATATCGGACAGTAGAGGCGGGCTGCCTGTTGATATTAATAGTAAAGAGCCCTTCAATGCTCTTATTCTCGGGGTGGATGAACGCCCGAACGATCCAGGGCGCTCGGATACGATGATCGTATTAAGTGTGAATCCTGGCAAAAAACAAGTGCTTATGTTTAATATTCCGAGGGATACACGAACCGAGATTGTAGGTCACAACACAGAAGACAAAATCAATCATGCGTATGCCTTCGGGGGCGTAGACATGTCGGTGAAAACCGTGGAACAGTTTCTGGATGCCCCTATTCACTATTACATGAAGGTGGACATGGAAGGTTTTGCGAAAATCATTGATTTGGTCGGTGGTGTGGACGTAAATAATCCGTTTGCATTCGATTATGACGGCCGACGGTACGAACAGGGAAATATTCATCTGGATGGTGTGGCTGCACTTGGTTTTTCAAGAATGCGGTATGATGATCCCCAAGGAGACTTAGGACGTAATGGAAGACAGCGTGAAGTACTGAAACAAATGATGAAAAATACAATGCAGTTCTCCAGTGTACTTAATCTTCAGAATATGCTGGATGAGCTCGGGACACACGTTAGGACGGATCTGACGTTTGATGAAATGAAGGAACTCATTCTGGATTACCGCAGTGATCTTGAACATATTGATACAGTGGAAATCAAGGGCAAGGGCGAAAAAATCAATGGTATTTACTATTACATTGTGGAACAACAGGAACGGGATCGCATTCATGGAATAATTCGGGAGAATTTGCAGAAATAAAAGGTTTTGGATTGGGTAACGAAAGTGGTGATAACAATACTGATGGAGGAGGGCTCCAGAAAAAGGAGACACGGACGCAAACGGAGATTATTCGGTTTTATCTTGTCCTTGCTGCTGGTTGCAGTTTGGATCTTGGTGATTTGGTCCATGTCCAAACAATCATACCAGCAGCAAACCATTCAGCCTTGGCTGCATCAATTGTCCGACAAAGTCAAAATCGGATTCGCTTTGCCTGATATACAGTTCACTTACGGAGAGAATGACTATTCATTGAGGCAGAGACCGTATGATTTTGCCGAGTTTATCTTTCGAAAGAGTGCACACTTGTTTGTCTACGCTGTGCTCGCAGTACTTGTCTACGGTGGACTGCGATACAGGAAAATGCGAATGGTGACCTGTATCGCTGCTTCGCTGGTTGTGGTGGCTATAATAGCCTCAATCGATGAATATATACAACAGTTCAGCCCTAATCGAACAAGTTCGATCCGTGACATCGGCGTGGATCTGATCGGAGGCTGCTTCGGAATTGCAACATATGTAATGACGAAGACTGTGATTCGTAAATTAAGGTCTCGCGGACATTAGAGTTCTTGAGATGATCTTGAACAAAGGGATTTCCCAGGAAATGCTCTTCTTCCTCCAGCTTCTACTTTCCGGCTATTCATCATAAGAATGGAGTAGGACAGGAGGGACGGACATGCTGCGAAGACGCAATCGTAATGCCTTGTTCAAAAAGATCGGATTCATCGCACTTGTGCTGTTGCTGCTATGGTTAATAGGCAGAACGATCCCCTATCTCTTTCGGGCAGATGCGCCGGACGACGCTGCTTCGGTGGTTGAAGAGTTTTACAAGTATGAGCAGGCAGGTGATTTCGGCAGCTCATGGGAACTGTTTCACCCATTAATGAAAGAGCGTTTCTCCAAAAGTGCCTATTTACAGTCCAGAGCTCATATCTTCATGCAGCATTTCGGCGTGGAAACCTTTGAGTTTGAGATGGAAAAGCCCGAGCGGGAATTTGATGTTACGGTGATGGATGGCGTAAAGCCATTTCCCGAGGCGTACAAGGTCGGAATAACCATGAAGTACAGAAGTACCTTTGGGCAATTGGATATTGTACAGACCTGTTACGTCGTGCAGGATGGACAGGAGTGGACACTGCTCTGGTATTACCCTGACAAGGGCGAGGAACAGCATTCAAGTGAGAGCAGCGAGTGATCCTCGTGATGTGTGGTGGCAGTTTAATATATACCTATACTTTGCATCATATTGTATCATTGCTCCTATTTTAAGCTCTATAAATGCGAGACTTTTGTCGCATTTATAGAGCTTTTTTTGTGTTTTACTCTATTCTAAAGCCAGAAGGGGCTTGACAATAGTCCTGGGGTCAAGTAAATTACGAGATAGATACAAAATGTATCAAAATTCAGCTTCTAACGACAAATAACAGGGACTACAGTGCTCCTTGTTGAGGGGAAGGAATTTCTGTGATCGAAACGAGCCGCTTTTACTGTGTCAGTTGTGGGATGATTGTGTCGGTTGGTAGAGGCTCTGTCGAATTAAAGGAAGAGGGCTATGGAGGCAATCACGTATTTCGCACCGGATTTTACCGGAGTGAGATGCCGCTTGGATGCTGTGGAGCGTGTCAGATCCATATGAAGCGTAAGGAGAACACCCAGTTTACGGGACATTATACCAAAGATTATGATACACTATGTTCATATGAGAGGCGGGCATGATTTATTAGCCTGTCGATGAGGGAGGGAATTGCATGCAGCAGGAGCCGGTCGTCCGACTTCAGGGCGTCAGCAAAATCATATCTTCCCGATCGTTGGTCAGCGACCTGACTCTGGATATTTCTCCGGGGCAGGTTTTTGGTTTTTTAGGGCCTAATGGTGCCGGGAAAACAACAACGATCCGGATGATGGTCGGACTTATGTCCATTAGCAAGGGAGATATTATCATCTCGGGACATAGTATCAAAAATGAATTTGAGCAGGCGGTGGCCCAGGTAGGTGCCATTGTAGAGAATCCGGAAATGTACAAATTTCTCACCGGATATCAGAACCTCGTCCATTTTGCCCGCATGTCGCCAGGAATTACCAAGGAACGCATTGCGGAAACCATTGAGCGTGTAGGGCTTACCGCCCGTATTCATGACAAGGTGAAAACTTATTCTTTGGGCATGCGTCAGCGTCTTGGTGTCGCCCAAGCCATATTACATAAGCCGAAGCTGCTAGTATTGGATGAGCCAACCAACGGCCTTGATCCGCAAGGGATTCGGGAACTTCGGGATTATCTTCGTCAGCTCACCCGTGAAGAAGGCATTACGGTCTTTGTGTCCAGTCACCTGTTGTCAGAGATGGAACTCATGTGTGATACGGTCGCCATTATCCAAAATGGTAAGCTGATTGACGTGAGAAACCTCAAAGCTGAAGCTGGTGCGGATGCACTGACGGAAGTGGTCTTTGAGGTGAATGATGCACAGCGTGCTTCAGAACTCATTCAGGATGCGACTGTTCAAGGCAACATGCTTGTGGTGCGCCTGTCGCGTGACCAGATTCCGGATTTCAATGCCAGACTGGTAAGCGAAGGAATACAGGTATACGGTATCCGCAACGTGACACATACACTCGAAGATCAATTTTTACAAGTGACTGGGGGCGGAGGTATTGCCTAACTTTGGAAATCTGTTGTTGAATGAAAATATGAAAATCTTTCGGCGTCCCCGTACCTGGATTATGCTTTCATTTTTGGCTTTAATTTCGCTGCTGCTTCCGGTGCTGCTGAGAGAAGGCATGGGAGGCAGTGACGTTTACTTCTGGGAAGCGGCAATAACGACGGTTCAGATCGTATTTTTCCTGAATACCATCTTCTGTGTGGTCATTGCGGCTGAAGCGGTAGCTGGTGAATTCACATGGGGCACAATTAAACTGCTGCTTATTCGTCCGTGGTCACGCAGCAAAATTTTGGCTTCCAAATACATTACGGTTCTGGGATTCAGTCTGCTCAGTACAGTGCTTATTCTCTTGCTCGCAACAGGGATGTCCTATGTTCTGTTCTCCCATGATGGAAGTGCAGCTGGCGGCGTGACCTCGGCATCATATGCCTTTACGTTATGGGCATACCTGTACGTTGATCTGTTTATTACGCTGGCCATAGCCTTTATGGTCTCCTCCGTGTTTCGTTCGGGAGCACTGGCGATTGGCCTGTCACTGTTTATCATGTTTACCCAGAGTATCTTTGCCTTGATCTTCAATCCGGCTCGCTATGACTGGGCCAAATATGTACTATTTAATAACATGGATCTCAGCCGGTATATGAATTCGGGAATGGACCTCGGATTGTTCGGCGGGGGTAACGCGGGAATGACCCTTGGTTTCTCGGTTGCCGTACTCGCTGTGTACTATGTGATTTTTATGGTTGTTTCATGGGTTGTATTCAGCAAAAGAGATGTGGCAGGCTAACCGCCTGCTTCTTTTTTTGCTCATTTTTCATCGGCAAGAGAAAGGTCCTTCACGTTAACTGACATGCAATGTGGCAATACTTGCATTTAAGGGTACATATAATCAGGTGACTGAAGAAGGTACACCAGATTATAGCCCGGTGCTGGCAGAGCAGTGTATGGAGGGATCATTTTCTTGATAAATAACAAGTTCTACCGAATTTGCACAGCCATTATATTGCTGCTGCTCATTGTGTATTTGGGAGATAAGGTGAACTTTATTTTCCGCCCGTTAACTTCACTAATACATATCATTATTATTCCGCTGTTAATCGCGGGCTTTTTCTATTATTTGCTTCGGCCGCTCGTTGATTTCATGGAACGACATCGGTTGAAAAGAGCCCTGTCCGTTCTCATTATTTATGTTGTGATTGCCCTGCTGATTGCCGGGTTTAGCGTGCTCATATGGCCGTCACTTCGTGAGCAGCTGTGGAACTTTATTGAAAATACGCCAGCTCTAATAGCCTCACTTAGTGAACAGCTAAACGAACTGGAGAGAAACGGATTCCTGTCCAGATACTTGCCGGAGGACTCGGATCTTGTGTCAAGATTTTCCGAATTCCTGACACAGGGAATTACACAGGTAAGTGATTATCTGTCAGGTCTGTTCTCGGTTGTATCCAATCTGGTCATCATTTTGGCTACCTTTCCAATTATGCTGTATTACATGCTTAAGGAAGGCAGCAAGTTTGGCACCAATCTCACCTTGCTTTTGCCGAGACGTTATCGGAAGGATGGAGAAGAGACCGTTCATGAAATTGATGAAGCGCTGAGCAATTTTATTGTTGGGCGAGTTATTGTCAATGTTGCACTCGGGATCCTGATGTACATTGGTTTTCTTATTCTTGGTTTGCCATATGCGTTATTGCTGACGGCAGCTTCCATCATATTGAACTTTATTCCTTATGTGGGTGCCATATTGGCGGCGATACCGGTCGTGATAGTGGCCTTTATTGAATCTCCGTCGATGGCGATCTGGTCGCTAATCATTATTGTCGTTGCCCAGCAGATTCAAGATAACCTGATATCTCCCTATGTATATGGCAAGCAGCTGGATATTCATCCGCTGACAACAGTTATTCTGTTGCTAGTAGGTGCCGATCTGTGGAACATTTTGGGTATGATTATTGTTATTCCACTATATATGATTCTGAAAATTATCGTTCGTAAAATCCATTATCGGATTGTCGAAGATAAGACTGAACTATGAATGGTATGTAAAAGACAGCACGGTCATGTGCCTCCACTCATGTTTACTCTTGAATCACATAGTATAAGCTCATGAAGATAAGCCGAGTATCAATGGTGAAGGGTCAGGTAAGCCTGCCCTTACTATGGATATGCGGCTTTATTTTTATGCGCATTGCTCACCTTTGTTATATCTGTTATACTTGGTATATAACAGACAACAAAAGAAGGTGAACTCTTGATTATTCAACTTGACATGCAGTCCGAACTTCCCATTTATTCTCAACTGGTTTATCAAATTATCGAAGGCATTGCTAGTGGTGAACTGCAGCTAGGTGAAGCGCTACCTTCAGTTCGGAATTTGGCAGCAGATATTGGTGTTAACCTTCATACGGTCAACAAGGCTTATACGCTACTCAAGCAAGATGGATACATACTAATTCACAGACAAAAGGGAGTTGTCGTAAACCCTGATGGAATGCCTGGTCTAACGGATGATTTTTTGAAAAAGCAGCAAAGAGAATTAAGACCAATTATTGCCGAAGCGATATGTCGAGGCATGACCAAAGAGGAATTGTCTGCGATATTAGATCAAATCTATGATGATGTGAAGATGGGGCACAACAAGGAATAAACGAATAAGGGAGTGTGTTATGTATGCAACTATTTAGTATCTTATCTGTCATCTTAATCTTTGCTCCATTAGCCGTACTTCTATCCTTTACACCTTATCTAACAAGGGAAACCATTAGCTTTGGGGTTACGGTAAGTGAATATAATTATTACACACCTATTCTACGTAAGTTACGCAAAACGTTTGCTGCAGTAAGTCTGATCGGAAACGGGTTGGTTATAGTTGTCTGCCTATTTTTACTCCGATCTGCCAATGAAGAATCTACAGCAATAATCACCGGTGCTTGCACCGTGATGTTCGTTGTGTATTGGGTAGCACTACATTTAATTTTTCATTTCAAGATGAAAAGGTTAAAGGGAACACTTCCACCTGCAGAAGCACCTCAACGGGTTAAAATTGATACCACCTTCCGCCAAAATAAGCTCACGTATTCCAACTATTGGTTTCTAATTCATCTGGCTATTATTGTAGCCGTTGCGATCATTTCGATCCTGAATTATGATGCACTACCTAACGTTATTCCAATGAAATACGATCTTCAGGGCAATGTCACTTCCAGTGTGCCTAAAACCTACCTTTCAGTACTCGCTATTAATCTGGTACAGCTAGGAGTAATTGCCCTCCTGATGCTGGTTAACTGGAGTATTAAAACAAGCAAACAACAGCTTACTCCATCCAATCCTGCCCAATTTGCTGCTGAACATATCCGATTCCGCCGTAAGTGGTCCCTATTTACGATCATTACAGGGTTGCTTCTAACCATCTTATTTGCCTTCATTCAGATCAATATGTTCGTTCCTAATCAGGTCTTGTTAACCGCGATTAGTCTGATCACCTCAGTGGGAATCTTATTAGGCGCTATATTGCTGTCTCTCACAGGCAGACAAGGCGGCGGGAAGATACGTAATCATCAAGAGGATAGCGAACGCTCTAAGGAGCAGCCTGTGAACGATGATGAGTATTGGAAGCTTGGTTTTATTTACTTCAATCCCAATGATCCTTCTTTTACTGTAGAGAAACGTTATGGAATAGGCTGGACGATTAACTTCGCTCGTCCACTATCTTGGGTCCTGTTGTTACTTATCATTGCTATTGTTGTTATAAGCAGAGTTCTGAGCCAATAAATGCTCATAGATCTATGCATACCCTAAAATGATTAGGAGGAGTTATTACGATGAACAATTGGAAAAAGCTATTATGTTCTCTTACTTTCGTATGCCTTATCCTGCCGGTAACTTCCATCTCAGCAGCTGTCGAGAAACCTGTTGATCATGAAAATCTAGTTCCTGTTCGTGAGATTGCAGTAAAGAATGGGGCAGAGGTATCTTGGCAGCAAAACACAGGACAAATTACAATAACAAAAAATGAGCTTACCATTGTAGTTAAGGTAGGGGAGAAACAGGCGATAGTTGATGGGCAAGTCATTCCCTTAGACCATCCTGTTCAGTTAACGAAAGGGGTTACCTATATGGATGGGGGATTTCTTATCGAGGCACTGAAGGCGGCACCTGAGGATATATTCATTTCACTTATAAGTGAAGGGGATGGCAAGGAGGCAGCCAAGTATGTTCATACCTCGGTGAGTGGAGTGTTGTCACCCACGTTATTGAGTCAGCTATGGTCAGCATTAGAAGGTCAAAATGGGAAAATGACAAATAAAGCCGTAGCAAAACACGTAGAGAACAACTCCGTGCATCGCAATGTCACATATACGTTTAAAACAGAGCTTACCAGTGTAAATATTACCGTCAGAATGAATCAGGACGGACTGGTGGATGACTTGTATGTTGCCGCGGCTGCTCCAAATGTGTATCAAAAACCAAGTTACGACGATCCATCTGCTTATACGGAACAAGACATTACGGTTGGTCAGGGAGATTTAGCTTTACCAGGGACATTAACTTTGCCCAAGGGAGAGGGACCTTTCCCGGTTGTCATTCTGGTACACGGTTCTGGGCCTAGCAATCGAGACGCTGCCATTGGTGGGGCAAAGCCATTTCGCGATCTTGCGGTAGGTTTAGCTTCACAAGGCGTTGCTGTATTAAGATACGATAAGGTCACCTATGAGCATACCTATAAAGTGGCTTCACAGCCTAAATTCACATTAAAACAAGAAAGTGTGGATCAGGTAAACGATGCCGTAGCCTTACTTAAAAAGAATGCACATATTGATTCTACAGCGATTTTTGTAGCTGGACATAGTCAAGGCGGGTTTGCAGTACCGTTAATCATTGCTGAGGATAAACAACATGATATTGCAGGAAGTATTCTGCTTGCTGCACCAAGTAGCAGCTTTGTGGATGTGCTTACCGAGCAGCAGAAAGATTTGTTAGATCGGATGAAGCAGCTTGGTTTGGACACGGCGATCATTCAAAAACAAGTTGATTTTTACAAAAATGTTGCTGCAATCGTTAAGGATCCTAATTATTCTGTAGATCATCTTCCTGAGGCGTTTCCACTTCAACCTGCTTATTGGTGGTTTGAGCAGAGAGATTATGTACCTGCGGAACTGGCTAAATCACAACATATCCCCATGCTTATTCTGCAAGGTGAAAATGATGTGCAAGTGTCTATGGATCAATTCCAGAATTGGAAAACGGCTCTTCAAGGTCATTCCAATGTAACGTACAATAGCTATCCAAAGGTGAATCATCTCTTATCCAGCTATGATGGACTTTCAATTGGTCAAGAGTACACTGAACCATCTAACGTCTCCAAAGCTATTATCGATGATATTGCAAAATGGGTATTAAAAGTGGAGTGATAACATGGGGAATTGACGCATCAAGCGGGAGATAAGAAGAAGAGCACTTACCTAAATTGGTAAGTGCTCTTTCTTCTTATCTATGGAGATGCCTTCATTTAGCCCAATTAGGCCTCTTTCTCGTTTTCATCCGTATACTCAGACATGACAAGTGGTTCTTTAGGTACAACCGCCACCTTGTAGAAACGGTTTTTGTCTTTTTCCAGAAGTACAAACGTCAGGTTCTCAAATTCATACTCATCCTGCTCGTTCATTTCCGGGCGATGGCTGTAGAGCCATCCACCAATGGTGTCCCATTCATCGGCATCGAGATTCGACATAAACATGTCGTTAACCTTCGACAGGGATACCTTGCCATCCATAATGACATAGTTCTCATTGATGATCTGGATATCTTCCACTTCGTCCGCATCGAACTCGTCGCGAATCTCGCCGACAATCTGTTCAAGAACATCCTCGATGGTTACAATCCCTGATGTACCGCCATATTCGTCGACCAGCACCGCGATGTGCACGCCGTCCTTCTGCATTTTCTTGAGCAGATCCTTCACCGGAGTCGTTTCGTGAACAGCAGATACGGGCTGAATCAGCGAAGACAGATCAACCGGTTCGTCGTTCCCGTAGAGCTCCAGGAAGAACTGTTTGGTATTGATGATACCAATGATATCGTCCTTGCTCTCATTGACAACCGGGAATCGGGTATATTGCTCCTCCCTGATAATTTCCAGGTTTTCTTCATTCGTTTTATTGACATAAAGGCAGACCATATCGGTCCGGGGTACCATAATTTCTTTGGCGAGCATTTCATCAAAAGCAAAGATCCGGCTAACATAACCGAACTCGGCCTGATTAATTTTGCCGCTTTCGAAGCTTTCATTAATGATAATTTGCAGTTCTTCTTCTGAGTGCGCCTCTTCATGCTCGGACGCAGGCTTGATTCCAAACAATTTGACCAGTTGATTCGCCGAGCCGTTCAACAGCCAGATAAAAGGATACATAATTCGGTTAAACCAGATGATAGGTGTAGACGTCAGGAGCGCAACCGTTTCAGCTTTGCGGATTGCAATCGTTTTGGGAGCAAGTTCACCAACCACAACATGCAAATATGTAATGGCGACAAAGGCAATAACAAACGATAAGAATGATGAGAGCGTCTCAGGTAAGTGCATGCTTTCAAACACAGGGTGGAGAATTTTCTCAACCGTCGGTTCACCAAGCCATCCAAGACCGAGGGATGTAATGGTTATCCCGAGCTGACATGCGGACAGATATCCATCCAGGTTGGCAACAGCCTGTTTGACAGCCAGAGCACGCTTGTTTCCTTCTGCAATCATTTGGTCAATCCGGCTTGGACGAATTCGTACCAAGGCAAATTCAACCGCAACGAAAAATGCTGAAAATCCTATCAAAATCGCAACCAATACTAAATTTAACGCATACCTCTCACTGTCCATTCACTACTCTTCTCCTTTAGGTAATAAGTTTTTAACGAATATTATATCGAATTTAACGTCAGAAGACCACCTCCTGCGGGGCCAAGGAGGAAGACTATGGAAGGTGAAATGCCTGAAAATCGCGCTGTGATGCGGTTTTTTAGACATGATAAAGAATATGTAGATGCAAACACAGTCAGTATAGACAACCCTTTCAAAGGAAGACCCGTCCAAAAAACGTAGGTTTAGTTTATGTATGTAATGTTTTATCTATGCGAACGTTACGAATGTGCCTAACATTGGGTATCTATGATTAGCTATATCCTTTATCGTCAAAACTGATGAAGAGAGAGAGAAAGGCAGTAGAACGTCATCGAGGGGGAAGCCGAATGATTTGGCTGGTCATCATCTTAGTTGTTTTTATTTTTCAGGCAGCCACAATATTGGTGCTGGAATTCCGTAATCCGTCCAAGGCAGTGGCCTGGCTGTTTATTTTATTTTGCGTTCCACTCGTTGGATTCGTGGTGTACTACTTTGTCGCTCAGGACTATAACAAGCGTAAAAAGGTCCGCAAGGCAGGATCACGAATCTTCCGCGAGATCAGAGAGACCATCTGGGAACAAGCCCATATCGTGGAGGATGCTTCGCAGATGCCGGACCACGGCTTCGAGCATCAGCAGCGGTTGTTCAATTTATTAACGCATCTGTCGGAAAGCCCGATAACCGGTTGTAACCATAGCAAGGTGCTCACAAATGGAGAAGAGGCATTTTCTGCAATGCTGCATGAAATGGAGAAGGCGAAACATCATTTGCACGTGGAATTTTATATCTTCCGTGATGATGTGATCAGTACCCAATTCCAGGAAGTCATGATTCGTAAGGCACAGGAAGGGGTTAAGGTTCGATTTATTTGTGATGGCCTGGGCAGTCATAAAATGAGCTGGAGCTTTATCCGCGAGCTGAAGGAAGCGGGAGTGGAGTTTCACTTCTTTCTTCCACCATTGATCGCCACGATTGACCGCAGGGTGAACTATCGCAACCACCGCAAGATTGTCGTTGTGGATGGCAAGGTGGGATTCGTGGGCGGGATTAACGTAGGCGATGATTATCTTGGGCAGTATCCGAAGATTGGATTTTGGCGGGATACTCATGTGCAGATCGAGGGAGATGCCGTTTATTTCCTGCAAAATACATTTCTTAATGACTGGAAGCTGGCATCTGGAGAGCAGATTTCCGAACCTCAATTGACCGAATTGTTCCCGCCCCACATATGCAGCGGTGAAGAACGCATTCAAATTCTCGCCAGCGGTCCCGACCAGGAGTGGGATGCCATTCAGGAGATGTGTTTTGGTGCCATCTCGGTAGCCTGTAACCGCATCTATATTACAAGTCCCTATTTTATTCCGGACCCTGCCCTGTATGAAGCACTTAAGACGGCAGCTGTAAGCGGAGTGGATGTTAAGATTATCATTCCTTACCAGTCGGATTCCCGGCTTGTTCATCTGGCCTCCCTTTCTTACGTTGAGGAACTGCTTCGTGCGGGCGTGGAGTTTTATCAATATCGAAAAGGATTTGTACATGCCAAGGTCATGATTGTGGACGAACTCCTTGCAACCGTAGGCACTGCGAACATGGATATGCGGAGTTTTTTCTGCAACTTTGAGTTGACCGCCGTCTTGTTTGAGTCTTCTTCCATGAATCGGCTTATTGAAGATTTTGAACGGGATTTGCAGGAATGCAGCAAAATTGATCTGGAGGTCTTTCAGGGGCGATCACGAGGACAAAAAGGGGCAGAAATACTTTCTCGCATGCTTTCTCCGCTGCTTTAGCCGTTTTAGGTTCGATTTCTGAAGATAAATTCACTTTTTTTGAATTTATCTTCTTTTTGCTAACTATTTTGCTCAAATTTGATCTTTTATGATATAATAAATATATAAATCATGTCTTGGCGAAGGAGGGGAGTCTGCGGGAAACAGGCTCCCTTTTGCTCTCTTTTCGAAGTGTAAACCGGAATTAAGACATATTTGAATCCATTTCATATTGCTTTTAGATGCTTATAGCAGGGTACGTATAGGGTTCGACCGAGATCGTTTTCTTCTATATGTAGTTTCCCCGTCCGGTATTTAAATGATTTATGAAATTGATTCACATATTGATCAAACGGGGGGGATACCATGTCCAATGTAACGGTTAAAGAATTAACATCGAAGCCGGATCGGAATGTAAAAAGCTCGGTATTTACACTGAAGCTCCTGCAACGTATTGTAATGATTTTGGTTGGTGCCGCACTGATGGCCGTATCACTTGAAATATTTCTGGTGCCTAATGGCGTCATTGATGGTGGGATTACGGGGATCTCGATTATGGTGTCAGAGCTTACGAATCTGCCGCTCGGGATTTTCCTGACCTTGCTCAACTTGCCATTTCTGATCCTGGGTTACAAACAAATTGGTAAAACGTTCGCGTTATCCACATTGCTTGGCATTGTGGCCATGTCCATCGGAACTTCTTTATTGCACCATGTTCCTGCATTGACACCGGGTGAGCCGCTGCTCGGAGCTGTTTTTGGCGGATTGATCCTGGGGGTCGGTGTCGGCCTTGTTATCAGGTCTGGGGGATCGCTTGATGGTACGGAGATCGTAGCCATCCTGCTGAGTGAGAAGTCACCATTGTCTGTCGGACAGATTGTTTTGTTCATTAACGTGTTTATTTTCGCAGGCGCAGGATTTGTATTCGGTTGGCCGAACGCCCTGTATTCAATGATCGCGTACTATATTGCTATGAAGATGATTGATATCGTCAATGAAGGTTTGGATCAGTCCAAATCGGTATGGATCATCAGTGAGAAATATCGGGATATCGGTTCAGCCCTGACAGACCGTCTCGGTCGTGGGGTTACTTTCCTGGATGGGGAAGGCGGATTCAGCGGGGATGAGAAGAAAATTATCTTCGTGGTCATTACTCGTCTGGAAGAAGCGAAGCTGAAGTCGATCGTGGAAGATTGGGACCCGCATGCCTTTGTGGCGATCGGTAACATTCATGACGTGAAGGGCGGACGTTTCAAGAAAAAAGGTATCCATTAGCGAGTCTTACCCGATGTGAGAAGCTTATAATAAGAAATGAAGAAATAGCCGGCGTCCTCGGTTTGAGGGCTGCCGGCTATTTCTTTTTGAGGTGCTGCGTAATGAGTTCTACGGGCTGCGGCTCCACGCTGGCAATGAGATCGCCTACCTGCTGCAGCCGTTCCACAATATTCATCAAGTGATAATCCTTAACCGACACATTGTTCCGAACTTCATCCCATGTGAGCGGGGTGGATACGGTACCTCCGGGTTTAGCTCGCGGTGTATACGGTGCTGCCAGGGTTTTGCCGCCATAATGCTGCAGGTAATCGAAATATATGCGGTCTCCGCGGTCCTTTTTGAGCCGCTCCAGTGTAAACAGGTCGGGATGCTTCTGGGTGACGTACTTGCCGACAAAATGACCAATATCCCGCAGCTCATCAAAGGTGACGCCCTGTCGGATGGGAACGATGATCTGTATGCCTGTGGCACCGGAAGTTTTGGGTACGGAACGGAGGCCAAGGGAAGTCAGCGTTTCGCCTACGATTAGAGCAGCCTGCATAATACGCGGCTCCTCTTCAAGAGAGGGGTCGAGATCAATCATCCATTCACATGGGAGATGACTGCCTACAGCATGTAACGAGGGATGGAATTCCAGGGCGGCAAGATTGCCGAGCCACAGCAGCTCCGGAAGACCGTCCATGACGATATAGCGGATGCCCTCATGAATTTCGGTACGTACGAACTCAGGAATGGGTTCAGGAGCATTTTTTTGATAAAAAAATTCACCGCCTGCACCATGCGGATATCGGATGGTTGTCAGGAGGCGGTTCCTGGTGTACGTCAGCAGAAAGGGAGCGATAGCGGCAAGCTTCTGCAGATAGATGGCTTTCGTTACTCCTGCTTCAGGCCACAGTAATTTGTCGGGATTGGTTACAGTAAGCTCTACTCCCTCGATGGTAATGGTACCTTTGATCGTACGGGGCATATGAACACCTCCCTTTTCATGAGTCTAAAAAAATAAAACACACCTACTACACCTCGATGGTGAGCTGGCTGGCAAGACAATCTTCACGAGATACTTCAGCAAATGCTTGTATGCTTGGATGGCGGAGAGTGCGATGCTGGGTCAGTTCCATGTATTGCACTTTGACTCCGATCTGGGGCCTGATCCATGTCGTTTCGGAGCTTCGTTCGGGCACGTTATGGAACGGCCGCTCCTTTTGAATCAAAGGTTCAACTTCCTCGGTCAGTTTACGCCAGGTAGCTGAGTTCAGCTTACCTGTGCCGACATGACCAATATAGACAAAATGAGGCCCATCATATACACCAACCGCAATGGCGTTAACGACGCCGCTACGGTAGGTAACCCCGCCAATCATGGCATATAGATCATGCATGATTTTAACCTTTTGCCAGCGCTGATCCTTGCCATTGATGCCATAGGTACTTGTGAGGTCTTTACAGACAATTCCCTCCATCTGATGCTGTCTCATAACGGTGAGCAGAGAAGCCGCATCGGAGGTATTGGTCACCTCCTGAACGTGTGAGCCCGGGTTAAGAACACGATGAAGAAGACGCTGGCGTTCGGCAAGCGGTTGATCCGTGACCCATTTTCCATCACAGTATAAAATATCGAAAACCATATAAGTCACCGGAATCCGGTACAAGGCCTGGGCGATCGCGTCTGGTTTGCTCATGCGGTCCCGGCGCAGCACATGGTAAAAAGAAGGCTTTCCCGTTTCGGGGTCAAGCGCAATCACTTCGCCATCCAGAATGTAGGAGGGGACGCTGCACAGATTGCGGTCAGAGACCAGCTCTGGATACTGAACTGTCCGGTCGTGCAGTCTGCGGTTAATCAACCTGAGTTCATGGCCATCTTCGTACGCAAGCATGCGAACCCCATCCCATTTCACCTGGGCAATCCAGTTAGGTCCGCTTGGAATGCTGTCCCGGGATATGGGTTCAAAGGGGATCAGAGGCTTAAACATGTACAGGGCTCCTTTCGGGTGGCAGTATTGAGCAATCGTAACCAGAAGTGGTTACCTGCTTTAACGTTCTCGTTTTGAAGCACGAGACTTTAATTTATGTACCAAAATAAGCAGCACAGGAAGTGCGATTCCGCACGTAAGATCCCAGTCGATCCAATAGGGGATAATGACTTTGAGATAAAAAACCTCGTCCGGAGCCACCAGGATGGACATCGCCAAAATCAAAAGGGACGCAGGCAGAATAAGCATACGGTAGCTTGAAAGTCGGCACAGGTTCGTGATCCCCAGGATAAAGCTGTAGAAGAACAGAATGCTTTTGAAGAAAACGGCGATAATCCAGACGGAGGCCATAAAGGCTTCGATTCGCTGCACAAAGTTGCCTATATTAATCTCTTGCGACAGTTGAAAAGAGGCGAACCAGTGATGCTGCGTCATAAACGGCCCCATAACCAGAAGACAAATGGTCAGCGTCAGTGTAAGCATCAGGCCGCCAATGAATCCTGCCAGAAGAAAATCCTTCTCCAAATGAGGTTCCTTCTTGGCGTAAGGGAGTAACATCATGAAGATGCATAACTCACAGTAAGGATAGGTCAGCACGGCAATAAAACCTCGGAATGGAGCAGCGAAGCCTTGGGCAAGAACAGGCTGGATATTATCCAGTTTTACGTGAGGGAGCAGACAAATCGTTAGAATAAGCAAAAACAAGACGATCAAGGGAAGCCAAAGCTCTGCACTCCTCGCTATACATTCGAGGCCGCAGATGAGCCCCCATACGAGAGTGCCAACAAAGAGCAGGTGCAAAATCAAGTGCGGCGATTCAGGCAGGATCTGGGTAGACATGAAATCCCCGATTTCCCTGACGAATGTGGACGTACCAATCAGAAAATAAAACAAATAAAAGCAGCTGAACAAGGCCCCGATCCAAGGTCCGAATGTACGAAGTGCATTTTCGATCAGATTGAGTTTGGGGTGGAGCTTATAGGTGACCAAAAAAATGAACAGAATCCCCATACCTCCGGCGACACCGAGTAAACCGGATATCCAGGCATCTTCGTGGGCGAATGAGGTGATCATGGCCGGAAATACAAGTATTTGTTCACCAATTGTGCAGAGGAACATTAAGGCGGCAAGCTGCCTTACAGTCAGACGTCCCTTTTCAACCATGTGGGTTCTCCTTCATCGAACGGACTGGATATTAGGTTAGGATGCGCCAAATTCACCATATTTATAATAAAAAAAAGCCCGGACGAGGGCATCATCTCTAAACAAAGGATCAAGAGATGTACACTGTCCGAGCTTCCACGGTATGCCATGAAATTAAATAATGGAGTAACACGTTTATTCTGCTGTAACCAGCCGTATACGGATATTCTGCGGATCGATGGTAAACCATTGACCGCCCAGTTCCTCAAGTGTGGAACCTTGATTACGCAATTGTTCCAGCGCGTGCTGCAATTGTTCCTGTCCAGCGTATACGATGGTAAAGTAGTCGATTCCCGTAGCCTGGTTCGGATTCGCAGGAGCACCTGTGCCTGCCCAGATATTCAGGCCGATATGGTGGTGATACCCACCTGCAGAAACAAACAGCGCCGACATGCCGGCAAAATTGCCAACCACGTCAAAGCCGAGCACACCAGTGTAGAAACGGCGGGATTCTTCCAGGCTGCGTACATGAAAGTGTACATGACCAATAACGGTTCCGGCCGGCAGGCCATTCCAAGGCTCATTCTCAGAGATATCGAACAAGCTCTGCACATCCACTGGATCACTTGCCATGATGTAGTTGTTGTCTGTATCCCGTTTCCAGGTATCACGGGGACGGTCAGCGTAGATTTCAATGCCGTTTTGATCCGGATCGGAAATATAAAAGGCTTCACTCACCAGGTGATCCCCTTGGCCGATTTCAATGCCAGAGGCGGCGAGGTTGCGGAGGGCAAGCCCAAGGGACTTGCGGTCAGGCAGCAGAATGGCAAAATGGTATAAGCCCGCGTGAGAGCGAATAGGCAATGTCACCGCATCAGTTAGTTCTTCCAGACGCAGCAGCGACGTTTTGCCGTCAGCGGTCATCGTTGCGACCTTCTCCTGCCGTTCCAGTAAACGAAGTCCAACCACCTCGGTGTAAAATTGAATGGATCGCTCCAGGTTGCTGATTCGCAGGCTCACTTCACCCAAGTGAGTAGTTGCAGGGATCTGGTATGGGGTAGTCATCATCATTTCCTCCTCATATGAAATAAATTTGAGATCATCTCATCTAAATTGCTTTAACAAATATAGGTATGTCATATCATTCTCGCTTCGGATCCTATAAGTTAAACTTTATAATGATAAATAAGTTACTTTTCATAAGTTAATATAAAATATAAATATACTTTCGTCAATTGTATTTTCACGTTTCGAGCGAACCTATACTAGGACATGAGGGCTTATAAAAAAATAAAATCCGGCTAACGGAGCCGGATGGGTCATATCGTAAATATTTTTGTTCGTTATGATTTGGACTTGGAAGCGGCTCTTTTCTTTTTGGGTGGAGCTGCTTCGGTATCGCTTCCGACCACGGCTTGCACAGCTGTCTTTTTGGGAGCGCGTTTTTTGGGTTTGGCTGTTGTTGTTCCCGGGTCAGCAGGAATAGGCTTGACTGCCTCAATGCTGGCTTGAAGGGCTGCCATCAGATCCATGACATTCGCTTCCGGTTTAGCCGGCGCAATCTTGATCTCTTCACCCGCTACTTTGTGATTGATGAGATCCAGCAGTTTATTGCGGTAATCGTCTGTATATTTGCCGGGTTCAAAAGGTGTGGACAGTTGATCAATCAGCAGCTTCGCCATCGTCAATTCCTTGTCATTGACATTTTGAGCTTCCGGCAAGTTTGGTACTTGTGAGACCGGACGAATCTCATCCGGATAGAAGATGGTTTCCATGGAGAGACAATCCTCCAGTACCCGAATGGCAGCGAGGCTGCTTTTGGAACGAATGGAGACCTTGGCGATGCCGATTTTGCCGGTATCCCGCATGGCTGTCATCAGCAGCTGATAAGCGTTACCGCCGGCCTGATCGGGAGAGAGGTAATATGTTTTTTGAAAATAGATGGGATCGATCTCCGTCAAATCCACAAAATCCAGGATGGTGATGGTCTTGCTGGCTGAATCATTCAGGGCTTCCAGCTCGTCTTTTTCGAAGAGCACAAATTTTCCTTTTTCGTATTCATACCCTTTCGTAATTTCTTCCCACTTCACATCCACTTCACAGGAAGGACATTGACGGACGTAAGCGAGCGGGCTGCCGCAGACTTTATGGATGTAGCGCATGGAGATGTCTTTGTCTTCAGTAGCCGAGAACATCTTGACAGGGACGTGCACGAGACCGAAGCTGATTGCACCTTTCCAGACCGTATGCATGGGTCGGCTCCTTTCCGAGGTACCTTTTTATGATGTAGTATGGGCATTTCTGTGACTGGATAATCGCTTACAGGATGAATTCGTATGGTTCGGGCTGACTGGGGGATGATAACAGAAACATGCTTGAACACGGTATTGAGTCTTAAGCATGTGATTCAGGAAGTGGATGACATCGAACAACCTGGGAGGTACCGAAATGAAGAACAGTAGGGATGAAGAAGAAGCGCACAAACATGCCTTTTCTCCATATCCCATTGACGGGGCAGAGGATTCTGAAGAAGTTTACACGCCAGCTGCTGCGGTGAACTGGGAAGCGGTGACTTCCGAGAAGCTGCCACTTGATCGGGAGTCCTTCATGCTCGACATTGACCGGATGGTGAATGAAGGGTTAGGTGGAGGCCAGGTTACCGAGGATAACGGGTATATTGGTGAGAGTACGACGGACACGATGATTCGTGAACCACATGATGATCCGGAAGGAGAGTATGAATAACATGATGGATGCAAAACGTGCCAAGGCGATTTACGATTCCAAGGATACAATTGCGGTTACCCTGGAGGGAGATCCGGTTTGGATTGAACATGTGGACGAAGCGAACGGAATGGCTACCGTTCAGGTAGGCAGCAGACCGGGAAATACGCAGACCGTGCGTGTGGACCGCCTGGAAGAGTAGGAACTTAACGAAGATAACGTTAAATACAGGATGTTGCAGGAAGGCCGGTGCCGTCAGGTGCCGGTTTATTTGATTTTATGATCTGCCAATGTAGCTTTTGCTGTTCATCCCTGATGCTTGCGGGGGGAGAAAGGGACCGATATAATAAGGTTCAAAGTGAACTCAGGCGGCTGACCGCCAAAGGTGGGGCGTATATTGAACAAAACGCATGAGCAGTGGGAGTTTGAGTCCCATGGCATTGCAGATACAGAGGCGCTTGCGTCCGCACTTGCTGAACAGGCAATTGCCGGAATGGTGATTGCACTTGATGGTGATTTGGGCGCGGGCAAAACGGCATTTTCACAGAAGTTTGCCTGGCATTTGGGTATCCGTGAAGTGGTGAACAGTCCCACGTTTACGTTAATTAAGGAATATGAAGGGCGTTTGCCTTTATATCACATGGATGTGTATCGTATTTCACTGGAAGAAGCGGACGAGCTTGGGCTGGATGAATACTTCTATGGAGCCGGAGTCAGTCTGGTGGAGTGGTCCAGTATCATTCCCGAACTGCTGCCGGAGGACCATTTGCATGTACAGATTGAAACAACCGGTCCGGAGGATCGCAAGATTACGCTGGATGGATACGGTGAGACTTATGCCGCCATGTGCCGGCAGTTCAGACAGAATGGAGTCAATAGATGATGGAAGATTTACAAAAAAAGCCGCGTCAGCGGTTTTTGGCGTTGGATACGTCCACCGCGGTGATGGCTGCCTCGGTGATGGAAGATCACGCCTTGCTGGAGGAGCGCAATGAACGTGCCGAACGGAATCACTCCGTGCATGTCGTGCCTGTAATGGAGCAGCTGCTGGCAGCAAGCAGCACTGCACCTGGCCAGCTGGACGGCATTGCCGTAGGCATCGGCCCAGGCTCATACACAGGTATCCGCATTGCGGTAACGGCGGCGAAAACACTCGCCTGGGCATGGGACATCCCCGTTGCCGGGGTGTCCAGCCTGCAGGCGATGGCCTGGGGCGGCTGGCATCGCGGCCTCGCGGCCAAAGCCGAAGCTGCGGCAAATGAACCTGCCGCAGCAGGGGCTGGCGGAACGCCATCCGCGGACCAGGGCGGCACAGGTGCCGCCCCTGTCCACTGGATCGTTCCGCTCGTGGATGCGCGGCGCGGTCAGGCGTACACCGCGCTGTTCGCCTCCGCCGGGAGCGATGCGCCCCGGCGGCTTGCGCCAGATGCCATCCGCATGATGGACGGATGGCTGGAAGCTCTCGCCGCCCGCATGGCGGAGGCGGCGCCGGAAGAGCGGCCCGCAGCCGTCTGGATTGTCGGCGAGACGGGCCCGCATGCGGCAGCAGCGGCTGAGCTCCGCTGCCCAGCAGGTACGGCGCTCCAGCTCGTACCCTATGAGCTGGAAGGCCGCTGGATCGGGCGCCTTGGCGCCGAAGCGCTGCTTGCAGGGCAGCGCGATGATGTGCATGCGCTGGTGCCGAACTACACCCAGCTGGCCGAGGCGGAAGCCAATCTACTGCGCAAAGGCTGAAAGAAGGGTGGCGAGCGGATGGACGAGATGGAAGGTTACGGACAGGATGCAGCACTTCAGTTCAGACTCATGACATTGAACGACATTCCGGATGTTATGGTGATTGAACATGAGGCATTTACGATGCCCTGGACGGAAGAAGCATTTCGAAACGAATTAACGAATAATCATTTTGCCAAATATATGGTCATGGAACTGGAAGGCAGAGCTATCGGATATGCAGGGATGTGGACCATCATGGATGAGGCCCATATTACCAACATTGCCGTAAGAGAGGCCTACAGGGGTCGCAAGCTTGGCGAGAAACTGCTGGATGAGCTTATGAGAACAGCGGCATATCTTGGCATGGAGCGAATGACGCTGGAAGTGAGGGTATCGAACCTGGTTGCCCAGCGTTTGTATGAGAAAAAAGGGTTTGAATCGGCAGGTCTTCGCAAAGGGTATTACTCCGACAATCAGGAGGATGCGATGATTATGTGGGCGAATTTGCCGCCTGCAGGCCGGAGCGGCGAAGAGGAAGGAAGCGTAACGGATTCATGAGCGAAATGAGTGAACAACAACAATCGGGTCCATCCTATATTTTGGCGGTGGAGACCAGCTGTGATGAAACATCGGTTGCCGTGGTCAAGGATGGGCAGGAAGTGCTGTCCAACCTGATCTCGAGTCAGATTGAGACACATAAGGCGTTTGGCGGAGTGGTGCCTGAGGTTGCTTCACGTAAACATGTTGAAGTGATTACCTTGATGATGGAACAGGCGATTGAACAATCCGGTATCCGTCCAAGAGACCTGAGCGCGATTGCCGTAACGCAGGGACCTGGTCTGGTGGGGGCATTGCTGGTAGGTATCGTTGCGGCCAAAACGCTAGCCATGGCACTGGGCAAACCGCTGATTGGCACGCATCATATTGCTGGCCATATCTATGCCAACCGGCTTACACATGAATTGCAATATCCTGCGATGGCTCTGGTGGTGTCGGGTGGACATACGGAGCTTGTGCATATGGAATCCGAGGGTAAGTTCAAGCTGATTGGCCGTACGCGGGATGATGCCGTAGGTGAGGCTTATGACAAGGTAGCACGTGCCTTGGGATGCCCGTATCCGGGGGGCCCTCATGTGGACCGGATGGCGTCTGAAGCAGAACAGGTTGTGCCGTTACCTCGGGTGTGGCTGGAAGCGGGTTCTTATGATTTCAGTCTCAGTGGATTGAAATCGGCTGTGCTGAACGCACTCAATCAGGCCAAAATGCGTGGAGAAACGCTGGAACCGTCTGCTGTGGCGCGTGGGTTCCAGGAAGCTGTAGTGGAAGTTTTGGTAGAGAAGGCGGTGCGAGCCGTTCGTGAATACGGATCACGCCAGCTTTTGCTGTGCGGAGGTGTTGCGGCTAACCGCGGTTTACGCTCGGCTCTGCAGGAGCGATGTGCCAAGGAAGGGCTCGAATTGCTGATTCCGCCGATGGAGTACTGTACGGATAATGCAGCGATGATCGGAGCTGCCGCTTATTTGAAATGGCAGCGGGGTGAAATCTCTGAATTCGATGCCAAGGCAGATCCGGGATTATCCTTGGAGGCATGGTCTGTTCAGTCTGTGTAGTCAATGTTGGAATTAAGAGTTGACAGCAGCATGTGAAGAATGTATATTAGTTACAAATTTAAACAGGATATTGAAGTCCTGAACCGAAAACGCAATGAACAGGAATAGTAAGGTTAATCCGGGTCTTAGAGAGCTGCGGGATGGTGAAACGCAGTCGAAGGAAACCAGAAACTCGCCTGGAAGCGGAACGATGGAACACGGAAACTCCACAGGAGGATCCGAAGGCCGAATCGGTCATAAGAAAGTACATCGTTACGGATTGCCTCCGTGATTGGGCCGTTGCCGTGCAGATGACCTGAATGTCAGGTAAGAACTCGGCAATAACGAAGGGGATTTTTCATCCTTGAGGAAATAGATCCGTATGGACGCATACGGAGGCTGCCTTGGGAGCATGGAAAGTCAACAAGAGTGGTACCGCGATGGCTACAGCCTGTCGTCTCTTGCATTATTGCGAGAGATGGCAGGCTTTTTTTGATTGAACAAAAGGGTTACATACGATAAATGTAATGAACGGGAGCAGTAAAACGATGAAGCGCTCAGAGAGCTGCGGGGTGGTGCGACGCAGTGGCTGGAATCGTTTGAATCTCGCCCGGGAACGGAGCTGTGGAACCAGGAAGTCCTGTGTACACAGCAACGGCTGACCACCGTTATAAGGTGTTTCTCCAGATTGCTCCATCAAGCAGCGCTATGAACAACAGGGCAGTGATGGTGAGTCCGGAGACGACGAGGTGGATGATGTCTGGCGCAAGCCGGAATCGTCAAGCAAGAGTGGTACCGCGGAGGGGATATAACCCGCCGTCTCTTAGATGAGATGGCGGGTTATTTGTTTTGCTGCCGGCAGCAAATGGGTGGGTGTGGAAGCGTATCGTATAAGAATGGTGAGCAGGAATTGAATTCAGGAGTGCAAGTCGACGTGCACTCAGGAGAGAAAAAAACTGCATGGATAATGTTTATCATAGAATACACATACATTGAAATTAATGGAGGCGGAGTATAATGACAACGGAAATGAACAAGCGGAAAATTGAGATTTTTGATACCACACTGCGTGATGGAGAACAGGCACCTGGCGCCAGTCTGCAGCCGGAACAAAAAATTGAGCTGGCTCACCAGCTGGCTGCGCTTGGCATTGACGTCATTGAGCCTGGATTCCCGATCTCCAGCCCAGGGGAGTTCGCGGCGGTTCAGGCGATATCCAGACAACTGCAAAACGTGGAAATTTGTGGGTTCGCCCGTGCAGTCAAAGGAGACATAGACGCTGCAGTAAAAGCGACAGCTGATGCTGCACGACGCCGGATTCACCTGTTCATCTCTTCTTCAGATATCCACATTGAGCACCAATTGCGCCGTCCACGCAGTGAGGTTGTCGCTACTGCACGGGAGATGGTGTCCTATGCACGCCAGTTTACCGACATTGTGGAATTCACGGCGATGGATGCAGCCCGGACCAAAATGGATGACCTGATCGAGATGATTGAGGTAGCTATTGAAGCTGGGGCCAGCATCATCAATCTGCCGGATACCGTCGGTTACGCGCTGCCGCATGAATACGGAGAGATGTTCCGCCGTGTCCGCGAGGGGGCCAGAGGTGGCGATCAAGTACGGTATAGCGCCCACTGTCATAATGATCTGGGACTTGCAGTGGCCAACAGTTTGGCTGCGATTGCGAACGGGGCTTCCCAGATCGAAGTAACGATCAACGGAATTGGTGAGCGTACAGGTAACTGTGCATTGGAGGAGCTGATCATGGCACTGGAGACACGAGGAGATGCCATTGGTGCCACAACGAATATCAAATTGAATCAGCTATACGAGACGTCCCGCCAGATCAGCCGGGCCATGCACTTCCCGATTGCTTACAATAAGCCGGTGGTCGGACGCAATGCGTTCCAGCATGAATCGGGAATTCACCAGGATGGACTACTGAAGAATCGGAATACCTATGAAATCATGGACCCTGAAGCGTTGGGTATTCCGCGCAGCATGATCATTCTGGGAAAACATTCGGGTCGTCACGCCCTGAAAGACCGTGTTCGCAAGTACGGTTTCGAACCGGATGAGCAGCAAATGGAACAATTGTACGAAGTGTTCAAGGAAACCGCCGACAAGCAAAAAGTGGTCAGTGACGATCAGCTGCTGCAAATGGTCAGCCAGACGATGAACATTCCTGCGCAGGATTATGAGCTGGTTGAACTGCAGGTAACGGCAGGCAGCATGACAGACCGGATGGCAGCCGTTCGGATCCGGACAGGTGCGGGCGAACAGACGTATTCTGCCGTTGGCAGCGGACCGGTAGAAGCAGCCATTCGTGCGATCGGTCAGAGCATTTCCGATGATATCAGCTTCGTGGATATGGAAATCCATGCGCTGAGCGGAGGAGAAGAGGCGACAGCAGAGGCGGCTGTTGCTGTGGAACGTGCAGGACGGGAATTCAGAGGAACAGCTACGCACAATGATATTGTTATGGCAGCAGGTCTTGCTTATGTGGCAGCATGTAACGCTGCGGGACTCAAGGCAGAGTCAACGGAAAGTGACAAGTCTGTGCACGTATAGAAAAGGTTGAATAAGCAAGGTAAAAGAGCAAAGTGAGTTATCAGAAATCGAAAAGCAGACCTAGGATTGGAAGGTCTGCTTTTGTCTGATTATGTGAGATAATCTATATAAGTAAAAAGCGATCTGTCAAGGTGTGATTATAGTTATCCACATATTCAGGGTAATTTGTGGGTAACTGAACGAAAGTCAATCCAGCAATGTTTTCGAAACTAAAAGGGTTTAGGGGATAGTATTCACCCCTTGTATCCACAAAGTTGTGGATAACGTGGATAACTTGGTGGATAAATATGGTTTTTGTTCAAAAATGCGATTCTACCGCTGTATAATTAACTTCATTAATCTGCTTGCTATCTTGCTTTTCTGTGGATAAATATGAAATGGAGTAGAGTGAAAATATTTTTCACAATTCGAGTAAATTTGACAAATGCAAAATCTCTAAATTAATCTCTGAAGCGATTCATATAAAAAACAAAAAAGCCGATCCGGTCAAGGAGTCGGCTTTTCCGATTTTCGTTTTTACTAACTGAACTTGCACATGAGCCCAATACTACGGATGCTGACGAGGTGCGAAATCAAGACTCAAGCGCGAGGATTTCCCAATCTTCATACGCTTTGGCCAGCTGGTGCTTCCGTGCTTCCGCGTCTCCCTGAAGCTCCTGCAGCTTCATGTAATCCTGAAACACCTCTGGAAGGGCCATCTGGGCTTCGAGCTCCGTAATTTCCGTTTCCAGCTGGGCAATCTGTTGTTCGAGGGCTTCCTGTTTCCGCTGCCGATTACGCTCCTCACGCTTGGCCTGCTTGTCTGCTTCGAATGAGGCGGCTCCGGATTTCTCGGTTGGTTCCTGATCGGGTTTCACAGACCGCTTAGAGGAAGAGAGAGCTGCTTCTTCAGCTTCGCGTGCGATGTCCTCAAGCTCCTGCTTCTTTTCAATATAGTCATCATAGTTTCCGAGGTAATGCTCGGTTCCTCCAGGATGCAGCTCCACGATCCGTTCAGCCATTTTGTTAAGGAAATACCGGTCATGAGAGATGAACAGCAGTGTGCCCTCATAATCCATGAGCGCTGCTTCCAATACTTCTTTCGCGAAAAGGTCGAGATGGTTGGTAGGCTCATCGAGAATCAGCATGTTGGCTTCCTTGAGCATGAGCTTGGAGAGGGAGACACGAGCCTTCTCACCGCCACTCAGCGAGGAGATCTTTTTGAGTACATCGTCTCCGCTGAACAGGAAGTTGCCAAGCACGGTGCGAATTCTTGCTTCCTCCATGCCGGGATAAGCGCTCCACAGTTCCTCCAGAACCGTATTGTTGGGGTTTAGACCCGTTTGCTCCTGATCATAATAGCCGATCTGCACCTTGGTTCCCCACTGAATCTGGCCGCTTACCGGGCGCAGGCTTCCGGTGAGGCATTTCAGCATCGTGGATTTCCCGATCCCGTTCGGTCCGATCAGTGCTACCGTTTCCCCGCGTCTAAGATCGAATGAGACATTGCGAAATAATGGCGAAGCTTCATCGTAAGCGACAGATAGATCGTCCACACGAAGCACTTCCTTACCCGACATGACGGCTGTCTCAAAAGAAAAGTGAGCTTTCTTTAAGTCACCCATCGGCTTGTCCAAACGTTCCATCTTGTCCAGCGCCTTACGGCGGCTCTGAGCACGCTTTGTCGTGGATGCACGTACAATATTTTTCTGTACAAAGTCCTCCATCTTGGCGATCTCATCCTGCTGTTTCTCGTACTGTTTCATCTGACTTTCATACTCGGCTGCCTTCAGCTCCATATAACGACTGTAGTTCCCTGTGTACTTTTTGGAACGGTGCCGTTCGATCTCCACAATGGTGGTCACCAGCCGATCAAGGAAATACCGGTCATGGGATACAACTAGCAGGGCTCCTGAATAACCTCTTAGATAATCTTCCAGCCAGGTTAGGGTTGGAATGTCCAGATAGTTGGTAGGCTCGTCCAGCATGAGCAGGTCAGGTGCCTGAAGCAGGATGCGGGCAAGTGCAAGACGTGTCTTTTGTCCACCGCTTAGGGTAGCAATCGGAGTATCGGGTGAAAACTCGCCAAAGCCCATTCCGTGCAGGACGCTGCGAATGCGCGTTTCCATCGCATAACCCCCGTGGTCCTTAAACCAGTCTGATCGCTGGGCGTAGCGTTCAAGGAGGTCGGCGTACTTTTTCTCGTCCTCCATCTGGGCTGGATCGGCAATATCCTGTTCCATCTTCCGCAGCTCAGCCTCAGCCTGGGTTAGATGGGAGAATACATGCATCATCTCCTCCCAGATGGAGCGGTCGGATTGCAGACCACTGTTCTGGGCGAGATAACCCAGTGTTGTTTCTTTGGATTTGAAAATCTGTCCGCCGTCATAGGACATTTCGCCCGCAATGATTTTGAGCAGGGTAGATTTCCCCGCACCATTCACGCCCACGAGTCCGATGCGTTCACGTTCTAATATTTGTAAGTTCACGCCGTCCAGAATCGGATCGACACCATAACGTTTAATAATTCCGGATACTTGCAGCAGCATATAATTAAGTTCCTCCATAGGTCCAGTTCTTGATTAATCAACTACATTCCAGTTTACATGAAATACAGATCAAATGCACCGATAACGAGCGCCCCGGCGTGTAGTCTTTTTGTTCAATCAATGATAAACTGAAAGAAGACATGTGAATATATGAGGATTTTGCAGAAAATCACTCATTTTAATTTTTTCAACGAGACGACAACTGGTCTTAACATATAATGAATTGTTTTGAATTGACGCTTTTTTACTACCTTCCACATCAACAGGAGGTTATCCAGGAACATGCAGGACCGGACGGAACCCAAAAGCCAGCTTCGTTCCAGACTGATGAAGAGTCGTGATCTGATGGATGAGGCAATTCGGGAGCACGCCATGAGTGAAATTAGTCTTGTGGCTAAACAGGAGCTGCAGCGACTTCGGCAGGACAAGCAGAGGTTGACGATTTTCAGCTACTTGTCTTATAGAAGCGAAGCATCGACGGCCTTTCTGTTTGAGGATGGTTGGAAGCATGGTGACAGAATGTTCGCACCGAAAGTACTGGCCAATCCGGCCCGTATGGAATTAAGGCGGGTAGCCGGAGAGCACGATATTGAGCCTGGCGTATGGGGGATCCCGGAGCCCAAAGACACCTGCGAGGTGCTTCAGCGTGAGGAATGGCCGAATATTGATCTCGTCATTGTACCGGGCCTCGGATACGATCTTTATGGCGGACGAATTGGTTATGGCGGCGGTTATTATGATCGATTTGCCGAGCAGCTCGAAGCAGAGTGCTTCAAGGCAGGGAAAAGGCCGCTTCTGGCTGCACTCGTCTTGCCGGGACAACTGCAGGATGACATTCCGATGGACCCGTTTGATCTGCGTATGGATCTGTTGATGACAACCGAAGGTATACTACATATCGAATAAAGGGTTGTGATGGTATTGAACTCCAATGCAAGGAATGGATCGGATTCGAGCGAAGGCAAGCTGACACATTTTAACGAGCAGGGACGTGCCCGTATGGTGGATATTTCGGGCAAAGAGGTAACTGTGCGTACGGCAGTGGCCGTATCCAAGGTGACGATGAATCCCTCCACACTGGAAGCCATTCGGGAGGGTCGGATCGGAAAGGGCGATGTGCTCGCCGTGGCTCAAATCGCAGGAATTCAAGGTGCCAAAAAAACGTCAGACTGGATTCCGATGTGCCATCCGCTGGCACTGAATGGTGTGGATATTCGTTTTGAGGACAACGGACTGGACGAACTATCAATTCAGGTCACGGTCAAGACAGAAGGCAAAACCGGTGTCGAGATGGAGGCGCTCACGGCGGCTTCAGCAGCGGCACTGACGATCTATGACATGTGCAAAGCATTGCAAAAAGACATGATTATCGGACCAACGATGCTGCAATCCAAAAGTGGTGGCAAAAACGGTGATTTCAACCGATAAGGGACATTTATTTTCATAGAGGAGAAGGGTGATCTTTATGGTGTGGAGAACAGCAATCCTGACAGCCAGCGACAAAGGGGCCCGCGGGGAACGTGAGGATACGAGTGCACAAGTAATCCGGGAGCTAGTGGAAGAAGAACTGGGTGGGGAGATCGTGGAATACCGCATCGTTCCGGATGAACCCGATGAGATTATTGCGGCCTTGATTGAGATGACAGACTATTTCCATGCAGACCTTGTACTAACGACCGGAGGTACGGAACTCGCGATTCGTGATATTACACCGGAGGCCACGCGTCGGGTCATTGAACGTGAAGTTCCGGGAATGGCAGAAGCGATGAGATACAGCGTGATGAGCAAAAATCGTTCCGCCATGCTGTTCCGGGGCGTGTGCGGGATTCGCGGACGTACGTTGATTGTCAATTTGCCGGGTACACCGAAGGGTGTGCATGAGCATCTGGCTGCGATTATGGATCAGCTTCCCGAAGCGCTCCTGATGGTTACAGGGCAATTTAAGCAATAACGGGCAATCAACCCGGAAAGATGTAGAGTTAAAAATCGTTTCTTTTTGTACTCCTTAGTTTATTTTGCGGGTTATGTAAGTGGTTACATCTGTGGTATGATGGGCTTAATTGTAAATTACAGCAGAGTCATCTATGAGTGTAGGGCCAAGTGTACGCATCTTCCAAGCTTGAGACGAGGAGGAATATCAATGTTTAGTTCCATTGGACCAACAGGTTTTATTTTGCTGGCCGTGATCGCTTTATTGTTGTTTGGACCTAACAAGCTCCCGGAACTGGGACGTGCTGTTGGACGTACTTTCCGTGAATTCAAAGAGGGCGCACGTGAAATCATCTCTGAGGATGATTCGACCAATCGCAAAGAGCAGGAGAAATCCAAGCCGCTGGCAGTGGATAGTGAGCCTGAGCCCGCTTCCAAGCCTGTAGACAAGCGTCTGCCGGAGTAACCTGACGGCAATGAATGAGAAATCCCTTCCTGCCGGAAGGGTTTTGTATTTTAAGCTGGCAATAATGGAGGGCAGGAATGACGCAGCAGAATGAAGAAATGACCATTACGGAACATTTGAGTGAGCTGCGCAAGCGGCTGATCTATGTGTTAAGCGTTTTTGTGCTGGGCCTGGTGGCAGGATTCTTCGTAGCAGATCCGGTGTACCGCTATTTGACGAAGGCGGAATCGGCTCAGGGGTTTGTGCTGCATGCCTTCTCCTTCTGGGATGGAATAGGGATCTATATGAAGATTGCCGGCCTGTTTTCACTGATTATTACGCTGCCCTTTACGGTGTTTCAGATCTGGAAGTTTGTAAGTCCAGGCTTGCGGCCCCGTGAACGGAAAGCGACGCTGAAGTATGTACCTTATGTATTTCTGTTATTTCTCGTTGGACTGGCCTTTGCATACTATGTTGTATTTCCGATGGCACTCGCTTTCACCTCCACGATTACGGAGAAGATGGGGCTTGTGGAGACCTATGGAATGAAACAGTATTTCAGTTTCCTGTTTGGAATTGTGCTGCCGGTATCGCTGTTATTCGAGCTTCCGCTGCTCATTATGTTTCTGACAGGGCTTCGGATATTGAATCCAATCCGTCTGCGAAAGATGCGGCGGTTGGCTTATTTTGTCCTGATCTTCATCGCAGTTGTGGTGACGCCGCCGGATTTCATTTCCGATCTGCTTGTTATGATTCCGTTACTCCTGTTATATGAGATCAGTGTGTTTCTGTCTGCCATCGTATACCGCAAGCAGCTTGCGGCTGATGAAGCAGCAGAGGCGAGATATGTACGTGCCAACAATGAGCAGAGCGCAGGTTAAGTGAGCCTTCCTGTGCTCTTGTTCTTGCTGGTTTCAACTAGACTATGCCCGGTATTATGAATTGCAGAGAGATCTACGTTCTGGGACAGGCAGGCATATTTTGTTCAGCAATGGATACAATGGTGAAGGGCTGTTTAGTGATTCGTTTACAGCTAATTGGTGACTTGGTAACAGGGTTACACAAGAAGAGGTGCGGTACTGAACACACCATTTTGATGTCCTGATGTTAATGCAGCGTAAATTCTCGCATGAATTCTTCAAAAGGACTTGAAATCATGCTTCAAGTTGAGTATCATAAAGTTGGTTGTTAGCACTAAACACTGTCGAGTGCTAATACATATGGCTACAACCTACAATGCAACGTTATATAATTTCAAAAGGAGGCTATTTTTCATGATCAGACCTTTAGGTGAACGCGTATTGGTAGAACCACTGGAGCAAGAGCAAACAACTTCTTTCGGGATCGTACTTCCGGACTCTGCTAAAGAAAAACCGCAAGAGGGCAGAATTATTGCCGTTGGAGCGGGTGCACTGAAAGACGGCGTACGTGTAGCTCTGGAAGTGAAAGAAGGAGATCGCGTAATCTTCTCCAAATATGCCGGAACAGAAATCAAATTCGAAGGTAAAGAATATTTGATTATGAAAGAGAGCGATATCCACGCGATTCTCGACTAATTCAAATTTAATCGGTTAACCGAACCATATAGCAAGATCATTTTACAATATACTAGGGAGGTTTTCTTACCATGGCTAAAGACATTAAATTTAGTGAAGACGCTCGTCGCTCCATGCTTCGCGGTGTGGATGCATTGGCTAACGCAGTAAAAGTAACGCTCGGTCCTAAAGGCCGTAACGTGGTTTTGGAGAAAAAATTCGGAAGCCCGCTCATCACGAATGACGGTGTAACCATCGCTAAAGAAATCGAACTGGAAGATGCATTCGAGAACATGGGTGCACAACTGGTTAAAGAAGTAGCAACCAAAACAAACGATGTTGCTGGTGACGGTACTACAACAGCGACTGTACTTGCTCAAGCATTGATCACAGAAGGTCTGAAAAACGTAACTGCAGGCGCTAGCCCAATCGGTATCCGTAAAGGGATCGACAAAGCGGTTAAAGCTGCGGTTGCTGAACTTCAATCCATCTCCAAACCGGTAGAAGGCAAACAATCCATCGCACAAGTTGCTGCAATCTCTGCAGCTGACGAAGAAGTAGGCGAACTGATCGCTGAAGCTATGGAAAAAGTGGGCAAAGACGGCGTAATCACTGTTGAAGAATCCCGTGGATTCGCAACGGAGCTGGAAGTGGTTGAAGGTATGCAATTCGACCGCGGTTACATCTCTCCATACATGATCACGGATACGGACAAAATGGAAGCTGTTCTGGACAACCCGTACATCCTGATCACAGATAAAAAAATCTCCAGCACACAGGACATCCTGCCATTGCTTGAGAAAATCGTACAACAAGGCAAACCGCTCGTATTGATCGCTGAAGATATCGAAGGCGAAGCACTGGCGATGCTGGTTGTGAACAAACTGCGTGGTACATTCAACGCTGTAGCGGTTAAAGCTCCTGGCTTTGGTGACCGTCGTAAAGCAATGCTGCAAGATATCGCAGCCCTCACTGGTGGCCAAGTGATCACGGAAGAACTGGGTCTGGACCTGAAATCCGCTGTTGTGGAACAACTGGGTACAGCTCGTCAAATCCGTGTAACTAAAGAAAACACAATCATCGTTGACGGTGCTGGTAACAAATCCGATATCGATGCTCGTGTTAGCCAAATCCGTACACAATTGGAAGAAACAACTTCCGAGTTCGACAAAGAGAAACTGCAAGAGCGTCTGGCTAAATTGTCCGGCGGCGTAGCGGTAATCAAAGTCGGTGCGGCTACTGAAACAGAATTGAAAGAACGCAAACTGCGTATCGAAGATGCCCTGAACGCAACTCGCGCTGCGGTTGAAGAAGGTATCGTATCCGGTGGTGGTACTGCGCTCCTGAACGTATATCAAGCGGTTGCTGGTGTAGCTCTGTCCGGTGACGAGCAAACAGGTGTGAACATCGTGCTGAAAGCACTGGAATCACCAATCCGCACAATCGCAGCTAACGCTGGCGAAGAAGGTTCCGTCATCGTGGAACGTCTGAAAAAAGAGCAAGTAGGCGTAGGTTACAACGCAGCTACTGGCGAGTGGGTTAACATGATCGAAGCAGGTATCGTTGACCCTGCGAAAGTAACTCGTTCTGCTCTGCAAAACGCTGCTTCCGTAGCAGCAATGTTCTTGACTACTGAAGCGGTTATCGCTGACAAGCCAGAACCTGCAGGCGCTGCTGGCGCTCCTGATATGGGCGGCATGGGTGGAATGGGTGGAATGATGTAAGTAAAGGTTTAACAACCTTTATGAATCATCTAGCAACTCATATCCATGAGTAGAAGAAGGCCCCGAGAGATGTACACTTGAACAAGTGACTTCTTTTGGGGTCTTTTTGTTTCGTTCAATGACAGAAGGGGAGAGACTGCTTGCAGGTAATTTAAAATTTGAACTACCTTTCATCTCCATTTCAGATTCATTTAAGGTAGTGAAGGTAATATCGATCTTGTAAGCCCCTTCTCGTGTTAAATAGATGTGTGAATGGCCCTATCGGATTGTCCTCCGGTAGGGCACTTTTTTTTCCTGAGTTATCCCTGAGATGATATGATAGAGAAAATAGTAGAGTGATTGAAATAGTTAGTTATCCTTGGTTTTTGGAGGGGAGTTATCAGTGGACGCCAGGCTGCACCCGTTGTTCAGGCCAATCCAGATGAATGGGACCGATGTACACACCTATTACATAGAACAACCACCGTCTTACCCGATGACAGCCTATATTGCTTGCTTCTGGGAATCGGGGACTACTTCTTATGCTGGTTATAATCCTTTAGAGAGTTTGCCCGGCAGAGTATTACCTGATGGTTGTACGGATATCCTGATAACATATGATGCGGTTCTTCAGCAGCATTCTTTTGCCTACTGTGGCAATTATACAGAGCCGTTTGCCATTCCGGTGAGTGTAGAGATCAACCCGCCTGCAGACTATACCTTTGGTGTTCGATTTTTCCCCGGTGGGGCACGTCACTTTCACGGTTTGCCGCTAGAATCCTTCACGGACAGGCGCATCCCCTTGGAGGAATGCTGGCCAGCTAACATCGACGAGCTTCGCGAACGAATGGCTGGGACCAAGCATTTTGAAGAGAGAGTGCAGGTCATGGAGACGTACTTGTGCCTATTATCTGGGGATGGAAGTACATATGAGAAAGATTTGATGAAGAATGCCATGCACCGGATCTTTGTTCATGGTGGGCAGATGAGTGTGAAAGAGCTGGCCAGCTGTGAGGTTGTCAGTGAGCGGCAGCTGCACCGCAAGTTTGGTGAATGGGTGGGGATCAGCCCCAAACGATTTAGCGAGGTCGTTCGGTTTCACTGTGTTCTGAGAGATATTCATAAAGGTCACCAAATGGACTGGTCGGCACTGGCTCAGAATCATGGATTCTTCGATCAGGCCCATCTGATTCGGCAATTTCGCAAGTTCTATGGAGAAACTCCGCTGACCGCTGCGAGCGAGCATCGCCGCATGTTGTCCGAATTGTACAATAGATCAGACGAGCTAGAGTCTATACTGGACATGTGAGAATTTAAAATAAAGGGGATAAAGGGGATATAACCTATGAATGGAACAATGCAAATTCGGGATCATTTGTTGGATGAGTTGGAGACAGGTGTAAGGACCGGAGCTTCTCTGATTCGCCTGATTCGTCCGGAAGACTGGGCTTATCGCCCTCAGGAAAACATGCGTTCACTGGTGGAGCTGGTTCACCACTGGATTCAGATTACGGCATCTGACCTTGCGATCATGCAGGAGAAAAGTGAAGCGGAAGTTGGAGCAATAGAGAATAGTCTATCTGGTATCGAGGATATTGAACAGCTGGAAGCGGTCCTGTGGCGCAATTTTGAAACGTACAAAGAGTACATCGTAGCACTGAGTGAAGAGGACCTGTTGAATCGGTCTACCACTGCCTTTTATATGGAGCATGGACATGTACAGGTGAAATGGCAAATTGAGACGGTAACCCATGTGTTCCATCATCGTTCCCAGTTGTACAACTATCTTAAGCAGCAAGGACATGAGTTAAACTTTTTCATGTTATATGCATAATCATGAGGCCCTGAAGGCGGACACATCTTGTGTGGAGCCCTTTGGGGCTTTTTTTTGTTAGTAGCCTAGATAAACTATGAACTCTATCAAAATGGACGTAGTTCCACGGTCAATTTACCGTTACAATGCTAGATTTCAAACATAGAATACCGTATCAAAGCAAAAGGAGGTGATTTCAATGGCCATCCTTTTACCACAACAGTTTTACAACTTGGCTGCTGGCGTAGGGAAATCGTATTACGAAAATCTGTTTGGAGGCACCAATGCCAGCATCACAGTTAACAACTTTGGACCTGCTCCGGTAGATCTGGTTGTCACTCGTGTCAATGCACCCGTGATCACGTATACGATTCCTGCAGGTAACAGCCTCACGTTGTCGGTTCATTTGCTGCTCGTTGCTGCCTTGTTAACTACGGTTGCAGGTGCTTCGACCGGTACGATCCAAATCGCAACATCTGATTTCTAATGAACGCAGCATGCTTTGATAAGCCCTTGTCGGACAAGATGTCGACAGGGGCTTTTTTATTTATGATGAGATAATTTAGATAGACGGTATTAATAGATTCACAGCCTGTTATTTCTAATATTACATCGTTCTGTTTATGAGGGAAGCTATACGAGTAATTTATAGTATAGTCGTTCGTAGAACCATGCATAGAAGCAGGAGGGGTAGGAATATGGATCGAACCAATAAAACAGGCGTGAAAAGCAGAGAAACATTTCTGGAAACGGAACGTCTTCAATTCTCCACCTGGAGTGAGGAGGACCGACCTTTGGCTTCTGCACTCTGGGGAGACCCCGAGGTGACGAAGTGGGTTAGCAGCAAGGGGTTCATGAGCGAGGATGAGATCGAAGCCAGACTCGCGCAGGAAATGGAACGGCAGCGGGAGATGGAGGTGCAGTACTGGCCGCTTTTTGATAAGGAAACAGGTGTGTTCGTAGGGTGCTGCGGATTACGTCCTTCTGCACCAGAGGAGAAAATCTATGAATTTGGTGTGCATCTGACCAGAGATCACTGGGGGAAAGGGTATGCACTCGAAGCAGGGAAGGCCGTTATTCGCTATGCATTTGAGCAATTGGATGTTGATGCACTCTTCGCAGGACATCATCCAGAGAATGGCGTATCCAAACGGCTGTTGCAGAAGCTGGGGTTTACTTATAAAAAAGATGAATTCTACGAGCCGACAGGCAAGATGCATCCGTCTTACTTATTGTCGGAAAAAGACATGAAGTAGTTGTACCTAAATGGCGACGTTCCGTTTTTCATTGTTTTTTTATGCGATTTTCAGCTTCTATTAAGGTAGAGGGGGTAAGATATTTCTTGTAAACCCCTTCTCGTGTTAGATAGATGTGTGACTAGCCCTGCCGGAATCCGGCAGGGTATTTTTTTGTTATGGTTTTATAATCGGTTAAATCAAATATAAACAAAAATAAATAAAGATTATATGCGGTTTTTTTATTGACTAGTAAAGATAAACAAAGGTATAATGAATGTGAAAAAAGGAACTTACTTTGTACGTGATTGGTATCGACATTTTCCAAACAAGGAGAGAATGATCATGAACGTGACCCTTAGAAACGAAGCGACGCAAGCACCGGGATGGAATATTCCCTTTATCCGTGAGATGGCGGAGATTACGCAGCATATGTGGAAAAATGGTTGGGATGAGCGCAACGGAGGGAATGTCAGTTATCTGCTGGAAGAAGAAGAAGTGGCAAGATACATTGATGTTCATCAGGTTATAAGGCGGATTAAACCCGCGTTTTCGGTCCATGAACTGGCAGGCAAATATGTGATCGTAACCGCATCGGGCAAATATTTCAAAAATGTACTTGCGGATCCGGAGAGCAATCTGGGCTTGCTGCGTGTCTCGAATGATGGAGAAGAACTGGAAGTGCTCTGGGGATTGAAGAATGGGGCGAATCCAACGAGTGAGCTGCCAACGCATTTTATGAGCCATATTGAGCGTCTGAAAGTGGACCCGAACCACCGGGTGGTCATGCATAACCATGCGACTAACGTGCTGGCGATGACGTTTATCCACGAACTGGATGAAGTGAAATTCACGAAAACCCTATGGCAGATGTGTACAGAATGCGTGGTCGTTTTCCCGGACGGCGTTGGCATCATCCCGTGGATGATACCTGGATCGAATGAGATCGGCCGTGAGACGGCGGAGAAAATGAAGGAAGTTCAAGCGGTAATCTGGCCGCAGCACGGGATCTTCGGGACCGGAACAACCATCGATGAGGCCTTCGGTCTCATTGAGACGATTGAGAAAGCAGCTCAGGTTTACATGTTGGTTGCGGGCCATGAGATTCAGCAGCGAATTACGGATGAACAGCTGACCACGTTGGCCCAGGCCTTCGGGGTTACCCCGCGTGCAGGTATACTGAATTCAACAAAAATTAGCGGATAGACCAAAAGAGATTGCGATGCACATGGAAAGGACGGCTCTCAGGAAATACCTAAGAAGCTTCTAATTGAAGAGAAAAGCATTAGGAGAACATCTAAATTAATGCAATTGACAACCGTCCTAAATCTTGGTAAAGTTCTATAAAACCGCATAATGCATTCTGGGAATGTTACCGATATGGGCATAACCTGAGCTGGCTTGTTTACGCTACGTGTGTAGACAGGCTGGTTCGGGTTTTTTTGTTGCCCTGAATTAGAGAGGTGGTTGTACATTACTTAATGCAGCTGAAAGGAGAGTTCGTTATGAGCAATTTCAAATTTCCTGAAAACTTTTTGTGGGGTGGTGCCATTGCCGCCAATCAGGCCGAAGGGGCTTACCTGGAGGATGGCAAAGGACTAAGCATCGTGGACCTCCTGCCTTCCGGAGAGAATCGCAGAAGCATCATGAAGGGGAACGTACCGGGATTTAAGCCACAGGACGGAGAATTTTATCCTTCACATGAAGCAATTGATTTTTACCACCGTTATCCAGAGGATATCGCGCTATTTGCTGAAATGGGATTCAAGGCACTCCGGGTTTCCATTGCATGGGCACGTATTTTTCCGAGTGGGGAAGAGTCGGCGGCAAACGAAGCTGGGCTGAAGTTTTACGACAATCTTTTTGATGAAATGCTGAAGCACGGAATTGAACCGGTTGTAACACTTGCCCACTTCGATGTACCGGTCAACCTGATTGAGAAGTACGGGAGCTGGAGAAACCGCAAGCTGGTGAATTTGTTCGAAACCTATGCCAAAACCGTATTTACGCGTTACAAGGATAAGGTTAAATACTGGATGACTTTCAACGAAATCAACATGCTGTTGCATTTGCCGTTTCTGGGTGCCGGCTTGGCTTTCAAGGAAGGAGATAATATAAAAGAAATTCAGTATCAAGCAGCTCACCACCAGCTGGTCGCAAGCGCATTAGCCGTTAAGGCCTGCCATGAGATCATTCCTGGGGCCATGATTGGCTGTATGCTTGCAGCGGGCAGCTTCTATCCGTATACCTGCAATCCAGACGATGTGTTCCAGGGTATGGAGAAGGACCGGGAGTCTTACTTCTTCATCGACGTGCAGTCGCGGGGGGCATATCCCGGCTATGCGAAACGCTTCTTTACGGATCATGGTCTGAACATCGTGATGGAACCTGGGGATGCGGACATTCTGAGAGATCATACCGTAGATTATATCGGATTTAGCTATTATTCCAGCCGAACAACAAGTACTGATCCGGAAGTGGTCAAGAACATGACCAGCGGTAATGTATTCGGCTCAGTCGCCAATCCTTATTTGGAGAAATCCGATTGGGGATGGACGATCGATCCGAAGGGATTCCGCATAACGGCCAATCAACTGCATGATCGCTATCAAAAACCACTCTTCGTGGTCGAAAATGGTCTTGGGGCCAACGACGAAGTTGCGCCAAACGGAGAAATTCACGATGACTATCGCATTGATTACCTGAAGCGGCATGTTGCCGAGATGGGTGAAGCGCTGCAGGATGGCGTTGAAATTATCGGTTACACTAGCTGGGGGCCAATTGATATCGTGAGCGCATCGTCTGGCGAGATGAAAAAGCGCTACGGTTATATTTACGTAGATCGCGACAACACAGGACATGGTGATTTGAAGCGAATTAAGAAAAAAAGTTTTCATTGGTATAAGAAAGTCATTGCATCCGGAGGTACGGATTTGGAGGCGTAAGACAACAGCTTGTTCATTCGGAAGATTCACCTCGGCGGGTGGATCTTCTGAGTAACAGGGTTTCTGTGAAAGCGTTGACATATCTGTAAGTTCGCGATATACTTTACGCAATTATATCGTTTTGGGATTGTTACTACATATCATGTAGGCAAAACCTAAGCATGCAAAATTAGGCGTCGGTTTATTTGTCGTTCGTACCGGGTATTTACGCTCTAAAGGGCGTTAATTGCCTTAGGCAAAAAGCTGTCCGTCTTCCGAGAATAACGTTTCAGGACGTTTTTCCGTTTTGTACTGCTTCAGGTTTTTTTTGCATCTCCAAAATGCGATAGGTTGTAGTTACGAGTGGATCGTGAATGGGGGATGGAAGTGAAAATAGCCAAGGTCATTAACAACAATGTAATCAGCACATATCAGACAGACGGGGCTGAGCTTGTCGTGATGGGACGAGGAATTGCCTTCAAGAAGAAACCGGGAGATAAAGTAGACGAGACCCGCATCCAGAAGGTATTTGCCCTTAAGAATAAGCAGACTTCTGATAATTTCAAAATGCTGCTGCGTGAAGTTCCGATCGAACTGATCGAAATTGTCGAGGAGGTCATCACCCACGCTAAGGATAACATGGGGAGAAGCCTGAATGAAAATATTTACGTCTCCTTGACGGATCATATTCATTTTGCAATCGAACGCTATCGCGAGGGTGTCGATATTAAAAATGTGATGTTATGGGAGATCAAACAGCTCTATAAGTCTGAATTTATTCTAGGATTGAACACGCTGGAACAGATCAAATCCAGGCTTGGATACGAACTTCCCGAAGATGAGGCTGCCTTCATCGCGCTGCATATCGTGAATGCAGAAATGAATGAAGAAGTTGTGACCACGATGAACATGACCAAATTCATTCAGCAAATCATCAACATTGCGAAATATCATTTCAAGATGGAATTTGACGAGGAATCCCTTAGCTATTTTCGGTTCATCACCCATCTGAAGTTCTTCTCGCAGCGAGTATTAAATGGAACACATTATAACAACAACTATGACCATATCTACGACATGATTAAAGAGAAGCATCAAGAAGCAGCGGCCTGCACGGAAAAAATCCAAATGTTTGTCAAAAAGGAATACGATCACGACCTGACGAACGAAGAAAAACTGTATCTGACGGTGCATATTGAAAGAGTAGTTAATCGTTAATAAATAAATGTTGACAAAAATGGTTTTATAATTATATTATGTGATTAACAGGAAGAACATATGATTTAACTGGGATTGTTACTGGTTATGCAGGCAAAACCTAAGCCATGAAAAGGATGCATCGTTTGTGCACCTTTCTTCAAGGCTTAGGTTTTTTGCGTGCAAAAAATCAAAGACCTGTCGTCAATAAACATGGGGGTGCAGAATATGAGTCATGAAAAGCTGGCCAAAGATATCGTTCAGCTGGTCGGTGGGGAGAAAAATGTCGTTTCTCTGGTGCATTGCGCAACACGCTTGCGGTTTGTATTAAAAGACGACGCCAAAGCCGATAAGAGCAAGTTGGAAAAATTGGATGGTATCATTGCCGTAAAGGAGAACGGTGGACAGTTCCAGGTTGTCGTTGGCAATACGGTACCCGAGGTTTACAGTGCTATCGGAAAAGTGAGCAACATTTTGGATGATTCCTCACCCAAGGAAAAAACGGGGAAATCCGTCAAAGGTCTTGGCGGCATTATCGACGTGATTTCAAGCATCTTTGCTCCACTTTTGGGTGTCATGGCGGGAGCCGGGATTTTGAAGGGACTTCTGCTGATCGCCAGCAATGCAGGCTGGCTTGAAACAACGGACACAACCTATATTATCCTTTATGCTGCTGCAGATAGTCTGTTTTACTTCCTGCCGATGCTGTTAGCGGTTACAACTGCACGGAAATTTCAGGGGAATATTTTCGTTGCGCTGACCATTGCGGGCGCATTAATATATCCGACCATTATTACGTTGAAAAATGAAGGTACACAAACTGATTTCTTTGGCATTCCGGTAATTATGATGAGTTATTCATCAACTGTTATTCCCATCATCATATCGGTTATCGTGATGAGTTTGTTGGAGAAATGGTTCAGTGAAGTGATCCATCAGAGTGTCAAAAACTTCATTACGCCGCTGCTGCTCTTAGTCATCATGGTTCCACTAACGTTAATAGCATTTGGACCATTCGGTGTATATGTAGGTAACGCCATCGCATCAGCTCTGGTTGCCGCATTTGGCTTCAGTCCTTTGCTTGCGGGAGCCGTTATGGGTGCGGGCTGGCAATTGTTCGTCATTTTCGGGGTGCACTGGGGCCTGGTGCCAATCTTCATCAACAATGTCGCGGTTCACGGCCGTGATGGCATTAAGCCTGCTGCAACAGCTTCAGTATTCGCTCAGACGGGAGCTGCATTTGGGGTCATGCTTAAAACGAAGAACAAAAAGCTGAGAACCCTTGCAGGGTCCTCCACGCTGACGGCTTTATTCGGGATCACTGAACCGGCGATCTATGGGGTTACACTTCCGCTGAAACGCCCATTTATTGCAGGTCTTATCGGAGGTGCGATCGGAGGCGCGATTATCGGCCAAGCGGGGACCCAGGCTTTCGCATCTGGTGCTCCGGGGTTGCTGACCCTGCCGATCTTCTACGGCCCAGGCGGTCAAGGTTTCCCGGGATTAATTATTGGAATTGTCGTTTCCTTTATCGTGTCGGCCGTATTAACGTATATTATGGGCTTCGAAGATCCGGTGAGTGAAGAAGAGAACAAAGGCGATACAGCCGAGAAAGCCGCTCAATTGGAACCTTCGACGCAGGCAGCAGACCAACTGGTGCTCAGCCCGATCCAGGGCAAAATCGTTAATCTGACGGAAGTTCCGGACCCGGCTTTTTCGTCCGGTGCTATGGGGCAGGGGATTGCCATTGAGCCAAGTGTAGGAAGAGTGGTAGCTCCGTTTGATGGTACGGTTACGGTGGCCTTCAAGAAAAAACACGCACTGGCTGTCGTATCCGACAGTGGTGCGGAAATATTAGTTCATGTTGGTGTGGACACCGTCAAATTGGATGGGCAGCATTTTGTCTCGCATATCAAGGAAGGCGATCGGGTGAATGCTGGAGATCTGCTGCTAGAGTTCGATATTGCCCAGATCAAGGCTGCCGGATATGCTACGGTAACGCCGATTATTGTGACGAACTCTGCTAATTACCAGCAAGTGCAGCCGCTTAAAACAGAGGGAGAGGTTAATGCCAAAGATTCGCTGCTGAGCCTTTACGGTACAAAGTAACTTCATAAATACATGCATTTACCTTCTAAAAATGAATGGCCTTTGGTTCAATAAACCGAGGGCCATTTCTTATTTTTCGGCTAACAAACGTCATTTTGGTTCAAAAAAGTTCAAAACGCTGATAAAGAACCGCTTTGTTATCCATTATTGAATCGTAGGATGCATTATCACACGCTGGCGATTTTCGGGTGAAATGACGTATTGTCAGGGAGCTTCGGATTTTGCATAATAACAATGCTTCACAGATGAGAGATGGAAGGAAGTAATGATCATGCTTGGCAAAATGAAGAGAATCTTAATCGGCAGACCGATGAAATCGGCTGAACTGGATGCAGAAAAGTTGGGGAAATGGAAGGCACTCGCCATCCTGTCCTCCGATGCGCTATCCTCTGTAGCCTATGGAACGGAACAGATTTTGCTGGTGCTCGTAGCGGCCGGATTTGCCGCCTTGTGGTATTCTGTGCCCATTTCCATCGCCGTACTCGGATTACTCGTCATTTTAATTTTTTCCTACCGTCAGACGATATTTGCTTATCCTACAGGTGGCGGTGCGTATATCGTAGCCAAGGATAATCTGGGGACAACATCCAGCCTAATTGCTGGAGGATCTCTGCTGGTCGATTATATTCTAACGGTTGCTGTAAGTTCATCTGCAGGGACGGATGCCATTACATCGGCTTTTCCGGTGCTTCATGATTACAGCGTAGTGATTGCACTAATAATGATTGTTTTTCTGACGATTATGAATTTGCGGGGGGTTACGGAATCGGCTTCCGTACTGGCCATTCCGATCTACCTGTTTATCTTTTCAATTGCGGTTTTGATTATATCGGGCGGCATTAAGTTTCTGACAGGCGGCATGGAAGCAGCCGCGCCTGAATTCGGAACAAGTCTGTCGCATGTGAGTATATTTCTGCTGCTGAAGGCATTCAGCTCCGGCTGCTCAGCTCTAACCGGTGTGGAGGCCGTTAGTAATGCCATCCCGAACTTCAAGCAGCCTGCCGAGAAAAATGCAGCTGGCACGCTGATGCTCATGGGATGTATTCTCGGGGTTATGTTTATCGGGATCACGTTGCTCGCCTTCGGTTATGGAGTAAAACCGGATCCCCATGCTACGGTCATTTCACAGATTGCCGAAGCAACCTTCGGCAGAGGGTGGATGTATTTTATCATTCAAGGTGTAACGGCACTGATCTTATTTCTGGCAGCGAATACAGCGTATTCCGCATTCCCGCTGCTGTCCTTCATGATGGCCAAGGACAAATATATGCCTCATATGTTTATGGTTAGGGGAGATCGGCTGGGCTTCTCGAACGGCATTATTTTTCTGAGTGTCATGTCTGCCTTGCTTGTTGTTGGATTCAAAGGAAATACGGAAAGCCTGATCCCACTCTACGCGGTGGGCGTGTTTATCCCATTCACCCTGTCGCAGCTCGGCATGATGATTCGCTGGATCAAAGTGAAGCCGTCAGGCTGGCAGATGAAGCTGCTGGTGAATACGATTGGTATGCTGACCACACTGTCGATCACTTTGATCTTCATTTTCACCAAGTTCACGCAAACGTGGGTCATCTTTATCTTTTTGCCGCTTGTTGTATATGTCTTCATGCGTATTCACCGCCATTACTGCAATATCGCAGATGAGCTGCGCATTGATATTAAGATCGATAAGCCAGCGCAAAAAGGCAATACAATTGTCATTCCGGTAGCTGGGATTACGCGGGTGGTCATGAACACGATCAGTTATGCACAGACGATGTCGGATCATGTGGTGGCCTTGTATATCGGATTCGATGATGAGTCCATCCGCAAGATGGAGCAGAAGTGGGAGGAATGGAACCCGGGTGTGCGACTGGTTGTTATCAAATCGAGATACCGCAGCATTATGGGCCCGCTGAAGAAATTCATCGATACTGTGGAGTGGAAAACGGCCGAGACCGACCATATCACCATTTTGATTCCGCAGTTCATCACCAAGCACTGGTGGCAAAATGTACTGCATAACCAGACCAGCTTCATGATCCGGGCTTATCTGATTAATTATAAAGACGTGATCGTGACGACGGTACCTTATCATCTTAATCGATAGAGCTGTGTCACTGCCTTTTGGGCAGTCGCGCCTTATCTGAATTCCATCGATTACTTTGCCTTTTTCGTGCTGACGCTATTATGAAATTATCTTAAATGAATCGACAAGTTCATGTGGACGTATTGTAGATTATTGTAAAAAAAGGATGAGGGTATCACGGCATCCCCGTTTATATTTCGTTTACACAATGAACCGCAGGAATATCCCGGAATGGGGATTGCTGCGGTTTTTTCGTTCGTTTATAAGCCTCCAACCTGTCGATCTGAATTTTCATTCATATGTAAAGTCCCTTGTCCACGATTAACGTGAAGTTGATTCTGAGTGAATCCTGCTGTGACATTCGACTTTTACACTAGATGATGTGGTGTTGATGAAGCTTAAGTTACATTCACACACCGAATGCATAGACCAAGGGGGAAGAAAATCCGATGAGTGAGCTTGACAACCGGATCAGCTTGCCCGCCGCCAGACGGCGCGTATCCGATACCAAAGAGCGCCGGACAGCTTCGCTGCGAGTACAGCGGATGCGGGAGAATCTGCTGGCCTATGGTTTCCTGGCACCATCGCTGCTTTTGTTTGCAGTGTTTCTGTTTTACCCGATGTTCAAGTCTGTTTATCTGAGCTTGCACTCCACCGATCCAACCGGCCAAATCGCGGCTTATGTGGGACTGGACAACTTCAAGGCTGTGTTTCAGTCAGGACTGTTCTTACAGGGCATGAAAGTAACGCTGCTGTTTGTCCTGTTTACGGTGCCAACCGGCATATTGGCTGCCCTGATTCTGGCCGCGCTGACTCACAATCGTTTCAAGGGCATGCGCTTGTTCCAGTTTGTGTTCTCTCTGCCTGTTGTATTATCGGTTGGTTCATCGGCTGTCATCTGGAAGTTCCTGTTCCACCCGACTCTGGGCATGTTGAATTATCTGCTTAGCAAGGTGGGCGTCGATCCAATCCCCTGGCTGACCAGTCCGGATTGGGCGCTAGTCTCCATTTCCATCATGACAATCTGGATGAATCTTGGATTCAATTACATTATCTTGTCCAGCGGATTGCAGGGCATCCCGGATGAGATCTATGAAAGTGCGAAGATTGATGGTGCAGGACCTCTGGTTACGTTTCGTAAAATCTCCATGCCACTGCTTTCACCAACGCTGTTTTTTGTTACAGTCGTTTCGATCATCGGAGCCTTCCAATCGTTTGGACAGATTAACATATTAACCCGTGGGGGCCCAATGGACAGTACCAATGTATTCGTCTATTCCATCTATCAGGAAGCCTTCGTGAATTTCCGCTTCGGAACGGGAAGTGCACAGGCACTCATTCTCTTCGCGGTCATTATGCTGCTGACCCTGATTCAGTTCAAGTGGGTGGAAAGGAAAGTGCATTATCAATGAAGACACCGTGGACGAAATCGCTATTGTATATATTGCTTACCATCTGTGCGGCGCTAGTGCTGTATCCGGTGCTGTATACCTTTTTCATGGCCGTCATGACGCCTGAGGATGCCAGTGCCTATCCGCCGCATATCATTCCGCAGTCGATCGATTTATCCAACTTTACCGAAGTGTTTGATATTGTTCCCATCGGTTCCTTCATCGGAAATACATTCCTGGTTGCAGGTCTGACGATGCTTGGACAGCTGATAACAGCGAGTATGGCTGCGTATGCTTTTGCCAAAATGCAGTTTAAAGGGAAGAATATCATTTTCAGCATGTTCGTCGCAACGATGATGATCCCGTGGGAAGTCACCATGATTCCCAATTATCTGACGATCCGCAGCTGGGGGTGGCTGGATAGCTATCAAGGGCTTACCGTACCATTTCTGGCCACGGCATTCGGCACATTCCTGTTAAGACAGTTTTTCATGCAGCTGCCGAAGGAGCTGTTTGAGGCGGCAAAGATCGATGGGTGCGGACATATCCGCTATTTTGTATCCCATGTTCTGCCGCTATCCCGTCCTGCATTAGGAACGCTGGCGATCTATTCATTCCTGAATATGTACAACTCGTATCTCTGGCCATTGCTTGTAACCAACACCCCAGAGATGAGAACGGTGCAGATCGGAATTTCGATGCTGGAGTTCCAGGAATCCACGGCGTGGAACCTGGTATTTGCCGGAACGGCACTAGTTATCCTGCCGTCGCTGCTGCTGCTTGTTTTTGGGTTGAAACAGCTTGTCCGGGGTATGGCTGCAGGCGCGCTGAAGGGTTAGTTAAGTAAATATGTTGTGCATTCAGGATGGCAGGTTTTGTTACCCAAGAGCGAATAAATAAGGCGCACTCTTAAAATCATTTTTGGAGAAACTGCGAAAGTAGTGGAGGGGACGAAGTCGATTCAGAAGAAGCGAAGCGTTTGCGTTTAGCACCGGATGATCCCTCTAAAGAGTGGATAAAAGAATCCGGGGATAACAGCAATCTGAAGAACGATTCGTGACCGCAACGGCCACCTTGCAGAATTCCCAAGATTGATTTTTGAAATGAGCCACAAATAAAAGGAGAGAGATTATGCGTTTGAAAAAAAGAGGCACATTTGCATTGATGTTGGCTGCACTCATGTTGGTTATATCCGCCTGCGGCGGCAAAACAGAGACAAGCAGTCCGGTAAGTGGAGCTCAAGCGGATGCGGCAGCTGCTGAGCCGACTCAACTGACGTGGTGGCATTCCATGTCCGGAGCAGGGGAGAAAGCCATTAACCAGCTCGCTTCCGATTTCAATGCAAGCCATCCGGATATTCAGGTAAAAGCAATCTATCAAGGGAAATACGATGAGAGTCTAAACAAGCTGAAAGCATCCATGGGATCGGACAGCGGTCCGGACATCATCCAGGTATACGAGATCGGCAGCAAGTTTATGATCGATTCAGGCATGATCACACCAGTACAGAATTTTATCGACAAAGACAAGTTCGACCTGTCCCAACTGGAGCCGAATATCATCCGTTATTACACGATTGATGGCAAACTGAACGCCATGCCTTTCAACACCTCGAACCCGATTCTATACTACAACAAAGATATGTTTAAGGCAGCAGGTCTTGACCCAGAGAATCCGCCGAAGACGTATGAAGAGTTTGAACAAGCGGCGAAAGCACTGGCGAAAGACGGCAAGCCGGGTGCATCCATGGCCATCTACGGCTGGTTCATGGAGCAGTTCTTCGCAAACCAGAATGCAGATTATGTAAACAATGGTAACGGAAGAGATGGCGCTGCGACAGAATCTCTCTTGAATGCTGAAGCGGGTGTGAAGACACTGACATGGTGGAAAAAGATGATTGATGAGAAGACACTCTCTAATCTGGGTCGCAGCACAGATGATACCACGGCGGCATTTACCGCAGAGCAAATTGGTATGACACTGGATTCCACCGCTGGTTTGCGCAAAATTGTGGAAGGTGCTGGTGGCAAGTTTGAGCTGGGAACAGGCTTCTTGCCTCGTCCGGCAGATGCCAAAGAAGGCGGCGTGGTTGTAGGCGGGGCAAGCTTGTACATCATGAACAACAAGTCGGAAGCACAGCAGCAGGCTGCTTGGGAATTCATCAAGTACCTGGCGACACCTGAAGTACAAGCCAACTGGAGTGTTGCGACAGGATACTTCCCAATTACGACAGCAGCCTACGATCAGCAAGTATTAAAGGATAATATGGCGAAGTACCCGCAATTCCAGACAGCAGTCGACCAATTGCACGCTTCCGCTGATTCGACAGCAACATCCGGGGCGGTAATGGGCGTATTCCCGGAGGCTCGACAACTTGTCGAAGGAGCGATTGAGACTGTACTAAACGGACAAGGTACACCGCAAGAAGCACTCGATGCTGCTGCGAAACAAATTACAGACAAGATTGCCCAGTATAACAGTACTGTGAAGAAATAAGAAAAAGCGTACAAATCGAACCGGATCATCCGTTAGGTACAGTATCGAAGTTTTATATAACAACACAGCGTATGCGGCGCTCTTGATGGAACGTCGCATCGTTTTGCTGTGTCTAAAAGCTTGATCAAGATTCGGGTTAACACTTCTTTGAATATTAAAATGTTATCAGTTTATGTCGAGAAAAATATTTGATTAAAACCTTATGTAATAATACCTAACTTGAAATAGTCAAATGCGCATGGTTTATTGAATATTTAGAGTCATAAAGTCACATTTTTTATTGAAATGTGGTCCTGTAATTGGTTTCAAAACACGATTTATTAAAACAGTGTAAAGTATATGTACTAATTTATATCAAACAACAAGAATTTGGTTTACATCATAAAGGAGTTCAGTTATCTTATATTTGAACCAATGTACAAGCTCTTTGAACAAATGATTGCAAATTCGAGACATGGGGGTAGGAAAAGGATGCATAGTAAGCAAATAAGGAGTTGGCTCAGATTATTTTTAGCCATGGTGCTGCTGATTACAGGGGCTATTCCGGCTGGGTTATTTAACAGCAAGGCAGCTGCAGCGGATGAACCGTTGACGGTCGCTCAGGCACTATCTATGGAATCAAATGATTCATCCGCTACGGTGGAAGGTTATGTCGTAGGAACGTTTAGTAATGGTCCAAACGTCAATCTGAATTCACCTTTTACACTGGACACTAATTTTGCAATCGCTGATAGCCCTGAAGAAACCAATATCAGCAAGATGATGCCTGTTCAGGTGCCTACATCTGCTCCCCGAAGCGTTTTCGGACTACAAAGTAATCCTTCCTTGTATAAATCCAAAGTTCGTATTAACAATGGCACGTTATCTCAATACTTTAGTTCTAAAGGGATACGCTCCGTTGCCTCAACTACTACCTTCCAACTGATTGATGAGACGCCTGAAACCAAAGTGGCAAACGTTACCGCTAATCCCTCCTCAGGAACGGTTCCAGCTGGAACAAAGGTTACTCTTGCAACAACCACAGTTGGTGCCGCAGTCTACTACAAGCAAAAGGATGACACTGATTATCTCCCATACACCGTTCCCATTAAAGTAAATGATGCAACTTATATTGAAACCTATGCAGCAAAAGACGGTCTAGAAAATAGTGATGTTACCAATTTCGATTATACGATCGTGGATAATACACCGATCTCCATCTCCAGTGCCAGAAACCAATCGGAGAACACCCAGGTTACCGTTCAAGGGATTGTGACCTACCGCGAAGAGTCTGGAGGTATGGCCAATCTGTATATTCAGGATGAGAATGCCGGAATCGTCGTTCGTGGAACGGATTCCACAGTAGAGCCGGGAGACCGTATTGAAGCATATGGCCCAATCACTATTTATAATGGTTTGCTTCAGATAGAGAAAGACAAGGCCGGGTTCCCAGGCGGTTACATCAAAATTCTGGACAAGAATCAAGAAATTCCAGCACCGATCAATCTGACATCCAAAGACTTCATGCCGGCTGAGGGCGGAGGCAAGGGTGCAGGCGGTATATTTGAGGGGATGCTTGTCGAAGTGAATGAAGTCACAGTGACAAGAAGCAGCAGTTCTACCTTTTATGCGACAGATGCCGATGGTGCAGAAATCACGATCTATGCGAAGAATAGTCCAACCGCACTGGCAGCAGGCAAAACATACGAAAAAGTGACAGGCGTCATGACATATCACACAAGCTATGGCCTTGAGCTGATTCCACGTACAGCAGCAGATGTTGTCGAAAATTTGCTCTCCGTAACAGCCAGTGCCCCGTCGGGTGGTATTGTCAAAGGATCAACCGTGACTCTATCCTCACCAACAGCAGGAGCGGAAATTTATTACACGGTTGATGGAACAGAACCCACCCAAACATCTACACCTTATAGTGGCCCGATCACAGTAGACGAAGATACGGTTGTTAAAGCGATCGCCGTATCAGGCGGAAACACAAGTGATGTATATAGCTTTGCTTACACCGTTCTTCAGGAACTGGACAACCTGAGAATTCACGATATACAAGGAGCATCTCATAAATCCCTGTATGATGGTCTGGCTGTCCAAAATGTTGAAGGTATCGTGACTCATGTTGTCAATGCAAGTTCGTTCTATATGCAGGAGATTCCTGGCATGGAAGATGACGACATAAAAACATCTGAGGGTATCCTTATTTATAAATCCACTCACGGCATGGTGGTAGGAAACAAAGTCAGCGTATCCGGTCAAGTGAAGGAATATGCGACAGCAACGACGGAGCTGGCAACAACAGAAATTGTTGCTACAGGGATTACGGTTGAAGGTGAAAATCAGACGCTGCCCGAGCCTGTTATCCTTGGGAAGAATGGCCGTATGATTCCTACCGTAATTGATTCGGATCAGTTCGGTGAGTTTAATCCGGATGTGGATGCAATCGACTTTTACGAGAGTTTGGAAGGCATGAGAGTACAGCTTGATCAAGCCACGATTATCGGTCCGTATTCCAGTGAACCAGGACTGGCAGTCGTAGTAGATAATGGTGAAAACAATCCGTTACGAACGCCTGCAGGGGGAGTTATTCTGACTGGAGATGGGGCCGAACCATTCGAGAGCTCCCTGAATCCACAGCGGCTGTTTATCAATAAAAAGCCTTCTCAGGCTGTTAAAACGGGGGACAAGCTTGCGGATTCTGTCCAAGGTGTGATGACTTACGCTAACGGCAATTATAAGGTAGCTCCGGAAGGGGATTTGCCGGCAATTATTTCGAGTGACCTTAAACAGGCAACAACGGTAATTGAGCAAGCTGATGATAAACTGACGATTGCAACCTTCAACGTGGAGAATTTCAGCCAGAAGGATGCTGCAAGAGCAGTGAAAATCGGTAGTATTGTGGTTAACAACCTCAAGAATCCTGATGTTATTGGTATCATGGAAGTGCAGGATAACGATGGAGCAACGGACAGTGGAACAACTGCTGCGGATGCGAGCTTCCAGACCTTAATTGATGCAATTGCTAGTAATGGTGGTCCTACTTATAAGTACACGGATATTGCTCCGGTAAACAATTTGGATGGTGGGGCTCCGGGTGCCAACATTCGTGTAGGATTCCTGTACAACGAGGCGCGAGTTTCTTTGAAACAAGGAACTAAGGGAGATGCTACAACAGCGATCCAAGTGGAATCGGATGGAACACTGTCCCTGAATCCAGGGCGTATTGATCCCACAAACGATGCATTTGCCAGCTCACGTAAACCTCTAGCAGCTGAGTTCGAATTTAATGGAGAACGAGTAGTTGTGATCGCGAATCACCTTAATTCCAAAGGTGGCGATCTGAAGCCTTATGGTAGTATTCAGCCTGCGACACGAAGCAGTGAAATTCAGCGTGCCAGACAGGCAGCGGCTGTGAATGGTTTTGTGAAAGAACTCTTGGATAAAGATCCTGACGTAAATGTAGCTGTGCTTGGGGATTTCAATGACTTCCAGTTCTCCAAGACTTTGAATATCATCGAAGGCAACGAACTGGACAATCTGGTGAATAAGCTGCCAGAAAATAAACGCTATTCCTACATCTATGACGGTAATTCACAAACACTGGACCACATTTTGGTGAGCAAAAATCTGTCTGAAACGGCAGCCATTGAAGTGGTGCATGTGAATGCGGATTTTGAAACAGCGGATGGACGCGTCAGTGACCATGATCCACTGCTTGCACAATTGAGCATCGGCAGCAGTGAAGAAGAGGGCGACTTCAACCTTCGTGTATTGCACACGAATGACACGCACGCGCATTTGGATAACATTCCACGCCGCGTAACGGCGATCAAAGAAACACGCAACGAGAACACCTTGGTGCTGGATGCCGGAGACGTGTTCTCTGGAACCTTGTATTTCAATCTCTTCAACGGTCAAGCGGATCTGGAATTCATGAACATGATCGGATACGACGCAATGACCTTTGGTAACCATGAGTTTGATAAAGGCACAAGCGTGCTGAAGGAATTCATTGAGAAAGCGAAGTTCCCATTCGTTAGTGCCAATATCGACTTTACGAAGGATGCCAACCTGGGCAGCTTATACAAAGATACGATCGGACATCCAGCTGAGAATGCTGAGATCTATCCGGCTATCATTACGGAAGTGGACGGCGAGAAAGTCGGAATCTTCGGCTTAACGACGACAGATACCGTATCCCTGTCCTCACCGGGAGATGATCTGAAATTCGAAAACTACATTGCAAGTGCACAAGCGACAGTTGCCATGCTCGAGCAAGAAGGCATTAACAAAATTATTGCACTGACCCATCTGGGGTACTCGGAAGATCTGAAGCTGGCAGAAGCCGTGGAAGGCATCGACATTGTAGTGGGTGGTCACTCCCATACAATTCTAAGCGAGCCTGTTGTGGTCGAAGCTCATGCTGAACCGATTCTGGTTGTCCAAACGGGAGAATATGATGTGTCTCTGGGTCAACTGGATGTCACGTTCGATGCAGAGGGTGTATTGAAAACGTGGAACGGCAAATTGCTGAGCCTGGATGCCAAGGATTCTGCGGGTAAATATGTATACCAAGATGACCCGGCAGCAAAAGCCAAGCTGGCAGAATATGCACCACTGCTGGAAGATTTCAAGAAAGAAGTCATCGGTAAAACGAACGTATTCCTTGATGGAGAACGTGGTAACGTGCGCAAGCAGGAAACCAACCTGGGTAACCTTATGACAGACGGTATGCTGGAAAAAGTGAAATCCATCGTTAAGGAAAACGACGTGAAAGGATATGTAGCCATCCAAAACGGCGGTGGTATCCGGGCATCGTTCCAGAAAGGTGACATTACGTTGGGCGACCTGCTCACCGTGATGCCATTCGGTAACAATCTGTCTGCACTGAAAATGACAGGTAAGGAAATTACAGCTGCTCTCGAAAATGGTGTGAGTGGTGTGGAAACAGGAGAAGGACGCTTCCCACAAGTATCGGGCATGCGCTTCTACTACGATTCTACCAAACCGGGCGAGAAAATTGATTCTGCGACCAATACCGTGACGCAAGTAGGTCAACGCGTACTGAAAGTGCAAATCAAAAATGCGGATGGTACGTACACGGATATCGATCCAAACGGATATTACATCGTGGCAACGAACTCCTTTATGGCGAATGGGGGAGACTTCTACCGCTCCATGAGAGCAGCGAAGGATGCCAACCGATTCTACGAACTCAACCTGGTAGACTATGAGGTCTTCCATGAGCATCTGGATCGAGTGGGTGTAGTTAATCAGACAACAGAAGGACGCAGTACGGATCTGAAAGGAGCTCCGCTTCCAGGTGACGGAAATGGAAGCAATCCTGGGAATGGCGGTGGCAACAATGGCGGCAATCCGGGCAGTGGCAATAGTGGTGGAGGCACAACGACACCAACAACACCAACAACCCCGGTAACGCCAACCAATCCGACCACTCCAACGACACCAACAACGCCATCCGTTCCGGGTAATGGAAATGGTGGAACGACAACACCGAATCCGGGCGTCATTCTGAAGGATATCGTTAATCACTGGGCAGCAGCTGCAATCGAACAGGCCATTTCCCGGGGAATTGTGAACGGATATGCAGACGGTAATTTCCGTCCGAATGCTTCGGCTACACGTGCTGAATTTGCAGTAATGCTTGCGAGAGCATTCGAGCTTCCAGCCAGCAGCAAAGCGTTAACGTTCAAGGATGCTGATAAAATCCCGGCGTGGGCACAATCGTTTATAGCTCAGGCAGTTGAGCAAGGCATTATCAGCGGATATACCGATGAGACATTCCGTGCATCAGGCAACGTATCACGTGTGGAAATGACAGTCATGCTGGTAAGAGCGCTGGGACTTCCGATCGAATCCAATGCCACGTTAAGCTTCACAGATGCAAATCAAGTTCCGGCATGGGCAGTTCCTTACATTGCAGCAGCTTATGAAGCTGGATTGATTAAGGGCACAGGCAATAACAGGTTTAATCCACTTGTAAATGCGACCCGTGCAGAAGTGGTGACGCTGCTGATGTCGGCAAGTGAGCTATAACCAGATCCGTATTAAAGAAATGATGCTTCGTAATCAGAAGCAGGTCAGGTTTGTTCAAATCCCTACAAATCTCAAAAGAGTTTAATTTCTAGCACTCAATTCAACGGCTTGCAGATCACAATCTGTAAGCCGTTTTTTACTATTTAATTACTGTTCATTTTCACCATGAGCGAGTATAGTAAACAGGATTATATTGGAAGGGGTGATGATATGCAGGATCAACCGATCTTGCTTGCATTGGTTGCCATAATCGCAGGGATTTTCAGCATGTTGGGTGGTATGAAGAATTGGGATTGGTTCATGAGTACCTTTCAGGCAGGACTTTTCGTGAAAACGATTGGGCGACAGGCAGCAAGGGTAGTCTATGGCATTTTGGGTGTAATACTCATTACAATTGGTGTGTTATTGTTACTTATCGGATAAAGAAATAGTTCAGTTCAAAGTATACCTACATAGCTCCATTAGAAGTACATCTCATATGAGATCTAGCATTAATGAATTCAGCCTGCTCGAATTTCCGGAAAAAGCAGCAAATAAAAAAGACCACCGAATTTTTCGGTGGTCTTTTTTCCAAATTGAGGTTGATTCAACTCGATTTGGTTTAATTATCTTTTAAATCGTTAATGGATTGAACATCCATATACGCAGGGACAACAAGTCCGGTTTTGACACCTGTCATGTTGGCACCCAGATCATCGATCTGATCTTTATATTTTTCCCAGTAGTCTGCATGGGTGAGCGGGAGCCAAGCAGCGGGTGAAGCATCAACATCACCTGTGGCTACCCCGGTCCACATCGGACCAGCTTCGACTTGCAGGGCATTGACGGTATAACCCAGTTCTGTCTCAAGCACGTATTTTAGCAGGTTGGTGCTTGCAATTTCCGAGTCCCATGCAACATAACCGAGACGAAGGGTTTTACCATTAACAGGCGTCAAACCTTTTGTCCATTCGCTAATTTGATCTGCATGTTTTTCAGCATAATCCTTAGCTGCCTGTTCTGGTGAAGTGCCACCCTGGATGGCGATCATCATCTCGCCCATGTCGTCCGAGGTCCATTGGAAACGGGACAGGAATTCATAGGCAACAGGTTGATCCTCTTTCAGTCCCTTGCGTGCAATGGTATGAATCTCTTCAGCGTCACCGAACACCTTGTCAGGATCATCCAGATACTTCAGGTCATATTGATTGAACATCCAGTGTGGTGTCCAGCCTGTAATGATAATGGGCTCTTCATTTTTGAAGGCTTTATCGAGTGTAGCTGTCATGGCTGCACCGGAACCTTCAACGAGGTTCCAGTTGGACAGACCGTAATGTTCAATAGCACTTGCTGTGGATTTCATGATGCCGGCACCTGGATCGATACCGATGATCTGATGGTTCACTTCATCACCTACATTGGCATTCGCCGTTGGCGCGGAGGAAGCAGCTCCAGTTTCCAGATCTTCAATCGAATTCACGTCCGTCATGTATGAAGGAACAACGAGACCGGTACGTACACCTGTCATGTTGGCTCCGAGATCTTCCACCTGGTCTTTGTAACGTTCCCAGTAGTCAGCGTGAGTAAGTGGCAGCCAAGCTGCTGGAGAAGCATCGACATCACCTGAAGCAACCCCTGTCCACATCGGTCCGGCTTCGACTTGCAGAGCATTAACTTTATAACCCAGTTTGTTTTCCATCACATATTTCAGCAGGTTGGTACTTGCGATTTCGGAATCCCAAGCCACATAGCTAAGTTTAAATGTGTCGCCGTTAACAGGAGTCAGACCTTTGGTCCATTCAGCAATCTGATCTGCATGTTTCTCAGCATATGCTTTGGCTGCTTCTTCGGGGGATGTGCCATCCTGAATAGCAGTCATCATTTCACCCATTTGATCCGACGTCCATTGGAAACGGGACAGGAATTCGTAAGCAACAGGGTGATCTTCTTTCAGACCTTTACGGGCGATGGTATGAATTTCTTCCGCATCACCGAAAGATTTCTCAGGGTCTTCCAGATATTTCAGATCATATTTGTTGAACATCCAGTGCGGAGTCCAACCTGTAATAATGATTGGTTCCTCATTTTTGATCGCTTTGTCCAGCGTAGCCGTCATGGCTGCACCAGAGCCTTCAATAAGAGTCCAGTCAGTCAGTTTATAGTCTTCGATCGCTTTGGCAGCGGACTTCATGATACCAGCCCCTGGATCGATACCAATAATCTGATAATTGACTTCTTCACCTACAGCATTGGCTGCTGTGTTGTTACCGCCGGCAGATGTAGTATTACCGCCCGTGAAGTATTGGGAGAAACCGGCAACCAGCACCACCAGTGTAGCTGCTGCGGCAATCCAAGCTTTCTGTTTAGAAGATACACGAGAGGTCTTTTTCCGACCAGGCATAAACAGATTTTGCGTGAAACGGTCGAGTACAATCGCGAGTACTACGACAGCCAGACCTGCTTCGAAACCTTTACCAATTTGAAGCTGTGTTACCGCACGATATACTTCCGCACCAATACCCTGTGCACCGATCATGGATGCAATGACAACCATGGACAGCGACAGCATAATTGTTTGGTTGATCCCCGACATGACGGTAGGCAAGGCGAGTGGAAGCTGTACTTTGAACAGTTTTTGCATGGAAGTCGAACCAAATGCATCAGCTGCTTCAACCAGTTCGCCAGAAACCTGTTTGATCCCCAAATGAGTCAGACGAATGGTTGGCGGAATCGCGAAGATAACAGATGCGATAACACCCGGAACGACACCGAGACTAAAGAAGGTTACGGCTGGCAGCAAGTAAACAAATGCAGGCATTGTCTGCATGAAGTCAAGCAGCGGTGTAATAATGCGTGCTGCAGTTTTGCTGTAAGCCAGCCAGATTCCGACCGGAACACCGATCAGAATGGAGATCAGTCCTGATGTGATAACCAGACCGAGTGTGTCCATCGATTGGGACCAGTATCCCAAGTTATCCACGAGCAGGAACCCGATCACCGTAAATAGTGTCAATGGGAGGCGACCCACGAGGAACGCTAAAACACCCAGTATCGCAATGAACAGGAGCGGATGCGGGAGCATGAACAGCCCGGAGAAAAATCCGACAACCTCCTGAATAACAACAGAAATAACTCTAAACAATCCGGAGAGCGAGGAGCTCATCCAGTCAACGATGGATTCAATCCACGACGCTAGTGGTATTTTGGGAATCATTCACAAGTTCCTCCTTTACTGCAACTTCTCCGCTAAGCGCACCCAGCAGGGCACCGCGGACGATAACACCTTGCAGGCGGCCATTTTCACCTACAACCGCGAGAGGCACATGTGCTGAACTTACCATTTCGAACAATTCATGAATCAGGGTCTCAGGTGCCACAGTCGGGCCGTCCGTGATCAGAATGTCGTTCAGTACTTTGTTTTCACGCATCGCACGGGATGCATCATCTGCTGTAATGACACCAAGCAATTTCTTCGAACGGTCAATGACAAACAGGTTGGAAATACCACGTTCGCGCATTAATTCGAGGGCAACACGAGGACCACGGTCAAGCGTAATTGTTTCAGGGCGCCGCATAACATGTGATGCAGTGAGGACTTTGGACAAATCCACGTCTTCGACGAAGCGGGCCACATAAGAGTTGGCCGGTTGAATCATAATTTCTTCCGGAGTACCGATCTGCACGACAGCGCCGTCCTTCATGAGGGCAATACGATCACCGATGCGCAGCGCTTCGTCCAAGTCATGGGTAATGAAAATAATCGTCTTTTTCATTTTATCCTGAAGCTCAATCAGTTCATCCTGCATATCCCGGCGGATCAGTGGATCTAGTGCACTGAACGCTTCATCCATTAAAAGTACTTCCGGGTCATTGGCTAGCGCACGAGCCAAGCCGACACGCTGCTGCATACCACCACTCAGTTCATCTGGCATCTTATCTTCCCAGCCTTTGAGGCCAACCAGTTCAAGTGAGGTTTTCGCTTTTTCCCGGCGAACAGCTTTGTCCACCTTTTGGACTTCAAGTCCATACTCCACATTATCAAGAACGGTACGGTGCGGGAACAACGCAAATTTTTGGAATACCATGCTGATTGTTTTCCGGCGTACTTCGCGCAATTGTTCTTTGTTCATTTTACGTAGATCCTTGCCATGAACGAGAATCTCACCGGATGTTGGTTCAATCAGTCGATTGAACATTCGAACCAGTGTGGATTTACCACTTCCTGAAAGTCCCATGATGACAAAAATCTCACCTTGCTTAATTTCCATGTTGACCCGGTTGACACCAACCGTTATCTGTTTTTCTTTGGCCAACTTTTCTTTGCCCCAACCTTGCTCCAGTAATTGCAGACCTTGCTCGGTTTGGGGGCCAAACAGTTTACTTACATTTTTTACTTCAAGTATGGTCATGTTTTCACCCCTTCTGATGTGTTGTGCACTTCGAACGGCTTTCAGCATCCACAAGCCCATACACTTGTGCGCCCAGCCACGAAATCCGGTAATTGTTGCTTCGCTTCCCGTCTTTCTGGGTAACGTTTTGTATTGTATCAATACTTAACCAGTATATCAACTGAATAAACAGTACATAATGTTTGTACAGTAAAAACTGTACAAAGTTTTCCGTCCAAATGCTCTGTTTTACTCCTTATTATGCCTAATGAGGCAGCTTTACATTTGATATTGCTTTTCCTACAATAGACAATGAGCTAATTTAAGCTGTTTTTTGGTTAAAGATAGTCGTAGGCAGATGCAACCTGGTGAGGTTCCATTTTCATACATTGGGTGAATGAAAGCCCTCTGGCGTATAGGATGTCCGGCCGGATGCTTTCCCATGTAAGCAGGATCTTGTATGGTTGCAATTATTTGTGCCAAGACTGGGAATGTTCAGAATGGAGGTTGCAAGCATGGGCTTGGACCATTTACAAGAAGAACAGCAGGCAACCGTTCTTAGAATCCGTAAACGCGTCATTGAAGCTATCGGACGTAATATGGATCTATACGGTGTTACGCTGTCCACGGGACACTTATATGGATTGCTTTTTTTTGCAGACAAACCAATGACCCTTGACGATATGGGCCGGGAAATGGAAATGAGCAAAACGAGCATGAGTACCGGCGTACGAACACTGCTGGATCTGAAAATGGTAAATAAGGTATGGAGCAAGGGCTCTCGGAAAGACCTATATGAAGTGGAGTATGACTGGCATCAGACGTTTACGGATTATTTTGCGATTAAATGGAGAAAAGCTGTGGAGAGTAACCTTCAGGTGCTGCGCAAGTCCATTGAGGAGCTGAATCGTTTGATTAAAGACCTGGACGAGCAAGCAGATGCCGAACTTCTTCACATTCTAAAGGTAGACAAAAATAAAGTGTTGCAAGCGGAAGCATATTACAAATGGCTGGACCGACTGATCGACACCATGGAAGATGAAGAAATCTATAAGCTGGTTCCGCGGGAAGAGATTCAAGATAACTCTTAAGCAGAACCCAAAAGGCGCTCTCCTATTGAGGCGCCTTTTTGCTGTGTATTTATAATGAAGAAAAAAAATCAGATTTCGTTCCAAATGCATTAGAATTGCCCGATCAGTCCGGCATGAGAGAGGGCCGCGTGCTGCTCTGCGATGTGTATAAGCTCATCCATAATCCGGTGACGTCCCGAAGGTGTCCAGCTCATCATCAGCCAGCTTGAAATATCATGTACATTGCCACCAAGTACAGCAGGCGAACGATTCCATGAAGACGTCTGTTTTAACCGCCGCAGCAATTTTTCGCTGGCAGGATGCATGGAGAGACGATGGATGAACAAGTGATCCGTATCCAGCAGAGGGATGCGCTCAGCAGGGTAATCGACCCATTGGTGTTCTGGCGGAGCAATCTGTGCAGGCTGCAGCCCCAATTCGGTATACAACAATTGGCTCAGGGGATGATTGATCGTACCCTGCAGCCGGATCATTGGAGGCTTAACCTCCACTAGTGTAACCCGTTCATGGTCAAAAAACTGCTGCAGACGTTTGCCCACATCCAGCGTTCTGAATTCAAGCTGTTTGAAATGATCCAAGGCTTGTTTTTCTCGTCCAACCAGCTCGGCAATACGGAAATGAATGTGTTTCCAGTCCTGAACAGGCTCAAGAAGCACGGTTGGCGCAATACTTTTCAGTTTATCGTAATAGGGTTCATGATGGGTGTCGGCAATAATCAGATCAGGCTTGGATTGGCGAAGCTTGTTGAATTGCAATGTGAGCTTATGCTGGTGTTCGTTCTCGCTCAGTTCCTGATCTGTGAATCCGTTTAGCGTCGCATTCGCTTCTAGCCCCAGGGAAGACAAGTTATGTTCCAAGCCCAGAACGGAAGCCGTTGCTACTCGCAATTGTTCTCTCTTCATATATATAGTGGGTGAGATACCGACAGCTTGTTTAAATTTGCGATTAAAATAATACTCATTGCCATAACCTACAGATTCAGCAACATCTTTAATTGAACATGGATCCAGCTGCAATTGTTGTTTGGCTTCTTCAATCCGCAGTCGATTCAGGTAATCTGTTGGCGACATGTCTTTGGCCTTCTTGAAGCTGCGGGAATATGAGCTCGGAGTCAGGCCGGCGATCTTGGCCAGCTGGTCCATACTTATGCCTTCACCCATGAATCGGTGCATATACATAATGCTTCGCTCCAGGGCAGGGTCGACTTTCTCATGATTGGCTTCTAGACGATTCTCGGAAATGTACTGCAACAATTCGTGGAGCTGCGTGTGTATATTAATAAAATGTTCCTGCTGAACGCCCTGATAGGCTGTATATAATTGTTCCATGCGTGCGACCATCTGCTGTTCATGACGAACAGGCATAGGACCCGTTGACCATTGGAAGGGTAGGCAGGGATCAGAAATCATTTTCCATTCACCACGTACTTGCTTCAACTGGACCGTGTTCATCGATAGGAGAATACATTCCGTAATACCGGAGCGGGAGGCAGCCTCAATCGTGGTCCCTTTTTCCAGTACAAATAGTTGATGGGCGCGGGCTTTATGTATTTGATCATTAAGAATCAGGACACCTTCTCCTTGCAAAACAAGACACAGCATAGGCCGGGAAACCGTCTTGCCATGCACACGGAAATTCTCTCCACGGCGTACACGGCACATGGAAGAGAGGAGTGGTAGAGTTGACGTTTCAGAAATGAAGGGAAGCTGTTCATTCATACGGACCATCCTTTTGTCTCATTTTCTTAATGATAACAATTATCATTCTCATATGGAAGACGTTTTTCAAAAATAGTTGTGAACATATAAAAAGAGGATACCAGGAGCCGCAGGGCTGCAAGGTAATCCTCTTTATTTAAGAAATTCAGTTTGGTGTTACCAACAGAATGTCGTCCAGGAATACTTCGCTTAACACTTTATTACCTGAGCCATTCGCCTGGATATGATACAAACGATAGAGGTCTTTGGCGTTAATGTAGAAGATGCCTGGAACGTCATCTCTGAAATGGAAGGTGTCCCATTCATCCCCGACCAGTTTGGTTACTTTGAGCGCCGAACTTACAGCGTAGAGGCCCTTGTCGCCAGAAATGTAGGCAAGTTTTGCGGTGCCATTGGTCAGCTGATCCCCAACGTAATTGACGTTAGACAAATTTAGATTGGTCGTTTTGGTGACCTTGCTGCCAGATACGGTTTTTGCGTACGCTTTTTTACCTGCATCAATGATAACTGCCTTGTCTGTGCCAAGTGCACTTATTTCTCGGATGCTTTTGCTATGAAGCTGGAATGTCTTGCCCGATGTCGTAAGGGCAAAAGCTTTGCCTGTTGCATAGTTGTAATCCTTGTTGCTGTCCAGGCTGATTCCTTTGTTGTACACGTAAAACGAGCTGCTCCAGCCACCGGAGTATACTGCGTTCACGTCCAGCTTGGCTTTTGGATTCACAGCACTCGCCTTGCCTGTACTGTAGTTCACGTTGTACATGACCACAGCATTGGTGGAGTAGTAGGTTTCATAAGGATTGGTGTTAACCATCAGCTGCAGTTTGTTTTTTGCCGGATTCATAAAATAAGTGCTTTCCACTGCGCCTTCAGCAATTCGTTGTACCGTTCCGCTGCCATTTGTAGCTTTGGAGACGATCCAGGTATTGCCGTTAACGAGGGCGTTGTAATACACGCGGCCCTTAATGACAGCGAGCAGCGGGAAATCCGTATCTGCTTTGTCTGCGATCTTTTTAACGGAAGTTCGCTCACCATCACCACTCGCACGATAGATCGAACCTTTCGCATCCATGTAATAGATGAATCCGTTATCCGTATCGTAACGCAGAACGTCGCTTGCAAACGTCTCGGCGGTATCGCGCGATCCGTCATTGGGGACCCGAAGCAGTGTTGTGGAAGTTTCAGATGAAGTGTAGTAGAGGTGAGAACCTGCTGCTACAAGGTCCACACCCTGAAAATCAAGTAAAACTTCTGTCGTATTGCTGCCATCCCCGGATACTTTGTACAATACGCCGTCTGACTCGTAATACACCGTAGATTGATTGAGGGAAGCTGCCTGTGCTGCATTACCTCCACCCCATATTGCTGCAGTGATCAGTGTAAACAACAGGAACGTACTGATCTTGCGCTGCATGCCTGTAAACCATTTGCTCATGTCTCCATCGACACCCTTCATCCATATGTATGTAGTTCGTTTCTTAAATTATATCGGTAAACTAGGGAAAAATTGTTATATCTCAGCTGGCCAATGCCCACACTTTGAAATTGAATTTCACGCTATCCCAAGCCTTGAATCCATTTTCGAATGCTGCGGCCATTCCTTCTCCAAAGCGTTCACCACGAGGCTGCTGCATGATAACATTGCGCTTAGCCAAAGAAGAGGAGTGGAACGATGATGAATATAGCAACGATTGGGACAGGATTTATTGTGGATGCCATTTTATCGGCAATTAATGAAGTGGATGGAGTGAAATGTACAGCCATTTATTCTCGAAAAAGGGAAACAGGAGAGCCGCTTGCAGACAAATATGGAGTGCAGACCATCTACACGGATCTGAACGAGCTCTATGCTGACCCGAATGTGGACTTTATTTACATCGCATCACCCAACAGCATGCATTATGAGCAGGCCTATCAGGCGCTTCAACATGGCAAGCATGTCGTCTGTGAAAAGCCATTTACATCAACGGCCTTGGAAGCCCAAACGCTGATTGAGCTGGCCCGGGAAAAAAATCTGTTCCTGTTTGAGGCCATCTCAAACATCCCTCTTCCTAATTACAACAAGGTGAAGGAGCAGCTGTCCAAACTGGGGAATATCCGGTTCATTCAGTGCAATTACAGCCAGTATTCGAGTAAATACAATCAGCTGCTTGCCGGGGAGAGACCAAATGTATTTAACCCCGAATTCTCCGGTGGTGCACTGATGGATATCAACATCTACAACCTTCATGTTGTCATGAAGATGTTTGGCCGCCCGCAAACCGTATCCTATACAGCCAACCGACACGTCAACGGAATTGATACATCAGGGGTGGTGGTTCTGAAGTATCCCGAGTTTATTGCGGAGTGTGTGGGATGCAAAGATACCAGCAGCTTGAATTTTGTCCTGATCCAGGGGGAGAAGGGATATATTCAAGTTGTGGGAGGAGCCAACGGGTGTCAGGAAATCAAGGTCCAGATTGGGCAGGAGCCCTTGGAGATCATCAATGTGCAGGCACAGTCAAACTGGCTTTATTACGAATGGGAAGCCTTCAGAAATATCTATAATAATAAGGATTACACGAAATGTTATGAGCTCCTCAGCCACAGTCAATCTGTGATGAACATATTGACAGAAGCGCGCAAGGATGCGGGGATTGTCTTTGCTGCCGATCGGGTTTAATAGCTGTCACGAATGCTGCTCATGTACAGGATATCGAAGAGATAAAGTACAGAAACCATAGAGGACATTTTGGCAAGCCTCATTTGTTCATTGTAGTCATAGCTGAGCAGGGTTTCGGTAGATTGTCTGGACAAGCTGGAATGGTGATTACCCGTGATCGCAATGACGTTCTTGTTTTTCCCGTTCAGAATTTTGGCGACATCAACCATCGACTGATTCTCACCGGTATGTGAAATGACGAAGGAAAGTGTGGATACATTGGAATTCATTGTGTTCAAATAATGCATATTCGGACCGTTGTGCGCGATAGCGGAGATGCCCAGTTCATTCCACTTGGTGCAGGCCTGCTGTGCAAGGTAGTAGTTCATATCACTGCCGTAGATATCAATCCGGCCGGATTCCTTCACCCAATTGGCGATTCGCTGCAACATAGAAACGTTCAGCAGACGGCGTGTTTCCTCCAATGCCTGATGATAAAGGTAAGGTACGGAATCCATTGCGGAACGTACATCCTCCATTTCGGTAAAGGGATGATCCGCAGGTGGAAGCGTGGCAGGAGCCCGCTGATAATCGAGGGCAAGCTTTAATTGAAAGTCTGGGTACCCTTGGGTACCCAGCTTTTTGCATAAGCGGACAATGGTTGATGAGCTTGTATAGGTGGCTTGAGCCAGTTCTTGTGCCGTAGATTCAAAAACAACTTCGGGATTGTTCAGAATGTGGTCCACAATATGCTTCTCCTGTGCAGTTAATTGCTGTGCATATTTCATTTTCTGAAGCAGACGGTATTCCATCATTCGTTCCATTCCTTTCTTCGGTCATCCCCAAGTGCATGTCTCCCTATCATAACCTGTCGTTTTTGTTTTCTCAATCGGGCTGCCATTTGCATAGAAACACTTTTGCTGTCACCATGATCAGATCTGACTCTCAGCCAGCTGCTGGCGACTATTCCAGAGTGAAACCAGACGAAGCAGGACCAGGCTGATGAGCAGAAGCGCAGCTCCGATCAGCAGCAGCAATACCGGGCTGATAAGCAGCATTCCGCTTGCCTGACCAGCAATTAGTGCCAGCAGAGGAAGAACGATAAGTCCTCCCAGCTGATAAGCTTCCTGAAATCCACGAACTTTGGCCGAGATCAACACATTGAGCAGAATGACCATAAGACTGCATGACGGAACCACCCACAGCACAAGAATGATCCAATTCCAGTTTGGGAACATCAGGGCTCCGAACATAGGGTACATCAGAATATTGGCAATGATCCCATAGATGAGAAAGGTAATCCAGGACAGCAGTATGGAAGGGATAAGAGCAGCCAGTACTTTGCCTTTGAACAGGGTATCCATGCTGATGGGTGTGAAGAGAAGACCTTCGAGCGTCTTGCGTTCCTTCTCCCCTGCGAAGCTGTTCGCTGTCAGAATGCTGGAGGCCATCACCGGAATGATCAGAAACAGCGGTGCAAACATATATAAGGCCAGATAATAGACAATGCGATGGTTGTCTGTAGCCATGGAGGCCAGTTCCGGGATCTGTCCTGAACTGCTTAAGATATCAAGACTGTCGAGCAGGAATCCGATATTTCCGATGGAACGAAGTTCAACGCGGGAAGAGAGCCATATGAGTATGGCGGGCATGGTAACCCCGATAATGAGTGGAACGATCAGCATGGGGAGCCATAGCTGAATGCTGGCTGTGATGGCCCGAATATCTTTGCGTACCAGTGCTTTTATGGCTTGACGATTATTCATGATGGTGTGCCTCCCTGATGGCAAAATAGATGCTTTCCAGATCACTGCCGATTAGGCGAGCCTGATAGACTTGGCCGTTCGTGGTTAAATATCTGAGCAGCATGGGGATTTCCTCACGGGACTGGAGGTGGAAAATAGCCTTGTCCGCCGAGAGGATCTCCGGATTAAACTCAGCAGCCGCACTCCATCCATCAGCCAAGACGGCCTCTACCTCAAGCCTTGGCGCAGTTAGATAACGATGTATAATCTCCTGCTCCGAGCCTTCTTCAACCTTGCGTCCCTTATCCATGAAAATATATCGATCACATACGGCTGAGAGTTGGGACAGGACATGCGAAGAGACCAGAATGGTCATGTTCTCCTCACGGTTCATCCGGCGAATGATCCGGAGTACCATCTGAATCCCATCAGGGTCCAGGCCATTGGTCGGCTCATCCAGAAATAGAATGGAAGGGCGATGAAGCAGAACTCGGGCAAGGCCGAGCCGTTTCTTCATGCCTGTGCTGTAGGTGCCCACTTTGCGGTGCTGATACTCCTGTAATTCGAACAGCTCTACCAGCTCGTCAATTCGTTTGGATTGCTGCTGTACACCAAAGGCATCTGCGAAGAAAACGAGATTGTCGCGTCCGCTCATATTTTCATACAGTCCACTCTGTTCCGTGAGTGTGCCGCACATGGCCAGCACCTTCTCCGCATGGGTGGAGGGATCCAATCCGTTAATCGTTACGGATCCGCTTGTTGCCCCAAGGACACCGTTTATAATGCGGATCAGGGTTGTTTTGCCTGAACCGTTGGGGCCGATTAATCCGGTCACGCTGCCTGGTTCAATCGTGAAGCTGACATCACGCAGGGCCTGGTGCTCCATAAATTGTTTGGATATGCTGCGAACTTCAATCATATGCCTTCACCATCCGTTCTCCATTTGAAGATGATACGTTTAGCAGGACAATATCGTTCAAATGGATTGTAAAAAATATTATTCGGTCCAAAGTCCCACGGAGAAAAGGGCATTTCCGCCCTAAAGTCCGGGAAAATCGGGTCTCAGGTTTGTTTTCTCATTCTCCTGTTCATTGTATTGTGGTAAAAAGGATGCAATATCCCGTTTCATTGCCATCCATAATGAGGTAATAAAAGGGAAGGCCTTATACATATGATGTATGCCTGAATATTCATCTAACGCCGGTCTTGGTAACCACCAGGGCCGGCTTGGCGTGGTCGTTTGGCATTTTCAGGTGTGAAATGCCGATGTCTTAGAGTTACATATTTGATATCTTATAATTCGTCTAACACATTGTATGTACACATATGAAGTCGAGGTTCTGTGTGTGTTGGACCAGGAAGGTGAACAAAAATGGCAGCATCCAATGAGTATCGTTTTCAGGTCAATCTGAGTGGCATGATTCAGATCTTATCGAATCATCTCTATAGCAGTCCCAAAGTTTTCTTGCGTGAGCTGATGCAGAACGCGACCGATGCCATTACAGCACGAAGTGAGGCAGAGCCCGGATTTCAAGGCGAAGTGCGCGTAGAGCTGACAGGTACAGGTGAACAGTTAACGATGATGGTGGAGGATAACGGCATCGGCTTAACCGAAGCTGATATTCACGAATTTCTGGCGATGATCGGACAATCGTCGAAGCGTGGGCAGCAAGCCCTGCTGGATGGAGAGACTTCTTTTATCGGACGATTCGGGATCGGGCTGTTGTCCTGCTTCATGGTGAGCAATGAGATCGTCATGCTGACCCAATCCGCGAAGGGAGGACCTTCGATGGAATGGCGCGGCAAGCCGGATGGAACCTATACCATTCGCCAGCTTGAGACCCAGTTATCTCCGGGGACCAAAGTGTATTTGCGCTGTACGCCGGATGCCGCCCATTATTTTGAACCGGAATATGTGAAGGAAGCTTTGTTCTATTATGGGGCCTTGTTACCTTATCCCGTGACGCTTCAGAGCGAAGGTGTACAGGACATCGTCAATGCCGATTCGCCTGTGTGGCTTACGCAGCCGGAACTTGCCAAAGGGCGCAAAGCGGAGGTGCTTGCATTTGGTGGACGCCTGCTTGGAGAGACGTTTGAAGATTTCATCCCACTGACGACAGCTTCCGGGCGTACCGGAGGGATTGCATTTGTGCTTCCACATGCCGTTAATCTGAATGCCAAGCGTTCTCACCGGGTGTATTTGAAGCGGATGCTGATCTCGGAGAAGGCAGAGAATATTTTGCCGGATTGGGCTTTCTTCGTGAAATGTCTGATCTGGACCGATGAGCTTCAACCAACGGCTTCGCGTGAACATTTTTATGAAAATGAAAAGCTGGAAGAAGTACGCTCCGAACTTGGCGATGCCCTTCGTCAAGGACTGTCCGATATGGCGGAGAACCAGACAGAGCGCCTGAAGAAGCTCATACATCTGCATGCACTCTCCATGAAGGCACTGGCTGTGCAGGATCAGGATTTTTATGCAATGATATATCGCTGGCTGCCATTTGAGAGCACACGGGGCCACCGGGAGCTGGGGGAGTTAATGGCTGAAGGAGAGACGTTATACTTCACGACTACAGTGGATGAGTATCGTCAGATTCACCACGTCGCGTCTGCGCAATCCCTGCTCGTTATTAATGGCGGATACATCTATGACAACGAATTGATGGCGTCACTGCCACTTGCGGTACAAAATGTGCATACCGAGCGACTGCAGCCGGATCAGGTTTCGCTTAGCTTCACGGATGTACCACCAGCCCAGCGCAATGATTACTATGATGCACTGCGTCTGGCGGATTCGGCTCTCCAGCGCTTTCGCTGCCGTGCCGAGGTGAAGGGGTTCAAACCGGAAGACCTGCCTGTACTGTTCACGCTATCGCAGGAATCTTCTACCCTTCGTGCATTGGAAAAGGCAAGTGAGGAGAGTACAGAACTGTTCTCTTCCGTACTGGGCTCATTATCCTCTGGCATCAGCTCTACTGGCTACTCCACCTTGTATCTGAATGTAAATAATCCAATCATTCAGCGCGTGTTAACGACACCAGATAGCCAAATGACGCCGATTGCCATTGAGATGCTCTATGTGAATGCACTAATGATGGGTCACTATGCCATGAACCGGCAGGAGCTTGAGGTGCTGAATCAAGGCATCGTTCGTTTTATTGACTGGGGTTTACGCGCAAATACGGATCGTAAGGGGGATGCCTGATGAATACAGAGATGGATTTCGAGAGATTGATGGACGAGGCCTATGGCTTGCCTAACGGTACAGCGAAACTGGGTATGCTTGAAGAAGCAGCCAGAGTGGCCGACGTAAATGGCATGGAGGAAGAGGCATACGAAGCTCGATCCGAGATTGTGGAAACAGCCACGTTCTGCGGATATCCCATGAAAGCACTTATCGCTTTTTCCTGGCAGCTTGGCAAGTTTGATCAGCAGCCTGAGCGCTATGATGAAGAGACATTAATGTGGTCGTACAAATGGATCCTGGGCGAACTCTCCAGTTTCCCCGAGGTCTCTCGCGATAAGATGATGGAGCTGCTGGAGGACTTTGGACGACGTTTCAAATCCTTTGGCTACAGTGATCGTTCATACTGGTATTATCGTTTCCGCATATTCATGGATCTTGGTGACCTGGAGGAAGCAGGAAGCAGTTATGCCAAGTTCAGAACAATGGACCGTGACTTTATGAGTGATTGTGAAGCATGCGAACAGGATGAAATCATGCGTTACTGGATTCTAAAAGGAGACGATGAGCAGGTTCTGGAGGCGGCCAAACCGATCTTAAAGGGACGTATGAGCTGCGCTGAAATCCCGCACCTGACGTTATCCGAAGTCCTGATGCCGCTATACCGTCTCGGACGGATTGAGGAAGCGAACAAGCATCAGCAGAAAGGGTACCGGATGATCAAGGGCCAAAATGATTTTGTACAGAGCTTCGCCGAACAGATGGATTATCTGGCACGAACCAACCCGTCGAAGGGAATTGATGTGTTGGAAGAAAGTCTGGTACTGGCCGCCGATCATGAAGATCCTTTTGCCAAAATGATGTTCTACGCCAGAGCAGCTCAGCTGCTGCGCCGCTGGGTAGAGGAATCGCCAGGATACCAATTGCGCCTTCCTGCTTCTTTCCCGTATGAAGGAGACCCTGGAGACTTGCATGCTTTGGCTAATTATTTTGAGGGTTATGCTAAGGCGGCAGCGGAGAAATACGATCAACGGAATGGCAATCATCATGTCTCTTCGTTGCTCGCCAACGTGTAACATAACATGGTAAAAAAACAGGCTTGTTCGAAGAAGGTTATCCTCCTTCTGAACAAGCCTGTTTGAGATGTCTGGAATTGTGTTACTACACTTCGGTCATTTAAGGTGTTTCTTCCGTACTGGTGGGTGAAGGCTGATCCTCATCAGCATCATCAAAATCGGAGGCTTCTGGTTGAGGCTGCTGAGCCATAAGTTCAGCCACAATCTTATCCGTTGGTTGCGTAAACAATTGATACATGATGGCAGCCTCTTCTTGACGAATGAGCGGTTTGCGGGCAAGAACATCCACAGAACCATCCTCCAATACCTTCACTTCCGGACCATGAATGCCGAGCTTAACCATCATCTGGATTGCAGGAACAGCCCACTCATCTGCATGTCCGGCAACCTTCACATCCTGGAACAGCTCATTCGGATACTGCAGCTGCAGCGATCTCCAGATCATGACCATGGCTTCCTGGCGGGTAATGACTTGATCCGGCTTGAATTGTTTGGAATCCGCACCCGTGATCATGCCGACTTCATAACCGAGCTGGATGTAGCCTGCTGCAGGGTGACTGGCCCAATCGCTATCCGCAGGCGGTGTTGTTTGGCTTGGTTTGAGACCGCTCATTTTCAGTACATTCTCTATGAATTCGGCGCGTGTAACGGCCGACTTCGGCTGGAATGCTTCAGTTGCATCATTGTCATAATGACCGAGCGACTGTAATCCATAGATGGCCTCGGCATAAGGGCTATCCGGACGAACGTCCCGGAATCCCTGAGGTTTCTGTCCTTTTTTCTCATATCCCAGTGGATTGAGGTAGGGTTCTTTCATATAAATTGTTCCATCTGCTTGTTCCTTAAAGGCTGTGAATTGACCCGTCAACTCATCCTTGAACAGATTCTTATCCACCTGAATCAGGGTACGTGGACCCAGGAAGGCATCTGAAATGCTCAATTTACCGGGTTCTGTGCCATCGTTTTTGAGAGAACTGACAATCGTACTTAGTCTTAGGTCAGCATACAGCCCGGCGAACCGCTGCAGTTCATCGGTGGATTGAGGCGTAAAATCCTTGATTTCGACCGGCTCCGCATACTGCGGGAAAAAGGTCTGGATGAAAGCCGGGTAGAACAGATTACGAAGAGCTCCCGCTTGATTATACGTAAGGAAGACGCCTGTATTTTGCTCCGGAATAAGGAAGAGATAAGAGCTGAAACCCATCAGGTCGCCTGCTTTGGTAATGATCGCAGGGCTGCTGCCCGCACCAGGCAGCTGAAATGCTGCTTCAAATCCATACGTTGTGTCCGGGAGTACCGGATGAATGGAGGAGCGATACTGCTCCATGCTTTTGACGGTGGATTCCTTCAGTATACGCTCGTTATCTGTCACACCATCATTCAGGAAAGTGATCATGAAGTTCCCGATATCCTCGGCCGTTGACAACATGCCTCCTTGAGGCATCGGTGTTGGAGAGAGGGTGTACAGATCGAGCGGATTATGTACCGCGTCATAGCCTGTCGCGAGCTGATTCTTGAACTTGTCATTCAGCACGAAGCTGCTGTTATCCATACCGAGTGGTTTGAAAATGTGCTGCTGCATGTACGTCTCAAATGGTTCACCGCTGACATTCTCCACAATCATGCCGAGCAGCAGGAATGAGAAGTTGTCGTACATATAGGCACTGCCAGGTTCTCTGACAACTGGAGGCATGTGCTGCTGTGCGTAGTCCTCCATGGAGACAGTTTTGTCGAAGTCGGCGTGAATATCTTCCTGCTGCGGATCACGAATCTCGAATCCGGTAGTGTGCGTAAGCAGGTTTTCCACAGTGACAGGCTTGTCAAAAGGGTTATCAAACTCAAGGCCCTTCACATACGTTTGAAAATCGGCTTGCAGATCGACCTTCCCCTGCTCCACCAATTGCATGACGGCTGCTGCCGTAAATGTTTTGGAGACGGAGGCTACACGAAAAGCCGTACTTTTCGGATCGACAGGCGTCTCGCTCTCCTGATTGGCATAGCCATAGCCTTTCTCTGCCAGGACTTTCCCATCTTTGACGACAACAACGGAAGCACCGACATATTGTGCCTTGGCTTCAGCCGAATCAAAAAACATGTCCAGAAATGCCTCTGCTGATTCAGAGGTTAGAGCTTTGGTTTGTCCTTTTTCATTGACCTGAGGTGATGAGGTTTCCGCATGAACCGCTGGTGCCCAGAGACTTAGCGACAGGACGAAAGCCATGAATGCACCTGTTAGCGAGGTGGATCTGAAGCGGCTCCTTCGATTGGAAAAATTCATGTAAACACTCCCTTGCGCAAATTTTGGCAATAAAGCCTGTTCACTGTGTATTACTTCCAATTGGCTTGGTAGGTTTCATGATTAGTTCAATTACGAAACTAGAAAGAATTCCTCACGGTGAGGAGCTTATGAGGCATCTGCACATCGCATGGACTCGCTCGGTTCGGCTGACGGCCTGAGTGATTGGCGGAAAAATACAAGAGCAAAGGCCCCGATGATGACATACAGGCTGGCCATGGCATATGAAGGCAGCATTGCTCCGATCATTAGCCCCAAACTGCCCAGCAGGGCAGCGACATTATAACTCATGCCATCTGAAGCCATATATGCTGCTCGGTCCGAATCGGGGATCATCCCGGCAAGAAGTACTTGGCGTACCGGGGAGTACATCAATTCGCCAATCGTCAGCAGGACGGCAGATCCAATTAGGAGTAAGGCCCAGTTGCTAAATGCAAGTACAGCGAAACCTGCGGTGTAGAGACACATGCCAACCGTCATGATGGATCTGGATTGGAAACGTCCCATCCATTTGGAGAATGGAATTGCGACCAAGGCAACCAGTACTGTATTGATCGCCAAGATTAGACTGAACATCTGCAGCCCCGAAATGTTCCAGTGGAACAGCTGGGCACTGAACTCACTTTTCAGACGAACAGCAATGTATTTATCCAGTTGGAATTCGAGAGAGACGGCCAGAACCGAGGCGGTGAAGAAGACCATGAACCTTCTGTCCCTGAGAACACTTCCGTAGGTCTTAAACATATTTCTTCTGACTGATGCGACAGTCTGCACCGAGCCCGTTTTTGCTGTTCTTTCCATGGTTTCTTGAATGAAAAACAACAAAATGAACAAGGTTACCAAGCTCTCCATGCACACCAGACTGAACAGAATGAATCGGAAGGAATCGAATAACAATCCGCCCATCAGTGCGCCAAATGTAATGGCTACATTGGTCGTCCAATACTGTAATCCATATACATAATGTCGTTCATGTTCACTGCTTACGTCCACGATCATCGCACCTGCGATGGGAACAGTGATACCGGAGCTTAGACTGCTAAGAAAAAACATGATGCAGGTCAGTTCTACCGAGTTCAGCCAGGGCGAATTCGCTGCAGCCAGCCAGAACAAGGCGAATACTTGCACACATTGAGCGATGACCATCATTTTTTTGCGTCCAATTCGATCCGACCAGTATCCTGCGCCCAGACCAGCGATCATGGAGGATACAATGTTGACCGTCAGCAGCACACCAGCCCAGCCAGCTCCCATCTGCACACTCAGATAAATGGCCATGAACGGAATGATTGATTTCTGGGTCAAGTCTGTAAAAAAGTCAGTAATGATGCGAATTTTAATGTTGCGGTGCAAATCTGCGTATTTCATCGGTTGCATTTCTTCCTTCCTGGATTGTCATGTAGATGTTACTGAGTATAATGGAGGAAAACCTGAAGAAAAACTGTAGAAGCGGATGAATGAATTTCGTATTTTAGCAGAGTGGGAAGGTAGGGAATGTCGTGGAAGTAGCTGACCATTATATTCAATTGCGTATGGCGTTTCCGAACGTTCAAGATGATGAAGAATGGCCAACGACGATTGGAGAGCTGGCACAGCAGTTGTGCTGCACGATGCGTAACATGAATTTGATTATGAACAAGTTTATGGATAACGACTGGATTGAGTGGAGTCCGAGGCGTGGTAGAGGGAAAAAGTCCTTGCTGGTCTTTCAGGCACCGCTGCTTGATATCGCCCGTGAACGTTTTGATCGCCTGCTGCAGGGCAACAGACTGGAAGAAGCCTATCAGCTGGCCGCGAGTCTGCCTTTTTCGTTGCGGGAAATGTTAATGCAGGGTTTACAGGAACAGTTTGGTCTTCGTTCAGACCAGGGTACCATGGGAAGGATGGATATCCTGAGGATCCCACAGAACTTTCCGTTTGAGACCTTGGATCCGACCCGGGCTGCCATGTGGGGAGAAGTGGGCATTGTCGCAGAGGTATTCGATCGCCTGGTACGCTATAATGCTGAGCGTCGTATCTGTGAGCCAAGTCTTGCCGTGGCGTGGGAGAGCAATCTTGAAGGAACAGAATGGACATTTTATCTGCACAAAGGTGTTCTATTTCATCATGGCCGAATACTGGATGCAGAGGATGTGAAGTTCACATTTGAACGAATCCTTGAGGATACCGGCAATCCCTGCCGGCCGCTGTTTGGCACCATTGCGAAGATCGAGACATTTGATGAGCTGACGGTACGTTTTACGTTATCTAGCTCAAACTTCATGTTCCCTGATCTGATGAGCAGCATGTGTGCGTCGATTTTGCCGCGGGATGTGGCGTTCGACCGGATGCATCCTGTTGGAACAGGCCCGTATCGTTTAACGAAGAATCACCCCAGACTGCTCGTTTTGGATGTATTTTCTTCCTATTTCAGAGGACGTGCCTACATTGATCGAGTTGAGGTGTGGCAGCTGCCGCAGTCCGCACTCGTAGAGTCGGTGATCAAGCAGGATTTGTTTCCGGATGGAGCGCCTCATGCGGTACAGCATGAAGTTCAGGGCGGAGTATATATGACGTTTAATATGCGCAAAGAAGGCCCACAGCAGGATCTGTATTTCCGCCAGGCTGTGCAGCAGCTGCTGAATCAACAGGAGATGATGGATGCGTTCCGGGATACGCGTAATCAGCCTGCATACAGCCTGGTTCGGGATAATTATGGGGATACGAGGGAAGTAGAGATGGGCAGCTTGCCTATAGGAGAGAAACGAATGAGGACACAGGATTTCATCACAGATTCCTCATTGGCCTTGGCGGAAGAACTGCTTAAGCGAAGCAGCTACACGGGCCAGACGCTGCGGTTATGGGTAGAGGATGGGAAGAAAATGGAGACGGACATGCTCTGGTTTGTACAACGCTGTGAACGGATCGGGCTGCATATCGACATCGTTCCAGGTGATCCCGTAAGTGCGGTGTACCATGATGAATTCAGGTCATGTGATCTCGTGTATACGGGGGAAGTGTTCGATGATCATGTCATGCTGAGCCTGTTCATCATGTTTACCTTTCAGAATACATTGTTCCTGGTTGCCATGGATGATGATCGGAAAAAGGAGTTAGACATGGAATGCAGGCGCATCGTAGGAACTCGGGAAGGTGGCGAACGAATGGCAGCGCTGCTGGGGTTAGAGGCCAAACTGATCGAGGAGGCGCTGCTACTACCCGCCTATCGTTTCAGGGAGGAGCATGCCCATCATGCCTCACTTCGTGATTACAATGTGGTGGGGTATGGGATGCCTGATCTACGCCGTCTGTGGGTGAAACGCAAACCGGAAGCTGATCATAAGGAAGCAAGTTATCCGGCCTACATCCCGCTGTGGTAAGTGATACACAGCGGGATGAGCCTATAGTGAGCCGCTATTCTTCGTTTTTCTTCATAAACTCAATAGGATTCGCCCCCGGTTCCATCAAGAATGGAATGGAAATGGAATGAGTATTATTATCCTGATCGACCTGGAAAGTAAACGTGATTTTGAGTCCAAATAAAACAAGCAGAACGGAAAAGGTATCATTGCCTGTGTATTCCATGGGCATTTCAATCTCGTTGAATATCGCTTGTAAGCCGTCATCTTTCATTTGAATGGACAATTCTCCGTATCCGGCATGAACATAAGTACCTGCGTAGGTAATTAGAGGTCGCTCAAGGGGCATAATTTTTGTATCATCTTGTGCATTACCCGTTTTTTCATCAGCATCAGCGACTGGTGTTGCCGCGGGGTCCAACGTTTCTGGCTTATCCGTAACTGCAGATTCCGCTGACTCCCCGCCACTCATTAATTTGGCCATCCTTTTGCTCCAATCCACAGGCTCCATTCCAAGCAATCGGTCTATGATGTTAAATGTGACTGTGTAAGGGACAATACTTCCATTCGTATTGCACAGTACGACAATCCCGATCTCTTCTTCCGGCAAAAAGGCGACCTGTGAACTAAAACCATCAATAGCGCCCCCATGATGAATGAACGAATGTCCACGATAAGGTTCGATGAACCAACCGAGTCCATAGGTGCAGACAGGCATCTCTGGACCATGAAACGGAGTATCACATGGCATCTGCGGGCTGTGCAATGTTTCCATTTGTTCCTTGGAGACGAGCTGCTGTCCATCATGCTGCCCCTGATTCAATTGCAATCGCAACCAGGTTATCATGTCTTCCAGATTGCTGTTCATGGAGCCTGCCGGACCAATTGCATCGATGTTTCGATACGGAATACGCACATTTTCGACGTCTTTCTCCATATAAGGAACAGCAAAATCAGGCTGGAGCTGCATTTCCTCCACAGAAAACAAACTGGATGTCATCCCTAGCGGCTCAAACAGGTGATCCTGAACGACGCTCTCCCAGGTTGTTTCCTTCAACTTTCCGACGAGAAAGCCCGCAGTCATGTACATCAGGTTTTGATATTGCCACTTATTTCTGAAATCCTCATTTGGTTCAAGATACTGTAGAGCGTTTACGAGCTGCTCTCTGGTCCGTGCAGAGTTGTACCATGCCATTTCATGCCTGGGCAGTCCGGAGCGATGACATAACATATCACGAATGGTCAGACGTTCCGTAGCCACAGGGTCGAACATTTTAAAATCATCCATATACGTTTTAACAGGCTTATCCCAGTTCAGCAGTTCTTGATCGACTAACAGGGCAGCGGTTGCTGCCGTAAAAGCTTTAGTACTGGACCCGATGGCAAAGAGAGTGCTTGGTGTTACTTCGAGTTTGGATTCCAGGTCTCGATACCCATAGCCTTTTTGCCAAATGACCTCATTCTTGTGAATTACAGCGACCGCTGCGCCAACCCCCTTCCAGGTTTGCAGCTGTTCAGTTACAAATTCATCCAGTCCGTCCAGTAATGAGCGATGTTTTGTGGTAGTCATTACGATCCCTCCAATGAAAATATGAAATGAGTTCCAATCAAGACATCAAAACTCGTATGTAGCTGTCATCCAAGAAGTGTTCATTACAACTATGCCTTTTCTGGATAAAGTTAACATCGGGCCCGAGACTGATTTGCCTATGATCACTTGTCCTAACAAGGGGATAGAAAGCTTGTCAAACCAGTCCGCATAAATCGAACAAGTCCCTCATAGACATGTACTAATCAAGTAGGGGTTCTGCTGTACGCACAATCCTGAAGTGAAAACATTGTGCTAAAGGGGATGATGTCATGCGCCGAATATCATGGATGCTTGCCATGGTATTGGTCTTATCGGCCTTACTTGCCGCCTGCGGGAAGAAGGATGCGGCAGCCGTGGTCAAAGATCTGAACGAAGTCGTAGGAGAGATGGAGAGTTACCAGGGAGCAGGTGTTATGACACTGCATACCGGAGATACGCCGCAGCAGTATAAGGTCGAGGTGTGGCATCAGAAGCCTTCATATTACCGAATTGCGCTTACCAACGCCAAAAAGGATGTCACCCAGATTGTACTGCGCAACGATGAGGGCGTATTCGTCCTGACACCAAGCCAGAACAAAAGCTTCCGGTTCCAGAGCAACTGGCCGGATAACCAGGGTCAAGTTTATCTCTATGAGACACTGATTCGCAGCATTACAGGTGATACAACACGTCAGTTCGCAGATGAGAAGGAGAGCTACGTATTTGATGTAGCTGCCAATTATAATACGCACGCACTGGTCAGACAAAAAATCTGGCTGAACAAAAGTGATTATGCACCCAAACAGGTTGAGGTTTCAGACTCCAATGCAAACGTCGTCGTAGATGTTAAATTTGACAGTTTCAAATTCGGTGCAGAATTCAGCAAAGATGCCTTTGATATGCAGCGCAACATGACAGCAGGCACGGAAGGAAACAGCGGAACAGACGCAACGAATCCGGCCGAGCAGCCAGGAGAAAATGGAACCAAGGAGCCAGCAAGCTCCGAGACAGCTCCAGGTCAAGAACCGACTACAGGTTCTGCTGAAGGGGTCACTGATGGACAAACCGGTGTGAGCGAGAACCCGGAACAACAGGGAGCTCAGGACCCGGCGAGTGGTGAACCAGGCACAGAGGAGCCTACCATGACTGAACCGGAAGGAGCCGGCAGCTTTGGTGTGATCGAACCGACATACGCTCCGGAAGGCGTCAAGCTGAAGGATGATCAAATTGTGGAGGAATCCGGCGATTACTCGGTTATGCTTCGCTACGAAGGAACGTATAATTATACGATTTTCGAAGCCAGACCGCAGGATAGAGCTGTTTCACTCGCACCATCTCGCGTAGTGGATCTTGGATTCACTTTGGGAATGATTAGTGGAGACGCGTTACAAACGTTAACATGGATGACCGATGGAATAGAATACAGAATCACGAGTGCGGATCTGCCGGAGAGTGAAATGGTTCAGATTGCAACATCCATGCAGGAGCAGTCAGGTAAATGATGTAATAGGTATAGTCGTTAGGGCATTAGGAATGCTAAGGAGCATCGGGGACTTGTTCTCCGGTGCTTTTTGATGTACACAGTTAGGCTGCCGCAGCATATGATGGAGAGGAAAAGCAGGGCGTTTCGTAATGGGTATTGCTTGAAAACTGAACAGTGAAATGGGCAGGTTGACCCAATAAATACAAAACACGCTTATATGCGGGATGAACCGGGTAAGTAATCGGTATAGGCAGAGAGAGAGGGCGTGAGGCTGCATTTTAAACTCATGTCCGTATCGCTTATCAGCCTGTTTCTTCATCCGCTTCCGGCTTCGACATTATGCTGGGCACACTTTTTGAGTCACCGTTCTTCTGCTCATTTGACAGTCACATGCTTGAGCATTACGATGGAGTCTGATATGTGAGCCGGATTAAGATGACTAGAGAAGGTGACAGAACGTGCAAGGACAATATCGGCCGACCCAAGCGGAGATCAACTTGGATCATTTGAGTAGCAACGTAGACGCTTTCCGCTCGGTTCTGCCCCAAGGCATGAAGTTTCTAGCTTGTGTCAAGGCGAACGCTTATGGACATGGAGCTGTGGAGACGGCCAGAGAACTGGAACGAATCGGAGTGGATTATCTGAGTGTCGCTTTTCTGGACGAAGCGCTTGAACTGCGACAACACGGAATCAAGGCTCCGATCCTGGTATTGGGATATACACCGCCTGAGGGTGTTGCTGTAGCCAGGGAACATGATGTGACCATAACCCTGTTCAGCAGGGAAGTGCTTGAAGCGATTCGTGCTCTGGATACAGGATCGTCTCAGAACCCATTGAAGGTTCACATCAAAATTGATAGTGGTATGGGACGCCTGGGTCTGCTGCCCGGCGATGAAGCTATTGCTTTCATCCAGGAAACAGCAGCAATGGAACAGGTCCTACTCGAAGGCATGTTCACTCATTATGCCAAGGCGGATGAAGAAGACAAGACCTATACACTGGAGCAGTATCGACGGTTTCAAAGCGTGGTTGAAGCGCTGCGGGATCAGGGATGTGTCATCCCGATTATACATACGGCGAACAGTGCAGCTGCCATTGATACACCGGAATTATCCTACAATATGGTACGAGTGGGTATCAGTCTCTATGGGCTGTACCCTTCGGCCGAGGTGAATCATCAAGTAGTGAAACTGGTCCCGGTATTGACACTGAAGACGAAAGCGGTTCTGGTCAAAACGCTGCCGCCTCATTGGGGGGTCAGCTACGGAACCCGTTATGTGACACAAGGGAACGAACGAATTGCGACCCTGCCTATCGGCTATGCAGACGGATTTTCAAGAATGCTGACAGGTAAAGCTCAAGTGCTTGTACGTGGCCGCCGCGTTCCCGTCGTCGGTACGATCTGCATGGATCAGTGTATGGTGTCGCTGCAATCTTTCGCTGAAGAGGCGGAAGAAATTCAAGCCGGCGAAGAGGTTGTCCTCATCGGTCACCAATCTGATGGTGTGATTACCGCAGATGAAGTGGCCTCCCAGCTTGATACGATTGCCTATGAGGTGATCTGCATGATGGCTCATCGGATTCCGCGAATCTATTTCCGGAACGGTGTTGAAGTCGCCAAGGTTAATCCTCTTTTGACATCCTGGTAGTCTAACTGGACGCTATTACCAATAAACTTTTTTTCGGAATGGAAGGAAAAGTGTCGGAGCATCTCGAATGTTGTTATATTGACGAGGATGAAAAATCCTGAAAAGAGATGTTTGGTCTGTACGAATATTGCCCCCCATGTTTATAATGGAGTACAGCATACTTGATATACTCGGGGCATATATATTCCTTTGTATAAAAGTTCTGGAAAAACGTAATACTGGTTCACAATGGCGAAAGGTTTGTGGGGGTGGAAGATAGGTGGCCAACTTGCAGAACACCAAGCGGATTATGATCAGTTTGCCTGATCATCTCCTGCAGGAAGTGGATGGCATCGTAGCGCTGGAGAATTCCAACCGCAGCGAATTGATTAGGCAGGCCATGAAGCTGTATTTGACCGAACGGAAGAAGCGTTACATCCGTGAGTCCATGCAGCGCGGGTACATGGAGATGGCAAAAATTAATCTGACCATGGCATCCGAGGCCTTTCACGCGGAGGAAGATGCGGACAGCACTCTGGACCGCTTAGTTAGCGGGGTGTAGACATTGATCGTAAAACGCGGTGACGTTTTTTTTGCGGATCTTTCTCCCGTTGTCGGTTCGGAGCAAGGTGGAGTCAGGCCGGTGCTGGTCATCCAGAATGACATCGGTAACCGGTTCAGTCCAACGTGTATCGTGGCGGCTATCACCGCCCAGATTCAGAAGGCAAAGCTGCCGACGCATGTCGAGATTGATGCTGCGGCTCATGGCTTTGACCGGGACTCTGTGATTTTGCTCGAACAAATACGGACGATTGACAAACAAAGACTGACTGACAAGATTACCCATCTGGACGAGGAGACCATGAAATTGGTCAATGAGGCGTTGCAGATCAGTTTAGGTTTGATCGATTTTTAGGTTGCTTGGCACCGGGTTTGGGCTGCCAGCAATCCGCCCGTAGCGGGATGTTCCTTGCGGGGAACACACAATTGCAGACAACATTTCAGAGGAGCGTATCGCGGCCCAAGGGCTGTGGTACGCTCTTTTGTCTGAACAAAAATGAAAGCGTAGAACATTGGCGTGCTTTTCGCTATAATGGAACCTGAGAAACCGTTTACGTCAAAGATGTATATAGAGGTGGAGGAGACATATGAGCATTTATATCCATGAAGAGAAACTACAATTTCATTTACAAACCCGCAAGGCAAGTTACGTATTCCAGGTGCTTCCTTCGGGATATTTGGTACATCTGTATTATGGCAAAAAATTACGCAATTCAGATCTGAGCTGGCTCCATGTTCGGACAGAACGCGCTTCCTTCAGCCCGAATCCGGTACCCGAGGACCGGACGATCTCATTTGATACACTTCCATTGGAGCTGCCTGTTTATGGAACAAGTGATTTCCGTAACCCGGCCGTACAGCTTCAACTGGAGAATGGTTCAAGTGTCTCGGAATTCACGTATGTTGGTCATCGGTTGGAGAAAGGCAAACCTGCTCTTCAAGGGTTGCCAGCGACTTATGTGGAAGCTGCAGATGAAGCTGATACGCTCGTAATTGAAATGGAGGATCGCGTGGCAGGAGTCCGCATTGAGCTCTCCTACACAGCCTATTCGTCCTTTAATGCAATTACGCGCTCGATGCGTATCATTAATGAGAGCGCTACCTCGGTGAATGTGGCTCGTGCACTAAGCACATCCGTAGATTTCCCGCATGCTGATTATGAACTGCTGCAGCTGTCAGGTGCATGGACGCGGGAACGCGATATTGTTCGTCGCCCACTGGCTTCTGGCTTGCAAGGCGTGGAAAGCCGACGTGGTTCAAGCAGCCATCAACAAAACCCGTTTATCGCGTTGATGACGCCAGGTACGGATGAAGATCAGGGAGAAGTGTACGGCTTCAGTCTCGTATACAGCGGAAGTTTCACAGCGCAAGCAGAAGTGGATCAGTTCCACACCACGCGTGTATCTCTCGGTATTAACCCGTTTGAGTTCAGCTGGAAGCTGGAATCCGGAGAAGCTTTCCAAACTCCTGAGACGGTCATGGTCTATTCGGATGCAGGACTTGACGGCATGTCCCAGTCTTATCACGAAATTTATCGCGAACGGCTTGCTCGCGGCAAATTCCGCAATGCAGAGCGTCCGGTATTGGTGAATAACTGGGAAGCGACGTATTTTGGTTTTAATGCAGATAAGATTGAACAGATTGCGCGTGCAGGGAAGCAGCTCGGCATCGAGCTGTTTGTATTGGATGACGGCTGGTTCGGACATCGTGACAGTGACGACTCTTCGCTGGGTGACTGGATTGTGGACAAGAACAAGCTGCCTCAAGGTCTGGATGACCTGGCGAACCGTGTAACCGCACTCGACATGCAGTTTGGATTGTGGTTCGAGCCAGAGATGATCTCGCCGGATAGTGAGTTGTATCGCAAGCACCCGGACTGGTGCCTGCATGTACCAGACCGTCGCCGGACAGAGGGCAGACAGCAGTTGGTCCTGGATTTCTCCCGCCAAGATGTTCGGGATGAAATCGTGCGCATGCTGAGCGACGTATTGGGTTCTGCGCCGATTTCGTATGTGAAATGGGACATGAACCGGAATATGACGGAGATTGGCTCTGCACAGCTGCCTGCGGACAGACAGCGTGAGACAGCTCATCGCTATATGCTTGGATTGTATGAGGTGATGGAACGGATTACGTCTTCCTTCCCTAATATTTTGTTTGAAAGCTGCTCAGGTGGTGGCGGTCGTTTCGATCCGGGCATGCTGTATTACATGCCGCAAACGTGGACAAGCGACAATACGGATGCTGTATCCCGTCTGCGCATCCAATACGGAACAAGTCTCGTGTATCCGGTAAGTTCCATGGGATCACATATCTCGGCCGTACCGAACCATCAGGTTAACCGCATTACGTCGCTGGAGATCCGTGGACATGTTGCCATGTCGGGCAACTTTGGCTACGAGCTTGACCTGACACGTTTCACCGAGGAAGAGAACGCGATTGTGAAGGCTCAAGTGGAGCTGTACAAGGAGATTCGGGGCACCATTCAGTATGGCACGTTCCGTCGTCTGCTCAGTCCGTTTGAGGGTAACGAAACGGCATGGATGTTTATCGCACCCGATGGAAGCGAAGCAGTGGTATTTTATTTCCGCGTGTTGTCCGAGCCCAATGCTCCTCTCCAACGTCTGAAGCTGAAGGGATTGGATCCTGACGCCGATTACCGCCTGAAGGGCGGCACCGAGACGTACACGGGCGATGCATTGATGTATGGCGGAATTTCCGTAGGTCGTGCCACAGGAGATTATTTGAGCGAGATGTTCCGTTTCGAACGGGTATAGGTAATCCTGTGTTTAATGCAGTGCTTTTCGGGGAAGACCGGAATACGTCGGGGTGACGTTTTCGGTCTTTTCTTATGAGTTACGCGAAGCGATGAACCATAAAAACTCACTGTAAGAACTTGTAACCAGTAGGAATGCTGGAAAACTGAACGGAATTTTGTGATAATATAGGGAAGAGCAATCTGCCTGAGTGCAGATTCGATACTGTGATTACAGCAGCATAGCTGCCCTGAACATGCTTAATCTGAAACGATTCAGGAAGGAAAGAGGGATTTATTTGTCTGAACAGGGAACGGTTCTGGAACCCAATGAAGAAACAATAAAGGCGGAACGCCAGGAAAGAATCATCAAACAGGTAGCCAAGGAACTGTCACTGGCCTTGAAGCAGGTGCGCACGACGTCAGAGCTTCTGGAAGAAGGCAATACGATTCCGTTTATCGCCCGCTACCGTAAAGAAATGACTGGAGAGCTGGATGAGAACCAGCTGCGACTGATTGAGGAACGTCTCGTATATCTGCGTAACCTTGAGGATCGCAAAGTGGAAGTCATCCGTATTATAGAAGAACAAGGTAAATTGACGGGAGAACTGAAAAAGTCCATTACCCAGGCTGTGAAGCTGCAGGAGGTAGAGGATCTGTACCGTCCTTATCGCCAGAAGCGCAAAACGCGTGCCAGCGTAGCCAAGGAAAAAGGTCTTGAGCCTTTAGCTGTTTGGATCTGGAGCCAACCGAAACAGGGGAATGTGCTCGAAGAAGCTGCGCGTTACATCAATGCAGAGCTTGGAGTGGATGATGCAGAAGCAGCCCTTCAGGGAGCCAAAGACATTCTTGCCGAGAACATCGCTGATGATGCTGCCATTCGTGCGTGGATTCGTCGCTATACGCTGGATCACGGCATGTTGACTTCGGAAGCGAAGGATGCGGAGCAGGAATCGGTCTATGAGAACTATTATGATTATCGTGAATTGGCCAAAAAGATGCCTCCGCACCGGATTCTCGCCATTAACCGCGGGGAGCGCGAGAGCATTCTGAAAGTAGGTCTGGAGGTTCCGCCTGAACCGGCCCATCGTCATATGGAAGGTCAGGTCATCAAGGGTACATCTGCAGTACAGGATGTATTGCGGGCTGTCATTGAAGATGCCTACAAACGTCTGATTGCACCTTCCATTGAGCGCGAAGTCCGGGCAGAACTGACGGAAAAGGGAGAGAGCCAGGCAATCTCCGTGTTTTCTGCCAATCTGCGTAACCTGCTGCTTCAGCCGCCGATTCATGGCAAACGTGTGCTTGGTGTCGACCCTGCTTATCGTACAGGCTGCAAACTGGCTGTAGTGGATGATACGGGCAAACTGCTGGAAGTCGCTGTTACGTACCCGACGCCACCTCACAACAAAAAGCGCGAAGCAGCCGAGGTATTCCACCGGATGATCAAGCAGTATGACATTGGACTGATCGTTATTGGTAATGGTACAGCTTCCCGTGAAACGGAACAGTTCGTAGCCGAGATCATTCAGGAAAATGGCGATGAGAGCCTGGTGTACCTCATTGTTAATGAAGCAGGAGCAAGTGTGTATTCCGCTTCCAAGCTTGCGCAGGAGGAATTCCCGGATCTGGACGTGGCCGAGCGCAGTGCAGCTTCCATTGCCCGTCGTGTACAGGACCCTCTGGCTGAACTGGTGAAAATTGATCCAAAGGCCATTGGTGTAGGCCAATACCAGCATGACGTTTCTCAAAAGATTCTGGAGGAAAGTCTGAAAGCGGTCGTGGAATCTGCGGTTAACCATGTAGGCGTGGATGTGAATACGGCTTCGCCATCGCTGCTGTCCTATGTGGCCGGCGTGAATGCGACGATTGCCAAAAACATTGTGAAGTACCGCGAGGAAAACGGACGCTTTACGAACCGTCGTCAGCTGCAGAAGGTGCCGCGTCTGGGTGCCAAAACCTATGAACAATGCGTAGGTTTCATGCGCATTAGTGAAGGTGAGAATCCGCTGGATCGTACACCGATTCACCCGGAATCCTACAAGGTCGTCGATCAGTTGTTCAAAGAACTTCAGGTGGAACTGGACAAGTTGGGCAGCAAGGAGCTGTCCGTGCTTCTATCCGAACAGCAGCCTGAACAGCTAGCTGTGAAACTGGACGTGGGTGTGCCTACACTGCGCGACATTCTCGACAGCTTACAGCGCCCGGGACGTGACCCTCGGGAAGAAATGCCGCTGCCTATTTTCCGTACGGATGTCCTTAAAATTGAGGATCTGGTTGAAGGCATGGAACTCCAAGGTACCGTTCGCAACGTAATTGATTTTGGTGCCTTTGTCGATATCGGGATCAAGAGTGATGGACTTGTCCATATTTCACAGCTGAGCAACGGTTACGTCAAGCATCCAATGGATGTTGTTTCTGTTGGTGATAATGTAACGGTATGGGTAATGAATGTGGATACCAAAAAAGGCCGGGTTGGCCTGACTATGAAAAAGCCTGCGTCGAAGCAGACTTCCTAGTCCCATGACCCGAGAACAGCCTTCCCAGTTGCGGGAAGGCTGTTTGTTGTCGGCTCGAATGGTGTTGTCGACCGTTCCATATTCTTCGAATGAGTTAATGTAGGAAGAGAGAATGGGCTGTATACATGAAGAGTGAGGTTAAATTCTAGAGTTCACGTTCCGCGCTGCGCGGTGTGCCATTAGCAGGTTTGTTCCGGTAAAAGAACCAGCATTCGTTCAGCAGCTTGATCTGTCTGCTGTCCTTCTTGTGAAAAGCACGCATCAGTTGATTGCAAAGCCATTGAGGCAAAGGGATCTCCTCCTCTTGCATAATTCATCTGTACGTTAGCATATGTGGCAATAGCCTGGACTGTGCGGATTAAGCCGTGCGGAACGTGTAAAAACAATGTCCGGCTTGTCAACCGACCTGTCGATTGAGATAAAATAAAAAGCGCAAATCCGGTTACGGAAATGCGCTTACAGGTTAGGATGTGCACTTTCGGAAAACGATAAATAAATCAGCGTGTTTCCATTTCTTCTTCGTACCATTGTTCCAGCTGGGCTTGAAGCGCCCGAATCTCGGTGAGTAAGGAAATCAAGGGATAATGCGTCTCGCGCAGTTTGGCGAAGCTATGCTCAAGCGCATTGATGTAATCCAGCCCTCCGGTGATACTGAGCTGCTCGTTCAGAAGATCAAGGTCGTCACATTCAGCGATGGCCCAGGGCAGTACAGGTACATCCGCTGCAGTAAGTTTATCAATCTCTTTGTGCAGACGCAGGTTGAGTGCACTGAGTTGATAGGCGTAATCAGCGGGCATTTCAACAAACTCTAATTGCTGTTCCTGCTGCAGGATGACATAACGCATTGTAGGCATAACGTGTAATAATCTCCCCTCATACATTCTACTTGACAGTGTAGCCTACGAAACGGTTAAAATTCAAGTATTATACCGGAAAAAGGAACGGTCCAAGGGGTAAGAAAGGAGGGGAAACCGGGTGGATAATGCTGAGCTGCAGCAGTGGATTGAGCAGGTATCGCTGGATCATTTCGGGGTTCCGTTTACCCACGAGGCCTTGTTTAATCGACGTCTGACGACAACCGGCGGCCGATATATGCTGAAGAGTCACCGAATTGAGATTAATCCACATCAGCTCGAGGCATACGGGCGGGATGAGGTCGAGAAAATTATAAAGCACGAATTGTGCCACTACCATCTGCATATTCGCGGACGCGGCTATCGCCACAGGGACCCGGAATTCAAGGCTCTTCTGCAAAAGGTAGGCGGTTCGAGGTTCTGTCAGTCCCTTCCCGATGGCAAGGGCAGGAAGCCGCAGCCTTATCGGTACAAGCTGGTATGCAAGAGCTGTGGAACGGAATATCTGCGTAAACGAAAAATGGATCCCAAACGTTACAGATGCGGTCGGTGCGCTGGCAAGCTGGCTCTTCAAGCCATCTCTAACGAGTAGTGTTCATCCTAGTGGATATAGCCGGCTTGAAGAGGGGATGCAATATACCTCTACGAGCTGTATTTCCTCCCTTTTTTACAGTTAGCAAGAAAGTATAGTTAAGATGTTGACTTGGCTTATTAATCATGATAAATTATGTTTATTCGAGATTATTCCCTGATAGCTCAGTTGGTAGAGCACTCGACTGTTAATCGAGTTGTCACAGGTTCGAGTCCTGTTCGGGGAGCCATTTCTTGGAGAGATACCCAAGTGGCTATAAGGGGACCCTCTGCTAAGGGGTTAGACTGCGTAAGCGGTGCGAGGGTTCGAATCCCTCTCTCTCCGTTCTGATTATACTTCTCCGCAAAGGGATGAGAACCCTAAAGGTTCGTCGGAGCATAGCCTTCGATAGCGATACATCGCAGTCTCGAACGAAGTGAGAGTATCCTTCTCTCTCCGCATTGAATACACGAATAGAATCCCCTTCACACGAACCGTTGACCGGTTTGTTGTGAAGGGGATTTTTTGGTATAGATCTTCCTTTGGTGAGAGCTGCAACGTAACCTGCCTACAGCGAGATTCCCAAAACCTCGTATAAACCCTTCTTGCCAGCATCCGTAACTTCAACAGAGCGGCTGCCAGGCTTCTTCCGGGTCCACTCGAGCTGCGAAAGTCTGTGTTCCATTTGTTCACCCAGCAGTCCGGATATGTGGTGACGCCGCTCGCTCCAGTCCAGACATTTGCGGGCAATGGCACGTCTTGAACCCGGTTTAACCTGAAGATCAATTCCGAATGAAGTAAACCATTGTCTTCCTTTCTCCGTAATGTGATAATCCTTGGCCTGATCTGCTTCCGGCTCCAGTAGATATTCCTCCCGCAACAATGCATCACACAGAGCAATTCCTAGCTTACCAGCAAGGTGTCCATAACAGGTACGAGCAAAGCTCAGATGCTGGAGCTGATTGGACTGTTTGAGTGACCTCACCTGAACAGGAGGGGCGATACTGCCCATCGTTTCAATCAGAAAGGCAATGTCCTGGCCAGCCAACCGGAAGTAGCGATGCCGCCCTTGCCGTTCAACAACTAACAGTCCGCCGTCTACAAGTTTGGTAAGATGGTTGCTCGCGGTTTGAGGTGTGACACCAGCCATATAGGCAAGCTCGCCTGCAGGCAGGGCCTGTCCACCCAGTAGTGCTTCGAGAAAGACAGCGCGACTCGGATCGGCAATTAATGACGCGATAACAGATATATTTGGATATGCATTCATACTTCGATGATACTTGAACTGTTGACGTATTACAATTGGGGCAGGCCACCGCAGAGTTCAAACTTGCATTGAGGGGCCAAGTAAGTGAGACAGGAGATGGAGCAAACCAATGAATTTTGAAAATGCTGCAAAACGATCTGCTGAGGAGGTAGTAACGGACCAGCATGAGACGATTAACCCAAGCATTTTATATTATGGAACACCCGTACTTCTCTTAAGCACCTTAAACGAGGATGGGTCAACGAACCTGTCGCCATTGTCCTCTTCCTGGGCGTTGGGGAATTGTCTTGTCCTCGGCTTGGGCATCCAGGGAAAAGCCTATGAGAACTTAAAAAGACATCCTGAATGTGTCATAAATTTGCCGGATGCGTCCATGTGGAGATCTGTTGAATCTCTGGGGCGTTATACGGGTACATATCCGGTTCCTGAGGAGAAAAGACAGATGGGTTATGAATTTTGTTCGGAGAAATTTGAAGCAGCCGGGTTTACCGCTCAGGATTCGCATCGGGTTAAACCTCTGAGAATAGCCGAGTGTCCGCTTCAGATTGAGGCATCTGTACAGCACATCCGTACGCCGGAGCATACGCCTTTTATGGCCGTAGTCGAAGTGAAATCGCTGGAGGTACATGCACATAAGAAGCTTATCTCTGGACTGAATAAAATTGATCCGGCAAAGTGGAACCCGTTAATCTATAATTTCCGCCATTATTACGGATTAGGAGAGCGACAAGGGGAGAACTTCCGTGCTGAATAGGGATCAGTGCAATCCGAAAGGATAGAAACAGACCATTTTTGTAATGGTGGGTAATAAAGGGAATTGAAGTGGAGGCCGTACAGGTCTCTTTTTTGTGCCGCCTGATATAGAAGGAAGTTGCTGTGTGGATTAATTATTGGAGAGGAAATGGGTAAATAGTAAAGGAGGATACATGTAAGCATATACATAAGCATATTGCATTAATTCAGGAAGTGACGGTCCATCTGCAAAATGCTGATATAAGAGAGGTGGCTTGAGAATGGAAATGGAATATTTGATGCGAGTTCTCATAGCAGGGATCTGCGGGGTCCTTATCGGGTATGAACGCAAAAACCGGATGAAAGAAGCGGGAATACGCACTCATTTTGTGGTCGCTGTTGGTGCAGCGTTAATGATGATTGTCTCAAAGTATGGATTTCAGGATCAGGCAGGCTGGGCTAATCTGTCGCTTGACCCTTCCCGGATCGCAGCGCAAGTGGTTAGCGGTGTAGGTTTCATTGGGGCCGGAATGATCTTCACGCAGCGCCATACCGTCCGGGGATTGACGACAGCCGCTGGCATCTGGGCAACGGCAGGTATGGGACTGGCAGTAGGTGCGGGACTCTATTGGACAGGAGCAGGTGTAACCCTGCTAATCGTGCTCGCACAGATGCTGCTGCATCGGCCGACACGCTGGCTGGTTTCCGCGAGAACCGAAACGTTAACCATTCGCCTGGAGCAGGAAGCAGACAGCCTGAAAGCCATATTGGCACTGCTGGGGCAGGAGAAGATTTCGGTCATCGGATTCAGGACGGAACAACAAACAAGCACAGACTCGGCTCAGGAGACTGTGCTTGAATTCACCGTTCAGATGCCCGGGTCCTTCCGGGGAGAACAGTTGATTGTACTGCTGCAGGACGTACCGCATGTGAGATCCGTCGAGTTGAAGTGAGAGATCGTGCGATTTCCTAACAGCACCGAATTTACTGACCGCCTTCAGCAACGATTTCGGGCCGGGAGATCGGTTTGCCGTCCAGTACAGCGTGAATGGCATGGGCGACACCGTGTTCTACATTGGTTAATGTTATAGCCTTGGCAAGGGCTTGAATCTCAGGTTCACCATTGCCCATGGCGATGCCGAGTCCTGCCATTTTTAACATGGAAACATCATTGAAATTGTCGCCGATAGCTGCCGTATCTTCCATGGAAATATCGAGATGTGCAGCCAGTTTAGTGAGAGCATTACCTTTGGACACATCGGGATGCTGCATCTCGAAGTTGTGTTCAGAGGATACGACCATCGCGACATCCGATCTGGAGGCAAAGTGAGCTCTTCCTGTCTGTAATTGATCCGGGTCGAGGGAGAAGGCCATAATGTTGTAAATGTAGGCTTCTGCAGGAATCTCCTGATGGGATTGAACGCGATGGTAGTCTTTCTTGTCATAATGCTTCTTAACGGCACGAATCAGGCGCTCAACGTCCTCACCAGGACTTGTTCCCAGGATTCGATCCATCTCGGCAAGCATCGTATCATGACTGCTGATCGGGGCGTATATTCCCTGCTGAGTGGACGCTTCATAATAGCACTCATGATCTTCGAGCCACTGCATGACGGATGCTGCTGTCTCACGTTCGAGCGGAAGATGATACAGACGGTTCCCGTCAGCATCATGAATCGTGGCTCCATTGGACCCAATGACAGGCGTGTTAATCCCGCCTTCTTGGCAAATGCCGACAACGTCCGAATAGACGCGCCCTGTTGCAATGGTAACTTTCAATCCTTCTTGCTGGGCCCGGTGAATGGCAGCAGCATTTTCCGGGCTAATCTGACTGTCTCTGTTTAGCAGCGTTCCATCCAAGTCCGTAGCAAATAATTTCATCACTTTACAACTCCTTATCTTCTGTTGGTTCAGGAATGAGAATCTCAACCTGTTGTTCATTCAAAAAGTTACGCCATTCGTCTGATGGCCATTGGTCGGTAATCAGTACATCAATCAGTGACCAGTCGGCAAAACGGTACCCGTAACGTTTATCAAATTTGGAATGATCTGCGAGCACGAAGACCTCTTTTGCCGCCTGCATCATTTTTTGCTTAATCTTGCCTTCTTCTTCGGAAGCACTGAATCCATCCATCGTAATCCCGCCAATACCGATAAAGGCTTTATCCACGTAATAATGAGAGAGTGTTTCGATCACCGAGGCGCCGTAAACATAACGTTGTTCCTTGTCGACTTTGCCGCCAAGTAAACGAATATGGACAGCCGAGTGATTGGAGAGAAGATCTGCGGAATGAATGGAATTGGTGATGACTGTACAGGACTTTCCATTCAGATGCTCAGCACAAGCCTGCACCGTCGTGGAAGAATCCAGAATGATGTTTTCACCTTGGCGGACCATGGCTGCAGCGAGTTTGCCTATAGCCCTTTTTTCTTCTGAAACATGGAGCAGGCGATCCTTGTATGAGATATATTCACGGGGAGGAGAGGGGAGGATGGCGCCGCCCCGTGTTCGGATAATGGCGTCCTGTTCTTCCAGCTTGATCAGATCTCTTCGAGCCGTGTCCCGCGAGACGTCAAAAAGGGTAACGATCTCGTCTGCCGAGATCCGGTTATGTTTGCGAAGATGTTCGATAATGAGCTGCATTCGTTCTTCCTGAAACAAGCATGCCGCCTCCTTGCTAATGAGTGACCGTAATACTGATAACCTAATTATAAGTATTTGCAATTTAGTTTGCAATATTTTAAGTGAACATAAGTTTTTGTAAGTGGTTTGAACTAATTTTAACATGATGTAAGGATTCTGATGACAATGATATGAAATTCGGTTAACTCAGATGGTATATGCGAGTTAAACGGGCCTATTTTCTTGAAAAATGATCTTTATAAGAAGCGCTAGATAAAAAATAAAAAAAGTGTTGCACTATTTTTATATGGTGTGGTATACTCATTCTTGTCGCCAAGAAAGACAACTTGTTAACAAGGCCCGTTGGTCAAGGGGTTAAGACACCTCCCTTTCACGGAGGTAACAGGGGTTCGAATCCCCTACGGGTCATATCTTCACCACCTTTTTAATAAGGAAACCTCGCAATTCATTGTTCTTAAACCAAGAGATGATATGGCACATCGGTGAAGTTACAGCAAGAGCCATTAGCTCAGTTGGTAGAGCACCTGACTTTTAATCAGGGTGTCGAAGGTTCGAGCCCTTCATGGCTCACCATTTATACAATTGAATATGCGGTCGTGGTGGAATGGCAGACACGCTATCTTGAGGGGGTAGTGGGTGTATACCCGTGGAGGTTCGAGTCCTCTCGACCGCATTACATGTAAACGTTAGGGAAATAGACTCTCGTGGATATCCATGAGAGTCTATTTTTATTTTATATATATATCTATGTGAAAACTGCTCATGGATGAAGAAGGGCTGAGGATTGATATCTGTTGTGGTATAATTGTCTATATAATGTTGGCGGAGAATTACGTTATGGTGCAAGATATGGGTTTTAGATAATATGGTTGGAAGGCGGTCCTGTATGCAGTCGATATATGAGCGAATTGAACACCTGATTGCCGAGCGAGGGATGACAAAGAAAGCATTCTGTCAACAACTGAAGATCAGCACCGGGAATCTGGGTGATTGGAAACGTGGAAAGTCGATTCCGAGCACGAATAAACTGATTGAGATCGCTGCGTTTTTTGATGTGAGTCTGGACTGGCTCATGATTGGACGTCCATCCAAGGAAGCGATGGTACGGGAAAAACGGGAGGATTATTTTTTTGGCGTGTTGCGGCAATTGGATTGCCAGGAGAGTGAGTTATCGACCGAAGAGCAGTCTTTTATCAGCGAATATATTGAATTTACCCGCTATCGCAAGTCCAAGGAAAGTAGAAATGCTGCTGACTTTCGATATAAGGAAGATGATAAACCCGAAACGGATGAATCGCTCTAATGCAAAACCTCTGAACCAACCCGGATGATTTCCGGAAATGTTCAGAGGTTTTTTTGTGTTCATGTGAGATGACGATAATCGACTTCATCTTTGGCTCATGAAATCATGATATGTGGTTCATTTGCGGAACGTAAGGTTCTCGTTGCCTAACAGCTGTGGTCGAATGGTGTTCCAAATGTGCAGGCATTGTTCCTGAAGTTCCCAGGCAGCCATGCCAAGCAAACGGACGCCGATCCCTCCGCTCGCGAGCAGGCTTGCACCAGCGAGCATTCGACCATCTGGAGGCAGTGCGGACCTGATGCTTTCCAGTTCCGCTGCCCCCAGCCCAGGAGCGATCATCCACAGGGCAGCAGTATGGGTGAAATCCAGCAATGCAGCTGATTTTTGTGGATCATCGCGTGAAGGTTCCATGCCGAATCGGTCCCACACAGCAAGCTGGTCCCCTTGCCATATTTCAGTTGAGTTTCGATATTTGCTGAACTCAAAAGCCTCACCCCGGTGAATTCGTCCGGCTGACCAGACATCTGCATAAGCGAGAATGGCCTGTTCCTCCAGATGGAAGGTGGCAGTAAGCGAAGAAGAACTACCTTTGAATGGGATTACACATTCCGGGAAGTATTCAAGCACTGCGCCTTTCCTGATCTGGAAGTAATGGTTGACCGACGAGGGAAGTGAAGGCGTAGGGTGAAGGCGTGTCGCTGATGTACTGCTCAGCATCACATGGGTGCCTTCGCCCAAATGCCACTCGGAATGATAATGATCCCCGTTCAGAACACCGGGAGAGACGTCTGATGTGTAGAGGCATAACCCATTGCTGTTCCCCGGTGGGCGAAAGGAGCGACTGAACCGGAGAGGGGCGCTATAATAACGATCTGTCATGATCGTACGTCCCTCTTGAAGGGCAAATGTGGCTCGAAGCTCGCTGCGTCGTATCACCGCTCCTTCAGCACGAATGCCCAACTTCGTTTCGGCTCCTTCCGATACGGGAGATGAATTAATGGCTGTGGGCTGAGCCGTGGTCATGGCTGTGTGAATGCAGATGCGCAGCGGCAGCATCGTCATCCATGTATTGGTGCTCAAGCCAGTGAATGATCTCGGATACCCCTTCACCGCTCATGAGATTCGACATTACATATGGGCGACCTTCGCGTACGCGCTCGGTATCATCCTTCATTACCTGCAAACTTGCGCCGACATAAGGTGCAAGGTCTGTTTTGTTGATCAGCAGCAGGTCTGAGCGGGTAATGCCTGGACCGCCTTTGCGAGGCAATTTTTCCCCTTGGGCAACGTCAATGATGTAGATGAACACATCTGCAAGTTCCGGGCTGAATGCAGCAGAGAGGTTATCGCCGCCGCTCTCAATGAAGATTAATTGCAGATCGGGAAAACGCTCGACCAATTCGTCTACTGCTTCAAAATTCATTGACGCATCTTCTCGGATGGCTGTATGTGGACATCCGCCTGTTTCAACGCCAATAATGCGTTCTGGCGCAAGAGCGTTCTGGCGCAGCAGGATTTCGGCATCTTCCTTGGTATAAATATCGTTCGTGATGACGGCCAGACTATAGCGAGTACGCAGCGCCTTCGACAACTTCTCCACAAGGGCAGTTTTGCCGGAGCCTACCGGACCCCCAATACCAATTCGCATTGGTCTGCTGCGATCAAATGCCTTACGTTCCCACTCCGGATGATGCGTATGATTAGCTCCTCCACACATAACAAATTCCTCCTTGGATTATCGGCTTATTTTAATAGAAAGTTGTAGCTTATAAATACGGGTATCAGGACATAAACAGGCGTGCAGGTAAGTTTTCGTGCCGCATGGCATAGATTTCCTGGGCAATACCGAAACTGTGCATATCTTCCGGGTCGTCATCCCGAATACGAATCCATTCGGATTCGATATCATCGAGTAGTTTGTGAATGAGCATCTGTGCCTCGGTTTGCCCGATTGGCAGGAGGCGCAGTGCGCTGTTGACATAAGCGTTCACTGAGGTATACAAATGACCGGTAACGGCCTCATCTAATCCGATTTTCAACTGATAAAGGATATAACCGTGAATGGTAGTAATCCCGCAATAGGCACCATGCGCTTGCACAGCCTCATCAATAAGTGAAAAGTCCATCCAAGGATAGAGAGAACGGGCAAGTTTCAGCATTCGCTTTCCCATCTTATGGCCGCTTTCCCTGATCTCCCGGGGGGTTCGCTGGGCGTGTACCCGCTTATCATAGAGAGCGAGTAGAGCGGAGTCTTGTTCCTCCATTGCTTGGTAAACGCCTTTGATAGCAAGTCCATCGAGCCGAATCAGGCTGGAGTGAAGCTGGCTGCGAATGAATTGTTCAAGCTCGGTGATTGTTCGAATGGTGCCGTCATGCGTGTATGCTTCCAGACCGAAAGAGTGGGAGAACCCGCCGATGGGCAGGGCCGAGTCGAGCAGTTGAACATATCGAAGCAGCTTCGTACCACTTTGCATCATGCCAAGCGTCCTTTCTTTGCTTCTGTCTTATTTCCCTTCCAACCAAAATCCGATATAAAAATAAAGTAAGGATACAGGTTGGACGTGATTTTAAACGATAACGTAGAGGGCAGTACGAACCTGAAGAAGTGAAACGTTCGCTTTATCACTAGATGTCAAAACATGAAGTAGCGCTGTGCCATCGGCAGCTCATCCGCAGGTTCGCACGTAAGCAGTACCCCATCGGCTCGAACCTCATACGTCTCAGGGTCCACTTCAATGTGAGGAGTCACATCGTTGTGGATCATATCCTTTTTGCTCACCGAGCGGCAGCCTTTGACGGCTTCCACACGTTTGTTTAAACCAAGTGTCTCCTTGATGCCTGCATCAGCAGCAGCTTGGGAGACGAAAGTGATAGACCCTTTGGCGATAGCTCCACCGTATGACCCGAACATCGGTCTGCCGAACACGGGCTGAGGTGTCGGGATGGAGGCGTTCGGATCACCCATCTGAGCGAAAGTGATCATACCGCCTTTAATCACCATTTCGGGCTTGACCCCAAAATAGGCTGGATTCCAGACGATCAGATCCGCTAGCTTGCCCACTTCCACAGAACCGACGATATGACTGATGCCATGAGCGATGGCGGGATTGATCGTATATTTGGCGACATATCTTTTGATGCGGTCATTGTCGGAAGGGGAATCAGAATTCAATTCCAGCTTGCCGCGCTGTTTTTTCATTTTGTCTGCGGTCTGCCAGGTGCGGATGATGACTTCGCCTACCCGGCCCATGGCCTGGGAATCGGAACTGATAATGCTGAACACACCGAGATCGTGCAGAATGTCTTCTGCAGCAATGGTCTCAGGGCGAATCCGGGAATCGGCAAAAGCAACATCCTCCGGAATGGCCGGATCCAGATGGTGGCACACCATCAACATATCGAGGTGTTCTTCAACTGTATTCCGCGTATACGGACGCGTGGGGTTGGTTGAAGAAGGAATCACGTACGATTCACCGGCAGCGCGGATAATGTCTGGTGCGTGTCCGCCGCCTGCGCCTTCCGTATGATACGTGTGAATTGTGCGGCCGTTAATGGCGGCAAGGGTATTCTCCAGAAAACCAGTCTCATTCAGGGTATCGGTATGAATAGCTACCTGAATATCATGTTCTCCTGCGGCAGTCAGACACGCGTCAATGGCACTAGGGGTTGTCCCCCAATCCTCATGCAATTTCAAGCCGATGACACCAGCTTCGATCTGTTCAATGAGTGGAGCGGTGGTTGAACTATTGCCCTTCCCCAGATAACCAATATTCATAGGAAAGGCTTCGGCGGACTCCAGCATGCGATGGATATGCCAGGCTCCAGGTGTGCAGGTGGTTGCTTTGGTGCCTGTCGCTGGTCCTGTACCTCCGCCGATCATGGTAGTTACTCCGGAAGACAGGGCGGTTTGAATCTGCTGCGGACAAATGAAATGAATGTGGGTATCGATTCCGCCTGCGGTGACAATCATGCCTTCGCCGGCGATGATCTCGGTGGAAGCGCCAATCACAAGGAGTGGATCGACTCCGTCCATTGTATCCGGATTACCCGATTTGCCAATCGCACAGATGATTCCGTCACGAATGCCAATATCTGCTTTTACAATTCCCCAATGATCGATAATGATAGCATTTGTAATAACAGTATCCGGCGTGCCGTGGCTGCGAAGAGCGGTTGCGGACTGGCCCATGCCGTCCCGAATGACTTTCCCGCCTCCGAATTTGCTCTCATCCCCGTATACTGCGTAATCATGCTCAATCTCTGCCCAGAGCTCCGTATCTGCCAGTCTTACAGCATCCCCGGTTGTTGGGCCGAACATGGAAGCGTATTGTTCGCGAGACATGCGTTTCATGCTGGATCTCCTCCATCCTGTGATGGCGTGGGGGCGAAAGCCTTCAGGAAGGCTTCGAGCTTCTGCGGGTCTGGAGGCTGGTCTGCCGATCCTTCCGTTAATCCGTTAAATCCATAAATCTGCCGTTTGCCGCCAAAAGTGGTGAGTTCCACCGGCTTTTCTTCCCCCGGTTCAAAACGAACGGCGGTGCCTGCAGGGATGTGCAAACGATGTCCGAACGCTGCTGTGCGGTCGAAGTCCAGAGCGGCATTTACTTCATAGAAGTGAACATGAGAACCGACCTGCACGGGGCGATCACCGCGGTTCAAGACAATTAATCGTATCGTTTGGCGATCGGGATGACAGACAATCTCATCCGGTTTCAATCGATATTCGCCTGGAATCATGGCATTCTCCTGCCTTTCTCAGCGTATGGGTTCATGCACGGTAACCAACTTGGTCCCGTCAGGGAATGTAGCTTCCACCTGTACCTCGGGAATCATATCGGGGACTCCCTCCATACAATCATCCCGTGTAAGGATTGTACCGCCATATCTCATCAAATCCGCTACGCTCATTCCATCCCGCGCTCGTTCCATGAGCTCGGAGGTTAACAAAGCGATGGCTTCGGGAACATTTAGCTTCAATCCGCGTCCTCTGCGTTCGCGGGCGAGATTGGCGGCTACGGTAATCAGCAGTTTTTCTTTTTCCTGCTCCGTCCAGTGCAAGGGCCATCCGACCTTTCCCATAAAAGTATATATCTTCATGAATCATATTATATGTTAAATATACTCACACAGGGTGACCCTTTGTCAATAAGGTTTGAAACATATTAGCAGCATGCATGAAACAAGTAGGCGTAAAATAAAATTATGTAAGCATTATTGACATGAAGAGTTGGAGCCTCCATAATTTGGATCAACGAACATTTCGGAGTTAAATGACCTTAATGTTCGTCAATAGACTAAAAAAAGGGAGTGTAGGCTATTGAAGAAGAGGTCGGTCAGATTATGGGGAATTTTGCTTGGGGCGGTCATTGCTTTAACGGGATGTGTGGAAGGTGGAACGCCACCTGAAGCTTCGAATTCCGGTGGAACAGGGGAAGTCGCTGCGTCTGATGAGACGATCAAGGTGGGTATTCTTCATTCCTTGAGTGGAACGATGGCCATAAGCGAGGTATCTGTCAAGGATGCCGAGATGCTTGCGATTGAAGAGATCAATGCAGCTGGTGGTGTCCTTGGCAAACAGATTGAGCCTGTCATTGAAGATGGGGCCTCGGATTGGCCGACTTTTGCGGAAAAGGCCGGAAAGCTGCTTCAGCAGGATAAGGTGGCCGCTGTTTTTGGCGGATGGACCTCGGCGAGTCGAAAGGCGATGCTCCCCGTGTTCGAGCAGAATAAAGGGCTTTTATTTTATCCGGTGCAGTATGAAGGACTGGAGTCATCTCCCAACATTTTTTATACAGGTGCAACAACGAACCAACAAATTGTTCCTTCCGTAACCTGGCTGCTGGAGAATAGGGGCAAAACTTTCTATCTCCTAGGTTCAGACTATGTTTTCCCGAAAACAGCGAATCAGGTAATCAAGGCTCAATTGGCAGCTGAAGGCGGAGAAGTGGTTGGCGAGGAATACACACCGCTGGGCCATACCGATTACAGTACCATCATAAGCAAAATCAAAGCTGCGAAGCCGGATGTGGTGTATAACACGCTTAACGGGGACAGCAATGTAGCCTTTTTCAAGCAGCTGAAGGATGCTGGCATCACCTCGGAACAGATGACGACGCTGTCGGTCAGTGTGGCGGAAGAGGAAATTCGGGGCATTGGAGCAGATGTGCTGAAAGGGCACCTGGCTTCATGGAACTATTACCAAACAACAGATACTCCAGAGAACAAAACTTTTGTTGAGAAATATAAAGAAAAATATGGTGCTGACCGGGTGACGGCTGACCCGATTGAGGCGGGTTACGTAGCAGTGTACCTCTGGAAGGCAGCTGTTGAAAAAGCGGGTTCAACCGATGTGGAGAAGGTCAGAGAAGCGGCAAAAGGATTGGAATTTGATGCTCCCGAGGGGAAAGTAACCGTGGACGGAGAGAATCAGCATATCTACAAAACCGTCCGGATCGGAGAAGTGCAGGAAGATGGTCAATTCAAGGAATTGTGGAACTCCGGTTCTCCTGTCAAGCCAGATCCTTATTTGAAAACATACGAATGGGGAGCTTCCCTAAGCAATCAATAAGCAAGACATTCATGTCCAAACTTCTGAGATTACGGATGAGGGTGGGACAGCGCACCCTCGTACAATATTACGATAAAGCATTGATGCGTAGTCTTGGTGACGTATTTGAATCGGAAAGAGGCTTTTAGCATGTGAAAGGGTGATCGGGATGGATATGTTTGTTCTGCAAATGTTCAATGGCCTTAGCATCAGCTCGATCCTGTTATTGATTGCGCTGGGGCTTGCAGTAACGTTTGGTCTTATGAATGTCATCAACATGGCTCACGGTGAGCTGATTATGATTGGTGCATATGCAACGTATGTGACTCAAAATCTGTTTATTTCCTATGCTCCGGCAGCTTGGTTCGAAGTTTATTTTATCGTGGCATTGCCGATCGCGTTTGGTGTAGCAGCACTTATCGGCTGGCTGCTTGAAGTGATTTTGATCCGGCATTTATATGGTAGGCCCTTGGACAGTTTACTGGCTACATGGGGAGTTGGAATGATGCTGCAGCAGCTGGCACGTACCATTTTCGGGGCGCCGAATGTGGGGGTATCCAGTCCGTCCTGGCTTAACGGCGGTCTTGCGATCTCTGACGGTATCGTATTTCCGTATAAACGGATTTTTATCATCGCACTTGTCGCGGTTGTCCTGCTGTGTATGTATCTGTACATCTACCGCACTTCTTCCGGACGACGGATGCGCGCTGTCATGCAGAACCGGAGCATGGCGGGCTGTCTCGGGATTTCGACCAGACGGGTAGATGGCATGACCTTTGCCATTGGTTCAGGAATCGCGGGTATCGCGGGTTGTGCTCTGACGCTTATTGGGCCGATCGGCCCTTCGCTGGGAACCTATTATATTGTAGATGCATTTATGGTTGTCGTTCTTGGCGGGGTTGGCAAACTGGTAGGAACGGTATGCGGAGCGCTCGGGATTGGCATGTTCAATACATTGTTTGAAACCTACACGTCTGCCTCCATCGGCAAGGTGCTGGTGTTCGTATGTATCGTTGCTTTTCTGCAATGGAAGCCGCGGGGGCTGGTTGCCATGCGAACCCGCAGTCTCGATTAACAGGAAGAAGGGGGTTATATGATGTCAGCACTTCTGAAGTCAGGCAGTTTAAAAACGAGAATTATCTGGGCGGTCGTACTGATTCTAATGTGTCTTGCCCCGCTAATCTCTACCGAGTTTCGGCTTAGCTTGCTCGCTAAATTCCTGGCACTGGCTATTCTGGCCATCGGACTGGATCTGATCTGGGGCTACGGCGGGGTTCTGAGTCTGGGGCATGGGGTGTTCTTTGGTCTTGGTGGTTACGCCATGGCCATGTATCTGAAGCTGCAGGCGAGCGGCACATCCCTGCCTGATTTCATGGGGTGGAGCGGGTTGTCAGGTCTTCCGTGGTTTTGGGAACCATTTCGTTCATTTCCAGTGGCGTTAATTCTGGGTATTGCTCTTCCGGCTTTGCTGGCATTTGTGCTGGGGTGGTTTACGTTTCGTAACCGAATTACCGGGGTGTATTTTACGATTTTGACACAAGCCCTTGTATTAATCACGGTTACCCTGTTTATTGGCAAACAGGAGTGGACCGGGGGGACTAACGGTATAACCGGCTATAACTCCATTTTTGGCTTCACGCTGCATTCTGCAGGAACAACAATTGTGCTCTACTATATTACACTTGCCATTTTGGTGCTCACGTACCTTCTCTGCAGAAGAATAGTAAATAGTCGGTTTGGTCAGGTGCTTGAAGCTTCGCGGGACGGAGAAAACCGGGTACGTTTCCTGGGTTATGATCCTGCGGGCTATAAAACGTTGACGTTTGCCCTCTCCGGGGCTCTTGCAGGAATAGCGGGTATGCTGTTTGTTCTTCAGGTGGGGATTATCTCGCCGTCCATGATGGGGATTGTTCCATCCATTGAAATGGTGTTATGGGTTGCCTTGGGGGGTCGCGGCACGTTGATTGGGGCTGTGATCGGGGCGGTGGTTCTGAATGCAGCCAAAACCGGGATAAGTGAGGCGTACCCTGAAGGCTGGTTGTTTGTTCTCGGCGGGCTGTTTGTAACGGTAGTATTGTTCATGCCTCACGGGCTCGTTGGAGTCTATCGAAATGTCGTTCGATTGCTGAAGCGGAGAGGAGAGGTTGTGCATGTCCCTGTCAGTAAGGAAAAACCTGAAGTCTACTGAAGCTTCACCCGTGTTGATGGCTGAAAGTATTACCGTAGCTTTTGGCGGATTCGTCGCAGTTAACGGCATGAACCTGAAGCTGCTTGAGCATGATTTGCATTTTCTGATCGGCCCCAATGGTGCGGGGAAAACGACAATGCTGGATGTCATTTGCGGAAAAACCAAACCCGTCTCCGGCACGGTGCGCCTGGAAGATGGCACAGAGCTGACACGTCTGAAGGAGCATCAGATCGTCCGGAAGGGTGTAGGACGCAAATTCCAGGCTCCGTCCATCTTCGGAGGTCTTACCGTACAGGAAAATTTGGCTTTGGCGGCGGAAAGTCAGCGTTCACCTCTTCGGACTCTTGGGATTCCGCGCTTTGGGAAAATCAACACGGCAATGGAACAGGTCATAGCGCAAATTGGATTGCAAGACCGCGTGTATACACGGGCAGGGGCGCTATCTCACGGCGAGAAGCAGTGGCTGGAAATAGGCATGCTGCTGCTTCAGGAACCGCGCGTGTTGCTGCTGGACGAACCGGTTGCCGGGATGACGGACGAGGAAACGCATAAAACAGGCAGGTTGTTACAGGGGATAGCACGTGAACGTTCGGTCGTGGTTGTGGAGCATGACATGGAGTTTGTCCGTGAGTACGCGGCCAAAGTGACCGTGATGCATGAAGGCAAGCTGTTGAAGGAAGGTACCATGGCTGAAGTGCAGGAAGATCCCAGGGTGGCCGAAGTCTACTTGGGAAAAAGGAGAGATGACCATGCTGTCGCTGCAACGAATTGAATCCGGCTACGGGGAAAGCAATGTGCTGCGTGGTGTTAATTTGGATGTCCTGCCTGGACAGGTGGTCTGCCTCATGGGCCGGAATGGTGTCGGCAAAACAACGTTGATGAAAACGTTGATGGGCCTGCTCAAAACAAGGAAGGGGGCCATCCACTGGAAAGGGCAGGATATATCCACTTTGGAGCCTGCCAAACGTGCCAGGGCAGGCATTGGATATGTTCCTCAGGGGCGTGAGATTTTCCCTCAGCTCACAGTAAAGGAAAATCTGCTGCTCGGTCTGGAGACATCTGCGCCTGGGGTGAAGACGTTTCCTGAAGATGTGCTCGCGATGTTTCCGGTCCTTGCGACCATGTATGGTCGACAGGGCGGTGATCTGAGTGGTGGCCAGCAGCAGCAGCTTGCCTTCGCGCGAGCGCTTGCCTCCCGGCCTGGACTATTGTTGCTGGATGAACCAACGGAAGGCATACAGCCTTCAATTGTCGAGGATATTCGGCAGGTCATTCTGCAAATCAAGGCGAAGGGCGACATTTCGGTGCTGCTCGTCGAGCAGAGTATTGACTTCGTGCGCGGGGCTGCGGATTACATCTATGTCATGGATAAGGGTGTAATTGCGCTGCAAGGATCACCGGAGGAATTGGATATGTCTCAATTTGAACACCACCTGTCCGTATAGGAGAGGTGGTTATTTTTTGCTTTTTTGCTTTGCTCAGGAGCGTTTATCCAGAATATTAGAGTACTTCGGGTATAGTCTGCGGATGCAATCCGGACAGATGTCGTGTGTAAATTCTGCATGGGTATGTCTCTCCAAATAACTTTCGACTGAATTCCAGATGTCCTGCTCGTCCTTAATCTGTTTGCAGACAGCGCAAATAGGAAGCAGTCCGCGTAGTGTTCTCACTTCGGATAGAGCCAGCTTCAATTGCTGTTCAATTCGCTTCTGTTCCGTGATGTCTGTATGCGAGATCAGAGCTAGTCCTATTGGAGACGGAGGATTAGTGTAATTCAAGGGTGTCAGCTCCAGCCTAAACCATCGAAGGTCCAGGTTCGCAGACTGTACAGATATGTCATATGTATGGCAGTGAACAAAGGGATATTGAATCTTCTCCAACTTCTGAATAATGGATAAATTCTCGGTTTCCTCTTCCTGGGCTGCCCATATCTGCAGCAGCTGAAGATAATGAAACGTTTCGTAAGACGGTCGATGGGCGTCGGCCTTTTTATATTTCGAGAGATGCAATCGCCCAAGCCCGTTCTGCCATGCGGTATTGCAGCTGCGGATTCTCCAGTCGCGGTCGACGATGATGAGTTGATGACGTAAGGATTGAAAGGATAACCTTTCAAGGTCGGTTGTAAAGAAGCTCATGAATAGGCCCTCCTTGGCAATCAGTTAAAGGATCGGGACGGCAGGGTAATGGTGGTGTCATCGAAGTTCATCCGAAATTTGCAAAATGTCTGCGACCTGGTTTCGGAAACGGGTGGCTTTTCGTGTGCCATGGATGAGATTGGATAAACGATACGGCGGGATGTCGTGCTTCTCGCAGAACGTTTTCTGGTCCATCTGAAGCTCCGTTAAGCGGCGTTTGATGGCCCATCCGAACGGAGTTACGGGTTTCTTTTTGTTCAAAAGGGTTCACCCCTCATAGAAGTATTTCAACCCGCCTTCGGCTGTGTATAATAGTGGGAGATGCGAGCTGTTCATTACATTATATACGTATTTACGTCATGTAACAATTAGAAACAATGAAAAATAGTGTATTAATATTAAATAATGACGTAAAAACGTGATGTTCTATAGACATACAAGAAAAAGCACGTCAGCAAGGAGGTTGCTGCGTGCTTTTTTCGTTTGGGGAAATATGAGGGGGGCTTGGAGGTGGTAAGATTAGGCGCGATAAGCATGCAGCCCTGCGCCAAGCATATAGAAGCTGGGGAACAGCGATTTCATGGACATGGAGGTTGGCTGTGCCGGTCCATCCGCAGCGGAGGCGCTAACGGTATTCCATTCATGCTCCAGGTCTGCGGCCAGGCGAACCAGCAGTTCCTGGGTGGTATCGTTATGCATGGGGAGGACTTTGGAAGCTTCGGTTATGCATGCATTCATGGCTGAGTGCAAGTAACCCATTACCGCTTCCTCGACGGGGATATCGAGGTAGTGGTTAATCCAGGCGTGAACAGTAGAGAGGCAGCCTACAGACTCGTATTTGGCAAGGGTGTGTTCGAGCTGACTGAATTCAATCCAGGGGTGGAGAGCCCGGGCCAGCTTGATCAGTCTTTTACCCATGGCAGCAGCTTGCTCCCTTTGATCAGAAGGAGTCCGCTGAACGTGAACCAACTTGTCAATGAGTGCTGTTCGCCATGTGTCATTATGATCTGTTGCGCTGTAGATACCTTTAATCGCCATGCCCTCAAGTCGAACGATACTGGGATGCAGCTGGCAGCGCATGAAGGACTCCAGATCATCGGCATTTCGGATGCTGCCTTCAGCAATGTGTACATCCATACCAAATGAATGGGTAAAACCTCCGACATGAATGGAGGAATCAAGCAGTTTGACATAATCGAGCAGCTTATTCCTACGGTTCACGGTCTTTCGCCTCCTATGTTCGTAAAATGTTATATTATATAACATTAATATTGATTTACGAAAGCTTTTATGTTTAAGATCCGAATTATATGATATATATAATCACATAAATATCCGTATTCTGTCAATGGTTTCTTGTTTTTAAGTTTTAATTATATTTAAATGTTACATTATGTGACTGAAAATAGTTTAAACACATAAAATTAATGTTATGTATATGATATGTTTTCTTATGGAGAGCTACAATTAAAAATGAAGATATATAAAAGATTTGAAATTTAATGTATGCAGCAGTTAAAAGATCATGACGATAAAAACCGATATTTGGAGGAAAAACACAGGTGCAAAAGTAGTTTTAATAAAAGTGCTTTACTTTTATAATGTGATCCTGTATAATCAATTTTGTTGCCGATTATTTACGACATGCGGTCGTGGTGGAATGGCAGACACGCTATCTTGAGGGGGTAGTGGGCGTATGCCCGTGGAGGTTCGAGTCCTCTCGACCGCATCATATTGTACGACAAGAAGAGGTTTTCCGAATATGGAAAGCCTCTTTTTTGCGTTTGGAACAACATAAAGAAAGACCATTCACACAGAACCGGTCTTTCTCTGGTTCCCTGTTGATGATGGCCTCTCCATGTTGATCTATTTCAGAAGTTTCTCAATATCAGCCTCAATTTGGTCAGGAGTTGTTTTTGGAGCATAACGCTTCACAACGCGTCCGTTCTGATCAACGAGGAATTTGGTAAAGTTCCACTTGATGGCTTTGGATCCGAGCAGTCCCGGTGCCTCTGTTGTCAGGTGCTGGAATAGAGGATGAGCGCTTGAGCCATTGACATCAATTTTCTCAAACATAGGGAAGCTTACACCGTAATTCATCTGGCAGAACTCTGCAATATCGTCGGAAGATCCTTTTTCCTGAGCGAATTGGTTGCTTGGGAAGCCCAGTACTTCAAACTGTCGGTCTTTGAATTTGTTATAAAGTTCCTGTAAGCCTTCAAATTGCGGGGTCAGACCACATTTGCTCGCCGTATTAACAATCAGCAGCACCTTGTTGCGATAATCGGACATCTCGACTTCCTGGCCCCGAAGGGTATTGACTTTGTAGTCATAAACGGACATGATCAGTCGCCTCCATATCGTATAATGGGTTAATGATTCCTATAGTTATATTATATTGCTTACAATTAGATAATGCAAAACTAATTGACTAAATTCCTATGTTGACTTACATATATCTAAAATTACAACCGTTTTTCATAAGAACGAGAATTAGCGAGCTTCACAGAGATGGATGGAGAATGGATAGGTTGTAAGCGATATCATTGATATGTAATGCCTTAAATTCGTCCATTCGGTGATCTGACCGTACTTTACACTAACATGTCGCGGGTGTATGATTCATATCGTAATTTCTAATTCAATTAAACTTAACATGAACAACGAAACAAACGATAATATCGCTCTGGTCAATATATGAAACAGGAACGATGTTTTAATCGCTGAGTTTCCATTCATTCATGGGTGGGAAACGGGGGAACCAATCGGAATGGCTGTCATTGCAGCTAATCCATGGGGTGAATTTTTCGGTGCAAGCCGGAAATAGGGCGACTCTCGCGCCCGAATCCGTCAGCTAACCTCGTAAGCGTTAAAGGGAGAGGCAACAAGCCGTACGCATATTCATGGCGTTTTCGTCATGGGTTATTCAAGAAGCGTTCGGGAGGCCTTGGTCCCCCACGCTTCTTTTTTGTTGTCTTTTCACGCCAAGGGAGGAACGAATGATGGATAATGAGATGATTTTAGTAACAGCACCGAATGAAGCAGGGCGCAAGTTTATCAAGCTGTTGATGTACAAAAAAATGCCGTTTGCCGTTCTGACCAACAGTGCAGGGGAAGAACGGAAGCTCCGCAGAATCGGAGTGGAGAACGTCATTCGCATGAATACAGCTGAAGCTCAGAAGTGGTTTCTGCCGCAGTCGAGCGTAGGCAACGTTTTTATTTTCGAGAACAGTTTGAACCTGACCTGCCGCTATCTGCAGATCTGCCGTTCCTGGACTTCCAAATCACTATGTGTAATTACGGAACAGAGTCACCCCAAAGGCATTTACCGCGGGATGGGAGCTGACCGCATTGTGTATTCTCTTAATGGAGAAGTTGGCTTCTTGCTTAATGGTTAATGTGATAGCTGCCGATTGATCCGGTGTAAGGTGCCTGTTATAATTGAACTTGTGGAAAAACGGAATTCTGAGGAGACTCATGCATGATGGTGGGTCTTCTTTTTTATTTGAGCATTAGTGTACATTGCTGATGTATAGAGATTGCGTTCGTGGCTAACAAGGAGGAATAGGCGTGCCTGATGTACGGGGGTTAAAATGGTTGTTCTTTGATGTAGGAGATACGCTGGTCGACGAATGGGAGCCGGTAGATGATATTATAGGGCAGTTTGTAAAAGAAGCCTGCTTGCTTGGGTATCCGGTGAAAATAGAGGAAGTGCGAGAGATATTTGCCTCCTGTTACCGAAACTATGAGCAGTGGCCCATGAGGGTAGCCATTCGAACGCTAATCAGCGATGAACGTCATAGGGAGCAGATCCAGGAGAAGTTGAAGTTCCGGAAGGAACTGGAGAAGCCCTTCGCTTCTGCTGACGCGGTGTTGAAGGAATTGTCATACCATTATCGAATTGGCATCATTGCCAATCAGAGTCCAGGGACAGCTGAGCGCCTGGAGAGCTACGGTCTGCGGAGGTACGTGGATGTACTGGCATGCTCGGCAGAAGAAGGCGTATCGAAGCCGGATCCGGAACTCTATGCTGTGGCTTTGAAGCAGGCGGGATGTGAACCCGAGGAAGCAGTCATGATTGGGGATCGGATTGATAACGATATCATTCCTGCCAAGAAGCTGGGGTTGTTGACGATTCGGATTTTGCAGGGCTATGGACGGTTTCAGCCTGAGCTGGAGGGCCAAGAGCGTGCAGACTGGACCATCGAATCCTTGGAGCAGCTTATTCCACTGCTTGTGCCTTCTGAGGGTTAATGGATAAAATAAAAAAAGATGACTTTCGCGTCATTAAATAAAGGACAAGGCAAGTGTACGGCAAAGCTAAAAGGCTGATCCCTTCAAGTATATTCTTGATGAGGGATCAGCCTTTTTTAATGAATCTCTGGTAAGAGGGAGACGGTTTTAGCGTATATATAGATTAAAACAGCATGATGGTCTGGAAGATCAGATAAACGTTCAGAACCACAATTACGGCAGCGATGATCCAGGAGACGACTTTGAGCCACAGTTTATTGGCGAATGCGCCCATGCTTTTTTTGTCACTCGTAAACATCACAAGTGGAATAACGGCAAAAGGCAGCTGCAAGGATAGAATTACCTGGCTCAAAATCAGCAGCTCTTCCGTTCCATGTTCGCCGGCGATAGCCGTCACGATAACGGCAGGGATGATCGCAATTAATCGGGTCACGAGCCGGCGGAGCCAAGCCGGAATCCGAATGTTCAGGAAACCTTCCATGACAATCTGTCCGGACAGTGTACCTGTAAGCGTAGAGTTCTGACCTGAGGCCAGCAGAGCGACACCAAACAGGATACTTGCAATGGTTGTGCCCAGCAGAGGTGTGAGCAAGTGATAAGCATCTGCAATCTCAGCGACCTGTGTCATGCCTGCGCTGTGAAATACAGCGGCTGACACAATGAGTATGGCAGCGTTGATAAACAGGGCCAGGGTCAAAGCGATCGTTGAATCCATAGTGGAGTATCGAATGGCTTCTCTTTTCCCTTGAGTTGTCTGTTCGATCTGCCGGGTCTGCACGATGGACGAATGCAAGTACAGATTGTGCGGCATAACCGTTGCTCCGATGATTCCGATGGCGATATACAGCATCGCTGGATTCGTTAGTATCTCGGCACTTGGAACAAAGCCGGTAAGCACTCCGCCCATATCCGGTTTGGCAAGAAACAGATCAATCCCGAAGCAGAGGGCGATGGTTGCCATCAGTACAATGACCAGTGTTTCCAGCGCGCGGAAGCCTTTATTTTGCAGCAAAAGGATAATCAGAACATCCACAGCCGTAATAATGACGCCGTATAACATCGGAATGTTGAATAGAAGCTTCAGTGCGATGGCTGAACCGATGACCTCAGCCAAATCTGTAGCAGCAATGGCCAATTCACACAAGACCCAGAGCATAATGACAACTGGCATACTGAACCTTTCACGGCAGGCTTGAGCCAGATCCCGTCCAGTTACAATACCAAGCTTGCCTGCAAGTGACTGTAATACGACGGCCATAAGGTTAGAGATTAAAATAACGGATAATAGCGTATAACCGAACTGGGAACCCCCGGCAATATCTGTTGCCCAGTTACCCGGGTCCATATAGCCGACAGCGACCAGATAACCTGGGCCGACAAAGGCGAGGAATTTTTTCCACCAGGCCACGTTTTTCGGAACCTTCATGGAGCTGTGTGCTTCCCCGAGGGAGGGAGCCATGCCTGCTGCGGCCAATTGTTCAGCCGAAGGAGAGCTGAATGGATTTTTTTTACTCATAAATGTTCACCTGACTTCTTAATAATAATCGTATTGATGCTCCGTATGATGAAGACCTGGCATTCACTTTTATATGTCTGAAAATATATGTTGTTACTTACATTGTACTCATTCAATAATTTTTGTCTAGTGCAACTTTTATGTAGATGGACAAAATGAGAAGCGGGTGGAGTCAGGCTCTTAGTATATTACCCAACTTCAGAAAATTTACCTGTATATCATAGGTGGCGTTATGCTGATGAAAGCCAGATGCATGAAAATGACAAAGATGCAGAAGCTGATGAAGTAACCCAAATCCGTTTCAAATTGAGCCAGAAGTTTAAATTGAATTGTAGGCAGCAAAAATATTGGTGTAAAAGGAGAGATTCTAATGGAAGCTTTATATACAGCAACTGCGACAGTCAAAGGTGGACGTACAGGTTCGGTAACTTCATCGGATGGAGTCCTTAAACATGATCTGAAAATGCCAAAAGAGCTGGGTGGATCCGGCGGTGAAGGTACGAACCCTGAGCAGCTCTTTGCCGCAGGATATGGTGCATGTTACGAAAGTGCTCTTGCCAACGTGGCACGTAAAGCTGGCGTTAAACTGGAAGATGTGACTGTAACAAGTAATGTATCCATTGGAAAAGACCCTGCGGATGACGGATTCCAGTTGTCGGTCCGGCTGGATGTAAGCATGCCGGGTGTGGATCATAGTCAGGCAGAGGATCTGGCTCGCAAAGCTCATGATTTTTGCCCTTATTCCAAAGCGACTCGCGGGAATATTGATGTCGTATTGAACGTGGTGTAAACCGAAAAAACCGCTGAAGTAACGGGAGAGGTAAATGAAGCAGGCTATCATGGATACCTGTTGTTTGGTACAAGCCCTGCTGGCTAACGGCAGGGTTTTGTATTTAAAATCAGAAGACATGCAGGAGATTGCAGGTTTAATCGCGTACTCTTTTACATAATTATACTCTTGCTTCATGCCAGGCATCTGAAAAAGGGGGAATGCAAATGAGTATTGAAGAGATGATTGAGCGAAGGTTTGTATGTACGAAATGTCGGGGAACGGATTGCAACATCAAGGAAGTATCCATGTCCGGGGCTGGTCTTAGCAAAATGTTCGATATTCAGCATAACCACTATTTGTTCGTAGCCTGTTCCTCCTGTGGTTATGTGGAAGTATTCGACCCCGATGTACTGAAAGGCAAAAAGCAGGGGCAGGTAGGCACGATATTGGATATTTTGTTCGGCGGATAGTGTGGCATAACTTGGTGGGTATGGAATCAATTCAAAATAACCTGGGAGGTTCGTGCTCCCTGAGTTGACATCGAACTAAAATTTCTTTAATATGACTTAGTACTGAGAAAAGTCATGCAGGAAACAAATTTGAATTGACAGGTGATATCCATGTCTTATAGACCACGTATTGCAAAATTGCAAGTAGCCAGCAAAAACGAAAATGACGGATTGTATGAATTTACGATGAAGCTGGTAGATGGCACACAGTGCCGCGTATTCTACTCCAAATCTCCGGAATGGAAGATGACAGCGATCAGCCGTCTGCAGAAAACGCCTTGTCCCGTATGCCGCAAAGATTTCATTTGCAAATGCATGGACCAATGGGCAGGAGACCTGCACCAACAAATGATTGAAGATGAGTGGATGGAAAAGGCAATTGCTGAGTAATTGCCCAAACAGATACGAGCGTAGGCTTTAGAGCCTGCGCTCTTTTTCTATTCAATTCCTATTGAGTCGTATAAATTTTGGGGATAGCCGAACGTGAAGGTGAAAAGTGGGTAAGTTAATCTAACAGCACAAATGAGGAGGCTTCAATTATGACATCAATTCGAGCGGATGAGCATGAGGGACACCCGATTGTACTCGTGGACGGGGTTTGTCACTTTTGCCAAGGATTAACCAAATGGATTATCAAACGTGATCCGGAAGGGAAATATCATTTTGCATCGCTCCAATCCGATGTAGCCAAGGACTTGCTGAAGAAAGGAAATCTGTCTACAGACAGCATGGATACGTTTGTACTTATCGAAAATGGCCGTTACTATACACGTTCGACAGCTGCACTGCGGCTGGCCAAAGGTCTGAAATTTCCGTATCCATTATTATATGTCTTTATTATTGTGCCCAAATTCATTCGTAATGCCGTATATAACTGGGTGGCTCGTAATCGTTACCGGTGGTTTGGCAAGGACGAAGCGTGTATGCTGCCGACACCCGAGATCAAGAATCGGTTTTTGTAAATCGTACTTGAGAACGCATGTACCACAAACATGATTAATAAAGGAAACATTTGGGTAATGAATACGGATCACATCTATTTTGGGAGGACAAACAGTTGAAGAAGTGGACGACATTCATTATCGGGGCATTATTGGCAGTAAGCCTGACAGCATGCGGTGACGATGCGGATAACACTACTGTAACGCCGCCGGCTGGCAACGAAGCAACAAACGAGGGCAATACACCTGCAGAGCAGGGAACACAGATCCCTACACTGGAAGAATTGATTACCAAAACGAATGAAGCAGCCAAGGAATTGAAAAGCTTCTCGAGCGATGCAACCATTGATCAGAATTTGAAGCTGGAGGCTGGTGAACAGTCACAGGATCAACAGGTAAAAACAACAATGAAGATGGACATCATCAAGGATCCCATGATGATCTATCAAGAGATGAACATGGAAATGTCAGGGCAGGAAGCACAAAATGTGAAGCAGTACATTACTTCCGATGCCATCTATTCGCAGGTGGGAGAACAATGGGTTAAAATCCCTGATGATCAAACGAAGCAGCTGATTGAGCAAATGAAATCAACCTTGAACCCGGAAGAAGAATTGGACCAATTCAATAAAATTGCGGAAGATACCAAGATTACCGAAGAGGGCGACAATTATGTCATTACCGCAGACGTATCGGGTGATAACGTGAAGGAACTGGCTCAATCCGTCATGGAGCAGAATGGAACGGACGCCCAGACACAAGCGATGCTTGAACAGATGAATATTACAAGTATGCAAATGAAATATATGGTGAACAAGGAGACGTATCTTCCGGTTGGTACCGACGTGAATATGGTGATGGAGATGGAGCAGGAAGGCCAGAAGATCACCATGGACATGAAGATGACCAGCACCTTCTCCAACCATAACCAGGTAGAAGAGATTGAGATTCCACAGGAAGCATTGGACAGCGCGAAATAGGAAAAGTTCAAGCTTGCTGCAAGCAAAAAACGTCCTTTTTTGAATCCATGTAACGTTGTTCTATCAGAAAACATCTTTGATCCAAGTTTGTGTGAACCCAGAGAGGTTACTAGCTTGCCTCGAAGATGTTTTTCTCTTTTCAATAACTGGTCAGGAAGCATGAAGGTATAGTATAGTCGTGTAAGCGATTAAGTTATGTTGATGTCTTATTAATTGGAAGGAGAATTATGCGATGATTGAATATGCACATATACATCATGTTAGCCTGGCTGTGCGTGATCTGGATGTTGCCAAACAATTTTATACCGGACTGCTAGGTATGCAGGAGATTGAACGTCCGCCTTTCCGCTCTACTGGCACATGGTACGCGATTGGCAGTCAGCAGCTGCATCTGCTCCAGCACCCGCAAGGACATACACTGCGTGAGGCGGGAATTGATACGACGGATGGTCACTTTGCCATCTGGGTGAAAAGTCACAACGAAACGATAGCCTGGCTGGAACAGCAGGGAATTGAGTATGAAGCGAGACCGGATAGTGTTGCAGGGTTTGCACAGATTTTCGTTCTTGATCCGGATCGTAACATTATTGAATTTGATGCACCTTATCATTCATAAAGGATGGAAGCTTCCGAATGTTAATTGTATAAATCTCTTGCTCGTCCAGAAATTGTATGCTATATTATCCATACATCCATAGCACGTGACGGAAGCACCGTCCATAATCTTGCATAATACATGCGGATCATGGTCGGTGTTTTTTTGTGCTTTTCTACAGGGAGGGGAGGAGAAATTGAGCGTGCTGAAGGCAGTACTTGCTTCAAAAGACAAGGAGTATGTCAGTGCCTGGCTTGATTTTGTTCAGGGGAGTTCATTTGGTGCAGCAATGCGATTTACTGCCTTTTCACAGTGGGAATCGTTTCACGAGTATATGCATGAACATGAAGGACAGGAACAGCCGGATCTGGTTATTGCAGAACCTGAGTTTCTGAATCCCTGGCTGGAAAGTATGGGTGAAAGTCCGGGTGTGCCTTGGCTGCTTCTCAGTGAAGGTTATGAGGAGGTGGAGGAAGACAAGCGCTTAATGAAATATCAACCTCTGCCTGCATTGTTGGATACCGTTCTGAATGCAAGTCGGCAGCCTCGTCGCAAAAAGGTACACCGTCCAGGGCAGCAAACCCTTTCCATTGGAGTGGTGTCAGCTTCGGGAGGAAGCGGCAAGACAGCTGTGTCACTGCATATGGCCAAGCAGCTCGGACTGGCAGGCTACGCCGTGCTCTATCTTAATCTGGAAACGCTGGACAGCGTGCTGCCGTTCCTGGAGAAGGGATTATCCCGAAGCTTACAGCGTGTTCCGGATGCCGAAACCGGGCTGTCTAGGCTGCTGTATGATCTTAAGGTCGGGAGGAAGGAGTCGGGCAAGCACGGGCAGGTGACTACACTGGCTCCCTCGAAGGGCATAGATGGTTACGTGCTTCGTCATGATGGACTGAAGGCAGACGTATTCTGGCCCTTATCCAACCGGAAGGAACTGCTGCAGATGTCGTGTGAAGATACGACCGGGCTCGTTCATTATTTGTCTGCTTCCGGGCAATATGACGTGTTGATTCTGGATGGAGACTCCGGTTGGGACGAACGCAGTCAAGGCATTTTGAAAGCAGCAGATGTCTTGGTATGGCTGGTTGAAGATGACCTGTCTGCCATGCACCGGTGGGGCCAATGGCTGGCGCATGCAGAGCGGACTGAGCCTGACTTGGTTGAACGTGTACTGGATCGCGCCCGCTTTGTGGTAAACAAATACCGAGACAGCGTAGTCAATGCCGTTCCACGACCTGAGCTGCAGCTGGATGCAGTGCTGCCTTATATTCCTTCCTGGAAGCAGCTTCACCAGGAGGAAGTGCTGCTAAGCTCTCCCATATTTCAGCGTGAGGTCAAAAGGCTGTGTGCCATGCTTGTACAGGACGGAGAGGATGATCTGAAGCAGACGGGGCGCATCCATAAGGGAGATGGGTGGGCATGATGAGTGATGCATCCCGTAGAGTTTTGGAACGTGAAGAACAATTCCAGAACATGCGCCGCGAAGTCAGGGCAGGCCTTGACTTAACGTCTTCAGCGGGGGACAAGGAGCTTTGGCAGGGGATTGAACGCAAGGTGTTATCTGATCCGGAACTGAGTGACCTGACATCTGGAGAAAGACATGCGCTGGTGCAGAGGCTGTTTGATTCGTTTCGCGGGTTGGATATTCTTCAACCCCTGGTGGATCATCCTGACATTACGGAGATTATGATTAATAGTCACCGGGAGATCTTTGTCGAGCAGGAAGGCGAAGTTAGCCAAATTCAGCTCGAATTCGAATCCAGAGAACGGCTGGAGGATATTATCCAGATGATCGTCTCCGGGGTGAACCGGATCGTGAATGAGTCTTCTCCCATTGTGGATGCTCGTCTCAAGGACGGCTCGCGGGTCAATATTGTGCTGCCGCCGATTGCGCTAAAAGGTCCTACCATGACGATCCGGAAGTTCCCAAGTGAACCGATGACCATATCGGACCTGATTGGAAAAGGTGCCCTGCATGAGGAGGCGGCCGAGCTGCTGCAGCAGTTGGTACGCAGCAAATTCAATATCTTCATCGGAGGCGGAACCGGGTCAGGGAAAACGACCTTTCTGAATGCATTGTCACAGTTCATCCCTCCGGATGAACGAATTATTACAATTGAAGATTCCGCCGAGCTGCAGATTGTCACGGTGCCGAATCTGGTGTCGCTGGAGACGCGGAACGCCAATACCGAGGGCAAGGGTGAGATCTCCATCCGGGATCTGATCAAGTCTTCACTGCGGATGAGACCCAACCGGATTGTAATCGGAGAAGTGCGGGGTGCGGAAGCCTTGGATATGCTGCAGGCCATGAATACTGGTCATGACGGTTCATTATCTACAGGGCATGCCAATAACATCTCGGACATGATCAGCAGATTGGAGACGATGGTACTCAGCGGGGCAGAGCTTCCGATTTCGGTTGTGCGGCAGCAGATCAGCTCGGCAATTGATATCTTCGTTCATCTATCACGGTTGAGAGACCGTTCAAGGCGAGTGACGGAAATCAGTGAAGTCATTGGCATGAAGGACGGAGAAGTACTGCTGAACCCGCTTTTTCGTTTCCAGGAGCGGGATGAAAGGGAAGGCAGGATCATTGGAGGGTTGGTACAGGTCGGAAAGTTGAAGCAGGTTGAGAAGATCCAAATGGCCGGGCTTGGGGAGTGGCTGAGTGAATACATAGGTCGGTACCATAATGAGTTAGAGGATTCGGATAACAGGGTAAATTGAAGCGGTTAGAAGGTGATTAGGTTGGGTGAGTCCAGACAGGTATTAACGGATTATACCGTATACAGGCTATCCGGTAGACAACGAACCGTCTGCATGTTGATTAGTGGACTGCTATTTTTCGGTGTGGGTATTTTGTTCTATCACCACTGGTTGGCAGGGGTGATCTTGGCTGCGGGATGCATATGGGTGCCAAAACACTGGACAAAGGTACTGCTGGAACGAAGAAGAATGACACTGAGTTTACATTTTAAACAAGCGTTATATGCGTTATCCTCTGCACTGGCTGCGGGGAAATCCGTGGAAAATGGATTTAAGGAATCGGTAGAAGATCTGCGGATGCTCAACCCTGAAGCGGATACCGATCTCATTCGGGAGTTCACTATTTTGCGGACAAGAATGGAATATGGTCAACCGATTGAGGAGGCGCTGCAGGACTTTTCTGACCGGGCTGGCATCGAGGATATAACGAATTTTGCAGATGTATTCATCACGTGCAAGCGGACGGGTGGAGACCTGGTCGAGGTGGTTCGCCGAACCTCTGCTGTGATTGGCGAGAAGCTGGACATCCAGCAGGATATCATGGTCGCTGTGGCACAGAAAAGGTTTGAGTCCAAGGCGATGTTTGCCGCTCCTTTTATTTTTCTTATTTTTTTGAATTTGACGGCCAAGGATTTCATGGAACCACTGTATAGCGGTATGGGATATCTGATCTCCAGCGTGGCTTTGGTATTGCTCGCCTGCTGTTACCTGTGGATTACACGCATTATGGATATCAAAGTATAAGGAGCTGATTCGATGCTGCTTCCCATTATATTCGGAGGGGTGCTCGGAGCAGGGTGGCTGGTGCTGGATCGAACGCGAGGACAAACCTACCGCCATCTGCGCCAACTTCATATGGAAGGCTTGCGTCTGAACAAACTGCATGGACCCTTTCTGTTTTTACTGGACAGATATGAGGTAGGCCGAAGATTACCTGTGCTGATGTACCGCATGCAGCATGCCATCCAGAAAATGCACGGCATCCAGCATAGCGGAGAGAAAACGATGCTCTATAGTGCTGAAATGCTGACGTATGCCTGGCTGATGCTGCTTGTGGGCTGTCTGTTATCACTCGTTGGCGATATCGGAAACGGAGGTCTGTTAGGTGGGCTTGCCCTAGCCGTTGCACTGCCTTTTGCGCTCTATAAAGATCTTCATACCAAGGTACAGCGAAGAGACCAGGATATTCTTATGGAGCTGCCCGAGCTGTTAAACCGGATTGTGCTGCTTGTTGGGGCGGGGGAAACCGTACAAAGGGCTATCGTTCACTGTGTTGCAAGTCAAGGGGAGCGTGACCATCCGCTCTACAACGAGTTGCGAAAAACAGTCGGTGATTGGAACAATGGGTATTCTTTTCAACAGTCGTTTGAACAGTTCAGCCGCCGCTGTGGTGTGCAGGAAGTTACGATTTTTACGACGACAGTTCTGCTGAATTTCCGCCGTGGGGGAGGTGACTTTGTACTCGCGCTGCGGGATCTGTCCCATGTGTTGTGGGAGAAACGCAAGGCTGTCAGTCGGGCTAAGGGAGAACAGGCATCTTCCAAACTGGTGTTTCCGATGGTTCTGATCTTTTTTACCATTGTGGTTATGATCGGAGCACCTGCTTTTATGATGATGAATATGTAGGAGGAATGGAAATGCAGGAGATATTGAAAAGCAAAGCAAGTACATTTTGGAACGAAGAGGACGGTCTGGGTACGCTGGAGCTGATTCTGATTATTGGCGTCATCATTATTATCGCCTTGATTTTCAAAGATCAAATTAAAACCCTGGTAACTCGTTTACTTGGTCAAGTTAGCAAAAAGAGTGATGAATTCTTTGAGTAAACGATTCAAAAGGGAAGATGGAAGCTTCACGATCGAGGCTTCCCTGGTCTTCCCGGTGGTGCTGTTCATTCTCGTGTTAATTCTGTTTTTCACGATGTATATGTATCAAAAAACCTTTTTGAACCAGCATGCCTATGCTGCATCGGAACGAGCCGCCTACAGTTGGGATAACAGTCACAAGCAGGCCATGACAGGTGAAGTAGCGGCAGGCGAACATGACAATCTCTACTGGAGATTAACGGATGACCGATTGCTCGGAGCACTGTTTGGCTGGGCTGGTGCGGATAATCAGAGTAGTGTTCCCGTGCCTGCTAGTGAAGGTGGGAGTTTGACTGAGCAGAAGTTATCCCAAGCCGTTCAGAACATGCCAGGTGGGATGCGTGGAACGATTGAGTATCAGAACTCCTTGATACAGCGAAAAGTTACGACCAAGCTGGAGCAGGTTATTTCTTTGCCTCTTCCTTCTTTTTTGTTTGATTCGGGTAACCGTGTTCTGACACAAGGTTCATCAGCGGTTGTCGAGCCGGCGGAATTTATCCGAACGGTGGATCTGGTCCGTTATTATGCTGCCAAATTCAAAGGGAAAGGCGGCGTGGCAACCGGTACAGCAGCTGAAGCAGGACAGGTCCTGCAGCATTTTGGCAAAGCCAAAAAGTAGAGAGAGGAGGAGAGCAGCGCTGTTCAGAAAAAAAGACGGTGAATCAGGTGCTGTGACCCTGTTCTTGATCTTAATCCTGGCGGGAATCTACATGTTTGTCGCGGTATTCATCGATTATGCCCGAATAGCCGCCTTCAAAGTTCAGTCAGAACGCATGGCTTATGCAGCGTTGAGATCGGTGATGTCTGCATACGACACTTCACTCCGGGAGTATGGCTTGTTTGGTTATGGAGATAGCAGTGGTGAAGCCATTATGGCCAAGGTGCTGAATGATAGTGTGAAGCCATCGGCTGTGAAGGACGGATTCCCCATTCTGGATATACAGTGGGATACAAGCACCCTGAGCATGGAACGGGAATTGGGCAGGTATGATATTTTCAATCGCCAGATTCAGGAGGACATGAAATATCGGGCTCCGGTTGATTTTACGTTAGAGGTGGTCAATCGCTTCAAGCCAATGTCGGAGGAAATGAAAGAAGCCGCGCATACCGTAGACTTGCTCAAAAAATTACAGAAGCTATATGACAAGCGTGAGGATTTGCTGGATGAGGCGATAGCCAATCAGACCGATTCAGCCAATACATTGAAAGATCTCCCTGCTCTTATCATGAGCCCTCCCTCACCTGCCATTTACGATGAAATGATGGAAGAAACGCCGGAGACTGCTGCCGAGATCGCAGCACGTTATACGGATTATCTAAGCAAGAAACAAGCAGATGAAGGACTACCATTCAACCAGCAGCAGTATATCCTGGAGCTGGCTCGTTACCGGACAGGCGTTGGTAATGTGGTCACCGGTATAAGTATGGTTCTGCAGCCGGCACAACAGGCGCATCAAACGAAGCTCGAGGCAGCCCAGACTCTGATTGATGAAGCGCGTAATCTTAACGAGGAAATGAAGCGGGTTATCGCTGAAGGGGAGAGCCGTTCGCAGAATGCGAGTTATGAAAAAGTCGGGAATTCAAACCTTCCTGGACAGAGTCCACCATCTACCGGATCAGGCAGCGAAGCCAAAGATACACGTTCACTTGCCTCTGAGTTGGTGAGAGCCGATGCATTGTTTGATCAGTTAAAAGAACATATCCGCTCCCAAACCTCAGACTTTAATCAGGTTAGAAAAGACAGCCTTGACCTGAATACACAGCTTCGCAATGTGACGGGTCAGAGCGGTGTGCCTGTTAAGCCTGCTGTGAGACAGGCAAGTCAGGTCACAGAACGATACATGGACTCTTATGTACGAAGTGGTGCCTCCAATGTCATTCTTCAGAGCAAACAGCTGCTTGAGGAAGGTCGGGGATCTGATGCGCAGCGCAAGGCCAACGACAAGGAGTCCAAGGCAAAATTAAAGGACATGAAGCGCATATTGTCACAGATTGAAAATGGACATTCCGGATCAACGGAAGCATTCAAGCAGTTGGAGCAATATTATAATGCCAACATTGCATTTAACCAGGCTAGCCGGGAGGAGTCCAAAAAGGCGGAAATTGCAGGCGATCCTTACGATTCAGGCGGTGACGCCATGAATGGAATGGACAGTTTATTTGGCGGGATGTCTGGCCTGCTGGATAGTCTAGGGGATGAATTATTCCAGAATGAATACGCCCTCGCTTATTTCAATTCGATGGATTTTGGACAGCTGCTCGATTGGACTGAAGGAAGCGGGGATTCGAGTGAGGTCTTCAAACTGGAGAATCAGGAGCTGGAATATATCATTTACGGGTTTCACAATCCATCAGGCAACATTGCAGCTGCATATGCAGAGATATTTGGTATGCGTTTGGCGATTCGAACCGCAGAAGGATTAATTGAGAACAGTAAACTCGGTAATCCCCTTCTGGTGTTATCGGCTGCAATTTTATACGGGATTACCCACGCCATAGCGGATATGGTGAAGCTCTCCAAAGAGGGCAGTGTGGAGTTGTCCAAATTTATCAAGGTTAAGCTTACATACAGGGACCATCTAAGACTATTCCTTTTAATGCACAGTAACAATGAAAGAAAAATGTCCAGAATGCTGGCATTGATTCGGCTGAATACAGGCGTTAATCCTGATGAAAAACAAACGTATGCATCAGGGAACATACGCAGCAGTGTGAAGTTATGGTTTTTGCCAGGGGTGATCAAAAGTATAGGTGCAGTTATGGGGAATGCAGACCAGGTTGAAGATGGGCGATTATTCATAGACCGGAGGACGGATTATTCCTATTGAATCAAGCCGTACCTTTTCAGGTGGAGGGATTATGGAGAAGCAGGAGCTAGACCCAAAAGAATGTGCACGATGGCTGCTTCGATTAACACGGTTGCGCAAAATGGAACAATTGAAATCTCTGCCGAAGCAGGCAAGCTCTTCGAAAAAGGAACAGGGAAGCATGGTATTGGAAGCTTCGCTCGTTCTGCCTGTGTTTCTGTTCTTTGTCATGTTCCTTGTCTATATCGTACAAATGACACTGATCTCGACAGCCCTGCAAAGCACAGCAGGTGAAGCCGTAAAGCAGCTCTCCACCAAGATATATCCAGTTTCTCTTGTCTTCACTCCATCGGATTCCGCTGGTGGTGAAGAGAAGGGAAGTGGCTGGAGCATACCAGAGTTGTCACTAACGGAATGGGCTGAAGAGTATGCTTCGTCTCTGCCGGATCCACTAAGTAATTGGATGCGTGCGGCTGCATCCAGTGGGGAGCAGCCCTTGCAGGAGATTAAGACTTCCGTTATCGAGACTGTACTTGATCCAGCTATAAAACCCTTGCTTCAACCTTTTATAGATCCGGAATTGCTGGATATGGAGCGTATACATGTTAACGGGATATCTGTGCCGGATCTCAAGAACAAAACGAATCCGTATTTCAGGCTGGAGCTCAGTTATGAACTGCCGATTAAAGTGCCTTTCCTCGGCAAACCACTACGGATTCAAGCTGCTGCCGCTGAGCGCATATGGATCGGAGATACGGGAGAAGGTTCGAATAGTAATGAGGGCAATGGAGACGCTGCAGGTTCAATAACCGTGTTATCCAAGCCAGAGCCTGCCTACATAGGGAATAATGCAACAATCAAGGTTCAGGTGGAACCAGGGGCCACTGCAAACCTAACGATTTTTTATAAGTCGGGAGAAAGTACAGCGAAGCATATTGGCTGGGCTACAGCGGATGAGAATGGCGTGATCGAGTGGAACTGGTTTGTAGGTACTCGCACGACCGAAGGGACCTGGACATTTGTAGTGGAAACTGCGGATGGCAGCAAGACGACAACGGAGTTTAATGTAGCATCAAGAAAATAGTGATATGGATAGAGGAGTGATGGGGGTGGAATGGTTCATTGCAGCTTGTGGCTTATACGTGATGACTGCCTTTGTAACCGATGTGCGGTCCATGAAAATTCCAAATCGGCTGACGTTGCCTGTAACCGCTCTGGGTGTGCTGGCCCATGGGATATGGGATGGATGGGAAGGCTTGATCTTCTCTGCCGCGGGGTTTGCAGCCTGTTTTGGCATTTTGTTGGTGATGTACGCGATTGGAGCAGTAGGAGCTGGAGATGTAAAACTGTTTGGCGGGATTGGAGCATGGACGGGCATTTCTTTTGGAATTCACGTTGTTGTGTATTCCGTTCTATATGCCGGGGCAATCGGCTTAATTATTCTGTTGTTCCGCAGGGATTCAGCCAAACGGATTCTTAACATGGCCGGTGGGCTTGCAGGCTTCTTCATGCTCGGTTCACTCAAACTGGTCAGCAAGGAGAAAACACTGAAGTTCCCGTTTATGCTGGCTGTATTGCCAGGCTTTATCAGTGCCTATGTTTATATGATTTCATAGAACGATACAGAAAGAAAGTTGAAGTTGAAGTTGAATTTACAGCAGAAAGAGAGGATTGGCATGTATGGATTAACGAAAGATTTTATACGAAACGGCGGAGCATTTATGGTTCTGGAAAAAGCCGAAGGATTACGGATGGACGAATTAAGCCGTGTACAGACGGGGATGATGTCTTCCAATGATATTCCTCGACTGCTTCCGCTCCACATTCGTGAGATGGATCGCAATGTTACTCTTCAATATGATATTTCCGGGTATAAAATGTTATCCCAGTTCCTAAAGGCAGGCAAAATTAAACTGCATGTGCTGTACGGTCTATTGTTTCAACTCGCAGATACCTTCACGGAATGCCGTCAATACATGCTCGAACCCCCTAAGCTGATGCTGCAGGAAGAGAGCATATTTGTAAAAGGTTCACTGGAACAAGGGGAGCTGGGCATGGTTTATGTACCGATTCAGGAATCAGTAGTTGTGGATCCGACTCCGGGGCAATTTCGTGAACTGGTCATCCGGCTGATGGCTCATGTGCAGGAGTTGCAGGGTGAAGGCATTCAGCGGGTTTTGCAGCTATGTGATGACGAACGGTGGGATGTTGGACAGCTGCGGGAATTGTTACTGGAACTCTACGCGGATGAACAAGCAGGGCTCGGTAGCTCAACATTTTTGTCTTCCCGTGTGAACGAGCCTAGAGAGAATAGGACTGTGAACGAACGTTCTGCTTATGTTCAATCTGAACCTGAGTTTGCACAATTGCCACGTTTACATAGACAACACGACCGATCGAAGCCTGACCAAGACAACATGCGGGCTGAAACATACTCCAATTCTCGTCAACAGCCGGATCAAGTATTGGAGCAGGAAGGGGCAAACAGTAACAGGTTAAGTATAAGTCCAAACTTCCTGAGCACACGTGATTCTAGAGGAGTCTCATCTCCTTTTACAGACAGGACCGACCCAGCGGTGAACAATTCTAACGAAGCTTCATTTGATGAGAACATGGAAATGGAACAAAAGACCGGAACGTCTAAAGTGACGTATATTATTCTTATTTGCATGGTCGGTATAGCCCTAGTATGGAGATTCGCTTATATGGAGCAGCCCGGTCAGACACCTATGATAATATCCATCGTTCTAAGTGTCGCATTACTTGCGGTTGCTTGCTGGGCCTGGATTAGCAAAGGGAAATTCGGTATATCCAAAGCGGCAGGGCTCAAAAGGATTGATCAAGCTTCATTTCTTAAATTAGGTCATAAGCGAACTAAAAATGAAGAGGAATCAGAAGAGCTATATCAGGAGAGCTGGCGCTGGAACCAATCAGAGCCGAAGACTGACAATAACCCACCTGCACAGGGGTATGCGAGTGTTGCCAGTACAACTCTGAATTCGCGCTTTCAACGATTAGATACCGAACCAGAATCAGAATCATCACCCATGAACCAACAGCAGTTCGATCATATTACTGCACCAACGTCTGAGCTGATTCGGACTGAATCTGGAACGGAGGCAACAGTAAATCTGCAAAGTATGACTGGGGAGGCAGCAAAGGGCTTCGGTCAAGTAACGCCATCCTTTTATCTGGAACGCCGATTAGGGGCAAGTAACCGGAATGAGCGGATGGATGTGCAGGGAGCTTCCTTTGTTATCGGGCGATCGGCAGAGATGGTTCAATGGGTGGATTCAACAACCGGTGTGTCCCGTGCTCATGTGGAATTGAGCCGGAACAAATCGGGCTATGTCATTAAGGATCTGGGTTCTGTGAATGGCACCATTCTGCAGGGCAAGCCTCTTGCACCTTATAAGGAATATCCACTGGAAGACGGGGATACCTTCATGCTGGCAGAATCCGTCTATACCTACCGTTCAGTCGGATAATCCGCGATGCTTCAAATCTTCCAGGGCATCGGTTAAGGTTGGGAAGGTGAATTCGAACCCGTGATCCAGCGCCTTCTGCGGAATGACACGCTGCCCCTGAAGTAATACAACAGAGAGTTCTCCGACCACTGCTTTAATCAGGAAACCGGGGACCGGGAACCAGTGTGGACGATGATAGACCTTGCCAACTGTGCGTCCAAACTCGTCATTGGTTACGGGATTCGGAGCGGATGCATTCACCGGACCCGAGATTTCCTTATTATGTATCGTAAAATCAATGAGCCTTACAATATCCAATATGTGTATCCAGGTCGTCCACTGTTTGCCACTGCCAATTTTGCCACCTACACCAAGCATATATGGCAGCTTCATTAACGGAAAGGCTCCTCTTTTATGACCAAGTACGAGGCTGACACGAATTTTGACCAGTCTCACATCCTGGATGGCATCTGCAGCAATCTCCCATTGTTCGGCAACCCGGGACGGAAAGTTCATTGATTTTTGCGGGGAACTTTCATCAAAGGTCTCCGACGGAGAGGTTCCGTATATAGCCATGGCGGATGCCTGCACGACAACCTCCGGTTTATGTTCAAGTTTAGCCAGCAGCCGGGCTACCTTGGATACTGTCGTTACTCTCGATTCCACAATCTCCAGCTTGGCCTTGGTCGTCCAGCGCTGATTCAGCGTTTCCCCGGCAAGGTTCACCAGAGCATCCAAACCTTCCAGCAGATGAGGTCTTTCTTCAAGCTGTTCCCAAGATATATATGTAAGTCGTTCACCGGGATCATGAAGATCAGGCAGTTTGCGCGTGATAATCTGAACCTGATGACCTGCTTGCAGCCAGTAATCTACAAGTGCACTTCCCACAAAACCTGTTCCTCCACATATGGCGATTTTCATGCTTCAGCCCTCCTGTATTGTAAATTTCATATATGGCGGATCAACAAACAGCCCCGGCGGTAAGCAATGCCTGTCTGCGAATGACTTACCTGATGGAGCTCGTGTGTTGGAGATGAGTATGTGATTCCGTCCACAATGGAAACTTCTTTTATTTATTCATCAGATGTTTATAAGGCGAGTAATCAATTTGGTTTTTCTCCAAAAATTTGACCAAAAACTTATTATCACGCTTCGGTGTGGCTATAATGTATCCTTTGATGCAGTGATCTCGGGACACCTCGGTTGCCTTGTTTTCAACAGCAATTTTACCAATCTCTGCTGCAATTGAATGTTTGGCGATATCGCGAAACGGACCGGGTACAGGCTCTACGAGTTGATCCAGAAAAGCCTTGGCTTCGTCCGTCCACAGGTGGCGGCTTGTTTCTACCCAGTAATTTTGCCAATCCAGTTTGGATTTGCCGTCCGCTTTTGGGAGCACTTTCAAAAACTTGCGCATCATAAAGAATCCACCGATACACATGCTGCCAAGCAAAAGAAACGTCCAGAATGCGATCGTATTCATAAACCAATTGCTGGGGGAACTGCTGACTAACGTCATAGCGTAGGAGCCGAAAATCATTGCGGAGTCACCTCGGTTCATTGATTTTCACGGAAAGACGGATTCCGCCCACCATGTTCCAAATTAGCTGTAAAAAATAGCCTGTAACCCGAATTATAGCGCATTTCTAGATTTATTTCGATAATCGCGTTAGAATAAGGGATAATTCAGAAAAAGGGGGATCAATGATGCTGAAAATCGGCTCCCACGTGTCCTTTTCGGACAAGGGATTATTGAGTGCAACGAAGGAAGCGTCCTCGTACGGTTCCAGTTCGTTTATGATATATACGGGTGCACCGCAGAATACGCGCCGCAAGCCTATTGAGTCCATGTATATCGAGGAAGGCAAGCTTGCCATGCAAGAGGGCGGAATGGAAGATATTGTTGTCCATGCGCCATACATTATTAACCTTGGTTCATACAAAGAAAACACGTATGAACTGGCTGTAAGCTTCCTTCAGGAAGAAATCCGCCGTACGCATGCCATTGGTGTCAAAAATATTGTGCTTCATCCCGGCGCCTTTACGGATAAGGATGCTCATTATGGTATTGGACGAATTGCCGAAGGGCTCAATGAAGTGCTCGACGGTGTCAAAGAGACCGATGTGAAGATTGCTCTTGAAACAATGGCTGGAAAAGGGACCGAAATGGGCCGCAGCTTCGAAGAGATCGCACAGATCATGGAGAAGGTTACGCATAACGAACGTCTCGCGGTATGTATGGATACATGCCATATTCATGATGCAGGATATGATATCGTGAATGATCTGGATGGAGTGCTTGAGCAGTTTGATCGTACAGTAGGGCTTGACCGCATTACCGTAATGCATATTAATGATAGTAAGAATGCAGTAGGTGCACGCAAGGACCGTCATACACCGATTGGTTCCGGCTGGATTGGTTTTGAAGCGATTAATCGCATCGTTCATCACGAGGCGCTTCAAGGACGTCCATTTATTCTGGAGACACCATGGATCGGCAAGGAAGCCAAGACACAACGCCCGATGTACGAGGTGGAAATTGCATTGCTTCGTGGAGATGTGAGCGGCCGGTTTGGTCCGGAATTCCTAACAGAGGTAGAGCAGCTGCAGCACTTCTTCCAGGGGAAAGAGATTGACTCGCGTTCCTATATTCTCGACGTTTGGACGCTGCTCAAGAATGATGCAAAAGCCAAAAAGGCTGATCCGCGTGAACCGCTGGAGCGGTTGTATGATCTGGTAGCGGAAGCAGCGTTGTTCCCGCATTTGAACGAAGAGCAACTGAATCATCGTTTGATCGCCTGGCTTGCAGGAAAAGAACTGCTGGTCACGGCTTAATTGAAGGAGGAAGAATAGCCCGATGGAGATTCATGCAAAACAAGCACGTCCTGATTCCAAAAACCGCGCCGATCGGGCGCGGATGCTTATTTCCTGTCCGGATGGTCCAGGAATTGTAGCTGCCGTATCACATTTCCTGCACCAGCATGGTGCAAACATTGTTCAGTCTGACCAGTACACCATGGACCCGGCTGGCGGCATGTTTTTCATGCGCATCGAATTCGATCTTCCGGAACTGACAGCGAGTCTGGCCAAGCTGGAAGCTGATTTTGCGGAAGTGGCCGAGCGCTTCAAGATGGAGTGGTCTCTCTCTGCGGTTAGCCGCAAGAAGAAACTGGCTATTTTTGTATCCAAGGAAGATCATTGTCTGGTTGAATTGCTGTGGCAATGGCAGGCCGGAGACCTTGATGCCGATATCGCTCTCGTGGTAAGCAACCACTTGGATATGAAGGATTACGTGGAATCATTCGGCATTCCTTATCATCATATTCCGGTAACGGCTGATACGAAAAAGGAAGCGGAGCAGCGTCAGCTGGACGTCATCGGTAACGATATTGATGTCATTATTCTTGCACGTTATATGCAAATTATCTCTCCAATGTTTATTGAGCATTACCGGAATCGGATTATTAATATCCACCATTCCTTCCTTCCGGCTTTTGTCGGTGGTAAGCCATATGCTCAGGCGTATAATCGTGGTGTTAAAATTATCGGAGCAACAGCGCATTATGTGACCGAAGAACTGGATGGCGGGCCGATTATCGAGCAGGACGTTCAGCGTGTAAGCCATGGAGATGACGTGACCGAATTGAAACGGATCGGACGTACCATTGAGCGCGTTGTACTTGCACGTGCGGTTAAATGGCATGTTGAAGACCGGATTCTGGTTCACGAAAACAAGACCGTTGTATTTTAGCTTGATGCTTTAATACTGTGCAAGGTTGATTCGGGACCATGTGAATCGGCCCTGATAAGAAAAGGCGACTTCCTATTTGCGAGCTGAATGGGAATCGCCTTTTTGTCGTTTCCATATCCGTCCGCAGACGCCAAGGAGAATGCCAAATAGAAGGTGTCCGATAATCCAAAGCGATATGGCCTTTAAATCCATTAAGCCTGGAACTCGTACAGATAACAGAGAGAGCGGAATATATAGCAGGGAAGAGAACGCACCGAGCAAAAAGCCTTTAACCAAAGGGAAATCGGAACGTTGAATCCACCAGAAGTAGAAGAGGCCGATGATGACAGAAACAAGAAGATGGAGCGTAAATTCGAACCATTCAGGCAAAATGGGCGGAAGCCAGGGCACAAAATCAACATTCAGCAGCAGGGTATACACCTTTTCACCCGTGTAAGCCTGAACCACTTTAAGAAATAAGCCAAGAAATAAACCGGTGATGATGCCTGTTAACGTCCCTGCAATCCAGGGTAATGGATGATTTGACGACTTTGGCTCTACAGCTTGTGGTCCTGACATGCGGCAAGCCTCCTTTCTTTCTGAGAGTAACACAGCCGTAGGGATTTCGAATCAGAAACATGAACGATACCCTATGAAAAAAACTTCGAGCTGTAAAAAGTGTATGGTTTTCCGGTTAAAGGTTATACTTCATCCGATGGATTAGCGAGGCTTGCCAAGCCGGACATGGGCTTAAATGCTCTACCGAACACCTTTTATTCTGCGCTGGAATAAACCCGTCTCACCCACAAACAACCGAATTTTCCGGAACTTCTAAAAGAAGGTTATGGAAAAGCTTCACGCCAAGTGATACAATACAAAAGTGAATAAGTCAAAATGAAACATTCAAGCGGATTCACTTATTGTTATATACGGTTTGCTTGTATGATGAGAGGGATTCGCTTGCGCACCCGACTTATCTAAAGACATGAGGAGGACAAACCATGACTGACAAGAACGAAGCGATTCAAAAGGACGAGAACAACACAATCGACAACCTGTCGATTACAACTGTACGTACTCTGGCAATTGATGCAATCGAGAAAGCAAAATCGGGACACCCGGGAATGCCTATGGGCTCCGCTCCAATGGGGTACCAACTTTTTGCAAAAACGATGACACATAACCCGGACCACCCAACTTGGGTTAACCGGGACCGTTTTGTGCTGTCTGCAGGACATGGTTCCATGCTGCTGTACAGCTTGCTGCACCTGAGTGGCTACGATCTTCCTATGGAAGAATTGAAACAATTCCGCCAATGGGGAAGCAAAACTCCGGGTCACCCGGAATTCGGACATACTGCAGGTGTTGACGCTACGACTGGCCCACTGGGACAAGGTATTGCAATGGCTGTAGGTATGGCTATGGCTGAAGCACAACTGGGCGCGACATACAACAAGGATAAATTCAACGTTATCGACCACTACACTTATGCAATCTGTGGTGACGGTGACCTTATGGAAGGCGTATCCCACGAAGCAGCTTCCCTTGCCGGACGTCTGCACCTGGGTAAACTGATCATGTTGTTCGACTCCAACGACATCACGCTTGATGGTGAGTTGAACCTGTCTTCTTCCGAAAGCATCGCAAAACGCTTCGAAGCTTATGGCTGGCAAGTGCTGCGTGTAGAAGATGGTAACGATCTGCCTGCAATCGAAAAAGCAATTCAGGAAGGACAAGCTGATACACTGCGTCCTACACTGATCGAAGTAAAAACGGTTATCGGTTATGGTAGCCCGAACAAACAAGGTAAAGGCGGCCACGGCGGTACTCACGGTTCCCCACTGGGTGCTGACGAAGCGAAACTGACCAAAGAATTTTACAAATGGGTTTACGAGGAAGATTTCCACGTACCAGCTGAAGTTCGCGATCACTTTGCTCAAGTCAAAGATCGTGGTATCTCCGCAAACAAAGCTTGGGACGAGAAATTCGCCGAGTACAAAAAAGCATTCCCAGAGCTGGCAGCTCAGTTCGAAACAGCAATCAACGGTGACCTTCCAGAAGGTTGGGACCGCGATCTGCCTAAATATGCTGCAACAGACAAAGCTCTTTCCACTCGTGTTGCTTCCGGTAATGCACTGAACGGTTTGGCGCACAACGTGCCTCATCTGACTGGTGGATCTGCTGACTTGGAAAGCTCCACAATGACACACCTGAACAACATTGCAAACTTTGCACCAGAAGATTACTCTGGCCGCAACATCTACTTCGGTATCCGTGAATTCGGTATGGCTGGAGCAATGAACGGTATGGCACTGCACAGCGGTGTGAAAGTATTCGGTGGTACATTCTTCGTGTTCACTGACTACCTGCGTCCGGCTGTTCGTCTGGCTGCCCTGATGGGTCTGCCTGTGACATACGTTCTGACTCACGACAGTATTGCTGTTGGTGAAGATGGTCCTACGCATGAGCCAATTGAGCAACTTGCGTCCCTGCGTATCATTCCTAACCTGACAGTAATTCGTCCGGCTGACGGTAATGAGACATCTGCTGCATGGGCTTATGCGCTTGAGAACAAGAACAACCCGGTAGCACTCGTACTCACTCGTCAAAACTTGCCGATCCTGGAAGGAACAGTAGAAGGCTCCCGTGAGAACGTTAAACGCGGTGCTTATGTTGTTTCGGATGCAAAAGACGGCAAACCAGTAGCACAAATCATCGCTACAGGTTCCGAAGTGCAATTGGCTGTCAAAGCTCAAGCTGAACTCGCTGAACAAGGTATCCAAGTTCGCGTAATCAGCATGCCGAGCTGGGATCTGTTCGAGAAACAGGACAAAGCTTACAAAGAATCCGTCCTGCTTCCGGATGTTAAAGCTCGTCTGGCCATTGAAATGGCTTATCCAATGGGCTGGGAGAAATATGTTGGCGATCAAGGCGACATTCTCGGAATCAGCACATTCGGTGCTTCCGCGCCTGGCGACCGTGTTATCGAAGAGTATGGCTTCACAGTCGATAACGTGGTTAGCCGCGTAAAAGCATTGCTGTAATAGCTTGAAAAACGCTGCTGCGAATGGAACAGCCCAATCTGTTCTGTTCGTGGCAGCAAAGTTATTTCCGGCAGAGTAAGGATGAGGATATATCCTGATCTGTTTTGCCTTTTGTTTTCATTAACTTCAGGGGGAGCGGGTACGCATGTCACAGTTTGATCAAGTCAGTGTAGTAAAAGAGGCCAACATTTATTATGATGGCCAGGTAACCAGCAGAACGGTTATTTTGGGGGATGGCAGCAAAGTGACTCTGGGCATCATGCTCCCAGGCAGCTATGAGTTCGGTACAGATTCCCGTGAAATCATGGAGATTCTGTCCGGCGATCTGAGAGTATTGCTTCCCGGAGAAGAAGATTGGCAAGAGATTCAAGGTCAAGCTACGTTCCACGTGCCTGCCGAATCCAAATTCAAACTGGAGATACGCAGCGTTACCGACTACTGCTGCTCGTACCCGGCGGAATAATACAAGAAGGGTAGCCAAAACCTGCAATCAGCGGGTTTGGTTTACCCTTTTTGCTTCTTGAATTAGAAGTGACAAAGTTCAAGCTGCAAGCTTGTCAGCCCCGTGGATTTGAAGTATCCTTATGCTAAGTTGTTTGAATGGAAAACGGAAAAATAAGCTACCGATATCAGGAGGTTTTTAGATCATGGCAAAAAAAGTGAAGTTTGATTACAGCACTGCCTTGCAATTTGTAAACCAGCATGAAGTGGACTATTTCGCTGAACCGATTCGCCTGGCTCACGAGCAGCTCCACAACGGAACGGGAACCGGATCCGATTACCTGGGCTGGATTGACCTGCCAACCGCTTATGACAAGGAAGAATTCTCCCGCATTCAAAAAGCGGCTGCCAAAATCCAAAGTGATTCCGAAGTACTGATCGTTATCGGTATCGGTGGTTCATACCTGGGTGCACGCGCAGCGATTGAAATGCTGACACACTCCTTCTATAACAACCTGCCAAAAGATAAACGCAAAACGCCTGAAATCTATTTCGCAGGTAACAATATCAGTTCCACCTATGTAACTCACTTGCTGGATCTGGTTGAAGGCAAAGACTTCTCCGTGAATGTTATCTCCAAATCCGGTACGACAACCGAGCCAGCCATTGCTTTCCGTATCTTCCGCGCAGCACTGGAGAAAAAATACGGTAAAGAAGAAGCTCGCAAACGTATCTATGCTACAACAGACAAAGAGCGCGGCGCACTGAAAAAACTGGCAAACGAAGAAGGTTACGAGTCTTTCGTTATTCCGGATGATGTAGGTGGACGTTACTCGGTACTGACAGCAGTAGGCTTGCTGCCGATTGCTACAGCTGGCATTAACATCGAAGAAATGATGCAAGGTGCAGCTGACGCATCCAAAGAATACAGCAACCCGAATGTAGCTGAGAATGAAGCATATCAATATGCTGCTGTTCGTAACGCCTTGTACCGTAAAGGTAAAGGAACAGAAATCCTCGTTAACTACGAGCCATCCCTGCACTTTGTATCCGAGTGGTGGAAACAGCTTTACGGAGAGAGTGAAGGTAAAGATTACAAAGGAATCTATCCTGCATCAGTTGATTTCTCCACTGACTTGCACTCCATGGGTCAATTCATCCAGGAAGGAAGCCGGAACATTTTCGAAACTGTCATTCAGGTAGCTGAAGTATCCGAGCATATCTCGATCGAAGCTGATCCGGATGACCTCGATGGTCTGAACTTCCTGGAAGGCAAAACAATGGACTTCGTCAACAAAAAAGCGTTCCAAGGTACGCTGCTTGCACATACAGATGGCCAAGTTCCAAACCTGATTGTGAATATTCCGGATATGTCTCCATATTCTTTCGGATATCTGGTATACTTCTTTGAAAAAGCATGCGGCATCAGCGGATATCTGCTGGGCGTCAACCCGTTTGACCAACCAGGAGTAGAAGCTTACAAGAAAAATATGTTCGCATTGCTGGGCAAACCAGGCTTTGAAGAAGAGAAAGCTGCGCTTGAAGCGAGACTTTCCGAATAATTCTTGGTTTGACTCATATAGTTAAATAAAGCATGTGTAATGACACCCGGGTTTCGTTGTGAGGTTGAATGCAGTGATCCCCGGATGTTTAAACCAAGGCAGTTCATCCGCGTCCGCGCGGGGAACTGCTTTCTTGTAAAATGGATTAAATCGGAAAGTTGGATTGAAATGCTTGAACGTTACCGCACGGTTCGAGGACCGGGCAATCTGGAAATTGTCATCAAGAAGTCGCGTTTCATCGGTCACATTATGCCAGTTACAACGGAAGAAGAAGCAGTTGCTTTTATTGATGAAATCAAGAAGAAACACTGGAATGCCACTCATAATTGCTCCGCCTACATGATAGGGGAAAGAGATGAGATCCAGAAGCAATCCGATGACGGGGAACCAAGCGGAACTGCTGGGAAACCCATTCTTGAAGTCATCAAAAATCAGCAACTGAAAAATGTGGCTATTGTGGTTACACGGTATTTTGGGGGAATCATGCTTGGAGCTGGCGGTTTAATCCGTGCATATACGGATGGCGCTGTAGCGGCTATTGAAGCTGGAGAGGCCATAACCAAAGTGCTTCATCGTGAAGTGTTTGTGGAACTGGATTATACGTGGCTGGGAAAAGTGGAAAATGAATTAAGAAGCCGGGAAGTCCGTACGGGTGAAACTGGATTCACCGATAAGGTTACGTTGACTTGTCTTCCGCCGGATAGTGAAACCGAGGCATTCATCGCCTGGATCACGGATTTGACGCAAGGGCAATCCCGGATCACGGAGGGACAGCGGCTTTATTTTATTGAAGGGGAATAAAATATATGGCTAGAAGAGCAGTCGAACAAGAGTTGTCGAGGGAGCGGATCCTGGAGGCGGCGAGACATCTTTTTATTACCAAAGGATACCGCGCCATTTCGATGCGAAGCATCGGCCAGCATCTGGGCTATAGTCATGGGTCGCTGTATTATCATTTCAAGGAAAAGGCAGAATTGTTCTATGCCATTGTGGTAGAAGATTTCAATCATCTGGGACATTTGCTGCTGCAAGCCATGGTCAGGCCAGTCGTGGGCGGTATGAGCAAGGTAGAGCATATCATGTTGGAATTCATTCGTTTTGGTCTGGAGAATCCGTATCAATACGAGATTATGTTCATGATTCGGGATGAGGAGCTGTTATCTTATTGTCGTACGGAGCAGGGAAGATGCTTCGAATTATTTGCTTCCATTGTCAGGCAGTACATGAACGAGGAAGGCTGTACGGATGAAGATATCCAATGTGTGCCGCGCACGCTGTTTTTGTCCATGCACGGATTTATATCGTATTATATTCAGGATCGTGTAACGTTTGCTGAGATTGAATCGTCGGCATTATCTCATGTCAAAGTTCTATGCCGCAATCTATAACACCAGCCTGGCGTCCTATAAAAGGCGCTTTTGTCGCACTCCTATACTTCAGGGCGGTGAATTGTCATAACATTAATTCTTTATAACGTTGTCTCGCGAAAGTTTATTGGCGCGAAAGACCAAGACAGGCGGATTGTAGCCCTAAATTAGGGTTGTCCGCCTGTTTGCGTTTGGCTGAATTAGCCTTCCATGATCTTGATAAAATATTCGCGCTCACGAGGGCCGTCGAATTCGCTGAAATAAATCCCCTGCCATCTGCCGAGTAATAATCGGCCTTCATGAATGATCACCGTTTGAGATGGACCGGTTGTGATGGATTTCAGATGGGAAGCGGTATTCCCCTCAGCATGTCGATATTGGGGATGTTCCCAAGGATACACTTCGTTCAGACGAAGCAGCACATCATGTTTAACATCCGGGTCGGCATTTTCATTAATGGCAATACCTGCTGTGGTGTGGGGACAATAGACAAGGACAGTTCCGTTTTGTACACCGCTATTGCGGACAACCTGCTCTACTTCTCTTGTGATATCCTTGATTTCATCCCGTCTGGAGGTTGATATTTTTTTCGTATATAACATCTGGCAGCGCTCCTTATCCTCTTAAATTATCTTCTAAATTGTACCTTAACCACTCCAATTCAAACAAACCACAATTCACGGGTAAAATGGTTAACCAATCATCTGCTAAACGCCCAAATTATATACAATAAAAGCATTGACGGTTAGCACTGCAAACTGGTAAAGTATCAGATAAGCAAAAAACCAAGTAGACTAATGGGAATAATGTTAAAGTGATATAATTCAACTTAGAAAAATGAATGTACCAAAGCAGGGAGACTGCCGACCGGATATGGAGCCGGAGGCTGGGAGGGAATGCAGCAATGAATACCGTTCTTCGTCACAAGGGATGGACTTGGGGATTCCGCAGTACTGTATTGCTATATTTTATTGTACTCATCGTGCTTCCAATTATCGGTGTGTACGTCAATTCCTTCTCTGAAGGATGGAGCAATTTTGCCGAGAGCATCATGGATCCAATCGCGTGGAAAGCTGTATTGCTTACCGTTCGACTGGCTGTTATCGCCACACTGATTAACGTGGTAATTGGCACCATGATTGCCTGGGTGCTCACGCGTTATCGTTTCTTTGGGAGATCGTTTCTCAACAGTCTCGTAGATCTGCCTTTTGCACTTCCTACTGCAGTTGGCGGATTAATGATTATGCTGCTGCTTGGACCGGTCAGTGCTGTAGGCAAGCTGGCTGAAACCATAGGAATTGAAATCGTGTTTCATCAGCCTGCGATCGTCATTGCGATGACCTTTGTTACGTTTCCATTCGTGATTCGTGCGGTGCAGCCGCTTCTGGAGGAGATCGACCCTTCGGAGGAAGAAGCCTCCTATACCATGGGTGCATCGAAGGCGCGTACGTTCAGGCAGGTCATTCTGCCTTCTATGGCTCCAGGCATGATTAGCGGTGGTATGCTTGCTTTCTCCAGAGCACTTGCAGAGTTTGGAGCAGTTGTGCTGGTGGCGGGCAACATCCCGGGCAGAACGCTGACGGCTTCCGTATTTATCTACGGCGAGATTGAAAGTGACAATCCTACGGGTGCAGCTGCTGTATCCGTGCTGCTCCTCACGCTTTCTTTCCTGATCCTCTGGCTGATTAATCTGGTGCAGATGCGGGGGAGAAGACGATGAGACGGCTATTAATTGGACTTACGTTTGCGGTATTTATTGTGCTTCTGATTATTCCTTTGGGACGCATATTGATCGGAGCATTTGAAGACGGTGCAGGAGGCTTTCTGGATGGGCTGATGCGCCCTGAGGCGCTGCATGCCTTGATGATGACCGGACTTGTGGTGTTGGTCGTCACGCTGTTAAATACATTGTTTGGCATTATGATGGCCATTTACCTGGTTCGTGCCGGATGGCTTAGTGATCGCATCAAAGGGTTGTTAAACAGCATTGTGGACCTGCCTTATGCGGTGTCCCCCGTCATTGGCGGGTTGATGATTGTATTGCTGCTCGGGCCGAACAGCATTATGGGTGGCTTTTTTGAAGGAATCGGCTTCAATGTAGTGTACGCCTTCCCTGGAATGGTCATTGCAACGCTGTTTGTCACATTCCCGCTGATGGTCAGGGAGGTTATGCCGGTTCTGCAGGAGCTCGGTTCGCAGCAGGAAGAGGCGGCTTCAACGCTTGGCGCATATGGGTGGAGGACGTTCTGGAGTGTCACCTGGCCTTCCATTCGCTGGGCTGTCGTATACGGGCTTGTACTTACCGTTGCACGATCGCTTGGAGAATTCGGTGCAGTGCTGGTGGTATCGGGCAATATTATGAACAAAACACAGACGGCAACAACGCTTGTTTATCAGGATGTTGAGAATTTTAATGTCTCTGCCGCAAATGGTGTGGCATTGGTACTGGTTACCTTCTCCGTTGGGCTGCTGCTCATGATGGAATGGGCCAAGAAGCGAAAGGAAGTGCATTGAGATGCATGTGGAAGTCCGTGATCTGAACAAACATTTCGGTCAATTTCATGCGGTAAAAGATGTCTCGTTCGATATTGCCAAAGGCCATCTGATCGGTCTGCTAGGGCCCAGTGGAGGAGGCAAAACGTCTATTCTGCGCATGCTCGCCGGTCTGGAAAACCCGGACTCCGGAGAGATTCGCTTTCACGGCAAGGTTGTGAATCATCTGCCTCCGCAGGAGCGGGGAATCGGGTTTGTTTTTCAGAACTATGCCTTGTTCAAACACATGACTGTTTTTGATAATATCGCTTTTGGACTTAAGGTCAAAAAGACACCCAAAGCCCAGATTCGTGATCGGGTCATGGAACTTGTTGAGCTGACCGGGCTAAAAGGTTTTGAACAGCGCTATCCGCATCAACTGTCCGGTGGACAGCGTCAGCGTGTCGCATTTGCCAGAGCTTTGGCTCCTGAGCCGCAGCTGCTGCTGCTGGATGAGCCTTTTGCCGCCATCGATGCCAAGATTCGCCAGGAGCTGCGTTCATGGTTGAGAGAGCTGATTGAGCGGGTCGGCATTACCTCGATCTTTGTAACACATGACCAGGATGAAGCGATCGAAGTTGCGGATGAAATCATGATTATCAGCCAAGGCCGTTTAGAGCAAAAAGGAACACCGTGGGATATCTACAAAAATCCGCAGACTCCATTTGTGGCAACCTTTATTGGTGAATCCACCGTTGTGGAGGATGCCTCGCAGCTTAAAGGCTTTGAACATGCGGTACAAGGAGATCACACGCGTGCCTTAATCAGGCCTGAGTACATCGAGATTGGTCTGAAAAACGAATTTTCCATGCTGTCAGCTACCGAAAAGGGTACGGTGAAGCATCTTCACTTCCGCGGCAGTGAGTGGATGGTGGAAGTCGAGGTACAGGGCCACAAGCTGATCACATATCGTTCACTTGAGAAAACGACACTGGAGATAGGTCAACAGATTCGGGTGCTTGTACACCGCGCTTATCTGTTTAATGACACGGATAGCTGGGTTGTCGAGAATCGCCTGAAGGAAGATCCAATGCCGGTCATGATCTAAAATGCGCTCGAAAGAGAGGCTGCCCCATGCAGACGATGAAGAAGAAAAAAATACTCCTATACGCTGCCCTTATGCTTCTGCTCGTCTGCATGACCGTAGGCTGCAGCAATCAGGAAGCGGAAGGCGAACAGAACGGACCCTCTGCGGCTGAACAATCCAATACACTTGTCATTGGTGCATACAGTGTAGCCAAGGATGCTGTCGGAGAGCTGCTGCCCGAGTTCAAGGAGGAATGGAAAGCAAAAACCGGACAGACGGTTAATTTCCAGGAGTCCTATGAAGCTTCAGGTACTCAAGCAAGGGCCATTGTTGGCGGATTCGAGGCTGATGTGGCATTGCTCGCCATGGAAAGTGACATCGATAAACTGGTCAAAGCCGACCTCGTGACCTCCGATTGGAAACAAACGCCGAATGATGGCATGATTACACGTTCCATTGTTGTTCTTGGAACAAGGGATGGCAACCCTCTGGGGATCCGTGATTTTGAAGATTTGACCAAGCCGGGAGTCAAGGTGCTGTACCCCAATCCCAAAACGTCAGGCGGAGCCCAATGGGATATCAATGCAATCTACGGAGCAGGGCTGAAGCTGTCGGAAGAAAAGGGCCAGAAGGATCCTGCCGCTGCCAAAGCATTTCTGGAGAAGGTGCATGAAAATGTCGAATCACTGGATAAAAGCGGCCGATCTTCCATGGCAGCCTTTGAATATGGCGTCGGCGATGTCATCGTGACGTATGAGAATGAATTGCTTGCCCGTATTGCCCAGGGTGTTAAGTACGATATCGTTGTACCGAAGAATACAATCCTGATTGAAAATCCGGCGGTTGTGGTGGATAAATATGCGGATAAACATGGGAATAGGGAGTTGGCAGAGGCCTTTGTGGACTACCTGCGAACTCCGGAGGCTCAGCGCATATTCGCCAAGCATGGTTTTCGTTCGGTAGATCCGAATGTATTTGCCGAGACGGAATCCACGTTTCCAACACCTGAAGGTCTGTTTGATATCAACTACCTTGGTGGCTGGGACGAAGTACGCAGTACGCTATATTCCAAACGTGGTGTCTGGTATCAGGTACTGGCAGGACTATAAAAGAATTACAAACAAAGACCTTCGATTTGCTGGAGTCAGCGAATTGGAGGTTTTTTGCATTGTTGGACAATAAAGCGATTTAAATAAAATCCGATAGGTTAAGTTGGAAAAAGTCATTGCTTTTTGTCGAATCCTTGATATACTAGCTAACAGAAGATAAATTACAGCGAGGGGAAATATCATAATGAAATCTAAAAAAATGTGGCTGTCATTGATGCTGGTTCTGGTTGTTGCAATCATGAGTGCATGCGGCAGCAGTGGTGATGGAGCAAATACTTCTTCTAATAACGAGGGAAGTACTGCTTCTACGGATAATGGACAGCCGAAAGATGGCGGAAGCATTATTATTGCAGTACAGGATGATCCCAAAGTGATGAATCCGATCTACGCGGGAGACCGTGTCACGTTGACGATTGATCAGTCCTTATATGCTCCACTATTTAACGTGAATGATGGCAAAAAAACATATGTGCTCGCCGAAAGCGACAGCTTCTCGGAAGATCACCTGACGTATACATTGAAGCTTAAGGATGGACTGAAATGGCATGACGGACAACCGCTGACGGCGGATGATATCGTGTTTACCATGGACAGCATTCTCGATGAGAAGCAGCATAGCTCTTCCCGCAGCCAATATGTTTTCAATGGCAAACCGGTGAAAGTTACGAAAGTGGACGATCTCACCGTGGAATTCCAACTGCCGGAAGTATCAGCAGCTTTTGAAGGCGCGTTGGTTTCCTTCTCCCCAATCCCGAAACACATTTTTGAAGGCGAAGCGGATATTGAGAAAAGCGACAAAAACAACAACCCAATCGGTTCCGGTCCGTTCAAATTCAAGGAATACCGCCCAGGTGAATATGTGACACTGGAACGTTTTGACGATTACTTTGCAGGCAAAGCTCACTTGGATAGCGTGACGTACCGTGTAGCCAAAGACCCGAATGCAGCGAACCTGGCTCTGCAAAATGGCGAGATTCAAATGCGTATGGTCGATACACAGGATTACAACAAATTGAATGATACAGGCAAATTCAACATGCTGACTTATCCGGAAGGCCGCCTGCAGTACATGGTGTTTAACCTGAACGTACCTTCCATGCAAAAGAAAGAAGTGCGTCAAGCGATTGCCTATGCTTTGGATAAAAATGAATTGATCACAGCTTCGTATTCCTCGGCTGATTTTGCTGAACCGGCTGCGTCCATTCTGACACCCGACACGCTGTATCAAACCGACGATGTGGAGAAGTATGACTACAACCTCGAGAAAGCCAAGCAGCTGCTGGCCGATGCAGGCGTAAGCAATCTGAAATTGCGCCTGGCTTACACAAACACAAATAAACCACAAACAAGCCAAGCCTTGTACATTCAGCAAAAGCTGAAAGATGTGGGTATTGAAGTGGAATTGCTGCCGATGGACGGAACAGCTTATGGTAACCGTACGTTGGATATGAACAATACAGACTTTGAACTGTCCTTTGGCGGATACATCATGGGTTATGAGCCGGATGCTTACAAATCCCTCTTCCTGAGCGATGCAGCATATAACTACTCCCACTACAAAAACGCTGATTTCGACAAGCTGTGGAGTGATGCAGCGGTTGAGATTGATGAAGCAAAACGTGGAGAGCTGTACAAACAAATTCAACAAACCGTAGCAAACGAAATGACCGTATATCCAATTGCATACACAAAAGCAGTGGTAGCAGTGGACAACACGTACGGCGGTGTTGAGGATGCCAATCCGAAACCGGTAGTTATGCTGGAAGACCTGTCTAAAATCTATAAAAAATAATTATATCGAATGAAAACATGGTTTGAACCTTTGAGATTCACCAAGAACGTAGAGAGCAGAAATAACCTGAAGAAGCAAAGCGTTCGCCTTTATTCCCGGATTTCCCCTTTTTATAAAGGAATCAAAGAAATCTGGGGATAACAGCGATCGGAAGGTTGTTCTGTCATCGGAGTGGCTGTTGTGAATCCTTGGTTCCATCCACATGCGTTCATTCTATATAACAAGCCAATAACGCCGGCCGCGAGGCCGGCGTTGATTCGGAGGTGCCCGTGTGAATAACTATATTGTCCGAAGGATCGTACAGGCGATCCCGCTTTTGTTTGTTATCTCCATCGTTTCCTTTACCTTGATCAAGCTGGCGCCGGGCGATCCGGTGCTTTCCTTTGTTACTCCCAATATGGGAGCAGAGGATGTGGAACGTATTCGGCAAAATCTTGGACTGGACCAGCCCATGTATGTGCAATACGTGGTGTGGCTGAAAAATGTTCTGACAGGTGATCTCGGCTATTCACTGGTCAATCACCGCCCGGTTGCCGAATTAATTGTTGAACGTCTTCCCGCTACGTTTGGATTGATGGGAGCGTCGCTATTGTTATCATTACTTATTTCGATTCCACTGAGCATGATTGCGGGTTCGCGCCAGAACAGTTTGTTTGACCGTGGTCTCAGTCTTCTTTCCTACATTGGGATTTCCATTCCGAGCTTCTGGTTCGGCATGATGTTGATTTATTTTTTCGCCGTACAGCTGCACTGGCTGCCCAGCATGGGCATGCGGACCGTCGGAGTCGATTCGGCGTGGGATATTATCAAACATGGTATTCTGCCATGTACCGTACTGACCTTCATGAATGTGTCGGTGTACATGCGTTATATTCGTTCAAATACGATCAGTCAGCTGGAAGAGGACTATGTTCAGATTCAGTATGCTTATGGAGCTACCCGAGGAACAGTACTGCTTCGCCATGTGCTCAAAAATGTACTGCTTCCGGTCATCACCATTCTCGGCATGTCCTTGCCTGAGCTGATTGCCGGAGCGTTTATTACGGAATCTGTATTCTCATGGCCAGGGATGGGTTCACTGGGAATCTCAGCCGTGCATGGTCTGGATTATCCGATTATTATGGGCATTACGATGATTTCCTCCGTGCTGCTGGTGGTCGGTAACCTGGTAGCCGATATTCTATATGGCGTGGTAGATCCACGAATTAAGACAACGGGGTGAGACAACATGAATTCAATGCGCTGGCGTAACTTACGGACGCAGTTCAGGCATCAGAAACTGGGCATTGCGGCTGTCATTATATTGGGCATATTTGTGCTCGCATCCCTGTTTGCGTTTTTATCCCCGCATGATCCCAATGAGATTGTGGTCATGGAGCGATTGCAGCAGCCGAGTGCGGATCACTGGTTCGGGACGGATGATTATGGACGAGATTATTTGGCTCGTGCGCTGTACGGAGGCCGTGTTTCTCTTGCGGTAGGTTTCCTGTCGATGGCCATCGCAGTTATAGTAGGTACACTCGTCGGCACGGTGAGTGGCTATTTTGGAGGCTGGGTGGATAATACGTTGATGCGTATTGTGGACGTACTGATGTCCATTCCGTCATTCTTCCTCATGTTGATCCTGAACGCGTACCTCAAACCGGGAATTGGCACGATTATCGTCATTATTGGGGTGTTAAGCTGGATGAACATTGCCCGGATTGTGAGGGCGGAAGCCATGTCGGTGAAGCAGCGGGAGTATGTTCTGTATGCGCGGGTATCGGGGCAGAAGCCCTTCCGCATCATTATGAAGCACATCATCCCCAACATCATGCCGACCATTATCGTAGCCGCAACCATCAATATTGCAGGAGCTATTCTTATGGAATCGTCCCTGAGCTTTCTCGGCCTGGGAGTCAAACAGCCGAATTCCTCCTGGGGCAGCATGCTGAATGATGCCCAGGGCTTCATCAGTGAAGCGCCGTATATGGCCATTTTCCCTGGATTGTTCATTTTGCTGACAGTACTATCCTTCAACTTCCTGGGTGATGTATTCCGTGTAGCCTTTGAACCTAAAGCAAACAAAAGATAGATAATATTAACTAATATTCTTTGGTTGAACTTACACAGCGGGGTGAATACAACAATGACAGATTTATTATCGGTCAAAGAACTGAGAACGTCCTTTGCCACCCGTGAAGGAGAGGTGCAATCCGTACGGGGGGTAAGCTTTACCCTGAATGAGGGCGAAGTAGTTGGACTCGTTGGTGAGTCGGGCAGCGGCAAAAGTGTAACAGCCCGTTCATTGATCAGGCTCATCCAGTCGCCGGGGCGGATTACGGATGGACAGATTTTGTTTCGAGGAGAAGATCTGCTGAACAAATCGGATAGTGAAATGCGCAAAATTCGGGGCAACCGGATCTCCATGATATTTCAGGATCCGATGACTTCGCTTAATCCTGTAGTCCGTGTGGGCAAACAGATGATTGAAGTTATTCGCCGTCACCGGAAAATGGATAAGTCCGCGGCTCGCAAGGAAGCCATTGAGCTGCTGCGCCAGGTAGGTATTCCTTCACCAGAGGAACGCATCGACCAATATCCGCATGAATTCAGCGGCGGGATGCGCCAACGTGTAATGATTGCCATGGCTTTGTCCTGCAAGCCCGAGCTGCTCATTGCCGATGAACCAACGACGGCACTTGATGTGACGATCCAGGCGCAAATTTTGCAGCTGATGCAGGAGCTGAAGGAATCCACACAGACATCTATTTTAATGATTACGCATGACCTTGGTGTCGTCGCGCAGGTCTGTACACGCGTGATCGTGATGTATGGTGGATTGATTATGGAAGAAGGGCCGGTGGAACGCATATTTGCCCATCCCCAGCACCCCTATACGCAGGGACTGCTGCGATCCATTCCGAAGCCGGGTGAAGAAGGGGGGCGACAACGGCTCGCCACGATTGAAGGCACACCGCCGAACCTGCTGCACCCGCCAACGGGATGTCCGTTTATGGAACGTTGTCCACATGCGATGGAAGTCTGCAAGCAGATGCCTGAGTATACCGAAACAGCACCGGGCCATCGCGCTTTATGTTGGCTGCTGAATGACGAAGATCGAAACCAACACCAGGCACAACTTGGAACACGTACAGAGGAGGTGGAGAAATGAGTGCAATAACAGATCAGCGTGAAGTGCTGCTGGACGTGCGTGGACTAAAAAAATATTTCCCCGTGCGTGGAAGAAACAAGGGTCAGGAAGTCGTTAAGGCTGTCGATAACGTTAGCTTCCATATTCATAAGGGGGAGACGTTCGGACTCGTGGGTGAGTCCGGCTGCGGCAAATCAACAACTGGACGCAGCATCGTAAGACTCTATGATGTGACGGATGGAAGTATCCTGTTTGGCGGACAGGACGTTGCCAAGATGAACGAAAGACAGCTGAAGCCGTTTCGCAAACGGATGCAGACGATTTTCCAAGACCCGTACTCATCACTGAATCCAGGCATGAATGTCTTGCAAATCATCAGTGAACCAATGGAGATTCATAACTATGGTTCGAAGGCAGAAATGAAGGGGAGAGCGTATGACCTGATGAACCGCGTAGGCTTGAAGCCGGAACATGCCGAACGTTATCCGCATGAGTTCAGCGGTGGACAACGTCAGCGGATCAGCATTGCTCGGGCTCTGTCGGTCAATCCGGAGTTTATACTGTGTGATGAGCCGTTGTCTGCGCTGGATGTATCCGTACAGGCCCAGGTGGTCAACATGCTTGAAGACCTGCAGGCAGAGATGGGTCTGACCTATTTGTTCATTGCCCATGACTTGTCGATGGTACGTCATATCTCCAACCGGATTGGGGTAATGTATCGCGGCAAACTGGTTGAGGTGGCTCCAACCGAAGAACTGTACCGCAATCCGGTACATCCGTATACCCAGGCCTTGCTCGCTGCAATACCCGTTCCGGATCCAAGCGTTCGCAACGAGATGCCACCCATCTATAGCGGGGACACGGACCCATCAGCACGTCGCGGGGATGAAGAACCGGAATGGATGGAAGTGTCGCCGGGACACTTTGTATCCGGATATCGGGACAGGATATAATTGGGTTATAATTCTAGCATCCGAATGGATGAACAGGAAGGTGAGAGATGATGAGTACAGAGATCAAATTATCCCAAAGTACGGCCATTCGCCTGGAACAGGCCCGTGGCAAAGGCATGTCTGAAGACCAAATACTACAGGCTATCAAGGCCAAGGACGTGGCTGCTTTTGATGCGGTTTCCGAAGAGCACTACAGGTATGATGACTTTATCTCGTATGCGGAGGAGCATGGAGAAAATCTGGAGGCAGCCGTTCAAGAGGGCTACCGAATTACATTCAATACCCGGGGCGGGCTGGGTATCTGGATCGAGAAAGCTTTTGGTTTGCGACCGGAGCGTGATTTCACGGTCGGTGAGGGCGTAGTAACCGGCCTGAAGTTGAAGCCGGAGCAGGCAGAAGTGCTGGCGAAGCGCCTGGCATCAAATTGGGTCATTACCGATTCGAGAGATGTGCCCGAGGGTCAGGAATTGACCTTGAAATTGCGTGCCTTGGTCTAGGCGACAAGCGGACCAAGTCGAAGTTACATACGCTGACTACATGTAGTCAGAGATCAGGCTTTCCCTAGTGCAGGATTAGAACTGCATAGGGAGAGCTTTTTTTTGCAAAAGCAGGGGGCGAGGATATACAATTTAGGAAACAGAACTTCTTGGAAAGTACAGCATCAGATAGAGAGGGGATCACTGTATTGAATCAGCTAACATTTCTGGGAACCGGGGATGCCATGGGCGTACCGCGTGTATACTGTGATTGTGCAGTCTGTACGGAGGCCCGTCTGACCGGGATCAACCAGCGTAAACGTTCTTCTGTTCTGATCCATTCAGATGGCGCATCCGAACCGTTTATGATTGACTGCGGACCAGACTGGAGATCACAGATGGAGGATCAGGGATTGCGTATGGTTCATACATTATTGGTGACACACGCGCATTTTGACCATATTGGAGGTTTGCCGGAATGGGCGGATGCCTGCCGCTGGCTGGGGGTTAAGGGCAGCTTGTACGCACCGCGCGAAGTAATCACCACCATTCAGGAGCAATTTCCTTGGCTAAGCGCGCACATGAACTTTCTGGAAACGGATGATGATATCCAGCTTGGCGGATGGAACGTGCACTCCTGGAAAGTCTGCCATGGTAAAAACGGTTATTCCTATGCATATCGGCTTGAGCGGGAGGGGTACAGCTGGGCGTATTGTTCGGATGCCATCGATCTGAAGGAAGCAGAGAAGAAGCCGCTGCACGGGCTGGATCTGCTGGTGATCGGAACGAGCTTTGTCCATGAGCTTGCGGAATTCTCCACACGTTCCGTATACGACATGCGCGAGGCGCAGGAACTGCTGCGGGAACTGAAACCGGGGTGCACCTATTTTACCCATATGTCTCATGACGTGGATGTACAGCAAAACTACGATCTGGATCCAGGTATTACGCTGGCAGCTACCGGCATGAGGGTACAGTTGGGCAACGTTTAAGTTAGAATCTATTTAGAATTAAAAAAATAAATACAGAAGAGCGTATCCTTTACCGGAGGTTCTTCGTTTACATAGTGTAAGAGCATAAGAGCAAGTCATTGAAAAAGCATCACATGAAGCAAGATCAATCAGGAACCAACAAAGGGGGGCCCCAAACATGGCCTTTGTGAAGTCCGTGGATTGCAGAATCAACAGACCACATGATCATCGTAACCCATTCAAACCATATACCCAGACTGGTCGTCAAGCTGAATACAGCGTGGAACAGATGATGGAAAGTGTGCTGCCAGATCTGATGAGCAGTCTCTACGCTTATTGTCTGTCTCTGACCGGTTCAACCTGGGAGGCCGAGGATCTGGTTCAGGATACCTGCGTGAAAATGCTGGCTTCTTCGGCTATGCAGTCCTGTAGTACAAAGCAAGAGATGAACTGGGAAGCCTATCTGATCCGGATTGCGCGCAACACATGGATTGACGTCATTCGGAAGCGGGAGAAGCTCGCTTGCAAATTGGATATCTTGAAACCATTTATGCAAGAATGTGCGGAGGAGGAGCGATTCGAGGAGATCGAGTCTGCTGTTCAGATCCTTGTCAATGAGCTGCCGCCGTGGCAGCGAGCGATATATATATTACGTGATTTAATGGGTTACACGACGGCAGAGACTGCGGAGATGCTGGATACATCGGAAGGAGCGGTCAAAGCCGCGCTGAATCGCGCCAGATCTGCTCTGGAACGCGTCAGACGAAGCCTGGAAACGGAAGGCGAAGCAGCGAGTGGCGCAGATGAAGATTCAGTGAGCGCAGAGCAGCTGCGAAGCTATTTGATGGCTTTTCGCAGTGGAGATGCGGCGCGTCTGATTGATCTGTGCCTCAATCGTACGGATGATCCGGTGGCCGTGGCAGGAACGATTCTGCAGCAGTCTTTGCCGTCTTCATCAACGCAGCCAATGATGTACGGGTATTCCAATTCCGGCATGACTTCAATGATGTATGGAGGAGGATATGCCGCGCTCATGGTTGCGTAAACCGGGAGGCGACAGGCATGAACCATGTACCTTATGTAGTTGAACAGACAGCCCGCGGTGAGCGGAGCTATGATATTTATTCACGTTTGCTGAAAGATCGAATCATTATGGTGTCCGGGGAGATTGAGGATCAGATGGCAAATGCCATTGTGGCTCAGCTTCTGTTTCTGACCGCAGAGGACCCCGAAAAGGATATCCAGATGTACATCAACAGTCCGGGTGGATCTGTTACAGCCGGATTCTCAATCTATGACACGATGCAATTTGTGAAGCCGGATATTTCAACGATCTGCACTGGCATGGCCGCGAGTTTCGGGACGATTCTGCTGGTCGGTGGAACTAAAGGAAAACGGTTCGCTCTGCCAAATAGTGAGATTATGATCCATCAACCCCATGGGGGTACGCGCGGGCAGGCATCGGATATGCTGATTCATGCCAACCGAATTATTCAGCACCGCCAGCGGCTCAATGAGCTGTTAGCGAACCATACAGGCCAACCGCTGGAGCGCATCGAGAGAGATTCGGATCGCGATTATTTCCTGACCGCAGCGGAAGCGGTGGAATATGGACTGGTGGACAAAGTAATATCCAGAACAGATTAAGCAAGCAGCCGTATAATTTAGATCTTAAAATATCTAAAGAGCCTGAAAGGTCATATGATCTTCCGGGCTCTTCTCTTTGATTCGTTTACTGTAGCTCCATTGTAATTCCATTGTGGATGTCAGTTCATTAGTGGAAACATACGAGAGCTAATCCATCCTTTTAACTAGTTCGATGAGTCTGTTCATCCCTTCGCGGATCTGCTGTTCGTGTGTATAGGAGAAGGACAAACGCAGCTTGCGACTTGCGGAAGCTTCCGAAGGATCAAATACCGTTCCGGGGACAAACGCAACAGAATGCTCCATGCACTGGTGAAGCAGTCGTCCTGTATCGATACCTTCCGGAAGCTCCGCCCAGATGTTGAGTCCGCCTTCAGGCCGTGTCCAATTCCAGTCTGTTTCTTGCAGACATTTTTCCATGACTTCCATCCGTAATTGTATGGCGGTACGCAGCTTCGACAGGTGCTGATGCATGCGCGGAGATTGAAAGTAACGGAGAAACAGCTTCTGGTTCAGAAGGGGAGTTCCGTTATCAGCCAGTGCTTTAACCGCCTGCAGTCCTGGCATAAACCGGGGACGGCACATTATGGCCGCAATACGTAGACCTGGCGCAACATATTTGCTGTAGCTGCGAATGTAGAGCGTGTGTCCTGTCGTATCGTACGTAAAGATTGGCGCCGGAGGTTTCTCTTTAAAATAAATATCGTACGTGCTGTCATCTTCAACGAGAAAGCATCCATATTGTTCGGCAAGTTCGGGAAGCTGTTTCCGCTGTTCGGTTGGAATATTAATACCGGTCGGATTCTGGAAGGTTGGCGTCATGTAAAATACGCGTGGCTTCTCCGTCTTCATCAGATGCTTAATTTGTTCCAGATCATAACCCGCCGGGTGTATATCCGTGAAGATCAGGCGTGCACCCTGTTTGCGGAAAATTTCCATGGCAGGGCCATAGGTCGGCCTTTCCATCAGGACACGATCGCCTGGTCTGACCAGGCTTCGGGAGATCAGATCAATGGCCTGCTGGGCTCCCGTAGTAATGAGTACTTCTTCCGCTGAAATGTAAAATCGTTCTTTCAGTGTCAGATTGCTTGCCAGCGCACTACGCAGTTCCATATCACCCTGAATGGTAGAATACGTACCGAGCAGCCGGGGATACTGATCCAGCAAATCCCGCATGAGTTCTCCCCAGTAAAGGTTAGGGAGCAGGGCAGGATCAATCAGTGACTTTGAAAATTGATATTCGGCTTCAAGGGACTGCACGCGCGCGAGTGAGTCCCAGTGCAGCCAGGCGGATACAGCAGGGTCATCTGCCTGGTCCGCTACAGGCGACGGGTCAGCAGGACTGACATAATAACCGGACTTGTCCTTCACGTACACATTCCCGCGTTCCTTCAGCTCCTGATAGGCTTTGAACACCGTAAGCCGATGTACACCGAGCTGCTCGGACAGGCTTCGCACCGAAGGGAGCTTTTCATGTTCGGCCCACTCTCCCGCCTCAATACGCACCACGAGATAATGAACCACCTGTTCATATAGTTTAAGGCTGTTATCTGTCATCAACATGGTTTTGCCCACCCGACTCACGCTCCTTTTGGACTCTATTGTAACAGGAAATGAGTAGATTCTGTTCTGTTTTCGTCATTCTGTTCTGTAGACAGTGCTATATGATGGAGAGCAGATGAAGGAGGGGCTAGCATGGTTGCAGCAGCATTTACAGTAATGTGTCTTATTTTTGGAACAACGTTCCTGGCGATTAAAATTGGGGTCGAGGCAGGCATGCCGCCTTTTTTATCGGCCGGATTACGTTTTATCATTGCAGGGGCATTGATGTTTGCATGGATGTGGATGAAAGGGAAGGTCAATCTGTCCCTGCTGTGGAGAAAAGAAATGCTCCTGACCGGAGCAGGGCTGACCTTTGGTACGTTTGCCACATTATATTGGGCAGAGCAATATGTCAGCTCAGGCGTTGGGGCTATATTATCAGCTACCGGGCCACTGATGATTATGGTGATGCAGACTGCTCTGCTGCGGCAGAAAACCTCTGCCCGCATGATTGCAGGCTGCCTGATCGGTTTTGGAGGCGTTGTGCTTGTCGTTTTACCCGGTGTATCCATTGGTGGGAGTTCACTGTGGTTATGGGGGTGTATCGCCGTGCTTGTGGGAGAAGTATGCTATTCAGCAGGCGCCCTGTACTCCAAGAAGGTGATCAATCAGTTCAAGGAAGCAAGTCCCGTAGCGATTAATGCCGTACAGATGATGTATGGAGGCTTGCTGTTATCCGGGCTCTCGGCGGTGACGGAATCGTGGAGCACGACTGGACTTGATTGGGCTCCGGCGATCTTGTCCCTGATCTACTTGACGGTGATTGGATCAATGGTAGGGCATAGCCTGTTCTACTGGATCATGTCACGTACCAACCCGCTGTTCCCGGCAACCTGGCTGTACATTTCACCTCCGATTGCGGTTGGTCTTGGAGCGGTTGTCTATGGTGAACATGTAAGCTGGATTACCTGGATCGGTGTGGTGCTTGTAGTATCCGGCTTGCTGGCGATGAATGAGAAAGTGATGAGCTGGCTGAAGAGAGGTAAACGAACCAATTCATTGGTGCAAACTTCCAAACCTGTGGTAAAATAGGTATTACCTTTTTTACATAGGAATGAGGTGAGGAATCATGTTGAACAGACAAAGACTCGGTGCAATATTTCTGTTCGCGGGGATTGTCCTTTATGGCATTATTCATATTGCTGCTGTTATACAGATTCCTTTAGTGACTGTCTGGTCCACCAGATGGGGACGTTATTTGGAAGCTGTGTCCGAGACAGGTGGCCTCATTGGATTGGTTGTGGCGATCTTATTGTTTACTGTTGGCATGGTGCTTCTGTTGATTGGTCTGATTCCTGGTATGAACATGGGGAAGACGATACAGGAGATCAGGGAACGTGACCGTGAGTTTGATGAGCAGTACGGAAGCAACATACGAAGTTCATATGACGGCCAGGATCGATAAAAACAGGTAAAAAGGGGAGAGTGAGTAGCATGATCAAATTATATGCAACGATCTGTTCGGCATTTATTCTCTCGCTCCTTGCTGCCTGGGTGGATCACTATCCAATTCGGTGATACAACCAAAACAAAAACAGCCTCTGGTTCAGCGAGTTTATTCGCTGCCCAGGGCTGTTTTGTTTTACCGTATGCTTTGCGTTATCGTATTACTCCGCGTTCAGCACAAATTTCTCAATGACCTGCTTCACGCCGTCTTCGTTGTTGCTTGCCGTAATGTAATCTGCCAGCTCTTTGAGAGCAGGGATCGCATTGCCCATAGCCACGCCAAGGCCGGCAACTTCCAGCATTTCATGGTCATTCCAGGAATCACCGATCGCAATGCACTCGCTCAATTGGTGACCAAAGTGATCCGCCAGGAAGGTAAGGGCATGGCCTTTGGTTCCTTCACGATGCATGATCTCGAGGAAGTATGGTTTGGACTTGGTGATATGCACTTCTGGTCCAAGCAATTCACGCAGGTCAACGGCCACTTTATCCAGATAGTCAGGCTCATCGATGATAAGCAATTTTGGTGTTTGTTGTTCGATAACTTTGATGAAGTCCGGCTCGATATGGTACTGGGTACCATTCAGTTTGGCGTAATCACGCAGTTTATCGTTTTCTTCGCGAGCATACAGCTTGTCATCAATGTACGTTTGAAGATGGAGATTGTTCTCCAGGCAGTAGTCGTACAATTTGCGGGAAGCTTCTTGCGGGACATAGCGCTCATAGAGTACTTTCTCGTCCAGCAGGTTTTTGACCAAAGCACCCTGATACGTAATGATCGGCACGTTCAATCCCGTTTGGCGAGCAAGTGCTTGTGCAGAAGCATAGGCACGTCCTGTTGCCAGGGTAACCACTACACCATGGGCAACTGCTTGCTCCAATGCCGTTTGTGTTGCAGGAGTTACTTCCTTGTTGTCGTTGATAAGGGTATCATCGATGTCAATTGCCATTAATTTGTAAGCCATTTGAGTTTCTCTCCTTTTATCTGTATCTATAAACACGAACGAACGGATCCATCATTACACCAGATCACTCCAAACGCAGAATCATCTTTCGATCACTGTTATCCCTAGATTTCTTTGAGTCCCTTATGTAAAGGGGGAAATCCAGGGATAAAGGCGAACGCTTTGCTTCTTCAGATTGATTCTGCTTTTTCCGTTAAAGTGTAATAAAGGAATTCGTTCTAAAACTATACTTACATCTAAATCTATTCTTCAAGGAAAACGAGGCCAATAAAGTCCTCCAGCTCCAGGTTACCGAAGTAGTGTTTCACATCAAGGCCCTCAAGTGCCGTGCGCACCTCGGATTCCTCATAACGCTTGCCGCGCAGCATATCTTCGATATCTGCCACATCGCCTACACCGAAGAAGTCACCGAAGATTTTGATATCCTCGATTCGTCCATCCTTAATGTTCATGCGCAGATCGATAATGCCGACAGGGAATTTGCGGGTATGCTTCACATTGCTCTCCGGAGACAACCCATAGTTCCAGTCCCAGTTGCTGTAACGTTCAGCGGAGATTTCCTTGATCTTGTCCCAATCCTTCTCCGTGAGTTCATATTGGGGAACATCCTGCGGCTCCATGCGGAAGATGTGACGAAGCAGCTCGTCCCGGAATTGTTCAATGGTCAGGTTGCTGTCAATCAGATCCCGAATGTTGGCGACACGGCTGCGTACGGATTTGGTGCTCTTGGATTTGAATTTCTCGGGATTAACATTCAGGGATGCCTGAACATGATCCAGATTAAGGTCAAACATGAGCGTTCCGTGACTGAACATGCGCCCGCGGGTGGAGAACTGGGCATTACCCGAGATTTTCTTTTCCCCGACTTGCAGATCGTTGCGTCCGGTCAGCTCGGCATTCACACCCAGCTCCTGCAGAGCTTCCACGACAGGTTGAGTGAACTTGCGGAAGTTGTGGAAAGATTGTCCGTCATCCTTAGTAATAAAACTGAAATTGAGGTTGCCCAAATCATGGTAGACTGCGCCGCCTCCAGAGAGACGACGTACAACCTGTACACCGTTATCCTGAACATATTCGATGTTGATCTCTTCGATGGTATTCTGGTGTTTTCCAATAATTATGGAAGGGCGGTTAATGTAAAACAGCAGATAGCTGTCATCCATCGGCAAATGCTTCAAAATGTATTCCTCAATCGCGAGGTTTACAGAAGGATCTGTAATGCCCTGGTTATCAACAAACAGCATGGTCATTCCTCCATTAATGTATGTGAGGGACGATGATCCCTTATGTAGTGTTGCGTCTGCGAATCAAAATTCCTCTTCTATTGTAATCGAATTGTCGATTGGACACAAAGGAATTGAAGCAGGGAATGGATGGTGTAGGCAAATCAGGATTGACCCGTGACAGTTACGCCATCCATAATAAAAATGACATGCAGAAAGGATGACGGACAAAATGAGCGGTATCATTGAAGTTTTTGGACATGGTGGTGACGTGGAGACGGCTGCGTCAAGATTTGGCGGGAGTCCTGAGGATTTCCTTGATTTTAGTGCAAACATTAACCCTCTGGGTCCGCCCAAGGACGTTCTGAAGGCGTTGGAGCAAGGGATGCGGGCGATACTTCGTTATCCTGATCCTGCACATCGGACATTCAAATCATTGCTTGGCGAACGCCTCGGCCTATCAGAGGAATATATATCTATAGGGAATGGAGCTGCGGAAAGCATGGCTCTGATCCTGCTCGGACTCTCTCCCCGGAAGGTGGGCACAGTGGAACCGGGGTTCTCGGAGTATCGTTCCTTGTCCAAGCAATTTGGGGCAGAAATGCATCATGTTCTGGGGCAGGAAGAGCTTGAATGGCGAGCAGCTCCCGAAGATATTGAGAGGTTGATGGAACAGGTGGACTTGCTGTTTCTTGGACAGCCGAACAACCCCAATGGAGTACAGTATCCGGTTGAAGTATTGCAGCGGCTGGCCCGTCATGCCGAGAAGACAGATACGGTCCTGGTGATCGACGAGGCATTTATGGATTTCATTCCTGAAACGCAGCGACAATCCCTGGCTTCCCGGTTACAGGATTACCCGCAGGTGATCATCATTCGCTCTATGACCAAGTTCTATGCCATTCCGGGTCTTCGGCTTGGCTATGCGATGGGACGCCCGGATCTGATTCGTGCCATGACGGAGAAACAGGTAACCTGGAGTGTCAACGGACTGGCACTAATCGCGGGAGAAGCCTGTCTAAGCAGCGGGGAAGCTTTTGAACGGGAGACATTGGAACAGGTGGCGCTTGAACGAGAGAAACTGGCATCCGGCCTGGAGGCCTGTGGATGCGAAGTGACACGCGGGGAAGCGAACTTCCTGCTGGCACGTGTGCCGCAGCCATGGACAGCGTCAACCATACAGGCGGCTCTGGGGGAGCGGGGAATTCTGATCCGAAGCTGTGCCATGTACCCTGGACTTGGGGACAGACATATCCGACTGGCGGTGAAGGACGCGAAGTCGAATCTTCGTCTGGTGAACGAAATGAGAAGTGTGAGCGGACAAATGAATCCGGTGCCAACGGGTGAGGGGGTGGAGTAATGGCATTGCCATTCTTTCAGTACTTTACCCATGCAAATGCAGAGCAAAATGAATATGCTTCTTCTGCATGGCCCGGGTTAACCATCAGCGCACATGAACGCCATATTCGAGCAGCCATCCCTAACCGGGTAAGTGCCATTTCGAGTGCTGTGTACGGCGGGGGTATGATCGAGCTGGATCGCATATTCAATATTTATGTAGACAGGCATTATCGTTGTGACGACCCGCCGCGTGATATTGCAGACCTCCTGAGAGGATGGGAGGAACGCACAACAACGTGTGCCGGATTACTGACAGCCGTTAAGCTTGAGCACACATCGGTTCAGGAATATGTGGGCGATGAAGCAGGGATCTTGTGCTGTACGACGGCAGGTGTATCCAATGCTGCCCGGGCAGGTTCCGCAAGAACCGTATTTGATGCTGCAGGGAACATAACTAGCTCAGAGGGAATAGCAGCAGAGTCACCCTACACTCCCGGTACCATTAATATCATGTTATGGATCAACGGCCGCATGACGCCCGGAGCCATGGTCAATGCCGTTCAGACAGCGGTGGAAGCCAAAACGGCAGCGCTCTCGGATTGCGGTGTAATGGATTCGGAAAACGGACTGACTGCAACAGGAACGACGACAGATGCCATTGTGCTGGCCACAAGTCAGGTGAAGGGTAAACCACTGATCTCTTACGCGGGTACAGCCACAGTAATTGGGGCAGGCATTGGGCGTGTCGTCTATGATGCCGTTACCGAAAGTTTACAAGCTGGACAGGCGTGGAAAGAGAGGAATAGCAAGCGATGATATCTCTGAGTCAGTGGGCAGACTGGCCCATATGGGCAGGAATGACAGGGGCATGGATTATTTTGGCAGCATACATACTGGATCGCCTCATAGGAGATCCGCGCTGGATTCCCCACCCGGTGATTGGCATGGGCAAAGGAATTTCTGCACTGGAGCGGACCATCAGAAAACGAGTGAGCAGTGATCAGGGGCTTAAACGGGCAGGGATGCTTTTTCCGATCGTCATTGCTGGTGGTGCATTTGTGCTTACTTGGGGAGTGTTGTACATCCTGGGACTTGTTCACCCAGTGATTGCCGTTATCGCTGAAGTGGTACTGATTGCCACCACCATTGCTTCCAAAGGACTGAAGGATGCAGGCATGGAAGTGTATCGTCATCTGAGAGAAAGGGATTGGCCTGCGGCTAGACGTTCACTCGGCATGATCGTGGGGCGGGATACAGCACATCTGGATGAACCGGAAGTGGTGAGGGGAACTGTGGAGACTGTAGCGGAAAATATCGTGGATGCCATCGTTTCACCGCTGTTCTATGCCCTGATTGGCGGTGCTCCGCTTGCGATGGCCTATCGGGCCGTCAATACACTGGATTCCATGGTTGGTTATAAAAATGAAAAGTACTTGCATCTCGGCTGGGCCTCTGCTCGTCTGGATGATTGGGCGAACTGGATTCCGGCGCGGCTTACCGCCTTGCTGCTCATTACGGGTGCATGGTTCATGAGATTGAACGCAAAAGGTGCTGCACGCATGGTTCGCCGGGATGCCCGATTGCACCCCAGCCCGAACAGTGGATTCCCGGAGTCGGCCGTTGCGGGAGCGCTGGGCATCAGGCTTGGCGGGCATAACGTCTATCACGGTGTGGCTTCTTTTCGAGCCTATATGGGCGATCAGACACGGCTAATGGAAGCAGAGGATATCGTGCGGACCACGCGTTTGATGTTCTGGTCGGCGGGAGCTTTTGTGCTGTTATGCTGGCTGGTAACGTTCGGCATCTGGACAGCTGGAGGTGCGCTGTTATGGAAGTAGAATCCGGGAAGCATGGAACAGGAGCGCGGGAGATCGTGTTTATCCGTCATGGGACAACTTCTTGGAATGTGGAAAAGAGATATCTCGGACATACCGATATCGGTCTCCTGCCGGATGCAGAGCGGGAACTGGCGCCGCTTCGCGAGTCCATTCGCGGAATCACATGGGATGCGCTATATTGCAGTGATCTGCTGCGCTGCCGGCAGACCGTGGAACGAATTGCTCCGGTACAAGCAGGACAAGTACAGTATGATCCGCGTCTGCGTGAGATTGATTTTGGGCAATGGGAAGGGATGACTTACAATGAGCTCAAGGGCAATCCGCTCTACCGGAATTGGATTGATGCACCGCAGGATGTGACGCCACCGGGCGGCGAGCCTTGGCAGGCTTTTGCTGCGCGGATCGACTCTTTCGTGAAGGAGTGTCTTGTGTCCGTTTCGCCAGAGGAACATATCGAAGAAAATTATGTTCCTGCGATTGCCGTTGTTACCCATGGCGGTGTCATTCGGTATGCCATGTCACGTCTCATACCGGAACTGGGATTCTGGGATACGCAGGTCATTCCGGGGCAAGCCATTAAGGTTCGGCTTGAAAAAAGCGGAAATCGCTGGGTTTCAAGCAGGGTGTCTTTTCCGTGAATCGGGTTGTAAGGATGTGCAATATAACCTATAATCACAACAGAAGTGTGACTTCAGCATGAATACATATCTCGTTATGCGCTTAAGCGCTGAGGGATGGGACATGCTCACTTGAATGGTTACTATATCAGCGACCACGGGTCCCTTGTGCGCAAGAAGAGCTCATCGAGTTAATGCAAACGATGAACGGCACAAAGGGTGAAATAGGGAAGCCGGTGTGAATCCGGCACGGTCCCGCCACTGTAAATCAGGACAAGCAGTCCTGTAAGTCAGGTTACCTGCCCTGGACGTACAAACCGGTGTTCCTTCGAGGAAAGGACAGCGTTTCGGGCAATTCTATGTGCATGAACAGCGGGTACGCTGTAGATGTGCAGATCGCCATATGCGAGACGTCATCCCTGATCCTGACGTAAGGATCGGGGATTTTTTTGTTCATATAGGATGAACCTGTAAGCTTTACACTAGACCACTACGATTGCAGTACCGTCTTCCGATCGCTGTTATCCCCCAGATTTCTTTGATCCCCTTATTAAAAGGGGAAATCCGGTGATAGCGTATGCTTCCGGTGTAGCTTCCCTTCGGAAAGCTTTTAGGCGAACACTTCGTTTCTCCAGATCGGTTCTGCACTCTCCGTTAACGTGTAAATGTTGCAGTTCAAACCTTATATAGGAACACCAAAGTATGGGGAGTAAGAGTTTGAGCATGTCGCAAGAAATAGTACAAATAGAGAAGGGGAGAATGAACAGAATGAACATCAAGAATTGGAAAGGCATGGCGTCCCTGCTGACAGCAGCGATGCTCACACTGGCTTTGGCCGGATGTGGAAATGCAACAACGAACGAGGGAACAGGTACGTCTACGCAGCAGCCGGCACAGGAGCAATCCCAAGGCCAGGAGCAGACGGATCTCAAAACACAATATCCACTTACGGTAACGGATGCAACTGGTGAATCCTTCACGTTTGAGAAAGCGCCAGCCAAAATCGTATCCGTGTCTCCGGCAGAAACTGAGTCATTGTTCGCCCTTGGACTGGACGAGCAGATCGTAGGCGTATCCGACTATGACGATTATCCGGAAGCTGCAACGACCAAACCGAAAATGGGCGGTGTAACGAAGCCCAATGAAGAGTCAATTATCGCAGCTGAAGCAGACATCGTATTTACAGGCATCTCCATGAGCGAAGAGGCTGTGACCAAGCTGCGCGAGCTGGGTATCACCATTTTCAAAACAGATCCGAAATCGATAGACGATGTCATGAACAACATCGAAACGTTCGGAAAAATCACGGATCATCAGGAGCAGGCACAGGAGCTCATCACGAAGATGAAACAGGACGTGGCTGACGTAACCGAAGCGGTTAAGGCTGTGAAGTCGGAAGATCAGAAAAAGGTATATGTTGAATTCTCCCCAGGCTGGACTGTGGGTAAAGGCGAATTCATGGATGAACTGATCACCGTAGCCGGTGGAATCAACGTTGCTTCCGACCTCGTGGGCTGGAATGAAATTAACGAAGAGAACATTATTGCTTCCAATCCCGATGTCATTCTGTACGCGAATGATGTTATTGATGAAAACTCCAAAACACTGGATCAGATCATCAAAGAGCGCAGCGGCTGGGATCAAATCACAGCTGTGAAAGACGATGCAGTCATTGGCCTGGATGCCAACCTGCTGAGCCGTCCGGGTCCACGTGTAACGGAAGGTTTGAAAGCTGTAGCCAAAGCGATCTATCCTGACCTGTTCCAATGAGTAAAAAGCTGGCAGTGTACGGAACAGCCGGAATTCTGCTGCTTGTGCTGACTGTGCTGATCTGTACGGGCATCGGTTCAGTGGCTCTGCCTGTCCGTGACATTGCAGGCATTCTGCTTCATCACATGCCATGGATCGGAGACTGGATCACGCCCGACTGGAGTACGGCAGCCGAGCAGATTATATGGAAGGTCAGGTTCCCGCGGGTGCTGCTTGCTGTACTCGTGGGTGCATCGCTGGCCATCGCCGGAGCGGGCTTCCAGGGGGTTCTTCGTAACCCGCTGGCAGATCCGTTTACGCTTGGCGTATCGTCTGGCGCATCGGTGGGCGCTGCTTTTCTGATTTTCTTCGGATTGCAGTATGCACTGATCGGAATCTGGACCTTGCCGCTCGTTGCGTTTCTGACGGGCGTGCTCACATTATGGTTTGTGCTCGCCCTGGCTCGTGAAGGGCGCAAAATACCGACGCACAGCCTGATTCTGGCGGGTGTGGTGATGCAAAGTTTTCTGGGAGCGGTGGTCTCCTTCCTGTCGACCATGTCGAAACAGACAATTAACGAAATTATATACTGGACGATGGGAAGTCTGGCTCTGCGTGGGTGGTCGTATACGGCCATCCTTTTCCCGTATTTTATACTGGGTCTGATTTTCCTCTGGAGCCGTGCCCGTTCCTTGAATGTGCTTGCACTGGGGGAACGGCAGGCTGCACATATCGGTGTCCAGGTGGATGGACTGAAGCTATCCGTCCTTGCCGTAGGAACACTGCTTACCGCCGGGGCGGTCTCGGTTTCGGGTGTCATTGGATTCGTAGGTCTTGTCATCCCGCACATTCTTCGGCTGATCGTTGGGCCTGACTATCGTTTGCTGGTTCCCTTGTCCGCGATTGGCGGAGCCATCTTCATGGTATGGGCAGACACGATTGCACGCTCCCTGCTGGCACCGACCGAAATTCCGCTTGGTGTGGTGACGGCCTTTGTCGGGGCTCCTTTCTTCGCGTATCTGCTGCATCGGAATAAAAAGCTGCGAAAAGGGGTGATGCCATGAGTACAAACATGAGTGCAAACATGAGTGCAAACATGGGTACAAGCATTACCTCAAACGATCCACTGATTGAAGTTGCTGGTGCAGGCAAAATGTATGGAGAACACCGGGCACTGCATAACGTGGACTGGCGTGTCACAGAAGGCGAATGGTGGGGTGTAGTCGGTCCAAACGGAAGCGGAAAATCAACGCTGCTCCAGCTCATCGCAGGAACCGAACAGCCTGGCGCAGGCAGCATTCGGATTGCAGGGCGGGAGATTACCTCATACACTCGCAAAGACCTGTCCCGCATGATTGCGGTGCTGCAGCAGGATGGCCTGCCTGCCATCTCCTATCCCGTCCGAGATGTGGTGGAGATGGGACGTTATCCTTATCAGAATTGGTTAGGCAGGGAATCGGCGGATGGAGCGGCCGTGGTGGACCGGGTACTGGAAGAACTGGGTCTAACGGAAATGGCCGACAGGCCGCTCGATGCACTCAGCGGCGGGCAGAGGCAGCGGGTGGCGCTCGCCAAAGTCATGGCCCAGGAACCCCAATTATTATTGTTGGATGAGCCAACCACCTTTCTTGATATCCGATATCAATTGCAATTCATGGAGCTATTATCTTCGTGGCGGCAAAAAAATAACATTACCATTGTGGCTGTGCTGCACGATCTGAACCTCGCTGCGCAATTCTGCGATCATATTCTCGCCCTGCGCGAGGGCATGTGCGTGAGCAGTGGACCACCGCATTCGCTGATGACGGAAGAGAACATTCGGGATATCTTCCGGGTGAACCCGGCGATGGTCAATCATCCCGATACTGGACTGCCGCAATTGCTGCTGCGGCGAGAACACGAGTGAACGTTAAGCGGGGCGACCCTATATTTTGATGAAGGAAGTGCTGGCGGTATGAATAATGAACAGATGTTGGAACAGTTAATTGATCGGATCGTGGGTCCTAATGAAGAAGTGGCGGCAGAGGCCTCTGCTCATGTGGATTCATTAACGAAACCGCCGGGCAGTCTCGGCAAACTGGAACAGCTGGTTATTCGACTTGCGGGGATAACTGGCGAGGCTCGGCCTTGTCTGGATCGCAGGGCCGTCATCGTTATGGCTGCCGATCACGGCGTCGTTGCCGAAGGCATCAGTGCGTTCCCGGCAGAGGTAACGCCGCAGATGGTTCATAATTTTCTGGCAGGAGGAGCGGCCGTCAACGTTCTGGCGCGCCATGCAGGGGCAGATGTTATCTGTGTGGACATTGGTGTGAATGCCGATCTGGAACACCCGGACCTGGTCTCCCGCAAAGTGCGCAAAGGTACAGCCAACATGGCGCAGGGCGCAGCGATGAGCCGTGATGAAGCGATTCAGGCGATTCTAATCGGAGCCGAGGTTGTGGCGACTGAAGTCGCAAAGGGAACTCAATTATTTGTCACCGGTGAAATGGGTATCGGAAATACTACGGCGAGTGCCGCAGTCATGTGTGCTTTAACCGGAACAGCACCCACATCTGCGGTTGGTCGGGGAACAGGGATGGATGACGCAGGTTTGCAGCGCAAAGCTGCTGTTGTCAGCCGGGCACTTAGTGTGAATGCACCGGATGCAGACGATGCCCTGGATGTGCTTGGCAAAGTGGGCGGATTGGAAATTGCCGGACTGACAGGTGTCATCCTCGCAGCGGCAGCTCATGGCTGCCCTGTTGTGGTGGATGGGTTTATCTCCACTGCAGCGGCACTGATTGCGAGACAGCTTGCTCCGGTCAGTGTGGAATATATGATTGCTTCTCATACCTCGCATGAAAGTGGACATGCTGCGCTTCTGCGCGAACTTGGCCTCAAACCGATGCTGGATCTGGACATGCGGCTGGGTGAGGGGACAGGTGGTGTACTCAGTCTTCATCTCATCGATGCGGCTTGCCGTATTTTGAATGAGATGGCCACTTTTGCAAGCGCTGGTGTATCGGGAAGCTCGAATGAGAATGAGACCGTGGATGACTCATCGACAACTGCTGGAGCAGTTCGGGGAGAGGTATCTCCATGAGTGTACTTGTAACGGGCGGGGCAAGGAGCGGCAAAAGCTCCTTTGCCGAACGTCTCTGCATGCAGCGCTCCTCCGAGGCCTGGTATGTCGCAACCGCACAGGCGTACGATGACGAGATGCGTGAACGGATACGTCTACATCAGAATCAGCGGGATGAAGTGGGGTACCTATGGCATACCGTGGAGGAACCCTTGGCACTGCCAGAACTCATTACAAGAATGGGAGAATCGCAGACAGGATCGTCAGCTCCGACCATTTTGGTGGATTGTCTGACGCTCTGGTTGACCAACGTCCTGCTTACCCATGAGCAAGAGCCTGAACAGGTTGTTCTGGATCATATGAATGCGCTGGTAACCGCCATCGAGTCCTATCCCGGGCTGCTTGTTCTGGTTACGAATGAAGTGGGGGACGGCATCGTACCGGAGTATGCGCTTGGCAGAAGGTATCGGGATCTGGCGGGCATATTGAATCAGCGGGTCGCAGCCATCTGCCGTGAAGTATTTCTGGTAACGGTAGGGATTGCAATGGAGCTGAAGAGCAAGGAGTATCGCTTATGAGCCATGACAGTAACGACAACCAGCCTAATCGTGAGGAAATGACCCGTGAAGATCACCTGAATCAGGTAAACGAGGGGCCTGCTCAGGGTGCGGAGTATGTAAACCGACTGGATCAAAAACATGCGGCTGCGGCCGCTTTTCAATTTTTGTCCCGTTTCCCGGTGAAAATGCAGATTGACTTCGTTCCGCCACTGCTGCGGGAAAGTGTAGTCTATTATCCGCTGGTCGGTGCGGCCATTGGCTTAAGTGTCTGGATTGGTGGCGCGCTTACCGGTGCACTGCTGCCATCGTTCCCGGCGGCCGTATTGACCCTGACCCTATGGGTATGGCTTACGGGAGGACTCCATCTGGATGGCTGGATGGACACAGCGGATGGCCTGCTCAGCTATCGTACCCGTGAGCGAATGCTGGAAATTATGAAAGACAGCCGCGTTGGAGCCATGGGCGTAATTGCCTGCGTGCTGCTGCTCATGATGAAAGCAGCCTTAATTGCTGATTTTATCGCACGTGGTAACTGGCTGTATGGAGCGCTGCTGATTCTGCCCATGATCTGGAGCCGTTGGTTCATGGTATATGCCATTTCAGCTTGGCCGAATGCTAGGGGAGACGATGGACTTGCTGTCCTGTTCAAGGGCCTTGGGGAACGGAAAGAAGTCCAGCGGGCACGGAGTGCTGCGGTTGGTCTGACCATACTGGCGGCTGTCATTACACTTGCTGCAGTGTGGATCTTTCAGCCTGGCAGCAGTATGGTAGAAATGCTGGCGATGGATAGGGGCCTTGGGACATTACCTTGGTGGCTATATCCTATTGCAGCTGCCATTTTGGTACCGCTGGCGGCATATCTTATCGGCAAGTTCGTTGCCGGACGCATCAGCGAGAGGTTAGGCGGACTTACTGGAGATACATATGGTGCGATGAATGAGCTGCTGGAAGCCGCTCTGCTGGCAGTGTTAAGTCTGCTGCAGGGATTATTTTTGATATAGGGAACGAATGGAAATGAGTAATGTGGAGCACAACGCGAAAGAGCTGAGGTGATTGGAACGTGCAGGATACGCCTGTAGGACAAGCGGCGGTATTGATGCTGCAAGGTACGGCATCGGATGTGGGGAAGAGTGTTATTACTACGGCATTATGCCGGATATTCAAGCAGGATGGCTTCAGACCGGCCCCGTTTAAATCACAAAATATGGCACTTAACTCCTACGTAACCGAAGATGGCAAGGAGATTGGCAGAGCCCAGGGAGCGCAGGCAGAAGCGTGCGGCATTGAAGCAACAACGGATATGAACCCGATATTGATCAAGCCCGTGCGGGATATGCACTCGCAGATCGTGGTGCACGGTGTACCTTTTGCCCAGATGAGCGCTTCGGATTATCGTCAGCATTTCCTGCCGGAAGCGAAGCAGACAGTCATGGAAGCGCTGAATCGGCTGCGCAAAACCTATGATATTGTACTGATGGAAGGCGCAGGCAGTCCGGCCGAGATTAACTTGAAGGATCGGGACATTGTCAATATGAATCTGGCAGGCTGGGCGGATTCGCCAGTCATTCTGATCTCGGACATTGATCGCGGAGGCGTGTTTGCTTCCATTGTAGGTACACTTGAGCTGTTGGAGCCGCATGAGGTCCAGCGTGTAAAAGGATTTATCATTAACAAATTCCGGGGGGATCTGTCCCTGCTGCAGCCTGGACTCGACTGGCTCGAAGAGCGGACGGGCATTCCGGTATTGGGCGTACTGCCTTACATAAGAGATATTCAGATTGAAGCTGAGGATTCCGTAGTGCTGGACTCCATGCGTCATGGCAAATCAGGGAAAAGAGAGCTGGATCTTGCTGTTATTCGTTATCCGCGGATTTCCAACTTTACGGACTTTGACTCGCTATCCCGTGAACCGGATGTCAATGTACGGTATGTGACTTCCCCGGAAGAGCTGGGCCAGCCGGATGCCATTTTGCTTCCGGGTACGAAGGATACGATTGGTGATCTCGCATTCCTGAGAGAGTCGGGTCTCGAGCAAGCGATCGCGAGTCAGACCGAACGTGATCATGTACAGCTTGTGGGGATATGCGGTGGTTATCAGATGCTGGGCCAGCATTTGAAGGATCCGTTCGCAGTGGAAGCGAACCAGATTCAGGAGGCACAGGGTCTGGGATGGCTGCCGCTGTCGACGACTTTTCTGGAACATAAACAGACGGTGAGAGCTTCAGGGCGTGTGCAGCAGCGGCATCCAATTCGTCTGTATGAGGATCAAGATTCAGTTGATACCATGCCGGTGAATGGGTACGAGATTCATATGGGCGTGACCGAATGCCATGATGCGAAGCAGGTGACTGCGCTGTTTGAGATTGCTCATCCAGGTGGTCAGCCTTTTCAGGAAGGCTGGGGAAGCCCGGATGGCAAAGTATGGGGAACGTACTTGCATGGTTTGTTTGAAAGTGACCAGTTCCGCCGCTCCTGGCTTAACGGCCTTCGGCAAGGGAAAGGACTCGCTCCGCTTCAGGAAACCTATAGTGCTCATGAACGCAAGGAGATGGAATTCGACCGGGTGGCCGAGTCTCTGCGCTCAGCCTTGGACATGAAACGTGTATACGAAATTATGGGTATCCAGTTCCGAGATCCTGCTTCAACTGTTAATGATTGAATAGCAAGATGATGTATAATGAGCAGTTTATAACCAATTAATAAAAAATACCCCCATGTGTATTCACAGTACCCGGAACCGGGCTTCTGTTACGCATGGGGGTATTTGCAAGTCTGCGGTTTAATTGTGGTTCACCGAAGGGAATGATGGTTTAATGTTATACCTGGATTGGTATTTTAGTTAATTTTGAATTTCTTCATCGCAGACTGCAGTTCCATGGCCTGTTCATGCAGATGACGAACCGTACCCGAGTGGGAATCCATCTCACTGAGCTGATGCTCGGCGGTAGAAGCAATCTGCTGCATGCTCTCGCGTGATCTGGATGTAATCTGTGCTGTCTCTTCAACGGATGCACTCACTTCCTCTGCGCCTGCGGAGACTTCCTCTGTGGAAGCAGAGACGGTCTGGATGGTCAGGTTGACGTTCTGGATCAGTTCATTCAGCTGCTGGAAGGCCGTTCCCGCTTGTTGAACGACATGGGTACCAGACCCGATTTCCTGGGTTACCCGGTTCATGGCACTCACCGAACGTTCCGCATCCTCGCGAATGGTTCCGAGATAATCGGCGATTTCCTCCGTGGCTGTTTTGGACTGTTCCGCCAGCTTGCGGACTTCACCGGCTACGACAGCGAATCCCCGGCCATGCTCTCCGGCACGTGCTGCTTCAATGGAAGCATTAAGGGATAACATGTTGATCTGTTTTGTAATTTCGAAAATGGATGTAACAATCGTGCCGATTGCTACGGAACGTTCATTCATCGTCTCCACGTAACGCAGTGACTCGTTTGCCGTCTGGCCGACACGTTCCATTTGCTGCACAGCATCCTGTGCGAGACGGTTACCGTTGACGGCTTCATTTGCAGCTTCACCAATCTGCTCGGATACTTCAGCAGCAGAAGAGGCGATATGCATGATGCCCTGCGTAATTTCTTCCATGGCTCTCGCATTCTCGGCAGCGCTTGAAGCAATGGTCACACTGCCTTTCTCCGCGTCTTCCGCAGAGCGGCTGGAGTTTTTGACCATACCGGACATGGACTCCACCCGTCTTAACAGATCATCGGAGCCTTGAACCACTTCATTGGAGGTAGACAGTGCACGGCTGATCATTTCCTTCAAATTGTGGGTCATCGTTTGGAAGCTGGCGGCGAGCTGAGCAATTTCATCTTTGCCCTTGATCTGCAGCTGGGCGGTCAGGTCACCTTGGGAAATCTGCTTGCTGTGTTGTACAAGCTGGATGATCGGTTTGGTTACTCTTTTGATCATGCTGGCTGAGATCAGCCAACCGAGCACGAAGACGAGTGCTGTGATACCCAGGCATAACCAGAAGATCTGAACGTTTTTATCCTGAATGAACTGGGCATCCATACTTACTGCCATGATCATATTGCTACCTGCAATCGGAATAAAGGCTGCTTTATGTACGCCGAAGGAATCGGAGTAAACGTCACTGATAACCATTTCTTTGCTTTCTACTGCCGTATTCATCGCGGATTGCACGCTGATTTCATCTCCGGCTTTCATTTCTGAGGCTGCGTTAGCAATGACAACCGTCGCTTTGCCTTCCTGGATGGATACAACGTAAGATGCATCCAAGTTATGTTCTTTTGCTTTTTCAGCTAAATAGGATTCAACCGTCAGAGCAGCACCTTCAGAACCCGCACCGCCACTCTGCACCTGCAAAATCTTGGAGGAGGAGACGTTCTTATATATATCCTGGATGGACGTGTTCAGGACCTTGTCGAACTGTGGAAGCACATAGCTCTGCATAATATTCATGGATACAGCATAGAAACTGATACTAAACAACAGGGAAGCGACCAGTAGAACGAGGAACAGCGTGCCTCTAATTTTGCCGGCAACCGTACGATTACGAAACATAGGATCATCCTTTCACGTCATGTTCATTAACATTTGTCGCTTTTCCGTATCGTAAGACTATATACCAACGAAAAAAGGCCTAATTTTCACGTTGAGAAAACTTGGGAATAAGCGGATATACCTATATTACAAAATTAACCGGGGGTTGAATAGAAGAATTTTCATTAAACGGTGAATTTTTTTCAGAAATTCTTGAATGTATTACATGCATATTACATAATATCAATTAATACCTACCAGAATAGTTTGATATATGATATATTGTTCAATGTCGCATAAAGCGAATAGAAAAAAACCGTTCAATCGGTATGCACATTCTGAGGAGGATTTACAAGATGGATACTTTTCTAGTCATTCTGAACGTAGTGATTATGCTCGTTCTTCTAGGCGTCCTGTATTGGATGCAAAAGAAACATATTTCCTTTACCAAGCGTGTATTCGCGGGTCTGGGAATCGGGGTTGTGTATGGCGTCATTCTTCAACTGATATACTCGTCTAATTCTGACATTGTTGCCAAGTCTGTTGATTGGTTTAATCTCGTCGGTTCAGGATATGTTAAATTGCTGCAGATGGTCGTGATTCCTCTTATCATGGTTTCCATTATTTCGGCAATCATGAATTTGAAAGGCAAGCAAAACCTCGGCAAAATGAGCTTCTCGATCATTGCGATCCTGCTCATTACGACGGCTATTGCGGCAAGTGTAAGTATCGTAACAAGTCTGAGCTTCAACTTGACTTCCATTGAGATCGAAGGCGGGGACAGAGAGCTCGCGCAGGGGCAGAAGATGGAGGAACGTCTTGTTGATGTACAGGATCAGACGATTCCGCAGCAGGTGCTGGAATTCATTCCTTCCAATCCATTTGCAGACATGACCGGTGAACGCCGCACGTCTACCCTTGCGGTTGTTATCTTCTCGGCATTTATTGGTGTGGCAGTACTTGGATTGGATCGCAAGAAACCACAGCAGGCGGAAACGTTCCGAGGCATGGTGAATGCGGTATATGCTGTAGTCATGCGGATCGTAACGCTGGTGCTCAGGCTGACTCCATACGGGATTCTGGCGCTCATTACGAAAGTAACGGCCACCACGAATCCGGATGAAATCCTGAAACTCATCAAATTCGTCATTGCTTCCTACGTTGCCTTGATTGTGATGTTTATCATCCACCTGATTATTATCGCGCTGTTTGGCTTCAACCCGTTGACGTATGTGAAAAAGGTTCTGCCTACCCTGGTATTTGCCTTCACATCCCGTTCAAGTGCGGCTGCAATCCCGCTTAACGTGGAGACACAGACGAAGAAACTGGGCGTATCCGAAGGTATTGCGAATCTCTCGGCAAGCTTCGGGGCTACCATTGGTCAAAACGGCTGCGCCGGGATCTATCCGGCCATGCTGGCGGTGATGATTGCTCCTACGGTCGGTATCGACCCGATGAGCTGGGACTTCATCATTACCCTGATCCTGGTTGTCGTGATCAGTTCATTCGGCGTAGCCGGTGTAGGCGGCGGGGCAACCTTCGCTTCCCTGATCGTATTGTCCACGATGAACCTGCCAGTTGCACTCGCAGGCTTGCTGATCTCGGTTGAGCCGCTGATCGACATGGGTCGTACGGCACTGAACGTGAACGATTCGATGACCGCTGGTCTCGTATCCAGTAAAATCCTGAAAGAGAATGATCAGGATACATTCAATGATCAAAGCCGTGATCTGGATTCCGCTGTTCAAGTATAATCCGGACTCCATAGCTTGGATGGCTTAAGCACAGCAATAAGCCAAAATTAGCCGTTCTACGGGTTAACCGTAGGGCGGCTTTTTTTACATAATCGCAGATTGTCGTTATTTAGTGCTGTTCAATGGATGGGAAATGTGATAGAGTATTCATGTTTTGGCCCCAGGCCAGACCGCGGTTCGTAACCATCCCGCGTAATCAAAACTAGGAAGGCAGTGTATGTATTTATGTTTAATTTGGGTTGGGGAGCACTTTTTGTTCTCGTAACGTATGGTTTTTTCCTATTGTGTTATCGTCTGTTCGGTAAAAAGGGTCTGTATGCCTGGATTGGTGTGGCGACGGTTATAGCCAATATTCAGGTGACCAAAACGATAGATATTATGGGAATTGTACTGACGCTTGGCAATACGATGTATGTCAGCATGTACCTGACTAGTGACCTTCTCAATGAGAAGTATGGATCGGGTGAAGCGCGGAAGGCTGTATGGTTCGGATTCTTCACGCTAATCATGACGACGGTACTGATGCAGATGGTCATCTTCTTCGAACCGGCACCGACGGACTTTGCGCAAGAGTCGATGGAAACCTTGTTCGGTCTGCTGCCGCGTCTGGCACTCGGAAGTCTGACAGCGTATTTCATCAGCCAGTTCCTGGACGTGCGGCTGTTCAGCATGCTGCGCAAGGTGGCGCCTGGACGCAATCAGTTGTGGATTCGTACAAACGGCAGCTCGATCGTCAGTTCCTTTGTGGATACGCTGGTATTCTGCACAATTGCATTTGCGTTTATCTATCCATGGGATGTCTGGCTCGAGATCTTCCTGACAACGTACATTATCAAATTCGTGTTGACCGCGGTGGGTACGCCGTTTATATACGCAGCGCGTAATTTTAAAATCAAGGATGAAGTCTAATCCGATCTCGTCTACATCCGTATTCATTCGAGTATGGTTGTTAGCAGCACAACAAGTCTTATAACGAGAATAACCCGCAAGCCATATGGATATGGTTTCGCGGGTTATTTTTATTGCATATTATTTTAGAGGTTAGTCTGTCAGGATCTGCAGTTCTTTTGGATAGGAAGTCAGCACTTCAACTCCGGTATCTGTGACAAGAACATCGTCCTCAATTCGTACTCCGCCTGCAGGGGTATAGATGCCTGGTTCAATCGTGAATACGGTGCCTTCCTGCAGAAGATCCATATTCTGTCCATGCAGGGAAGGATACTCGTGCACATCAATTCCCAGACCGTGTCCAACACGGTGCATGAACCGTTCGCCGTATCCGGCATCTTCCGTCACCTGACGTGCAGCGCGGTCGATATCGGCGCATGCCACGCCGGGCTTAACTGCGCGAATGGCAGCTTCATTAGCGGCAAGCACGGTATTGTAGATGGTTTTCAGTTCAGGAGAAATGTCACCAAAAGCAAAGGTACGCGTAATATCAGATGCATACCCTGCAGCGTATACACCCATATCGAACATCAACAAGTCGCCATGCTGCAGCTTGCGTTCACCCGGTGTACCATGCGGCAGACCTGTCTTGGGTCCGGTAAGCACCATAGTATCGAAGGAAGGACCATCTGCACCTAGTTTCTTCATCTGATATTCCATTTCAGCTACCAGTTCAATCTCGGTTACGCCAGTACGTACATGAGACAGTCCCTGGCGTAGCGTTTCTTCAATAAGATGAATGGCATGGCGGATGCGGGCTACTTCGTCCGGTGTCTTCTTGACGCGCAGTGTGCGGAGCAGAGGACCGACATCCTCGAAGTTGACTGCACCAAGGGCAGCGGTCAGCTGCTCGTAACGCGCAACGGTGACGTATTCTTTTTCAAGGCCCATCCGGCCGAGGCGTCCCTGATAACGTTCGAATAATGCATAGGGATTATCGGTATCGGTATGAGTTGCGATATGGGTAACCGAAGAGGCGGCTGCAGCAGCTTCAGCGTCCAGGGCAGGCACAATCAGTAAAGGTTCCTCGCCACGGGCGAGAACAAGGCCGAGAAAACGTTCATGCGGGTTGCTTGCAAAACCAGTTAAATAGTAGATATGTTTCGGATCTGTAATCAGCATGGCGTCCAATCCTTGTGCAGACAGATCAGCTTCCAGACGGGATAAAGGGCTTTGGTTCATATGTGTATAGCTCCACCTTTCAGTTCTTTCTATCCTTCTATTATAGAAGAATATTGAAAAATACCAAAGGGGAGTGCCTGAAGGGCCTTATTTATTAGGGTCAATTTTCCGTTTAGGTGAACAGAGAGAGGGGTAAATACAGGGCGAAACGACGTTGAGGATGGTTGACTGATAACGGTACAAATAACGACCCAGAACCCAATACAAATACAGATAACCGGTAGAGATACCGATAGAGGACAGATACTTAGAATAAATATCCTTGAACATATCGCAGCAGCATTTGGCAAAATCGAACTACACTCTATTTAATAGAAGGAGATGAGATGATGAATAACCGAGTAAGTGTTCCACTATACGCTTCGCTGTTAAGTATGGCACTGCTGACGGCCTGTGCTTCAGGCGATCCTTCCACAGAATCGCAGCAGGTGTCTCAAGGTCAAGGCACAGGTCAGGGAGAGACAGCAAATGGAGGCAATGACAAGGCGAATACCGGGGAAGAAGGAATACAGGAGAATGCGGTTATCCCGTATCAGGCTTCGGTTCTGGCCACTGGACTGAACGCACCTTGGGAACTCGTGAACGTTCCAGACGGACGGATGTTTGTTACGGAGCGTCCGGGAACCATACGGGTGATTAAGGATGGAGAATTACAAACCGAACCACTCATTGCGTTTGAGGCTCCTTTCAATGAAGAAGGAGAAGGGGGCTTGCTCGGTCTGGCTGCAGATCCGGATTTTGAGAATAACGGTTACCTGTACGCCTACCATTCCTACCTTGAAGGGGACGAGATCGCGAATCGGGTATTGCGCTTGAAGGTGAATGGCGATCAAGCCGTGATCGACAAGGAACTGCTGGGTAACATCCCTGGCGGAACGAATCATAACGGAGGCCGCATCAAGATTGGTCCGGACAACCTGCTCTACATTACAACTGGTGAACGTTACGAACCGGAACTGGCACAGGACCAGAACAGCTTGGGTGGCAAAATATTGCGGATTGGTCTCGATGGATCGATCCCTTCAGATAACCCGTGGCCGAATTCCCCTGTATACAGCATGGGACACCGGAATGCCCAGGGTCTTGCATGGAATCCGGATAATAAGTACCTCTATGCTACCGAGCATGGTCAGCGCAACTACGATGAGATTAACCGGATTGAAGCAGGGGAGAACTATGGCTGGCCTGAAGTGGAAGGTGACGAGCATGACAAGGGTACCTACCTGGCTCCACTTGCTCATAGTGGTGACGATACATGGGCACCATCAGGCATGGCTTTTATAGAGGAAGGACCGTGGGAGGGTTCACTGCTTGCGGCTAACCTGAGAGGCGAGCAGTTGCTGCATATTACCCTGTCCGAGGATGGTACACAAGTGGAGAAGGTGGAGCCCATTTTTGAAGATGAGTGGGGACGCATTCGTAACGTGACTTCAGGAGAAGACGGGAAGTTATATATCCTGACGAACAATCGGGACGGAAGAGGAACTCCGAGGGATGGGGATGACCACATCATTGTGCTTACACCGGAGAGTTGAGCTGATGCATCCGGGTTCCATTACTAATATTGGAGCTCAAGCATGTATCTATTAGAACTCGGATTCTGTTCGTGAAAAAAGAAAAAGGGGCGTCCCGCGAAGTTCATGACTTTGGGACAGCCCCTTGATTGCTTTATATATGGAAGCACATAGCAGATGGATACTGCCAATTAATCTGCGCTTTCTGCAAGTTTGGCGATATGCGCGCTTGGTTCATTTGTGTATTCGCCGCCATGGTAACAGAGCACTTTGTTCAGTTTCAGGCCGGTCAGTCTTTTCAAACTTCTTAGCGCTTCAGGCATGTCCGGTGTTGCAGGCGGGGCAGGTCCGACCAGTTCATCATCCACGACACGCAGTTCGTCGGCAGCCAGCAGGAATTCCGATTCACGGAAGTACAGGCAGATATGCCCCGGGGTATGTCCAGGGGTATGGATGACCTGAATTCCGCCTTGAAGCGGCAGCATGTCTCCATCTTCCAAAACTCTGCTGATCTCGATCTCAGGCAGCTGGGAGAGGAGCTGATCAGCCTGGGCAAGCACAGGTGCGGAAAGCATGGCTCTACGTTCAGGCGTGAACTTGATCAATGGTTTTTCACCTTTAATATAGGGAACCTCATCTGCATGTGCCCAGACCTCAAGTCCAGGTATCGCATCCAGAAGGGCACCCAGATTACCGATATGGTCAATGTCCTGATGTGTCAAAATGATGCGTTTAACATCAGCCAGCTGTACGCCCTCCTGCTCCAGTGCGGACTCTAGACCGACGAATTGGCCAATCATGCCTGTGTCCACAAGGGTGATGCCATCTTCATCGCGCAGCATTACGGGGTAGATCGGGTTGTCTCCTGAAGGTGTAGGGATATTGAGATGCAGCACAGTAAAATCTGTTGTCGGATTAGTCATAGGTTTCCGGATCGAGTCCGGTCCACCTCCTTTTTGGGATGATATGGCTTGCGCTTATTCTGGACGAAGATATTTTAAGTGTTTTCTGTACTTCTGGATGGTATCCAGCATCGCTTCAAAGGTTTCCTCAGCCTGCATGCCTTCCTTGACGATGGAGTCAAAGGAGAAGTTCTCATGAATGAGCTTGTTCCTCGCCTGGAAGACCTGACTGAGAGCATGTTCCATGTTTTCTTTCCCAGGTTTCAGGGCGATCTGTTGTTTATTTAATTCGGCCTGTAGGATCTCCATATTGGACCGTGCGCGGTAAGCAGGAGTTTTCATCAGCTCGGTCGAATTAAACTTTTTTTGATAGATGCTCTGATACAGCTGTTTTAACATGTGTTCAAGAATGGAGCAGCATTCGATGACAAGGGATGCATATCTTCGATGTTTGCGTTGATCCCATTGCGGTGAATCAAGTTCCTGTCCCATATGATGATACTCTTGTTCCAGTACCGCGATTTCAAGCTTTGCTTCTTTTTTGATTTTTTTAAAATCGTCTTTGGTCAGCATACCTGTCCTCCCATGGAAACCAAGATGTGATAACTTCATTATCTCATATTGTTACTCGGAGTGCCTCTTTTCCATTGGAGGCAGGATTCTGACCGTTCATCCAATAATTGAACCTAGGTTCAGAAGGGAAGTATCCGATGTCCATGAAAACAGCCATTGTAACCGGAGCAAATTCCGGCATGGGGCTCGCAACCACCATTCAACTTGCAAGGCAAGGCTATAGGGTGATTATGGCCTGCCGCAGCGAGAAGCGCGGACAGCAGGCTCTGCAAGAGGCCCTGCGTGAGTCAGGCTCTACTGCGATTGAGCTAATGCTGTGTGATCTGGGTTCTACCCAGAGCGTCCGCCATTTTGCCCGCTCCTTCCGCGAACGCTACAGTACGCTTGACGTTTTGGTGAATAACGCCGGCGTGGTCATGCTGAAAAGACAGGAGACCTCGGATGGTTTTGAGCAGAGCATCGGCATTAACCATCTGGGACATTTTCTGCTCACATTGCTCTTGATCCAGCCTTTGCAGGCTGCGGAGCAGGGAAGAGTTGTGAATGTTTCATCCGGTGCGTACAAAGCAGGCAAGATTCACTTCGACGACCCGCATCTCAAGAAGGGTTATAACCCGATTAAAAGCTATGCCCAGTCCAAGCTGGCCAACGTACTGTTCACCCGTGCGCTGTCCCGCAAAGTGGCGAATAGCCGAGTTACGGTGAATTGTCTGCATCCGGGTGCAGTTGGAACAAGTATTGGCGTGGATCGAAATACTGGTTTTGGTACACGCATCATGGCCTTTATTGGCAAGCTTCCTTTTTTCCTGTCTCCCGAGGAAGGGGCCCAAACAGCGATTTATTTGGCCACCAGCCCGGAAGTAGCAGAAATTACAGGACGTTACTTTTATCAAAAGAAAGAGCAGAAGCTCAAAGCACATGCCGTCGATGATGCGGTGACTGAACGTTTCTGGACATGGAGCGAACAGCAGGTCGGGCTGAAGCCTGATGAGAAGTTGTGATGAGTCCAAGCTGAGGTGAAGGACCGGTTCTGCATCCCAGTAAATAATCAAAGGTGATCATAGTACACTCATCTACTTATATCATCTGCGTTAACTCGCTAGGATAGACATTTTAGGCTTTTGCTTGCACAGCTTGCTGTACTTCCTGGATAAATGCTTCAATGCTCTGAACGCCTTGATCTCCCTGACCGTATGCGCGGACAGAGGCAGACAGGGCGTTTTTCTCATTTTCCCCGAGTACGAGCGAGTAAGGCACCTTTTCCATCTGAGCTTCACGAATCTTATACCCCAGCTTCTCGCTGCGCAGATCCGTTTCAACTCGAATGCCTGCTGCTCGCAATTGACTCTGTACCTGCAGCGCATAATCTGCATAGTGATCGGATACCGGGAGCAGCTTCACCTGAACCGGAGCGAGCCATAGTGGAAACGCACCCGCGTAATGCTCAGTCAGAATGCCAATGAAGCGATCAATGGAGCCGTAGATGGCGCGATGGATCACGACCGGACGGTGTTTCAGGCTGTCCTCGCCAACATAAGTGAGGTCGAATTTCTCCGGCATTTGAAAATCAAGCTGGATTGTTCCACACTGCCAGCTGCGTTTCAGTGCATCGAGAATATGGAAGTCAATCTTCGGCCCATAAAAGGCTCCGTCTCCTTCATTGATGCGGTATTTCACGCCGCGCCGATCCAGTACATTTTGCAGTGCGCGTTCTGCCTGATCCCATAGCTCTTCCGACCCCATGGAGTCTTCGGGACGAGTGGATAGCTCAATTGTGTATTCAAAACCAAAAATATCGTACATACGTCCGATCAGGGATATTGCCTGGTTGATCTCTTCCTCAATCTGTTCCGGCATCACATAGAGATGGGCATCATCCTGACAAAATGTCCGTACTCGCATCATGCCATTCAGCGCACCCGAGAATTCATGACGGTGAACCTGGCCGAATTCCATCATGCGAATGGGAAGCTCGCGATAGGAATGAAGTGCATTTTTGAAAATCAGCATATGCCCCGGGCAGTTCATCGGCTTCAGTGCAAACGTGGCGTCATCCACTTCTGAGAAATACATATTGTCCTTATAGTGCTCCCAATGACCGGATTGCTCCCACAGACGATTGTTCATCATCAGCGGAGTTCGAACCTCCTGATACCCTTCCTGCAGCTGCAGCTCGCGTGAGAATTGCTCCAGCTCTGTACGGATTGTCATGCCTTTCGGGAGATAGAAGGGCATCCCTGGTGCTTCCTCAGAGAACATGAACAGCCCCAGCTCTTTGCCGAGCTTGCGATGATCCCGCTTCTTGGCTTCCTCCAGCATGTGCAGGTGGTCGTCCAGCTGGGCTTTGCTTGGAAAGGCAGTGCCGTAGATTCGCTGCAGCATTTTGTTGTTCGAATCGCCCCGCCAGTAAGCCCCTGCCACATTCAGCAGCTTGAAGGCTTTGATCCGGCCAGTGGACGGAAGATGTGGGCCACGGCACAGATCAAAAAACTCCCCTTGATCATAGATCGAAAGCTCCGCATCCTGCGGCAAATCATGGATCAGTTCAAGTTTATACGGTTCCTGAATCTCTTCGAACAAGCGAAGGGCTTCCTCACGGCTAACCACCCGGCGGTTGATCTTCACATTCTCTTGTACAATCTTGTTCATTTCCCGCTCAATGGCAGCCAGATCACTGATGGACAAGGCATGCTCCAGATCCACATCGTAATAAAAGCCATCTTGGGTGACGGGGCCAATCCCGAGTTTGACTTGTTCCGCACCGTAGATCCGCTTGAGGGCCTGGGCGAGGACATGCGCAGTACTATGACGATAACGATACAGTCCTTCCTCGCTGTCCAGTGTAACGATGACGAGTTCGCAGTCCTGTTCAAGCCTCATGTCCAGATCGACGTTTACACCATCCACAATGCCTCCGATGGCCTGTTTACCCAAGCTAGTACTGATGGACGAAGCGACTTCTCCGATACTTATGCCTGCCTCGTACGAACGAACTGCTCCACCTTGAAGGCGAATCTCAATAGGGTTACCTTGTTGATTACTCATGCAAACCACTCTCCAATGTTTGAAATGGAAGCGCAAAAAACACCCGTCCCGGAAAAGGGACGAGTGCGCTCAGCTCGTGGTTCCACCCTAATTTGGTTATGAATATCCCCTGTATCGGCCAGCCGCCGCAAAACAGGAAACATCATAACCCTCATTGGGATCCGTTATCGGGGATCAGGCGGTGAACTCTACTGACAACCGGACGAAACTTTCATCGAAAGTCCGCCAAGCTGAGGTTCGAGGCCACGGCTGCAGAGGGGTAATTCCGTTCCGTTCGCTGAAGAAGGTTTCACCAATCCCTTCTCTCTCTGGGCAGCACGCAAACGAAATCATGTCTCTGGTCATCGCCAATATGCAAAGTTATTGTCAGTTCATTTGAAGTGAAAAGAACTTGAGATCCATATCAATATATTGGAACAGGTGTTATTGAGTGTCGATTATATAGACTGAAAATCAAAAGGTCAAGCGGAGTTTTATTTAGCTTTATCCGAATGGCGATCAAAAATCAAACGTATGGTGGTTCCCTGGTCCGGATGGGATTGAACCTCGATTCGGCCTTTCATCGCCTCAATCAGCCCTTTGGTTACCGCCATGCCAAGGCCTGATCCGACATCGGATGTCGCCGTATCCGTGCCGCGATAGTATCGTTCGAACAGCCTCCATACCGTCTCCTGATCCATGCCGCGGCCATCATCGGCAAATTGAATGATGAAATTGCCGTCCTGCTCACCTGGCTCAACACGAACGGTCAGCTTCGTCTCTGGTGGATTGTGCAGCAGGGCGTTGGCGGTGAGATTATCGACAATTCGTTCGAAGGACGGGATATGGACATAACCATGCACTGCGAGTGTGGCAGGTTCGAATGTAATACGGCCTTCTCCATAAGCCGGGTTACGCTCGGCACGATGTACTAGATCCTGAAGTAGCGCATTTACGTCAGTTTTCTCGACAGGAGGCTGGTATCCACCGCTGCGCAGACGGTATGTCATGGACAGGTCGTTTACCAGCCGGTCCATGTACATGGATTTATCCAGCATGATGCCCGCAAATTCCCGTATTTCTTCGGATGTCCAGTTGTATTTCTCAGCTTCCAGCATGTGTGCATATCCCTGGATGGAGGACAGGGGTGTCTTCAGATCATGAGTTATCCCGGCAATCCACTCCTCGCGCAGAGAGTCGGTCTGTCTGCGGAGTTCTTCATCACGTTTAAGTGTACTCGACAACGACTGGATAGAGTGCAGCACTTCCGCATATACCCGATATTTTTGACGCCATTTTCCGTTACGCTTCTGGCTGCGTGGCTTGCCCCGGGTGCCAGCCGGCTCTTCATAGTGTCCACGTTCGAGCCGCTGCAGCCATTGAAGCATATGCAGCATGGGATAACCGAAGCGATTGGCATACCAGAATGCAAGCAGCACAAGCAGGATGATGATGGATACCAGAAGTGCAGCCAGGGCAGGACCAAAAATAAAACCGAAGGGATTTTCGTTCACGCCTGCTTGACTGCTGGGAAGAGGAACACTCAGCATCCAGGTCGATTGATCCTGTTCATCATAAAGGGTTACTGTGGTCATTCCGTACCTGGTGGGGTATCGTGAGCGCAGAATCAGGTCCTGAATGCTGTAGCTGTCCGGTGTGCCCATTGCAGGCTTATTGAAAGAAGCAAGCACATGTCCCTGCTCATCCAAAATCTCAAGATAGGCGTCCGCCGCGCGAAGGATATCCTGCTGCCCGGTGGGCAGTACAAGCTTACCGTCGGCATAACTTCCATCGGTGTAGACTTGATCCAAAATCGTTACTGCCTGATTGCTCTCCCCGTACAGCAGGGTGAAGTTGATCCCCTTTCTTTCCCTTATGAGTAAATAAAGCTGGTAGGGAAAGGGCTTTCTTCCCTCCCAATAGGATAGAAGTTCTCCGGGTTTATAGTGATTCGGGACATCGGAAGGGGTGTGAAAGGCATCCACCACACGGCCTTGCTCATCGAGAACCTGAAGCCAGCCGTTGTTCTCCTCCACACGCTCTAGCAGCGCGGGATCATACTGAACGGAACCGTCCGGCAAAATCTCTGCGGTGCTGATCAGCTGTTCGAGCCCGACAGAGGCAAAATCATCAACAAGGCTGGCTTCATTCAACTGTTGGATGACCCAATATGCGATGCTTCCACCGAGAACCAGAATCAGAATTACAGCACCCGCAAGCAGGCCAATGAACCGTGTCATCAATCTGCGACGTATGCTCATCTTCGGAGCTCCGCCTCGGGCAGGACGAGCTTATATCCCAAACCACGGACATTCACCAGCAGTTCAGGCCTGGAGGGATCGGCTTCAATACGCTCACGGATTCGGTGAATATGAACCATGACCGTATTGTCGTCACGGATGGCCTCCGATTCCCATACCCGCTCGTACAATTCGGATTTGGTGAAGATGCGATTGGGATGTTTGCAGAAAAAGAGCAGCAGCTGATACACCAGAGCAGGACAGCCTACCAGCTGACCATGGACCCTGAGTTCACCCGCGTGCTCGTTCAACTGAAAGCGTCCGTAATCATAGATCCCCTCCTGCGGGGAAGGGGATGACGGATTTGCGTCATAATTTGGAAGCAACCTCCCAAATTCTCCCTGTCTGGGCAAATACCGCTTCAGCAGTGATTTCATCCGTGCGACCACTTCAAGTGGATTAAACGGTTTAACAACATAATCGTCTCCCCCAACTGCGAAGCCGGTCAACTTGTCATAGTCGGTTGTTTTGGCGGTTAAAAAGAGAATTGGTGCATCGGTCAATTGGCGCAGAAAAGGACAAATTTCCAGCCCGCTTCTGCCTGGCAGCATGACGTCCAGCACGATACAGTGATAGGTTTTCTTTTCACATGCGGCAATCGCATCTTCACCTGTGGTGACTGTGTCAATATCTACGAATTGCTCCTTGAGCAGAACCGTTTTTAACATATGTAAAATCGCCTGTTCATCATCAACAAGCAGGATTGAAACGTTATCCATGACGTAAGAGATCCTCCTGATTTTTATGATTACATTCGTTGTCGGCTATGATCTTCTGCGTTGGTCTATCTAATCTATCATACCATTCTGAGGAGTCGTGGAGCGTACTTGTAACCTTAACAGAATCTTAATTATGAAGCAGCAGCATGCCTCAAAGTTATGATAGACGTAAGAGGAGGTTAGACGGAGGATAAGATTGGTTTAGTACACTGGATTGGTAAGAAATCGTTCTACAGAAGGGGTGCAGGGAAGTGAATAGAAATCATAAGGGAAGCAGGCAGCGGTCCAAAATGTTCATTGAAAAAAAACGGATGAAAGCAGAATATGCTCTGCAAAAAGGTTCAAGGAGAAGTCAGAGGAGTTGGTTAATGCTTGCCGCAGCACTTGGTGCGTGTGTGCTCTTGTCTGCCTGCGGTGCTACAGAATCATCTGACCAGAGGGAAAAGCCATCAGCAGAACAGACTTCAAGTGCGTCGCCAGCCGCAGAAAACACCAATAAAGAAGAGACGAACTCAGCAGAGGAGGATGTGATGATTACACCTGAACATTTCATAGATACATTGATGAATGGTTCGAAGGACGACATTTATAATCAAATGAGCCCGGAACTGAAGGAAACGATATCGCTCGAAGAGTTTAAGCGGTCTGTGGATAGCTTCACGGAGGGGGTCACTTCCTGGGAACAGGTTACGAAAGTCAAAATGAACAACCTGATGGAGCATTCCTGGAAGGATCAGACGGGGACCAAAGGAATACAGGCCTATTTTGCCGAGGATCATCAGATTGACGGGCTGTTGATCCAGCCGCTTGAAACGCATGAGGAGACGGACAAGGCATTTACCAAGACCCAATTTCAGTTTCCTATGAAGGGGGAATGGTTCGTGTTCTGGGGAGGAAATGATGTGATGTCCAATTATCATTATGCGCATGAAACGCAGCGTTACGCACTGGACATTATTCGCACGAAGGAAGATTTAAGTTATCAAGGGGAGGCCGCTGTGAATGAAAACTATTATGCTTTTGGCGAGCCGCTCTATGCAGCTGCAGATGGGACGGTTGTTGAAGTCAAAAATGACATTCCGGATAACACGCCAGGCGTGATGAATGCTGAAGAGCCGGCAGGGAATGTTGTCGTTATCGATCATGGAAATGGGGAATACAGCATCACGGCACATCTCAAGGAAGGAAGTGCAGCCGTAAAAACAGGGGATAAAGTCAAGCAGGGAGATCTCATCGGGCAGCTTGGTAATTCCGGTAACTCCAGTGAAGCGCATCTGCATTTTCAAGTCTCAGACGGATCTGATCTGTTCACTTCCCGTTCAGTTCAGATCCGCTGGGCAGATCAGAGTCAGGTGCTGACACGCGGGAACACGTTCCAGGGTCTTCCTGAGTAACTAGGTGTATTTGTTCGTAGTAGAAGTGGATAGGGGTAGGGTTATCTCTGATTAAAAGAATGAGCTTATGGAATTGTAATCTTAGCTTGAAACATATAAATCATGCAGGCAGCCGGCTAATGGGTTGGCTGTCTTTATGTTGTTGGTTTCTTATATGAATGGTGGGATAGCTACCAACCCAAAGTAGGACCTGTAGGAGACGGAAAACCGAATTATTATCTTACCATACCTCAATGGATATCTATGGTATCTTCTTTCACTCTTGGAATGATTAATCTGCCTCTTGCCATAATTCGATACAAACAAAAGATTACTGAAGATATTAAAAGGTAGTTCCCACAATGTTAACGGGTAACAATTGTTCAATACAGCACAATGGCAGTTGACGTAAAGCTAAGCTGCCGTTTCATATTGTAGTAAAGAGCAGGAATATAATGGGATGAAGACTTGGCCAAATATAAGAAAAGAGCCTCAGAAAAAGGCTCAGTTATCTCCTATTTTTTAATCAGTTCTTTGGGAACACTCGCAGTAACGACGTCGAGCGTCTCATAATTAATGAGGAGAAACACCTCGGTATCCGGATCTTCTGTCAAATGTCCAAAAAGCCCAACGTCCGTACCGAGATCGGGCGGATTAAACTTGTGGCGTGTAAATTCAACGTTGAGGTCATATTTTTCTTTAAAATATGTTTTTCCTGCATTCATAGCCTTGTTAATGGCTTGAGCATCTTCTCGAGAATCAGACATAAAGCTACAACCTCCCATGATTAGGACAAAACAAACAATAATAAATATGCTCAAAAACTTAATTTTTAATATAGTGTCCACTCCTTATAGTTATAATTATATGGGTATATTACTATACTTTAAGTTTTGAAGGTAAATATAGTATGTTTATTGACAGCCAACAGTTGAATGAGGTGTACATGAAGTTTTTTAAGCTTGCATATCTAGACATTTAGGAGGGGTATATCCTCCCGGAATCGGATCATTGGGAAGTGTTCGAAACCTGAAGTTGAGAGGGGGTGGGAAATAGAGATGACACCAGTATTTTCACACAAGCCCGAAGGATACGAATGTCCATTTTGCTGTATTTGGGGTATTGAGAGACCTGAACAGGGAACAAAACAAAGGGATATTATCTATCAGAATGAAAAGGTAACTGCATTTATAGCGGGCAAATGGTGGCCAAACAATAAAGGACATGTTCTTATCGTGCCCAATCAACATTTCGAGAACATCTATGAACTGCCTGCAGATTACGCTGCTGAGATTCACCGCGCGGCTCAGCTTACAGCATTTGCGATGAAAAGTACATATGGATGTGAGGGAATTTCAACAAGGCAGCATAATGAACCAGCTGGCAATCAAGACGTGTGGCATTATCATCTCCATGTTTACCCTAGATATATAAATGATCAACTTTATCTGTCGAAGGGGTCACAGTCCGATCCAGAAGAGCGTTCTTTCTATGCTGATAAGCTGCGTTCTTGGATAAAGGAAAATATCTAAGTCTATTTGAACATTACTTTCATGAAGATGCCCACCAAAATGATAGGAGCAGTTAATGCAAAAGAGCCGGAGGGGACGAAGAGATCTCGTACTCTCTGGCTCTTTTCTCTTACTTTACTCATCATTCAATGGGTATTAATTGAGAACATCCGCGTATTCAGGAATGCGGTCGAAACGACCTTTGGCAAACGGGCACAAAGGTAAAATCTTAATACCGTTTTCGCGCGCGTATTCCACCATAGCTTTGAGCAGCTTATCGCCAAGCCCTTGTCCCCGGTAAGCATTTTCAACCAACGTGTGGTCAATTATGTACAGCTCCGGACTTGAGATTACATACGTCATGACCGCAGCAATGTCGCCTTTATCCTGAATAATAAATCTTTTATTAGCAGGTTCGTGTTCTACATGATGCATGTTCATCCCTCTTTCCTTGTTGAATATTCATCGTCCAGACGTTTATACGTGAGTGCTCCGCTTGGACATGTGTCAATATGCCGGGCAATGGCCTCTGAAGTATCGCCATCGGGATTCACCCAAGGACGTTTGCTCAAATCAAACACAGCAGGGAGGCCCTTTACGCAAATACCGGAATGAATGCATACCTCAGAATCAAACATGACTTCGATATCTTTACCGTAGTACAACTTCTGTTTACTCATCGTTCATTCACATCTTTCACTTTTGAGTTTGTTTATAGACATGATTCAACCTTCGAAAGGGAACCTTCTGAACCGACATGGCATTGGCAACCGTGGCCAGCAATTTTTGGCATGGCTCTCGATGTCCGAATTATAATGAGGAAATCGGGATTAGTCAACGAGACGATTCTCCTATATGTTTGGGTGCATTCGTGGTTATGGGTTGCTTTAATTCATCTAACGGGCAGATAAATGAACTATATCAGGAATATCGTTTATACTTATGTAATATCCAGATTCATCGCAAAAACGATATAGAAAGTGGGAAAACAACATTTATGATTCCATTAGTATATGACCAGATTAACCTTTGGGGAAAAGATGATGAATTTTTCCTTGCATTGCTAAAGAGATTGAAAGTGGAGTCTATAGCTGACTTAGGCTGTGGAACAGGAAGGTGGACTACACAGCTTGCTCAAAACGGATATACAATCACAGCCATCGATCCCCATGAAGAAGCGATTAAACTGGCGAGAAGTAAGGATGATTCAGGCCAAGTGAACTGGATTGTAGGAGACAGCTCCAATTTACAAACCAATACGTATGACGCGGTTATTATGACAGCCAATGTTGCACAGGTATTTCTTACAGATGATAGTTGGAAACAAGTGACCTCAGACGTATTCCGATCCCTTAAAGCTGGTGGTCACTTTATATTTGATACAAGAAATCCCCTGGTAAAAGTGTGGGAAGAGTGGGAGAAGGATATGAGTCCTGATGTGGCCAAAGACAGGCTAAGTGGAGACCCGCTTGAAATCTATACAGAATATGAGGGGTTTGAGCAAGATGTTTATACGTTCTATGAAACTGTGAAAAATACAAAAACAAATGAAGTCCTCGTTCATGAAAAAATGCAGATACGATTTCGAAAGCAAGAAGAATTGGATGAGTCACTGAAACAAGCCGGTTTTTCGAAAATTGAAACATTTGGGGATTGGGAATTTAAATATGCAAATTCTGAAAGTCGATCTTTTATTTTTCATTGCGTAAAATAGAGTTATTGAAAAGCATAATTATAGTGATCGCTAAAAAGGATAGCGCCTTTTACATGACAAAGCAGCTGATCAACAAGATCGGCTGCTTTTGTCATTTTTACCCTGTATGCTTTAATTATAATTTAATGGTGATATGAATATTTATTTCCTAATATTATACAATAAATGGTTCTTATTCTGATATAATGGATGCTTCATGATTTAGATGCTGAAAGCAATGAAAGATGAGCATGCGTAGGTGAAAAAAGGAGGGCAACGCAAAAATGGATTTAACATTTGGAAACGTTACGATACTTATTCCCCCTTTACACATCACGATTATCTTAGTAGTTATTATTTTCTTATTAGTAAGGTGGAGCAAACAATTAGAAACAAGACGTTTTACGGTATTTTTTTACTTTTTATTCAGTACTACCATTACTCCGATTTACACTAGTTACACATCAAAAGGTTACTTTGAGCTATGGATTCCTATAGGATTTATAATCATGCTCCTTTATTTATTTGGCGGTAAAAGAAGAAATCATCCAGCTAAAGTGAAAGCAAGCATTTTGGGGTTCGCCATAGCCATATACCAGCTCATTCTTAAATATGTCGGATAGATTCTAAACTCAATAACAACAAGAAAGCAGCCGATCATTGTGATTGGCTGTTTTAATCATTAAGGAGTATGCTGTTGTAATCCACATTCCACTTGAATAATATGGTAATATTTTTATTGTGGATTCTTTTCTTGCAAAGGTTAGGAGGGCTATGTCTTAGTGAAAACGATTTTTGATCTATCGGCTGCAAAAGAAATCTTGGGACGGATCGATCAATTAAAGCAAGATGTTCAACCTGAGTGGGGGCGCATGAATGCTGCTCAGATGCTTGCTCATTGCTCTTCGTTCCAAGACATAGCAACGGGAAAAACCCATTCCTCAAGAAGCTTGCTAGGCATACTGGTTGGAAAGTTTGCAAAACCCATTTTTTATAATGACAAGCCGCTTCCCCGTAATATGTCTACGATTCCAAGCATGGTGATCATGGATACAAGAGAGTTTGAAGTAGAAAAAGAAAAGCTCGAACAAAATATATTGACGCTACAACGTGAAGGTCTCAAAAATGGTGCAGTTCCCCATCCTTTTTTTGGAAGACTGACTTCCGAGGAATGGGGTAAAGGAATCTACAAGCACTTGGACCATCATCTGAAGCAATTTGGCGTTTGAGAAGTAGGGAAAGTGCTGAGTGCTAGTATTTAGAAGAGCCAACTAGGGATGAGATATGGCATAGGAAGAACTGAGGCAAGCTAGAAGAGGTAAATTAGAAAATATAAAGAAGTGGACCCATCAGATGGGTATCCACTTCTTTTTGTATTCAACTACTTGCTCAGAGAACGCCAATAGCGACATATTTCAGCATGATTAAGATACATTCTTCTCCATCTTACTTTCTGACAAGAGTAGGCTCGGCTGGCATAATTCCAGGTGTCGACTCTCTGATAATGGGTGCAGTCACAATATGCGAGACCTGATAAGGCTGTTCGGGGTTGTCAATTCGGGATAACAGCATTTCGGCTGCCTTAATCCCCATCTCGTTACTATAAATATGGACCGTCGTTAACGGAGGTTCAATAATTCTGGATTCAGGTGCGTTATCGAATCCACATACCACAATATCCTGCGGAACCGTGACCTCTCTTAATTTGAAAGCTCTAATTAGATCCACCGCGATAAAGTCATTGGCACACACATATGCGGAAGGGAACGACTCCAGTGCAGCTACTCGCTCCCTTAGCCAACCAGGTTTGGAGAAGTACAGCTTATCATTGTCTGTAATGCAGTGGGCTGGATCGACCTGCAATCCCGATTCCAACATCGCCCGGTGATATCCAGTCCATCGTTCGTTGAAGCTTTTACAGTGATTATAGTCTCCAGCGAATCCGATACTTTTGTAGCCGCTATCAATTAATTTTTTGGTTAACTGATAAGTGCTATGTTCATTCTCCATAAGAAGAAGATCTGCATGGAAATCCGGATAGCAGATGTTGGCTGCACAATCGATAAAGACCGTCGGAATTCCGAGCTCTGTGATGAGGCGGGTATATTCCAGGTTGAATAACTCGATGCAGATGATGCCGTCCACTTTGGAAATGTCAAAATTGTTAGGTAGGGTAAGGGCTTCTTCATCAACTTCACGAACGATATGAATGGACAGGTTATAGCCCTCGGCACTAATTCTTTTCTCCAAACCGCTAATGAGCAGCGATCCAAAATGAGACGTATTCGGCAGGTTCTCTGTTAACAGGGCGATATTGCCCGGCGTTTTACTCAGAACATGCTCACTTTCCATATAAGCAAATTGTTTATATCTTAATTCAATGGCTTTCTTGATCACCCGACTCCGTGTTTCTTCCGGGATGTTTCCGCTATCATTCAGGGCTTTGGAAGCCGTATTTCGGGAGATGCCCAGAGCATCTGCGATATCCTGTATCGTAACTTTCTCTTTTGCCATGTCGTGCCTCACCTCTATTGGTCAATTGATCGTCTCAAGTGTTTTCTAAATCAAATGTATAATATATCGAAGCAAATAGCAATTGTAAATTTACAAATGCACAATATATAATTGTTTTTGTCAATTTTATATTTCACATTCTTTATTTATTCGTCATTTAGTTTTACATCGTATACTGCTGAGGTAGAGACCTTTGTTACAGGATGAAATACGTTATACAACGAGCTTTTTTTTGGATATTGATTCCGTAATTCATACAATTAGTACAGAGTTATGCAAAAAAAAGTGAAGCAAATGCACAATTATTTTTCACATTTTGTATTGACTAAACGATACTTACCCTGATAAATTGTAAAATATCAAATAAGCAATTGTAAATATTGAAAGCCCTTACTATGAGCAATTGTAAACTTTAATGATGAACGGGGGTCGTATGTTGGATAACACAGTAAACACCAATAAGAGGATGGGGAAGAGCCTCAAAGAGAGGAGTTCCATTTTTCATCCGTTACAGCAGCTCAAAAAGAATTATTTCCTGTATGTATTGCTTGCGCCAGCTCTAATCCTGACACTGATCTTCAAATACATTCCGATGTATGGAGCCATCATCGCATTTAAGGACTTCAGTCCGATCAAGGGGATTATGGGCAGTGAGTGGGTGGGCCTGAAACATTTCGAGAAGTTTTTGGCTTCACCCAATTTTGATGTCATTTTTATGAATACGCTTAAGCTCAGCTTTTTGGGATTGATTTTCAGCTTCCCGGTGCCTATTTTGCTGGCTCTCATGCTGAATCAGGTGCGACAAGCTGCAGTGAAGAAGAACATTCAATTGTTTCTGTATGCACCGAATTTTATATCCGTTGTCGTAGTTGTGGGCATGCTCTTCATCTTCTTATCGCCGACAGGTCCCATTAATCAATTGACCACATGGATTACAGGTCAGCCAATCATGTTTATGTCCGAACCCGAATATTTCCGCTGGATCTACATCTTGTCCGATATCTGGACGGGGGCAGGCTGGGCTTCAATTATATACGTTGCGGCTTTGGCCAATGTCGATCCAGAGCTTCACAATGCAGCCAATCTGGATGGAGCCAATCTTCTTCAACGTATTCGCCACATTGACCTTCCGACCATCCGCCCGATTATGGCTATTGTGTTTATCCTTGCAGCTGGCGGAATTATGTCGATCGGATTCGAGAAGGCATACCTGATGCAGACATCCATGAACCTGCCGTCATCCGAAATTATTGCCACCTATGTGTACAAGGTCGGATTACAGTCCGGTGATTACGCCTATTCTGCGGCCGTAGGGTTGTTTAACTCCATCATTAACGTCATCCTGCTTGTCACCGTGAATCTGATCGTGAAGAAATTAAACGAAGGCGAAGGCCTTTACTAGAAAGGAGTATCACTCATGACTATCAAACCGACGGGGCTGGATCGTCTGATCCTTGCACTGAACGCGATCTTTCTCACCTGTGCTGTACTGGTTGTGGTCGTTCCTCTCATTTATATTGTTATCGCTTCCTTTATGGATCCAACCGTGCTGCTTAATCAGGGCCTGTCCTTCAATGTATCCGACTGGAGTCTGGATGGTTATCAGATGATTCTGTCCAATCCGGCGATGATTCGAGGCTTCGCAAATGCGGTGCTGTACTCGGTTTCGTTTGCCTTCGTGACCGTGGCGGTTTCGATCTGTGCAGGTTATGCCTTGTCTGAGGAAAGGCTGGCGGGAAGAGGATTTTTCATGGTTCTGTTTATCATTACGATGTTCTTCGGTGGCGGCCTCATTCCAACCTACCTTCTGGTGCGCAATCTCGGCATGCTGGATACCATATGGGCGATCATCATTCCGGGAGCGGTTAACGTATGGAACATCATTCTCTCCAGAACTTTTTTCAAAGGTGTACCCAGGGAGCTGAAAGAAGCTGCGAACGTGGACGGTGCTTCCGATATGAAGATTTTCTTTCAGATTGTCATTCCGCTATCCAAACCGATCATTTTTGTCCTTGCGCTGTACGCATTCGTCGGGCAGTGGAATTCCTATTTTGATGCCATGATTTATTTGGATAATCCCAATCTTCATCCCTTACAGCTCGTTCTGCGTTCCATTCTGATCCAGAATCAGGCTGCCCCGGGCATGATCAGTGATCAGCTTGCCATGGCGGAGCTCAAACGGCTATCCGAGATGATTAAGTATTCTGCGATTGTCATTTCGAGTCTGCCGCTGATCATCATGTATCCGTTCTTCCAGAAGTATTTCGAAAAGGGTGTCATGGTAGGTTCACTCAAATAGTGAACAGCCTGAGATATCTTAAGTCAGATCCAACAATATAAAGTGGAGGTCACGTCATGAAAAAAGTGAAAAAGTCCAAAAGAGGCATTACATCGGTATCCCTTTCCATGTTGTCTGCTGTACTTCTGCTCACGGCCTGTGGTGGAGGAGGGGGCGGCGCAGCCAGTGAAGCCCAGTCTCCCGACGGGAAAGTGACACTGAATTTTATCACGCAGAGCTCGCCGCTGGCTCCGGCCGATCCGAACGAGAAACTGATTAACAAGCGACTCGAGGAAAAGACCAATGTGCATATCAACTGGAAGAACTATACGAGTGATGTGTTTGCCGAAAAGAGAAATCTGGCGGTAGCCAGCGGGGAGCTGCCCGATGCCATCTTTGACGCAGGTTACGGAGATTATGATCTCCTGAAACTGGCCAAGGACGGAGCCATCATTCCGCTCGAAGACTTGATCGAACAATACATGCCCAATCTGCAAAAGGTGCTGGAGGAAGCTCCCGAATACAAGAGCATGATTACAGCGCCGGATGGACATATCTACTCTTTCCCATGGATTGAGGAGCTGGGAAGCGGCAAGCAGCGGATACAAGCGGTGGATAATCTGCCTTGGATCAATGTGGAATGGCTGAATAAACTCGGACTGAAGATGCCTACGACGACCGAGGAATTGAAGGAAGTGCTAATCGCCTTCAAAACGCAAGATCCCAATGGAAATGGAAAAGCGGATGAAATTCCGTTGTCGTTCATCAACAAGCCGGGCGGAGAAGATCTGACATTTCTCTTTGCCGCATTCGGACTTGGGGAGAACTGGGACCATACCGTGGTAACGAACGAGGGGAAGGTCGTCTTTACGGCAGCGGATGAAGGGTATAAGGAAGCTGTGAAATATATCCATGAGCTTGTCCAGGAAGGCCTAGTGGATGTGGAAGCCTATCAGCAGGATTGGAATACGTATCTGGCCAAAGGCAAGGACCATAAGTACGGCATGTATTTCACATGGGATAAGGCCAACATTACGGGAATGAATGACACGTATGATGTTTTGCCTCCACTTGCCGGTCCGGACGGAGAGAGAAATGTTACGAGAACCAATGGGATCGGACTCGACAGAGGACGTATGGTTATCACGAGCAGCAATAAAAATCTGGAATCCACAGCGAAGTGGGTAGACCAGCTGTACGATCCGCTCCAATCGATCCAAAACAACTGGGGAACGTACGGGGATGAAACGCAGCAAAATATTTTTGAATTCGATGAAGCCAAGGGTATGCTGAAGCATCTTCCGCTGGAAGGGGCTGCGCCTGTCGAACTTAGACAAAAAACGAGCATTGCCGGACCACTGGCGATTCTCGACAGTTACTACGACAAATACACGACCAAACCGGAAGATGCTGCATGGCGCATGGAGCTTCTGGATCGGGTGATGGTTCCACATATGAAAGCAGAGAACGTTTATCCAAGCGTATTTTTCTCCATTGATGAACTCGACCGCCTGTCTACCATTGAAACCGACCTGTTCGCTTATGTACTGCGCATGCGCACAGAATGGTACCAAAACGGGAAAATCGAGCAGGAATGGGATGCCTATTTGAAAGAGCTGGACCGTCTTGGACTGCAGGAATGGCTTCAGATTAAACAAGCGGGATATGACCGCAATACAAAATAAAAAAAACGGTGTATTTCAAAGGAGAGAACCTACATGTCTACCATTTCAACAACCGATTACCGAGGTGCTTATCATTTCTCACCGAACGAGAAGTGGATGAATGATCCCAATGGGATGGTGTTTTTCAAAGGCGAGTATCACCTGTTCTATCAACATCATCCATTTGGTACCACATGGGGACCGATGCATTGGGGGCATGCCGTGACCAAGGATCTGTTCACCTGGGAAGAGCTTCCTGTGGCTATGGCGCCGGATGAACACGGCATGATCTTTTCGGGTAGTGCTGTGGTGGATTGGAATAATACTTCCGGTTTCTTTGATGAGGAACCAGGACTGGTAGCAATATTCACGCATCATCTGGAAGTGCCGAACGATCAACCGATTCAGCGGCAGAGCATTGCATACAGCAAGGATAATGGCCGCACATGGAACAAATATGAGGGCAATCCGGTACTGGAGCATGAGTCTTTTGTCGATTTCCGTGATCCCAAGGTGTTCTGGCACGAGCAGAGCAAGGAATGGGTGATGATCATTGCCTGTGGTCAGACGGTATGCTTGTACCGCTCTCCGAATCTGAAAGATTGGACACTCAGCAGTGAATTCGGCGCAGGCATCGGTTCACATGACGGCGTGTGGGAATGTCCTGATCTCTTCCCGCTGGCGGTGGATGGGGACCATGGGCATGAAAAATGGGTCATGCTTGTCAGTATTGGTGCAGATCCTGCGTTCAAGGAAGGCTCGCGAACACAGTACTTTATCGGAGATTTTGATGGGTCGACGTTTGTTCCGGATGAAGCTTCCCGCACGGTTCGCTGGGTTGACCATGGGCGGGACAACTACGCAGGAGTCAGTTGGTCCGACATTCCGGCTGAAGACGGCAGACGCCTGTTTATGGGCTGGATGAGCAACTGGATGTATGCCAACCAGACGCCAACCGAAGGTTATCGCGGCGCGATGACGATTGCTCGGGAGCTTACTTTGGAAACGATAGACGGTACAGTCACATTGGTTCAGCGTCCGGCCCGTGAAATGGAGCAAGCCCGGAAACCGATATTGACCCTGCACAACGTTTCTGTCCAAGAGGCGAGGAAACATCTTGGCACGCTGCAGCTGGTGAGCTATGAAGTCGATGCGCAATGGGAATCGGAGCAATCTCTTCAATTTACCTTGAGAAGCAGCGCCAGTCATCAAACGCTCGTTGGTGTAGACGCGGATCAGCGTGAGGTATACGTTGATCGCAGCCAATCAGGCATCGTTGATTTCCATGAGCATTTCCTGGGACGTCACACCGCAAGGGTTCAGGGCGGGGGTCAACACTTGCGTATCTATGTGGATTCTTCTTCGGTTGAGGTATTTGCGAGTAACGGTCAGGCCGTTATTACGGACCTGATCTATCCGGATGTAGATGCTGCACGAATTACGGTGGATGCCGATCAGGAAAACATGGTCTTCTCCGCTCTTCATATCTACGAATTGTCTCCCGTTAAGGTGGAAACCCATGAGAACTAAAGAGAAGGAGGGCAGGTAGATGCGTATAGGTGCCATCGAAGCGGGCGGAACGAAGTTTGTATGCGGAATAGGCAACGAACAAGGACATATGGAAGAATGGTGTAGCTTTCCGACGGAACATCCCGAGATTACACTCGCCAAGGTGAGTGACTATTTCAGAGATAAAGGGGTAGAGGCTATCGGCATTGGTTCCTTTGGTCCGATTGATCTGAAGCTGGATAGCCCTACTTACGGATACATTACCACAACTCCGAAGTCCGAATGGGAAAACTGCAATGTGGTGGGAATCTTGAAGCGGGAATTCCCTGTTCCCTTCGGGTGGGATACGGATGTGAATGCTGCTGCTCTGGGGGAGGTCACATGGGGAGCTGCGCAGGGCTTGGATAACTGTGTATATTATACGATTGGCACCGGTGTTGGCGTTGGACTTATTGCTGGAGGAAAAAGAATACACGGATTGCTGCATCCAGAGGGTGGACACATCCGAACGAGGCGGCATCCGCAGGATCACTTTGCCGGATTATGCAAGTATCATGGGGATTGCCTGGAGGGATTGGCTGCAGGGCCAGCCATCGAAGCCCGTTGGCAGACACCCGGCAGCGAGCTGCCGACCGACCACCTGGCATGGGAAATGGAGTCCTATTATATTGCCGAATCCATTACGACGTCCATCCTGCTGCATTCACCGCAGATGATCATCTTGGGCGGTGGTGTCATGCAGCAGATGCATCTGTTTCCCATGATTCGGGAACAGGTTATACACAATCTCCATGGTTATGTGAACGTGCCTGAATTGCTGCAGCACATCGACCAATATATTGTTCCGCCAGGATTGGGACAGCACGCGGGTTTATACGGTGCGCTTGCCTTAGGCATCGAAGCACTTAATCAAGTCAAGGCTGATTCAGCGGTATCATTGTAATCCACATGTTCAAGGAAGGACGGAGCAGATCGCTTAAAAGACTGATTCAGTTGTTTAAGGGAATGCACCGTCCTTTCTTTGTTTTTCTATCACGCAGAGAAATGAGGGATATTCGTGAGATTTATGTTAAGGTCCATTAGCTGCGTCCTGTTATCCTGTGTCCTTGGTTCCACTTCTGTGGAAGCGTATTCGACAACTTCCCCTCTGGATAAGTTGACGATGCAGCAGAGTATGAAGAGTACGGCATCATCCAAGAGCCCAGAATCTCAAACTCAACATACGGAGGCGGTTCCGATGAAAATGGACGTATCCAGGGCAGCAACGAATTTGTCCGGTTGGACATTGCATGGTAAAGGCAATTTTGAAGATACAAATGAAGGACTTCATTTAATTTCCGAAGAGAAGGAGAATGTGACCGTCCTATCGGACACGCGGGCCGAAGATTTTATTTATGAAGCGGATCTGTTAATCCAGGATATGAAGGCAGATGCCAGTCTTGTTTTCCGTTCCAATGATACGGGGTGGTCTTCCTATATGCTGCAAGTGGTTCCTCAGGCTGGTCTGATTCGTTTAAAAGATGCCAGTGGCAAGCCAGGTGCATTGTTGGAAGAGTACTCGGTAACCGTGGAGTCTGGCGGCATTTATCATTTGAAAGTAAAAGCGGTTGACGAGAGGCTGCAGGTGTATTGGGATGGCGGGTACGACCCGGTGATTGATGTGAAAGACAGTGCGTATGTATCAGGGATGCTGGGGCTGCATGTGTGGGACGGATCAAGCTTGTTCCAAAATGTAAATGTCAGTACCATGCGTGGAAATCTGGGTAACCCCGTTTACAGTAAAGGAAATTGGCAGCCGGATCTACGGGGATATCGAGGCAAAGGAAATGCGCAAGAGGAAACACAGATCATATACGAGAAAACAGCGGGGGATTTTGTATTTGAGGGAGATATGTCTTTGGCCGATAGTAGCTTCGCAGCTCTACTATTCAGGTCGAATATAGACGGGACAAAGGGATACCAAACGGCACTTCGTAGAGAAGGGGAAGAGGTACGGGTACAGCTGCAAAAGGCGGACGGAACGATTCTTGCGAATTCGGATCGTACATACCCGAGTCATCCGACAGCAAAGCACCATATCGAAGTGGTTGCCTCCGGTAGCCTGATTCAGGTGTATGTGGATGGATATGCAGCACCGGCTGTGGAGGTCATGGATTCTAGTTATGCCGAGGGATATACCGGACTTGAAGTGAAACAGGGCATAGCCTATTTTCAAGATGCGTATATCAAGGAAAATTCGATGTATTATACGGAAAAATACCGTCCTCAATATCATTACTCTCCAATACGGGGGTCCGCAAGCGATCCGAACGGATTGGTTTATTACGAGGGGGAGTATCATTTATTTCACCAGGACGGAGGGACATGGGCCCATGCAGTCAGTACGGATCTTGTAAAATGGAAGCGTTTACCCATTGCGCTGCCATGGAATGATCTGGGTCATGTATGGTCAGGATCAGCGATTGCGGATCTGAACAACGCATCCGGCCTGTTCTCGGATTCCGGTGGCAAAGGTCTGATCGCATACTATACGTCGTACCATCCGGGTAAGCCTGGTGGCAATCAGCGTATCGGTCTCGCATACAGTACGGATCAAGGCCGGAATTGGCAATACGCTGAAGACCGTCCGATTGTGATCGAGAACCCTGGCCAAAATGGCGAAGACCCGGGGAGTTGGGACTTTCGCGATCCGAAGGTCGTTCGGGATGAAGAGCACAACCGCTGGATTATGGTTGTATCTGGCGGGGACCATATCCGGTTTTTTACCTCAACGAATCTGCTTGATTGGACATTAACCGATAACTTCGGATATGGGGAATACATTCGCGGAGGGGTATGGGAGTGTCCCGACCTGATTCAGCTGCCAGTAGAGGGGACGGATGAGCGCAAGTGGGTGCTTATGATCAGTACCGGAGCCAATACGAAGACGCAAGGATCGGATGCGGAATACTTTGTTGGCGAGCTGACGGCGGAGGGGAAATTCCTGAACGACCATCCTGCCGGGAAAGTGCTGAAGACGGACTTCGGCAAGGAATTCTATGCGTCGATGTCATTTGCGAATATGCCGGATCAGCGGAAAGTGATGCTTGCGTGGATGACAAACTGGGATTATCCATTTGATTTCCCGACGAATCCCTGGAAGGGGCAATTGACTATTCCAAGAGAAGTTTCTCTCCGAACAACAGAGGAGGGTGTGCGTCTGGTACAAAAGCCTGTTATCGAACTTGAGACACTCCGGCAAAACCTGTACAGTGCGGAGCAGTTAATGGTCGGTCCGCAATCGCAAAATGTGCTCAAGGGTCTGACTGCAGGTGCATACGAGATTGAAGCAGAAGTGGAAATTCCGGCAGACAGTCCCGTTACGGAGTTTGGTTTTCACCTGCGTCAAAGGGAAGGACAACAAACGACCGTGGGCTACAAGACGGAGAAAGAGACGATGTTCGTGGATCGCACCGCTTCGGGAGACGTGAGTTTCTCGGGCTTATTTACCAAAGTACACGAAGCTGCGCTACAACCTGAAAATGGGAGGATCAAGCTGCGAATATTTGTCGATGAAGCTTCTGTTGAAGTGTTTGGCAATGAGGGCAGAGTGGTTTTCTCGGATGTGATTTTTCCGGATCCAGCTGGAAGGTCGATGGCGTTCTACAGCCTGGGCGGAAATGTAAAAGTGGTCTCACTGAATGTATATGCCTTGGATAATATCTGGAGAAAAGGCATGTCCTCCGCTCCAAAGATTATTGCAGATACGCAGAGAAGAGTAGCGAATGTGGGTCATACCGAAACCCTCTACGCTTCGGCTGAAGGCGGACCAGGAAAAGGAGCCCAACCGCTGAAATGGACCGTGAGTAATCCTAAAGTGGTGAAAATCGTTGATTCTGACAAAACACATGCTGCGATTCGTGCTGTAGGCAAGGGGGAGGCTTGGGTGACGGCTTCCATGGCTAACGGTAAAGCTTCTGCCAAAATACCGATTACGGTAACGGATGGCGTATTCCACACGAATTTATCCGGCTGGCAAAAGGATCGACCGTCTGCGCAGTGGTTTGTTTCGGACTATGGCTTACAGGGCATTGACCGCAGTGATTCACAGTATGTTGCCCGAGAGACTGCGGGAGACTTCCGATATGAGGCTGACTTACAGCTGGATGCTGAAGGAGGAGCAGGTTCCATTCTGTTTCGGGCAAGCGAGGATGGACGAAGTGGTTATTATCTGAATGTTGATCCCAACCTGAAGGCGATTCGCCTGTTTTATAAAGTGGACGGCAAGTTCGAGAATCGGCAGGTGCTTGCCCGCATTCCAAAATTCATTCGGAGTAACCAGACTTACCATATCCAGATTCAGGCGAAGGGAACGCGTATTCAGGTGGATCTGGACGGTGAACGGATCATGGATGTTCAGGATGGCACGTTTGCCGAGGGACACTTCGGTGTTCATACGTTTGGAGGCAGTGCGTCTTTTCAGCATGTGAATGCATATGACATCAAAAAAGCAGCACTGGAGACCGTGATCATTCGGAGTGCAGAACTTCCTGTGGCCCTACAAGCGACGCAATCCCAAGCAGGCGAGGTTGTGACAGCTGGCAACGAAAAGGATGGTGAAGCATCGAGTTATGCTTGGATACTTGTGCCTACCGGTGATGATTCCGGTTCTTACTCCATCCGTACCGTCAGCGGGGTGTCACTGGATTGGGATGTCGGTCAGAATCGGATTCAACTCTATCCATATCTCGGGTATCCCAATCAACGCTGGAACATTTCCAATAACGATGATGGGACGGTAAGCATTACAAGTGTGCACAATGGGAGTGCACTCCGTGTATCGGAAGATGGAACCAAGCTGATGATGGAAGACTTCCATGCTGAAGATGAATATCAAAAATGGACTTTGGAAAACAAAGTGCAATAACCGTGGGTGGTGTTCTGGAGAATTAAAGGTAACAGGATCAATGATTTGTAGGTCTTGATCTGCGCCTTCAACATTTGAATAAAACATGTGGGAGAGGACTGCACGTAAGGTGTAGTCCTCTAACTGATTTTTCTATACTCACAGCCGTTCTAATTGGGAGAGGAAGGACTAGAGCATGATCCGAATGCTGATTATTTGTATATTTAATCCGGTTCGCTTGCTAGTTTATTAAGCTAATGGCAGGATGGTTAAATAAATACATGTTATAATTTGGATAATCATATGTTTAAGACTGCAACAATGCATTTTAATCCCCAGGGAAAGGGAATGGGAAGCAACGAAATGAAAGATAACAAACATCCTGTTCAAGATTTTCGATTTATTTTAACCTTGCTAGTGGTTACGTTATGTTGTTTAGGTGTTGCGATGTATTTACGTATCAAATCTGATACGAATATGTATCAATTCTTAACCTGGGATATGTTCCTGGCATGGGTACCATATATTATCTCATCATGCATTAGATACATATTCAATAAGAAATTAACGAAAATGAGTCTGATCTGGATGATTCCGATGAGTGCGGTTTGGCTATTTTTTTTGCCTAATTCGGCATACCTTTTTACTGAAATCCTGCATTCATTCAGATATTTCAATGCTCAAGAAGGAACACAATTTTGGATTAATATTGATTTTTGGTATAACCTCACCCTAACGTTTGCCGTAGCCATACTAGGCTTACTTCTCTCGACATGCTCAATCATTCAAATACATGTTGTGTTAAACAAGCTATTCAGTAAGTACATTAACATGATGGTTATTGGCGTTATTTTAATGTTGAGTAGTTTGGGTGTATACATTGGGAGATTTAATCGGTGGAATTCATGGGATGTATTGTCCAGGCCTTGGCAAATTGTTGTGGATATCATGCAAGATCTTTTTGCAAGGAACAGCATGGTTATTGAATTTGTGGCCATTGTATTTTTAATACAAATATTTGCATACGTTATTGTATCCTTGTTGACTGCAAGGTCTAGTAAAGAATGAATATTGCCCGTTAATTCATTAAGCTAACGGGCAGGGCTGGTTAGCGTGAAGGTGTGATAAGATGAATTTGAATATATTTACAATAGTAGGGGGATGAATGATGCTAGTTCGTTTGGCAACGTCGGAGGATATCCCTCAGCTTGTACAAATGCGTTGGGATTTTTCAGAAGAGGAGCATGCTAATAATGTCGTTACATTTGAGGAATTTATCCAGATATGTAGTGAGTTTTTGCTAAAAGCAATCCAAAGCGGAGACTGGTATATTTGGATTGCAGAATTTGATGGAAGTCTTGTGTCACATATGTACTTGCAGCTAATACATAAAGTTCCGCGTCCAGGAAAATCTTCAGATCCTTATTACGGTTACGTTACCAATGTTTAACTCGTCCAGCTTTCAGAAACTTAGGTATCGGGTCAAAAATCCATAATGCTATGGAAAATTGGTCAAAAGAGAATGAGGTCGAGTTTCTCATACTTTGGCCAAGCAACGAGAGCGTTGAATTCTATTCAAGAAATGGTTTTTCTCAGAGTGAAGAAGCGCTAGAAAAGCACTGGGACTGAGCAGCAAGTATTCGATCTTCGTAGAGACAGAAGATTGGATTAATTAACGCGTCACGAGGTAGGTGGACTCAATTAAGAAAGCTGCAGACCAGTGTGATCGGCTGCTTTTGTTCATGTAATGGGATAATTCGTTCAAAACGTATCCAACTCCTCATTTTGGATAAAATAAAGTATTCCAAATATGAGGGTGCTTGCTTTTGATAAAGATCATTAAAAGAATGGTTTTAGCGTTCGGTTTGACTTTGCTTAGCCAAACTACAGCTTTAGCTGAAGAAACTCAGTCAGTAACAGACATAAGTCAATGCTCGATAATCCAGCAGACGTTGATCAATGAATTAAATCCTCAAATAATGAGTGCTCTTCGTCAAAAGTACCGTGACAATTTTTTGTACGCGAACGTTCACTTGTTACCAATCCAAGGTTCGGATAATGTAGAGGGTGATTTTATTTTAGAAATGACAGTGATGAAAGGAGAGTGGCCAGAGACAGTTCAAATGACGTTTAAACGAGATGGTCTTAATGGCTATAAGGTAGATGATATTAGTGTGATTAATTTTTAGAACCACGGATACGCTAACGGTAAACACTAGTTTATAATACAATTAAGAAAGCAGCTGATCCATAAGATCGGCTGTTTTTTCATTAAGCTAACGGGCAGGTTAGTGTAACGTATAACATTTGTGGTATAACTTGATTGAGATAAGAGAAGATACTCTAATGATAACAGACAAAGGGGTTAATAAGCCATTTAGATGCAGTATCAATTATACTTTGTTGATTTATCTTTGATAACTGAGGTGAGAAAATGGAAATCAATGAACTACGCCTTGAAGACGGTGCGATTCAATATCTGGGACTAAATTCAGAATCATTAGTCATAGAAGTAAAAAGATGGAACCAGGAATCGTTGAAGATTACTATAAACAGCTACGTTAAATTTATTGAATATGATTCAATAGGTAGAGAAATTTCTGAGTTCTTGATATTAGAAAACTCAGAATTTTTGAAAAAAGAAAAAGAGGGATTAGTTAAGCTGGATTTCGATGAAAATGAGTGTACCAACTCATCCATTTAAAATTTGTAGGTTTAAGTGAATTGCCATTACTAGATGTCATTGCAGATAAAAATGAAATACACGTAATACGTATGGAAATATAATCAACTCCGTTAAGCTAACGGGAAACGATAGCTAAATTCAGATAAGACTGCGGCCGACCAATTGATCGGCTGCAGTTCCCTTAATCTACGGCTAGTTTTCGTGTGACATAAAAAATATATTACCTTCATCTAATCTATGTGGGCGACGGCACTGATTTCGATCAGTTGCTCAGGAAACGCTAGGTATGTCACGCCGATACAACTGCCCGCCGGCCGGTGTTGTCCCATGTATTCCTTGAAGAGATGTATGCATGGCTCGATATGCTCTTGTGCATTTGTCAGATAGATTTCAACATAAGCAAGATTTGACTTCGTGATACCAAACTCTGCTAACACGCGATCGAGATTCTTCAGCGTCTGCCGGGTTTGTGCCTCGATATCATTTCCGCCAACGAAAGCTCCGTCCGTATCGTGGGAAAATTGTCCCGAAATATAGATCGTGCCGTTAACGCTGTACGCCTGAGCGATACCGTGATCCCAAAGGTCGTGATTGTAGGTTTTAATATTAGTCATTTTTTCTCTCCTCGATTCAAAGTAAGGTTAGTATAAAATGACCTTAAATAAAAATATAGTACGCACTTTATTGATAGATACTATCTAAAGAGATAGTGTACATATGATTATGGCTGATGATAAAGTAAGAGAAAATCTTATCTGGAGTGAATTTAAGTTAGTCTAAGATTACCAGAGGTGAGCCTCACAATCACGGTGGTATAATCGATTGCTCGTTCCAGTTTTTTGGGGGTTAAACGTATTTGAAATGCCGAAGGTTGGATCTCAAACTGAACATACATCTATAACACACTGGTTGAAACAAGAAGATAAGACTTGGTCACTTATAATAATGATGCCCGACATTTAGAAGGGTGCTGATTGGCAAATTATCTTTATCCATTCAAAGTGAATAATTCTCTCTATCAGATTGATTGTTTATCGACGAAACTTTTAGCTTGTAATAGTGACGGGTCAGCTTTAGAGTCCGGCCATTCAACTAACGGGCAGGTTAGTTTAATTTTTTGGAGAATAATTAGAGTAGTAATTCGTTCCAAACGTCATCAAAGGTATCTGTCTACAAGTGTATATCTTAACGCTGTTACTCCACCGAACCCGTCCAACAACTGGCGACTCATCTGAAGTTCTTGAAGACTCGGTTCAAGCACCTCTCTCACAGAAAAAAAACGGCTGGTAATTCATTGTAATCGTACAATCGTGTTAGTCCAAAGACATGGTAAAACACTTGAACAACAAGCTTTGATATCATATCAGATAGCAACTATCTGTTTTATTGGAGGTGAGGCTATTGAAAACAATTGGGGTAGGATTCTTACATTTATCTCTCTATGCAAAGCCAGTGAAGAATATGGCAATGCTTTGCATAGAGTTTAGAAACAATTACATTGCCAACGACGAATCGTAATATTCTACTAACTGGCTTTGCACCTTATTGATCTATTTAATAAGGAGTGAGGTCCATGAAATATTCAAAAGCCGAATCTATTTTTCCAGAAGAATTGCTACGTGTCATTCAAGAATACGTTCAAGGCGAATTGGTTTATATCCCAAAACCCAAAGAGGCACACTTAAAATGGGGCGAAAAAACCCTAAGCAAGAATAGGGTCTCTGCTCGAAACGCGGAGATTAAATCCTTATTCTGCAATGGCGTCAGCATAGAGGAATTGGCGGGACGATACTTCTTGTCCTGCGAAAGTATAAAGAAAATTGTCTATAAAAAGAACTAACGAAATCCGCTAACTCGTCGTATAGACGGTTTAGCGGATTTTGTTCAAAGATGAATTAAATCAACTTATACCTAGTTACCGCACCTCTAAATCGATAGACTCAAGTTAAGGTTGTTGGAATGAAGAACGGCTGGATCATACGAAGGCGGTGTAACGAATGGATGAAAACATAAAGGAGAAGCTGCTAAGCAAAAATGAATTGCTCATTAACATGGTGATTGAACGGGTGAAAAGAGATTTTCTAGACGATATCGCAATTATTGGGCTTACGGGTTCATTTAGCACGGGGGACTTTCATGAGAAGAGCGATCTTGATTTAGTTATCATTAATAATACAGAACGGGGATGGGAAATATCCGATTGTTTCATCTTGGATGACGTTGGATATGACATCTACTGCACGCCATGGGATTCAAGAATACAAGAGCAATCCACCTTGGAGAGCCCCAATGTTTCGAGTCTAACCGAACTCAAAATACTCTACTATGCAAAGCCTGAGGATTTGGAAAAAATGAACGACTTTAGACAAAAAGCTCTAGATGCACTTGCGGAACCGATAGGAGAAGCATGTCTTAATCGAGCAAAAAAATGGATCGACTTGGCTAAGCAGGCATACAGCGATACGATGCTGGGGGAAGATATCGGTTCAGTGCGACATGCATCTGCCGACGTTCTATACAATCTAGTCAATGCCTTAGTCAGCATGAATAACACGTGCATCCAACGAGGAATTAAGCGATATTTGGAAGAGATATGCTCGCTTCGCTATGTACCGAATGATCTCGAATCCTTATACATGTCCATCATCGAAGCTCATTCCATTGAAGATATTCGAATCGCATCTTTTAATATGCTGAATAGCGTCACGAGGTTACATCACACGATGTGTGATAACTTCATGGTTAAACCTGCTCCAACCTTTGATAATCTAAAAGGAACATACGAAGAATTGTGGTGTAACTACCGCAATAAAATCTTGAACAGTGTTATAACGAACGATGCCTCCTACGTCTTTATTTCGGCCTATGGAGCACAAGGGTATCTTGATGAGATGACTGTGGCCAAAGGAACCAAGAAATTTGATCTTATGCAGTACTTTGATGCAAGTGATTTATCAGTGATGAAAGAGAAGTTCCTTGAAGTGATGGATGAATATCTAGACGAGTATGATAAAGTCGGCAGAAGAGTCGAATGTTTTACAACCTTCGAGCAACTATATACCCATTTTATGAATCATTGACCCTAGATCCCAGTTCGTAGGATGTCCGTAGAAACGGAATTGTAGACAATCTATCTGATAAAATAGAATTTCTTAAAGGGCCCTGAAGAATTAGTTTCTTTACGGTCTTTTTTATTTGGAGGTTTGCACTATGATGGGTACATGGATTACACTTTGATGGCAAATGATTTGTCTACAAATATGGATAAATTGCAAAAGCGAATTATTAAGGTGATTGCAATAGCTTATAAAAATTTATCGTCTAAAGAAGCCTGTCTAATCTCAGGTAAAAGTCTTACAGGTAGGTGAATAATATTCAAACAATATATGTCCATGTCCGACATTCGTTATTCTGGTATGGGGTTTACGGATTCTGCAGCAAGAGTCGAAATGATGAGATTACGCTTTATTCAGATCAAGACCAAAATAACTTTTTAGGTTATTTTGAACTTACAACTGCTATAGCTCTAACTAATCTTTTGAAATATGATATAGATATTATTGGTGACGATAAAGAATATTGTAATGAAATTAACCGTTTCATAAACGGTGAAGAGGATATTTATTATAGTTACACATACCCAAGAGATTTAGAAGATGTATCTTCTCAAGTTACTCATTCTGCTCCGACGAATATAGATGGGTATAAACCTATCTATATTGATATGTGGTCAAAATTATCTCAATCTTGGGACTTGGATGAGATAAAGAAAAGCGTGAGAATCCTTGCAAAAGATTTTTTAGGCTTGCATACTGAAAATATTGAATTTATAGAGATTCCAACGTTTGAAGAAACAAAAGTGTCGTACGAACAATATTATAAACCTTACGTAAACGAAAATTGAACAAACGGAAAGGAAGAAATGGCACAATAAGAATTGTGATCGGCTTTTTCTTCAACTAACGGGCAGGTTAGGTGAATTAACAAGGGCATAATTTTAAAATCACCTTAGGATCATTGGGTATAATTCGGAAGCTTTTTAGGCAGGGTATGAATGTAAGATCAACTCGCGAATTCCTACCAACATGAAGAAGATTGTTTATAAAACGCAGGCATAACAAAAGGCTCATGTTGAATAAAACCAACACGGGCCTTTTGTTATGTAAAAAATGAATATATAAATACTCTGCCTATAAAGGATGCGATATTCACCTTATACTGATGATAGGAAAGAATTATGGTATCAGTAATATCGTTGATTGAAAGTATCGAAATCGGAGGAGTTGCAAAATGGATTGCGTTAATCATGAAGTAAAAAAGTTAAATGTTACCGCTAGACTATGCGGTATGGAGGAGAAGTTCATTATCAATAATATTTATCCTCTTTATCTGCATGATTTGTCAGAAGTATGGGAACACAAAATCAATCGTTATGGGGTGTTTGAGAATGATGATACCCGAACTTTGATGGAACAGAATCGCGTGTTTGATATTTGGTGGGAACACCCGAACGTATTATTCCCTTATCTGATCACAGTGGATGATATACCTGCGGGGCTTGCTTTTGTGGCTACTTCCCCTTTCATACCCTGTCCTCACTATAACGATTATTACATGAATGAGTTCTTCCTATTACGTAATTATCGAGGAAAGGGTGTTGGAGAAGAAGCGGTGCGACAGATTATTGGAAAGATGCCAGGGCGATGGGAATTGCAAACAAATCCCACCGAACGAAACGAACGTGCGAAACGTTTCTGGCGAAAAACACTTAACACATGTACCAACGGGAAATACTCCGAAGAACTTGGTCATCATCCTGAAGATGGAGAAAAGCTAGTCTTTCGCTTCAGCACGAGTTCTGAAAAAGTGAGTCATTAGAGAGGTTGTTCCTTATTCATAGGTTTAGGTATAAACAAGGTTATCCGATATTCGTTGAACTAAAGGGTAGATTACACATATTTTTGAGTAGACAACCACAGCCTGCTCTTTCTATTGAACTAACGGAAAAACGATAGCTCAAACATATAATGAAAGCAGCAGATTAATGGAATCAGCTGCTTTTGTTCACTAGAGAGTAGGATGATAATCAATTTTCTTCATTTAACGAAAAATACCCTTAACTACTTTTTAACGTGAATTTTAATGTTTTAAAGTGTGCCTATATTTCTTAAAACTCGAATTATGAAATGAAAATATGTCGGATTTGTTGTGTATAAATATGAAAGCGCTTCCTTTACAATGAAATCAAACATATATATCGGGCCGAGATGGCAACGATAACAGACTGCATTAACCGAACGGAAAAGGTGTGTGGTTGTTTAAATAATTTGAATGTGAGGAGAATGTACAATGGCCATGATTCGATGCAATTTTTTCTCAGAAACGTTAGGACTCAGCACGTCAATGACCGTTATTGTACCTCAGGCAACCAGGGGGCAAATCGGGATGAAAGGCGTTGCTACCCGGGAACGGCATCCCGTTCTCTGGCTGCTGCATGGCGGCTCTGATGACGATACGATTTGGATGAGACGGACATCGATTGAACGCTATGTTTCCGAGCTGGGCCTTGCTGTCGTGATGCCTCAAGTCCAATTAAGCTTCTACACGGATATGGCGTATGGAGGAAAGTACGGTACCTTCCTGATGGAAGAACTGCCTCAGATTGCCCGGTCCTTGTTTCCGCTATCAGACGCTCGCGAGGAAAATTTCGTCGCTGGGTTATCGATGGGTGGTTACGGCGCATTCAAATGGGCGCTAAGCAAGCCTGATATGTTCGCTGCGGCGGCTGGACTTTCGACGGGTAATTTCCCGTTTTGGAGCCCGGGGCCGGACGGCGAGTTCCCTCCGTTTCTGCGTCTCGCATTCGGAGACGGACCACATGCAGGAACGGATAACGATCTTTATCATCTGATTCAGTCCAATGATCGCACGTCTGGACCAAAACCCGCGTTTTACCAAGCTTGCGGTACGAATGATTTCCTGTACGATCTAAATATTGATCTGAAGGAAGCGTTTGAGCGTTCTTCACTGGATTATACTTACGCTGAAGAGCCAGGTGTACACGATTGGGCCTTCTGGGATAAAACAATTCAAGACGTGTTGAAATGGCTTCCTTTAGATCGTGCATGACATGTACTGTGACCTATCCAAAGTAGAAATGATCATCATTGAACTAACGGGAAACGTTAGCTCTATACCATTAAGAAAGCAGTCGATTCATTGTGATCGGCTGCTTTTTGTTCACCTAACGGGGCAGGATTGTTTAATTTTACTGGGAAAGAAAGAGTTATGAAGCGAAAAAATAAAAAGTTGTGTATTTAAAAATCAGGTGATATCATAAATAGACCGGCCGGTCGGTTTATTGTTTAAGACATTAACATGAGATTTGTGGTATTGATTATTGGAAACCTCTTCGAATATATTAAATACTTAAACCAGTTGATGTATTGGAGTGAGTAAAATAAATGGATGCCAAGAAGTCTAATACGAGGGATGTTATTTTGGAGGTAGCCGCTCAATTATTTGCTAAGCAAGGTTATCATGGTACCACCTTAAATCAAATTATTGAAGCTAGTGGATCACCGAAGGGATCATTATATTATTACTTTCCAAGTAAAGAAGCGTTAGCCATTGCATGTGTGAAATTAACTCAATTTAGATTACAAAGCAAACTTCAGGAACAAGTAATGAAATTTCCCAAGCCAGAAGATTTTATGCAGGCTTTTGTACTTAACATGGCTGATGTTATAGATCAGTTTGGAACCGATAAATTCGTTCCATTCGGATTCCTGGCTGCTGCGGAGACTTCATCGGTGAGTGATTCGCTCCGTGATGCTTGTCAGGCTGCATTTGCGGAGTGGAAGGATACCTTATCCAACAAACTCGTGGAAACGGGGATTTCCGAGGATCGGGCAATTGAAATGGCAGAGGTTTCTGTATGTTTAATTGAGGGTGCTATTATTATGTCGGTAGTCGAGCGCAGTTCAAGACCAATGCGCCGAGCAGCCGGTCATGTTCCAGCAATTTTCCGGGAATAGTCGAGAGTGGATAGATCCAAGACAATGATTCGTAACCATTGTCTGTCCATATTATATAGGGCGGTCTATATAATATATAATAAAGAGAAATAGAGGAGTGGAACGATGCAAGCTTCAGCAGCAACAGCAGGTACGGATTTTGAAGCAACAAAAAAGGATTATAAAATATTTCCCATGGTACTCGCCTTTTTAATTAGTGGTTTTATTGGTTTATTTGGGGAAACAGCCTTAAATGTTGCGATGACTGACTTAATGCAAATATTTAATGTGGGATCATCTACAATTCAATGGTTGACTACAGGGTATTTGTTAACCATGGGGGTTCTCGTTCCTTTATCAGGCTTATTGAATCAGCGCTTCACGACTAGACAGCTTTTCATTACCTCACTTATTTTTTCAATGACTGGGGCCTTTATTGGAGCCTTAGCTCCAAGCTTTGGAGTCTTAATGGTTTCACGTATTGTTCAGGCAGTCGGTACGGCCTTAATGCTGCCACTTATGTTTAACACGATCTTAATTATTTTCCCCATTGAAAAACGTGGGGCTGCAATGGGTCTTGTTGGTCTAGTTATCATGTTTGCTCCTGCGATTGGACCTACCATTGCTGGCTTGCTTGTAGAAGCATTGAGCTGGCATTATATCTTCTGGATTTCGCTCGTCTTCCTTGCCGTGGCACTTCTTATTGGGATCTTTAAAATGAAAAATGTTTCCACGACAAGTAAGCCCCGAATTGATTTGCTCTCTATGTTGTTATCGACGGTTGGATTCGGAGGAATTGTTTTTGGTTTTAGTAGTGCTGGTGAAGGGGAAGGTGGTTGGACAAGCCCAACCGTACTCGTTTCGTTGGCCATCGGTCTTGTCGCGCTGATTATATTCACGATCCGTCAGTTGAAAATGACAACACCTCTACTTGATTTGCGTGCTTTTAAATACCCGATGTTTGCCATTGGGTCACTATTGGTTGGCCTATGCTTCATGGTCATTCTATCCTCCATGCTTGTACTTCCAATGTACTTGCAAACCGCATTAGCTTTCTCTACGCTTAGCGCAGGTTTGATTCTGCTACCAGCGAGCGCATTAAACGGAATTCTAGCTCCGTTTATGGGGAAATTGTTTGACAAATACGGACCGAAATGGATCGTCTTACCTGGTCTTGTTCTGGTATCAATTGCACTATGGATGTTTTCCACGGTAAGTCTGAGTTCGACGGTTACCTTCATCATCGCTGTTCATATCCTAATGATGATCGGTGTTTCGATGATTATGATGCCATCACAGACGAATGGACTCAATCAGCTTCCACCACAGCTGTACCCACATGGTACGGCGATTATGAATACATTCCAACAAGTGTTCGGAGCGATCGGTACGGCTGTCGCGGTCAGTGTGATGAGCAATGGGTCTGAGAAGTTTATAAAAAATGCCGAAAATCCAAGTGACATCTCGCTTATACCAGCTGCCATGACTGCCGGCGTGCATAATGCTTTCATTTTTGGAATGATTATTGCGCTTATCGGGCTGGTCCTGTCCTTCTTTCTCAAGAGAGTAACGATTAATCGTCAACACTAGTTCATTGATCAATGAACTCATCTTTTTTATCAGGCAGCCAATCAATCTGATTGGCTGCCTGTACCCCAGTAAATTTCTGTAATTCTGTTATTAATATGATCAGGAAAGAAAGCGGGAAAAATGATCATAAACATTCTGTACAGACAAGGATGAAATTACAGATGATGGGAGATGACCTGATAAAGTGTTATCTAATCTAATCTAGATGATTTGATCTATTCTTTAGAATAGGACGTAACCCCCTTTGAATAGAGGTTGTCCACTAACTTGAAAAACTCTTCTGACGATAAATCCTTTTGTCGCTGGAGCCAAAGACGAAATAAGGAAAGGGAGGTTGACAGGTAAAACTCAATCAAGTATGGCGTTAAGGAAGGATCTTGTGGAACATTTAACTCCAACTGACTGAGAGTGATTTCTTTTTTTAAGCGTTTTAGAAATCGGGGACTTCCATAATCACCTAAAAGGGCATTGAGAACCAAGAGATGTTCTTTTTTGTCTAGACAATGGAGCGCATCTTGAACGCTATGCATCGATAGCTCTTTTTTCGACAATTCTTCTTTTATGTCGTTCAATAAGTCATTTTCAAGAGCATCTAACAATTCGTAAATATCAGTAAAGTATTGATAAAAGGTGCTGCGGTTATATCCTGATTTATTCGTGATTTCCTGAACTGAAATTTTCTCGATTGGTTTTTGGCTATATAGCTCACAAAAAACGCCAACAAAGGTTTGTCTTGTTTTCTCTGTTATTTGGGGCTGTTTTTTCATGTTTTCCTCCTACTAGCGTTTAAGAATATCATCCGACAAATCATAAAAAACTGATGGTTGATCAATGAATATTGAAAAATTATAATCACATCATACAACATGTTGTCGGATGATTGAATAAGAAATGGTAAACGGTAGGAGTGGTTTTAATGTCAATTAAACAAGACCGAATTTTAATATTTGGTGCAGGTGTTATCGGGAGCATGTACGCAATGAAGCTTATAGAAGCAGGGTTTGATGTTACCCTATTTGCACGTTCTAATAGATATATATCATTAAGAGAACATGGCCTGCGGTATAAGGAAAAAGGTAAAGTTAAATCGATAAGAGTGAATGTCATTGATACACTCGAAAACGACGATATATACGATTATATTTTCGTTACCGTTCGTTATGATCGGTCCGAATCAGCGTTGTTAACGCTAAAAGATAATCAAAGCAAAAATATAGTTACGATGATTAGTAATTCAAAGGGATTTTCTTCGTGGCTGGATATCGTAGGTGATAGACTTTTACCCGCGTTTCCGGGCTTCGGTGGACAGATTAAAGATGGAATATTGCATACTCGATTTCTACCAAAGATTATAGCGGCAACTGCATTCGGAGAAATTAATGGTCTAGTGACAGAACGCATAGAAAAGCTCGCAACAATATTTAAAACAGCAAAGCTGCCCTACGATATTAAAAAGGATATGCAAGCGTATCTTATCACACACGCCGTATCAGACATTGCCATGTTGAGCGTTTTGCAATCCGAGAATAAGATAATGGACCAAGAAACAGCCAAAACCAGAAATGCGGCTCGCCAAATCACAGTTATTTTAAAAGCGCATCTAAAGGCAATACAAAAAGCTGGCGTTTCCATTGATCCACCAATGCTAAAAATGGTGCTAAAATTGCCAAACTTATTTTTGGATCTTTTCTTTATGACATGGCTACGAACTAAAATGGTTAGAGATATGATGTTGCCGGATTATGCGAATCATGCTAACAATGAGATTGTGCAGCTGCGTAATGATTTAATAAAATTTTTAAGTCAAAATGGTATCAAATCGGAAATGGCTTAACGACAAATCAGAGTACAACTTTTTCGCTTACAGGCAGGACAGGATAGGATAGTCATTTTATCGAACACTAGATAATAAGGGAAATTATGAAGGTCAAATGACTGGGAGTGAGGGTATGAAATTATTACTGACATCTGCAGGCGTTAATAACCAAAGCATACACAACGCATTAGTTGGCATGTTGGACAAGCCGATCGCTGACTCCAATGCCCTGTGCATTCCCACGGCGATGTACGGACATCCCTGGGTTGGCCCTGGCGTGAAAACCTGGGAGTTTATCAGCGGGAAATCCGAGAACCCCATGGTAGACCTCGGGTGGAAGTCTGTAGGCGTGCTGGAGCTCACTGCACTGCCAAGCATCAGTAGAGACCACTGGGAGCCCTTGGTCCGGGAGACAGATGTCTTACTGGTGTCGGGTGGCGATGCTCTCTTCCTAAACCATTGGATGCGGCAATCCGGACTCGCAGAACTCTTGCCTTCACTAAGGGCCGTTTATGTGGGAATGAGCGCAGACAGTATGGTGATGGCACCTAAGATCGGGGAATACTTTGTGGGGTGGACTTCACCTACCGGTGGCGATGAAACGTTGGGACTGGTTGATTTTTCAATTTTTCCGCATCTTGATCACGTCATGCTGCCCAATAACACTATGGCTGCCGCTGAGAGATGGGCCGCAGAGATTCAAGGGCCGGCCTATGCAATTGATGATCAGACCGCCATCAAGGTAGTTGATGGAGCAGTAGAAGTGGTTTCCGAAGGGAATTGGAGGCATTTTACGGTCTAAGTTTCCTCACCGCTGAGGGAACGGGATACGGTGTTGCCTACAATCTGAGCTAGGGTAACAGAAGCTAGTACTTACTCCATAGCCTTCTGTGTATTAGAAAATTGGGGTAATAGAATTTAAACAGGTGGGTCAAAAGATCACTTCCAAAAACATGACAATTCTCACCATTGCAATTTACCTTCACGTGATGTAAAATCACTTGATGGAAAAAACATGAAGGGGTGGGAGTATGAGGTGTACACGACGGACTTACATTCAGTCTACTTGCATAATTTCATATTTCCATTCCATTAGACACTAAAGCAATTATTGCTTTAGTGTTTTTTATTTTATGGGGGTGTAATCATTGTCAAGGTACAAAAGGGTTCTCATTAAGCTAAGTGGTGGAGCAGTAGCAGGAAACTCTGAATTTGGTTTTGAGCCAGAAAGGTTAGACTATATTGCTGATGAAATTATGTCAGTAATAAACTTAGGCGTTGAAGTATCGTTAGTTATAGGTGGGGGTAACATTTTCAGAGGTAATATGGCCGAAAGCTGGGGGATAGAAAGGGCAGAAGCAGATAACATTGGGACGCTTGCGACTGTAGTAAATAGTTTAATGCTTCGTGGAGTTCTTAAAGCCAAGACCAAAAAGGAAGTACGAGTAATGACGGCAATACCTATTACTTCAGTTGCAGAACCATACTTCCGTCTAAGAGCAATCCACCATCTAGAAAAAGGATATATCGTAATTTTTGCAGGGGGGAACGGTCAACCTTACGTGACAACAGACTATCCTTCTGTACAAAGAGCCGTCGAGGTTCATTGTGACGCTTTATTCGTTGCAAAGCAAGGTGTTGATGGTGTTCTTAATGCAGATCCTAAATTGGATAAAGATGCAAGGAAATTTCGTTCACTTCATTACAACGATGTTTTAAAACACAACTTAAAGGTAATGGACCAGTCCGCTTTCATTTTAGCAAGAGACTACAATCTGCCCATGCATGTGTTTAATTTCGATAAACCAGGCTCGATGAAAGAAATTTGTGAAGGGCATAATAATGGTACTATTATTAGCGGTGAATCAATTTTGGAATTGGAATAACAGAACTTCTGTCCGAGGGAGCACTTTTGTGCTCTCTAGATTTCGTAAAGCAAGCCCGTTTCTTTTCAGAGCTCTTGAAAAATAGATAAGAGGAGGCCACTCAATTGAAAGCACTTGTATTTAATAAATTCGGAGGACCGGAAGTCCTAGAATATCTTGAAATTTCGGATCCAGTTATCGGGCCTGACGAAATATTAGTAAGGATGAAAGCCATCGGATTGAATTTTGCAGATATTTATAGAAGGAAAGGGAATTATCATCTTACTGGGAACTCCCCGTTTATTTTAGGTTATGAAGGGGCAGGAGTCGTTGAAAAAACAGGAGCTAATGTCCAAGGAATCAGCGTTGGCGACACTGTTGCATTTGCAGATGTCCCCCATGCTAACGCAGAAAAAGTGGCTGTTCCCATAGAAAAGGCAATTCCTCTTCCAGAGACCATTTCATTTGATAAGGCGGCTTCTGTTTTACTGCAAGGGTTGACTGCCCACTATTTAACAAAAGATAGTTATGCGGTTAAGGAGAATGATGTCATTCTAGTTCATGCCGCAGCAGGGGGCGTTGGACAGCTGCTTGTTCAAATGGCAAAGCTCTTCGGTGGGAGGGTCATTGGTTTAACCTCCTCGATGGAGAAGGCGTCGGCAATTAAGAACTCTGGAGGGAATCAGGTTTTTTTGTACTCGGATGATTGGAAGAGAAAAGTCATGGAGGAGACAAACGGAAAAGGTGTGGATGTGGTCTATGACTCAGTAGGCTCCACGCTCGAGGATAGTTTTGCAGTCACTCGCATTGGGGGGACGGTTGTATTTTATGGAATGGCAGGGGGAGACCCTGCTCCAGTTGACCCAAGGATGTTGATGGATACGTCAAAAACTTTGACTGGTGGGGATCTTTGGAATTTCCTTACTTCCCGCGAGGAACGGGCAACCCGTTCAGCCGAGTTGTTCCGCTGGATCGAAGAGGGGAGAATAAAGGTATCCGAGCCTACGGTATTTGCACTACGAGATGGAAGCAAAGCACATCAATTTCTAGAAAGCCGCAAAAGCACGGGGAAAATTTTATTAAGACCATAAAAATCGATGAATCTACCAAGACTCAAGTAGGGCAGATTATTCTTTTGTATCTGGTCAAAGAAAAATGCCCCTCCACCTTGTCGGTGAAGGGGGCTGCGACTGCATGACACTGTTGCAACATCCGCTCATATTCCAGTTCCTGCTGAAATCAGCTCATCACGATGTTTATTTTTTAATTGCTGATGCCAATTTTCATTCACTTGTAGATAACTTTCCTTTCTTGGAGCGGAATACATTCATGGTAAGCGGTAGAGAAGCCAGCAGCATCACTGCCCCAAAAATATAAGGAAGGTTAAGGTTTGTGTCAAATAACGAACCTGCAATAAGCGGACCAAATATGGTTCCAAGACTGGAATATGTGGTATTCAGACCAGATGCATACCCTTGTCGATCTCCTGCGTTTTTGGATATTAGCGTGCTGACGGAAGGCCGCAAAAAAGAATTAAATGCAAAGAATAACGCGGAAGCGAATAAAAGAAAAGCAAGGTTAACTTTGATCAGCATTAACATTAAAGCGATAGGCGCGATAATTAAGGATAGTCGAATTAACCTGATCTCACCCATCCTTTTCACAAACCAATCCAGCAGCCAAACTTGAATAACAATACCGATTATGGCCCCCAGCGTAATAATGATAGAGATGGTTGCAGCATTAAAACCGTATTTTTTCTCTACGAAAAGGGCAAATACCGTCTCATAACTCATGAGACCGAAGGTCATAACGAGAAGTAGAAGTAAGTACTTGAAATAGGGAACTTTAAAGGAACTCAAAACTTTTTTTCCAAGGTGATTTCCATCCGGATTGCGTAAAGAGCGCGTTCTTTTTTCAGGTGCAAGTGTCTCAGGCAATAGGAGGGTCAGCAGCGTAGCGAGCAATCCAAGACCAGCAGCACAGAAATAAGGCACACGTATGCCCATTTCGGCAATGAGGCCACCAAGACCGGGTCCAAGTACCATGCCCAAATTCATGGCTGCTCCAAAATACCCCATACCCTTAGCTCGCGTTTCGTGGGTCGTAATATCGGCCACATAGGCCAAGTTCGATGGGATCATTAAACCCAAGCTGATTCCGCCAATAAAGCGAGCGACATAAAGCAGAGGCAATGAAGTCGAAAGCGCAAATATGACATCAGAAATGACTGAAAGGAACATGCCGGCCATGATTAACTTTTTGCGTCCAAATCGATCAGATAATTGTCCTCCCAGAGGTGAAAATAAGAATTGAGCTGCACCAAATGCAGCGACCAGAAAACCTGCGACAGTTCCGCCTGCATGGAATAGCTTCAAATAATCAGGCAATATTGGAATAAGCATTCCTTGGCCCAATAAAGCTATAAATAGATTTAACATGAGAATGAAGAGTGGGAAGCGAACAGACTTTGGTAACATAAAATGAGCTCCTTTATTTACATTGTGTCAACCTTTACACGATGTAAATATCTTAATATGCAGGTGGAGGATTTGTAAATCGCATTTTATATCAAAATATCTCAACGATTCAATGACTAGTTGAGCGTCTAACAATATTACCAAGTGATCAGCTGATCAGAGTACTGCTGAATTGAAGAAGTATGTTGCAATAACGCTGAATAGAAAATAGCCAATCATTTATATGGTTGGCTATTTCTTCGTATATCATATTGAGCTAACGGGAAATTTTACTCAATAAAAAGCGCAGTCTAGGAATTTAAACTTTTCATAGAATTAAGTTAGTAACATTCCAGCTTTCAATCTTCAATTTGGAGATTTGATTTTAAAGAATTCCTTATATGTCATTGGTTTTCGACCAATCAGATGTTCAAGATCCCCAGACGTCTCCGAGAATTCTCCAGTGTTGATTCCTCTCACCCAACCTAATAAGAAATCAGTCATAAAAACAGGCAAGCCATTTGCTACCATAGTGTCTATATATTCTTCTTCGCTAATTGCCTCATAAGGGATATTTATCTCATTAATCTCCGAGAGGGCTTCAGCGATGTCTGCAAAAGAGCTTCCCTCGCTGCCACTTAAAGTATATGACTTATCTTCGTGTCCGTTTTGAGTAAGAACGGCTGCGTTGGCTGCCGCCAAATCGTCCAGAGATGCAGCGGCTACTTTACCGGAACCCGCTGGTACTCGTACGCCGACTTTAAGCTCATCTCCGAAATACGAATGCATGACTTCAAGATACGGTGGATTCCGAAGAATAGTATAGGCTAATCCGGATGCTTTAAGTGTTTGTTCAGCAAATAAGTCTGAAATCGATACTTCGGGAATAATAAGATTTGAATTTTCTTTTCGTATGATCGACGTGAAAATCACGTGTTTGACACCGGCCTGTTTTGCAGCTGCGATGACGTTGAAATGTTGCGTATTGCGGTCGGTAAATGCTTGCGCGGAAATAAGCATAACTTTTTCAACCCCATTAAAAGCTCGCAGAAGTGAGTCATAATCAAAATAGTCCCCCTGGTGAGCTTCTATACCTTCTTGAACAAACTTTTTGATTTTCTCGGATTCCGGATTACGTACCAATACAGCGACCTGATTGGACGGAACTTTTTTAAGAAGAAGCTCTAGTGTCCTGCTGCCGAGATTACCTGTTGCTCCAGTAATAAGTATTTTACCCATATGAATAACCCCTTTGCACTTTTATTAATGCTTTAATCGTATAACTAGAAAACAATTACAACTTTCCGAATCGTTCACCAGTTTTAAGATCATAGGCTTGACTGAAAGCCTATGTTTCACATTCTTGTTTTCCAATAAAGGTAAATGAGATATGACATCATTAAATGTAACAATCACAGTTACATTATAATCGAAAAAAGGTTATTAACTTACTGTGCAAGTAATAATACTTACCTTAAAAAAAAATTACTGTCTAACATTCGTCAGTGTACTTCCCCATTCACCGACTGGTTCAAGCCAGCTTACGATTCTATCATCAATAAGGTTGGTAAGTGCACCTTCATACTCAGCACGATAAGGTTTAGTAAGTTCGTGTTGAATCCAACTTTCTCTGGTGCCCTGCCAAATCTCATAGATGACAAGATCATCAGAATGATCAAGATCATCGGAGACGATCGCGTTTACAAAGGCAGGTTCACTTTTGAAGTTGCTAATCATTGCAAATAGACTTTCACGGAAAGCTTCTTTCTGACCAGGCTTAATTTTAAAACGTATATTGAGAATGATTTGATTGTTGTTTGTTGACATCGCTACACACTCCTTTTATTAACTCTTTAATTTTCTTCATGGCCACAAGTCTCATTATGTACGATGTATCACCTTTAAAATAGTACGTACTTTTTGGTGATATAGTAACCAAATAGTGATAATTGTGATGAAGTAAAGAATAAATTGATTTCTAAAATGACTCTATTCCACATTTAATCTCCGATATTCATCCTTATTCAATGCCTTCTCTGCATAATTCTGACCCCAATCACAAAGGGCTCGCAAAGTGGGTTCAAGAGACATACCCATTTCTGATATTGCATATTCCACTTTTGGAGGCACCTGATTGAACATTGTTCTTATAATCAAATGATTACTCTCCAACTCCCGCAAAGATTGTACTAACATTTTCTGAGAAATGGATGGGATGAGCCTTTTCAATTCACCAGTCCGTTTAGGACCTTTTATTAAGTAATATAGAATAAGAGGTTTCCACTTTCCGCCAATGACATCTAAGGTTATTTCCAGATCACAATAAAAAGTTTTCAATTAAGAAACACCATCCCTCATTTAATTTTTAATTATTATATTACATGTGTTGATCCAATCAACCTATCTTGCTGTATATACTGTCTGCTATTATCAATGTCATAAAACGAATTTACATAGTTATATTTGGTTTCGAGACAATCGAACTAACGGGACACGTTAGTTGAAGAATTCATCATTCAGCCACTCGCTGTTATCTGGGCCATCACTCAATCTTACAAGTGTGTAAGGCAATTGTCATTTAAATCAATGGTAGTCGCATAGCTGCTCCTCTAGACTAATCCACATATAGGATTATTTTAAGGGGGAGTTGGCGTGAGGCTTTTAGAAATGCTGCTTTTCATTTGTAGTGTTTGCTTGTTGGTGCTCCAGTTCGTCAATCATCAACGTATTCGAAAATCGACCTTGCTCGTTATAAGCGGGGCAAGTTTTACTTTCTTAGTGGTACATTTACTTGTCGAAGGATACAGAATTCAACTTTTATTTCTATACGGATTTATAATCCTGATGTTTATCATTTCGCTTATTGGCATTTTCATCAAGCCGAAAGTCGTTCAGATTGTCTCTCGAATGCCAAGGGTACTCGGTAGGCTTTTTATCGGGATAGGGCTAATGGCAACAGGGTGCCTCCTTTACGTGTTTCCCGTCTTCAACCTTCCGGTGCCAACCGGTGAGTGGAAAGTAGGCACGCAAGCTTTCCATTTTATTGACTCAAGCCGCGAGGAAACGTTTGGGAAAAGCACGAAAGGTAACAGGGAATTGATGGTTCAGGTATGGTATCCGGCTCAGGCTGATCCTGGCCAGTACGCTCCCTTTATTCCGGATACGGAGATTTTACGTTATATGGCTGGGAATTATGGCCTTCCCGGGTTTACGTTTCAACACCTTCAGTATGTATCCAATCATGCTTATTTGGAGGCCAAAGTCTCTTCAAAACAGAGAGCATACCCATTGATCATTGCAAGTCCCGGTTTTGGCTCTTCGAGGTTCCTCCACACGACGCAAGCTGAACATCTCGCGAGTCACGGATATATCGTGGCAGTGATTGACCACACCTACAATACATTTGCAACCCAGTTTCCAGACGGTCGAATCACAACCGACACAACCAACGACTTATTCTCGCCGGATCAGGATTATAGGGAGAGTAGAACCATGCGCGACAAGTTGGGGGAAGTGTTAACTAACGATGTGATCCTTACGCTGGACCAATTCGAGCTTATCCAATCGGGACAGATCCCAAGTAATCTAAAGGGAAGGTTGGATCTCGATCACATTGGGTTGTTCGGTCATTCCATCGGCGGTGCGGCTGCTTATGACGCTGCATACGATCCGCGAATCGCGGTCGGAATAGACCTTGATGGAGGGCTTTATCGTTTGAGTGACAGAGAGGGTCTGCAAAAGCCGTTTTTGTTTATCAACTCGGAAAGCTATTTTGAGAAATTAAAAATGGTGATGGAAAACCGGGTCTACACGGATGAAGAACTTAAACGTATGGGTTCAACAAGAGAGTGGGAGGATCAAGTAACGGCAGACAAAAAGTTAGAGCTAGACCGGATGCGATTAGCGGCCGATGAAGGGGGGCAAATCCTTTATATCGAAAATACGGAACACTTGAATTTTACCGATGTACAGTTCATTTCTCCGATGTTCAACCTGCTGGGTATTACAGGAAAGATTGCACCCCAAAGAGCTAACTCCGCTATCAATGCGTACATGCTGGATTTCTTCGATTTGTATCTAAAACATCAAAATGGAACCTTAATGAAAGGACCGAATAGCAGCTTTCCAGAGGTGAATTTCGTAAACTCACTGTTATAAATTACGGTAGATGGTAGATTGAAAAGACAAGAGAGCCTGTCTTAATTAACATGAGATCAGTTATGAAAAGGAGCGAGGTTAGATGGAAAAAAATCAATCAATCTATTTAGCTATCGATGAATCGATCAGATTCTTGGATTCTTCCCCGAACCTAAAGTTCAGCAGCGAATACAGCCGTGACAAATGGAATGGGGCCTGGTGGCACATGGCAGCAATTCACGAAATAGGAGAAGTGGACAAAATCCCCGAATCTGCTAATGTCCAAGCGAAAAGTTGGCTGGAAACGCAAGTCTGGCAGACGTTCATCATTTCCCCCAATGATCATCCAACAAGTGAACGTGATAAATTGAAGATGGATTGCTGTCATTGTGAACTTGCGGTGTACTATATGATTCTCCAAGCTTATGGCTGTGATCTGGATCATGAACTTCCCTGGATTCGCGAATGGCTGTTGAAATATCAGTTACCTGATGGTGGATTGAACTGTGATCCGGATGCTTATGTTCATTCCCATAAAAGTTCTATTGTTTCTACCCTTCCGCCTCTAGAGGCGATCTTATGGCATACAAACCACGATTTTACGGAACAGGAAGCCGTGTTTCTCGATGAAGGTGCACGCTATTTAATAGAGCATCGTCTTGTATGTTCTAAACATGATGGGACCATCATTAATACCGATTGGCTGAAACCCTGCTTCCCGAGATTTTTTGAATATGATATATTGCGTGGAATGTCTTACTTGGTAGAATGGTCAAGGCGCAGGAACAAAGCCCTTCCGGATGAGTTGATTAATGAGGGCTTGGAACGATTGAAACCCTATATAACAGCAGGCAATATGCGAATTGGCAGACAAGTTTTTGATCCACAAGGGCCATGGAATGGAGACACCTTTCCCTTGCTAGAAGAATTGTCCAGAATGGGCGATGTTTCGCCTTATCTGACCAGTCAGCTGGAACGAGTTATTGAAGTACAACCGTTACTTGAATAACTTGTACCAGTATAAAGTGGTTTCAATATCAGGAGTATATGACTGCTTCAGTGTGTCAGCTCCACCTAGTATGAATCCTTGTTTCACATAAAATCGGCAAGCACCTAGATTATCATCTTGTGCCTCCAGGGACATTCCGATCAGATTTCTTTGTCTGGCCCAATCTTCTGCTTTATGTAAGAGCAGCTTTCCGACGCCACTGCCTCGATAATCCTTTTTGGCAGCAATGTTTTCAATATAACAGAAGTGATTCCAATCCTTAATGATTCTGATTTGTCCTATGCAAGTATTATTCATATAAGCTAAAAACAAAGCTTTATCCTCTTGGTTTATATATTGGCTCCAATCAAGCTGGTCATCTGGAAAGCGTATTTCTCTCGTTTCCTCATAAAGTTCTTCAGTATAAGACCATCTTCCTGATTGTAAACTGGGGACAACTCTACCATATATCTCAAAAGAATCATTGGTCTTATTGAGATCCTTTATTAGGTCATCATGTAATGGAGTAATAATGATTGTACTCTCACTGGTCAATATTACACACTCCTTTTAGGAAGTTTTGATGTATATAATACCATAAAAAGTAAGTTGCTCATTGTTATAATTTAAATCAACCATGTTTACAAAAAGAGCCCTTCAAGAAGCGAAGCCAACCCGTCATGATGACGGGTTGGCTGAATGATATTGAGGCTAGGGAATAAGGAAAGCTAAACGAGAAATTTGAACAAAAGCAGCCGATCTATGATCGACTGCTTTTGTTCATTTAACAGGTGATAGGGGACAGCTCATTGAAGTTACACCGTTCATGGTATGGTGTCCCCTCGCCTTTGCATAGGAATGTTTGGGGATGACGTCTGCTTGCCTTCTCCGTTATAATATTCGTCATACTGGAGTTGATATGGAATGGTGGGGGAGTAGAGATGAAGCTGGAACGTGTGCAGATTGAATATGCGCGTCTTGAGGATTTGCCGAGAATTGTGGAGATTTATAATTCCACAATTGAGAGCCGGATGGTGACAGCAGACCTGGAGCCTGTTACGGTTGAGCAGCGCGTGCCTTGGTTTGAGGAGCATTCACCGGACCGTCGTCCGCTCTGGGTGATGAGACTTGAAGGACAAGTTGTGGCCTGGGCCAGTCTGAGTTCATTTTACGGGCGGCCAGCATACAACGGTACGGTGGAAGTGAGTGTGTATGTTGACGAGCAATGCCGGGGAATCGGGGCTGGTGGACGTTTGTTAAATACGATTTTTGATGCTTGTCCTGCGCTGGGAATTACAACGATTCTGGGCTTTGTCTTTGGACATAATGAACCAAGTCTTGGTTTGCTGCGCAAGCATGGCTTTGAGCAATGGGGTTACTATCCGGAAGTGGCTGTGCTGGACGGTGTGAACCGGGATCTGGCGATTTTGGGCAAAAAAATAATGTAAATGATCTGCTGTCAGGCCATGAGCCATGATCAGTATTTTAAGTTAATAATAACTACTTTGAACCCAAAAAACCTCCAAAGCACATCATCGTGCTTTGGAGGTTTTTAATGTTTTTATTGCGGATACGGAGAGCTCTTAAAATCCGAGCTGCTGCTTGATATCCTTGATCTGCCCGAGATGGCGTTCTTCATGATAGCTTGCAAAATCAACCCACTGGGCAAGGTCCATCTCTCCAAATACAGGATGAGGGAAAGACTTGCTGCGCAGCAGGGAGGAGTCATTGCTTTGGGCGAAATCAGTCAATGCCTGATGGGATTGTTCCAGATCCCGGCGAACGTCAGCAAGGGATTCCGGCCCTGCGGGAGGCTGCACATGGGGCGGAGCATCGACGGAACGGCTGCGGTCCAGTGAAAGTTCGTAAGGTTTTTTATCCACGGTCACATGTTGTTCCTTCTGCAGAGCAAGCTCAGCTTGCTTCACGATAATGCGCTCCATCAGGTTCAAGTGACGGAGTACCTGCATAACACTCCATTGCTCCGGTGCAGGTTTCCGGTTCAATTGTTCTTCGTCCAGCTCCGAGACGGTCTGCCAGATCTGATGCCGAATATCGTCATTGCGAGTTAACATGTTGCAATCCTCTCCTTATACATGGGTTCTAGATGTCAGCTTGTGAGGTTCCAGTACTGAAATGCGGATGCTTGATCTATAGCATAGAGGATCGAAGCGGAAAATGCGAATGATGCCGAATTGATGCTGTTATGTGTAATGAGATAAACAAAAATAAAGCCGTCTGCGAAGAACGACTTCTCATCCAAATAAACGGACTCCAAAAAAAGATTGACGAGCAGACCGCGGCAAACTATAATCGGTAACAAGTAACTTGATATGTAAGGAGTCCTGACATGATATGTTAGTAATCGACGAGGTGTACCACCATACAGCATTGCAAATATCATCGTCCGATTTATTGTACCTTATCGAGCAGCTGAAGGTCAAAAAAGAAAATGAGATTGGAACCCTCAAACATAAAATTGAACAATTTGAACAAAAGAAGCGTGCGGAGGAAGTTGCCTATCAATCCATGTCGACCGTACGGAAGTGGTTCGCAGGCCGTCCTGCCTCCCATCATCAGGCCGTGGAATATATGGTGCAGGTGAAGGAGCGCTTTCGCAAGATGGAACAGATCCGCCGTCATATTCGTGAACTGGATCGGATTATGGAGCAAATCGAGCATCCTGACATCAAGGAGAAAGGCGAGATTGAGCTTCCGCCCGATATGATCCGCGAGATCAGACAGCTTAGTGAAACGGAGGATGTACAAGCATGACTTTGGAGACGTTAAGCTCCGGGATCGATACGGTCTGGGTGGTACTGAGTGCGGCCATGATTTTATTGATGGAGGGAGGGTTTGCCCTCCTGGAGGCCGGGTTTGTCCGTTATAAAAACAGTGTGAACATTATTATGAAGGTTTTTGCCGACATTACGATAGGTACGTTACTTTTTTATGCTATTGGATTCGGATTGATGTACGGCTCTGATGCCGGAGGTTTTGTTGGAGTAACGGGATTCTTCCTGAATGGTGATCTGTCTCATATCGACGTGCCTGTATCGCTTGAAACGTTCTGGCTGTTTCAGGCCGCATTCACCATCGCTGTTATTTCCATCGTATCAGGTGCGGTAGCTGAACGGATCAACTTCCGGGCCTATCTCCTGTATATCATTTTGATGACGGCTATAATATACCCGGTTGGCGGTCACTGGGCATGGGGCGGTGGTTGGCTCAGCGAGCTGGGCATGCAGGATTTTGCGGGATCGGCTGTCATCCATACGCTGGGTGGATTCTCGGCCTTGGCTGCAGCGATCATTATAGGTCCGCGCAAAGGCAAGTACACGCCTCATGGCGTGAGTGCCATTGCTCTTCCCAGCAATCTTCCGCTTGCTTCCGTAGGTGCATTTCTGCTGTGGTTTGGCTGGTTCGGCTTCAACGCAGGGAGTACGCTTAGCGCCACGGATGCAAGAATTGGTCATATTGCGATTGTCACCATGCTATCAGCTGCCTCGGGTGGAGCGGTTACGATGTTATACACGCTGTTCCGCTTCAAACGTTCAGATGCTCCGTCGGTCATTAATGGATCTCTTGCAGGTCTGGTGGGGATTACGGCAGGCTGTGCATTTGTAGGTGATGCAGCAGCGATCTTTATCGGTGCAGTATCCGGCCTGCTCATGATGGCCGCAACCAATTGGCTTGAACGTCGCCGGATTGATGATCCGGTTGGTGCTTTCCCTGTCCATGCGGCATCCGGGATGTGGGGTACGATTGCTGTAGGGCTGTTCGCGACAGATGGCGGGTTATTCATGGGCGGTGGCTGGAAGCTGCTCGGTGTTCAGGCACTGGGACTCGCGGCGCTTGTCATTTGGGGCTTTGTCATGACCTGGTTCGGTCTGAAGCTCATTGGCAAAATGGTACCTGTTCGTTCCACGGAAGAAGAGGAAGATCTGGGACTGGATATTAGCTATCATGGCGTGATGGCTGCGCATCAGGCTCATGAGTTTCTTGATGGAGAAGAGCACATTCGGGCTTTGCAGCGTGATTCGTCCGATCAGATTCGTTAATAAGGTTTATATATGTAAGGAGACCTGCAGATCGTTCTGCGGGTCTCTTTTTTTTACTTTAAGCAGGGAAAGAACTCGTGCCGGAAGAATATACAGGTGTGAACGTGAATATGTCTCACCATAGATGTATTGGCTGAAGGAGAGGATCTGAATGATTAAACCCGAACAATGTGAACGTCTGACTAGAAAAGCTCGCAAAACGCTGGAGGAGTACGGATTGGGCACTGCCGCTGATCTATTGGTATCCTCAAGTCGCTGGGGAATCCGGCTGGATGTATCGACACTCGATGAATATCGCCGAACGGGCAATTCACGTGTGGGCGGCAATCCTGACCTCCCTGAGCATATCCAGTGGCCGCTGACACAGGATGGTGTGCCGATGACTTTTCTTGCCCAGCTGAATCTTGTGGACTTGCTTCCATATACCCCGAATGATGGACGCGTGAGCTTGCCTGAACGGGGAATGCTCTACTTTTTTATTGGAGTCGATGAGCCCGCCTACAATATTGAACATCATGTGATCTATGAGCCGGATTCGCATAACTTGACTAGGCGTGAGCCTGAAGGTGTTACCGCGCTGGAGACCGAATTTGCAGCACATGCCGTTACGGTACTGCCTAATTTGGAGTTTCCTACATATGCTTATGTTGATGCCCAGGCGCTGAATGCACTATCCGTACAGCAGACGGGCGAGAATGAAGTGGCAGACCCGGAAGGAGGGCTGTATGAGCGGTATCTTGAATTCGAATCGGACTGGAATCATCCGAGTACCCAGAATTGGGGCGGAATGTTCGGTTACCCTGACGGCCAGCACCCGGATGCAGAGCATCAAGCCCTTTTACAGATCGTACTTGGTGAAGAATACGAGTATGATGAAGAGAAATGCGAGAACAAGCTGACCGCTCATTATGGAGGAGATCCGGAACGCACACGGCAGGAACTGGAGGATACGTTACTGCTTCTTAAGATAGATACCCATGACGGCATTGGTTTCCAGTGGTGGGATTGCGGAGAACTGCAATTTTTCATTCGTAAATCGGATCTGTTTGCCGGAAGGTTCGACCAAACGTATTGTTCGTTATATTCAAGCTAAGATCCGGATTAAATGTATAGAAGCAACAAAAACGTCCCTGTTTCCGTCCATATGATGGAAGAGGGATTTTTTTGTTCATTTTTTGTTCAGTGAATGTTGGTTTTGGTGCACAACCTGTTTATTTATATAGGGGATATGGTCTGGGTTGAAATGAGATCATATGTTCTGTATAATGGGATAAAAAGGAAGTGATTCGGATGATAGAATCCGTATTCAAACATATTGATGTGGCAGTCACATCGTTGATTGACATCTGTGATCAGCTGTCCGAACAGGACTTGGCTTTAACTCCGATTGAGGGGAAGCGCTCGGTTGGTGAACTGCTGTCTCATCTGTCGTTGATCTGCCGTGCAGATGTGTACATATCCGAAGGTGCAACGGAAGAAGAGATGACGATGTTCTACGAGATGAATCATCCCCGTACGCTGAGCGAGATCAAGCAGTCCCTGGCGGAGAATCGGATGTATCTATATCAGCGGTACAGGCAGTTTAACACCAAGGAACTGTTGAAGGTAACGGACTCTTATTGGGGGGCTTCATACAGCCGTTTGGAATGGCTGCTCGAAATGATGGGGCATATCTATCATCACAGAGGGCAGTTGTACACGATGTTGACTCTGGAGGGGATCGAGCCTGGCGTAGTATTGTTTGCATAGTGAACTACATAGTACATTTTGGTATTTCCTGAATCGTGTCTATCTACTCCATACATAGAATCGTGCAATCGGGTGCAGGCAACGCACACTGGACCAACAAGCTGATCATACGCTTCAATAATTTAGGAGGAGGAGTGGGACAGAAAATGATGTATGATGCGTTAAAAGAAAAGCTCCGAAATATTCTTAAGCTGCAACAGACGATGGAGCTTCTGCCAATAACGGAAGGTTATTCTTCTGATCTGAAGTTCAAGGTCAAAATCCCGGGTCGAGGGGATTTTTTGCTGCGCACATTTGACTTGTCTCAAGAACCCTTGAAAAGAAATGAATATCAATGCATGGCGGGCATGCAGGAGTTGGGGGTTCGCTGCCCGTTACCGGTTAGCATGGGGAGACTTGATGAAGATAATGGCTATATGCTGCTTAGCTACATAGAGGGTGAAGACGCATCGAAGGTGCTCCCGAAGATGAACCAACAGAGCCAGTGGGCTATAGGTGTGCAAGCAGGTGCTGAGCTGCGGAAAATGCACCAATTCAAGGTAGAGAACCAAGCAGAATCGTGGTACATACGTAAAAGCAAGAAGCATAAGCGTTATGTGGAGAAGTATAGACAGTGTTCTGTCAAAATGGAACATGATCAGCATGTTCTGGCATTTATCGAGGAGAGTCTGGACTGGATGAAGCATCGGCCCGATGGGTTCCAGCATGATGACTTTCATCCGGGCAACCTTGTAATCAAGGAAGATAAGCTCGCAGGTGTTATCGATTTTAACTGTTTTGACCAGGGGGATCCGGTTCATGAATTTCTGAAGCTGGGCCTGTTTGCATCCGAGACGAGCACCCCCTTTTCCATTGGACAGATCCAGGGTTATTTTGGCGGGAATGAGCCTGACGAGCAGTTCTGGAGATTGTATTCCTTATACACAGCAATGGCGCTTGTATCTTCTGTAGTATGGATCCAGCAGGTCAAACCGGAAGAGACAAATGACATGATGGACAAGATTGAGCGTGTCCGGGAAGATCATGATGATTTTCGCATATTCGTTCCCCGGTGGTATAATTTGAAGAATCAATGATTCAGGGAATCGAAAGGAATAATGCCGTGGCACAGCCAGCTACCATTCTGCTTGTGGATGACGAGCAGGAGATTATTAAACTGATGGAGATTTATTTTGGCAATGAAGGGTACAGGGTTTTGACGGCAAGTGACGGACTGGAAGCACTGGAACAACTGAAGAAAGAACAGATCGATCTGATTATTCTGGATGTCATGATGCCGAATATGGACGGACTCGAAGCGTGCATGAAGATCAGGGAAGAGCAGAAGATGCCCATCATCATGCTGTCCGCCAAGAGCATGGATATCGACAAGATAACGGGACTAAGCATTGGTGCGGACGATTATGTGACCAAGCCGTTTAATCCCCTCGAACTTGTTGCCCGGGCCAAATCCCAACTTCGCAGGTACTATACGTTTAATGAAGGACGGGAACACAAGGAGCATGAATGGGTCATCGATGATCTGGTCATCAATACGGATACACATGAGGTCTGGGTGGACGAGCAGCCTGTTCGTCTGACTCCGCGAGAATTTGCCGTCCTGGAGCTGCTCGCACGTCATCAAGGCTCTGTATTAAGCATGGAGCAGATTTATAGACAGGTATGGAAAGAAGAATTTATGGAATCAAATAATACGGTGATGGTACATATTCGGAAGATTCGCGAGAAAATTGAAGTTGACAGTAAACATCCGAAATTTATTCAAACCGTGTGGGGCGTCGGCTACAAAATGATTAAACCGTAACACAAATGCTCGATTATATCGCTACGTTGCATCGCAGTTGAAGCACATGAGCAGGGAGTCTTGTAGATGAATTCAAAATTAATTAATACGGTTCGGTGGAAGTTTATCTATGCCTTTCTGCTGAGCGGGATTTTGACGGCAGCCATTCTGTATGGTGGCAACAAGGTTGTGCAATCCATTCTGGCAGCCCAGGTATATCCCAATTACTCCATTCCGGCCAGAGGAATCCGGTGGCTGATTAACCATATTGGTTCTGTTCCGCTGATGATTATGATCGGCGTGCTAGCTTTTGTACTGTTCTTTTTCCTGTTCACGCGCAGAGTGATGCTGGTTCTGGACGAGATTACTGACGGTATTCAGGAGGTAGCCAAAGGGGAGCTGTCACACCGGATCGAGGTGAAGACATCGGATGAATTCGGCGTTGTTGCTGCCAGCATCAATCAGATGGCTGAGCAATTGCAGCAATCGCTGCAGGAAGAGCGAAGTGCGGTAGCTGCCAAAAATGACCTGATCACGGGTATCTCACATGATCTCCGGACGCCGCTGACCTCCATTCTTGGTTTCCTGGAGTACATCGAGAAGGATCGGTATCAGGACGAGATTGAAATGCGTTATTATGTCAGCATTGCATACGAGAAATCCTTAACCTTAAGGAAATTGATTGATGATTTATTCGAGTATACACGTGTTAGCGGTGGAAGCCTTCCCTTGTCTCTGACACCGCTTAATCTGAATCCGTTCCTGATGCAGCTGGCTGAAGAGTTTGCTCCCATGCTGGAAGAGGTAGGCATGACGTACAAGATTACTGGTGGTCAGGAGCCGCTGTGGATTATGGCAGCTCCGGGAGAGCTTGTCCGGGCCTACGAGAACTTGTTCAGCAATGCAATCCGGTATGGAGCACAAGGGAAAGTGGTTGAAATTGCATTATCCCTTGATGAGGGAGAAGCAGTGGTCCGTATCAGTAATTATGGAGAATCTATCCCGGCTCAGGATCTGCCTCATTTATTTGAAAGGTTCTACCGGGTCGACAAATCCCGCTCGCGCGATACAGGAGGCACGGGGCTTGGCCTCGCTATTGCCAAATCCATGATTGAGCTGCATCATGGCCGTATCGCCGCATTCAGTGAGAATGGCAGAACCGATTTCGTCACTCGCTTCCCGCTGGCTCCTGCTTCTGTTCATCATGATTCAGAGGAACAGGAAAGGTAACAGAAGCAGTCTATATTAAGAAAATGATAAGAAGTTAACCACTTCCTTATTAAGAAGTATTCGGTAAGCTTAACCTCATCCACAAGGATCTGCTTAAATGGAGGAGGAGACCGAATATGAGAGGTTCATTACGTACAGTCAGATTAAGATACATATACATCTGTGGAGCAAGTGCGCTGCTTAGCGCGATGCTCCTGTTTGTCGTTTATCGCATGTCACGTTTCGCTTATCATCACATCTTGTCTGAGGCCACAGGAGTGACTCGTATCGTCCACTGGGGAATCAACCATGTCGGAACAAGGCCCTTCTTGATATTCATCGGAGGAGCCTTATTTGCTCTGTTCTTTTGGATTCGATCCCAGAAAATTTCAGACGATATGAATCGGATTACCATGGGAACACAGGAGATGGCTGAGGGGCAGATCCCCGCTCCGATTGAGGTGTTGAATCGAGGTGAGCTCCGGCAGATCGCAGCCAACCTGAATGAGATCGCGCTTTGCATGCATAAGGGACAGTTGAATGGACGTGAAGGTTTCGCTTCACTGCCTGAATATACTTCAGGTCTCGATAATCATGCCGATGAAAGGATGAAAAGAGACGAAGTGCAGCGAGGTTCGGTGCAAGCCGATTTGCCGATCAAACTGACGCTGTATGGAGTTCGTTCTGCACTGGAGGAGATCATGAATGGACACTGCAGGGACCAAGCTGAGATAGAACATTGGGCAAGAATGGCCTATGAACAGACCTTACTGTTACAGCATGCACTTGAGTCCGTTCACATGGATGCGCGTGAACATGCCTTCCCGGAAGAACAGGAAGGCAAGGAGCAGGGATATTGAGAAGTAAATTAAAGAAGGCCATGTATCCTATTTTTGATGCAGCAGTAGTCGTTGTTGTTTTGATACTGATAGGTTGTCTCTATTTGGCTCTATACGGTGAGGCTATGGTGCGTAATCATCCGGAGGCCATAGCCAAAGCCTCTTCGACCGTTATTACCGACTCGACTGGAGCTGAAATTGTTAGATTCCGTACGCAGTCGAGCGGGTTTGCAGAATATGCGGATCTCGAAGACATGCCGGAGCTGTTAATACAGGCATTTCTGGTTACGGAAGACCGCCGCTTTTATCAGCATGAAGGGATCGATTATATCGGTATCAGCCGGGCTATTGTGCAGGATATCGCACACATGGATTGGAGTCAGGGAGGCAGCTCCATTACGCAGCAGTTGGCGAGAAATCTGTACTTGAACGGAGAGAAAACGCTGGTGCGGAAAGTGAACGAAATGTCGATTGCCCTATCACTGGAGAAGAGATTTAACAAGGATGAACTGCTGGAGATGTATCTGAATCATATCTATATGGGGCGCCAGCAGTATGGCGTGAAAGCCGCAGCGCGGCGTTACTTCGGCCATGATGACCTGCATCAGCTTGAGCTATGGCAGATCGCTACGCTAGCGGGTATTCCCAAGGGGCCTTCCATCTATAATCCGGTGGATGATGATGAGCGATCCAAGCACAGACGCTCCGTCATCCTTACTCTCATGTACGAACAGGGGCTGATTACCCGAAAACAAATGCAGGAAGCGCGCAGCGTGGACTATACGCCGCCTGAAGCAGCATCTGTGTCAGCTGCAGCAGAACAACCTATGCCGGATTATATATCTGCGGTGGATACAGTGATGCAGGAAGCTGCTCGTCTCACTGGTAAACGAGAAGCGGATATTCAATCTGCAGGATGGACCATTCACACCGGACTCGACAGCCAGGCACAGCTTGCCATGGAGGAAGCATTCCGTGACACCTCACGGTTTAACGATGATCGGGAAGATGAACAGGTACAGGCAAGTATGGTTATAGTTGATCAGCATAATGGTGAAGTGAAAGCGATGATGGGTGGACGAAATCCAGTGACAGGTGACATGAACCGGGCAATCACCGACGCAAGGCAGCCTGGTTCGGCATTTAAGCCGATTATTGCGTACGGTCCAGCTCTGGAATCCGGTCATTTTAAACCGGAGAGCATGCTGCCTGACAAACGCACATCTTATGGCAGTTATCGACCAAGCAATCTGGGAGGACAGTATAGAGGTTCTGTCACGATGTCATTTGCACTTCAGAAGTCCATTAATGCACCAGCGGTATGGCTTCTGAATCAGACGGGGCTGAAGCAGGCACATGAGTTTGCTAGCCGACTGGGGATTGAACTGGATCAGGAAGATTTCAACCTCTCCATTGCGCTGGGAGGTGTACATAAAGGCGTATCACCGCTGAAAATGGCCCAGGCCTATTCCGTGTTTGCCAATAATGGCAGATTCAATACGGCACATCTAATTCGAGAGATTAGGGATACGAATGGACGAATTATTTACGCGTATCGACCCGAGAACAAGCAGGTAATCACGTCCACTACGGCTAATACAATGACCATGATGCTGCAAAATGTGGTTAGCCACGGAACCGGCAGCCGGGCCGGGCTGAGCAGGTATAAGGTGGCGGGGAAAACGGGAACGACACAGGCAGCAGTACCTGGGATCGGCAGTAAGGGTAATCGGGATCTATGGTTTGTCGGTTACACGAGCAAGTGGACTGCAGCTGTCTGGATGGGATTTGACCACACCGATGCAGAACATTACATGCGTTCAGGGAGTGGTGCGGCGGCAGATTTGTTTGCATCAGTCATGAACCGTGCAGATCGGTAGAGCTGAAGGGATCCAACTCGTTGGCTTTTATTTCCTGATTTACAACACAAAATATGGATCATGAGGTATAATGTACGTTTTAACGGTTTGGAAGGAGGATGAGATGGGAGATCAAGAACGTAACACCGAGGTTGACACAAGATCATTGTTTTCTGAACCCGGGACAAGGGTAGAGCTGCCGGGGATATCCGGATTGGGCGGCTGGCTTATTTTAATTCAGATTAGCTTAATTGCTTCGCTGCTGTTACTGGTTATGGATTTGTCTCAGGTTTCTGTTATCATGAATCCAGCCGATCGGGGAATGTTCAGTGAAGCGGATCTGGACCTGTACTATCGTGTCATGAACCCGTTATTATGGTACGGAGCGATAAGTAACGTTATTCTTCTGATCATCGTTATTGTGAATTTGGTCCTGTTGTATATGAAAAAAAGGCAGTTTCCACGCATGATGATTATGCTGTACTTGGCTAACGTGCTGGCTGCCATCGGGACATGGATCATGATTGGTCAGACTGAGATTCCAGGAGCGTTGAACGCGTTCGATACAACTCCCGCACGGAATTTAACCATCAGATCGATACTGACATGCTGTATCTTCATTCCATATTTTCTGAAGTCGGTCCGGGTGAAAAACACATTCGTAAAGTAATCCATTCTTACCAAGCAATCATTCAAAGATAGTAATTGTTAAAAGGCCCGTTATGATCAGGTTGAATCCTGATGAAACGGGCCTTTTCTATGACCATCAGACGTATCTAATTCCAGAACCGATTATGACTTGGCTCTCAGCGCGCCAGGCAGCCGGCGTATCGTCTGGTTGAGAACTTCAGAAAGGACAAGTCCTACAGCGATGGCTCCCGATAGCATTAGTGCTTTGGCAGCCATCTCGATGGCCGCACTATAGTCATTCTGTACAAAACTGCGCATGGCATTATACGCGAGACCACCAGGGACGAGTGGAATGATACCCGCGACGCTGAAGATAATGACCGGCGCCCGGAACAGGCGGGAGAACATTTGGCTGATCACACCAACTGCGATGGTAGCTGCAAGTGTGGCAGGAACGGCATCTGCTGCATATTCCAGCACGACATAGATAATCCAGCCGATCATGCCGACGAAGCCGCCATGAAGCAGCATGCGGCGTGGAGCATTGAATATGATGCCAAACGCAGCCGAAGCGACAAAGCTGGTCAGGGCTTGTTCTATAAAATGAAGCATAACCTGCATACCTCCGTCTTACGTAAAAAGTGAAAATACAACCGCAATGCCTGTACCAATGGCAAACGCCGTCAGGAACGCCTCAGCTCCCTTGGATAACCCGGACACCAGATGTCCAGCCATCAGATCACGCACAGCATTGGTAATCAGGAGTCCGGGTACGAGCGGCATGACCGATCCAATAATGATTTTGTCGCGTTCATGTCCAGCTCCGATAGCAACAAGTAAGAAGGCGAGCAAGCCGATAACAAAAGAAGCACTCAGCTCTGCGAAAAACTTGACCAACACCAGCCGGTGGAAAACGATAACTGCGGCATAACCGATTCCTCCGCAGATCACAGCAGGCAGGAAGTCATCCCAGCCTCCGCCGAACATGATGGTAAAACAACCGCTTGAAAGTGCTGCGGCAAGCAGTTTGACCCGTGCAGAATAGGAAGAGGGTTTACCTTCAATCTGCAGCAGCAGATCATGGGCTTCCTGAACGGAGAGTTCCCCTTGGCCTATGCGGCGGGAGACGGCGTTCACTTCGGACACCTTATCCAGATCTGTGGTGCGCTCGGAGATGCGAATCAGCTTGGCTGGTTCGGTAGCATCCACCGAGAAAAAGATACCTGTCGGTACAACATAGCTATGTGAATGAGGGAGTCCCAGGGCGGCAGCCATCCGTTTCATCGTATCTTCCACACGGTAGGTTTCGCCCCCGCTTTGCAGCATGATTTTGCCTGCCAACAAGCAGATGGCAATCACGCGGGACTGTTCAGTCGTATTCTTTTCCGGAATCACCTTCTCGGTCTGGACCGTAGGAAGGGGATCAAGAGGGTTGTATTCCAAGCGGGATCATGCTCCGTTTCTTATGAGATAAGGCCTGGGGCCGACACCATTGTATCATATTTCACACGTTAACACGGAAACATACCGCACGAGCAATAAAGTCATACCTACATTTCTAATACATCCGCTCGATCGTTTGCAGCAGCACCAAAAAGGCTGCGTCCCTAATCCCCGGAGGTTACAGGAGCGAAGCCTTTGGAATGTTGCGTTATTACACATTGTATGGACTACATTAACAGGGTAATAACCAGCAGCTCATACAGCACGAGTGGCAGGATGGTTGGTCCAAACAGTGCGCGCGGCTCCGGATATCCATGCATTGGAGTGACCTGAAGATACAGAATCCCCCGATCTGCACTGATGATGACGCCTTCCCATACCTGACCATCGATATTTTGGACCTGTACTTTCTGGCCCACATACTGCCGGGCTGTATGATGAAGCATATTCCGCACACTTTGCACGGATTGGAGCATCGGTTGATTGGCCTGATAGACGACGCGTGCGGATGGTGTGGATGTGGATTCAGACATGGTGCACAACCCTTCCTCGAAATAAGTTCTTACTTCAAGGTATGCATCCGCCTACAAAAGGTGATTACACAAATGACATCTGAAGTCCCGCGCGTCCAGCCTGATAATCGACATGGCCCAGTGCGCCATTCACAAAAGTAATCTGCGGAGGGATATGACCGAGGTCCACATCGTAAAGTACAGGCACATTCAGATCCCCAAGTGCAGAGGACAAGGCATCGGTAAAATTGAAATCCCCGGTATCCGAATAACCTGCTGGTCTGCCGAACAAAAAGCCCTTTACGCCCGCAAACCAGCCGGCCTGTCTCATCTGCCACAGATGGCGATAAATATCCCCTGCATTCATCTCGCAGCTCTCCAAATACCAGATGGTGCCTTCATCTGCGCAATACTGGTCCAGATACGATGCAACCGGCGCGTAAGGAGTGCCGATTAGGCAGGTGATGGTATCCATACAGCCGCCCAAGAGTCGTCCCGAGAACGTAACAGAGGCATTTGCATCATCAGGTTGACCGAGAAGTTTCCAGCGAGAAGGGGTGTCCAGATTGAAACCGGGCGACTCCCGGATCCAGGCCGATTGATAATGAGTGGAGGAGGATTGCGTAATCTGTCCTCCCTGACCCGTTTGTAATACATCAATCCAGCGGGCAGTCACCGGATCGAGCTTGTTCGATCTGAGGTCCACATAGTTGGTACCATGAGCTGTAGCCGTTCCCGTGAGCAGTGTATAGGCGAATAAAAAGGTGCTGATATCCGAGTAGCCCAGAACCCATTTCGGCGGTAATGTCCTTAGAGCTTCCCAATCCAGCAATGGCAGGATATCCATCAGAAACTCCCCGCCCCACGGTGGAATGATGGCCTTGATCGCTGGATCATGGAAAAAGGTGTTTATCTCTTCTGCACGGTTCTCTTTGGATGAGCTTACACATTTGATATTTTGCCGCAGCCAGCGGCTCTCCTGAACGTGAAAACCAAGTCGCTCCATATTGCGTTTGCTCTCATTCAGATAATGATGCAGGGATTCATCCACACCACTTGAAGGTGCGGCCACACCAATGGTGTCTCCTGAGGCAAGCGGCTGGGGGTAACGGATGGAATGGGTATTCATCGTGTAAACCTCCGTTTCTGTTCATTATATTTTTTTGATAGATGATTTCCATTATATAGAATATTCCTATTAATTCCAGCCTTTATTTTAGAATTAGTTATCCAAAGGAATTTCGAGAGAGAATGGTGCTTTGATTTTCATTGGATAAGTGCTCAGCTTCATTTGTAGATGGCCTTTTATTTTTGCTCCTTTTTCTACAGTAGAGTGGACAGTTGTAATCCCTGAAGAATCTCCATCTCCAGAGCGGTAGCTTGAGGTTGGCACATTGAAAGTCTTGCCAGCTTCGTCCTTAATCTCGGTAAAGCCCAAAGCAAATCCGCCCTCCATGTCTGGTACAGAGAACATTAGAATCCGGTCTTTTCCAGCAATCTGGCTTCCCATAAACTTCATAGTTGGAGGACCTCCTGTAATAGTCCCAGACTCCAAATCAAGGGAGAGATCCAGTTCATCCTTATCCAGACCAGAAAGACCAGACCCATGCAAAGTAAGCTTTTTCGGAATGGAGAAATACATGCTCTCAAAGTAAATGGAGCGTTCGCCATCGCCACCCATCGTTGTGTCCGTTCTCCATGCACGCCCTTGTTCATCAACCAGTTGAAGATCGCTGAACCCAAACACCTTCTTCGTATTTTTCGGATCAAATGCCACATCAAGTACGAGACGAGTCGGATAAAGGGTAGCTTGTTTGACATCAATACGCTGCCCATCTACCGTTAATGTTTGATTCACCAGCAGAACTCTCTTCATGCCTTTGGTTAAATTTTTATCTACAGGTAGGGTGATCTTCCATTCTCCAGGATTCGCTTTACCTCTGGTTTTGAACACCACACTCAGCTCGTCGGGAGGAGTGGCCTCATCGGTAAAAACAACATCAATCATATTCTCGTACACATTTTCGTCTGAAGTGGGTTTGGGTGAAGAATAGCCAAAAGCAACAGGGAGATGGTCACCATTCCCATCAAGCAAGTCGATATCATACTCACCCTTCTCCGGATCTTTCATGCCTTTCATCGTATAAAAAATAACCATGCGTGACTCGTCGGTAATAATGCCGTCAATGGTCACAGAAGCCCCGTCATGCTCATCGGTAATCCCGACCTTCTGCAGCAAAGATTGATCAATCGCCATCTGCAGACCTTTGTCCTGGCGAATCATGCTGACGATGCCTTCCATGCCAGGCCATTGCTCCACGAAGGAGGCAAAAGCGGGGGAGACTCGGATACATCCGGTAAACAGCAGGATGATGGCCGCTGCCGAGATCGAGCTCATGTACCAGCGTACCCGCGATTTACGCCTGCGTGCAGCCTGACGTATTCCGGTCTGTACAGACTGCTGCACAGCAGCATCCGGAACAGTGATCGTATCGTATTCCGTTTTACGTCCATGCAGACGTTGTTCCAACTCCTCAAACTGCTTCTGTTCATCGGTCATGATCATGCATCTCCTTTCATTTGTAGCTGAGCACGAAGTTGTCCAAGTGTCCGGTGAAGTCGGGATTTGACCGTACCAACCGGAATGTCGAGGATCTCGGCAGTTTCGGTTAGGGAGAATCCTTCGAAATAACTAAGGATAATAATCTGCTTGCAATCCGGTTCCAATGCAGATACAGCTGCGGCGAGATCCGGATCTTCGGGCCGATCCCAGCTGCTCGGTTCGTGCATCTCCGTGACCGGGCTGTAACGGTTCTTCCGTTTGCGTTCGTCTGCACAGTAATTGAGCAGGATGCGAATGAGCCAGGTGCCGAAGTATGAAGGCTCTTTTAGTTTTTTTAGTTTGCGGTATGCTCGGTATGTAGACTCCTGTATCGCTTCCAAGGCATCACCCTCGTTGTGCAGGTAAGCATAAGCGATCCGATACAGGCGGCTCTGATGCATTGCCATTAAGGCAGCAAAAGCCTCAGCATCCCCTTTTTGTGCGGCAACAGTAAGCTCTGTAGGGGTCACATGGCGCCTCCTTTCATGGCTTTGTTTTCGTATTAGACCGTGTGAAGGGCCAATCGGTTCTTGCTTTTAGAAAAATATGTAGATTATTGCTCAAATTCTCGTTCAGTACCTTGAATCAGATCGCAAACAACCGCCAGGCTGTCTCTTTGTAGTTCAACAAGAGTCCTGACGGTTATTCAAGTTTGGTTTCACTTTGTCTGCTGGATTACTATTTCGTTGCAGCTGCTTCTCGCAGATAGGAGGCGGTAGAGGTGTTGCCGCGTTCAGTTGCGATGTCCAGTGCAGTTTGACCTGCTGCATTCAGAGCATTCGGGTCCGCACCATGCTGTAGCAGCAGTTGAATCAGTTCAGCCTGATCCGTATGAAATGCTGCAGAATGGAGGGCATTCTGTCCATCACTGTCAAGGATGCTGCAAGATGCTCCATGTTCCAGCAGCAAATGGATGACCTCTGAAGAACGCTCCCCTGCAAGTGCCGCATGCAGTGCCGTATTTGAAGGAATGAATGAGATCCTGGAATTAGAAATGGCATTTACATCTGCTCCATGATCCAGGAGAGTACGAACTGCATCTGCTTGTCCATAATGCGAGGCATATCCCAGTGGGGTAAGCCCATCTCCGTTCTCGGTGTTGGCCAGCTCAGGGAAGGTTGCAAGAACCGATTGCAGGTTCGCTACATCACCATGTTGCGCTGCCTGAAATAAAGCGTGAATTGCTTCGGATTGATTCAATTGAATGACCTCCATTTTAATCCATATAAAGTCGCTTAGCTGCCTCTAGGGCAGGTACGGCAAAACAGGCGAGTGGGGAAGGCAGGTCATGGAGCGGGAACCAGCCGATATCACCAATTGCGCCGCCTTCTTCCAGATTTCGGGCGATGCCGCGGATATTCCGGGCCGAGTAGAGGACCGATATCCAATGTTCTTCTCGTTCTGGACGAATGGTCTCAGCGGTGCAGAGCAATTGATCGATGCTAATATCCAGATCCACTTCTTCCTTGATCTCCCGAATGACCGCCTTTTCCAGTGATTCGTATGGGTCGACTTTGCCCCCGGGAATGCTCCAAGTGTACTGCTCTGGCTGACGATTCCGCCATACGAGAAGCACCTCATTGCGTTCGTTCAGGATAACGGCTCCGACACCAATACGAGGTTGATCGGAGGCAGCTGCGACTTGCACAGTGGATGCCGAGTATTCGGATTTCAGCTTCGGCGAGGTGGATTGGAACGACAGCGGAAGTCCGGTCCGGGCAGCCCACTCCTCAGCCAAAATGCTCATGGAGATCAGGTCATAATGGGTTCCGTCCCGCAAGACAGCGGAGCGCTGCCGACCTTCTTCTCGGAATCCAGCTTTCAAGTACGCGCGCCTGGCGGCTTCATTGTATTCAATCACTTCCAGCGCAATCCGGTTCAGATTCAGTTCATGAAAGCCATACCGAATAATCAGATCAAGTGCATCACTTCCGTATCCCTGACCACGATCCTTATCTTCACCAATGCCAATGGCAAGGCGAGCCGAGCGATTGTTCCATTCAATTCGGTAAAGAGCGGTAAATCCGATAAATCGATTGTCCTCCAGTGTTCGCAGGGCAAATTCAAAACCGTTGTCTCTTCGAACAGCAGATGATCCCGTTTCGTCCGGGGTTAGCGGAACCGCAATGTCTGTATCCAGGTTGCGCAAATATTCGTAATTGTCCGTGTAATGTGCCAGACGCATGCAATCTTCCGGGCATGGAGCGGCGAGCCGAACTTTGGAGCCGTGAAAAGCATTCAAGTTACGTGGAGCCATGCTGCGTACACCTCTTTTGATTTGTAATCTGTTTTAGGTTTTAGGTCGTGTAAGCTGAAAAATATCTCGTATGTTTATTATACTATGGATGCCAGACAATTACCGAAAGGCAGCAAAAAGGCTCTGCCGACCCGGTTGTCAGCAAAGCCCTGTTGGTGGGGCGCATAGCCCGATGATGGATTATAACGAATCAGAATTCTGTACAGAAGGACGGTTTATATTTTTGCCATAATAAATCTCATCCATCTCCAGCTTCAGCCACTCCGTAATTTCATGCTGTTCCGCCTGGCTCAGCTTGTCCTTGGTATAACCAAAGAGGTAGTTATCGAGGTCAAACGCCTTCAGCTTGCATTTCGTGTGGAAAATATTTTCCTGATACACGTTAACGTCAATCATGTCGAAGCCTTTTTTGATCTCGTCCGGAATATAGTTCTGAATTGAACCGATCTCGTGGTCAATAAACAGCTTGCGGCCGCTCGTATCCCGCGTGAATCCACGAACCCGATAATCCATGATCATGATGTCCGTGTCAAACGAATGGATCAGATAATTGAGCGCCTTCAGCGGCGAGATTTCCCCACAGGTGGAGACGTCGATGTCGGCACGGAAGGTACTGATCCCTTCACTGGGGTGGAATTCGGGATACGTATGAACAGTGATATGGCTCTTGTCGAGCTGCATGACGACATTGTCCGGGAGCGGACCTGGGGATTCTTCAAACGATTCCTCCGGAACCTCCACGATCGGTCCTTCCGAGACAAGCATCGTCACACTGGCCCCTTGGGGGACATAATCCTGCTGTGCGATATTGAGCACATGCGCACCAATGATGTCCGCGACATTTTTCAGAATTTTGCTCAGCCGATCCGCGTTGTACTGTTCATCGATATATTCAATATAAGCTTCGCGTTCTTCTTTGGTTTTCGTGTAGCAGATGTCGTACATATTGAAGCTCAGCGACTTGGTCAGGTTGTTGAACCCATGCAGTTGAATGCGCTGCTCAGGCGTTAATGTCATGGCTGCAGTTCCCCTTTATCCATACGACATGGTAATCGCAGTTTTAATACTACTTATACCCAACCTTTCGCCAAAAAAAACATAAGCATGAATTCCGGCTTATCCAGCCGCATTAGAATGAGGAGTCCTCATAATCGCTTACGCTGTTCATCCGCTCGTCCTCGGCTATGGACTGAATATCCTCGGAAGTGACACTGATGATCGTGTAATCCTCATTCTGCTGTTTCTTCACGGCTTTTTCCTTCACAAAACGGGGGCTGCCCTCTGCGGCATCCTCATCATAGACCAGCAGGATGCCATCGCTTTTGCGCAGCAGCAAGTCATCCCGTGCTGTAAATTGCCATGGGCCGATGTAAGGCTGCTTGCTCACCGCTCCGTAGTAATCCACGCCCTGAAGGATGGTGCGATAGTATTCCTGCTTGTCTTCCTTCCATTGTTCCTCCGGGTTCTGAAACGCAGTGATGATGGACAGCTTCAAGTGGGGATAGGTCTTTTTTAGCTCAAGTACCACTTCGCAGGCCCACAGGTCCACACCATATTGTCCAGGAGTTAGCACCCACTCTAGTCCATCCTCCACAAGCGGCGTGAGACGGGAGGAGATGGCCTTTTTGATGAAAGGAATTCCTTCATGCTTCTGTCCGAAAATTTGCAGTTCATGTGCCCGGTATCCGGTAATTAACAGGTTCTTCAGCTTAACCTCCTCCTTCTCAGCACGACTTGTCCTCTCAACGCCCAACGATCAAGATTACTTCGAAGCTGGCGCATCTGTACGGAAAGGATAGAGGAATTGCTTCGGAATATCCGTCTCGAAGGTCATGAGTTCGTCCGTTGTAGGATGAATGAAGGATAGCACGCGTGCATGGAGTCCAAGACGTCCGAGTGTTTTGGTGCGAGAACCATATTTCTTGTCACCTGCAATGGGATGGCCGAGATCTTCCATATGCACGCGGATCTGGTTTTTGCGACCGGTCTCCAGCCGAACTTCGAGCAGGGAGAATTCACGGTTCGATTGAAGCCGTTTATAGTGTGTAACCGCATGCTGTCCATCATTGGGACGTGGACTGGAGTACATCTTCAGCGTTTTGCTCTCCTTCAGCCACGAGGAAATGGTGCCCACCGGTTTGGCTACCTGACCTTCGACAAGCGCCACGTATACGCGTTCCTGCACCTTGTCCTTCCAATTGTCCTGCAGATTCTGCTTCACTTCTTCACTCTTCGCAAACATCATGACACCTGATGTATCCCGATCCAGCCGGTGCACGACAAATATGCGATTGCGCGAATCGGTACGGCGTACGTGCTCAGTCAGTTGACGATACGCGGTGATCTCATCGCTACGATCTGCTGCAATGGACAACAGTCCGGCATCCTTGCGAATCACGATAATGTCATCGTCTTCATGCAAAATCGTAAGTCCTGACATGGTTGGTGCGGCTACGGCGCCTTCCTTGCTGATGGAAACCATCTGTCCAGGCGTCAGCGGATGGTTAAACTTGGTGACTACGGTCTGGTCTACGGATACTTGTCCTCGTCCCAGGATGGACTTGACGGCATTCCGGCCTGATTTTAGATGCTGGAGCAGGAAGTTCAGTAGCTCATCCGGTTCAGTTACTTTATATTGGCGAGGTGGTTCCTGTTTACGATAATGGGCATTGCCCGCGCGTTTGGGAGTACCTGAATGTTTGGGTTTGGAAGCAGCCGAGGACTTCGAGGTTAAGGGCTTCTTCGATGCTCCGCTATTACGGGATGTGGGAGCCCCAGAAGATGAAGTCGAAGCGTTAGCTTTCGGGGAACGTGCTGCCGAGGCACTCGCTGGTCCTTTACCTTTGGCCGATGGACGGCCTGTTGATCGATTGCGTTTATTCATGAATACTAATCTCCTTCTGAACAGCCTGTACCGCTTGTGTGCATACGATCCGTTCATTTCGTTTATGCAGTTCAATATACCATTAACCGGGTGCAAATAAAAATAGGTGGAACGAATCTGTTATCCATCCAAGCGAGCGAGAATCGAGATTCATAGAATAACGTATCCCACAGCATTGGAGGTGTTACTCATGGGTGTGTTCCTCGATATGAGAACTTCGATGAACTCGGGAACCGTAGGACAGCCCGGTTTATCTCTGGGTCCATCCCCGGAAGCGTTCGGATCGATTGGCCTTCAGACCCTTGGTGTTGCGAATCCCATTATCACCTTGAATGGCACGGTTGGTGTAACCGGAGAGATCGGAGATACGTTCGTTGTCGAAATCGTTCGCGGCAGCTTTTATGATCCGTTCTTTTTAATCTATCGGGCTGAAGGCACGATAGGACAGAACGGCGGGGCTGAATTCCATTCGTTTACGGCACAGGACCTGTCAGCACCACCTGCTCTGGAGAGTGTGTATACTTCGTTTATTTCCGGCGTGTCTACGGCAGTGCGTACCGGACCGGAAATGTTCTATGGCATTGCAGCAACGACCTAGCCGATATGTAATCTTTGATCCGAAGGTAGGGCGTCAAAAATTCTCATTCACATGACCAGCAGAGTTTGCCATACACCCGGAACAAACTAGCGGTGCTTGTGTAACCTGGTTTGGCGCTTCAAGGAAGTATCCTTGGATTGAAACTTGCCAGAGAAGCAAAAAAAATCCCGACTCCAGGAGTCCGGGATTTTTTGCTCTACAGCTACGCGTGTAACGTATTACTCCATCAGGCTCCATAAATGCAGATCAGTTGGCACGGCCTTTGAGAATGATGTTATTGGCTTTTCCAAAGTCGATTGCCACTTTACCCGTCAGTGCAGCTGTGCGTTCGGCCAGGACGACGGCATTAACTCCGCAGCAGAAGAGGGCAACGTCAAATGCATCCGGGTTGGTTTGAATCCACTGCAGTGTTTCTCCCATCTCTTCCCAACGATCAAAGGGCAATGCAGCTGCAATATTCAGATGATAGGGTTCCCGCATCAGCGTGTTATGCAGTGCCTCAAGCTCGCGGGTAACGAGCAGAATACGTTTGCCTGCGAGCATTTCCCAGAAGCGTGGTGTCTGAGCCAATTCCCGGTTCACGCAGGCATGGCAAGTGAGCGCAGGGGAGATGCCGAAATGGGCGAACACCATGTCGGTTAGCGGCCGTTTGAGATGGTCGGGGGCTTTGATTGAACTGTCTCCGTAGGGAAGCACACCGACGAGATCGGCCCGCTGCAGAGAAGCAGCCACTTCATCGCGGAGCTGCAGATTGGGAAGGGTAAGCCCTTTTTGCCCCAGATTCGCCTTAATGGCCCAGCGCTCCTGAAGAACCTGCTCCGTCGTCCATACCGTTTCCTGGGACATGACAATATTCTCGCCATCCCCAACGCGAACAAGAGAGAACGGACGCTGTTCTCTGATTGCCTCTTCCAGCTGATCCAGCACACCATCCATTTCAAGATATTTTGAATTCATAGCAGCTTTTGGGCCTCCTTTGAAAATGGAACTGCTCTATTCTATGTTCGCGTTCCCTTAACGTTTTGTACGTTCAACCCGCAGGGCCAATCTTGGGGGAGTATATCAATCTATTTATATAGGAACTGGTGCAAGTGTCCGTACCGGTTCTATCTTCCTTTCATACGCTATAGAGTCGACTGCCAAAAACTATGAAATGAATCTATTCTCCGCGCAGGAGATTGGCAGATACGAAGGAGGAGGAAGGTTATGTCCAGGAAAGTCGTGATTGAGATTAATTTCAATAACTATGGGTTGGACCCGCAGCGGCTTACAAGAGAGTGGTTGGAGCGGAGAATGAGCATTTTTCGCACCTTTACCTTGCACTCTCTTAAGGCGCAGACGAATCAGGATTTTCTGACCGTTGTGAAGCTATCCAAGGAGTCGGGAGATTTGATGCAGGAGATTCTTACCCAGCAGGAGCCCCTTCCCAGCAATATTCGATTCGGGACCCATATCGAGAGTGTACGGGCGATTCTGGCCTTTGCAGAAGGAGCCGAGCACATCTATATTGCCCGTCTGGATTCAGATGACCTGTATCACCGGACCTTCGTCCAGCAGCTCTATGACGTGCAGCCACAGCCGCAGACGATGGCACTAATCAATCAGAACGGTTACCTGTGGGACAGCGTGAATAACGAGATGGCCCCGGCGTTTCACCGTTCACCGCAATTCTATGTCTACTTATATAAAACGGCCGAGTATGCAGCAGGATACCGGGTGAAGCTCCCGGGCAGAGGTACGCATGGCAATGTCATCGATCTGCCGCACGAGCTCCTCGCTCCGCGCAATTACGTCAACATCGTTCATTCAAACAACACGTCGGTTAAAAAGGTACCGCCAAAAGACCGGTTAAGCCCGGACGAGATGGCTCAGGTATTACGTGAATTCATGAACTGACCAGGGAGGGATTCATCCATGATTAAAGGACAAACGATTCTGATCACTGGAGGAACAGGCTCCTGGGGTCAAAAGCTGACTGAGGTCCTGCTGGAACAGGACCCTGCCGAGATTCGCATTCTGTCGCGTAACGAATATGCCCAGATTGCCATGCAGCGGGAATTTAACCATGATGCCCGTCTACGTTTCCTCATCGGGGATATCCGGGATTACCGCGCAGTGGAGGATGCGTGCAAGGGTGTGGACGTCCTTTTTCATCTGGCTGCATTAAAACATGTTCCGGTATGCGAGGACCAGCCGGACGAAGCGTTCAAAACGAATGTCATCGGTACGCAGAATATTATCCGCGCCGCGATCCGTATGCAGATTCCCAAAGTCATCGATGTCTCGACCGACAAAGCCGTAGATCCGATCAACGTATACGGCATGACGAAGGCTCTTGGCGAAAAAATGATGATCCGCGCCAATTGGTTGAGTGAACACACCCGGTTTGTCTGCATCCGCGGCGGCAATGTGCTGGGTACAAGCGGCAGTGTGGTGCCGCTATTCCGTCGCCAGATCGATGAAGGCAAAAGTCTCACCATAACGGACAAGGGCATGACCCGCTTTTTCCTGACTCGTACCGAAGCCATCTATCTGCTGCTTAAGGCGGCTGAGGCTGCGGTAGGCGGAGAGACATTTGTGATGAAAATGAAAGCCTGCAACATGACGGATCTGGCGTCGGTTATGCTGGAACAGGCCGGACGTCCGGCGAGCGACTACAAGGTTACCGGCATACGCCCAGGCGAAAAATTGCATGAAGTGCTGATTTCGCCTTATGAGGCGCCGCGTACCTATCAATATGATGAGCAATATTACGTGATCCTGCCGCAGGAACCGGACAAGCGCCTGACCGATGCATATCGTACACTGCCCCGAGTGACTTTCTCCGAGTACGGTTCGGACAGTGACTTGATGAAGCGGCAGGCCATTGCCGAATTTTTGCGTGCAGGCGGCTATATCGACTAACAAGGGAGGCGGAGCGTTTGGAGGTGCAAACAATGCAAGACAGAATAAACAGCCGCTCCCTGAAAGCCGTCGTGATTGGTCTTGGTTATGTTGGACTTCCCATGGCGGTGGAGATGGCACAGGCCGGTTATCGCGTTCACGGGATCGATATAGATGCTTTCAAGGTGACAAGACTTCGTAAGGGTGACTCCTATGTTATTGGAATTGAAGACGAGATCATACAATCGTTAACCCAAGCCGGGTTGTTTACAGCGGGTACGGATTATGCGGCAGTAACGCAGGCGGATGTCATTGTTATCTGTGTACCTACGCCGCTGACAGCTGATCATCAGCCGGATATTTCATATATAGCTGCAGCGGTGGATGGCATGACTCCTTATTTGAAGGAGGGGAGCCTGGTTATATTGGAAAGCACGACGTATCCCGGCACAACGGAGGAGCATGTGAAGCAGCCGCTCGAAGCAGCCACAGGCTGGAGAGTAGGTGAACAATTCTATGTCTGTTATTCTCCCGAACGGGTGGACCCGGGCAGTGTGAACTATGGTGTGAAAAATACCCCGAAGATTATCGGTGGATCAACACCTGCCTGCCTGTCCTATGGGAAAGAATTCTATGGTTCATTCCTCAATGAAATTGTTCAAGTAAGCTCAACGACCGTGGCCGAAACGGCGAAGCTGTTTGAAAATACATTTCGCAGCGTCAATATTGCGCTGGTGAACGAGCTCACGCCTGCCTGTGAACAAATGGGCGTGAACATCTGGGAAGTGCTGAACGCGGCAGCAACCAAGCCGTTTGGCTATATGCCGTTCTATCCGGGCCCAGGCATCGGTGGACATTGTATCCCCATTGACCCCATCTATCTGTCCTGGGCAGCTAGCCGGCAGGGATCAGATCTGCAATTCATCACACTCGCCGATGCAACGAATCGACAGATGCCGGAGCGTGTGGTTCAGCGTGCAGCAGCACTGCTGGAGAAGGCAGGTACGCGGCTTCAGGGAGCACGCGTTGTACTGGCAGGCATGGCGTACAAAAAGGATATCGACGACTTGCGCGAATCGCCGGCGCTCGACGTTTTCCGCCTACTGAGCGCAGCGGGAGCAGAGGTTGTTTTTACAGATCCGATGGTACCGGTCTTCCGCAAGGATGATGGCGCTGTGCTTCAGTCTCAGCCCGCTGTGCCGGGCTTGTGGTCTTGGGCCGATCTGGTGATCATTACGACTGACCATTCGGGCTTCAATTATCAGGAAATGGCGGATCATGCAAAGCTCATTTTCGATACTCGGAATGCGACAGCCGGGTGCCATGGAGGCCATATTGTCGTGCTGGGACAGCCCGATCGGCCTGAGGCAGCAGCGTTGCAAAGTGTCCCTACAATGAATGAAATGCCAGAGACAGAAGATGAACAAACGGAACACGTGCAGCCAAACACAGCGGAAGTTCAGGGTGGAGCCCAGGAAGAATCTGCACATCTTCAAGAGAAATCGGGGGATACCCATGGCGAATCATGATCGGGTAAGTGAACGGTACTATGGTGAGATCAACTCGGAAGATTCCCATGAAGCCACCCGGACCCGCATTCACTGGATGTGCCGGGAAGCAACCGGCAAACGCATTCTGGACGTTGGATGCAGTCAGGGGATTACCTCCATTTTGCTGGCGCGTGAGGGGTTTCGTGTAACAGGTGTCGATCTGGAAGAAGAGAGTATCCGGTATGCCCAGGCAGAGCTCGCCAAAGAGTCCAAACCTGTCCGGAACAATGTGGATTTTCGCATGCTGGACATTACGCAGTGGAAAGTAAAGACCACCTTCGATACCGTCCTGCTTGGAGAAGTGCTGGAGCATTTTGCCCATCCGGAGACATTGTTGCTTCAGGTTCACCGGCTGCTGCAGGAGGAAGGGACGCTGATCGTAACTGTGCCGTATGGTTATCATCCGTTCTATGACCACAAGCAGACGTTCTATGCAGGAAACCTGGCGATGTGCCTGATGCCGTATTTTGAAGTCTTGAAACTGGAGGTTCATCATAAATATTTATGTTGCGTGGCCCGCAAGCGGCGGAAAACGCAGCTGCATATGTCGCCAACCTTGAAACAAGTAACGGAGTGGATGCAGCTGGATCATCTGCACTTTGCCGAGGTTGAGCAGAACCATCTTCGCCTGATGAAACTGCGCAAGAAGGCGCTGGATCAAGCAGTAGAGCAGGTGAAACGGCTTCGTCGTCAGGAGAATGCGGAAGGGTAACAGGGGAAGGAAGAACCAACGAATACGCGTACGACAGGAAGGGGCACGGGAACGTGATCACCATCAGTCTGTGCACGATTGTGAAGAACGAGGAACGCACGCTTACGCGCTGTCTGGATTCGGTAGCCGGAATCACGGACGAGATCGTCATTGTGGATACCGGTTCATCCGACCGTACGATGGATATCGCTGCGCAGTATACCGACCGGATCTTCACGTATGAGTGGGCGGATGATTTTGCGGCGGCACGAAACTTCTCCTTCGACCAGGCCACGCAGGAATATATCCTGTGGCTGGACGCAGATGATGTGCTGCTGCCAGCGGAACGGGCGAAGCTGGAGAAGCTGAAGCAGCAGCTGCCGTCCGAGGGGGAGACGGCAGCTGTGATCTTGAACTATACGCTGGCCGAGGGGCCGGAGGGGAGTCCGCTTGTGACGGACCGCAGGCTTCGCCTGGTCAAGCGGGATGCAGGTTGCCGCTGGCATGGCCGGCTGCACGAGCAGCTCAGCTTCCCGGCGAGTGGGGTCATTACGGCAGACATTGCCGTCACGCACCGCCGCGAAGCGGGCCATCATTCGGCGCGTAACGTGCGCATTCTGCGCAAATGGATCGCCGAAGAGGGCGCAGCCCAGGGTCGCCTGCTGTTCTACTATGCAGGCGAATGTTATGACCGCCAGCGTTATGCGGCGGCGGCTCGGGGGTACGCGAAGCTGCTGGAGCAGCCCAGCGGCTATCGCGAGGATCGACTCATTGCCTGTGCGCGGCTGGCGGAATGTTATGAGCGGCTGGGGCAGCCGGGACGCAAGCTGGGTGCTCTGCTGCAGTCGTTCCAGTACGATCTGCCGCATGCCGATTTCTGCTGTGCAATCGCGGCCTGTTTTCATGAACGACAGGAGCTGGTCTCAGCAATCTACTGGTATATGCAGGCTGTAGATGTGAGCAGCCGCGACACGGGTCTGCGGCCGGTACCCACAGCCTGCCGCAGCTGGCTGCCGCATGCACGTTTATCGCTCTGTTATGCCCATCTGGGCAATTGGGAACAGGCACTTATGCATAACACGAAAGCCCGTGAGTATCTGCCGAACGATCCCGGCCTGCTGGATAATCGTCAGAAGCTGGAAGCCATTTTACGCAAAGAGATTCGTAATCGAGAAGAGAAGGACGAGGCACAGTCTCGAAAGTAGAAGGAAGAATAACACTGTAGTGAAAGGGCGATAGAGAGTAGATTATTAGACGAAGCAACAAGATAAAAGTAAAAGACGTTGAGAGCTAACAGAAGTTTTAGAATTAGTAAAGTGTTGAAGTGGTGATAGGAATAGGATGAGAAGGTGTTAAGATGCATCTTCTGGGGCACGGTATAGTAAGTAGTAAGTTTGCTCTTAACGATGGGCAGTCTTGTGGTTAAAACCTGTATGGATCATGGAGCTAGAACAGTCGAGAATGCAAGGATAGGTAATAGAAGTGAAATAAGCAGCTCTCTTGCCTAGAGAATTTGGCGAGCGGAGCTGCTTTTGTGTTGGATTTTATTAGGGGATAAGCACCGCAAATACTGGTCCTTCATGCGCAGGCTTTTGCAGGCCCAGCCCCGGCCATCATAGATTTCGTCGTCGATGTTGAGCGTCATGGTCTCATCCGAGTATTCGCTCCAGTTTTCGATCCGAAGTGTATTTTCGCTCTCCCATTCGAGATGGTTATTCCCGTGATGCTCGGCGCGATAGATGGTTTTCACACGGGAGGCATCCGAATCATTCGTTTTCCTCACGTCCACCCAGATGGTTACTCCACCGGCTGCACCGCCGTAAGGTACACCGTAAATCTCAGCTGTATATTCTCCATTCCGTGAAGGCATAGAATAGCTCAGATCTCCTCGTTCAGAACGGTCAAATGTTGAGAAGTAAGGACGAAGGTTGAAATAGGCGACGAGCATGAATAACGGTATGAAGATCAAGAAGGTGAACGTTGTGAGGAAGGGATGTCTGCGTATCCAGGGCTTGCGGGACTTGGTTGTGGATGAACTCGAATTCGCTTGATGGTGGCGTTCCATTAATGCTTTGCCTCCTTTGGAGTCAAATGACATGGATATGTAGGTGGTTCTATTCGTAATCACTTAAAGCTGCATTAAATAATGATAGCACAGGGATTGTTTTAATGATTACAATGAAGTTAAAAATATCCTAATATGAGTGATATATCTTACTAGAGGTGCTGCAAATGAATGAACCTACGCTGAAAAAAGCAATGGATACGCTGGAGTTTTTAAGTCAGGATCGAGAGGCGCGTCGTTTGTATGAAGAGCGACAGAAGTATTTGCATGACGAAGCCTCAATGATTGAGTGGGCTACGGAAAAGGGGATAGCTCAGGGGAGAGAAAAAGGATTACTTGAAGGTGAAAAAAGAAAGGCTCTTGAAATTGCAAAAAATATGCTTTCGTTAGGAATTGAAGTTTCGGTTATCGCGAAAGCTAGTGGCCTGTCGGAGTCCGAAATTGAGTCGCTGAAAGATTAGCATTGGAGTACAATGAGCACACGAGCTGATTGGTGCAATTGATTATACCGCCGGGATATGAGTGTGGTTCGTTCATAACGAAAAAGCAATCGTTTGTCCAAACTGGATGAACGGTTGTTTTTGTATGGGCGATGCAGCTTCAAACGTTTTACAGTAAAACGCGGTTGCTCATTCGGGGCTGGCCCGTTAAACTAAAGAGAGCGGCGTTTTGCTTGACGGACAAGTCATGAGAACGCCATTTTGTTGTCAAGGATGCGGCAATGGTGCCGTGTTCGGATGTCAAAAGCGGATGGGACCAAGCTGGTGGATGAACACCAGTGACAAGTAAGGAGTCTTTACATGAGTGTGCAAGCACCAACTTTAGAAGAAGCGCAGGGTCTCCTGCAAAAATATTATGGCTATCCCGACTTTCGCGAGGGTCAAAAAAAGATCGTGTCCAGCCTGCTTGAATACGAGGATACGCTGGGCATTATGCCTACCGGGGGCGGGAAGTCGATCTGTTATCAGATTCCCGCTCTGTTATATCCGGGGCTGACGCTGGTCGTTTCCCCGCTCATTTCATTGATGAAGGACCAGGTCGATGCGCTGACGACCGCCGGTATTGCTGCCGCTTATATTAATAGTACGTTAAGCGGCAAAGAAGTGAATGATCGCATCCGCGCGGCGCAGCGCGGTGAGCTCAAGCTGCTCTATGTCGCGCCGGAGCGACTGGAGCTGGACTGGTTCCGCGATGAGATGGGGCAGCTGCCCATCTCCTGCGTGGCTGTGGATGAGGCTCACTGTGTATCACAGTGGGGCCATGATTTTCGGACAAGCTACCTGGCGGTAGCGCCGTTTGTGGACAGTTTGCCGGAGCGGCCGGTGGTTGCGGCCTTCACGGCGACGGCAACGCCCGAGGTCATGGGCGATATTCTGCGGCTGCTGCGTTTGCAGGACCCGCAGACCTATGTGACCGGACTTGGGCGGGATAATCTGGCGTTTAGCGTGCTGCGCGGCGAGAGCAAAAAGGATTTTGTGTTGAACTACGCGCGCGAGCATGCAAGCGAGCCGGGGATTGTATACGCCGCGACCCGTAAGGACGTGGACGATCTGCATCAGCGTTTGCTGCAAGCAGGCTTGCCGGCAGGGCGATACCATGCAGGGATGACGGACGATGAACGGGCCCAGAGTCAGGAGCAGTTTTTGTATGATGATATCCGGGTAATGGTTGCGACAAATGCATTCGGGATGGGGATTGATAAGTCCAACGTGCGTTACGTGCTGCATTACAGCATGCCGAAGAACATGGAGGCTTATGTACAGGAAGCCGGACGTGCGGGACGGGACGGAGAGCCGAGTCAATGTATTCTGCTGTTCGGAGCGCAGGACATTATTACCCAGAAGTTTCTGATCGAGCAGAATCCGATGGAGGGCGACCGCAAACAGAACGATTACCGGAAGCTGCAGCAGATGGTGGACTATTGTTACACGACGCGTTGTTTGCGCAGTGCGCAGCTCGATTATTTCGGTGAGATCCATGAGGACAAGCCATGCGGCATCTGCAGTTCCTGTACGGACGACCGCGAGCTGGTGGATATGACGATTGATGCACAGAAAATTTTCAGCTGTATTCACCGCATGCGCGAACGATACGGTGTATCTCTGGTGGCGTCGGTGCTTAAGGGCTCGCGTGCCAAGAAAGTACTGGAGTACGGCTTCGATTCCTTGCCGACCTATGGCGTGATGGGTAACCGCACGGAACGTGAAATTGCCGAAATTATCAACGTCATGGTATCCGAAGGATATCTGATGCTGTCCGAGGGACAGTATCCGGTCGTGCGTTTACAGCCGCTGGCGGTGGAAGTGCTGAAAGGCCAGCGTGAAGTGATGCAGCGTGTGGTGCGCAAGACAGCGGCTACGGCCTCGGGTACAAACTATGGCGGACGTCGGGGTCGCGATGCGATGCCATCGGCGGTCAACGAGACGGTATTCGAGCAGCTGCGCCTGATCCGGCGCGATCTGGCGGCGAAGGAGCATGTGCCATCGTATATTATTTTCAATGATGCAACGCTTCGCGAGATGAGTGTGGTATGTCCGCAGACGGAACGTGACATGCTGATGATTAAAGGGGTCGGTGAGGTCAAGTACCGCAAGTACGGACTGCCATTCCTTGAGTTCTTCCAGAAGCAAACGGGCGAAGAAGTGGATACGGATGATGATGCATTTTACGAATATGAGTAAGTAAAAGGGCAAGGCTTCAATTCCAGAGGTGCTTATGAAATGATGGATTTTGAACTTGGATTTTGAATCGTGGATTTTGAATCATGGATTATGGATCGTGAACAAAACTTGAATCCAGTCACTGGCAAAGTTACATCGGTCGGAGTGTCTCGTGTGTCTCTATGCGGTGGACGAAATGAGATGGATTGTCTTTCATAAGGTGGACATTGCTTTTGAAGTAAGCGATGGTTGGCTTACACATGATGTGGTTCCGATGAGTGTCCATGGGTCTATATGTAGTAGACAGGAGGGACCCGGGGAGTAGATGTCTTTTTGAAAAGGGTGTCCACCCTTTGAAAGACAAAATGTGAATATGTCCATGATACAAGGAATGGATATGTATTGAGATATGACAAGAACAGTATTCAAGACTGGGTGCCGATATAGGTTTACACGAACAGCATCCGGGTTTGGATGGCTGTGGCGCTTTACTTTTACCAAAAAAATATGGTCTGGGTGTCCAGGCAAAGGTTGTGAACCATGAAGGTTATTCTCTCTACATTAAATGCAAAGTACATCCATACCTCGCTGGCTTTGCGGTGTCTGAAGGCGTACAGTGAGAAGGATTTTGATATTGAGCTGGCGGAGTATACGATCAAGGATCCAGTCATGAATATTGTGTCTGACCTGTACCAGCGCGGCGCGGACGTGATTGGTTTCTCGTGTTACATCTGGAATATTGAAGAGACAATCAAGGTCATTGATAACCTGAAAAAGGTTATGCCTGACGTGAAAATTTTGCTGGGCGGGCCGGAAGTGTCCTACGACACGGAATATTGGATGAACCGGATTCCCAATGTCGATTTCATCGTCATGGGTGAAGGGGAAGAGACGCTGCATCAGCTCCTGACAGAGCTGGAGGGAAGCAAGAAGTTCCATTTTGTATATGGACTCGCGTACCGTAAAGGGGAAGAGGTCATCCTCATGCCAGGACGGCCGAAGGCAGATCTGAACGATCTGCCGTCACCGCACCGATTTGAAGAGGATATCCCGGATCTCGGGAAACGGGTTGTTTATTTTGAAACCAGCCGGGGCTGTCCGTTCAGTTGTCAGTTCTGTCTGTCCAGTATTGAGGTCGGCGTGCGATATTACGATATTGAGCGGACAAAGTCGGACATTCTGTATCTGATTGAGAAGGGGGCGAAGCTGATCAAGTTTGTGGACCGAACATTCAACATTAAGCGCGATTACGCGATGGAGATGTTCAAATTCCTGATCGAGAATCATCAGGGAACGGTGTTCCAGTTTGAAATTACGGCTGATATCATGCGCCCTGAGGTACTTGATTATCTGGCAGAGAATGCCCCGCCGGGCACGTTCCGGTTCGAAATCGGTGTACAGTCCACCAATGATCCGACGAATGAACTGGTGAAACGCCGTCAGAACTTTGCCAAGCTGAGCCGTACGGTGAACAAGGTAAAAGCCAGCGGGAAAATCGACCAGCATTTGGATCTCATCGCCGGACTGCCGGAGGAAGATTACAATACGTTCCGCAAAACGTTTAATGATGTCTTTGCTCTGGGGCCGGAAGAGCTTCAGCTCGGATTCCTCAAAATGCTTCGTGGTACCGGTCTGCGTCTGGATGCGGAGAAGTACAATTATACGTATATGGATCACGCGCCGTATGAGATTTTGGGCAGTGACGTGCTGCCGTTCAGTGATATTGTGCGCCTGAAGCGGCTGGAGGATGTACTGGAGAAATACTGGAACGCACACCGGATGGACCATACGCTGAAGTATCTGATGGAGCAGGAATTTGACTCGCCATTTGATTTCTTCCAGGCGTTCGGGGATTACTGGGAGGGTCAGGGCTGGCAGAAGATTGGTCACCAGCTCGAGGATCTGTTCACCCGTCTGCACAGCTTCCTGGAATCGCGGAACACACCGCATATGGATATCGTGCTCGGCCTGATGAAGCTGGATTATTTCCTCGGCCACAAGTACAAACCACGCAAAATCTGGTGGGACGATGCGCTGGAGAAGGATCAGTGGGCGTTGTATATGAAAACACTGGCTGAACGTCCCGAAGACGTTCACCTGCCGCGCGTTGCCGGTGCCGCAGGCAAAGCATGGCTGGAAAGCAGCGGCACAGGTGCAAGTGCCGCTGCGGGAAGTGCGGCTGCTGCCGGGGAAAACTCTGCCGCAGATGCGGCGGGTGTGATCGGCAGCGAAGCAGCTCAGTCCGCCGTGGATGGATCGGCGGACGGTGGGGACGGCAGCGCATCGCGTGCGCTGCCGATGACCTCGGCCATGACCGCACAGACGGTCATGGGTGCCCGTGCTTTCGCCGACCTTGGTCTCGGCGAAAAGGAACTGCAGAAGCACGCCGTACTGGACGTGCTTCCGTTCCGGCTTGAGCGTGTGCTAGCTGGCGCCAGCCCGCTTGCCGCGAAAGGCCGGACGCTGCTGGTGGTTGTATACCAGCAGCATGAAGACCAGCAGGCGCAGTATTACACGCTGCCGCTGGGAGAAGAAGCCGCTGCCATGTAGGTGCAGCGGCCAAGGAAGAAGCTGCATAGGCGGCCGGATCGGCATCATGCAGCAGAAGAAGCGCCACGGCTTTGCGGTCGTGGCGCTTCCCCATGAGGTGCTGCATGAATGAGCGCAGCACCTCACCCTTACGCGGCTGGCTACTGGACAAGCCGCGCTAATCTTTACCTTTTACAACATCTATATGTTCTGTAAGCATCGGAAGGTCGTCTGATTCCCTAGGGGATGAAGAAGGGCCTTCCTTTGTTGTATTTTAGGATTTCGGTGAGTACTTACGGATTTTACTTCATTGGATACCTGAACATAAAAAGAGATGAAAAACGTAATATTCTGATAATTTACTGTCTCCCAATACTTGCATTAAGACTGTATATCTAGATTGTACTTCTTCATGACAGAACCACGAAATGTCTCGTACTCTAATAATTCATTTGAAGTGGCCGATTGAGGTATACTGCTCTGACTGATCCCTTCCATGCTGAATTTCCCCCAGTTATCATTAATTAATCCATAGTCACCATAGGAGTTTCTTAGTAAAAAAAGAACACTTCTATCACCCTTTTGCAGTTCGACATAGTCATTAGCTGTATATTTGACGTCTCCCTTCAGACTTACGGGTTCAATGATCGTCAATTTGTTCTGATCAGAAGGGTAATCCTCAGGTTTCTTTAGTATCTTCTCAATCTTAATAGTTGTATTGGTGTGGAAGGACTGCATGATCCCATCATCAAATGTAGTAACGACATGCTCTCGATCTCTAAAGTCCTCTGTGGCATAACCAATGACAATCAGTTCAGCAAACGCATCTAACTTGTCTAGTTCACGTAAGGTTAATGAATTGGCCGAAAGGTTGATTACTTGTTGAATTGGCTCCTCCAGTTTCGATGGACCGTTCATATACGCGATTGTACTAACAGAGATAGCCAGCACAAATAATACAGAGAATAGTAGATGCTTTTTTTTGAAAAGAAACATGATCTCATCCTTTCGGTTACATATAGTTTCCTTCCAAGAATATTGCTTCATTTCTACTATACACATATCTGAAAATTATTGTAAATTAATTGTATAAGTCAGAAGAATTCAAGGAGGGCATATGAAGACCATCATTTATATGGTTAGGCATGCGGAGTCACCGTATACGGAAGGGACGGAAAGAACGAGAGGACTTACCTTGAAGGGCAAAGGGAATGCAGCCCAAATCACAGAAATATTAAAGGATGAAGGAATACATACTATCTTCTCAAGTCCGTATGCCCGAGCTGTCTTAACCTTGGAGGGGCTGGCAACAGCGCTGGGAATAGACATTCAGATCATGGAAGACCTTCGGGAACGACATTTTTCAGATGATCATATTAGGGATGAAGAATTTATGCCTGCTTCGAAGCGAATGTTTGAAGACCCTGATTATGCATTACCAGGAGGCGAGTCTAACACGGTTTGCCAGAATAGAGCTGTATATGTGTTCAAGCAAATTCTAGAAGAATACCAGGGGAAAAAGGTAGCTATTGGCACGCACGGACATGTCATGACGTTGATGATGAATTACTTTGATGCAAGCTACGGCTTTGATTTTTCTAATCAAACCAGCAAACCTGATATCTATAAGCTTCAATTTGAAGGGATGGAATTAGAGCAAGTGACAAGATTATGGGAAGCATAGGGTAAAAGTAATTGGTAGGTAGAGAGTAGTCATTGGGTTGAATAAAGAGAGGGATGGTATGGATGGAACAACAGGAATACGGCCGCTATTTACTAGCGATGGGCGGAGACGAATTTGATCCAGAAGATGATGAGGAGGTTGAAGCAGACCATTTCTATGGATTATTTCAGTGGTTTATGCCAACGGGAGCAGGGGTTGAACGAGTATTTGAGCCGATTCCAGACGGTCAGCGTTTTCTGGACAGAATACGTCCGATCTATGAGATGTTGAACCCAGAGGATTTCGCCGGCGAATATGTGCCAGGTTATTTCAATGGTGGGAATGAAGATGCTTCCGAGGACACATTGCATAGTCTGGGGGAGGAGTTAATCCAAAGATTGAAGCTCCTGTTCTCCAAGGTATCGGAGGATGACGAAGCGGCGGACGCAGCTAAGGAAGCATTCAGAGCTTTGTCATGTATGAAGGAAGTTGTTGTATTACAGCCAGGCGAAATTGGCAAGTTAGAGCAAAGATTGATTCAAGGTGCGGATGAAGAGGATAGTGAGGTCGTTTACGAAGCACTTGGAGACCTTCTTCGCTCGCGTAGCAATTACAACGAAAATATCGAACTGTTGAGTGAAGCATACTATTCCATCGCTTGCGATTATTGGGTTGCCTATTACTTGCAGTGGTCCCGCTATCAAGGTTTGCAGGAGGCTGAAGACTGCCTGTATCCATACTTTGAGCTATATCGCTATGGCTATAACCTACATTGGACTCAGAATAAGCTATTTATTGGTAGACGCTCATGAGCACAGAAGAATATATCCAACACATGTTACAGGCGATCATTGAAAAATTACAAATCATAGTTAACGATCGAAGTAAGCAATCCTTCGGCTCTCTGGAGTATCTCTTGAACCATATGATAGAGTATAGGAATCGTAAACAATATTTGTCAAACGAGTGGCATATCAACACACCTCGTTGGCTAGGGGAATATGGAAATACACCGGAGGAAGAAGAGGTTTGTTCAGACATCCACAGTTTGCAGTTATACATTGCTGAGAAGTTAAAGGGTGGATGGGGAAAATAAAAGTTACATATTCCATTGCATACAGACGAATGCTTTGTGGGGACCTGCCGTAAGGCACTGTCATGTGAGTTTAATTGGAAGGAAAGATCAAAAGGGGATTTTCTCTAAATTGCATAATTGATGGATCCCAGTTACAACACAGAAAATGAAAGGATAGATATGAACCAAAAAAGATGGACGATACTTTTGTTTGCTATATTTATCTTAGCCGTTATATTCGTTTATCAATACTACATGTCAAACTATACCAATGAGGGCATAGCGGACAAGGTTTTGAATCAAGATGGGTATACAGTCACACTACGATCAGAACATATTCCAGTCGAAATTTTTGTGAAGCCTGAATGGATTACCTTTAACGTAAATGATCCAATGAAACAAGATATCAATGTAGCAGAGCTCCACAACTCTAATCTGTTGTTGGATGTGCTGAATAGAGGCAGCGATATTTATTTTACGTTTAGAACTACGTTTAATATGGAGAATCCCTCCGGGGTGTTCATTTATAATGGTATTTTTCATGAGGATGGAATCTCTACTTACACTTCAGCGAATGTGAGATTGTTCGATAAGAACATGAAAGAATTCTCCGTAGGTCAGACAGGTGTTGGTCCGGGCGCGTCATTCTCTTTTGGAATCGATCCAGAAGAACAGAAGCTTATACGGGAAGGGTTCTACGTGAAGTACGATGATTTTAACGTCTATAATTATGTGAAGGACAGCGACTTATAAAAGTATTGAATTCAAATCATTTTGGAACCTTTTCAGGAGGGGACTATGGGGACAGACATTTGGTTTTATGTAGAGAAAAGACACTATCGAAGAGAATATCAATGGACTGATGGTCGCTTGATTGAAATTCCAAAGAGTGAGGAAGAACTGAACAATACGGCTTGCTGGATCAGTGCGGATCGCTGGAATGTTAATCCCAACCACTACTTGTATCCGGAAGAAAAAACATCCCAACTGATACCGAGTGATCCAAGTGAATTTTATAGCGGGAATAGAAATTATAATTTATTTGGTATTTTGTCCAATACAAGAAATGATCACGATCTTAAATTCATATCTTCTCCGCGAGGCCTTCCTTCGGATCTTTCTCCAGAATTGCAAGAATTTGCAATGGAGAATAAGGACGATTTTTATGACCACAGCTGGCTTCTATTAGAAGAGATCTTGCAATTCAACTGGAATGAACGTTTTTATTGTGATTCATACATGGAATACAGAAATGTTAAACAGACCTGCTACGATTTCATTTTTGAAACGATCCCAAAGCTTTCAGCATTAGGAGACGCCAAAGATGTACGAGTGATTTTCTGGTTTGGTTAGTATAGACACACTTCATTAGATATTCAAGAACCTTTGATATGAAGACGTTAACTAAAGGAGAATCATTCATGTTCTATGTTAATGCCAGAGCTTTTATTGAACGCCAAGAAAGGGAAAGAACAGAAATCATAATTCAGACTCGAAATAAAAAGAATGAGGTTTCATTGGAATTGCCGGGCGGCAGATTGGAACTTTACGAATCCATAATAGATGCATTGAGAAGAGAAGTATATGAAGAGACAGGTTTGACCGTTGTAGCCGTAGAAGGTAGTCACAAGCGAATAGATACATGTGGGATCAACCCGAATTTTGAAGTTGAATGTTTGGAGCCGTATTGTGTATATCAAACCATTAAAGGGCCTGTAGATTCTATAGGCATGTATTTTATATGTCAGGTGGAGGGGGAACTCTTACAAGAGGGTGACGAAACAACAAATATCGGATGGAGAACGATTGATGAGGTCTATGAGCGTATGATCGATGATCCAAGGCAGTTTTCAGATGTGGATCGCGCAGGGATAATATATTATTTGAAGCACAGGTTTGGAAAAGAACTCAAAGGAGACTGAAGATGTAAGGAGTAATCCATGTGTATATAAAAGAAAGAAAGTATATTATTGCTATCACTGTTCTTGTTGTAATTGTATTGGTGACGATATGGTATTTTAAAGTGGGATATTTATTAAGAAAACCAGAGATGCCCAACGCAAATATTGAGATTCAGACCCAAATGGTTGATGGTGGTACGATTAATTTAAGAAATGCTGAATACACCGAAAATGAAATCAAGGTTGGATATGAAGTGAAAGGGTTCAGTTTGAAGGAGTATAACATTTCTTGTAAGCTTTATAATGACGGGAATTGAATTTCAACTTCTGGTTCAACAGGTGGAGGTCTGATAGAACTGGACGAAAAGCACTATTACTTTGTTGGTATTGAGAATATAGATGAAAACGATCTGCCTGATTCACTAAATCTAAAGGTTGAAATTATTGTGATACCCAATGATTCTGGACAAAAACCTATACCAGCTCCGTTTAATGTAAGCCTCGATAAAGAAAGTGGAGCTTAATGTCGCTGCATTCTTACCATTGAGCAAGAATATGTAAATCTGATTGATAAGAGCAGATAACTACACATACATCATATTCAAGCTGCAGGCACAGGGCCTTGATTCGACTTGTTCTGGCTACCCCAGCACAAGGATACGGGAACATGTTTCTGAAAGATACGCCAATCTGATACGTGAGGGTGATTCATGTGGAACGAGGACTCATTATATTTTTGAACGGAACGTCAAGTTCAGGAAAGACAAGTATCGCGGTAGAAATGAAAAAGCAGGGAGACATTCCGTTACATCATCTGTCTGTAGATCAATTTGCCCAAAATTATGACCAGTTTATCGACAGTACATATCCAGATATGAAACCAACAAGAGAAGTGGAGCCTCATGTGATGACAGATATCCTTTTTGACCCGATTGTCTCATTGTTCTATTCAACCATTAAACTGTTTTCGGAGATGGGATTGAATGTTATTGTGGATACGGTCATTACCAATGACAAGTGGTTTAACGGTTTTTATGATTTGCTTTCGGATTATCCGATATTGTTTGTGGGTGTGCACTGCTCCAAGGAAGAACTCACCAGAAGAGAGCAAAGCAGGGGAGATCGCGCAATTGGACTTGCCCATTCCCAGTTTGACTACATATATGCCTATGATGAATATGATCTTGAAGTGAATACGGAAGAACTCAGTTCAGCGGACTGTGCTGCAAAGATATTAGATTATATCCATTCCGAGCAGGAATTCTCGGCATTTAAGAAGTTGAGTAGAAGAGACTGAAGGAGATAAAACGCTCGTCTTGGCGGAGAAACCCCATTAATATTATTTAGCATAGAGCTTCTAACACACTACAACATGGTTCCTAGCAATAGGGACCTTAGTCTATATGTGGAGGTGAAGTAATATAAAAAGAAAAATTCTATTCATACCTTTCATTTCTTTGATTGTACTTTTATTCGGGTGTTCATCGTCGTCTGGAAGTTTTGCTTCAGATAAAATGATGAAAATTAAGAATGAAGTCTACATTACAAGTAATGAGACCGTTACAGAAGATGAACTAGTTGAACAAATAGGCGAGATAGAAGTATCTTCAACCAATGAGAGAGATCTTAATGAGGCGAACACTGTAAGTTCGAATACATATAAAGTAGGTACAAGGCTATTTAAAATGAATAACAAAGATACTAAGGATATGATTGCTGTGGAAGATTCTACATCGCTATATTTCATTGCCTACAACAACAAGTATACAGCGAAATAGTATCCTCCTTCTCCCTGAGTGTCGCATTAGTCCGGCTGAAATGTCGCAAAAGTACATGGTAACGCGATGCGGAGATCGTTTATACTCTCCTTATGTTTCGATAATGAAAATCATTATCAGTATAATACATAAGGGGGATTCATCATGAATCATAGAACGAAGGGGCAAGCAGCTGGAAGCAATGCCTACATTGCCCACCAATCACGATTGTTAATGGGCCTGATGCTGGCTCTGATTCTTGTCCTGACGGCTTGCGGTGCCGGAGCAGGTACAGATAGTGGTAAACCGTCTGCTGCAGCACCAGCGGAGACACCTGCGAATGAAGAAGTTCAGACGGCCGGAGCTTTCCCTGTAACGATCACACACATGAAGGGTGAGCTGACACTCAACGAAAAACCAAATAAAATTGCTGTGCTTGATGTTAAGTTTCTGGATCAAATGTTGGCCGTTGGCGAGAAGCCGGCAGGCAGTGTTATCGCTGGAGGCAACACCGATTTTCCAGAATACCTAGGTGATCAGCCGAGTGACGTACAGGTTCTGGGTACACGGGACGAGCCGAATCTGGAAGCGATTGTAGCCTTGGACCCCGATCTGATTATCATGACCGACTTCCAGGAGAAACAGTATGAGAATGTAAGCAAAATTGCACCGACCCTCGTACTCGATTTCTACGAAGATTGGCGCGATACGTTAGCCACGGTCGCTAAGATTACAGACAAACAGGACGAGGCAGAGAAGGTGCGTCAGGCATATGAGGACAAAGTCGCTGGTCTGAAGGCGAAGCTGTCAGAGAAAATGGGAGATGAAACGGTAGCTCTGATCCGTCCGAGAAAAGAAGGTATTCGTGTTCATGGTATTGAGCATCGTACAGGCGGTATCCTGTATCAGGATCTGGGCTTGAACATGCCTGCACTCGTCGAAGGAATCAAGGACGATACCTCTGTTGAAATCTCAATGGAGAAGGTTCCTGAGATTGGCGCGGATCGTTATTTCGTACTGTCGGATGAGCTGTTTGCCGCAGAAGCAGAGGCTATGATTAGCAATCCAGTATGGAAGTCCCTTGATGCCGTGAAAAATAACCGTGCGTATGATGTGAATTCGACCCTTTGGATCGCATACTACGGACCGCTTGCCATTAATCTGATTGTAGATCAGGCTTCGGAAGCCCTGCTCGGATCGAATTAACATGAACCAATATCTCTCGACAGACTTATGGCAACAAACGGTGGAGGATCATTCGATATGGCTTGGTGAACCGCCTGAACATAGTGTCCGTACCATTGCTTTGAGCGAGCTGCATGATGAATCTGCATGCCGAGAGTATATCCGCTGGTTTCAGGAGTATATCGATGCGCCTGACATGAAGGTTGCCGCTTCGATGCTAGCCAAGCGAATTGGCTATCTGTGGACCGCTCCGCTGGTGACGGCGATGACTTTTCATCATCAGCATGTTTCCTTTGAGCCGGAGAACAGCTTCCTCTATCATCCGAAGCTCTCCGCTCATGAGGGGGGGACACGTTTTCCTTTTCTGGCGGTGAATCGGCTTCAGGCAGATGCAGTGACAGGAGACAGGGAAGTGTGGCGGGAAAGAGTGGTAGAAGAGATGTTTGCTGTACAGCTTACACCACTGTTAAAGACGCTTGCTGCAATTGCACCTCTATCGATGAGTATTCTCTGGGAGAATATCATGGTACGTATCGGCCGATTGTATACACCTGATGCAGATGATGATGGGCTGGATAGCCAGCACGCTCAGAATGATTTTACTTATCTGACACAAGGTGCGCCCGGGCAGGTGTTCGGTGTAAAACGTAATCCGTTTACGCGATTTACAGAAACTAAGAACAACGTTCCTGTTGCAAAGAGCAAGCGCCTTACCTGCTGCTTGTACTATCAGATGTCAGAGGAGTATTGCAACAAATGTCCGAAAATTGACAATGAGAATGAATCTCAATTAAAATGACAGCAGCAACAACTTTACCTTTGCTATTGTCAGGAGATGAGAGAAATGCCGCTGCAAGAACAGACAAGTCCATGGAGTGATACGACGATCAAGATGCTTGACGTGCATAGCGGTACGTTGCAGCCAGGCAGTAGTCTTAGCGAAGCCGAATTAACATCAAATCTGTTGCTGCTGGCCGGCGGTGGAGAAGGGAAGCTTGCAATGAATGGTGAGGTTTGCCACATTGGAGCTTCTTTTGCTGCTCATGTGATAGAGGGATCCTCCTTTACACTGACTGCCACCTCAGACAACATGGATTATATCTTGATCTTGTATAAGGCAACCTCCATGGAAGGAGTCTCCCTTGTTTTGCCCTCCCACCGCAATCACCCGCTGCGTACTTCGTTTGTTGAGCATCCGCGAACTCAGGCGGAATGGGTCCAGCTGGCAGAGAAAATTGCAGCGAAATGGAGTAGGGGCGAAGGGCTGGAGCGTTTTCACGCCAATGCACTGCTGCAGGGGATGCTCTACGAACTCTTTACGGAGCATGAACGTGGTCAGGGTGGGACAGCGTCAGACATGGTGGATGTTGTCGCTGCGTATATAGCGGGGCATTATCGCCAGAATCTGGAGCTGAAAGAGCTGGCGGCACTTGCGGGATGCAGCGTAAGACAACTGCAGCGACGGTTCAAGCAGGAGAAGCAAATTGGACCGATGGAGTACGTCATCCAGCTGCGGATGGAGAGTGCGTCGCGAATGCTCCGTCATACGGATGCTCCCATTGGGGAAATTGCAGAGAGAATGGGCTATCGCGATATGTATTATTTCAGCAGGGCGTTTAAGAAATATCATGGAGTTCCTCCTCAGTTCTATAGGCAGACTGCTGCTTCGAGAGCAAGTGCTCTCTCGATGTATCCCTTGCCGCAGAACCGCATGGCTTCCTGGTATGAGTCGTCAAAAGGCACTGTGATTTGCCATCTGCGAGGTCAATATGATGTCACCATATCTCCACAGCGTATTGCTGTACTTGATGTGCAATATGCAGATCATCTGCTTGCACTTGGATTGACCCCGGCAGGCAGCGTAGGATCGGGAAGTGCGGCGTTCCATTTCCCTCAATATATCAGGGCAAGACTTCAGGGTACCGAATTACTTGGAACGTATGAGTATCCCGATCTGCCGGCGGTGGAACGACTGTCTCCGGATCTGATTATATGTACGGAGGTGCATGAACCGCACTATGAACGGTTAAGCCGGACCGCTCCGGTTCTCATGTTTAAACGCAATGAGAGCTGGCAGACCATTCTGAGTCTGTTCGGTGAGCTGACGGGCAAGCGAGCAGAGGCCAAGCGGATCATTGCAGATTATCATCGACGAACTGCATTATTGTCAGAAGAACTTGCTCCTGTACTGGCAGGTAAGAGCGTGGCACTAATTCGTCCGTTTGAGTCAATGGTTCGGGTACATACAGCCTCACATCGTACAGGCGCTGTGCTCTATCGAGACCTGGGTCTGCCTGCCCCGTTATTTGTAGCCGATCCCTCCGACACGGCTTATCATATTTCGGTTGACAGACTGCCGGCCGTACACGCCAGCCACTACTTTTTGCTTAGCAGCGAAATCATGCAGGAGGGGATGTCTGCGACAGAGCAAAGTGTCTGGGGGATGCTGGATACCGATGAGCGACAGCATATATACTCGGTAGATGCCGCGACATGGATCGGATGTTATGGACCAACGGGTATCAATGGCATTATCGATCAGATTGCTCAGGCTTTGTTGGCTTGAGAGCGCCATCCTGAAAATGATAAACCCCAAAGAAACCGTTCCTTGTAAATGGAAGTGTGCGCAGACACATACCTAAGGGACGGTTTCTTTTTACATATAACATACTCTAGGCGAGTCATCTTAGGGATGTATCGCTCTTTACGGAATGCCAGGAACAAACGGAATGTTGGGGACGGGGCCTGATTGACGATCCATTCGGAAATTATTCCAATTAGGATGTCTTCGGCCCTTTTCCCTGCGTTAACTGTTGGTCTGCCGTATGTTGGTGCCGAAATTGTCCTGGGGTAAGTCCTGTTCTGGCCTTGAATATTTTGTTGAAATAGCTGACGTTTGCGTACCCAATCTCCCGGCAAACCTCCTCAACCGAAGCATCTGTCTGCTTCAACAGCTCCATGGCACGCTTGATGCGCAGCTGGATGAGATAGTCATTAATCGTCATGCCCGTTGACTCCTTGAAGATGCGACCCAAGTAGGACGAGCTGCGTTTTACATGTTCGGCCACGTTATCCACAGAGATATTCTTGTTGTAATGGTTGTCCATGAATTCCGTTGCCAGCTGAAGGGTCACATCCGTCATTTTGGAGCGCTTCTCCCGGTGATAGTCGATGATCTTGCTGCAGATTGTTAACACACATGTCTCCATATCCTGAACGGTTTCGGCACGCGCCAGAGCATCGGTATAGGACGATCCTTCACCGATAACAGCGGTCACCTCGCCGCCAGTCTGAACGAGTGTTTTAACCAGCTCCCCGCTCAATTGAACATACAGCTGATGAATATTGGCTTTACCCAGCCTTTGCTTTAGCACCTCCCGGGTGATCGCCCGGATCACGGCAGTACATTCCTCTTTATCCGTCTTGAGCAGGGATTGCTGCAGCTTCGTTTCGAGTTCATACGGATAATAGTAGGTACTTTCTTCCGTTTTCCATTCATCAAGGATCGAATAGGGCAGAATTTCGCCCTTCCCAATGTAGATTTTCATATTTAAAGCCTCTTGAGTTTCGTTGTAAGCTGCACGCACGGCTTGTTCTCCGGCGTGAATGCGGCTGACAGCGATGGTCACGGAGATCCCATAACGACTGAGAAAATATGATTTGAGGCTTCTGGCTTGTTCCACAGGAAAGGTATCATCAGCATCCGAATGTAAGGAGAGAAGGATAACCGTGTGCCTGCTGTCTTTGACAAAAATTTCCCCGTTGATATTCTTTCCCAGCTCTTCCATCAGACCGTACTGGAGCAGATGGGAATGGAATAGATCCTCCGATCCCCTCATCGGCTGATGTTCCTCAAGTTCAAGGGTCAGGATGGCAAAACGATTGAAATCAAGCTGTAATCCTAGCAGCTCTGCCGCATGGTCCGGTCTGTCTGCTGCTTCCTGTACGTTGCCCTGGATTAAATCGTTCAGATACTTTTCCTTAATGGCCGTGCGATTTCCGGTGAGGAGTTCATCCACTTTCAGCTTTTCTTTGATTAAAATATCGCGGTTACGTGTCATCTGCTCAAAGGAATGACGGATAAAGCCGGCTTCATCCGTGCTGCTGGGAGCACCGGATCTGTCGCGCCGTTCGGATTCTTCCGAGCTCACAATATAGGAAATCACACTTTGCAGCGGACGATATAATCTTCTCGATAAAACATAGGAAATAGCAATAGCAGCCGTTATATATAGGATGGCGACTGTCCAAATGAGGACTTTAATTCGGTTCATGCCTTGCAGAAGGACGGATCGTTCGGTGATATCGACGAATCGCCAGCCTGTCATATTGGATGCAGTGTAGGATACGATTTGATCGGAATCACCTATATAGTAGCCGCTCTCCGATGTTACCTGTTCAGCATCCCACTGCTGAAGAAGTGCTTCTCTGTCATGAGCATCGGAATAGAGGAGTTCACCCTGTGGACCAATGACCATGATGGTGCCTTTCTTGCTATTGTAATGACTTAAGTAGTCAGCGAAGAGTCGATCCAGATTCAAATTAATGACGATCGCGCCCTCCACTTGGCCAATCAGTGGCATCTTCTGAATCAGGGAGGTCGCAGGATGATCCGGAGAAAATCCATTCGATCTTCCCGTTAACCAGACAGTACGAGATGATGAGTCTTGATTTAAGGTATCCAGCCAGGACTGGTCAGCAAAGTCGGATATAGGAGATGTCTTTATCTCCGGACGTGATGTCAGGACAAGTTCAAGCGGGGCGTAGTACAGATAGATGGAATCAATGTAGGGACTGAGCTTTTTTTGCTCTTCTACAAGAGTGGATAGATCAATTAATGAACTAACAGAGAGCTTGCCTCCGATGGTATGGTACACATAGGATTGAGCCATTAGCAGACTATTGGCCGCATTTCCGATGGTGGTCAGCTCCTTATGAATCAGCTCCTTCTGCTGAGTCAAGACAGATTCATTATAACTGATGGCATTACGGACACTGTTATCAGCCGATATCATGTAAGTGACCGAAGAAATGAGAACAACAGTGATCAAAGCTATGGCAGTCATCGATAGGAGCAGTTTCACGAACATGGAGTTATTTTTCATGGCAATCCCCTCCTTACCTCAGATGTGGTAGCGCTTACAATTAAATTCGATGATCTCAACAGTTGTGCAGTCCATTATATATCACACCAGCCGAATTAGAACAGATCGAAATTGAAAAACATACAAAAAACGGAATAACGTCAGTGGCTCTACGCGGCTTCTGAAGCCAAAAACATAAAAAAAATGGAATGAGAGGATTGTGCGCCGGAAGGGATAAAGCTTAAATTTTAAGTATGTAAAAACCGCTTCCAATACCCGGCCGGGTCGTTAGGCAGGATGCGGGAATCTCGAATCCATAACCAATCCAACAACAGGGGGTAGATTCTTTTGCGTAAAAGAATCAAATTTGTAAGCGTTATCTTACTGGCTGTAAGTTTAACGGCAGGCTTGCTTACCGGATGCACTTCCGAGACGAACACCTCAAGCCCGAGTTCTAATGCAGGAGAAACGCCGGGAGCAAACTCCAATCCAATCGAAATCTCCTGGGGCATTCACTTTGCCGCAGATGGAGTTGTGAATGACTCGGAGGTTCAGAAGTGGCTGGAACAAAAGTTCAATGTAAAGATCAAACCCGTGAAGGTAACGGACGCCAGTATCGCTTCCGGGGATATACCAGACATATTCATGCTCGGTGATCCTTCTAATGTAATCGCTTACCAGAATCAGGGCGTGTTAATGAGCATTGATCAGAACATGTTGAAGGAGAAAATGCCGGAGTATTACGCGGATATTGAGAAAAAGAAAGAGCTTTTTCAGACCGTTACCGTTAATAACGAGCTGTGGGCTATCCCGATGTTTATCGATTTGAAGCCTTACGATCTGGGGATGTTGTGGCGTAAGGACTGGCTGGATCAGGTCGGCATTCAGAAAGTCCCGGAGACGTTGGATGAATTCGAGGAAGCCGTATATGCCTTTGCACAAAAGGATCCGGACGGTAACGGTGTGAAGGATACGTACGGGTTGACAGGAACGGCAACGTCCACGTGGTCATCCGGGTTCTATTCCATCTTCGGTGCATTCGGTGTGGAGCCGACCATGTGGATGGAGAGGGATGGTCAGATTGTAAATGGATCGATCATGCCTGAGACCAAGGAAGCCTTGGCGAAGCTGCGCAAATGGTATGAGGATGGGGTCATCGATCCGGAATTTATTACAGATACACAGGATTCATATCGTAAAAAACTGTATAACAACCGGATCGGCGTTATTGAAGAGCAGATTAGCAAAGGCGCTCTGCCGGAATCTGCAACAGTCAAGGAAATGCTGGCACTAAATCCGGATGCCAAGATGACATTTTCCAAAAATCCGAAGGGACCTGGCGGTGATGGCTCATGGGATTGGGGAATCAAGAGCAATTTCCTGGTTATCGGCAGCAAAGTCAAGGATCAGCCTGAGAAGCTTGAGAAGCTGTTCGAAATTTTACAGGCACAGAGCAATGATGAAGAGACCATCAATATGACCAGCCTTGGTGTAAAGGGGGAGCAATGGGATTTTGCTGAGAGCGGGGCTACCTCGGGGGCGACTATATTCCTGCCTGGATTCGACAAGCAGGAGCAGCGTGATCAACTGGGAATCCGCCTGTTCTCTTTTGGTAACATTACCACCCAGGCTTATCGGGACAAATATTCCGATCCGAAGGTCAATGAGGCGGTCAAAACGTATTCATCTGCTCCAAGATGGACCGATGCGCTGCTATTCTCTGTGCTGCCTTCGGACGGAAAATACAAGCAGGAATTGACGTCACTCATGCAAAAATATTTCGCACAAATCATCAGCGGTGAAATTCCTCTGACTGAGTTTGATACATTCGTAACGGAATGGAAGGCAAAAGGCGGCGATGAATTAACGAAGGAAGCCAATGAAATGTACCAAGCACAATTCAAAAAATAACCCTGACTTGGCTAGGCCACCTGTGAGGGAGTAATCATCCCTTGCGGGAGGGCTGGCAGTTTGGTTTAACAAGGAAGTGCGCCATGAAAACGATAAAAAAACACGGAGAGCTGCTTTTATTATTTCTGTTCGCCTTCGCATTCTTCGTTGTATTTAAATACGGCCCATTATATGGAGTCGTCATTGCCTTCAAGGATTTCCGGGTCGTCGACGGCATATGGGGAAGTCCATGGGTCGGTTTCCGCCATTTTCAAGAAATATTTCAGAATGGGGACTTTTATCGATTACTTAAAAACACCCTGCTCCTGAATTTGTATCAGATGATCTTTGCTTTTCCCGCACCAATCATACTGGCGATTTTGCTTAATGAGGTGAGGTCAAGGTATTTCCAGCGGTTTATCCAGACGACCATGTACTTGCCTCATTTTGTATCGTGGGTCGTCATGTCCGGGCTGATTATTTATTTTCTCTCTCCAACGTCCGGCGTTGTAGGGGAAATTGTGAAGTGGTTTGGAGGGGAACCTGTCTTTTATATGGGAAAGAAGGAATATTTCCGTCCGATTGTGGTCATTTCTTCGATCCTCAAGGATATCGGCTGGGGCTCGATTATCTACTTTGCTGCTTTGGCGGCAATTAACCCGGAGCTGCATGAATCGGCCGTCATTGACGGAGCCAATCGGTGGCAGCGAATCATTCGAATTAGTATCCCATCCATCATGCCAACCGTCGCGATTATGTTCATCCTGAGTCTTGGTGGTTTCTTAAGCGCAAACTTCGAACAAATCATCAATCTGTTAAACCCGGTCAATTATGAAACGGGTGATGTCATCGATACTTATGTCTACCGGGTAGGTCTGCAGCAGTTTCAGTACAGCTACACGGCGGCCATTGGTTTGTTTAAATCGCTGGTAGGGCTCCTGCTGATTCTGGGGGCTAATCTGACGGTGCGAAAATTGAGCCGCGGCGAGAGCGGTCTATGGTAAAGGCAGGAGGAAGACAGTCATGAAAATAAAAAGATGGCAAGAGCTCATTGCCCCCGCCATGATCTACCTTATATTGTCCATCCTGGCACTCATCGTTGTTTACCCGTTCATTCATGTCCTGTCCGTCTCCTTCAGCGGTAGGGGAGAAGCACTGCGAAGCGGATTTCATTTTTATCCTCGGGATTTCGAGTGGGAAGCATACCGCGGGCTTCTGGACTATCCATTAATCTGGTCAGGATATGCGAATACGCTGTTTCGGATGGTCGTAGGCACGACCTTAACACTTCTCGTTACCGTCTGCGCCGCTTATCCGCTCTCCCGTCCCGATCTGCCCATGAAGCGGCTGCTGATCATGCTGCTGTTGTTCACAATGATCTTCGATGGCGGGATTGTCCCGCAATATCTATTAATCAAAGAACTGCATCTGCTTAACACGCACTGGGTCTATGTGCTGCCATCCGCTGCCAATGCTTTTCATGTGCTTGTGATGATTTCGTTTTTTCGCTCCGTTCCGGATGCACTGATCGAAGCAGCTCGTATCGACGGGGCAAGGGACTTGCGGATTCTGTTCCGTATTCTGCTCCCGCTGTCCATTCCGTCTCTTGTGACGATCGGGCTCTGGAATCTGGTTTACCACATTAATGCGTTTATGGATAACCTGCTTTACGTCACCGATTCATCCAAATTCGTACTGCAGCAGGTTGTCCGCCAAATCCTTATCGAGAGCAAACTCGACCCGTTTACTACGGCGACGCTTGCAACACCACCTGCGCCGGAGAGCTTGAAAATGGCGGCTGTCATTGTCAGCTCCTTGCCGGTGATCGTTATGTATCCTTTCCTGCTTCGATATTTCGAAAAAGGAACCATGATTGGATCTGTAAAAGGGTAGTGATCATGTGCATTTTATCTGATTGATCTGATAAGGGAGGTATTTCCAAAGATGATGAGGAGACAGATCATTATTGCATTAATCCTGGTCTTGTTGGTAGGGGGTCTGCCGGTTACGGGAGTGAATGCGGAAGATGCGGTGAACCCTGGTGCTGTCTTTTATATTTCCAATGATGGTGACGATTCGAATCCGGGAACGGAAGCCGCTCCATTCCGTACACTTGAAAAGGCCAGGGATGCAATCCGGCAAGTGAAGAAGGGTTCCGGGCTGCCTGAAGGCGGTGTGACGGTCTATTTAAGGGGCGGCACCTATAATAGAAGCGAAAGCTTTCTGCTGGAGGAGCAGGACTCCGGTACGGAGAATAAGCGGATAACCTACAAGGCTTATCCAGGAGAAAGCGTGCGGTTAAACGGCGGTCTTGAACTTCAGAAAAGCTGGTTCTCTCCGGTAACGGACATGAATGTCCTGGACCGAATCATCAGTGCAGATGCCAGAACGAAGGTTCTTCAGGTAGACCTGAAAGCTCAAGGTATCACCGATTACGGGGTAATGAGCCGGCATGGGTATTACAAAGCCAATGACGTCAGTCAGGTTCCTCCGATGGAGCTGTATGTTGAAGGTCAAGGCATGACCCTTGCCCGCTGGCCCAACAATGGAACGGTCCAGATGGGCACCATCACGGATCCCGGACCTACCCGCAATGATCCGGATTTGCAGACACGCGGCGGGACCTTTACCTACAATTACGAAAGACCGGATCTCTGGGAAGAGGCGGATGACATCTGGTTGGATGGCATATTCGGTTACAGCTGGGAATGGTCGTACAACCAAGTGGCATCCATCGATACAAGCAACAAGACGATTACCTTGGCATACGGAGAGATGAGCGGTCTGTTTACCAACTGGTACCCGGACTTCCATTTTGCCCAGAACCTGCTTGAGGAAATCGATATGCCAGGTGAATATTACATCGACCGGCAGCAGGGTAAACTCTACTTTATGCCTACGGCTGCCTTTGAAAGTGATCATCCTGAGATCATGGTTACGATGCTTAAAACACCGATGATTAACGCGAATAATCTTTCGCATGTGACCTTTGAGGACCTGATCCTGGAGAATGGCCGGGACTCCGCAGCAGTTATTATGGGCGGGGACAGCGTCCGATTGGAGCACTGCGAAATACGTAATTTCTCCAATGGGGGCGTACTGATTAATACGCAGAGCCGCTGGTTGTATAACGACTTTGCCAAAGTGGACGGAGTGAATCATGCGGTGATCAGCTCCCATATTCATCACATCGGAGGGACCGGGGTGATTCTGAATGGTGGAGATAAGAAGACGCTTGAGCCAGGCAACAATGTCGTGGAGAACAGCCATATCCATGATTTTGCTTATTACCATAAAGCCTATAATCCGAGCATTTTTCTGACCGGGGCGGGAAACAAGGTTTCCCACAACGAAATTCATGACGCTCCCCATCCGGGAATGCTGATCTTTGGCAATGACCATCTCGTGGAATACAACAACATTTATGACGTCTGCAAAACCTTCTCGGACCTCGGCGCCATCTATATGAATCTGGGCGAGTCGCCTCAGGAACGGGGATCGGTAATCCGCCGGAATTATTTCCACAATATCGGGGAAGGCAAGGCAGGGGTTCAAGGGGTATATCCGGATAACTTCACCATGGGCATTACCATTGAAGAGAACATATTTAACGGCATGGGTAACGATGCCATTCTCAATAACGGCGGTGCCCATATCAAGACCCGGAACAATATTTTTATTGATGCAAAGGTACCGTATGAATATTCGGACATGTATCTAGGCGATCAACCGGATCAGCAAATCTCCAAAAACTATATGCCCAAATGGAAGGCATTGTTTGAAAAGAACAACAATTTTGAAGGCACACCGCATATGGAGAAATATCCGGAACTGGGGGATTTCTTCACGGAGAATCGGTTTTATCCGGATACCAACACGTTTCAGAACAATGTGATCTATAACCCGACGAGGAAATTAAGCGGCACGAATAATCAGGGAGCAAATGACAAACGAAACCTGCTCCAGTATGCGAACAACTGGATTACGGATCATGATCCTGGCTTCGTTAATCTGGCGAATGGGGATTTGAATTTGAAGGCGGATGCTGAAGTGTTCCAAAAGATTCCTGGCTTCCCGGCCATCCCTTTCAGCGAGATAGGGACCCAGGGAAAAGCCGGTCCATACCTGGCTCCGGATGATATTGCTGTAGATCGAATCCAATTGTATGACGAGAGCGTAACCATCGGGATTGGGAAGTCATTCGCTCTGTATTCCGCAGTCATTCCCTGGAACGCAACGAACCCCGCTATTCAGTACACGTCGAGCGACCCTTCGATTGTTAAGGTGGATCCAAGCGGCAAGCTGAAGGGTGTTAGTATAGGGAATGCTACGATTACGGCTGTTTCTGCTGACAATCCGGCCTTAAAGGATGAGGTTCAGGTTACTGTTGAAGTTGGGGATGGCATTATCGATTATACCGATTTCGAAAACGGCAGGAACAGCTGGCCTACGGACCCGAACCGGAGCATTGTCGAGGTTGAAGGCGGTAACTATATGTATAAGCTCGTTAAAGGAGCAACAACGTTAAACGAGAATGAGTTTAACCATTATGAGCTGACTTTTAAGATGAAGACGCCGAAAGTCATTGCAGATGATGCCACATTCTATGTGTTTGACCGTTTGAATTCTGGCGGAAGCGGCGGCAGAATTGGTTACCGGAAGTATGCAAACGGAACATCTGCCTGGCTCTTGTATAATGCGGCCTGGGCAGCAGTGAAGCAGAATACGCTCGCTGCACCTGATCTGCAGCCGGATACCGTCTATAACATGAAAGTTATCGTTAAGGGTCCGGAGATTAGTGTTTACGTGGATAACAAATTGAAGCTAAAGGCGAGCGATTCGACATTCAATGCGTCCGGCCAGGTTGGATTTTATGCCGGCGGCTTCAGTGAGCTCCTGTTTGATGACATCAAATTTACCGTTCCAAGCAGGGAAGTATCCGGTTTGCTGCTTGGTGAGAGCCATGTCAACATGGTCAAGGGGGAACAAAAGCAGCTGCAATTTCAATTTGATCCGCTTGATGCCGAGAATAAGGAGGTTATCTTTCATACCTCCCAACCGGGAATTGCGGCTGTGGATGAACATGGATGGGTAACCGCTTTGGCGGAAGGCGAGGCAGATATCACCGTAACATCAGCTGCCAACCCGGAAGCTTCAGCATCCGTACGCATTCAGGTATCTGATGTAATGCACTTTACGGATTTCGATTCGGGAGCGAACGGATGGCCGGTGGACCCGAACCGCAGTATTGTAACTGTGGATGGCAACAAAAAGTATAAAATTCTCAAAGGCGCCTCGGCCCTTCATCCGAAGACATTTACCGACTATGACCTTACCTTCAAGTTGAAGACGCCGGCGGTCATGCCGGATACGGGAACTCTATATGTATATGATCGTTCTGTCTCCAGCACATCCGGGAAAATTGCATACAAGAGGCTGGCGGACGGCACTTCACAATGGATTCTTTATAATGGAGCATGGACAGCTCTGAAAACGACGAATCTACCTGATGAGGACCTGAAGCCTGATACCGAGTACACCATCCGCATCCGGGTCGAAGGTGCCGACATCCGCGTGTACGTAAACGGGGAACTTAGACTTGAAGGGTCGGATACCAAGCACAATCCATCTGGAACGGTAGGTTTCTATGTAGGCGGGTTCAGCGAAATGTGGTTCGATGACATCCAATTTTCCCTGATCGATACCGATCGGACTGCTCCAGAGACCACGGCCGTCATAAGTCCGGCAGAACCGGACGGCATGAATGGATGGTATACACAGCCTGTAACCCTTGCCTTGCATTCTTCTTCTGAAAGCTCTTCTGCATCCGCATCGACAGAATATAGTCTGGATGGAGGGGATACCTGGCTGGCCTATCAGGACTCCCTGACCTTCAGTCAGGACGGCCGTTATTCCATTCTATACCGTTCACTGGATTCATCCGGAAACGCGGAGGAAGCGAAATCGCTGGAGTTTAATCTGGATGCTTCGGCTCCCATGATTTCGGTGGCAGAGCCGCTTGCTGGAGATTATACAAGTGCGGAGTCCCTGAATCTGTCATGGGCTGCTGTCGATGAAGTGTCTGGGGTTGATGAATTGAAGAGTACAGCAAGGCTCGATGATCAGCAGATCGAGCAGGGAGCGGGGGTGCTTCTCTATATGCTACCCTTGGGAGCTCACACCTTCACAGTAATCGCCACAGACGAAGCGGGGAATGAACAGGAAGCGGTTGTGACGTTCTCCACTTATGCAAATGTCAGCTCACTGAAAGCGCTGGTAACCCTCTTTCGGGAGAAGTCCTGGATTGATAATGGCGGGATCGCCAATAGCCTGCTTAAGAAACTGGATAATGGGAATACGGAAGCGTTCCTCCATGAGGTTCAAGCCCAGAGTGGCAAACATATTACGGAGGAAGCAACAGCCTACCTGCTTCGGGATGGGCAGGCTGTAACAACAGAATAGACCACAGAAGAAAGCCTTTCCGATCATTTTCGGAAAGGCTTCTTTCTTATTGCTAACGTTGAATTTGCAGCTCGGGATAGATCCATGCATAAGCATGATAAAGGCCGCTGTTGATATTAATATTGCCTGTGATTGGACGGTAAGGGGCGACAAAACGTTCAAAGTCCGGATTCTTATAGATGTTCGCCATCGCCTCAACCAGATCAAGGGGCCATGTATTGCCAGATAGCTGTGCCGGGAAGATCGGATTATCGTCATATGGCCATTCCTTCAGATGTCCGTTGACATAATGGAAGAATTGTTGGACGGCATACTGGAGGCTTTTGCCGCCCGGTGAGACCCAGCGGAACAAATCCTCTCCCGTCGTGTCCAGGACGAGCTTGGCTGCGGCCGTTACCGGAGCGAGAGCGAAATAATGATACCACACGGAATGCTTGCCTCTGGACGCTTCTTCCGGAATGAATCCTTCGATGGAGAGGGAGTGGTCGAGATGTTCTTTGAGCGCGGTCACCTCTTCTGCCAAACGAAGCTTATCATCCATAAAACGATACAGCGCTAACTGGGAATACAGACTCCAGCTCCACCAGTTGTTGCGGAGGGGGATTCGATCCCACTCCGGCAGGCACACCCGGGTCATCCATTGGGTGAACATTTCTCGCTCCTTTTCGCTCCAGTCCACGTATTCTTTGATTTCATTTGCCGCCAGAAGGAGTCCAACCCCAAGATAGGCGGATACCAATGGTCCGTCCGCACCTGTAATCTCCCGATTAACTACTGCCCAGCCCATGATGATTTCCTTCGCTTTACCTGCGTAAGCAGCTGTTCCTGACAGCCGGTAGGCTAGTGCAGTCGTATAGGCCGCCTGGGCGTCCTTCTCCATCCGCCGCTTCGCGAGCGTGTGTCCCTCAGTGTCCTGGTAAAAGCCGGGAATCTCCCAAGTGGCAATCGCATGACTGTTCGCAGATAGACTCTCGTTTGCTTGATCAAGAAGAACTTCAAGTGCAGTCGAATGTTTCATATGCATGCAGCCCACCTCTTTTGAAATGGAATGATTCATTAATATCCTTGTCGCAGTATCAGATACGGAAAAGTAAACTTACTTGGGCTCCACATCATCCAAGGTCAGACGATATTGAAGATGCCTCATGTATGAACCGGCTGCGTTCCTAAATACCATACCGAACCGGATGTCCTCACCGGCTCCTTGCACGATGGCGATCAGACGATTAATACCCGCACGCAGCTCGATATGTCTCTCCGGATCGGGAACATGACTCCCGTTTAGATAAATCTCATATTCGCAGTTTGTGTTGACTTGAAGCTTACCTCGAAGGATACCATCGACCGGATTGCATGAAGGGTCCAAACCATGAACGAAACAGCTCAGGAACCAACGCTCATCCCCAGGCTCCTGGATAAGAAAGGCACCGTCCGAAGAGCTTCGCTCTTTCTTGAGCATCCAGCCGTAGAGCCCCTCGCCCAGATTGTTCAGCGAGAATTCCGGATCTGTATAATAGGCCTTCATTTCCTCGTAATTGATCCACGGCTTGCAAGGCAGTGCCATGACCTTTTCAATCGACCAGTGCGCGTCTGTTTTGGAGCTGTGAAGAAGACCGTCGTCTATGGCGGCCCCCAGATTGGCCAAAAGTCGGCTATATAAGCGTATGGACTTGGCGGAATCCGGTTCAAGGAGAAGTTGAGATAAAATGATAGATCCTTGTTCCTGTTCCGCTTGCTGTACGAAACTCCCGGCAGGATGTTGATGATCCCGGTTTAACTCCACCAATGCCAGCCTGCTGTATTCCGATGTATGCCCATGCACAAAATAATCCTTCCATGCTGTCCCTTCTACGCTTGCACATAGTACTGCTGCATCGGTCGTATGCAGACTGTAAGAGGCCAAGGGACGATTAACAACTTCTCTGGGGGAGAGAAAAACCTTATCGAAACCGAACAGGTCAACCGGACTTAATCCTTGGACCGCAGGCCTATCGTAATTCGCCTCCAAGTGATACGTTTCATGCTTCAGGATCGAGACAGGGCGCTTCAACAGAGCAGATAGGGCGGCTTCATGACCTGGAGCAGCGGGAAGGATGACGAGTTTACCGCCATGCCGAACATATTTATTCAAAACGGCTACGGAATCCGGATCCAACAGGAGGCTTGGCTCTACGACAAGAAGTTGATATGTTGCAAAAAGGCTGCTCGTGATTTTTCCAAGCACATCGAAGGAAAGGCCAAGGGACCGCAGGAAATGCTCTGCTGCTGCTCCCGGTTCAACCCATGCACCCGTTCGGCTCGATATCGATTCGACGTTTCCTGCATAAGCGAGCATGTTGCGCAGCAAGCAGCAGGCCGCAGGGACGCTGTCGAAATGCTCCATGAGCTGCAGCTGATTAGCGATGAAGAGGCCGCTGCCGTTCCGGTATTCCAGTAGAGGGGACCACAGATCCCCGCCATCTCCAAAGTCCCCTGCGCTGCACTCCAAGATCATATTGAAATTGCCCTTGATCGGTTTCTCGAAAGCGGCGTGGATGATAGGAGGTGGGCCATCCTCACGGATCTTTTCGTCCCAAAACATCAAATCCTCATCGTCCAAGCCCTGAAGGATGGGATGGTCATAGCTGCCCGCGTGGGCTCTGATGAAATCCTGCCGCGAAATCGTCAATTGACCCAGGGACAGATGGTACTGTTCCAACAGCAGAAGACGCCCGCCCCTCCGTACATGATCTCGGAGCGCCATCTCCAGTTGACCGTCCTCATCCTCCAGTCCGCTGCCTGCAACGACGAGGTGATTAGGTGAAAGCTCACCAAGCTGTTCAAGCCGGATTTGTCTGCATTCCGGGACAAGCACGTTTATCCGATCAAAGTCTTCGTCCCGACCTATGAAGGCCACAGGCCGATCTATAGAGACCGGGGTAGTTTTATAATGTGAGGGATACAGTTTGTACTGCAAATTCAGCTCATGAACGAGCTTGTCATCGTGAAACATTACGGCATGAACGTGTAAAGCGGTTATATCCTTAACAGGCTCAGGTTTCCAGGTTACGGTCACGATCTCATGATCCGCCGGTTCTTGGTTGAACAGGAAGAGCTCCTGGTGAAGAAGTATGCCTTCCTGACGTACTTTGCATTCAATCTGAGTTTTACTTGAATGGAAGGTATCGTTATAGACATCAAAGCTTCTGGAAATGGGTTCATCATCGAAGAAGGAATGATTGTATTCTGCTGGTATCATGGTAGCGGGCTTGAAAGAGGCTTCCATGATCGGGAAGGACGGGTTCTTCATATAAAGGGGATATTCCTTCGGAAGAAGGCCGTTATTCAGCGTTAGGGCGTATTTCGGAATGACTTTTGGTTTCGGCCCCGGCGTATCTGGAGCAGATGGAGGAAGCACAATATCGTGCTCCGGCATGGCCCGCATGAAATAATGGGCGAAGTTGAAGGTGGAGATTCCGGAAACGCCTTGCCGCCTCGCATATTCCACGAACAGCCGCTCCTTCTCGGCCAGACCTCGGATACATTCATCCGTGTTTCGATACGCGGTCAAGCCTACGTACATGCTGCTGTTCTGGGGACAGACATACCACCAGCCGCCATGCTCGCCGAACACGAGAGGAGCCTTCCGATCCCATGCGTCAATTGTGCCGTCAATGTTATAGTGCCTGCTCTCCACCTCCGTAAGTTCTTGGGGGAGGAGACGGTTATCGCCTTCTGCGATGATCGGGCGGGTAGGATCTAACTCGCGAATGAGGTTCATCATGGAAGGCATATGCTGCTTGAATATATCGCGGCCATCCACCCAGCGCATCTCGTTCTGCAAGCTCCACAGGATAATGGATGGATGATTACGGTCACGCTCTACCAGTCTGCGGACATGGGCTGTGCAGTTCGCGATATAAGCGGGATGATCGGCAGGCATGGATTTGCTCGAACCGTAGATGGCCGTTTCATCCACAATCAGCATGCCCATTTCATCGGCGATATCCAGATAATAGGTCGGATGAGGGGCGGCATGCAGACGAACACAGTTCACTCCGGCCTCCTTGCACATGCCATACCAGGTGCGTACGTACTCCTGCGTTTGTTGAATGGCACCCTGGAAATGCCAGGAGTCACCGCGCAAGTTTATGGGCGTACCGTTAAGGATAAACTGCGAACCCTCGGTCCAGATCTCACGGAAGCCGAATGGCTGTTCCACCCGGTCGATAACCCGGTCACCGTCCAGAAGCACAAGCTCCAAGCTGTACAAGAAAGGCTGCTCCGGATTCCAGTACTTGGCGTCCTTCCAATCCAGTCGGAACGTGAGCCGGCTTGAATCCCCTTGGCCGCTCACGGCTAACACATCAGCTTCAGCCTGAAGAATGGGGGAGGACGCCGAATCACCGTTTTCGCGCACATGAAGAATAGCCTTGTGCGATGTCTTCAAGGAGGAAGCCAAGGGATGGATTACCGCAGCATCTACGTCCAGCCGATTCTCCCGTACCGACGTTCGGATTGTTACATCGGCAAGCGAAATCTCGGGCCGACTTTCCAGATATACGTCCTGCCATATCCCTCTGGAAATCGAACCAAACCACGAGCCTGCAAGGCCCGTGATCTTCTGTTGACCAGAAGGAATCTCCACCTTGTCAAAGCTGCCGCAGACTACATGAAGTTCGTGCTCCGTATCCTTTCTGACCAGTTCGGTAATCTCCACGAGAAGAGGCAGGTAACCATCCTCCCACATGGCTACGAGATGATGGTCGAGATACACGGCAGCCTTTTGCATGACCCCGTCCATACGGAGGAAGATGCGTGTTCCTGCTTCTTTCATGGATGGAGGCACCCGGAATGAACGGTGAAGAACTCCCGCTTCGGCTTGCGTCCACTCCTTCGGATATTGAAATACATCATATGGCGCATATTCGTACTCAGGAATGATCCCAAAGTTCTTTCCCGGCAGCCTTTCGTAGGAGCTTCTCCAGCTGGAGGGCACTTGAACCTTCTGCTCTTCGTAAACCAGCTCTGCAGGAAGCCCGAAGCCAGTGCCCTGCACATACAAGGGCATGAAATTCCATTCACCGTTTAAGCAATATTGAGTTCGCATGGTAGGAATACTCCTTTCATTTTGACATTCGTTATGCCCGGATTACGAGCGGAATTTCCAGCCAGATCCGGGAGCTCCCATCGGACGAATCCCAGGGTATGAAGTGTGGCTCCATCGTTCCCGCCCAGTCTGACGGCGTATTGGATGTGGAGAGCTTGCCTGAATAGGACGGCTTCTCGATGGTTGGCGGATCTTCCGAGTAGAAGAACATCAGATTCTCATGCAGGGCAATCATCCCGTACTTATCGCCATCCCCCGGCTTCTCCTCCTGATACTGGTAATGATAAAAGACATAACTGGCGACTTGATCCGGCTTGAGATGGGCGATTCTGGCATAAGGCCGGGCCGAAGCGTTTTGTCTTAACCATTGCTTCTCGCTGACCGGCTTGTGATAGTGGAATATATCGATCATCGGTACCCACCTTCTAACACTGCTCGTTCCGGGCCAGATTTCCAAAGCGTCTTCGCAGTGAGCGAACAGTTCATGAGGGTCAACCGACTGAGCGGGGCTTTCATAATAAAGAAACAGCTGTGTTCCGAAATGGAACAGACTAAGTTGACGGGCGCCGAGTTCCTGCGTCTGGGTTTGGAGTATGGGTAGAGCTTGGCGGAACAATTGCATCAGGTTCATATTCTCGCGGCACTGCGCACGGAAATGATAGCGGTACATAAGCCACCTCAGTTTCATGTCGTTTATCCCCATGTTACTGTAATTGGCTTCATAATTCCTTGACGATAGTGACCTTCTTTAGCATAATAGCGACATGAATAGAAAAAGCCATTATCTGGACCTCGGGCTGGAAACGGATTTTATTTTTCGCATCGAGAAATGCCCTCTAACTCATGACTTTGATGTGCACCAGCATGACTATTCCGAGCTCGTTGTCATTCTTGGAGGTACCGCAACTCACATTATCGAAGGAAGGGAGTATCCGATCTCTGCCGGGCAGGTGTTCTTCATCCATGGCAATGTGTCCCACGGCTATAAAGACGTGGATCATATTGAATACGTCAACGTCATGTTTCATCCTGACCAGATGACTCAGCTGCAGGAACTGAAGCTGATGGCCGGCTTCCAGGCATTATTTTATTTCGAGCCGTTCTACCGGAAGGAAATGAACTTCAAAGGAATGCTTACCCTGAATGATGAACAGCTGCGGCAGGTCACCGGTCTGCTGGATGTCATTCTGGATGAGTATGAGCAGCGGCCAGAAGGTTACCGGATGCTGATCCGCTCCTACTTTACGGCACTCATGGGTGTGCTCTCCCGTTATTATGTGGCGAACAACGGGTGGCCTCAGAATAAAGCGCTTCGAATCGCCGAGTCCATTACGTACTTGGAGGAACACTTTCAGGAGCCGCTCAATCTGGATATGCTCGCGGAAAGGGCGTATTTGTCCAAAAGGCAGTTTCTTCGCGAGTTCGCAAGGAACTTCCAAACGACGCCCATGGACTATGTGATCCGGCGGAGGCTGGATTATTCCTGTACGCTTCTGCGTAATCCCAACCTGTCCATTTTGCAAGTGGCTCAAGAGAGCGGATTCCGGGACCAGAATTATTACGCCCGCCAGTTCAAGAAGATTTACCTGCGTACACCTACGGAATATCGGGAGAAATACGTTTAAACGCCTTGATAAGAAGACAACATGGACTCATAGGAAAACAGTAGGAACGGAACTCATAACAAAACAATAGGAACCCATAACAAAACAATAGGAACCCATAACAAAACAATAGGAACCCATAACAAAACAAAACAAAACAATATGAACTCATAAGAAAACAGCAGGGGCGATTACGTTCCTGCTGTTTTTGTCATGTGCGGCCCAAGCGGGTGCTGCGATATTGACCAGGTGTCATTCCCAGTTTTTTTCGGAATAAGCGAATAAAATAATTGGCGTTCTCAATCCCGATCAGCACACCGATCTCGGATATGGGAAGGCTCGTATTCTCCAAAAGAGATTTAGCCTTACTAATCTGCAGCTCGTGCAGGTATTGAAGTGGACTCAGTCCTGTGTATTTCTTCAGGCAGCGGGAGAGATAGTCCACATGGAAATGGAGCGTTTCTTCCATATGCTTCGCATCGAAGGGACGGGAAATATGCTGTTCGAGGTAGCTTATCGTTTGATCACACAGTATTCTCGACCGTGGAGCATATTGCAGACGCATAGCCGACTGCAGTTCGGTCAACAAGCCAGCGAGCTGCCCCTGCAGCGGCAAGGATGTTGCGGGCGACAAGCTTTGGTGAAGCTCCATCATTCGCTGCAGGAAGGGAAGAATGCTTGAGGTGTGCAGGCTTGTGAATTTGGGAATATACATGACCTGCCGGTGAGGAGTGACATCCAGGTTGGTGCCTTTCATGAAGGGAGTCGACCATGGAATATGTCCGCTGTCCATTGTTCGGACAGGCTCAGGGTGGGCCAAGTGGAGCCAGTATATTTCCGTTTCTTCCTCGCAAGGGCGATGCCCGACATGCAGACGGTTCGGCTCAAGCACAAGCATGGAGCCTGCTGTGATTTCGAATGGTACATCATCTTCCGTCATATACAAGGTGCCCTTCATTACAAAGAGCATGTCATATAAGTTAAACGAACGACTCAGGTGCTGCTGCCCCGGATCCCAGATGGAGTGACCAATCGTCACTAATTGCGGAAGTGGGGGGATGGTTAGCTCCAGACAATTCATAAGGCCAGCCCTTTCCATTACTTCTTGGTGCACCTATTGTATCATGCACTGAATTGCGAATGGTCGGAATTGTGCTATAAAAAGTCGTCTTTACACCTATTCGTTCAATGCTGGAAGGCCTATATTAGGGGTATATGAACGAGAAAGGAAGCGAAATCATGCGATTCCGTCAAGTCCATCTGGATTTTCACACCTCGGAAGCCATAGTTCCCATTGGGGACCGTTTTGACAAAAGGCAGTTTCAAGACATGTTGAAGCTTGGGCATGTCGACTCGATTACGGTGTTCTCCAAGTGCCACCATGGTTGGGCGTATCATCCTTCGGAGGCCAATGAGATTCATCCGGGTTTAAGCTTCGATTTGCTTGCGGCACAGATTGAGGCAGCCCATGAAATCAACGTAAAAACACCAGTGTACCTTTCGGCCGGTTTGGATGAAAAGTTAGCTCGCCGTCACCCCGAGTGGCTGATCCGTGACATCAATGATCGAACGAATTGGGCTGAAGGCTTCATGCAGCCAGGTTATCATCAGTTTTGCATGAACTCTCCTTATCTCGATGTCCTGATCGAACAGATTAGGGAAGTGTTGCTCCGATATGATGTAGACGGATTGTTTCTTGATATTGTGGGTGTACGCAAATGTTATTGTCATAACTGTGTGGATACCATACGGCGTAAAGGGAATGACCCCCGCAACGAGGAAGCGATGAAGAGCCTCTGGGAGAGCACATATGCCAATTACACAGCCAGGGTGAAGGAAACGGTGGAATCGATAAAACCAGGTCTGCCCATTTTCCATAATGGCGGACATATCAAGCGCGGTCGTCGTGACCTGGCTGCAATGAATACCCATTTGGAACTGGAGTCGCTGCCTACCGGCGGATGGGGATATGACCATTTCCCTCTATCGGCCAGGTACGCACAAACGCTCGGATTCGAATTTCTTGGCATGACCGGGAAATTTCATACGGCGTGGGGAGAATTTGGCGGATATAAACATCCAAACGCACTTCGTTATGAAACCGCTCTCAGTCTTGCGAATGGTGCAAAGTGTTCGATTGGGGATCAGCTTCAGCCTAATGGCCGCATGGATCCGGCAACCTATGAATTGATCGGTACGGCTTACCGTGAAGTCGAAAGTAAGGAAGCATGGTGCGTGAATGCCGCGAACGTTGCGGATGTAGCATTGTTGTCCTTGGAAGCAGCGGGTATGCACCCTAAAGCCCAGGAAGACACAAGTCGGAACGATTCGGATGCAGGTGCTGTACGCATGCTGCTGGAGGGCAATATCCTATTTGATGTGATTGATATAGAACATGATTTTTCGAATTACCAGGTGCTGATTTTACCGGATTATGTGGCGGTGAATGACGAGCTGAAGGATAAGCTGGATTTGTTTTTGCAGCAGGGAGGTAAGGTCCTCGCCACAGGCTGGTCGGGTCTGGACCAGGACGGCACGTCCTTCGCCATTGATTTCGGAGTGAGATATGTGGGAGTGAATCCATACCGTCCGGACTTTTTTCATCCGTTGTTCAAGCCTGCGAGCCTGGGGGAAGCTTCCTTTGTCATGTATACGGAAGGCCAGAAGCTCGAACTTGCCGGCGGAACGGAGCTAGGCAGCAGGAAAGACCCGTATTTCAACCGCGATGTTTTTACCTTCTGTTCGCACCAGCACACGCCAAGCAGCGATGTTTATGGCGGACCGGGCATGGTAGAGAGCGCCAGCGGCATCTATCTGGCCTGGAACGTGTTCGAGGATTATGCGAATCAAGGAAGTTTGATCCTGAAGGAGACGATCCTGTATGCGCTGAACCGCCTGCTGCCTAATAAAACGCTGAACACCGATCTGCCTGCCCAGGGCGTAACCACCCTGCAGGATCAAAAGCAAGAGAAAAGGCTGGTCCACCATCTGCTGTATGCGTCCCCGGTCCGCCGTGGCAAACAGATCGAAGTGATTGAGGATATCATCCCCCTATATGATGTTGAGGTGTCCATCCGGACTCCCCATCAAGTGAAGAATGTGTATTTGGCACCGCAAGTTCAGTCCATTCCCTTTAAGTGGGAGGAGGGTTCGGTTAGCTACACCGTTCCGAAGCTGGAATGCCATCAGATGGTAGTTATCGATTACGAGTGATATTGAGACAGGAAGGAAGCAAAGCGATGGACTTCAAACCGCTATCCATACTTATCGACCGCTTGACGGATTGGCGTATTCCATGGGCGGAGGTTTTGGTTCTGCACCGTAATCAAGAGGTCTTCCGCTACCGCAGCGGTTATGCTGACTTGGAACAACGTATTCCCATCCACGACAGGCACATCATTCGGCTGTATTCACTGACCAAAATTCTGACCTGCACGGCAGCCCTTCAGCTGGTAGAAAAGGGAGCGCTCCTGTTAAATGATCCATTGTCGGACTATCTTCCGGAATATGGTGAGATGGCCGTGAAAGTGACCTTGCCCAGCGGTGAAATGGTATTGGAGAAAGCCCGGAGAGCGATCCGGGTACGAGATCTCTTTACCATGTCGGCCGGGCTCTCTTATGATATCCGTTCCCCTTCGATCCGGGAAGTCGTAAGACGCACAAGCGGCAGAGCGCCAACCCGCGAAGTTGCTGCGGCCATTGCCGAAGAACCGCTGTTGTTCGAACCGGGGGCGAGGTGGAGCTACAGTTTAAGCCATGACGTTCTTGCCGCCTTGGTCGAAGCCGTGGACGGTAGACGATTCGGTGCCTATGTTCGGGATGAAATAACTGGCCCGCTCGGGATGCGTGATACCGGCTTCGATGTATCGGAAGAGAAACGGAGCCGTTTGGCTCCACAGTATGAATATAGTGAGTCAATAGGCAAACCTATTCCCAAGGAGGGAAACGATTACCGGATCGGTTCGGAATATGAGAGCGGCGGTGCCGGGTTATTCTCCACGGTGAATGACTACGCCGTCTTTCTGAATGCACTTACTCATCAAGGAACAAGCCCTGAAGGCGTTCGAATCCTCGCAGCCGACACGGTGAATCTCATGAGAACAGATCATCTGACGGAGGCCACTCGCAGTCATTTCACGTGGTCGCAGCTTGCGGGGTATGGTTACGGGCTCGGTGTTCGCACCCATCGTTCCAAACAGATTAGCGGGTCGCTTAGTCCTCTTGGTGAATTTGGCTGGAGCGGCGCAGCCGGTGCTCTGGCGATCATGGACCCGTCTTCTCAGCTGACCGTCATGTATGCGCAGCATATGTTGAACAATCAAGAGCCCTATGTGCATCCACGATTGAGAAATCTCGTATACGCTTGCTTGAATCATCGTTAGGAGGAATTGGCATGAGAATTCGATATGATCGCTTTCCGGGTGGCGTGCACAAGGCCATCACCCTGAGTTTCGATGATGGACAGATTCATGACAGAAGACTGGTCGGGAAGTTTAATGAATATGGTCTCAAAGGTACGTTTCACTTAAACAGCGGCACGCTCGGAAAAGAGGGGTTTCTTACACGGGAGGAGATACGTCCCCTGTTCACAGGGCATGAAGTATCTGCACATACCGTCAGTCATCCTTTTCTCGAACAGTCCCCGGTCGAACAAATGGTTCAGGAAATCACGGAGGATCGAAAGGGATTGGAGGCTCTGGTTGGTTATCCTGTGCGGGGGATGAGCTACCCTTTTGGTACATATAACGACCAGCTTGTCTCGCTGCTGCCTTCGCTGGGGATCGAGTATGCACGGACTGCCGCAAACGAGTTCGGATTCAATATGCCTTCAGACTTCCTGAGATGGCATCCGACCTGCCATTATCGGCAAATGGTGGAGTACGCGCAGCAGTTACTTGCTTTAAAGCAGAGGCATACCAAGATGGCATTGCTGTATGTGTGGGGGCACAGCTATGAATTTGAGAACGACAACAACTGGGAGCTGATCGATCGATTTGGAGAACTCGTTGCCGGAAACGAAAATATCTGGTTTGCTACGAATGCTGAAATCGTTTCGTATATGCATGCATTGCAGCAGCTCCGATTCTCGGCAGATTACCGGATCGTCCATAATCCCTCTGCACAAAGTGTATGGGTAAGCGTGGAAACGGACGTCGTAGAGCTTGCGGCAGGCCAATTGACCGAGCTCGGTTCATGATCCTTTTTTGCTGTCATTGTCTGGATTATTTCTCCTAATAGATGAAGAGAGGACTGAAGTGCGATGTCTACCGAGGAATTGCAAACAACGGAATTACAAGGAAAACAACGTTATAACCAAGCCATTGAGGACATTCTATCGAAAACGCTAAATAATTTGGATAAGTTCGGGACCCGGTTTCCCCATGTGAGTCTGAATGGAGCCTATATTTTGAATGATAACGAAGACTGGACAGATGGCTTCTGGCCGGGGATATTGTGGTTGTGCTATGAATATTCACACGATGAACGCTACCGGAAGGCAGCAGAAGGGGCCGTAGCAAGTTTACGTCAACGCCTAGAGCAGCATGTCTCCCTGGATCACCATGATATTGGATTCCTGTACAGCTTATCGGCCAAAGCCCAGTGGATCATCACTGGCGATGAAGGCGCTCGGGAACTGGCCCTTGATGCAGCTGATGTATTAATGAAACGGTGGCGGACTACGAGCGACGGAAGCGGTTATATTCAAGCTTGGGGGGCACCAGAGAACGAGCAAGAAGCGGGGAGGATTATTATTGATTGCCTGCTTAATCTGCCGTTATTGTATTGGGCAAGTGAACAGACGGGTGATTCAACGTATGGTGAAATAGCACAGATCCAGGCAGAGAAAACACGGCGTTATATCGTTAGAGGGGATGATAGTTCGTATCATACGTTTTTCTTCGATGCGAAGTCGGGTGTTCCCATCGGCGGTGCGACACATCAGGGCTACAACAATGGTTCGACCTGGACGCGGGGGCAAGCATGGGGAGTATATGGGTTCGCGCTATCCTATCGTTATACTGGAAATAAATCGTTTCTGGAGACTTCCAAACGTATGGCCCGCTACTTCCTTGAACATTTGCCCGAGGACAGTGTTGCTTATTGGGACTTCAATGCTCCTGTAGATGCGGATACTTACCGGGACAGTTCAGCCTCAGCAATCGTCGCTGCCGGACTGGCGGAGCTCATCTCCCTTTTGGCTGTTGGTGATCCAGATCGTCTATATTTCGAGCAGATGCTGGCAACAAGCATGGAATCGCTAATCAACAATTATGCCACGATCGGTGACGATGAAGCCGAAGGCTTTCTTAAGCATGGCTCGTACCATATCCACGGCGGCTTATCCCCTGATGATTATATGATCTGGGGCGACTATTTTTACCTGGAAGCGTTAATGCGTCTTGCGCATGGTATTCCTGGTTATTGGTATGAGCGTAAGGGGAAATAACACTGGAATATTGGGTTATTTAAAGCATTGGGGAACATGGATAAGAGGCTTGGAAATAACAACGTACTGACGCTTTGGGATAATGACCTCGGTCAAACGTGGTTCTATGATATGAGCCGTGGAAGAGGGCATTGTCCCGTACTCTTTTAAAATACAGTGATCATGCCTGAGGAGTGGTAGAGGGCTTATAGCAGAAATCGTCATGCCAATCTTGTCCCACTTTTCCGCAGATTCGAAGAACCATATGATCAGAGCATTGAACCATTTAGAACAGTATCCTTCAGAAATCCGAAAACAATCAGCGATAATCTCCCCTTTAAGTTTGTATATTCTCCATTTGAGATCCATTACGAAAACGCTTTATTTTGTAATAAAATTACTGTTATACTAAATGAAAGATTGAAGTAATACATATTACTAAAAATGTTTAAGTCAACTTAATGATCGTGATGAAATTCACAAAAAAAAGTATGTATTCATAGAATTACATAGAATTAACGTTTGAGGAAGGTGAGCTAGGTTCGATCTTATTTGATGTTGAAGGAGAGTTGCTGATGCAGAAAAATCGCCAGAAAGATCGTAGTCTTCACAAGGTAAACAAAATTATCGCTTGTGTTTTGTCACTCGTATTCGTCCTTATCACCTGTGTAGTACCTGTCTACGCTGAAGAACAAATTGAGACTACACCATCCAGGATTCCTTTAACAGAGTTAGAGAAAACCATTGATTCTTATGTTGAGTCGTATGAGAAGTATACCGCTGCCGTTTCGGTTGTGGCGATCAAAGATGGCGAATTCATAGTAAATAAAGCATATGGCTTTGCGGATATCGAGAGTCAGCTGAAGGCGGATACCTCCACTGTTTTTGAATGGGCTTCTGTCTCTAAACTGTTGGTCTATACGAGTGTGATGCAGCTTGTTGAACAAGGGAAGCTTGATCTGGAAACGGATATTAGAGAATATCTGCCAGAAGGATTTTTCAAAAAGCTCAAATACGATGAACCGATTACCCTATTGAACCTGATGCATCACAATGCGGGTTGGGAAGATCAAACAGTGACCGAAGTGTATTATTACGACGAGAATGAAGATTATGATTTAGGAGAAACGCTGCGTAAAAATGAGCCGAAACAGATTTACAAACCGAATAGCGTCGTCGGTTATTCGAACTATGGCGTTGGTCTAGGCGGTTACATCGTGGAATTGGTAAGTGGCCAACCTTATTATGAATATGTTAATCAACATATTTTTGAACCGCTTCATATGAACGACACTACGGTTCATCCAACGGGGCAGGATCGTCCAGACCTCGTGCAGAGAAGGAATGAGATTGAAGGGTACACGAAAGATTTGAAACTGATCCGTGAGAACAGAGTATACGTAACGTTCTATCCTACAGGGCAGCCATGGGGACAGCCGAAGATTTAGGGAAATTCCTTGCAGCGCTGATGCCTGTTGATGATAACAGTGTATTATTTGCCAAGAGAGATACGTTAGACGAAATGTTGTCAACCAGTCTGTATTATGACGGGACTTCGATTCCGCGATTTGCGCATGGGTTCGCTGAGATGGAATATTGGGTACCTACACTGCTTCATGAGGGGAATTTAAAAGGGTTTTCAAGCAAAGTTGTCTTTGATCCAGAATCCAAATTTGGAATGGTGGTCATGACAAACATTGCGTTTGAGGAAGTCTATTATTATGGACTTATTAGCAAGATTTTCGGTAACAGCACATACGTTAATTCGGTTACTTCTGAGGGAGGAGGATATTTTCAATCCGCAAGGCGGCCCGCCTCTAGATTTACCGATTTATTTAGGCTGCTTGATATAACGAAATTTTCAAAAGCGGAGTTAAGTAGTCTTTATAATGTAGTCGAGCATAATGGCGTTGTTGAGAAAATTTCCTACACTCCTTACATGGATTACTTGCCTGTATCCAGTTTAAAGGTGAATTTGATTGCATTATCTCTTATTCCTGTTGCGCTAGCCATCACTTTCAGCTTAGGTGCTTTGATTGGTTACATAATCCGGATGCTTATTTACAATTTTAAAAAACGAGGAAATCTTTCAACCCATTTCGATAAATATTATTTTGCTATTAATTTTGCCGGTGGGTTGCTCCTTTTGAATCTTTGTATCATCCTTACCAGACTTCCAAGTTATCCCGCATATTCTTCGTTACGCATCAATTTAGGGTTTAATCTGCTATATGTAGTCCTGGCAGTGGCGTATCTTGGTTTGCTCATTTACAAACTGCGGAAGAGCAGTTACGGCAAAAAGCAAAAGGTGATGTATATCATGTCTGGCATCTCGGCTTTCATCTTGGCTGCTTTTGTTGTGGGATGGAATTTGTATGTTTAGAAAAAGCGGGAAGGGATAAAAGGATGACTTAAGCATTATTGAGAGATGCCAAGGTTAGACTTCGTTATGCCGATCTCAGGGTGCAGGATGTCAAAAGTGTGTTATTCATAGATCAGGGATAAGGTGGTCAAAGAATGGAAGCTAAAATGTTGTTTGGCGTTGGTTTAGTCTTTGAAACACCTGAATTCGGAACCATCGTTATGGGGGCCAATGAAGAGTTGGATGAAAAACTTCCGTTAAAAATCAAAGAGATGATCGGTGACCAGATTATCATCAAAAAAATGGACGGGGAAGAGCAAGTGTATGGAGTCGTTTCTATTCAAATTAATCATTCTGTAGCCGGCAAAAAGAATATCGGTATATGTTTGGGGAAAGAAATTTCCCCAGAAGAAGTACCAGCTGGTTCAATCGTCTACTGTTATCCATGATTGATCAGTAGTGTATGCTTTGGTGTAGCTATATAGAGTGGCAATTTCTTATTGAACTGGCTGTGCTCATCTTTACTTTTATTCCGGTTCGAGGAAACAAAAATGTGGCGTATGCAGGATCTGTAAGTATCAAAAAAACCCAACATAAATTGCGGGTTTTTGATACTTTATTGTTGGGAGATGAAAGGCGCTACCCAGTAAATTCCTGGACCCATGTGTTGTTATAATAAGCAATACCGATATGAGTATAACTATTATTCAGTATATTTGCTTTGTGGCCAGGGCTATTCATCCACTCCTTCATAACCTGGGCAGGGGTGGTTTGCCCTTTTGCGATGTTTTCTCCAGCAGTATTATATGTGATCCCGAATTCCTTCATCATATCGAAGGGGGATCCATGTGTTGGCGAATTATGATCAAAGTAACTGTTGTTGTACATGTCCTGTGCCTTGACCATAGCCACATTTGACAATTCTTCATTCCTACTCAAGGAACTTAATCCCGTTTTGGCCCTTTCCTGATTGACCAGATCCAGAACCTGCTGCTCAAAATCTGTTTTATCCGTAGTATTTTTTTTACCTTCCTGAACTTGTCCTGTTGGCTCCTTATTTTCAGGATTTTCTGCAGGTGCCTGGTTTACTGGATTTCCATCCGGTGTTTGAATCAGATCCAACAAATCCAATGGAATTCCATTTTGGGCTTCTTTTGTTGTAATAGATCTCTCTTGCCAAGATGTAGCTGTTGATGATGCCTGTGTGAGGACAGAGTTTGGTGCAGCAGCATGATCATGAATTGAAATTTGTTTTTGCTCAGGAGTCACTTGTTTTTGCATCATATTGTTATGGGACGAACAGCCTGCCACCAATAATAATATTGTTAAAACGAAAAACTTTGCCATTCGACAACCTCCTAGATCCGTTAGTTAATGAAGTTCCCGGATTTATGTTTTCCTGTATGCCATTTACTTATTCCTAATAAGGTTCTCTCCTTATCCAGTACTTTTTTATGATCGATACCATTTAGATCGCCTTGTCTTTTTTTGTGTCTCGAGGAAAGCAAAGCGTGTTGCGAATGGTTATGGATAAAGAAGGCCATATCGGATCATAAATGCATCACGGGATGAATGTTATCTATTTCAATGGGATTCCTAATGATTGGAGTATTTCGATGGATAATTGGGAGAATCTATTCAAACTAATTACACTCATTCATTATTGCCGCGAGATACAGTGTACTTATCGAAGTCCTGCTTAACTAAACGCCTCCGTTGGTGGGATAGACAATTTTATAGCGTATAAACCATATGCTGCATCATATAAAACAAACTGAAAGCTAGTATTTGATAATTCGTTGAAGTCAGCAACTGCGTTTAACACAGTATTCAAGCTGCGGGGCTATCGCCCCTTGATTGACAGATGTATAATCATGGAAGAAATCTCAGTCAACAAACGCCCCAGCCTAAGATAAGAGCGGAATCAGGCGACAACCACTGAGAGACAAGTCCTGACGGACCCAGTCGCTACGCTCCTTTAAGCCTCTCGGATTCGCGAATACAGCAACGTTATCTGAAATCAGGACAAATATGTAATATCAAAATCTAGGAGTTTGATTCGACATGGAGAACTCAAATTTAAAAGATCTTATTGAAAAATACCTGAGCGCATATAACACGTTTAACGTTGATGGAATGAATGATAGGAGTTTTGAATGAAAATATTCATTTTAGAAACATTTCTAAAGGTGAAGTGAATTCGGAAACTAAGGGGATTCAGGGATTTCGCACATTAGCAGAGCAGTCAATTCAGGTATTTTCTCAAAGGCGTCAAGTAATAAAGAACATTATTTTCGCAGGAGATAAAGCAGAGACTGCCGGACATACTTGGCATACGCCAAGCGTCGTGAATGCGGGAACGTTAGCCCGAAAGAAATTCTTTGTTTAGGAGGAGTCAATATGATACTAGAAAAAGTTATAGATAGAATTGAAATACAAAGTGAATATAAGGATTTGGTTGATAAGTATATAGATCAGATCCTTACCGAATTTAAAGGTAAGATTCATAGCGTTTATATGTGTGGCTCGATTCCCAAAGGGACGGCTAAACCTTATAAGTCAGATGCGGACTTTACTATTGTCTGTGTAAATCCCAAAGATATTGATTACGAAAGATTGACAAATATTAAAGAAAGGCTTTTGGAAGAATATCCAATAGTCACTAAGATTGATACGATCATTTGCTCAATTGACGATGTATTAAATAAACCGAATGAGTGGGGTTTTTGGGTTAAGATCATCTGTGTTTGCGTATATGGCAATGATATTGGTGAAAAAGTACCACCGATCGTTATTTCTCCAGCGTTCATTCTAGACTTAAATACAGAGACCAAGGAAGAAGTAGATCGTATACGTCGTTCACTTTCTACTGCTAGTGATGACACGCTGAAAACTAGATATATTAAAGGGTATTCGAAGAGATTAATTCGTGCATTATACTCTTTGGTTATAGTAGATACAGGTGTATGGCAAGATGACATTATTGAGATGAAGAATGCTATAATAAAGTATTGCGAGATTGACTCTGCTTTAGTTGAGGATCTGTATGCTTGTTACTTGGATAGTGATGTACTTGTTGAAGAGTTTCTGAGAATTGCAGATGAAGTCTATAGCTATTTTGAGAACGCTCTAAATGCAATGAGAAAATCATAAAGCAGTTTTCAAATTGCGTTATCGATACGGCTCGATAGCCGACTCAACATCTAAGTGGACTATGCCGAGTATGCAATAAATTTCATAGTTGGCCAAGGAACTTACTTGGTTACTTATCATAGCGAGGGTTATACTAATATATAATGAAAGCTATCTTGCGCTGCTTCGTTAAGCCGCGCATCATAGCCTGGTTTTAACAAGCTTTTACGAAGAGAAGCTCCTTCTGGATGAAATGATCTATTATAGATACAGATTACGTACAGATTGAAACATAGCAGCATGAATTGAACATAAAAGTGGTGGTTGAATTGGGGTAACCGTTAAAGATTTACTGCAGCTTCCTTCATTTAGAGGAGCACAGGTGATCACTGGAACAAGTAGGCTTCATCAGACTGTTTCCTCTTTATCTGTGTTGGAAGTGGCGGATGTTAATTTCTTCTCGCAAATTATTCAAACCGTTCAAGAAGAATGGTACGCTGAAGAGCTGGTCATCAGCTCTTTTTATTCCATTAAGGACAGCGTGGAGCAGCAATGTCAGACGGTTCAATACTTGCATGACCTTGGTGAAATGGGATTGATTTTGTATTATGTTGGCATTGTATTGCCGGATATCGCCGATGAAGTGCTTGAGCTGGCAGAATCGCTGAATTTTATTATCATTTGCATGCCGAGAAACGATTACTCGCTTAGGTATAATGAAGTCATTTATGAAGCCATGGAGGCAATCGTAAGCAATCAGAAGGTGAATGAGCATTTCGTGAATGAATCACTGGAAAAGGTCTCGCTGCTGCCGGAACATTTGCGGAGCGTGGAAATTACCCTTAAACTGCTGTCGGACCGGATGAAAGCGAACATCGTGCTGACAAACAGCAATCTGGATATCATCAATCGTGTCATGTGGCCGCGCAATTCATCGCTTGATGTGAAGAGTCTGATCCGGTCCATGGCGCCTTCCATTTTGAACGGTAGAATGGGAGGAGATGAGCTGGATTCGTCCTGCTTTGTTGAATACAAACGTGTTCATCAAAAAAACGGGGAGGTCCTTTACCTGTTTCTCATTAAAGAGAATACGAAGCTGCCTCCGAAGACGATGGAGCAAATCAGCGAAGTGGTGCAGGTGGCCATCAATTTGTGGGGAGATAAGCATAACGAGGTCAGCGAGTACGCTTTGGTCAAAGCCATCGTGAATGATGAAAGCGAAAAAATGCGCCGATTGGCCAGTTTGCTCCATATTGACGTTTCCGGGATTCAAATGATGTGGCTCGTGTACGTTCAGGATTTGTCGGAGGAAAGAAGAGTAAGGGAAGATTTAAAAGCGCATCTCCTGCAATATTATAAAACCGCGGTCATTCAAACGATCGATCACTGCGTTGTCGTGTTGCTAGGGAATTGTTCATCTAAATACAATGAGTTTGAAATCGCAGCGGAATATATCGAAACGACGGGTCTCATTGCTGACATATCAAGCATCGTGTATTCTCCGAGAATGCGTAACACACAGGACGTACGCCGAATGTATCAGCTCGTTAACGAAGTCTCTAAAGAGGTTCACAGCATTTATCATCACCGCAAACTATACACCGCAGCTGAAGTTCGTTCTATGAAACGAGCCATAGACCTCAGTAAGCAAGGGGAAGAAATCACTGAAGAATGCCTGTCCGTGATGGAGCCAATTATGGACGACCCTGACGCGTTGAAAACCCTGATGACTTTTCTGCTGGATGCGAAGGGGAATATGGATGATTGCAGCAAGCTGTTGTTCGTCCACAAAAATACGGTGAAATATCGCATTAAAAAAATTTGCGAGCTCATCGGATATGATGTGACCATCAATTCCGAATCGTACGATGTTTATATCGCCTGCATGGTCTACCGTCTCATTCATGACTAAAAGTTCCGATGTTTTGTCCAATAAGACAAAAACATCGGATTTTTTTTGTTTTCTGAAAAAGACGCTGACCTCCTTCATCTTTTACAATAAGAAAACAATATTCGAACGAACAGGATTGGGGGGGATCATATGAAAGCCGTTAAAGAGCATCAATCCTGGTTCAGTCTCGGGATCATCTGGGCTGGCGCAGTCATCAGCATCCCGAGTTTGTTGGTAGGGAATGCGCTGATTGCTGGCATGGGAGTATCGAAGGTATTGCTTGTCACGTTAGTAGGTTACTCCATTATTGTGCTGCTCATGATTTTACAGGGGATTCAAAGCACGGATTTGGGAAGGCCGACGGTTCAGGTCGCAGGTCAGGTGTTTGGCAAAACAGGGTCTCGAACGATTTTGTCCATTATCCTCGCTGTTGCGTGTCTTGGATGGTTCGGGATTCAGGCGAATGTATGCGGGGAAGCTTTGGCCAATCTGCTCGCCGAGATCGGTATAAATATTCCTGTACCGCTGGCATCACTCATCTGCGGTCTCGTGATGGTCGTTTCGGCCATGTACGGCGTTAAAGTGCTGCGGGTGATCAGTTATATTGCCGTCCCTTTATTGATCGGAATCAGCGTGTACGGTCTGGTCGAAGCATTGACTGGGGACTCGCTGCAGATCATCCAAAATTATAAGCCTGCGGCCGTTATGAATTTTACCGACGGACTGGCCGTAACCCTGGGTTCATTTGCGCTGGGGGCAGTCATCGCGGGAGATTATTCGCAATTTTCGAGAAAACGGTCTGATGTCCTGAAAGCCGCGCTATTCGGGATTGTTCCGGCAGGCTTGCTGATGATTGGTGCAGGAGCCGTCCTGACGATTGCTTACCAAGCCAGCGATATCACAGCAACCTTTTTGAGCATCATGACCCCGTTTGTTGGCGGTGTGATTTTGATCTTGGCTACATGGAAAACGAATCTTGTGAATGTGATTTCAGGTGGTTTTGCCTTAATTAACGTGTTCAACGTTTCGAAGGAGAAAGAGAAGTGGGCTGTCGGCATTGCGGGAACCCTTGGGACCGTACTCGCTGTCGTTGGTATACTTAACTATTTTACTCCGATCATGTCCATTCTGTCGGCTATGATTCCGCCGGTGGCAGGCGTGATGATTGCTTCGTATTGGGTGCTTGGCAAAGGGGATAAGAGACGCTGGCAAGAGGTTGAGGGTGTGAACGTGTTGGGCGTTGTCTCATGGCTCGTTGGCGCGATCATAGCCTGCACGCCTGTCGTGTTATCCTTGTTCCCAAGCCTTCCGCAGGTACCAAATCAGCCGTTGACCGGAATTGTCATTTCTTTTGTCATATATTATATAGGCTATCGTTTATTTGCTCAGAAGACAGTTATATTGGAGGAATCATAAAATGAGATATTTAGATGAAACAGCTGTTGAACATATTGCCGTCGGAGCAGCATTTCTGGGAACGGGTGGAGGGGGAGACCCTTATATCGGAAAATTGATGGCTCTCTCGGCCATTAAGAAGTTTGGACCTGTCAAACTATATTCCGTGGACGAGATTGGGGATGAGGATTTTTTCATTCCAGCCGCGATGATGGGGGCACCTTCCGTATTAGTGGAGAAATTCCCTCGCGGGGACGAGTTTGTGAAGGTTTTTCAGAAATTAGCGAATTATTTAGGAAAAGACAAGATTGCGGGTACGTTTCCGATGGAAGCGGGCGGCGTCAATTCCATGATTCCGATTGTTGTTGCGGCACAGCTGGGATTGCCTCTGATCGACTGTGACGGTATGGGCCGGGCGTTTCCGGAGCTTCAGATGGTGACGTTTAACCTGGACGGCATTCCAGCGACACCGATGGCCATAACGGATGAAAAAGGGAATATTGGCATCTTTGAAACCATTGACAACAAATGGACAGAACGGCTCGCCAGGGTAGCTACAGTCGAAATGGGGGCCAGTTCTTTAGTCAGCCTGTATCCAGCAACGGGTGCACAAATGAAGCAGAGTGGTGTTCATCATATCGTAACCCTGTCCGAACAGATCGGAGCAATCATTACATCGAAGAACCGAGATGCCAAGGACAAGCTTGAGGAGCTGTTAAAACGGGTATCCGGCTATGAGCTATTTCAAGGGAAAATTGTGGATGTTATCCGTGAAACCAAGGGCGGATTTAATCTCGGCTGCATGCATCTCGAAGGCATCGAGGCGTTTAAAGCCGGAGAGATGCAGGTTCATTTTCAAAATGAAAACCTGATTGCTGAAAAGAACGGTCAGGTGATAGCGATGACGCCTGATTTGATCTGTCTGGTTGATTACGAAACCTTGTTGCCTTTGACCACAGAGAGCCTGAAATACGGTAAACGCGTACGGGTTATTGGATTGCCCGCTCATGAAAAGTGGAGAACGGATAAGGGAATTCAGACGGCAGGTCCAAGATACTTCGGCTATGATTACGATTATGTACCACTTGAGGAAATGGTGAAAAAGGCGGTGGCTGACAATGTATAGAATCGGGATCGATGTAGGCGGCACCAACACAGATGCCATCATTTTGAACGAGAATCATCAGTTGATCCATGCGGTGAAATCCCCAACAACCTTGGATATTCGCACAGGGATTGAAACCTCGCTCCGGCAGCTGCTGCAGGGGGCGAATATTGATAAAAATCAAATTACACATGCCATGTTAGGCACAACACAATGCACCAATGCCATTGTTGAACGGAAAAAGCTGGCCCAAGTCGGTGTCATTCGTCTGGGGTACCCGGCAACGGCTTCCGTTGCTCCGTACACGTCCTGGCCTGAGGATATGGTTCAGAAGCTGTCGGGTAAATATTCTCTCGTACATGGCGGATATGAATACGATGGCCAATTGCTTGGAGAAGTTGATGAAGGCGAAATTACAGCTCTTCTGGAGGAGTGGCGCGGTAGTGTTGAATCCATAGCAGTCATCGGCGTATTTTCATCCCTTAAAAATGACCAGGAGTTCCACGTTCGCGATCTCATCCATCAAATGTATGGACCCGAATTTCCTGTTTCCTGTTCTTCATTGATTGGTTCGGTTGGTTTAATCGAACGGGAAAATGCGACCATCCTCAATGCGGCATTGTGCAAGGTCATTGAAACGACAACCGAGGGGTTTGTGAAGGCATTAGAAGAAGAAGGCATATTGGATGCAGCGGTGTTTTTATGCCAAAATGACGGTACCTTAATGTCAGTTGATTACGCTAAACAGTTTCCGATCCTGACGATTGCCTGTGGACCTACGAACAGCATACGCGGTGCCTCTTATTTGGCAAAAATCAAAGATACGATGGTTCTCGACGTGGGCGGCACGACATCGGACATCGGCGTTTTGCAGGATGGCTTCCCGAGGGAATCGTCGGTTGCAGTCGAGGTTGGCGATATCCGCACGAATTTCCGCATGCCCGATATTATCTCAGTGGGACTAGGCGGCGGTAGCATCGTGCGCTCGGAGAATGGCAACATTACAGTTGGCCCGGACAGCGTAGGATACAGGATCGGACAAGAGGCACTTGTCTTTGGCGGGAATACACTTACGACAACGGACATTGCCGTTCGGCTGGGTCTTGCAGATGTCGGGGATCAGAGCCTGGTAGCGCATCTGGATGAAGACTTTGCTAAACAGGTGCAGGACGAAATAGCAGCCATCATTGAACAGACCATTGATAAAATGAAGACATCTTCAGGTGATGTTGAGCTTGTGTTGGTAGGCGGAGGCAGTGTCGTGATTCCGGACACCATTCGCGGGGTATCCCATATGATTAAGCTAGAGAACGGGGGCGTGGCTAATGCCATTGGTGCGTGTATTGCTCAAATCAGCGGCCAATATGAGCAGATTTACATCTATTCTACAGAGCCCCGTGAGGCAGCATTAAGAGATGCACGGGAAAAAGCCGTGAAACAGGCAGTACTTGCTGGCGCCGATCCGGCAACGGTTGAACTAGTCGAAGTGGAAGAAACCCCGCTCGCTTATCATCCGGGAAATGCGACAAGGCTTCGAGTGAAAGTCGTAGGAAACATGAAGTAGAAGAGGAGCTTCACATGAGTTGATACAACTTGTGTGGGGCTCTTTTTTGTTATCGATGAGGTGCAAGTGGATGAGCGGAAAAGTATTCTCATTAACTTTGCGAATTACTTCTTGTGTAATATACTTAGTATATTAATATTATGATGTCAGGGTGGTCTTGTGGAATTGCATTTATACGAGCAGATATATGTCTATATTGTACAAGAGATCAAAGACGGTCGATTAAAGGAAGGAGACCGTGTCTCTTCTGAAAAAGAGTTGGCTGAACAATTTGGCGTCAGTCGTATTACATCTAAAAAAGCTCTGGAGAAATTGGCAGATTCTGGAGTTATTAAACGAATACAAGGAAAGGGTTCATTTGTGGCCGATGGTATCATTGGAGGACAAGAACCGAAGCACTATTCAGAGGTAAAAACAACCTTAGTTCCTGAGGATGATAAGCAGTTGATCGGGTTTATTATACCGAATTTTTCTGACGAGTTTGGTTTACAACTTCTTAGATCGATGGAAAAGCGGAGTGCTGAGCATAATTATCAACTCATTATCAAGCGAACTTGGGGGGACCGGGATGAGGAAAAACGTGCGATTGACTTATTTATTGGTTTAGGCATTAAAGGATTAATCGTGACCCCCATTCATGGTCATCACTATAATTCGGAACTGCTTCGACTTGTATTAGATCGGTTTCCAATTGTTTTGGCCGATAGATATCTAAAAGGAATTCCGGTTTGTTCGGTATATACAGACAATAAGAAAGCAGCCATGGATCTTACGCGTCATCTGATTAGCAAAGGTCATAAAAAAATTGCCTTTTTATCTCCGCCGGAAGAGAACACTTCAACATTGGAGGAAAGGCTGCTCGGATATACGTTTGCCTTCACCCAGGAAGGAATGAATTTGAACAAAAATTATGTATTGACGAACTTGAAGGGCACCCTTCCCAAGAACATAAATGGAACAGCGATTGAAAGTGATAAAGAAATAGTAAAGCATTTTTTGGAACAACACCCTGATGTAAAGGCGTTTGTTGCATCGGAATTCCTAATAGCTACCATGCTGGCTCAAGTCATCCACTCGATGGGGAAATCTCTGGAGGAATTTGAAATCGTTTGTTTCGACTCCCTGAACGATCACCTGGGTCAACCCATCTTCACTCATATTAAGCAGGATGAGAAGCAGATGGGTGAATTGGCAGTGGATATGTTAATCTCTCAATTGCATGGAACAGCAGTTCCCGAGCTGAACATTATTAAACATCGTATGGTCATGAAAGATAACGGGTAAGTTCTGTACAAGGGCAGCTAAACCAAAGCAAATGTTCAAAGTGTCGAGAAGTCCCAAGGGGCTTATCGGCACTTTTTTTGATATCAGACATATAAACTTCGAAGCAGGGACCTTCCTGACCTGATATCGCAAGAAAACCCATTTTAGACGCGGTCTGTCTTCTATGAAGTATGTCGATAGGCGTTTTTCCTAGGGTAAAGCATGTTTCACATCAGGGAATTGGTTAGGGGACCGGAGATCAACCAACCTTGAAACGATGATTTCTATATCTAAATTATAGCCATACATCATGAATAGTGATGTCGTAATATTGCAATTGACATGTTTTGTAATGTCATATTAATATACTTAGTATAACTAGTGGGTTCCTATAACAAATTCACGGTGTTCATCATTTTCTGATTTTAATAGTTCATATCGCCAAAGTTGTTAGCGCTTACATAAGTTGTGGATGATCAGAAAATGAAGTGGATCCTATAGGAATTCAAGTTAAACGAGTTCATTTAACTTAAGGGGGACTTTGAATGAGGAGATCCAAAAAATTCGCATTTCCAATTCTTGTTTGCTTTCTGGTTATGTTACTACTTGTAACGGCTTGTTCAACGAAGGGAGGCTCTAGCGATCAGGCCGGAGAGGGGATTACAACGGTTACGATGTGGCATGGTCTTACCTCAATTGATTTAGATAATATGAATAAAGTCGTGAAGGCATTTGAGGAGAAAAACCCTACGATCAAAATGAATTTGGTTTATACAGAATCCAACGAGGGATCCGATCAGAAGCTGCTGACTGCAGTCGCAGGCGGCAATCCTCCTGACGTTGCACTTTTCGATCGGTTTAAGGTCGGTACTTGGGCTGCACAAGGTTCTCTGACTGACTTATCCTCGATGGCAGCTGAATCCGGAATACGTAAGGAAATGTATTATCCATTTGCATGGGAGGAGTCCAGTTATCAAGGAAAGCTTTATGCAATGCCGATGGATACGGACTCTCGCCTGCTATTTTACAATAAGGATCATTTCAAAGAAGTAGGGTTGGATCCCAACAAACCACCGCAAACGATCGCCGAGCTTGAAGCGGCCGCCGATAAGTTAACCATCAAGGAAGGTAAACGTTTCAAACGGATCGGGTTCATCCCATGGTATTCGCAAGGCTGGCTGTATACTTGGGGATGGGCATTTGGAGGAGAATTCCAGGATGCTGACACTGGCAAAATTACCGCAAATGATCCTAAAGTCGTTGAAGCATTACAATGGATGACCGACTTCGGCAAAAAATACAATGTCGAGGATATCGCCGGATTCACAAGTGCAGCGGGTACGGAGGAAATGGATCCGTTCATTTCCGGTCAAGTCAGCATGAAGATAAGTGGAAACTTCACGGTGAAGGGTATCGAAAAATTTAAGCCGGATTTAAACTACGGTGTTGCACCAATACCGACCCCAACAGGTACTAATTTTACGACATGGTCGGGAGGCGGGTCCGCTATTATCCCTAAAGGCGCCAAGAACGTCGCTTCTGCTTGGGAATTCCTCGAATTCTTAGGGAAAGAAGAGGGGCAAACGTTATTAAATGCTGACTCTCAAATTTCCGTTATTGATTCGGTTAACGACCAATACGGTTACAAAGACGATCCGATTATGAAGGAATTTATTAATATCTTGCCCAATTCACATAACCGCCCGGTTATTCCTGAAGGGCAACTGCTGTGGAATGAGTTAGCTTCCGCTACTGAAAAGGCTACCCGCGGTAACGGTACTCCGAAAGAGAACCTGGATAGAGTTACAGAGACTGTTAATAAGGCTTTAGAAAAATACGACAAATAGGGTGCTCGGTAGGCAGGGAGCGAACTCTCTCTCCTTGCCTATTCATAAATGACAATTGGAAGGAGAATGTACATGGCGAAACTGGCCGATCCAGTTCAAGTAAAAGCAATTCCTTCGGCAAGGAAACGAGCACTCCGCAGAACTCACGTGATTGGGTGGCTGTTTGCTTCACCTTGGGCTATAGGGCTGCTATGCTTTTATGCAATTCCCATGCTAATGTCCATCTACTTCAGCTTCACTACTTACAGCATTCTACAGCCTGGTGAATTTGTCGGGATGAATAATTATAGAGATCTTTTCCATGATCCTTTGTTTTGGAAATCCGTATACAACACGATTTATTTTACGGTATTTTTTGTTCCCTTAAGTATATTTTTTGGTGTGGCACTCGCTATGATGTTGAATATGAAGGTCAAGGGTATGGCTGTATTCAGAACGATCTTTTTCTTACCTACTCTCGTGCCACAAGTAGCTCTGGCTGTTCTGTGGATGTGGCTGTTACATCCAAACTTCGGATTGGTGAACGGGATGTTAGCGAATATCGGTATCGATGGGCCCGCTTGGCTTGGTGGTGAGTCGTGGTCCAAGCCCTCTCTCATTCTGATGTCGCTTTGGGGTATTGGGCAAGCTGTCGTTATCTACCTTGCTGGATTAGGAGACATCCCTGAGGAGTACTATGAAGCGGCGCAAATCGATGGAGCTAACTGGTTTCAGAAAACGAGAAAGGTAACCCTGCCTTTGCTCACTCCCGTTATTTTCTACAACCTTGTCATGGGAATGATTGGTGCATTCCAACAGTTTACTCTTCCCTATACGTTGACCAAAGGGCAAGGAACTCCTGCAAATTCCATGACATTTTACGTCATGTATTTATATGAGAACGGATTTAGGTATTTCAAAATGGGTTATGCCTCCGCAATGGCCTGGATCTTATTTATTATCGTTATGGCATTAACCGGAATTATTTTTATTACGTCTAAACGCTGGGTTCATTATCAAGGGAAATAAGGAGGAAGTAAGGGATGAATCCTACCGCTATTAAAAGAATCAATCGTGCGTTAGCCTATGTATGTCTAATTGTTGCTTCTGCATTTTTCATGATTCCGTTCATTTGGCTGCTTTCGACTTCTCTTAAACCACTCACACAAATCTTTACATTCCCACCAGAGTGGATTCCGCGTCCAATTCTGTGGAGTAATTATTCCCGTGCTGTTGAGTATATCCCTTTCTGGACATATCTGAAAAACACGGCGATTATAACCATCGCTAGTACACTCGGTGTGATCATATCCTGTCCCTTGGTTGCATATAGTTTTGCCAAGTTAGAGTACCGTGGGAGAGGTTTACTTTTCTTTGTTACCCTTGCTGTTATGATGATCCCCGGACAGGTGACAATGATTCCTCTATTCCTGTTGTTTACTAAATTAGGTTGGGTAGGAACACCTCTTCCACTGATTGTACCCCAATTTTTTGGAGTGCCCATTTACATTTTTCTGTTGCGGCAGTTTTTCATGGGACTGCCTGATGCCCTGCGCGAAGCGGCCCGCTTAGACGGTGCTAGTGAGTTCCGTATATATTTACAGATTATGTTTCCACTTGCCAAATCCGCCGTATTAGCCGTGGCATTGTTTCAATTTATGGGGAGCTGGACTGATTTCATGGGCCCCTTGCTTTATTTAACCAATGAACCATCTTACACGGTTTCGCTCGGATTGCAGCAATTTCAGAGCCAAAAGGGGTCGGAATGGGGTCTATTAATGGCCGTATCCACCTTGATGACATTACCTATTATCGTTTTGTTCTTTTTTCTTCAAAAGACGTTTATTAGCGGCATTACATTTAGCGGTATAAAAGGTTGAATATCATTTAAATGAATTAAGCTCCAACGATGCGGAACCCGAGGGATGTTAGGACGGACCATTCCGCGACATGGATCGGCTGTTATGGACTCACAAGCATCAATGGCATTATCGATCAGATTGCTCATGGCATTGTTGGTTTGCGAGGCACTTTTAGATGAGGAGAAACATCCAGCTCGTGGGGCTGTCCCATAAGTCGTAAATCGATTAGGCATAGCCCCATTATTAAAATTGTAAAATCAAAAGAAACCGTTCCTTGGTAAAGGGGTGTGCGAGCAACCATATACCAATAGAGATGGTTTCTTTGTACATTCAACATGCTATGAAAGCTGATCTTTATTTATTTTTCCATCAACAATTTCGATGATTAGGTTGCATCTTTTGGCGACTTCCAGATCATTCGTTACGATAATGACGGTTTTCCCTCCTTGATGGAGCTGCTGCAAGAGATTCATGATCTCTTCTCCGGTTTTTCGATCCAGATTTCCAGTAGACTCATCGGCCAGAATTAATTCAGGTTCTCCGACCAAAACTCTGGCGAATGTAAGTATTCATGCCCTGAGGAACTCCCTTCCACTTAATTGCAGGAAAATGGGACAGAACTACGGTATATTCAGGAATTACTTGGTCACATGAGAGCGCGAACAACTCAGCGGTTAGTAAGAAAAGTATTTAGCGTATTCAAAGCCCGTTGGATCGGATGGACATGGGGATTAAATGATTTTCTAAATTTCCCTTTTTCGCTAATTTTTTTTATGCAAATGCCATAACATGGGTTATCATATACGTAGTTCAGATACGTGAACGAATGTTTGGTATTTACGAAGTACATAAATTAGCTGTTAGCTGAAATTGGCGTAAAACTATCAAAGAAGGTGAATCAAAGTGAGTAATAAGAAAGATGAAAATAATGAAGAAATGATTGTACCTGAACATCATAGTGCTGTAAGGCATATTCTTAATGAAGCCAACGGGAAACCGAATGATATGTTTGTTGAAAGTTTTCTACAAGCCAAAAATACAAATGGTACATATGTGATTATGGAAGGTGATTGGGGTGGACAGGTTTATCTTTCTTGTCCAATGGACATAGTCAAATGCAATGAAGACACATTAAAAAACTTACTTATTGATTTAGATACCATTGCTTGGGACTGTAATGAAGGTGAAGGTAAAGGACTATATTATGAAGTTCGCCAACCTGAAGAAGGAATTTGCGGAGGTATGGGCGGCGGAGAAATAACAGAGAAATTGTGGATTCATGAAGAATTTAGTGACTTAAATTTATATGAAGAGATAGAAATAGTGTTATCTGGCGCTAAAGAAAAATTAAAAGAATAATTTGAGAATAATATTCAAAGACGCACCAAAATCTGATAACAACAGATTCACACTGCGGGGCTTAGGCCCCTTGGTCCACTAGAGGAATTTCGAAGAAGTGGGTTCAGGTGGGCAACCCTGCGAGGCTAAGTCTTCGGCCTGGCGCTAACGCTCCTTAAGCCTCTATGGTTCGTGAATACAACAACGTTATATGAAACGGCTAAAGAAGTGAATAATAATAAAATCAGGAGATAATTTAATGCCATATTTAGAAATTAATGAAGATCTAAAGAACCGTGTTGTTAAATTCAGTGGAGATATTATGGTTTCAAGAGGTCAAGTGCACCAAATAAAGAATCTAGACGGATATGTATATACAGAAGATGATCACATAATAAGTTGTGTTCTATATCTCATTAATGGACACGACTGTGAGATTATATCGATAGAGAGTAGACAAGAAGGACAGGGAGTTGGAAGTAAATTAATTCAATTCGTTATAGACAAAGCAAGGAAGAATAATTGCAATAGGGTATGGTTAATTACTTCGAATGATAATATAAATGCAATTCGTTTCTATCAGAAACGTGGATTTGATATGATTCGTATTCATAGAAATGCTATTACTGAAGCAAGAAGACAAAAGCCTTCAATTCCAATGAATGGATATGAAGGAATTCCAATAAAACATGAAGTAGAATTTGAATACATATTATAAAGGGTTATTTAGAAGTGGCCACTTCATATAACATCATATCCACGTATCGCAGCCTGGCGGCTAGCAATCGGCTGGGAAGCAGAATCAGCGGACACATCCGCACCGACTAAGCGCATCGCGCCTGGATGCATTCGCAGCCTTAAATCGGTGAGATGTCGTGGATAAAGGAACGTTATGGCAATTACTTGCTAACATTTTAGGAGAGGGGAATTCAAAGCAAATGATTTCGTTACTAATTTCGATTTTGTTATATCCATCTCCGAAGATTGTATTTTCCGATGATGAGATTGCCAAATATGAAGAATTAGCTTTAACAATTAATGATGGGAGTTTGATTAATTATCAATTACCATTTCAAAAGTTCCGATTTTTATCGTATTTATCTTTGAAAGGCCAATATGTGTTTCATGGCTCCAACAAACTTGATATTGAATGCTTTGAACCTCGTGAACAAACCTTATATAACGGCGGAATAACGAAAGCAGTTTTTGCATCTTCAGATCCGATCTGGTCAATGTTTTATGCAATATTTAATCGGACCAGATTAGTCGGAAGCTTTAGGAACGGCTGTATTATTGGCCGAAGAAAGAAATATCATTTTTATTCAATAAATGAATCAACAATGAAGAATAAGCCTTGGACAGAAGGAATGGTATACCTTCTTCCTAAAGATATGTTTACAACATCAGGTCAAGGGAAAGTTCAATTTGATGAATGGATCTGTCGCGAACCAATTTTTCCATTAGGAAAGATGAAAGTTTCATTGGATGATTTTTATTATCGGAATAGGATTGCAACACATAAAGATAAAGAATCATTGCTAAAGACATGGATATTTTATAAGGCTAGGACATTGATAGCGGACTCGAAGAGGGCAGGTAACAGCAAATAACATAATATTCATGCTTCGAGCCATTCGGCCCTCGGTCCGGCAGAAGATAGATGAGGAATCGGAGAAGTAATTGGCAGCAGCAGAGAAGCGAAATCAGTCGGAAACATCCGCACCACCTAACCGCATTCCGGCCGCCCTTCGAGCTTAAGGGGGGGCCTCGTGAATACGGGAACGTTATACACAGACCAAAGCAATTATTTTATAGAAGACGAGGTATTGAAACATGGAAAACTTGAGAATAATACCTGCGCAATTATGCGATGTGCACATTTTAAGCCAAATGAATAAAGAGCTTATTGAAGATGAAAAAAGCGATAACCAAATGACAATAAATGAGTTGAACGACAGGATGAAAGATTTTCTGGATAATGATTGGAAGGCGACTTTACTTGTCTTGGGTGATCATGTTGTAGGGTATGCCTTATATCAGGAAAGAGAGGACGTAAGCAATAAAAAGAAAAAAACCTTCCATATAAGACAGTATTATATCAGTAGGAAATATCGAAGAAGAGGATTAGGGAAACAAGGAATTGATTTATTAAGAAATGAATTATTTCAGGATTCAACTATATCTATAGATGTTTTAGAAAGTAATCCGACTGGAAGAAGTTTTTGGGAAGAACTCGGATTTAAAACATATTATACAAACATGAAATTTAAATCATAAGAATCTGAAAGTAGTTCTAGAGGTCCGTCGTAAAAAGTGTACCTAAGCTGCGGGTCGTCCAGCCCGTAGATACAAAACGTTATTTTTGTCAGACCTAATCAGGGAAACGCTTCAGTTTACTTCGATGATCCAGATGGAAATAGTTTAGAATTAATGTGTTTTGTAAGTGTCCCTGAAAACTTAAAAAATATATCAAATAAATTATCAATAGAAGAATGGGAAGAGCTTTTGAAAGAGATGAATTAAAGAACTTATTAATTGTGATATTTCTAATGAAGTGCGGCGTCAGATAACATAATATTCATGCTGCGGCTCCGATGGAGCCTTGGTCTGCAAGTAGGAATATAGAGGAGCATTTCAGCAGACAATCCCTTCGGGGTTCATGAATACAGGGAATGTTATCTGAAACATCCGAAGTGCGTGAGACGAAGAGTACTTAATATTACTTAGTGGAGATGATCACTGTGTTTTATCGAAGAAAGCATTATATCGTCAATAATGAATTCGTTGACATCTTTAACAGACACTTCATTGAAACCAATTTACCTAATCAGTTGAAGAATGGAGCTCGTCTAGTAGGTAGATGGATGGTCCACATTCAGAGAAAACAACTGAGATTATTGCAATCTGGGAATATGATAGTATTGAAAAATATGAAGAGATTGAAACGAATATCAGAAGCGACAAAGAACATTATAAGAAGATCACTCAGTGGTATGAACTCCACGGGGGAAGAGATCATATAGCTAAGGAATATATCTATGAAGTAAAAAACGAAGAACTAATTTCTACACTATCAGATGGGAAAGGACCGTTCAGAACAATAGTTTAGAATAACGAAGATTAAATCAAATAATATTTAAAGATAGAGACGCTTGGTGAATTTTTTGAGAATTCGGATGCATCCGATAACAAACGTCCCTTGGACTGCCAGAGGAATTTGAGGAAGTAATATCCCACAGACAACTCCTGAGAGGATAAGTCTTCGACCCTGTCGCTGATTGTCCTTTAAGCATGTCGGGTTCGTAAACGCAGAGACGTTAGGCGCAATCCCTAAAGCCAAGATGAATAAACCAAAGAACAATAAAAAGAAGAACCATTATATAACTTAATTGAAGGTGATACTTATGAAGGATTGGGACTACAGTAAGCCTTGGTTTCATGGTTCTCCAATATTATTAGATGAACTACTAGTCGGAAGCACAATAACTCAGGATCGAGAGTTAGCAAGAATCTTTTCACACAAACCATCTATTGTTGCTTTTGACGAGAATGGCGCAAGATTTCATAATGGTAAGTTATGTGGATATATTTACATAATCGATGAAGAAATTATAAGTGAGGATGTATACCCACATCCCGCAACTACAATGAAACCTGGTGAAGAATGGCTCATAAAAAGAGGATTAAAGGTACGGAAGATAGATGAGACGAGAATAAAAGCAGAAGAACAACTTTCAGGTGAAGAGGAGATAGAACTATTGGAAAAGCTAAAAAACAGATAGCTAATAGCTTTAAAATCAATAAAAGAGGAACTCCATATCGAAATTTAAAAACAAATCAAGGAGGTGAAGTATGTGTTCAGAGATTCTCAACATGCATGGAACCCTGCGCCTGAGGAAATTAGACTGTGGGCGTATAGTAATGAGTTAATACCAGAACAAGATTGGGAATTAGCCGTAAATAGTTTTGAAAACATTCCAATGATTTGTACATTCGTAGATGATAAAGAATGCAAACATACCTCTTTTTTTCTTAGTAGTCTTTATGTGTTTACCGGTGACATTGTAAGAGCGGAAGAAATCGAAGAACTCAATAAATTGTCTCAATTAATAAAGAAAATAGAAGTGACAGCAAAGTCAGAAGAGTTAAAATCGTGGATTACTCGATCTAAGAACCTAATGCAAAATCCAGCAAACTATGAATATAAATTTTGGGGAATTGGCTCCCAGTATGTATATAATAATGAATAACTAGATAAGAAAAAGTATTTTAAAGAAGGCGATGACATCATACAACAACGTACTCACGCATAAAGGCTATTGCCTTTGGTTGACAGATGTTAAATCATTGAAGAGGTTAGACATAAATGCCCCAACCTAGGATAACAGCTATCTAAGGCTGGGGCGTTTCGTAAATAAAGGAACGTTATGCACCATTACCTGAAAATATTAAAGATAATACTTAAGGAGATAAATTATGAAAGCTAAACTACTCTTCTTATTTTTGATGGCGATAATGTGTTCATCTTGTCAAGAGAGTAGTCAACCGACTACTTTGAACAGCGAAACTAATTCAATAAAGAATTCTGAACCTGATGTAATGAGTACAGGTGATGGAACAGAATCAAAAGAAATAACGGAAGGTCGATCAAATCTTGCTAACAATAATATATTACCCATGAGCATTGGGAACCTTGATTCGAAAGGAGAATTTTATGATGAAATGCTTCATAACCCTATAGATCATGATTATGAAGTGGAATTTAATGAATTTCAAAATTCTAAAGAGATTATTACAACATTGGAATGGGGGGCATTCGAAAGCAAATATACAGAGATTTGGGATAAAGAGTTGAATCAAATATATAAAACGCTTCTTTCTAAATTGGATAAAGAACCAAGAGAGGCACTAATTGAAACGCAGAAAGAATGGTTGCAGTATCACTTAAGGGAATCAAAATTTGTAGAGGAGACATTTATTTATAATGGTTATCTTGGATCAAGAGGGCCAGTAAGCTTAACCACGGTTATACGGGAGAGAATTAGGGAAAGAACAATGCAATTATTTGAATATCGATATTTGCTAGATGGTGAAGTTGAGTTTGTTTACCAAAATAAAGAATAGAGTTGGAATCGTGCTCAAAAGGAGAAATTTGGCCCCGAATCTTATAAAAAATAACTGATGCAAAGGAAGATGAGAAATATGGATAAAGGGAGAATTATATTTTTGAATGGTGTAACAAGTTCAGGTAAAACCTCGATAGTAGAAGCTATGCAAACTTACTCTGAACCGTTTTTTTATGTTGTGGCCAATGATCTTTTTGAAAATACGATTGGTGATAAGCACCTACAGGATAATTACTGGAAGCATCTAAGTGAAGCCATAATGATGATGTATCACACAGCAACATTATTTTCGGATCGTGGAAAGAATATCTTAATCGATGGGATACTTGTTGAAAGACCTGAGTTAAAGCCACATTACGATAAGGTCATAGAAATTTTTAATGGGTATCCTTTGGATATCGTTGAAGTGTATTGTCCTTTGGATATCTGTCGTAAGAGAAATGTAGAACGTGGTGACAGAAGGGAAGATCAATCTGATGAGCAAAACAAAATAATGTCGCAAAACATTCGCTACAGCTGCTCAGTCGATACAAGTTTAAATACACCAGAAGAATGTGCGGAAATTATTATTACATCCTTATTTCAAAACGATAAATAATCATAAAATTACAGTTAGGAGCCTCTATGAAGCGAACAATTATGATTAGCGATATACATGGATGCATTGATCAATTGAATCAAATGCTGCATCTGATCCAATTTAATTCGATAGATGATCAGTTGATTTTGCTGGGGGATTATGTAGATAGAGGGCCAAACATCAAAGCAGTAGTTGATAAAGTCATCGAATTAGTAACTGAGCATCATGCCATTGCTTTACGGGGTAATCATGACCAATGATTGGTTGATTTAATAAATAATGACAGCGAATTGGTTAGATCTAAATTTATTGAACATGGGGGAATACCAACCCTTCAAAGTTATTGTGATATGAATATCATAGATAGCGAAGTGTCTAATGAGATATTTAATCAATTGAAGGCTACAATGATGACTTCTTATGGTCACCACATCGATTTTTTAAGTAAATTGCCTTTATATCACGAAGACGATCATCACATTTATGTTCATGCGGGGTTGAATCCGAGTGTTATGGACTGGAAGAACCAGTCAGAGCATGATTTTATGTATATTAAAGATGAATTCATTCGACATACTTTTGAGAATCTAAACAAAAAAGTTATCTTTGGACATACACGAACGATGGATATCCATGGCACATCCGATATTTGGTTTAGTGATGATAAGATCGGAATTGATGGCGGGTGTGCATATGGAATGCAGCTGAATTGTTTAATTTTCCAAGAAGGATTGTATATAACGGAGCAGGTAAAGAACTGCTGAAAGTTAATCTGGATTGCAGGGGACATATACTAAAATCATATCCATTGTCGCATAAGTCGCTTGAGCGTCGTCAGTACAAGAACGTTGTATGAAATCTTGGAGAAGGTGTGAAATGAATAAATGGATCGTATTCTTAATTTGTTTCCTTCTATTTGCAACAGGATGCAGTACTACATACAGAATCAACACCGATACAACGAAAGAATTAACAAAAAACTTGAAAAAACTTTTTCCGACAATCGAAAGAGTGCAATTTACATTTACTCGTCCAAACCTTTCTTGCAGAATAGATATGAGCGAGGAACCGAGTAAAGAGGAACTGGAATCCATTCTTATGGAAATGGACGAATTTTCAACTGTAAATAACATCAACGAAATTGCCCGAAGTGTCAAATGGGGGTTGGAAATATCCAATATCTATCTAGATATCAACACGGATCAAAATAAAAAGACAATTGAACATGCATATTATGCTAGGTATTTCAAGACATCCGACGCCAGTGACCACTCAGATACAAACATTGAGGGGTACGAGACGTGGTATGAGTTGACCGAACAATAGAATTGGGCATTTATCTTTCTTAAAACCACTTAGAGGTTCGTAAACAATGGGTGGTTATACTAATCTTGAACGAAAAACAAGCCGAAGCGGCAGAAATACACGCTTCGGCTTGTTTTGGTTTGTTTACTTTTCAACTCAAATCTAACCCAATCTTACTTCGTACTTACCGACTTAAACCAATCATTCACTTCTTGCGTGATCTGATCTCCGCCGTTGGATTTCCAGTTGGCGACGAATTGGTCAAAGGCATCAATTGGCAAATTGCCGTAGATGATTTTGTTGAAGGTTTCCATCTCAGACTGACGGAGCAGGTTCCATTTGGATACCATGGTTGGTGTTGCAGCGCCAGTGAAATAGTTTTGTTTACGGACGTCGATCTGGGACATAACGACTTTACCTGCATACCAGTTTTCCGGTTTACGGAATTCGGCCATTTGTTTCTCGTAAGGTGTTTCGGGCTTCTCGCCGTTGGCCAGCTTCACGAGTGTTTTCATGTACAGATCCGGGATACGTGCTGGGCCGGTCAGGAAAGGGAATTCGTTGGAGAAGTCTTTGATCTTCTCTTTGTCACTGGTCGGTTGTCCGTCAATGATATCCCAGTCGTAACCTTTGGCGAAGCCGTATTCATACTTACTGCCAGCAGCCGGGTTAGCCAGGTTATCGAGCAAGTAATTGTAGTACAGGAAGATGGCTTCTGGATGCTTGGCATCCTTGTTGATCATGATACTTGCGTTGACACCAGAGTTCTGCCACTTCGTACCGATCTTGCCGTCAGGACCTGCTGGAACGGGATAGGCTTTGATTTTCGTGCCAGGTACGTTCTTGATCAGATCGGATGCAGGCAAGTCTAGAACCCAGTTGAAGCCTGGCAGGATGCCCGCGTGCCCGGCATAGGTCGACGTTATCAAATCAGTTTTTTTGGAGATTGTGAAGTAATTTTTTTCGGGCTCTAGCTAATCTTTGTGTAAATACAGACTCTGTTAAATGAAGTTCTTGACAGATATCACGATACGTTTTTCCCTCCACATAAAATAATAGAAGAGCTACTTGATAGTCTAATTTCAACTCGCCAATTGCCCTGTAAAGTTCTTCATTAGTCTCTGTTCTCTCTACTTCTCGTTCCACAGTAAGTGCATCACTGAGAGTTTCAGTATTGTAACTGCAGGGGTGTGCCAAAAAGCGGCGTTCTCTATTCAATTTTCTTAAGTAATCTAAAGTAGTATTATAGGTCAATCGTTTAATCCAGGCTGGGATATTTGCATCTGATCTAATATATGGACCCTTTGTGATTGCTTTAATGAAAGCATCCTGAATAATATCTTCTGTTAAAGAATGATCAAGTATCATGGAATAAACGCTCGGATATACGAACTTGTAAAAAGAGCTATACACCTTTTCCTGAATTGTTGAATCAACACTGTCTAGTGGGTCTCTAAAAAAATCAAACCATTGAACCATACGTGTCCTCCATAAATTTTATGTAATTAACACGAAACAGAACAATCTCTTAATTGTTAATTATACATCTTATATGGAATAATAAGTTATTTAATTTCGTTGATTCATATCACTAATAATTCAATTGACTTTTAAATTTTACATATTCATACTTTTTTCGTTAGATAATGCAGATTGTAACGTTATATATGTATGCACCTTTACACCATGAATTTAATTCTGCGAAGGCTTGGGAGGAGCTGATAAGGAAAGGAGGGCGTTAATTATGTGTTAAGCTTAAAGAAACAAAGGCAGAAGTGAGGTATGGATATATGATGAAAAAAAGATCTAAATACTTAATCTTGCTTTTTATGTTTATTGTGATTGTATCTATTCTGTTTTTTTTGAATTTTAACAAAAAGGAAGCCAATGAGCCAGTTGTGAATGGAAATATTATTCAAGTTAAAAACTTTGATCTGGATGCTAAATCAACAAATTTAAAGACAATGACAGAAGGGTCGATATTCGTTGAGGGTGAAAAGGAGCATATTGATCATATCAAAATAGTAGCACATGTAGAGATTGACCCCGTTGACTGGGGTGGTGTTGCATTTTATATCCCTGATCAATGGAGTGTCTCCAGCATCACCAGTAGTTATCCTGAACATCAACCAAAGTTAAAGCCCGCTGAGTATGTATCAACCTGGATGAATTCTTCTGATGACTCTTCTTGGCGCACGATGATCGAAATTGGGAGAGAACGGAATTTTACAGCAAATGGCGGAGGAACTGGAACGATTGTGATCGATTTAAGTCCGGATCAAAAGGGTATGTCCCCCTCTGAGTCATTAAAAATTGGTATTGAGGTTGGGTCAGAAGAGAAAAATGGAAAAAGAGTTATGGGTACAGATTCTGTTGAAGTTCCTGTATTTTAAAGTACTTAATTGTGATTCTTTTGTTTTGAGAAACGAATACAAAGGGAGTTGACCTAAATGAATTCATTATTAAGAAAGCCTTTTAAAAAAGCAGTAAGCGCACTGCTAATTACAAGTATTTTTTCGACAATATTGTTTGGAAACTATGCTTTTGCAGCGGATCAACCTGTCAATCATACAGAGGCAAGTAATTCTCTGACTTGGAAGGAAGCTGGAAATAATCATTATGATATCTACAGCGCTTATTCGATTGGGTTTATGGGTGCGGAATGGTCAAGTGCTCGCCGAGCGTGGGGATTCAACTATAGATTGGTTGGAACAGGAGCAAGCAGATACAACGATAAAGCGACGAGTAGAATAAGAATAGCAGCATTTGAAATAGAAGGAACCTCGAATACAAGCAAATTAGCTTTATGGTCTAGCGCAGACAGTAAGTATATTGGCTCTGCGCCAGAATCTTCAGGTTCAAAACCAGGCTATAGCTCTCTTGCAGGCGCTGTTATTGGTTTTGCAATTACAGCTATTAACAATTTAAGTGCTGGATATGCATGGTCAGTTGTTGGATTAATTGATGCAATGCGTAGTACAGTGGATGACGTTATTTCGACAGATAATCGTTTATGGAGGAAGTGGGATTGGTCATCGGATATTTCAGATACCGGTCAGTACTTCTGGTTCATCGCTGATGTGGAGCCTAACCAGACCGCCCAAATATCAACTGAATATATGATTTTTGGTCCGGGTTATGAACTCTTATCTGCGGGTGTAAGATACCGGAATCTTGAAGCTGGTAGTGCAGGAAGGAGTTTAGCAGCTAAAACGAATGAGGAATGGAACCCGGGAATGATGTCGGCTACGGAAAAAGAAGAGTATGGAATTGAAGAAATTCCAAGAGAGCAGTTTGATAAAAGAGCAAAGGAACTGAATATCTCTTCCAGAAGTATTGAGGAATTTACGAATTCAGATGAAGACGTTTTTTATTACGCACATGATTTTAAGGAATATGAAGTAAGCCAACCTGAGCTTGCGGCCACTTCGTCGTCTAAAACTGATTTAATTCAAGAAATAAATCAAAGCTTGGAAAGAAGTTCAAAAATTGTAGAAGCCTTCTCAACTAACGAAGTTCTCCAGGAAGAGGATCAGGCTATTATTGAGAAACATACGATCAAAATAATGAAATTGAAAGAACTCTTAAACAAGGTGCAATCCTTAAATGAAGAGGATTCAGGAGCTATAAATGCTCAAAGGAAAGCTTTCCAAAACGAAGCTTAGAATAAAGCTGGGTTAACTAGATATAGAAAAACAAGCCGAAGCGTGTATCTTACCGCTTCGGCTTGTTTTGTTTACTCTTTATTTTTCAAAAAATCCAAATCTTACTTCGCACTCACCGACTTAAACCAATCATTCACTTCTTGCGTGATCTGATCTCCGCCATTGGATTTCCAGTTGGCGACGAATTGATCAAAGGCATCGATCGGCAGTTTGCCGTAGATGATTTTGTTGAAGGTTTCCATCTCGGACTGGCGAAGCAGGTTCCATTTGGAGACCATGGTTGGTGTGGCTGCGCCGGTGAAGTAGTTTTGTTTACGAATGTCGAGCTGCGACATCACGACTTTGGCAGCGGCCCAGTTTTCGGGTTTGCGGAACTCGGCCATTTGTTTCTCGTATGGGGTTTCTGGTTTCTCGCCGTCAGCCAGCTTCACGAGGGTTTTCATATACAGATCTGGAATACGAGCCGGACCCGTCAGGAACGGGAACTCGTTGGAGAAGTCTTTGATCTTCTCTTTGTCACTGGTCGGTTGACCGTCTACGATATCCCAGTCGTAACCTTTGGCAAAGCCGTACTCATATGGACTGCCCGCTGCCGGGTTGGCCAGGTTATCGAGCAGGTAGTTGTAGTATAGGAAAATGGCTTCCGGATGCTTGGCATCCTTGTTGATCATGATACTGGCGTTGACGCCAGAGTTCTGCCACTTCGTGCCGATCTTGCCGTCTGGTCCAGCCGGAATAGGGTAGGCTTTGTATTTCGCGCCAGGTACATTCTTGAGCAGGTCCGGTGCTGGCCAGTCGGGTACCCAGTTTGCGCCAGGCAGGATGCCTGCCGTACCAGCAGTCCAGCTTTCAGCAGACTTGCCTTCGTCCCACAGCGCGGAGTCGGTATGGATATACCCTTTGTTCATCCATTCATTCAGCTTCGCAAGGGCTTGTTTGGCACCGGGATTAATGGAGCCGTACTCCAGATTGCCGTTCGCGTCCTTGTTCCATTGTTCCTGGATCGTGCCGTAAGCGCCGAATAACCAGTCGAGCGAGCCCATCCAGGTGTTGGTGTTATTTTTCAGCGAGATCGCCAGTGGAAATACTTTATCCGGAGACAGGCCGTCCGGGTTCTCGTTTTTGAATTTGTCCATGATGTTCTCAAGATCTGCGATGGTCTTAGGTGCTTTCAGGTTCAGCTTCTCCATCCAGTCTTCTCTGAGCCAGAGCAGGGTATCGTCGTTATCGGTGTACTCCAGGATCGGCATGTTGTATCTCTTGCCATCCTTGGTGAACGGGTACCACAGCTCGGGATGCGCTGCAGCGTGATCCTTCAGGATTTGGTTGGCGTACTTGTCGAACAGTTCATCGATGGCGATGAATTGACCGGAGTCGATCAGCTGATTGGTGAGTACCGCGTTCGTTGGAACGGATACGAAATCAGGCAATTTCTCGCCTGAAGCGATAGCCAGCTGCAGCTTCTGTCTGTATTGATCGTCATTAGCCGGATACCATGAATCCTTATGCTTCATGCCCAGCGTTTCGAGCATCCAGCGATCGTGAACGTTGTTCTCTTTGGTGTCACCTTGCACATATTTCTTCGGCATACGAACCGAACTGAACTCAATGGGTGGGTCGTATTTTCCTTTGGCAAAAGCAGCTTCAGCTTCGGCTGAGCCGACCGTCGCCGTTGTATCGTCTGTACCATTCTCGCTGGCTGAATCGCCACTGCCGCACGCAGTGATGGTGATGAGTGCGATGACCATGAGCAAGGACCACCATGTTTTGAATTTGATCATTGTTCAATCCCCCTACGGTGTATGATCTTTACAAGTGTAACTGTACCAAGTCGGGCGGGAGGGCATCTATATGAGTTTGTTAGTTTCGATAGGACTCTATTAGTGAAAGTTCAAAAAGATCGGTTTTCAGTACCGAGAAGATGGGATAAAGCTAGAAATGGAGTAGCGGAGCGTAGGAAGCTACGTGAGCAACGGACATTTCGGCTGAATTCCATATTCGATGCAGATGATGCCGTTAGGCATGATTCGTAATCAAAAGCGGACTTTTTGAACAACCTCTATATGCTGTTTAATGCTGGTCTCGATATTCCTGCGGGGTGACGCCGAACTGGCGCTTGAACACTTTGATAAAATACGCCGGGTCCATATAGCCAATCTCCATGCTGATTTCATATACTTTTTTGGTGGTCGTGACCAGCTTGTGGCAGGCCCGATCCATGCGCAGGCGCGAGATATATTCACTGATGCCTTCGCCCGTTTCGATCTTGTAAATCTTGGACAAATGGGTCGGATGCAGATTGACATGATCGGCGAGCACACGCAAAGAGACATCCAGATGCAGATTTTTATCCGTAAACTCTTGAACCTTCTTCACATACTCGGACCGGATATCCTTGATTTCGTTGGATGTACCTTCCTTCAGCTTGGCGAGGACGCCGAGCGACCATTTGCGCAGTTTGCCGATGGTGGAGAAGGCCTCCCCGCTCTGAAGATATTCAATATCACTGCCCATGAGGCTCGTCAGGGTCAGCTTGTTCCGGTGGGCGAGGTTGGTGAATGAAGCGGTAATGAGAAAACCAGCCTCCATGCAATGCTCCCACGATTCGGACCATTTCTCATCCAGCTCTGCGCAGACGGCGAGTATTTTCTCTTCGGCGGCATCCCATTGTCCGCTTTCCAGCAGATGGATGAAGGTGGGCGGAGTGTACAGCACGTCCAGCGGACCTTGAGCTGAAGGTGTCTCCACATCGCTGACGCGCATGACAAATTCGCGCTCGTCTCCGACGATCTGCCGGAAATATGCGGAGGCCTGACGGAAGCGATCGTAGAGCTGATCCGGAAAGATGAACCACTCGGTCATGACAATGGAGAGGGAGCCTTTGAGAAACTGTTTTACTTTGGATTGAAGCTGAATGGACAGTTTCTCCAGAATGGTCTCTTTTCCAATATCGTCATTTCGTTCCTTCAGCTGCAGCAAAAACACCACATATCCGTGCTCCTCCTTCACACCCCACACGTGCATAAACTCGCCCATAATTTCCTCGGCCATGTTGATGATGGCATATTCGATCAGGGTCTGATCATGACTGTCATAGTGTCCGAATTCTTCATCCAACCGAACGAGCATGAGTGCGGCGTCCCCGGCGTGAAAGGGCAGATCATAATTGGTGAGTTTCCGCTCCCATTCGCCGGATGAAAACCGGTGCCCCTGCAATGCCTCCAAAAGCAGTCGTCCGCGCAAGTGTGGCAAATTCTCCCGTAAAGTAAACTGAGTTCGACTAAGTGAACTGACGAGTTCCCATTCATGATTTAATTGATCGATGGCCTTCTGCACGGCGCCCATTAATTCATCGTCTGTCGGCGGTTTGAGCAGGTAGTCCACGGCCTCGTACTGGATGGCTTTTTTGGCGTAATCGAATTCGGAATAACCCGATAACAGAATGCATTTTATTTTTTTGTCCCGGATCCGGATGCGTTCGATCAGTTCTATGCCTGTCATTTCCGGCATCTGAATGTCCGAGATCACGATATCGATGGGGTGGGTGTCGATCAGTTGTAAGGCTTCATGCGCGGAGTACGCTCTATGAACCTGCTCGATCCCCAATGTGTGCCAGGGCTTGGTCATGGACAGGTTATCCACCCAGTGTGCTTCGTCGTCTACGATGATCATCTGCATATTCTTTCGTCTCCCTTGGTGGTGTAAATATAAGGCCTAGAATGAAAAAATGGATACTTCTTGTGAACGAAGTCGCTGCGGATTCGAAGGGTTCTTTCGATCGCTGTTCAAGCCCCATTTCCGGATTAGATGATGGTAAGGTTGAAATGGGGCTTGAAAGGCGAACACTTCGTTTCTACAGAATCCCTTCAATCCTTCGCTTTGGTTCACATAACGGCTAACCCTTTATTTTAAACCAGGCTTTATATAAAGATGGAATTGTATTAAAAGTGCAGCGTAGCTTCCTTCCAATGAGGCTTTTCTGTAGAAAACTTTTTGCTTCGCTTCTTCAGTTTTTTTCTGTCCTCTACGTTCACGTGTAGATATTTCGTTTCAAATAAAATGACTCAACTTAAATTAATGTCGGTATCTCACTCAGAATCTGTATCCTCCTTCGGCATCTCCCAGACGATCTCGGTGCGGAATCCGCCAAGTGGGGATGGGCCGAATTGAAGGTGGGACTGGCTGCCGAACAGATGCATAATTCGTTGGTTCGTATTCCAGAGGCCGCAGCCCATTTCTTCCTGTAGTGGCTCCTGCATTTTCAGGTTCAGCGCATCGTACTGTTCCGGGCTTAAGCCGGGGCCGTCGTCGTCGATATAGATCTTGCCGAAACCATCCACGCTCTCGCCGGTAATGCGAATCTCCCCGGATGAATAGGACTTCGCCACGCCGTGTATGACGGAGTTCTCGACCATCGGCTGAAGCATTAAGCGCGGTACAGACTGGGCGAGCATGTCCTCAGGGATATCGATATGATACTCAATTCGTCCATTGCGCAGCTTCTGAATATCCAGATAGTTGATGAGCAGCTTGATCTCGTCCCGAAGCGAGGACGTCTCCCGTTCCATGCGGGTGGTGTACCGATAATATGCACTCAGATTATGCGCCATGGACACGACAGCCTGCTCGTCCTTCATCTGGGCCATGTTGATGATGTAGCCAAGACAGTTATATAGAAAATGGGGGTTAATCTGCGCCTGCAGCTGCTTCAGCGTTGCTTCTTTGGCTCTGATTTTCTCCTGGAATACATTCTCGATCAGGTCTTGAATCTGGTGAGACATATCATTGAATCGATGAAACAGGAAGGAGAACTCATTCTGATCCTTGCTATGCAGCCGTACGGAATAGTCACCGCGCTGCACGCGGCGAAGGCCCTGGATCAGCTTTTTGATCGGAGATTGAATGTTTCTGTACAGCAGAATCGAAGCAGATATGCCCACGACAAACAGCAGCGTCATAAAGAGATAGAACAAATTTCGGCTGAGCGAGATCGGCTGCAAAATCTGATACAGCGGGACCACGTCGACCAAATGCCAATCCAGATAGGAAGATTTGACTGCGCTAACCAGATACTTTTTCCCATTCAGTTGCACAACGTCCTGTGTAGTATCCTCCAGGGAGTGTGTATCCAGATATTGAATAAGTTCCTCCGATAACTGGTTGTCTGCACTGCGATTCAGAATGGGGTCATTGCCCTTATGATAAAGGAAGGGATCTCCCTGCCCACCTGCCTTGTACGTATCGAGCATGTTCTGAATGTTCTCGTAACTGAAGCTGGCTTCAATGACAAGATTGCTGCCGGTCAACATGCCCGGTTGGGCCAAGGAATCGGTGTAAAACCAGTAAAAGGACTGCATGCCCTCCTGCGATTCTGCCCCTTGATCCCCGTATGTCCATTGTCCGCTCATATTGCGTTTCAAGTAATCCTCATCATACCCGGATGAACGATTGTAGTTGGCGATAACATCCTGATTCTGTTGCGAGTATACGGCATATCGGGTGTTCCATATATCCGTGACGCCAGATTGGAGCACCATCTTCTCCTGAATGGCATAGCGGGTCTGCATCTGATCATACCGATCAGCCCATATGTTCAGACCGTTAAATGCGCGGACATTGGGATCTCTTGAAAGGATCAGACTGAAATCCATCATCTGATTAATGCGGGAATCGATCTGACTGGCCAGAAACGTGAGCTGTTTCGTATTCGAAATCTGCAGTTCTTTGCTGACCACGTTATAGGTGACGTTGTTCGAGTAGGTGTACATGATAATAATCGGGATGAACAGCAACACGATCAAGCAGTTGATTTTGGCAAAGAGGCTGAAGCGGGAACGGGTCCTTTTTTCGAATAATATAAAGCGCTTCCATATATGCATAAAAAGTCTCCTTCGTATTCGTGTTCGTAGAGGCTGGTATTCACCAGATTCCTAACAAAACCCTATCCGGCCTAACAATGTTATATAGTCAGAGCTCAGAATGGCCTGATACTATTTATAGCAGAGAACCCCATTAACACACAAAACTTTTTTTGGGAACAGGAGAAGGGCACTATGGAGGCTAAAATGGAGGGTCAACGGGTCCCACAGGCGAATGTGGGGAACAAGCTAGAACAGAAGAGAAAGAAACGCTACAAACAGCCGTGGGTACTGCACTTCATGGTGCTGCCGGCGGCCATTATGGTTTTTATTTTTTCGTATATTCCGATGTCGGGTATATTGATGGCATTTCAGGATTACAAGCCTGCACTTGGGTTCGCGGGTTCGGAATGGGTGGGACTGAAGCACTTCAGGTATATGTGGGAAAATGATTATTTCCTGCAGATTACGTGGAACACGTTGTTCTTTGCCTGCTCCAAAATCATCATGAATCTGATCATACCTTTTGTCTTCGCGCTATTGCTCAATGAGGTACGGAAGATGGCGCTCAAAAGAACCATTCAGACACTCGTGTATCTGCCACACTTCTTGTCCTGGGTAACGCTGTCCGGTATCCTGATCGACATTCTGGCACAGACGGGCATTCTCAATCAGTTCCTTGTCTCGGTGTTCGGCATCAAGCCGATTTTCTTCCTGGGAGATGGCAACTGGTTCCGATTTACGATCATTGCGAGTGATGTCTGGAAAGAGTTTGGTTTCAACACGATTATCTTCCTTGCGGCATTGTCCGGCATTAACCCGTCACTGTACGAAGCAGCTGAAGTGGATGGGGCGGGACGCTGGAAGCAGACGATCTATATCACCATCCCGGCGCTGGTTCCTATCGGAATCGTAATCGCCACCCTGGCACTGGGGAATGTGCTTAACGCCAACTTCGACCAAATCTTCAACTTATATAGTCCATTAATCTACCAGCAAGCGGATATTATCGATACGTTTGTATATCGTGAAGGTCTGCTGAGTGGGCAGTTCAGTTTCGCTACCGCGGTGAATCTGTTCAAATCGGTCATCAGTCTGATCCTCATCGTGATCTCCTACCGACTGGCGTACCGATTCGCCGGATACCGAATTTTCTAGAAAGGATGATGACGAGCCATGTATCATAAAACGCTACCTTATCGCATATTCAGCATCTTCAATAATGTGTTCCTGACCATCCTTTCGCTGCTCTGCCTGCTGCCTCTGTATCACTTACTGATGGTATCGCTTAGCGCGTCCGCACCTGCGAATGCCGGTCTGGTGACGTTCTGGCCGATTGGTTTTACGCTCGAAGCATATGCGAAGACGTTCGATAACGCCAATTTCCTGTCCTCCCTGTGGGTGTCCGTGGAGCGGACGGTGCTGGGAACCGGGCTTGCACTCATCGTGAATACGATTGCTGCCTATGCGCTCTCCAAGGAGACACGTGTGTTCCGCGCACGCAACCTTTATCTGTGGTATTTTGTTGTCACGATGCTTTTCAGCGGGGGCCTCATTCCGGGGTATATCCTGATTCTGAAGCTCGGGCTGATGAACACATTATGGGCACTCATTCTGCCAGGACTCGTCGCCGTGTTCAATATTATCCTGCTGCTGAATTTCTTCCGCACGGTGCCGAAGGATCTGGAGGAGGCGGCTTTTATCGATGGTGCAGGGCACTTTCAGTCGTTTATCAAAATCTATCTGCCCGTCTCCGTGCCCGTGATCGCCACCGTGTCTCTGTTCATGATGGTTGGTCATTGGAACGCATATTTTGACGGCATCATCTATATCCGCGATTCAGAAAAGCTGCCACTCGCGACGTTTATGCAGACGATTATCGTGCAGGCCGACATGACGAAGCTTGATCCGGAAGCAATTGCGAACCTGTCGCAGCGAACGATTCGGGCGTCCCAGATTTTTATTAGCGCGCTGCCAATCCTGCTCGTATATCCGTTCCTGCAACGGTACTTTGTAACGGGGATTGTGGTGGGGGCTGTGAAGGAGTAGCCGCGTGGAGCGGATGGAATAGGGTTGTGAAAAGGAGTTGCTGAACTGGCCTGAAGCCAGGGAGGTGGCTCTTTTTTACTGTGAAAAAGATTTAATTACCTTAATTTAAATTAAATGGTATTATATGTGGGGTTCTGAGCGTTAGCATTTTGACCATGAGGGGATGAGTAAGAAAGTGAAGAAGATGCTGGTTGTTACTCTTGCTTGTGTATTATTAAGCGGATCCATGGCTTTTACAGCTACAAGTGCACCAAAAAAGATCGATATTATACTTAATGAAAAAGAAATAAAGACTCAAGCGGGTACTGAAGCTCACCAAAAATCAATCGAAGTAAAGATTGACGAACAGGCATTCCAGTTAGTAGAAGGAACTGATTATATCATCGCTGCAGGTCATATACTGGTTTCGCCAGTCTATATCATTAGTGTGCTGGATTTCACTGTGCCTGGTAAAGGGATCTGGTGGGATAACAAAGCTAAAAGTGTAACTTTTGCATATGTAGACATAGATGATTACCCCAAGCCAAGGTTAACCTTCAAGGTGGGAGAAAGTCATTTTACCGAGTTTGACAAGCAAATTGAATTAAAGAGTAAAATCGTAATGGTGAAGGGGAGAGTTTATTTACCGTTAAGAGCCGTTAGTGAAGCATATGGCAAAGAGATCCGTTGGGAATCCAGTAACGGTCAGAGTGGGATCCGAATAACTACGAAAAATCAGCAGTGAGCGATACAAATTGCGAAGAATCGGCGCAAACTCCGTTGCCCATACAGTCCCAGTCCTGTTATAATTCCGGTATATCTACTGCATTGGGGGTTATACCGTGGCAATATTGGCAGCGCCGGATTGCTCGTTCGCTAGAAAGGCCTTACGCAAAGCCTGTTAGGGGCGGACTTTGTGTAGGGCGCGACGAGAAGAACATCGATCGCCCTGAGTGAAGCATAACGTATCATCCCGCAGGCTTTGCACCTTATTTGTTATACTAATAAAAATAAGGGGCTGAAAGCCATGCAAACACCATTTATTCAAAATCATCAATTCAATGTGATTACAAAACAAGCCAATTTCCTGCTCAAAGCGCTGCGTACAGTCGCGGATCGCAAAGTCCTGGAAACCGTCCGTTATACGGCCGTAACGAATTCTCTTGAAGTCTTCGATGAGCTGACTGCCGAACAGAAGCAGCTGTTGGAGCAGTTATCTACCTACGAGGCTGCGCATGAGCTGCAGGATTATCTGGACCGGTTGGAAGGATTCCTGATTCCATTCCCGCAAGTGTCGGCGAAGCAGATTCAGAAGCTGTTTCCGAAGGCGAAGAAGCTCAAGCTGCCTGATCTGGAAACGGTCGATTACGCACGTACGACCTATCTGAGATGGACGGATATTGCCACCAATCGCCTGTTCATTGTGTACCCGTACGAAGAGAATTTTCTCGGCATCGAGGGACGGATTACAGCTACGAACAAAAAAGGGTACTGCATGTTCTGTAATCGGCATCAGGAGCTCGGATTCTTCAACGTGAAGACGAAGGGCCATTCGCCGGATAACTTGGCTTCCATTGGCCAGTACGTATGCATGGATAGCACGGCTTGCAACCATAGCATCACTGACGTCACCATGCTGGAGAAGTTTCTTCTTTCGACAGTAAAATAATTCTTGGAACAGACAGGGTCGCTCTTCGGAGCGACCTTTTTGAGTTGATTATTCCTGTGCGTCTTATTTCAATTACCCGACTTGCGTGTGGTTAGCTTATGTCCTTGTCATATTTCAGTCCCAATTGATACGCCTGGTTAAGCAGGTTCTCATAGTGCTCAGGCTTGGCATCCAACGTCTCGTACAGAAATTCAACGCTGGAGTTAGAGACGCCGCAGTAATCTGCAATCCCCACGTTGAGCAGGTTTGTGATTGATTCATCGTAATTTCGCTTCTTCATCTGTTCTTCGGTCACGCCTGCAAGCGCGATCCACGTGATCTTCTGATGCTGAAGCTTGTTCGAACCGTAGGCAAATCCGTTGTTCATGACACGATCCACATACCCTTTCAGCATGGCTGGCAGATGCCACCACCAGAGAGGAAACACAAAAGCCACAGCATCATGCTTCTTCAATCGCTCCATCTCCGTTCTAACCTCAGGGGAAAACATTTGATTCGGTTGGGTGTAATCAGGTTCATCCATGCCTCGGAGAATAGGATCGAAGCCAATCGCATGTAAATCCAATATCTCAACATCATGACCAGCCTCAGTAAGACCTTGAAGAAAACGTTCGGCGGCCTGAAATGTAAGGGAATCTTTTCTTGGATGAGAAACAACAACTAAAACGTTCATGATTATATTTCACTACCTTTCTACAGCGCTTGTTTGGTAGCCACACTTCATGGCTGATGCTATTATAAACAGGGATGATATATTCTGGAAGAACGTACTTTGAAGTTCTATAGGAAGATTAGAGTGCTATAGGAACTTGAAAGTACCCTAAATAGACCCTGAAATTGTGCCTTATTGTGGGCTGAAATAATACACGTAAAAGAAGGAACTGGCTATGTTTTTATCTTGGATGTAGTCTTTGGATATAGTTTGATGAAGGAGAGATATACGTTGACAGAAGACCATAAAACTGGCGCTCCCAAAAAGTATAAAGTAGGTGTGGAGGCGGCCTTGGAAGTAATGGGCGGAAAATGGAAGCCTCTGATTATTTACCATCTGATGACAGGGAGGAAACGTTCATCAGAGCTTAGGAAGCTGATACCTGAAATTACGCAAAAGATGCTGACGACGCAGCTAAGAGGCTTGGAAAAAGACGAAATTGTGCAACGAAAAGTCTATTCGGAGGTTCCCCCTAGAGTGGAATATGAGTTAACAGACTACGGTTGGGGATTAAAACCGGCTCTGGACCATTTGTGTTACTGGGGGGAAGAGCATCTGGACAAGGTGTACGGGGATAAGTCCAAAGTGTTGGAGGATTTTTGAATCTCCGGTGTATTGAAGAGTTAAATACGAGCTGGGGACAGGAAGGAGAATGAAGTTATGAAAACAATAGAAGAATTCCTAACAAGCGATTGGTACAAAAAGGTTACGGATGAACTTGTTCAGCTTAAACCAGATATCAAGTTTGTTGAACATGCCAATTATGAAGCAGAGTTCTTAATGGATTCCTTTAGAGAACGGATGTATACTCTGCACGGCTTCGGCATCTCGTCTCCAACAGAGGAAGAATGCGTTAAGTGGATCATGGAGCAATTGGCCCGGGACAAGGAAAATATTATGTCTTATGTTGTTGCTCGTCTAACATTCAGTGAGCAGCTGGAAGGTGACCCGGATGGGGAATTTCGGGAAGGCGAGGAGCTTGATGAGGGGGATAAATCTGAAGTAGTCGAGATTTTGGGTTTTACAAGATCAGTCATCGCTGACACCGTTATTGAATATGATCTGGTCAAAAATCATCCCAAACTGTTAACCGGATATTTCAAACGTACGCGAATTCCAGGCGCAGCTAAATTCTCATCCCAAATTAAAAAAGTATACGCTTCAATCAAGAATTAAACCTAAACCGAGCAGCTGCACACATATTTGAGCGAAAAGTTACATTCGTTGTGCAGTTCCTGAAATTTGTAAGCGTAGTCATTACAATTTATGGTTTCTCTTTTTTACTACCAATGATTTGTTATGTTACGGACAACCTCGTGCACAACGAATAGTCAATGAACTACCAGGTATCATGATATTAGAGGAGGTCACCGGATGAACAATACATGGACCATTTGCTTCTCAGGAGATTATGATTTGAATTTTCTTATGTTTGTGGCAAGTGCACATGGACTGTTGACAGATGAATTCGGAGAAGATACGTGGCCTGGGAGTCATTTTTCTAATGGTGGACGAAGTAATGAAAAGTTCAAAGGGCAGTGGAATGAGTTATGGAAACAATGTATCTATAAAAAAGGACTAATTAAAAGTGGAATCGAGCGAAGTTTGATTTTGGATCCCCCTGAATTTTCAATGATTACAGACAAGAACGTGAGGGCTGTTCTAATCAATATGTGGCCATCTTTTATTAAATGGTGGAACATGCCTGCAGGCGGCCAAGCGGCGATGAACTACTGGGAAGGTGCGCCGAATCTTTTGTCTTATGTACAGGAATTTGAAAGTCAGATTGGAAGAAAAATCAAACCTTTTAAGTTAGATATTGATCTAGTGTACACAGGTTTAAGAGAACCCATTGAAGTGAATGAACAATATATGATTATGCCAGTTAAAATTGATTATTTATTAAACAGGGATTGGTGGATGAAGAGATTTGAAGAGCGTTATTAAGTGTTTTTGAAGAAGCAGAAGCCGTCATACTAGACCAGGTACTGCGATTGAATAAATCTCGGAAGGAGATAGCTCAATGAGACGAGTTGACGTAGCCTATGCATTAATCCTGGATGATACCTCACCCAAAATTCTAATGGTCAAGAACAAAGGCAATGCCAGTTGGTCGCTGCCTGGTGGCGCTGTGGAAAAGGAGGAAACGTTGGATCAAGCAGCCATCAGAGAAGCCAAAGAAGAAACTGGTCTTGATGTAAAAGTCCAAGGAATCATTGCCATCAATGAATGTATATTTGAGAAAAAGCAGGAGCATGCCATCTTCTTCACGTTTAGAGCTGAGGTTATTGGAGGAAGCTTAGAGCTTGTAAGGCCTCATGAAATATCTGAAGTTGCCTGGATGGATGTGGACAAGGCTGGTGAGCTAATGCCGTATTTTAAGGATGGCATACGGAGTCTAGTCGAAGGAAATGAGATTCCTTATTATGACCAAGGGAGAAAGTAATGCAGTTAAACTCTTCTAGAAACGGAGTGATCCTATGATCGTTATGATTAATGGAGCATTCGGTTCCGGCAAAACGTCGGCAGCAAAGATGCTCCAACCCTTAATCAACAATAGTATGATATACGACCCCGAAGAAATAGGTTATATGATCAGAAAACTCATTCCGGAGGAATGCCGGGAAGAGAATGAGCGTACGGATGATTTTCAGGATATTGAACTATGGAGAGTTCTAACCGTGAAGACGGCTGTAGAAGTAAGGCGGAAATATAACAAGCACCTAATCGTTCCCATGACTATTTATAAAGAAGAGAACTTTAACCACATCTATAACGGATTCAAAGCCATTGACGAAGAATTATATCATTTTTCGCTTGTGGCTACTGAAGAAACGATATACAAGCGGTTAGCTAAACGCGGAGATGAATTTGGAGGCTGGCAGTATCAACAAGCGCCGAAGGTTGTTCACGCTCTGAAGGATGATAAGTTTGGAACACACCTGATAACGGATCATCTTGAGACTAGTGAGGTTGTAGACATCATATTGAGGAAGATAGACGAACATCATAATCATACCTAGCTAACTAATAGATAAAAGTGAAGAATGTGTGAGTCTCTTTGCTCAACCTACAGAAAACAGAGAATACAACATTCAATGAACTATGTTTTACGGGTTAAACCATCTGCTACAGCAGTAAATGTATAGAACGGTAGCGGTAAGAATGTATAATCAAACCGGATCCAATCCAGCAGGATATGATTATCTAGAGGATATCAAAACATTTGGAAATCTGGTTAACAAATGCGCCCGACATCTATAATTCTGAAAGTTGATCAACAGCATCATAGAAGGATAGAGACAGTGGCGAAAGGAGGACAGTCCTATTATGGAAAACGTATCAGAACGAATTCAATTACAGTCCACCCAATCCATCCAATCAACCATCCTTAAATCCGAAAATGCCCTGGCTCAGATGACTCAGAAAGGGGCAAATACAACTTTAATAGAAAAGAGACTTAAGGCTCTCCGTATTGGTTTATCTATGCTTGAACATGTGTGGCAGCACAAACCTCATCCATATACCTCCAGAGATCTGACTGAAGCTCGCAGTGTTCTTACAGGTTTAATGCCATCCATTGACAACTCACTTGCTAAGGCTAAGGAAGGCAGTCCTCAGAGGACGCTTCTCATACGAAGAATCCAAGCATTGGAACTGGCTGTTCAGGCGATGGATGATCTAATGAAGGAGGAGCACCAGTGAGCAGTTATTATGGAGAACTTTGTACGAGAATATATGAAAGTGACAAATCGTTAGCCGAAGGCAGAGAGCTTGAGTTTTACCTATCATTTGTGGACAAAACAGATATGCGTGTGCTTGAACCCATGTGTGGAAACGGAAGAATGCTAATCCCTTTTATGCAGCGTGGAATACAGATAGAGGGATTCGATATATCTGAAGATATGCTGAAGGTATGTAGAGAAAAAGGTGACCGATTAAATCTGAAGCCTCATGTATATTATCAAAAGATTGAAAATTTCGTAAGCTCCGACCAGTTCGATTTAATTATGATTCCATTTGGATCGTTCTCGCTGCTCCCCAGTGAATTAGTGAACCAAAGCCTCGCCAATCTGCAATCTGCGCTTAAGGCTGAAGGGAAACTTCTATTGACGATTAAGTTAAGAGGGAACGACGTGCAAGAGATTCCAGAATGGAGAGAAACGGATCGGAAGGTGGTAAACGATGAATTAATTGTTTTATCCAAAAAAGTTCAGTATCGCAAAGAGCAATCCATGCTCGTAACGGAGCTGAAATATGAGTTAGTGAAAGACGACAAAATCGAAAAGACCGAGGTGATGAACTTCCCTCTTCGTTTGTATGATATGAAAGAGTTTGAAGACATTCTTAGAGCAAATGGATTTCAACATATTCATTTGCATGAAGTGAAGGACGGATATGGGGAAGGCACCTATTTTCAAGTGTTTGAATGTTCCTGATCCGATCTTAGCCAGGGAGTACTTAGATAATCAGTATTATGGTCAAATGATTTGAAAGGAGTGATGTGGTATGAAAAACATGAATTCGAGCAGCATTGACAGTGATCTAAGAGGTGTTTGGATTTAACGCAGGGGAATGATGAAGTGATTCCTCTGCGTAATTTGGGTAGGAGGAATCTAATATGGAAATTAGTCTGAAGCCTGTAACCGTTGACAACTGGTATAGTTGCACCCAATTGGAAGTAGCAGAGGACCAAAAGCAAGTATTCCCGGCCCCGGTCGTATACTGGATTGCTGAATCCAAGTTTGTCCCTGAATTTCAACCCATGGCGATATATCTCGGTGCAAGTATCATTGGATTTCTTGTGTATTGTACGATACCGGATCATGAAGGAAACTACTGGATACCCGCTCTAATGATTGATGGACAATATCAGGGAAAAGGTTATGGAAAAGAATCGATGAAACAATTGATCGCATTAATGAGAGAATCATTGAACTGCCAGAAAATCATGATAGGACATAGAGCTGAAAATGCTGTTGCAGGTCATTTATATGAATCTCTGGGCTTTAAAAGAGTAAGTGAAGAATTAATTGACGGTGAAGTGGTTCGTGTTCTAACTTAAAATGCGATAAAGAATAACGAAAGACATTAAGCTGAAAAATGGGGAGATTACAAAATGAGTAAAAGTCTATACATCATATCTGGACCCGCAGGAGTTGGGAAATCCACAACGTCAAAAATGCTAGTTCAAACTTTAAATAAAAGTGTGTATATTTCTGGAGATGAGGTTAGTCATATCCCAGTGAAGGGACGGGGTAAACCCTGGTTAGACAAAGAAACAAACGACTTAACATGGAAAAACATATCCTCTTTGACAACGAATTTAATAGATTATGGTTATGATGTAGTTGTTGACTATGTGGCTTTTCCAGAAGATATCGATGGGTTGATAAAAGAATTAGCAAATTATGATGTGAGAATAGTCTATGTGGTACTAATGGTAGATCGTCAAACGATTATGTATAGAGACAGTTTAAGAGCAGCTGCAAATCAAATGAAAGAAAGAAGCATAACACTGCTCAATGAATTTGAAAACAACTCCAATCTAAAAGAAGAGAATAAATTATATACGAGCAATTATACGGAAGAACAGCTACCTGAGATCGTTCATGAAATTATTAATAACGATAAGTACAGATTGAGATGATTCGAGTTTGTGATTCGAGTTTGAGGTTAGCCCAATTAAGGAGGTATTTCATTGTCCATTCTTAATTTATTCGTTCGTGAAGCCGTGAGGGAAGATGTACCATTTTTGATCGAATTGAATGATCAATTTAATGGAGTTCGTCGAAGCCGGGGAGAGGTGGAAACGGACCTTTTAAATGGAAGAGAAGTTATTGTAGTAGCTGTAATGGAAGAGCAAGTCGTTGGATTTGCATGCGGACAGATCTATAAATCGTTTTGCTATGCAGAGCATCAGGCTGAGATCACTGAAATGTACATACAAGAATCCGCACGCAGGAATGGATTGGCTGGAATGATGATTGAACGACTGGAAGGGATTTTTAATCATTCAGGAGTGAAAAACATCAAAATTTTGACAGGAAATAAGAATGCTAAGGCGATAAAAACATATGAAAAAGCAGGTTATGACCGGGAGGATGAATTCGTATTTGCTAAGGAGTTGAAGTGATTTTTCAGAATTGTATTAAATATTTACTAAAGGAAGGTGAGTTGAAAAGTGTCACGTTACCATTTTTACCCCATGACCAAGGATAGAGCCTTACAGATTTCAAAGTGGCAGTACGAATATCCGTACTCGCTGTATGACATGGATAGTAGTGAGGACAGCATTTTGGAGTTGATGAATGGAGAATATTATTACGCGTTAGATGAACACGATGATCTAATCGGTTTTATATGCGTAGGCGGATCAGCACGGGTCCCAGGCGGATATGCAGCGGGCATCTATACAGATCTGAGGAAGTTAGATATTGGTTTAGGATTGAAGCCTGACTTGACGGGAAACGGCAGAGGTCGGGGGTTTCTATCACAGGTCCTTTCCTTTTTGAACAATCAATTTAGTGGTCGAGAGTATCAATTAGTCGTTGCAGCATTTAATGAGAGAGCTATCAGGGTGTATGAGCGGATTGGGTTTGTGAAAGAAACACATTTTTTGAGCAAGTATGAAGAGAATGAATTAGAGTTCATTTCGATGAGCTATATTAAGAAAAAGGTGTAAAAAAAAAGACTCAGGAATTATTCAAAACGAGAAAGGAGATGAAATTCGTCTATTCCTATAGGTCTTTAATAAACGACGATTTAAAAGATATAAGCTCTTTCCCTCAGTCAGATGAAGAATTGTTCTATGTTAGTCCTCAATTTAAATATCCGCTAACACCAGATCAGATAGTGAAACTTCTTGAGAATCGATACGAACCTACCGTTATAGTTCACAAAGAGTCAGATCAAGTTATAGCTTATGCCAATTTGTATGATTATAAGGGTGATGTATGTTGGCTTGGCAATGTTATTGTATCCAATCATTTTAGAGGACAAGGTGCTTCTTCGTATTTGTTAGAGACAATGATAATGAAGGCAAAATCGATTTATAGAGTAAAAAATTTATTATTATCGTGTCATAGCACGAATTCAAGAGGGCTCACATTCTATCACAAGCATGGATTTAAACCCAATGATATGAGAATAACGAATTTAGAAGATGGAAAAAGGATAATAACTATACAGATGAAGCTAGAAATTTGAATGGAAGTATTTGCAAGTATTGTGGCATGTTGAAAATGATTGGGTGGATATAAACAGCTACAATTTAGTCGTATATAGAAGTTCAAGTTCTTGGTTGCTATATGTATAAAAATGGAATAGAGTAAAGTTTGAACCTCAAACGCCTAACCTAAGATTAAGAGAATTCTCAGGTTGAGGCGTATTTTTTACTGGTGGGAAACATAGAACAAATTACATACGGAGCTGGATCGACCCTAGATTGATGTTGATGGAGGGATTAATTTGTTTCCGTTTCAAGTGAATGAATCGATAGTAATCAATCTAATTCAACCGCAAGAAAGAGATGAACTGTACACATTAATTGATGAGAACAGAATGCATCTTCGAGAATGGTTGCTATGGGTGGATAAGCGGCAATCCCCAGAAGACTTAGATCCAGTAATAGAGATGTGGAAACAAAATTATGAAGATTAAAACGGCTTTGATGCTGGCTTGTGGTTCGATGGTAAACTGGTTGGAATGATCGCATTACATTATATTGATTGGAAGAATAAAGTAACTAGTATTGGATATTTTTTAGCGGCGTCAGCGGAAGGTCAAGGGATTATTACCAAAAGTATCACAAGGCTACTGGATGACTTATTCAATGAAATGAAATTAAATCGTGTAATTATACAATGTGCAGAAACTAACCTTAAAAGCAGATCGATACCAGAACGGGTTGGTTTCATCAATGAGGGGATTTCTAGAGAAGCGCAATGGCTTCATGATCATTATGAGAATATTGTCATATAGTATGTTATCGAGTGATTGGAATCGGTAGATATTACTAATCGTGTAGGGATGGGACTGTTAGCTAAATTAACGTATAGGTGGTCAAAACATGAATCCAATTCTTAAGCCATATGTATTGAATGTGGAATTATCCAGTGATTTAAGTCAAAATATTTATTCATTCTTCGAATCACATAATGATCCAGAAACCCTGAAACACACATTAGACGTTGCCGCAGAAGCAAAGCGAGTAGCCGGATTATTTGGAGCCGACCCTGAAAAGGCAGAACAAGCAGGATTATTGCACGATATTAGTAATGTGGTTCCAGTAAGTGAAATGCTAAATCTGGCAAAGGCATTATCGGTAGAAATCATGGATGAAGAATATAAGTATGATAGAATCATTCACCAGAAGTTATCTAAAGCTATGGCAAAAGAAATATTTCATATCAATGATCAAGAAGTACTAAGTGCAATCGAATGTCATACCACGCTTAAACCACATTCTAGTTTACTGGATAAAGTACTTTTCATTTCAGACAAAATATCTTGGAATTTACCGGGAGAGCATGGTTACCTGCAAGAGATACGAGATAAAGTAGATGAATCCAATCTCAATGATGGAATACTCATCTATTTGAACCATGTATGGGAACAACGTTCCAAGCTTAAATTAGTACATCCCTGGCTTATAGAAGCGAGAGAAGAATTGCTAGAATTGAATCGATAATGAAAGGAGAAGAATATGCCTCAATTTCCCGTATTAGAGACAGCTCGGTTCGTATTAAGAGAGATTAAACAAGAAGATTCAAGAGATCTATTTCATTATTTTTCTTCACATGAAGTGACGAAGTTTTATGATGTAGAGAGTTTTACGAGTGTTGAACAAGCGGAAGAGCTCATTCATAGATGGAATGATCGGTTTAATCAAGAACAGGCCATTCGCTGGGGAATTACGTTGAAATCGGAGAACAAGGTGATTGGCACATGTGGATTTCATGGTTGGGCGAAAAATCATTACAAAGCTCACATAGGCTATGAATTAGCACCGGAGTATTGGGGGCAAGGATATATGACCGAGGCGATTCAACGAATCATTGAATTTGGATTTAGCCATCTTGGATTAAACCGAATTGAAGCCTATGTAGAGCCAAAGAATATGGGATCCAGAAAGTTGCTTGAGAACATTGGATTCAGAGAAGAAGGAATTTTAAAGGAACATTATTATTGGAAGAATCAGTTTGTGGATACGGTTATCTATGCTCTATTGAAAAAGCAGTTTCTACATCCTTGATTTCTTCCGTTGTATTCCTTGGAAAATCAGCATGAACGCCATTAAGAAATGTAACAATAACATGATTTTATTCCGGTAGTTAACGGAGAAAGGAATAAAGCATGCTGAAACCAAATTTGGACATACAAGCTGTTTTTATGGACAGAGATGGAACCATCGGTGGCACAGGCCACTTTATTCATCCTAGAGATTTTGAATTATACCCTAATGCACAAGAAGCGATAGCACTTCTGAAGAAAAATGGAATCAAGGTATTTGCTATAACGAATCAGTATCGGATATCGCGTGGAGAGGCAACGATCCAAGAGTTTGAAGAACAATTTAGTGAATACGGATTCGATCAATCCTATATTTGCCCACATGAACAAGAATGCAGCTGCCGAAAACCCAAACCGGGCATGTTGTTAGAGGCTTCACAGCAGCACCATCTAGATTTATCAAGATGTATCGTTATTGGTGACGTAGGCGATACGGATATGCTTGCTGCTCACGCTGTTGGAGCTATGAAGGTTCTTGTAAGAACAGGCTGGGGAGAATCATCATTAACAACGTACAGAAACAAGTGGAAGGAAACGGAACCTGATTACATAGCAGGAGACATTTTAGATGCAGTTTATTGGATCATCCAAGCCAAACTGAAGAATTGAAATAGGAGGGAGTGCGCATGAAATATCTTACAAAAGAGTGGTATGAACTTTGCCAACAAACACATCTCCATTTTGGTATGCGAGTACACAGCGGAGCCCAACAAATGGATGAAGAGCTTTATCTTCGATTATATAAAAGAAAAGAAAAAGAGCATGTAAAGTTTCAACGCGATGTTTACAATGTCGATCCCCGTTTTATGCTGGAGCAGGATGGTGCGGTTCTGGTGCGTGCGGAGAAATTTATTAGTGGGGATGAGGTATCGGAAGAGGATACGATGGTTTATCATATGCCGACTGAGAAATTAATTGCAAATTACGATGCGAGGCCACCTTTTGATGAGTTGGGCAGCAAACAAGAATTTAAAGGTAATGTGGAATGGAACTGCGAAAACAAGATTGCACAATTACCGAAAGAGATCTATGACCAAATTGCAGATATTCGTGTATTTTCCCTGGGTTATTGCACTAAAAAAGTCATGCTGCAGTTGAAAAAACAGAGCAAATTAAATGAGGCTCAAATGCAGCTGATCTCGAAGGAATATAGAGAGGCGCAGCTAGCTGAACCTATTCCTGAACATATTCGTAACCAGGTCCATTTTCATGATTGCACCGTGACGGAATTGGTCTCGGATTCGGACTTGGTCATTCGATTCGATACCCGTGGAGGGTTCACGAATTTAAATAAGATTACGTTTATTGCACCTGAGATCATCAAGCAAGAAGGGATCATTGTCGGTAGGTACTGGCTCTATCAAGAACTATATTGTATCAAAAATGGATATGAACTACATATGCTTTTTGATGGTGAAGAAATGTCTGAACTGATTATTCAGTGCCAGGATATTGTCGTAGAAGAAGAGTGACAACATAACAAATGAAGGTTGTCTGGAGTTGTAGCATTTTATTATCGGTGTCTAGAGGGAGGTACAGCATTAATGAGCATTTCTGATTACTATAAGAACCTTAGAGCTAAGATTGGGAATGATCTCATATTTATGCCAGGTGTGGCTGGTATTATTCGAAATGAACGTGGAGAGATCCTATTTGGGCGTAAACATAATGAATCAACATGGGGGCTAATTGCTGGAGCAATTGAGATTGGTGAAACACCGGCACAAGCGATGGTCAGAGAAGCATTGGAGGAAACAGGTCTTGTCATTGAGCCCGAAAAGATCATTGGTGTCTACGGCGGAGAAGGTCAACGTTTTACATATCATAACGGTCATCAAGTTGAATATTTAACCATTGTTTTTGAATGCAGAATCCAATCGGGGCAATTAACATCAAATAATGAAGAGATGAAGGATTTGCAATTTTTCCGTGAGCATGAACGTCCACCTTTAGCCAATCATTACCCGGATTACATTTTCAGTTCCAATCACCAAGAACGAGCGCATTTTGATAGATAATCCAATATCGATTGTGGTTTGAAGAATACTGACCGATTTGCATCAATAAAGTATAAGGAAAGATACTACATTTAGATGTGGGGATGTGTATTGGTGATATTGGTGTCTTCGATATTGTTTTCTGTCCTAATTCTGATTGTCATTCTCTTTCAAGTGGCACTCGCTGCAGGTATGCCGTGGGGAGAGGCAGCGATGGGTGGGAAGTTTCCCGGGAAATATCCGACAACCATGCGTTATTCCTGTTTGCTGCAGATCACTATTCTCATATTCATTGGTTTAGTTGTACTGAGTAGAGCGGGTATGCTATTGCCGGAGTGGTCTTCATTTGCAAATACAGCAATTTGGTTTATTGTTGGGTATCTGGTGCTGGGAACAATCCTAAATCTCATAACACGCAGCGTGTGGGAACGAAGAATCTGGGCTCCGGTAACGCTACTGCTTCTTATTACCAGTTTGATTATTGCCTTATCTTAAAAAACATTTACATACGTACTACCTAAACATGAAATCGGGGTGATTCCATTGGTAAATCGATAAAAGCGAGAAAGATCCATGGTTAATATACATTAACATGCGATTTTTCTCTTACTCCCACAATACAATTAGAGGAGAATTGACATGTTAAATAAATTAAGTGAATCGATCTATTACTCATCTAACCAAAATGATAAAGATAGACCGACTTTAGGATTAGTATGTGGAGATCAATACAGCCTAGTGATCGATGGTGGGAATTCGGTTCAGCATGCCCAGGATTTTTTACAGGAAATAAGCCGTTTAGATGTACCACCTATCAAATACCTGGTTATCACGCATGCGCATTGGGATCATTTTTTAGGAATGAATGAATTCAATGCGACGATTATTGTTAATCGGTTAACCCAACAAATGATGAATATCTGGAGAAACTTTTCCTTTGATGACCACTCACTCCATGAATATGTGAAGGCAAACAAGATGAGTTCTCACTGTATGGAGATCATCAAGAATGAAATACCGATGAGAAACTCGTTTCAATTAAATGATTCTGATATCATTTTTGAAGGTTCTCTCGAACTGGATTTGGGCAATAAAATCTGTAGGATTGAAACCATTCGGAGCACACATACAGATGATTCAACGATCGTATACATTCCGGATGAAAAAACTATTTTTCTTGGAGACAGCGCTTATGGAACAACAACTAATTCATTGTTTCATTTCAAGCAGGCTATGTTGTTACCGATGATAGAGGATATTCAAAAGTATGATGCGGATCATTTCCTACTCGGGCATGAATCGATATGCGACCTGGATGAGATGGACGTGTTTTGGAGAGAGCTGACTTCCTGTAATAGAGCAGTGACATCTACATCATTAGATAGCGCAATAACAAACTTCGAGAAAGAACATGAGCGGACTCCCAATGAAAACGAGATGTTCTTTTTACAAGCATTTGTTAACGATCAACGTTTACAGTTACAGCATAAGTAGAAAGTTTAAACCTACGCTCGCAGCATTGATGCTGAGAGGACTAAGATTCTGATTACCGAGAGTTCATCGACATCGAAAGATCTATGATATTAAAGGGCCCTGGCTTTTATGCCTAAGGGCTCTTTAATAGTTTTGAATCGTCATTTATACTAATGGTAGTTTCATCCATACATAGAAAAAGAACAACGGAGAGGAGAGGCTCTATTATGCCTATCTACTACTACATTGCAGCAGGATTACTGGTGGTTGCAGCCTTGGTGATTCGGCGCAGGATCAGGATTTTTCGTTCGAAAGGAAGACGCAGAAGGCACACGAGAGTTACGTATAGACGCAAAAAATTACCTTTGAATCTGGGACTGCGTGATGACATTTCCTACGATAAAACCGTTCAACAATTGGAGAAGAGCTTTAATAAGCATTTTTCCAATAAACTAAAGCTCCGTATGGAGCAGGAATATCCTCATATGAAAAAGCTGGAGTATCGATGGAAGCTGCTCGAACTTAAAAGATACTTCGTTATGGCTTCTCTGCTGAAACAGGTCCCGATGTTTAGCGATGAGGTAGATGAGTTATGGCACGAAATGCTGATGTTTACCAAATCCTACGCTGATTTTTGTGCAGAATTTATGGGTTCTACGGTACATCATGAGCCGGCAGTTACCCGCCGTGAAAATCCAGGTGCACGGGCATGGTTTGACTGGGTGTACTGTCAATTATTCGAGTTCACTCCATATAGCTCCGCAATCTGGGGGGAGTTCTTCAGCTACCCGATATCCGGTGAACTGCAGACGCTGATCGCTCAGGGAGATCGAACTGAATTGGTGAATCAATTTTTCCACATTAGACGCATGCAGGAAGATCCTGAAGCTGCACAGGTCATTTCTTATTTGATTGAGAGGCTGCAGAGATCGGCAAGTCTAAGCGAAAAAGAGCTATCCCTGGAATCCTCAGGTTCGGTCGATGTGGCTCTCATCATGGCGAGTGCCATGGTATATCACTCCATGTATCATGAGGCAACGTACGGAGTGCACATGGGTCGTCTCGAACAGGAACTTATCCCACCGGAAAAGGCTGGACAAGGAGCTTCGTCAAGCAGCAGTTGTTCAAGCAGTTCAAGCTGTTATGCCGATCATTGTAACGACAGCAGCGGCTCCTCGGGAAATTCCGGTTCATCGTGCAGTAGCTCCTCTTCTGACTCTTCCTGCAGCTCATCCAGCTGCTCATCTTGTGGCGGAGGCGGAGATTAATGAAGGAGGGATCGTATGACCGATAGTTTTCATTTGGAACGTGTTGGCGTAGAAGAGCCAGCAGATGAGAATCGGGTGTCTGGATACGGGCTGCTTGAGTTGTTCCAATGCGAGGTGGAGTATCGATTTACTACGGAAGACATCTGTTTAGAAGAAGCAGAGTGGTATATCCAAAATGTGTTGAATCGCTTGCCGGATGACACGGTTAACGACATATGCAACCGGGTATACGAATGGAAAACAGAGAAAATGTCGAGTGATACGGCAGACTACCCTGCAGGCTTGGCCGAAGTGGAAGGTAGGGGGATTCTCGCGTTCATGGCGGTTGGCGAAGTTGAACTTTATCGGAATCCAGCTAATTCGGATGATCAGATCTTGGGAGCCATACTAGGTGGAAGTACGGATTGGGACACGGAGAACGGTATGGAAATAGTTATGCTTGGTCATCAGGTTCTTGAAGTACGTGAGTATTTGGGGTATGGCGAATTTGCCATCTGGACTGAATCGGATGAGTAGTATTGGTTATAAGGGGTGAGCAGAATCGGAAATACCATTTCAATGCCTGAACATGCTGTACCAGTGATCGAATCCATCGGAATGTCCAATGGGTTAACATCAGTGTTTATAGAAGTGCTCTCCATCAGTGGCTCGATGCTCGCCAGGACGAACCGTGAGAGGGAAATGACCATCTGGTTGGCCCAGAGGGATCAGTCTGTCGTAGGTATCGGAACGGTTGGCTTCGACATCGATGAGATGCCTTGGTCTATAGATACTTTTGAAGAGGAAAAGGATTTTATGCTCCGTATGATTATACATGCTATTGCTGAAGCGGGGTGGGAGAGGTTGAGTTATAAACCGCGAAAAGAGTCGCTCATACCCTGCTTGGAGCTATTTCAGATCATGATTCATGCGTTTACTAAAGGAGATGTTAATCTGGACAATTATCTGGAGTGGTCCGAGATTGAAGAGGATGACGATCAACCGACAATCCCGCCAGGTTACCCGAAATGTGCTAAACATGAAGTGTACTTGTCTTGCCATGGCTGCGTTTTATGTAATAATGGAAGTTAGAGACCTTCTGCCAGTGGAAGAATGAGTAATGAAGAAGAATACATAGAACAGGCCAAGAGATTCAAAACAAGCTTCGCAATTAACATCAGTTATCTCGTCAATAAGAAGTACATAATGTTTGGGAGGAATGGATTTGAAAGCATTGTCGATCATTGGGATCGTGTTGTTCACATTAATGTTTTTTGCGATATTCAGTTTAGGGCCAGAAGATCCAGATAATGCTGCATTCTTGGCGCTGTTAACTATGTTGTATGCAATCCCTTTTTCAATTGTTGTTTTGGTTAGAGCTAATAAGTTAAAGAAGCCGCCAGTTAATGTTCATGAACAACTTTTGCAGTTAGGTGAGCTGAAGGAAAAAAACATCATTACTGACTTTGAATTTGATCAAAAGAAACATAAACTGCTCTCTAAGTACAAGTAATCCAGAAAATTAGGTAGTTTAGAGCTTGGCAAACCCGATAAGAGAAGACAGATATACACAAATCAAAAACAGGGCATTCCTGAACTGCACCCCAATTGTTAGACATTATCAACAATTGGAGGTGCAGTTTTTCTATGGCTAAATTTACAAACGAACAAAAAATGGATGCAGTTATTAGATATCAAAGCAAATCGGAAAG